>NZ_JFJZ01000099.1 GCF_002115825.1 Thalassospira sp. MCCC 1A01428 | reverse complement strand
GCGGTTGATGTGCCACCATCGCCGACGACGCGGCTGTTTTTCCCCTGTGCGGCGCGCCCTTACATGGTGGTTTCCGGCCCGCTGGGGGCGGTGCGGATTGGCCCGGCCCCGGCAATGATTTTGCTGGCGGTTAGCGGCAAGCCCGACGGGTTTGTGGTGGATTACCTGGCTTTGAGTGAATCGGTTTGGCCTGACCCCGATTTGATGCCCGATGGCTGGCGCGATGTTTTGAAGGTTCATGTGTGCAAGTTGCGCCGTTTGTTGCACCGCGTCGGATCGGAAATGACGATTACGACGGTGTGGGGGCGCGGCGTTGCGATGCGCGGCACCGCGATGATGGCGGCCAATGACGACACCCACCTAAAGCAGGTTTCAAACGCCTGAACGCGCATATCGGGCTTTCCTTGCGGGCGGCCCGACGGACAAGACGGCGAGTGTCCGGCGCCCTTTAACCCCGTCAGCCGGTGGAACTGCCAGCCTCCCTTTGGCGACCCGCGACCGGCCTGCACCACACTGTTTTATAGTCTTGTTGAAAGGTTACTGGCATGTCGGTTCGTTGCAAGTTTCGTTGCACTTTGGTTTCCCAGTCTTTGCATGGTTTTGCTGTTCATTTTGATCCGGTGATTTCCGGGAGCCCGGAAAATGATGAGTTTTTTAAATATACGCCGTCGGGCGAATTGAAAATTGGCCCTGTCCGTACTGATGTCGCCAAGGGGTTTAGCGTTGGCGAGAACTACTATCTCGATATTTCTCCCGCGCCGGGGTGATCACTGGTTTTGACGTGAGCCTTACACATAACCCCGACCCCGGCTTGAAGGCCGGGGCGGGGATTTGGGGTGTCAGCGTGTAAAAATCGCGCCGGGCAGGCGCAAAATGCCCGGTGCGTCCACCCCTGAAAATGGAGGCGATGATGTAACCCCAGCCACGGCATAAAACCGGCGAATGCACCACAAAGCCCGCGCCGGTTTTTGCGGCCCCTTACCCCAGCCTGACGGCGGGGTGGGGCTTAAGGCCGTGGGGGTATGCCCCGCTTCACACAGATACAGGCGGACGGATATGGAACAGGAAAAAACGGTAGAGATACCGGATGTGGATATGGATTTAAGCCTGCGCCTGGCGGTGCAGAATGTTCTGCGCGGGGACCGTGTTGATGGCGCGGTTGGCCGCACGGTTTCGGTTTTGCAGTGCGTTTACGGGTGCAAGACGACCTTTTATCAGGGGCGCAATAGCGCGCATTCCATCGTGGTCGGGGGCGTGGTGCATAGCGTGCCCGATGCGGTTGACCGCGCGAACGGGCTGTTAAAGCGGCTTGGGTTGTTCGGTTATTATATCGCCTATCCCGGCGCGAAAACGGACCCGCTTTCGGGCGCGACCGCTACGGGCGACCGTACGGCCAACGATAATTTCTGCGGGCCTTACGGCAAGGGGGTTGCACAATGAAAACCGGGTATGAGATTTTAAAAACGTCTTTGGCCGAGGCGGCAAACGATAATTTAACCCTCGGAGCGACGGTCGTGCGGGTGATCAATGATCTGACTGTTGCGGGCCTGGCCATCGTGCCGAACTGGCCGCCGGTTGATTATGACCTGCCTTTGATGGTGATGGATGCCAAGGTATCGCACCCCGCAACGTTGGTGTATCGCGCCGCATCGGTGAAGGATTTTTATGGCCGGTTCGGTGCGCTGGTGACCTGGTTCGATGCGGGCCGGGCGCGGTCATGCTGGTTTGATGTACGGGGCCAAAGTGCCGCCTGCTTTGATTTGCGGGTAATGAATATTTCCGGGCCTGTGCCTACGGTCGCCGATATGAACCCGGTTGTGGAAAGGGTGGCGTGATGGGAAACCAGTTCAAGGCCCTTCGGGCGGCCAATATCGCCCGCCAAGCTGAATGGGATGCGGGCGGTGAAATCTCCATCGAGTTCCGGGGTAATGAGTTGGCAGGCGAAGTGGGTGAGGCTTGCAATCTGATTAAGAAAATTGCCCGTGAGCGGATGGGGTTGCCTGGATCGCGGGCGAAAATTTCGGACCTTGCCGAAGAATTGGCCGATGTTGTGATTTGCGCTGATTTGATTGCGATGGATGCAGGGATTGATCTGGCAAATGCCGTTGTCGCCAAGTTCAACAAGACGAGTGAAAAGGTTGGTTTGAAAACGCGGATGGCGTCACGCCGTCATGGAGGGCTGGGACAATGAGCTATCCTGTATATGTTGACCGGGCTGTTAAAGACATCATCGCCGAACGCCAGCGCCAGATTGAAATCGAAGGGTTTGATGCGGCCTGTGATGCTGCCAATACCCGGCACGAACTGGCCCGCGCAGCGGCGTGTTATGCGGCCAAGGCGGCGTTTCCGAATGTTGGCGAGGCGTCATTTATCGACATTTTCATGCGGGTTTGGCCTTGGGATGAACGGTGGTGGAAACCCGCCGGGCATCGCCGGAACCTTGTTAAGGCCGGGGCCTTGATTTTGGCTGAAATTGACCGGCTGGACAGGCTGGAAGCGCAAGAGGCAAAGCCATGAAAAACCAACCCGATAAATACAATGCCGTGCCGTCCGATGCGCCAGACATTGCGGCATGGGTGCTGGCGGCGCTGATGTTTTGCTGTGTTGTTATCTTGCTGGCCGGGGCGGTTGGCGTGATCTGGCGCTGGGTATCGTAACCAAATTTGAAAGGAGGGCAGGGCGATGCAACAGGGTGGAATTGCCGCCGATCAGCTTGCCAGTTACATCGAGCGGATAGAGCGGCTGGAAGAAGAAAAGGCCAATCTGATGGCCGATATCAAGGCCGTGAAGAATGAGGCCAAGGCGCTGGGTTTTGATATTAAAACAATCAATACCCTTGTGAAGTTGCGCAAGCTGACGGACCAAGAGCGCGAAGAACAGGAGGCGTTGCTAGACATTTACAAAGCGGCCCTTGGCATGTTGTTCGATACGCCGCTGGGCGAGGCGGCACGGCGTCGCCTGGGCAAGTCGCCCGCCGGGGGTGGCGATGGTGACGGCCAGACTGATCTGGAAGATTTTACCCGGCCCAAGCCAGACCCGGAACCTGTCGGAGACGATGGTGCCGCCCCGGCCGAGGCGATCCCCGATGATGCGGACCCTGATGCGATGGGCGCGGATGCTGCCAAGGGCGGCAAGCCGGTTACGGCCAACCCGTTTTTGGCGGGCGATAAGCGCCGGGCGATCTGGGATCAGGCATGGTGTCGTGCCAGGGGCAGCGATGGCATGGAAATCCCCGAAGCCTGGCGGCGGACAAAGACAAAACCTGCGGATAAAGATCAGCAAGGGGCAGCACAATAATGCAACGTTTTGAGATAGGGATGGATGTTCGCAAGTTTGCCGATATCCATATGCCATCGGATGCGGAAGAGCCGATTTTGGCCGCGCCGGTGAGATCTGCTGTGCATGAATGGATGACCGAAATATGGGCATCGGCGGATTTGGAAGATGTGGGGATTGCACCCCGGCGCAGCGCCATTTTATATGGCCCGCCGGGCTGTGGCAAAACGACACTGGCGCACCATTTTGCCGCCCGGCTGGGTTTGCCGCTGGTGTCGATCAATATGGACAGCCTTGTTTCAAGCCATCTTGGCGGTACGGGCAATAATATTGCCAAGCTGTTTAAGTCCCTTGAGGGGCGGGAACGCGAATATGTGCTGTTTATGGATGAATTTGACGCGGTTGCGACCAAGCGCACATCGGATAATCAGGCGTCGGCGCGTGAAATGAATGCCACGGTCAATTCGCTGTTGCGGCGGATCGAAGCGTTTAAGGGCACGGCAATTGCCGCAACCAACCGGAACGAAGCCATAGACCCGGCCATGTGGCGGCGCTTTGGGTTGCATCTGGATGTAAAATTGCCCGGCTGGAATGAACGCTTTGCCATTGTCCGGCGCTATTTGCACCCTTTTACATTGCCCGATGATGACCTGGACGTGATTGCCGATGTGACGGAATACGCATCGCCCGCCCTGATTAAACAGGTGATGGAAGGGTTAAAACGCGCCCTTGTTCTGAATGCACGGCTGGGCCGGAATGTGGATTTGCCGGGTATTCTGGACGGGATCGTTGCGTCGGTCCAACCACAGGAAGGCTATAACAAGCCGCCCTTGTGGGAGGGCAAGGAAGCCGTGGCGCGGTTTGCGGCGATTGGCTGGCCGCCGGAACGGGCGGCGGCGTGATGCTGGACCTGTTTGGCATGGGGTTGCTGGTTATCGTTGCGGGCGTGGTCGGGGTTGTTCTTGGCCACGCCGTGGCGGCGGTTTGGGGGTGATATGCCCCGTTTTCACAAAGGAGTCGTTATTATGGAACGTGCCTTGAATGCAACGAATGACAATCTGTCTGGCAAGGGCGGCTTGTTCGAGATTGAAACCCGCGATTTGCCGGGCGGGGCGGTTCAAACGGTTAATGCTCGTGAACTGCATGG
>NZ_JFJZ01000098.1 GCF_002115825.1 Thalassospira sp. MCCC 1A01428 | reverse complement strand
TGCCGGGACTAAACACCTAACAACACGGCCGGTATGTCCTGCCTGTTCAACGGCTTCTTTGGAAACTGTTGCCGCCAAAGCCACATCATTTGCAATTTGCCCGATTGATGCTGATAATTCTTCGGCTGACGCTGCCACAGTCTGCACATTGCTTGACGTCTGTGTCGCGGCCGTAGCCACCGCCGAAGACTGATCAAACGCCTGCTGTGAACGCGATGTCAACGAGTTTGCATTTGCCTGTAACTGGGTCGCAGCCGAGGCAACAGCGGCAATGGCAACACTGGCATCATGATCAAAATCACGGGTTTTCTGCTCAATATGAGCTGCTCTTGCCGCTTGCTCGGCCTGGCTTTTTTTCTCGGCCTCGGCCAACCGTTCAGTTTCAATCATGTTATCGCGGAATACCTGTACAGCGTCCGCCATTTCGCCAATTTCGTCCTTGCGTTCAATGCCGGGAATCTCAACCGATTTATCGCCCGACGCCAAACGCGACATGGTATCTGTCATATTGACAATCGGCGTTGCAATTCCACGTGAAAGAATAAACGAAAAAGCCACTGTCAGCAGGGAAACAAAAACCGCCACGCAAATCATCAATAAGCGCGCCCATAAATATTCTTGATCCCCTCGTTCCGATGCGTCCTTGCCCCCTTTCTGGTTCAACGCCACCAATTCCTGAAGCATCCCGCGAATTTGAACAACAGCCTGCTCGCCTTCCCCCAGAACCATATCTCGCGCCTGATCATTCTGATTATTTTTTGAAAGAACAGCAATCCGATCCCAAAGCTCGGTATATTGCTCAATCAGCGCGCTTGCCTTTTGCCACGTTGCAAGTTCATCGTCCGAAGAAATCAGCTTTTCATAAATTTTGGCTTCCGTTAATTCGGTCGATAGCTGCTTTGCTATTTTACCTTCGTACTCTGCCATCTTGTTGGCATTATCCGACAAAACATGGGCAAGCTGAAATATCCGCATTTTATTTATGCTGTCATTAATATCGTTGATCGCCTTGATACTTGGCAGCCAGTTCACAGCAATTTCAGTTGATGTGTTATTAATCGTCTGCATCTTGGTGATCGCAAAAACGCTCGTGAAGATGTTCAGGACCAGCATTACCCCGAAAGCGACCATCAACTTGCGGGAAATCTTCAGATTGGAAAAAACTTCCATTTATATTGCCTCAAAAAACATTTTTGCCGCTCCGCCACATGGCAGCCACAGCATTGCCGAGACAAAGGCAGTCGACATACGGCACAAGTCATTTGCTGTATGAATCCGGTAAGTAATTTCCGGGTTTCGCGAATGCTGAACAGACATCGATGTCCTGTCTTTTTAAAGCGGCGGCTGGCTTTTAACCGAACCACCGCCAAGAACCAGACACTGACATTGGCTGCGCATAATTTGACTTCAAGGCCATAAAAATAATTTGTGATAAAAAAACACAGGCATGCATCAGGGCATAACAAAGCCCCGCCGAACAAACGCATCATTATTACGTCGCCTGTCCCGTAATAATACGTTCCAGACGAATAAAATGGCGCGTTGACTATTTCCGGTAAGCGTTAATTTTTAATACGGAAAAGAGCGTTTTAAAATAAGTCCAATTCTATAAATCAGGACTCACAGCGATGAGACAACCCTTCGGCATGGTAAACACCACAATGCGGGCATTTTTCCATGTCCTGTGCCACCGGGCGGCCCGGCTCGGCCCTGGCGCGCGGCTTCATCCGGTCGGCCCAATGGGCACGACCCTTTTCGCGGGTGTTCTGATTTGCGCCCTTGCGCCCCAAAAATCGCGAAACCTGCCACACCACAACAATAACAAGGGCGGTAAACAGGATTTGTGAAAAACTCAGCATGAACGTCCCCGGAGATGCTTTATGCCAGTCCGGGGCGGCCCCGTACCGGTTTCAGGCAGTGTTATAGTCAAAATTTGAAATTTTAGAAACCGGGCAATGATGCTGGCTGGCGCAATAATTGGTCTGTTTCCGGTAAATATTGCCCGGCCTCGTCATGCAAAACCAGCCCCCGGCGCATTTTAAGCGGCGATGAAACACCCTTGCGGGCCGAAACAATCACGCGAAGCGGGGCATCGGCACTGGCCTTGCTCCAGATCGGGTAAACCGTCATATCGCCCGCCCGCCCATATAACAGGCCAATAATACGGTCCAGATGGTCAGCCCGATGGACCAGGGTTATACGGCCTTTTTGCCGCACCATTTTAAGGCAAAAGCCAATCCAGACGGCCAAATCGGCACTGCCTTCCTGATGGGCCGTCGCCCGGCTTTCATTACTGGGGCGCGTTCCACCTGCATAATAAGGCGGGTTGGAAATAACCTGATCAAAACTTTCGGCCACCAGTGGCAGATCCCGGTTATTGATATCACCCTGCACTGGCGTTACCCGGCCAACAAAACCGTTTTCAACCACATTACGGCAAAACAGGGCATACAGGTCGTCTTGCAATTCCACCCCTGTAACCCGGGCGGCTTCAAGGCGCCGGGCCACACATAACCCGACCGACCCGACGGCCGAGCCGACATCAAGAATTTGACAATCGCGATGCCCCGCAACCGAAACTGCGGCTGCCAGCAACACCGCATCAACCGCCGCCCGATAACCATCAAGCGGTTGTTTCAAGGTTACGGCACCGCCCAGCAAAAAATCGTGGCTGGTACGGTTTTCGGGGAAATCGGGCACAGATAAAACTGCGCCATCGGGTTGTGATGCCATCGCTGTGTTAATCATTCGTCGTTATGCAAGATAGCAGGATAATATTGGCAAGTTACCCCCCGATGCCAGTACCAGATAACTGTCATCAGCCTTTAACATCGTCATATCCGGCAACATTACTGTCTGCTTCGTCATCTGTTTCAACATTGCCTGGTAAATCGCGCCGGGCAATTTCAAGAATATACCGCGCCCGGCTTTCATCATCGGGCGTAACCATCAAACGCCGCGGCAATGCCCCGATAGATCCATCCAGAATGGATGCATGAAAATCAAAGATCAGGCAGTCAATGCCCTCGTCGGCCAGCACCGCCTGAACCCAGCTTAACTCTACCGGGTCGTTGCTGCGGATCAGTTCAATCATATCGGATACAGTTCCCTTGCCGTCACATGCATTTTAAACCACCATACCATAGCATATTATTGTTCAATGCGGCAGAAAGCGGTATTGATTTGTCCACTTGACCGTCAACACCCGGCGTCATTATGTTGGGCGACGGTCAGGAACGACCATATTGGCTGTTCCTGACGTCATCATGAAACCAGCGTTGCTGGCCTGTCATCAGGTGGCAACGCAAGAATTGTTTCGGAAAATAGCGTGAATAACACTGCAACGCAGCATACCATACAGCCTAGCCTGGATTCCCTGGTCCACCTTGTCGATGCAGACATGAAACGGGTTAACCAGGTTATCATTGATAACATGCACAGCGATGTTGCCCTGATCCCGCAACTGGCCAGTCATTTGATTGCCGCCGGCGGCAAACGCATGCGCCCGATGCTGACTTTGGCATCGGCACGGCTTTGCGGTTATGACGAAGGTGATTCTGCGGTCAACATGGCAGCCTGTGTCGAATTCATTCATACCGCCACCCTGCTGCATGACGATGTGGTTGATGAAAGCCTGCTGCGCCGGGGTCAGGAATCGGCCAATGCCATGTTCGGCAACGAGGCCAGCGTGCTGGTTGGCGATTTTCTATTTGCCCGTTCATTCGTGCTGATGGTCAAGAACGGCTCGCTTAAGGTGCTTGATATTCTGGCGCGTGCATCGGCAGTCATTGCCGAAGGTGAGGTGATGCAGCTTGCCACCGCCAACGACATGGCAACAACCGAGCAAGCCTATCTTGATGTCATCATGGCAAAAACGGCGGCTCTGTTTGGTGCGGCATCGCATATCGGTGCCGTTATTGCCGATCGCCCCGAGGCCGATGAATTTGCCTTGCGCGATTATGGCCTGCATCTGGGCACCGCCTTTCAGCTGATTGATGATGTGCTGGATTATTCGGCCCATCAGGCCACGCTGGGCAAAACCGTGGGCGATGATTTTCGTGATGGCAAGGTCACCCTGCCCGTCATCATTGCCTATGCCAAAGGCGATGAAGACGAAAAAGCCTTCTGGCGTCGCTGCATGGAAGACCAGAATTTCGAGGATCGCGACCTTGACCATGCCCAAATGCTGATCCGCAAATACAACACCCTTGAAGCCACCATGGACCGGGCACGCGAATATGGCCAACTTGCCATTAACGACCTTGCCACCTTCCCTGATGGTCAAATCAAGGATGCCATGATCGAAGCTGTCGAGTTTTGTATTTCACGGCCTTATTGACGGCCTGCCATCCCCTTTGACAAGGGGGTGACGAAAAAATTCCTTGCGCGCCGGTTCAATTCCGATTAATACCCGGCTCGCAGAATGACGGAGCGTAGCTCAGCCT
>NZ_JFJZ01000097.1 GCF_002115825.1 Thalassospira sp. MCCC 1A01428 | reverse complement strand
AGTTCATCAGCACCGACGAAAGCCGCCATTTCCTTCGCGGCGTTCATGTCGAACCACACCCCGACGGTGGCGCCCTGCTTGTCGCCACCAACGGACACATCATTTGCGCCGTCCACGACGAAACTGCAAAAATTGGCGATGGCGAAAGCTGGATTTGTTTTGCCCCGCAATCGATCCGCACCGCGCTGAACAAACGCGATGCCGGGCACCTTCATTTCGTCGGCAACTCCGCCTATGTCACAACACAGGACTGGACGAAACGCCAGGGGGCAACCGGACAAAGCCCCGCCATTCCGACAGAACACCACATCGCCGTAAGCTGGGCACCGCCGATTGACGCAACATATCCGCAATGGCGCAAAGCCTTACCGGCAACACACACCACACCGACGGGCGAAATCGCCATCAATGGCGACAACATTGTGCGCCTCACCAAGGCGGTAAAGATGGTGGCCGACTACAAACAATCCCCGATCCTGAACTGGTTCACACCAGCTACCCCGGGTCACCCGGTCATTGTGCGCACCGAAATCAATGACAGGCTTTTTGCCGCCATCATGCCAATGCGCGGACGCGACAACAACACAGCCTATCCCGCGTGGCTGCCCGAACCGGAAACCGCAAAGCCAGCCCCGGCCAACGACAGCACCCCGGCACAGGCAGAAACGGAAACCGCCGCCTGATCAGGCCAGCTTTTGAACGCTTCACAGGACGAAAACCAATGAATATTGAACAGACCATCCACCAGGAACTAGCCAAAGCACTGACCCCGGAAAACGTCGCCCGGATCGCAGCGCCGAAAATCGACAGCATGATTTCCGACTGCATCAGTGAACTGTTTGATTGGCGCGGCGAACTAAGGAAAGAGATAAAGGAAAAGCTGAAACAGGAAATTGGGCTGGACCTCTCGGAAATCAGCTTTTCCGAATATAACGCAGACATTCTCGCCGCCATCAAACAGCATGTGACGCTTGAACAAGACAAACACATTGCAGCACTGGCAGAACAGGCGACTAAGGCACTAGCAGACGCAACGCCGGATAAAATCACTCTTTCCGAAATCCTGAATGACTGGATTAACGAAAACAACGAAGACGGCACAGACCCGGATTTTATTGAAGAATCTGACTTCCTGTCCGTAAGGCATAGTCGGTCCGACCTGGACCCGACAACCAGCTTTAGCGCTCACCTCAAAACACCCGAAAGCCACGGCGACGAAGTTTATATCCATGTTTACAAGGGAAAATTGCTTTCAGTGAAAACCCGTCATCTCGGCAGCACTCCCAAATCAACCAAAGAAGTCTGCTTTCAAATAAGCATCTTCAATGTCGAACGCAGGCTTTTCCAAATGTATGCGCACGGCACCGAGATCACAAACGATCTGGACCTTTAACACCCCGCCCCGCGTCCGCTTCACAGGAACAATCAAAATGTCGAATCTCGTGTTTCTCAAAGACCAGCCGGGATACCACGCCCAACCGGCACACGCCTTGCCACCTTCCTTGCCCGCACATACCGGCACCATCACCGCCCGTATCGAGGGTTACCAGCGCAATGCGGAAATCATTGTCGCACTCGATGCCAACCGCATCCTGATCCGCTGCACCGAAATCAACAAGGCAAGCTGGATCACCGCGAACGACATCATCGCCCCGCGCCGGTTCGGGGGCGCGGCATGACCAAGATTGAATGGACCCGCCGTGCGGGAACCAAAGGCGAAACTTGGAACCCTATCCGGGCCAGCAATAAGGCAACCGGTGGTGTTGGGCATTTTTGCACCAAGGTTTCGGTAGGCTGTCAAAATTGCTATGCCGCCGATTTCCAGAAGCGATTTAAAAACCCGGTGCGCTATGCCGCACAGGATGCCGATCAGGTCGAGCTGTTTCTTGATGAAAATGCGCTTTTGAAGCCCCTGCACTGGAAAAAGCCACGCACGATATTTGTCTGTTCGATGACAGACCTGTTTTATGAAGGGCATCCGCCAGAATGGATCATGCAAATTTGGGCGGTGATGGCACTTTGCCCGCAGCATACGTTTCAAGTTCTGACAAAACGAATTGCCAGGGCCAATGATATGCTTGGCGGAATCTCCCCAAAGGGGGATCATGCTATGTGCAAGGCAATCAATGAAATCCCATACGGATTAGGGAACCGCAAAGGCTCGCTTGAAATGCCTCTGCCAAACGTCTGGATCGGAACCAGCGTCGAGGATCAGGCAACAGCCAACGAACGCATCCCCGTGCTATTGGAAACACCAGCAGCGGTACGCTTTGTCAGCGCGGAACCGTTACTCGGTCCGGTTGATATAACGAGCCTTGACGGTGGGTATCACGATGGCGTCAGGCTGATTATCGACTGCCTGACTGATACCGCACTTGATGCCCACGACACCATCGGCGGCATTTTTGGCGCGAAACTGGACTGGGTTATTTGCGGCGGCGAAAGCGGCCGAGGCGCACGACCGATGCACCCGGACTGGGCGCGATCATTGCGCGATCAGTGCAAGGCCGCTGGCACCCCGTTTTTCTTTAAGCAATGGGGCGCATGGCAAACAATTTATGATCGTGACAAAGACGACCTCGATTGGCGCGCCTGCCCCACCCCACAAAACAGCAACGAACGATATGTAAATTTGGAAGGCGGCCACGGCTTCCATGGAGAGCGTGTTGTTTTCGCAAAACGCAAAACAAAGAAAGCATCAGGCCGCCTGCTTGATGGTGTTGAGCACAACGAATGGCCCCCCATTGATCAACGAAAGGCAGCAGCATGAGCCACCTCAAGCCCCAATGGAACCTCGATGCCGAACTGATCGTTGATAACTTTGCCGGTGGTGGCGGCGCATCAACCGGCATTGAAATGGCGCTGGGCCGACCGGTCAATATCGCCATCAACCACGACGCTAACGCCGTCTTGATGCACCAGGCAAACCACCCGCACACAACCCACCTTTGCGAAGATGTTTTTAAGGTCGATCCGGTTGCCGTCTGCAAAGGCCGCCGTGTGGCACTGGCATGGTTTAGCCCCGATTGCACCCATCATAGCAAAGCCAAAGGAGGAAAGCCGCGCAGCAAGAAAATTCGCGGGCTGGCGTGGGTTGTGATCCAGTGGGCGGCAAAGGTCCGCCCCCGCGTGATCATGCTGGAAAATGTCGAGGAATTTGCCGACTGGGGGCCACTTACCAAAGACGGTAAGCCGTGCAAGGACCGCAAGGGCCAAACCTTCAAGATGTGGGTAGAACAACTTGAACGCCTTGGATACCGGGTAGAATACCGCGTCTTGCGCGCCTGCGACTATGGCACACCGACCATTCGCAAACGCCTGTTCGTGATTGCAAGGTGCGACGGCAAAGACATTGTCTGGCCAGACCCGACACACGGCGCACCAGGGAGCGATGCCGTCAAACAACGCAAGCTGAAACCTTGGCCGGTCGCGGCAGACATTATTGATTGGGATTTACCCTGCCCGTCTATCTTTATGGACCCGGCACAGGCCAAAAAACTTGGCCTGAAACGCCCGCTTGCCGACAATACAATGAAGCGCATCGCACGGGGAATGCAAAAGTTTGTCTTTGATGCCAGGAAACCTTTCATCGTTACCGCCGCACACCCCGCGCACGGGCCGGTCACGCCTTATGTCACGCGGTTTAATCAAAACGGCACAGGCCAACCGCTCGACGAACCCATTGGCACCGTCATGGCCGGGGCCACCCGTTTCGGATTGGTTGCACCTTTCATTCAGCACGTTCAACATTCATCAAGCGGCGGCGTCATGCCCGCCAATGATCCGTTGCGCACGGTAACCGCAACCCCAAAGGGTGGCGGCATGGCCGTTGTTTCCGCCTTCATGGCCCAGCACAACAACACCAGCAGCGACAGCAGGAGCATGGCGGCACCCGTTTCCACAGTTACCACCACCGGATCACAACAGGGCCTTGTCACGGCCCATATCACCAAGTTCCGCAATGGGGCCACCGGGTACGACCCCCGCGAACCGGTCCACACCGTTACCAGCGGGGGCGCGATGAAACGTCCGGGCGGCGCAAACCCGCAGGGAATTGTGGTTGCCCATCTGGACCGGCAGTTTGGCAAAAGCATCGGCACCGATGCACAGGAACCCGCCCCCACCATCACAGCAGGCGGCACGGGCAAAACTGCCCTTTGCACTTCGCACCTGGTTAAACTGCGCGGCACTTGCCAACATGGCCAACCTGTAAATGATCCAATGCCAACCATCACGGCCGGCGGAAACCACGTTGGCGAAGTCCGCGCCTTCCTTACCAAATACTACGGCACTGGCGAAGGCCAACCGGCAACCAATCCACTAGGTACGGTTACCAGCCGCGACCGCTTTGGCATCGTCACCATCGCAGGCCATCAATATCAGATCACCGATATTGGCCTGCGAATGTTCACCCCGCGTGAACTGTTTCGCGCCCAGGGCTTCCCCAATAGCTACAAAATCGGAGACTGCGACAGCGACGGCTTTAAATTCAGCAAAAGCCAGCAAGTCGCCAAATGCGGCAACGCCGTTTGCCCACCTTTGGCCGCCGCCCTTGTCCGCGCAAACGTCGCGGCCAGCAGTTTGTTTGAAAACGATAACCAGCGTATGAAGGAAACAGCATGACTGAAATCAAGTTTCTGACAGCAAAACAAGTCGCCGACCGCTGGGAGTCGGCTGGAATTACCGGAATCGGGGGCGGCGCTATCGCACAAAATACACTGGCGGGCTGGCGCTGGTCTGGCAAAGGACCGGAACATAAAAAGCTGTTTGGCTTTATTCGTTACCCGATTGATGCCTTGCGCAACTACGAAATGAAACAGTTCGGCACCACCTGCGACCCCGACAAGGAGGCCTCAAACGACAACAAAACGCAGAAAACCGGGGAAAACGAGGCCGCATAAACCGCAAAGAATTGCTACCTATATGCTACCTAAAACAAAAGGCTTGGAGGGGCAAACCTCCAAGCCTTTGTATTTATGGGGCGAATGATGGGGATC
>NZ_JFJZ01000096.1 GCF_002115825.1 Thalassospira sp. MCCC 1A01428 | reverse complement strand
TGATGTGACCACGGCTTCGGTCGTCGGTCTCGTGAGCCGAGGCATTTCCTGTTTATCCCCTTGTCTGACCGATTTATCGGTGCGTGTTCTTATTCTCCTGGTCGAGCATGTTTATGATGTGCGGGCCTGGCGCAGTGGCCGCTTGACGGTCTGGCCAGGCAATCGGCGTTTGGCCGAATTGACCGGTAAGAATGAACGGTCGATCCGGCGGGCATTATGTTTGCTGGAGGCCAATCACTGGATTGTAAGGCGGTATTCCGCATCGAACCGGCGTTCGGATGGCAATGCCGGCATCGATTTGCGTCCACTGGCTGCTCGGCTGCATGACTTGCGCCAGGCGGCAGAATTTCTCGAACAGAAGATAGAGTCCGCCCGCGAACAGGCGAAGGCTGAACGGGACGATCTGGCGATGACGAATGAGCCAGATGACGGGGCAATAGAGTCCGGGGTGGTGGACATTTCTGTCCCCCTTAAATCCTACAAGATAAATCCCGGTTCTACGAACCTTGTACAAAGTGGGGCTTCGCAGGCAACGCCCGGGCAGAGATCGTGCCCGACAATTACCGACATTGATGTGGACAGTGAGATCCTGTTTTTGATGGTTCAGGCGTCGCCGACCTTGCAAAAACAGCTTACGGCAGCCGAATTGTGTGACCTGATGGGGCCAGAGCCATGCTCTGCCGCCATTCAGGCGGTTGCGACGGCAGTCAAATCGATCCTTTCTCGCCACATTAAATTACGCCCCGCTGTCTGGCAGGTGGCGTTGGCCAAACATGGTTGGGCGGCGCTGGCGGCGGTGATGGTTGCGGTTGAGCGGCACGGCGTGCGTGATCCGGCGGGCTATCTCTATGCCATGCTCAAATCGGCCCGTTTGCGCGATACCGTACGCCACAATTTGCGCGCCATCGAACAGCAGGAGAGTGGTCATGCGTGATAATGCTCTTGCCGTTAAACACTCTTCCTACTGCCAGCTTTTATTCGCCCGTAAAGCCAGAGGTCTGGCGTATTTGCGGCGCTGGAACGGGGCCTGTGATGTCTCTGTTGCCCAGCATTGTGTGATGGCGTGCGATAACGTTTCGCGTCTGGCCGCACCCTATGCCCTGATCCACGACATCGAGGAAGATGAAACCGGGGACTTGCTCACACCGGTTAAGCAGAAGATGCGGGAGCTTGGGATATGGCACCGTTTTGAAGCGGAGATCGTGCTGCCGATCCGCAAGTCTTATACGGAACTTGCCGGGTTGAATTGGCCGTGGCCTGCCGATGTGGTGGCGGAAGTTGCCAGCATCGATCAGCGTTTGCAGGTAACGGAATATCGCGATGCGGTTGACCGGAACCTGGTGCGCGGCTTTGTGCCGCGTTCGGTCGTTCCTTTGCCGGATTATGTGCTGCCCTGGAGCCCGCAAAAGGCCGAAGCGCAGTTTATGGATCGGGCCGGGCGGCTGTTTCCGGCATGGGAGGGGTGAAAAATGGATTGTGCAATCCACAAACTGGCCGAAGCCCTACCCAGTGTCGAATTTTACAGCGAGCTGCAAAAGGCTTTTAGCCATTTCAATGAAGGTCTGTTTGAAAACAAACTGCCAGCCTGTCTGATCACCTTGCAGCGTCAGAAGAATACCTATGGCTATTTTTCGCCCGAGCGGTTTGTCAGCAGTGATACCGGCGAGTGCATAGACGAGATTGCGCTGAACCCGTCCTGGTTCGTGGTGCGAACCGTTCCGCAAACGCTCTCTACGCTGGCCCATGAGATGGTACATCTCTGGCAGTATCACTTCGGTGATCCCGGCAGGCGTGCCTATCACAACCGCGAATGGGCCGACCGTATGGAAGTGATTGGCCTGATGCCAAGCAAGACAGGAAAGCCCGGCGGGCGGCGCGTGGGCGAAAAAATGACCCATTACATCCTGGGGGACGGGCCATTTGATCGGGCATGTCGGGACCTGATGACCCGGGAATTTACGCTGTCCTGGCTGGACCGTTTCCCGCCGCAGCAGCCGAGCCACGCGCTGGCGGCAGCCTTGACAGGAGGTTCGGCCAGTGCGGCGGCATTGGCACGGGTGACGCCGGTTCAGGCAGAAAACCGCTCCCATCGCCTCAAGTATCGCTGCCCGTCCTGTGCGGCACAGGTTTGGGGAAAGCCCGGGATGAAGCTGTTATGTGGTGAAGACACCTGCGAAGCGGCAGTGATGCAGCCCGTTGGGACTTGAAAATAGAATGTTTAGGAGATTTTCACATGACGAGGGATGAGAGCATTATTCTGACCCGTCGGGGTTTCACGCTGATTCGCAATTTACTTGAGTATCGGGTGTCGGTTGGTGCGCAGCAAACCATAATCCAGCGACTATTGACGGGCCCAAAATATTCCAATGAGAGCGCGGCGCATGAACTGGCAGAAGCATTGCACAATCTTGATCCGGATAATGATTTCCTGTTGGAATTGGTGCGCAGGAACCTGGCTGCCTTTGTCGAAAAATATCCCCGGTTTCGTGCGCATTTTGAAGAGTTTCTTTGATATGGGGTCTTTGTATAATCATCGGGAAAACAATGATTTCTGATTTATAATGTCTGCTGATACCGGATTGAGGAGTTGGATCGTGTCTTTAACGCAGGAAGAAGCACACAGCCGCCATTGCAAGGTGGCGAGCATTATTGCCAATCAGAAGCTCGAAGGCCTTGAGGTGGATCATCAAACCCGTAGCGACCTGCAAGAACTTGCCAATGGGTCCCTGACCGTTGATCAGGCATTGAAGCGCCTTCATGCGCGTATTGGGCATGTCCAAATATAGTTCTGACGATCATTACATTGAAAATGTAACTATTAAAAATAGACGAACCGGCAAAATTTTGCCGGTTTATTTTTGGAGACCAGGAATACGGCCTATTGGCTATTCTCATGAAGATGCTTTGACCGAAACTTTGAACGTGTGGATAGGCCGCAGCCAGGGCTTCGCCCTCTGCCGTAAAGCAGAATCAGGGTCCCGGTTCAGGCCTTGACGGCCTGAACATCCCATATTCAGCTTGACGGCATTCACCCTTTTTTGACGACGGGAAGAAGTTGAACCGGCCAGACCGGTCCTTCGGTTGTCATTCAGGAAAGGGATACCCAAGATGCACACGGTAACAGATCGCGATATTCAGGCTGCCAAACAGATTGCCCGTCAATTCGATGCCGCCATCCGGGCAAATGAGAGTGATGCCGCGCAAAAGGCTGCACAGGATTTCAGGGCTTTGATTGTGTCAGCCAATGGTGCAAAGGGTGAATTTGGCATCTTTGCGCCAGACGGGGCAGGAACGGTGATGACAGCGGCCCTTGCCGCTAAAGACGAGGATGTTCCGCACTGGGGACAGAACGGGTTGTTTGTGTTGGAAACGGATCATGGTCGGGTGTTGGTGGGTTTTACCTGTCCACTCGACATATGCAGCCGCTTTGAATTCAACGCCATTGACCTTGACCTGCCGTTTATTTCCGAAACGGGTTTTCAGTCGCATTTTTATGCAGAATGGCCACCTGTGAGCGTTAATGAGGCCGCCGCCATCATTTTTTGCCAATATGCCAAAGCCGGGAAGATGACGAATATTGATCCGAAATATCGTCAGGGCCGGTTGGAGCGGATGCCGGATTTTGTTCAGATTTCCAGCAGCGACTTTCAGGGTGTTCTTACAAAGACGGATAGCACCGGGCAAATCGGATTTCAGTTTTAACCGCCCTTCGTGTTTCGTGGCACAGAACGGCGGTCCCCCGTTAAAGCGGGGATTGTCGTTCTGACGCTGTAGGGCGAACGAATAGTCCTGTTTCAACCTTGTAATCCGGATACCCTCATTTTATTGCGCCTTTCTCTCTTCAGTCTTGGGGCCACGGGGTAAGGTCAGAAATGTCAAGGTTCAGGGTGGCGGCAAGTTTGCCGCGCAAGCGGTCAGACATGGAGCGTTCTCCCCGTTCGATCTGGCCGATATAGGTTTTGGTGACACCGACAAGGGCGGCAAGCTCTTCCTGTGTCATGCTCGCGTGTTCGCGGTAGACTTTCAGCGGGTTTTCGCTCGCCGAAAGCCGTTTGATCACGTCAATGGGGTAGCGGCGTCCATCGTCATTTTGCAGGGCGTCGTGCAGGGCTGCCAGATCTTCGGCGTCGTCGGCATCTTCCGCCCCGGTGCGATTTGCAATCCATTCGTCATAAGGAACGACAACAAAAACAGGCTTGTCGTCCTGATAGATAATCTGGTGTGACATGATGTCTCCTATCTTTTGTAAATTTCGCCACGCGGCGCGATATTCTGAACTTCAAGAATGACACCATCTTCGGTGTAAATGGCCCGGTATGTGCCAACCCGCAAGCGATAGGCTTCAACGCCGCTCATTTTTTTGATGTCGAGGTCGGTCCGGCGCGGGTTTTGAGCAATAAGGTCCAGCTTCTGCAAAATGCTGTTGCGGATTTTTGCCGGAACACGCAACAGACCTTTTTTTGCTTTATGGGTGAAGGTGATTTCCAAAGTGCTGTCCCCACTGGTTATGTAAACGTTATAATCCTTCTCGAAGGAAAAAGCAATCAAAAATAAACAAAAGTGAACAAAAGGAACAGATTTGGATATGTCTTTGGTGCGATTTTCATGAGCGGATGGATCTCATGACACGGCTGGCCGACAGAATGAGTATGGACGTTTAGGACAGGGCAACCGGCAAAATTTTGCCGGTTTACTTTTTCTGTCCGAGGATACGCACCATGGCCGGGAAGTCGTATTCGATCTCGCAGGTCCGATACCAGCGTTTGCCGTCCGGGTCCCAATGGGCGGTGATGATGTAGCTTTTCATTGTATTGCGCAATTGGGTGACAGCTTCGGGGTCGCGGCTCCAGACCCGCAGTTTTTCGATGTTTTTGGCGAAGCGCGCATGGATTTCCCGAATGTTGGTAGGGGGAGACAGCTCCGCCAGAGCGCGTTTTTCCCGGTCAATGTCAAGACGGGTGAGGCGCATTTGTTCGGTATTGTCCTCGAACCAGGCTTTGAGTTCGCTTGTGTCGCTGCCAACGCCAAAGGTGCTCAGGGCATGTTCGGCGCGGCTACGCAAATCCTTAAGTTTCCGGTGTGACTTTTCGAGATGTCGG
>NZ_JFJZ01000095.1 GCF_002115825.1 Thalassospira sp. MCCC 1A01428 | reverse complement strand
GGGGTTTTGTTTTGGGTGTTTGCCCGGTGTGTTCACATCGGCTGTTGTTCGTTAGATAAAGGTTATCTGATAGATGCAGTATTATCGGACCAGCCGATTAAAATCGGGATGAGAGACTGAAAATGAAAAAAAACGCCCGGCAGAATGTTTGCCGGGCGTTTCAAATTCACAGGATAATTGAAGGATCAATTAGCCGCTGTAATACATGTCAAATTCGACCGGGTGCGGTGACTGTTCAAAACGGATGACTTCTTCCATTTTCAACTTGATGTACGCTTCGATCAAATCGTCGGTCATCACGTCGCCTTTTTTCAGGAACTCGCGGTCCTTATCAAGGCTTTCAAGGGCTTCACGCAGGGATGCGCAAACGGTCGGAACTTCTTTGAGTTCTTCCGGCGGAAGATCATAGAGGTTCTTGTCCATGGCTTCGCCCGGATGAATCTTGTTTTCGATACCGTCAAGGCCAGCCATCAACATGGCCGAGAATGCCAGGTACGGGTTGGCAAGCGCATCGGGGAAGCGGATTTCAACGCGTTTGCCCTTCGGCGACGCGGTGTAGGGAATACGGCAGGAAGCCGAACGGTTACGGGCAGAATATGCCAGCAGAACCGGTGCTTCAAAACCCGGAACCAGACGCTTGTAGCTGTTGGTGGTCGGGTTGGTGAAAGCGTTCAGCGCCTTGGCATGTTTGATAATGCCGCCGATGTAGTAAAGGGCCATGTCGGACAGATCAGCATAGCCGTTACCAGCAAACAAAGGCTTGCCTTCGTTCCAGATCGACTGGTGGGTGTGCATGCCAGAACCGTTATCGCCCCAAACCGGTTTCGGCATGAAGGTGGCGGTTTTGCCATACTGGTGTGCAACCATGTGGATGCAATATTTGTAGATCTGGATCGCGTCGGCATGTTCGATCAGGGTGCCGAAACCGATACCCAGTTCGTGCTGCGACGGTGCAACTTCGTGGTGGTGCTTTTCGCAACGCACACCCATTTCGTTGATGTAGTTGACCATTTCAGCGCGGATGTCGTTGGCTGAGTCAACCGGCTGTACCGGGAAGTAACCGCCCTTCGGACCCGGGCGGTGGCCACGGTTGCCGCCTTCGAATTCGGTGCCGGTGTTATACGGACCTTCTTCGGAGTCAAGCTGGTAGCCCATGCCTTCGCCAGCGGTGGTCCAGCGAACGTCGTCAAACATGAAGAATTCAGGTTCTGCACCGAAGAATGCGGTGTCACCAATGCCGGCAGACTTCATGTATGCCAGTGCGCGTTTCGCGGTCGAACGCGGGCAACGTTCATAACCCTGGCCGGTGGCCGGTTCGATAACGTCGCAAACAACGATCAGGGTCGGCTGTGCGGTGAACGGGTCAACAACGGCGGTCGACGGATCGGGCATCAGAACCATGTCGGATTCGTTGATTTCTTTCCAGCCAGCGATGGACGAACCATCGAACATGATGCCGTCAACGAAAACGTCTTCGTCGATCGTGCAGATGTCCTGTGCGGTGTGCTGCCATTTACCTTTGGAATCGGTAAAGCGCAGATCCACAAACTGGATGCCTTTTTCTTTGATCAAATTAAGTACTGAAGCAGCGTCAGACATGATGCAACCCTTTAAAACTCAATAATATAGCGACCGTACAGCAAGCAGGGATGAAATGACCGATCAGATCGCGTCATTGCCCCGTTCGCCCGTACGGATACGGATCGCGTCCTCAAGCGAGGAAACGAAAATTTTACCATCGCCGATCCGGCCGGTATGCGCAGCCTGTTGGATCGCTTCAATCGCACGCTCAACCAGCGTGTCTTCGACAACAATTTCCAACTTCACCTTTGGCAGGAAGTCGACCACATATTCAGCACCACGGTAAAGTTCCGTGTGACCTTTTTGACGGCCAAAGCCCTTGGCTTCGGTGACGGTAATCCCTTTAAGGCCGATCTCCTGAAGGGCCTCTTTAACCTCGTCAAGCTTGAATGGCTTGATGATGGCTTCAATCTTTTTCATTAAGCGCCCTCTGCTTTGTGCGAGAGTTGCGATGAACTCGGTCAATGTGGTTAGCACGGCGCGTGCCAGTTTTAAGCTCCCGTCGCCGAGTGCCGATATTCTAGGGAGTCTTATGTCGAAAACCTAGAAAAACCCACCCGTTAATATGGAAATTTTCCAGGATGCTGATCGTAAATTAGGCATTTTGTATAAAATTTATGCAAAATGGCAATATTGGCTTAGCGTTTTGGAAAATTTGTAAAAAACGGTGCCGACAAATTACACCGCAACGCAAACAATCGTCGCTTCGGGGGCCGATATTGGCTTATTCGATTCTATTTTTGCGCGTGATCGTCATTTTATTGTTTTGCGGCTGCGTCATGCTGGTCATTGCGGGGCTGGCATGGCAAAAACATATCATCAGGATGGTATTGCCTGCATCAGCGGAGATAACGTGCAAGGATGCAGCAATAGCGGATATACGCATAAAGACAGATAAAAGGACGGTTCACGATGTCGGATTTTATTGGCAATCCCTTGTTTGCATCGGGCGGTATTACAATTTTCGAGGTCATGAGTGGCCTGGCGCGCAAACATAACGCCATTAATCTGGGGCAGGGTGCGCCCGATACCGATGGCCCGGCCGATATCCGTCAGGCCGCCGCAGATGCGACGATGAACTTGTCAAACCAGTATCCGTCCATGATGGGCATTCCTGAACTGCGCGAAGCGGTCGCACGTCATAATCAGCGTTTTTACGGGCTTGATGTGGATGCCCAAAGCGAAGTGATGGTTACCGCAGGGGCGACTGAAGCCCTGGCAAATGCCATTTTGGGTTTGGTCGCACCTGGGGATGAAGTGGTGTTGATTGAGCCGCTTTACGACAGTTATTTGCCAATTGTGAAGCTCGCCGGCGGCATTCCCAAGCTGGTACGTGTAACGCCGCCCCATTGGGAATTACCGCGCGCTGAACTCGCCGCGGCCTTTTCTGATAAAACCAAACTGGTGCTGATCAATTCGCCAATGAACCCTTGTTCAAAGGTGTTTAGTGACGATGAATTACAGTTTTTATCGGAACTGGTGATCAAGCACGATGCCTATGCCCTGTGTGACGAGGTTTATGAACATCTGGTCTTTGACGGGCGCAAGCACCGCCCGCTGATGACTTTTCCCGGCATGCGTGATCGGTGTGTACGTATTGGTTCAGCTGGCAAGACGTTTTCGCTGACGGGCTGGAAGGTGGGCTATATTACGGCCTGTCCCAAATTGCTGGAGCCAATTGCAAAGGCCCACCAGTATCTGGTTTTCACCACAGCCCCTAATTTGCAACATGGCGTGGCCTATGGCCTTAATCAGGATGACAGCTATTTTAACGGTTTTACCGCCGTTATGGAAAACAAGCGTGATTACCTGATGAAAGGATTGCGCGAAGTTGGCTTTGATGTGCTGGACTCCCAGGGGACGTATTTTATCACCTGCGATTTCCGTCCGCTGGGCTTTGAGGGCGATGATGAAGCGTTTTGCCAGTACCTGATCGAAAAGGTCGGCGTTGTTGCCATTCCGGTATCGGCTTTTTATCAGCAAGGCGATGTTCGCCATTTTGTGCGTTTTTGTTTCTGCAAGCGCGAGGAAATGATGGAAGAAGCGATCGAGAGAATGAAAAAGGTTTTTGTTGCCTAGTGATGCCGTAAGGTCGGCATATCGGGTTGCAATTAACGCAATAAAAAAGAGGGCATCGTTTTGGGGCGATGTCCTCTTTTTATTATGTGGGGCAAACAGGCCATAGATGGTTATTTCTGGTCAACCATTTCCCAGCTTCCGGTGCGGGCCGAGCGCGCCAGACCGTCCAGAATTTTCATATTGGCGATGGCATCTTCAATCGGGTAATCGACCTCGATCTCGCCGTTGAAAATGGCGGTCGCGGTTTCACCCTGCAAGGTATAGTGATTGCAGATCGGAAAAGTGATTTCGCGGGCTTCGCCAAAGCCGGGCTGTTTTTGGGTGCCAACGCGGATAAGGGCGAGGTTTTCCGGTACCGGGTTAAACGGCATGACAATTTCAATGCGTCCCTCGGTGCCCAGAATATGAACCCGCTGAACGGCGGCTGATTGTGTGCCGCAAACAAAGCTGGCCTGAACGCCGCTACCAAAATCCAGCATCCCTGAAACCAGCCGGTCTGTGCCAAATTTGGGGTCTTTATCCATCAGGGACACCACCCGGACAGGTTCACGCCCGGTAATGTAACGAGGGCCGATAATGCAGTAACACCCGATATCAAGCAGCCCGCCGCCGCCGATATCCTTTTTGTTGCGCACATTGCCGGGGTCGGTGTTGTGGTAGGTGAAAATGCTTTGAACGGCGGTTAAATCGCCGATCTGGCCGCTGGTTACCAGTTCCTGTGCATGTTGCCATTGCGGATGATGGCGCACCATAAAGGCTTCCAAAACCTGCTTGCCGCTTTTATCCCGGGCATCAATCAGGCGCTGCGCATCTTCGGTATCCATACCAATCGGCTTTTCGCACAAAACGTGTTTGCCAGCTTCCAGTGCCTTGATCGTCCATTCAACATGCAAATGGTTGGGCAGGGGGTTATACACCGCCTCGATCGACGGATCGGCCAGAAGTTCTTCATAGGAACCATAGGCGCGTGGAATGCGCAGGTTTTCGGCAACCTCGCGGGTTTTTTCCAAATCACGTCCGGCAATGGCCAGAATTTCCAGCTTGTCGCTTTGCTGCATGGCCGGAATAACTTTGGTGGTGCCAATATTGGCTGTGCTGATCACGCCCCACTTCATCGGATTCTCCGTTTCCTTATCCTGTCCGGTCGCGTGTACCCAAATCGGTGTACGCCGGATTCATGATATTGCGTTGACTTAATTGTTCCCATTCTGCCCCGATGCAAGTGAAATATGTGAGGGAAAAAAGCACGACGGTGAAAAGCACTGGTTCTGCCATGCGTTTTAACCGGCTTAAAATCGCGCTGAAAGGCGGTTTGCAGGTGTCATTTAGGGCAGTGATGAAAAAAAGTCGAAATCTCCGCTTGACGTACCCTGTCCCCGGCGATAAAAACCGCGCCACACGATGGCGGGTGTAGCTCAGTCGGTTAGAGCGCCAGATTGTGGCTCTGGAGGTCG
>NZ_JFJZ01000094.1 GCF_002115825.1 Thalassospira sp. MCCC 1A01428 | reverse complement strand
TGCATTTGCCGTAAAAAATGACACTTTTGGCGTCGCCAAAAACCCCGATATTGGCGCGAACAACTTCTTTTTTATCGGTGATTTCATAGCCATTGGGGCAATAGCTGTTTTCTTTAAGGGATGTTTCCAGCCATTTGATGCGGTCGGCATCGTCGTAGGGATAATACACATCGGCGCGATACCGGAATGTGCCATCGGCATAGGGTTCAAATTCGGTGCCGCGCAGTCTGTCTTCGGTTGAACAGGCGGCAAGGAGACTGACCAGCCCGATGATGATGATTGAACGCATAAAAAATTCCCCGGTTTTGTGAGCAGAATGTGGGTTGTTATGGTCAGCTAAATTCGTCAACCAGTTCGGACAGGGCTTCGAGTTCTTCCGGTTTGACAATGCCATCGGCCTGAATAAGCCCGTGGCAGGCTTCAACAAACATTTTACGGCGGTGCTTGTGGTGCTTCCATATGCCATCAATGGCATCGTTTACCTGGTCTTCTGTCGGGCGCAGTCGCTTGATATAGGCGGCAAGGGCTTTGGCATCGATTTCGGTAAAGGGTTCGTTGTGGAAATCGGCCACCTTTTGCGCATAAGCAAGCATGAATTGGATTTCGGCAGGGTGCATATAGCCGTCGCTGCGCGAAAGGGTGGACAGCAACCGAAGGTCAGGACGGCAGTATTTTTTGATGCGCTGGCCCGGGTTGCTTTCGATTTCAGGAAGGGGGGCTGCATCGCGCGCCGGGAAAAAGGCCGGGTTGACGATTATTTGCAGTTCGTCGCGGAAAAAATCAACCGGATGGGAAACGACACCGTCGATATCAATGATGGAAACGATGCCGGTGCTAAGGAACTGACGATAGGCGTGGCGTTCATAACAATAGGCGTGCAAGCGGTAAGCGGTTTGCTCCGTCCAGGTGCTGTAAATCACGATACGGCGGGTGGTGACGCGGTTTTTGCTGTCGCGATATTCAATGGCGATACTGATATCGGAAAGATCAATATCGCCATATTCGTCGGCGGTTTCGGGGCGGGCGCTTTCGGTAGCATCAAACGGGATGTTCGTGCTGATGGATACCGTGATTTCCGGTGCCAGTTTCGGTTTGAAGAATTCGAGAAACGCCATTGCAGCCCCCTGTGCATTACAATCAGGGGATGAAGTTAATTTGATTTTTAAACGGGAGTCAAAATTTAATGGCGGGGTTCGGCGTGGGTAGCGAATAAAGGCCGCTTTCGTTAATAACCAACATTTCCTGATCACCAGAGGGGGTACGAACAGTATTCGTACCCCTTTCATCGTCATCTAAACGGCTCACAGCCTTGCTGGTATCCGAATGCTCCAGAATGCAGAGCAGGCTGAACACATTGAAAGCCAGAGTAAGCTGATCTCTGAAATGGCGCCCAAGGTGGATGGGTTCGATCTGATCGCACATGCAGACGGATCGCTTTGCATTACGGATGCGGCCAAGACCTTGCAGAAACGCCCTAAAGACCTGTTCGCCTGGATGGGGCAAAACGGCTGGATTTACAAGCGCACAGGGTCAGCAACGTGGATTGGGTATCAGTCCAAAACGTCACAGGGGCTGCTGGAGCATAAAACCACTACAGCGTATCGATCTGATGGATCTGAAAAAATTACGGAACAGGTCCGCGTCACGCCGAAAGGATTGACCAAATTGGCCCTTGTTTTTGGCGTATCCGGTACGGAGTTGGTGTAATGCGGCAGGAAAAGGATATCGAAATAAAAGATACTCCGCGTGAATTTGCACGGAAAATCATCGGCAATGCGATGAAAGTGTTCGCAGATCAGGGAGAGGGCTGGGGGAACTATATTCCGCAAATGAGGGAAGGTATGCGGGTTGGGATTGAATCTGTGACTGTGCCCGGCGGTGCAGACTTTGAGCGCAAAGTGAAGCAAATGATGCTGGAAGAGATTGATGCGCTGCTGGATGACCTGACGGGCATCACCCCGGAACGGATGCTGATTGATTACCCTGATTTGTTGCCGCCGGATTTGCGGGCCAAGCTGTTTAACGGGGCGATTGAGGTTATCCGCGATATGGGGCTGGGCGTTGATGTTCTTAAGGATGACGACGGCGAGGATATTGTTCGCCTGACCGTGCCGGATGATTGCAAAATGCCACAGGAGGATATTGACGAGCTGACCCGGCTGGCCGAACCCTATGCTGTTAAACGCAAGCGTCTTCACCGGGTTCAGTAGGGGGTGGTATGATGATTGACCATGGTATTATCCCCTCGACCGTTTCCGACCTGCACCGGTTTTATTGCGTATTGCGCAGTGCCGGGGATGGCGACGAGGAAGGGCATCTGGCCGAGTGGCTGGAAGAACAAATGCTGGTGACGCGGGCGCGTGATATGGCGGAATTGGCGGTTAAGGTGGATGTTTTGTTTGGCTGGATTTCACCGGGGATGGAGGGCCTGACTGAAAAAGGAACAGACCTTTTGTTGCGGCAGGTTAACAGCCTGCGGACGGATTTACGGCGTTTGACCCTGACGGGTTGATTTTTCAACTGTTGTGATATCACAACAACTGAACGCATAGGCGGTTCCGGTTTTTGACCGGGCCGCCTTTTGTTATGGGGGAATCATGGTTGCCAGTATTGCGGTGCAGGCGGGCCTTTACGGGGCCTTGACGGAGGCGCTTTCGTGCCCGGTTTATGAGGATGTGCCGGTTAATGCCACGATGCCCTATGTGGTGTTTGATAATAACCTGGTGCTGGATGCCGATTATATCAGCGGGGCGCATGAGCGGATTACGTTCTATCTATCGGTTTATTCGTCCTACCCCGGATCGCTGGAAGCGCAGACGATATTGGGGTTGATCAAGCAAACCCTGCATCAAAAGCGCCTGGCGCTGTCGGCGGGGGTGATGGAGGCGATGCGGGTTAGACGGTTGACTGTATCGCCCGATATCGAAGATGAAACCTATATTGGCAGTTGCACCATCGAGGTGATGGTGCAGCCGTGAATTTTCCAGGTTAATGAATGTATGCCGTCCCGGTTGGGGCGGTTTTTTTATGTCTTGCAAGGAGCATGAAAGATGGTTGTTGCGGTTGCTGCGCTTAACAAATTGTCGGTTTCCGATGATGTTTCAACATCGGCGACGAAAACCGAATTTGAGGCCGAAACCTTTATCAAGGTTGGCGAAATTGAAAATATCGGCGAGTTCGGGTCTGAATTTTCGGCGGTGACTTTTACGTCACTGGATGACCGGCTGGTGCGCAAATTCAAGGGCACGGAAGACCCCGGCACGCTGGCGCTGGCGCTTGGCCTGGACCCCGACGATACCGGGCAGGCACAATTGCAAACCGCCCTGGCATCGGATGCGGAATTTTCGTTCAAGATTGAACTGAATGACGGGGAGACCACACCGACGACCTATTATTTTCGCGGGCGGGTCATGTCGTTCAAACAGACGGTGGGCGGGGCCGCCGATGTTGTGAAAGCCAGTTGTTCTATCGGGATTAACACCCGGCCCTTGATGGTGGCGGCTACCTGATCGTGGCCTTGATTTTTTGATCGCAGTTTGATGGATATTTGACAGGATTGATGATGGAAAAGAAAAGCGAAAGTGTGGTGGCGCAGACCATGAAGGTTGATCTGGCCGGGACATCCTATTTTCTGGTGGCCAATCTGAATGCCTTGCGCGGTATTAATGCCGCCCTTGGTGGCCTTGCGCCAGCCTTTGCCAAGGTGCGGGATTTGAATTTTGACGCGATGGCAACGGTTTTGGCGTCGGCGGCCGGGATGAAACCCAGCGCGGCCGAGTTTGACGGGCTGGTCAAGGATATCTGGCAGGCCGAAAACAAGGCCGAGATTGGCGGGGCATTGTCGGATTATCTGGTTGTTATGCTGAACGGCGGGCGGGCCAGTAATGATGATGCTGGTTCTGACGGTGAAAACGGGGGCAGCGCGCCGGGAAAGTCGTAGAACTTTCCGCCTGGTGGGACATGGTTTACCGCTATGCCACCGGGTGGCTGGGCTGGGATGACGAAGCGGCCATGTCCACCCCCATTGCCCGGATTATGCTGGCGATGGATGGCAAGGCGGAGTTTTTGCGCATTACCAGCGGGGCAGAGCCGGAACCTGAAAAAGCATCGCCCGACGATGTGGCAAACAGGTTGCGGGGTATTATGGCGATGGCCGGGCCAAAACGCGGGAAATAACCATGACAGTAACAGGCGGAAAGCAACTGGCAGCGCGGTTAAACGCGCTGCCAGATAAAATGCACGACCAGGTGGTTGAGGCGGTTGCGAAAGCCGCGCTGGCGGTTTTGGATGAAATGCGGCGTTTAACCCCGCGTGACAGTGCGAACCCCGGCAAACATGCGGCAGATGGTTTGACGGTGGTTTATTCCGAAAATGGCCTGAAAGCCTTTATTGGCCTGCCGAGTGATGCGCTGGCATCAGACTATTTCTGGTTTCGTTTTCTTGATGGCGGCACCAAGGGCGGAACGGTGCAATATCGCAAGGCCGGGAAACTGGGCAAGCGATATAGCATGACTGTTCCCGCCCGCCCGGCCTTGCATATTCGGGATCGTGCGGTTGATGGTGCGGACGTACAGCAAATGATTAGTTTGGCGGTGCGCAAGGCATTGAACGAGGCATAAAATGGCAATCGAACAGCATGGCATTGCGGTTAGTATCGAGGCGCAGCTTGATAAATTTCGCAAGGAATTAAAGGATTCGGGGAGCCTTGTGGATGTTGTTACCACCGGGATGGATAAGGCTACCCGGCGCGCCGCGACTTCCTTTAACCGGATTCAGGCACGGATAGACCCTGCGACGCGTGCCTTCCGCCGCTATGAACAGCAGGTGTCGCAGGTTAACTTTGCTGTTGAAAAGGGTATTAAAACCCAGGCAGAGGCCGAAAGGGTCTTGCACGGCCTGACGGCAGAATACGAACGGTCTGTGGCAAAGATTGGTGCCTTGCGTAGAACAGTCGTCGCAAATGATGATGCCGTTGCCAAAAGTTCGGTTAACTACCGCAAGTTCGGGGCCATTGCCCAGCAGGCCGGTTATCAGGTTGGTGACTTTGCAGTGCAGGTGGCCAGCGGGCAAAACCCGCTGGTGGCCATGACCCAGCAAAGTGCGCAATTGTTGGGTTTTTTTGGCCCTTGGGGGGCCGTTCTGGGTGCGGCGGCTGCTGTCGCCGGGGCCTTGGCTGTTTCTTTATGGGATACAGGGGATTCGGCGGGAAAAGCAGCAGATGGGCTTAAGGAATATCAGCGCGAGGTCAAGGCGGCTGATGATTTTGTGAAGAGCCTGAATGATAGCGTCAAGGACACGTCACAGCTTTTTGCCGATCAGGAAAGTGCCGTTTTAGGCGCGGCACGCCAACGGATTTTGCAGGCGCAGCGCGACCTTGACGAAGCACAAAAACGCCTGAAACAGGCCAAGGATGATGTATTTGATACA
>NZ_JFJZ01000093.1 GCF_002115825.1 Thalassospira sp. MCCC 1A01428 | reverse complement strand
TGTCGCTGATTTTCTTTTCAATGGTATAGGAAACGAACGAGCCAAGCGATGCGCCGGCACCGGGCAATACACCGGCCAGAAAGCCGATGATGGTGCTGCGGCCCATGGCACCCGATGTGCTTTTCAGCATTGACCACGGGGCGGTTACCCGGGCCAGTTTATGCGTTTGCGCACTGGGGGCCGACCCGGTTTTGTGTTCCAAAAACAGCAGAACTTCGGAAATGGCAAACAGGCCGACGATGGCAACAAGGAAGTCGATGCCTTCGTAAAGGTGGATATTGCCAAAGGTCATGCGCGGCACGCCGGTCTGGTGATCGACACCGACCATGGCAATGGCAAGGCCGATCATGGCGGCAATCACGGCTTTGGCCTGGTTTTGCGAGGCCACCCCGCCCAGGGTGGCAAAGGCCAGGGCAAAGAGGGCAAAATATTCAGCCGGGCCAAACAGCAGGGCAACCTTGACCAGCTGCGGTGCCAGAAAGACCAGCCCCCAGGTGGCAAAGAAAGCACCAACAAAAGAGGCAATGCCCGACAGGGCCAGGGCTTCGCCCGCCTGGCCTTTTTGCGCCATCGGGTAGCCGTCCAGCGTGGTCATCAGGGCGGGTTCATCGCCGGGAATGTTGAGCAGGATCGACGAAATACGCCCGCCATACATGGCGCCGTAATAAACCGATGTCAGCAAAATCAGGGCCGGTGTAGCGGGCAGGCCAAGGGTAAAGGCCACCGGAATGAGGATGGCGACACCGTTGGACGGGCCCAGACCGGGCAAGGCCCCGATGATAGTGCCAAGAAAACAGCCAACCAGGGCGAGAGCCAGATTCTGGAAGGTGAGCGCAACGGCAAAACCGTCGGCGAGTTGCGATAATACATCCATGTCAGAACCCCCAGGGCCCGCGGGCCAGCGAGAGTTGAAGAACAAGGTGGAACACGACGTAAATGCCCACAGAGATCGAAACACCGGCAATGGCGGCGGCAACGGGTTTTGCCCCAAGGCGCCAGCTTAGAATGCCCGATGTGATGGCGGTGGAGAGAACAAAACCGGCCACCGGCAGTGCATAGGTGTAAGCCACCATGACAGCCACGGCGAAGACGATTTCGATCATGCGCGCAGCCCCGGGCCAGTCAGGCTCGGGATCCGGCTTGAGGATCGGGAAAATGGCGGCGATCGCCAGCAACACACCAATCAGGATCGGGAAGAACTTTGGTCCCAGGTAATCGGTAATGAAGCTGGTTTGAATCTGGGTCGCCATGAAAATATAGAATGCAGATAGCAACAGGCATGCAACGCCCAGGGCTCTGTCACTCATGGCTCTTCTCCAAAATGAAGAGAGCGCCGCACCCCGATGGAGTGCGGCGCCACAGGAGGGCGGTATTTATTTAATCAGGCCGATTTCGCGGCTGAGCGTCTGGGTCGAGGAAATCTGGTCGCTAACGAATTTTTCAAAATCCGGACCAAATTTGTTTAACGGCATCAGGCCGTTATTGGCCATGACTTCTTTCCATTCGTCGCTGGCATAGGTGGTTTTGATGGCATTGACCCAATAGTCATATGCGTCATCGCTCATGCCTTTGGGGGCATAGAAACCACGCCAGTTTGCCCCGACAGCGTCGATACCCTGTTCTTTGGCGGTGGGGAATTTGTTGAATTCCTCGCCCGGCAGGCGTTCTTCGGAGAGAACGGCAAGGATTTTCAGATCGCCTGAATCAACAAAGCCTTTGGCTTCGGAAATGTCGCCGGTGAATACCTGAACATGGCCGCCCAGAAGCTGGGTGACGGCTTCCCCGCCACCTTCAAAGGCGACGTATTTGATTTTCCGAATATCGTTAATTCCGGCTGCTTTTGCGGCAAGCAGAACTTTAAGATGGTCCCAGCCGCCAACGGCCGACCCACCTGCGAAAGCAAGTGATTTTGGATCTGTTTTAACTTTTTCAAACAGTTCCGGCAGGGTTTTGATGTCGGAATCCTTGGAAACGGCAATGACGCCATAGTCAGCACCAATGGTCCCGACCCAGCGAACCTGATCCATGGTGGAGCCGGGGAATGCCCCCTGGGCCAGACGGGTGGTGGTTGCCGAAGAGGCGGCAACGATCAGGTCATTGTCTTCATTACGCTTGGAAACGACTTCGGCATAGGCAACACCGCCGGAACCGCCAGCCATGTTAACCACCTGCATCGGGCTGGCGATGGTTTTAAGGTCATAGAGGGTCTTGCCGATTTGACGGCAGGTAAAGTCCCAGCCGCCGCCAGCATTGGCCGGAGCAATACATTCAGGTTGCTCGGGTTCGAATGCGTGTGCGGCAGTGGAAACGATGACCATCGAAGCCGCAATTGTAAGTGCTTTGATTAAAGAACGCGTCACTGATACCTCCCATTATTGGTGTGACTATTGATTTTATTTTGGGGCAATGCGCCCCGGCATACGCGGCGGGCCATCGTAGGTCCACCGGTAGGATGGGGGAGTCGGACCCTTGTTCCGTCCTCCCTGACCCATTTGCTCCCAGGCATGTGAAATGACACCAACACTGCGAGACAAACAGAAAAGGCCGCGAGCAAGCGGGGCTGGAAAGCCAAGCTCGGCATAGATAACGGCAGTAGCTCCGTCGATATTCATCGGAACGGCTTTGCCTTTGGTTTGGGCAAGAGATTCTTCAATAGACCGGCCAATGGCAGCAAAGCGGCCCGATACCACGCCTTTGGCAGCAGCTTCGTCGACAAGACCAAGCAAGCGGGGGGAGCGTGGATCCACCGGTTTATGAAAACGGTGACCAAAACCGGGAATATATTTTGTCCGGCTTTTTTGCCATTCGACCAGCATTTCCGATGTGTGTTCGGGCCCGCCGGCTTCATCAATCATATGATAAAGTTCAACGGCCTGTTCCCCGGCACCGCCGTGGACGTCATCAAGGAAATTGACAGCGGATGCCATTGCGCCATTCAAGGGTAAACCGCATGTAACGGCCATGCGGGCCGCCGCAATTGAGGGGGCCTGGGGGCCGTGATCAACAGCGGCAACAAGGGCTGCCTCAAGCAGTGCTGCTTGATCCTGACCGGGTAATTCGCCGCGTGTCATCAGCCAGATCATTTGCGGAAAACTGACATTGCCTATCAGTTCCTCGACTGGGTAACCGCAGAAACTGATTTTACCGGGTTCCATTTCAATGATGGAAGTGCGCCACCAATCGGAAACGTCGCTCATAACGTTCCTTCCTTCTTCAATTTAGCCAGGGCTTCGTCGTCAATGCCCAGTGATCGGTAGATCTCGTCATTGTGTTGACCCAGACCTGGCGGAGGGGTTGATACATCGGGTGCCGCGCCGTCAATTTTATAGCCGGTTCTAACGATGGTGATGTCGCGTCCGACATCCGGGGTATCGCTGAAGGTTGCCAACATGCCCCGGTCGGCAATTTGTGGGTGGGCAAGGATTTCGGGGACACTGAACACGGCACCTGCCGGTACGCCGATTTCATTAAGTTCACGCGCCCAGTTCCGCGCCGGACGCGTTCGGAGCGTTGTTTCAAGATCGGCCTTCAAGGCCGCCCGGTTGGCTTTGCGGTCTTCGCGGGTGGCATATTCCGGTCGGGTTAACAGTTCTTCGCGGCCAAGGTGATGCGCCAGTGCTTCCCACTGTTCGTCCTTGTTTGCGGCAATGTTAAGGGGGTTATCTGCGGTTTCAAACGTGCCTGATGGTGCCGATGTGAGGTTTTCATTGCCGTTGGCTGTGGGTTCTATCCCGCCGATCAGATAGTTTGATACAGCCCAGCCCATTGTCGCGATGGTTGCCTCGAGCATGGAAACATCAATGAAGGTGCCCCGTTGTGGCGCATTCAATGCCCCGGATATGGCTAGGGCGGCGGTAAGACCGCCAATCGTATCGGCAATCGGATAGCCGGCGCGCAAAGGGGCGCTTTGCGTATCGCCGGTAATGGACATAAGACCCGACGCGCCCTGAATGATCTGGTCATAGGCGGGGCGGTGTAACCAGGGACCATCCTGCCCGAAACCGGAAATAGCGCAATAAATCAGTTTTGGATTAACTTCGCGCAGAACGTCATAGCCAAGCTCAAGACGATTCATCACGCCGGGACGAAAGTTTTCGACCAGGACATCCGCTGTTTCGACCAGCTGCTTTAACAGCTTTTTGCCTTCAGGGTGTTTCAGATTGAGAGTTACGGATTTCTTGCCGGCATTTTGGGCCAGAAAGGAAATCCCCATGTTTTTTTTGCTTAATTCGGGGTCCGCCCCCAACTGCCGGGCCAGATCGCCACGGCCAGGTGCTTCAACCTTGATGACCTCGGCCCCCATATGGGCGAGCTGATGGCAGCAAAAGGGTCCGGCCAATACGTTGGTAAGGTCAAGGACACGAATGCCCTCCAGCGGTCGTTGCATCTTTTCCTCCGGCGGTATTTCAAAACGTATGGTGCGATGGGGCAAAACCCGGCTATGCGTTTTGAATGAGGAGGGATCGGTTCCAGGAAGCCGGATGCTGGTATCTTCCACTGCCAGTTTTATACGAGGCATTGGCATCTGACGTCTTGACAGGGCTGACAGCCTTGCTCATTGATTCCTCCCAACTGGCCTATTGTTCTGTTTGTTGGAATTTGATTCTATTTAACAGAACGATATTCTGTGGTCCAGAACGAAATTCTGTTAAATGGAACGATGTTATGTCTGACGAAAAGGGGGTCGACGCGGTAGATCGCGCATTGAGCCTGCTTGATTGCTTTGATGGACAATCGGAAACTTTGGGTCTGGCCGATCTTTCCCGGCGCACGGGCTTTTACAAAAGCACGATTTTGCGGTTGGCTGTGTCGCTTGAAAAATTTGGCTATATCCGCCGTCAAAGCGATGGGCGGTTTCGACTGGGAGCAACCGTTTGGAGATTGGGCTCCCTCTATCGACGGGGATTCAATCTGGGAGATATCATTCGTCCGGAATTGAAAATTCTGGCTGATGAAATTGGTGAAACGGCGTCGTTTTATGTACGCGAGGGAGAAAACCGTGTTTGCCTGTTTCGCAGTGAACCGATGCGGGCCATTCGCCACAACGTCAATGAAGGGGCTCAGTTTCCGTTAACGGCGGGGGCAAGTGCCAGGGTATTGATGGCCTGGTCGAAAGATTGCCTTAATACCGGTGACGAACCGGCAATTCGCGAAGCCGGATATGCCGTCTCGCAAGGAGAACGAGACCCTGAAGTGGCCGCCGTTGCTGTTCCGGTATTCTGGAATGATGGTGGTATTGCCGGGGCAGTTTCGGTATCGGGGCTGATTACACGGTTTGATGGCGCATTGATTGAAAAATGTGTTCAAGCACTTAAGGAAGCGGTTCGACGTCTTGATGAGGGCGGGGCGCTGGTTCGTTAAGCCTTTGATAATGTGTGATAAAAAACGGGCGCAAGGAATAACCTTGCGCCCGTTTTGCTAAATTACAGGTCGCCTTAAGGTGCGACGGAGGGGTCTTTTTTCGGACGCAGGAAACGACCAAAAACGAACGGGGCGATAAAGCCGACAATGGCCAGCACCCAGATGGCAATCGTCAAGGGCGATCCCCATAATGTACTGACATCGCCATTGGAAATTTCCAGCGCCCGGCGCAGGTTCTTTTCCATTTCATTGCCCAGCAAAATACCCAGAATGATCGGCACAGTCGGAATGTTC
>NZ_JFJZ01000092.1 GCF_002115825.1 Thalassospira sp. MCCC 1A01428 | reverse complement strand
CCGACATCTCGAAAAGTCACAGCAGAAACTTGAGGAATTACGCACCCGCGCCGAACATGCGCTCAGCACCTTTGGCCTGGGCAGCGACACCAACGAGCTAAAAGCCTGGTTCGAGGACAATACCGAACAAATGCGGTTAACCCGGCTGGAGATTGACCGGGAAAAACGGGCACTGTCGGATCTGTCACCGCCCGCCAATCTGCGCGAGGTTCATACACGCTTTGTCAAAAACATTGAAAAACTGCGGGTCTGGAGCCGTGATCCAAAGGCTGTTACTCAATTGCGCAATACCATGAAAAGCTACACCATCACCGCCCATTGGGACCCGGATGGCAAACGCTGGTATCGGACTTGCGAAATTGAATATGACTTTCCGGCCATGGTCCGTATTCTCGGCCAGAAGAAATGAAACCGGCAAAATTTTGCCGGTTTCCACAATAATAACTTCGACGTTTAGATCCGGCCAATCAGAATTGAAATCAGTTTCGTCTTTTTTCGTTCGTCTCCGTCGATATTCGATTTCAATTTTTTACTGAGTAAACAGCCCAATTAAAAGCGCAGTGATTGCCCAACTACTGTAGTAAATTTATCCATTTTAGCTTCAGATATTTCTGTTTTCCTAACCTCATAATTACGATAAGACTAACATTAACACCAACAAATTATGAGTGAACCAGGCAGTATTGATTGCCAACGTTCCTTTTTTTGTATTAATATTTCAACATCATAAATGTTGGTGTGGAAATGAAAACAGGAAAATTTTTTGAAGAGCGCACTGACCAATCCGAAGTAAAAGCTCGCATTGTAAGCAAGTACTTCTCTGCTTGGGCTCAGGTAGTTATGCCTTCGGCTTCACGATCTGGTGAAAAAATCGCTTACATTGACCTTTATGCAGGTCCAGGTCGCTATAAAGACGGTGCAGCCTCCACACCCATCCTAGTTTTGCAAACGGCGATCAAGCATCACCGAATGTCACAGATGCTTGTCGCTCGATTCAACGATTCGGACAATGAAAATACCTCCACCCTCCAAAGCGAGATCAATCGCCTCCCCGGAATTGAGAGGCTTCGATACCAACCGAATGTGTCTTGCGGTGAAGTCGATGACAATGCCGCAACCTATTTCAATGAAACGCGCCTTATCCCATCATTCTCATTTGTTGATCCATTCGGCTACAAAGGTCTTTCACTCAAAATTGTGAAAGGGGTTATTAAGGATTGGGGTTGCGATTGCGTCTTCTTCTTCAATTACAATCGTATCAATGCCGGTATCATGAATCCAATCGTAAATGCACATATAGACGCACTGTTTGGGGGAGAACGAGCTAATGCCCTGCGTAATCGGCTACCAGGACTCTCCCCTGAATTGAAAGAAGCGGCGATCCTTGAAGCACTTACCGAGGAAATTCACTCCTTGGGGGGGAAATATGTATTACCTTTCACCTTTAAAAATGACCATGGCACTCGGACATCCCACAAACTAATTTTCGTCTCGAAGCATTTCAAAGGTTATGAAATCATGAAGGACATTATGGCAACTGAGAGCTCTACTGTCGACGAGGGTGTCCCTTCCTTGACATACTCCCCGGCTGACGCTTCCATGCCATTTCTTTTTTCTCTGGTGCAACCAATATCAAAATTAAAAAAAACCATTATGAAGGTCTTCGCCGGGCAAACTTTAGGACTAAATGAAATTTACGAACAGCACAGCGTAGGCACTCCATATCTCAAAAAGAATTATAGAGAGGTACTAAAAGCACTTGAAACAGCTGGTGAAATCGAAGTGTTTTCAATTAAAGGCAAACGACGTATAGGGACATATCCTGAGCACGTAAAAATCAGATTTCCAAAAAATGGATAAACATCGTTATCAAATCATCAATTAACCCGTCTGTAGATTGACCAGGAAAAATGCACCGTGGCAGATCTGCCGCCACCCGCCAATATCCGCGACATTCATGCGCGCTTTGCCAAAAACAGCGAAAAGATGACGGCCCAGAGCTGCGATGCAAAGACCGTTACCCAGGATAAGTAATACGATGAAAAACTTTGCCATCACCACTCATTGGGACCGGGAAGGCAACGCTTGTCTCGAAGCTGCGAGATTGAAGATTACTTTCCAGCAACTGTGCGCATTCTGGACCAGAAGAAATGAAACCGGCAAAATTTTGCCGGTTCCCTCATCAATGCCAATCAGAACTGAAATCCGATTTGTCCTTTGTCGTTCGTCTCTGTGAGAACGCCCTGAAAACTGGTGCAGGATGCTTGCGCAAAATCAGGCAATGAGGTTGCTCGCCTCTGCCGATATTCGAGTTCGACGTTCATCATCATCTCGGTCTCGGCACATGTGCAGAAAATTGCGGCGGCAGCTTCCTGAACACTTACCGGCGGCCATTCGGCATAAAAATGCGAGCGAAAGCCGGTCTCGGAAATGAACGGCAAACCAAGGTCGATGGCCATAAAACCAAAGCTGCTGCATGTGTCGAGTGGGCAGGTAAAATCGACCAATGCCCGGCCATGTCCGGTTTCCAGAACAAACAAACCGTTCTGGCCCCAATGCGGAACCTGCCCTTCTTTGGCGGCAAGAGCCGCCATGATGGCAGTTCCGGCCCCGTCTGTGGCAAAACTGCCAAAGCTGCCCTTTTCACCATTGGCCGCGACAATCAAGGTCTTAAAATCCTGTGCAGCCTTCTGTGCTGCCGCGCCATCGTTCGCCCTGACGGCAGCATCAAATTCACGGACAATATGATTGGCCGTCTGAATATCGCTTTCTGTTACCTTGCGCATTGTTATGGTTCCCTTAATGACAACAGGATGGCCGGTGTGGCCGGTGCAACTTCTTCCCGTCGTCAAAAAGGGGTGAATGCCGTCAAGTTGAATATGGGATGTTCACGACCGTTAAGGCGTGAACCGGGACCCTGATTCTGCTTTACGGCAGAGGGCGCAGCCCTTCCTTTGACTGATCCTCAGGTTGGATATCGAGATAACAGTAATTGATAATTATGTTTTCCATTGCTTACAATTACTCTGCTTGATTAATTTTCAAAAAAATACGGCATAAGCCATTGAAAAATATTAATAAAATTACAGGATTTCCATTTAGATTACCATGTAAATTATCGATAATAGAAATATTTTTTCGCCAAATATAATAATCAATTTATCACCACAGCATAATTTAGAAAGGGGTGAAAAGTGTCAACTGAGGAGGGATGGCCAACGTATCAGAGAGATCAACTTTCGAACCAGGCCGCTTAATCTTCTCTTCTTTTGAAAAGATATCAATTTCACGATATCGTGCCAAATTCATCAGCCCTTCAAACAAGTCATTGTTCGTTGCAGCGGTTCTATTAGCGATATTTTTTAGAAGGACATTAACAGGAAGCTTTCCTCCAGTCATATACCTTCTAATTTCAAGAGGTAAGTTCTCTAAAAGTTGATCATTCATGATAGCTTTGTCCTGATCCGCAAAACTGAATAGACTATCCTTGGTCTCGATCAATCGAACATCAAAGCCAAGGGAGAATATGCTTCCTGGGCCAATATGCTTGAAATAATTCTGCTCTGACCAATGCACACCAAGCATTTTATCTCTAGCAGCTTGATGTCGCGACAAATGTACAAACATCATCCAACGCTTGTCAGTTGGTGACCATAACATGAACGGTGTAAAAAATTCCGACCCTGAACGCATTTGGATATTCGCCATAAGAGTTCTTTGGGTGACTAATCGCCCCAAAGATTCATCATCCTTATTCGCGTTCCATTCCGAAATGAATTGATCGGTGATGCCAAACTGCCTAAATTTTTCAAGCTCCGAAGATGTTTCCTGAAGATAATTCAGCAAACCATCTATCGCAAAAGTTAAAAGTACTTCGGGACGCTTCAGATTGGAAAAGATCAAATTGATGCTCTCCATTGGAGCATCCAGATACCCAAATTGATCCAGCAAAAATATGGACCGACCTGCACGTTGCCCCAACTTAATGTAACTTAAAATATCAGGTAACTTTTCCGAAAATTTACCATGAATTATCTCTATACCGTGTCCAATTTGCGAGCCAAAGCCTTCCTGCCATAACCGCTCTCGAAGTGCCTCGATGTGATACTTGTTATCATCGATGAAGAAAAATCGAGCATTAATCTCAAGGGGCTTTTTGCGGTTCTGATTAAGGCGTTCTCGCGCTCGATTAACAGCGTTCAAGAGGACCAAAGGACTGCCATCAGCAACTCCTTCGCCATTTTGATATGCCCCTCCCCCTGCAAAACCATCAACCAGGGTAATATTCAAACAATCCGAAGCAGGGGTTGATACCACTGTGTCAAAATAGACATCCAGATAGTTTTTTAGGACTTCAAGCTTTCTGAGTGTATGGCTTTCAATTCGAGGAAGCGGCCTTCCGGACTTCCACATAAAATTTTTAGGCATCTTTGATCCGTTTATTAGTGGCCCGACCTAGCTGTCGCATTTATTTTCAGGCAGCCTAAAAATAAGTAAAAAAGCGGAAGCCATAGTCACTAATATAACGAAAAGGACAAGAAAACGACTCTAAATAGCAGAAACATGAACAGGCATCGCGTCCCAAGTTTGTCCTCGGTAGGTTCGACCATTCGCCTTCTTTGAACGTTTCTTGTTGTCGGCTCCCCACGTACCCCATTGCTTAAAGAAAAACACAGCATCATGATGATCACACTGGGTGTAAATCTCATCAATCCATTCTTCTCGGATCGGCCTAGCATTCGGGCCACTTTCACCACCAACGATTGCCCAATGAATACCACTCAAATCAATTTTACCAACGGAACCAATTAAAGGCTCAAATGATATAAACCTGATTGCAGCAGGCACATTCCGAAGGGCATCTGCCCGTTCAGCAACCTTGCTATTCTCAATGCTAGTCCCAAGCCAAACGTTTGGCAGAGTTTCTTTATTCCAGAAGTTTAACAAATCGCGCATTCGATCCGGGCGTTTCGTCAAAATCTGATAATGGTGATGTGGCGTGGAAGCCATTACCTCCCACACCTGCGCAATAAACTTATCACTTACCGCGTCATGAAATAGATCACTCATAGAGTTGACAAATATTTTGCGCGATTTTTTCCACGTTAATGGAATTTTCAGTGAGTTATAATCTTCGCGGATGGCCCCAGTCCAAACAGGCTGCCCATTAACCGTTCGCGTAAGGCCGGAATACTTTTTCATTCCCATTGCCTCAAGCCGCTTTGCCATCTTCATGGCATAACAGTTCGTGCATCCAGCCGACATCACTGAACAACCTGCAACCGGATTCCAGGTTGCATCAGTCCATTCAATTTCTGTTTCAGCCATTGCAGTCCCCTATGCTTGAAATCGGTACGGATAAACCGGCAGGATTTTGCCGGATAATTGTAAAGCAAAGATGTTTAAACAGGAAATAACACAACAATCAAACCAACACTGACTGTGGATCGATTCTGCTGCCAACATCATGCACCCCCCCCTCTAAACGGACACAAAACACTATACCAATCAAACATCCGCAATGACGGACCGGCAAAATTTTACCGGTTGGCCCTTTAACTTCCAACGGACTGCATCACTGCCGCTTTGCAGGTGTCTTCGCCGCATAGCAGCCTCATACCGGGTTTGCCCCAGACCTGTGCAGCACAGGACGGGCAGCGATACTTGAAGCGATGGGAGCGGTTTTCTGCCTGAACCGGCGTGATTCGTGCCAATGCTGCAGAACTGGCCGAACCGCCTGTCAGTGCAGCGGCAAGGCTCAGGTTCGGGTCCTGTGGCGGAAAACGATCCAGCCAGGAAAGGGTAAACTCCCGGGTCATCAGCTCCCGGCACGCCTGGTCAAACGGCCCGTCCTCAAGGATGTAATGAGTCATCTCCTCGCCGACGCGCCGCCCACCCGGCTCTCCGGTATGGCTCGGTATCAGGCCAATCGCTTCCATGCGGTCACCCCATTCGCGGTTGTGATAGGCACGGCGTCCCGGGTCACCAAAATGGAACTGCCAGAGATGCACCATCTCATGGGCCAGTGTAGAGAGCGTTTGCGGAACGGTTCGCACCACAAACCATGACGGGTTCAAGGCGATTTGTCCTCGCTTCGCTCGTTCAGCTGCGCAAACACCGATACACTCGCCCGTTTCACTGCTGACAAACCGCTCGGACGAAAAATAACCGTAGATATTCTTCTGACGCTGCAAGGTGAGCAGGCCTTGATTGAGATGGCTGAAAGCCTTTTGTAACTCGCCATAAAATTCGACACTGGGGAAGGCTTCGGCCAGTTTGTGGAT
>NZ_JFJZ01000091.1 GCF_002115825.1 Thalassospira sp. MCCC 1A01428 | reverse complement strand
CAGCGAAACCAGCAACCAGACTGCCGAACAAAACAGCGATGTACATAGCAACCCCGACATTGTCGATACCACGCCAGACACGTCCGTCACGGCAGCAACATTTGAAGCCATGCGCGACATCACCAATGGTTTTTATTACGGTTATGATACCGTTGATAACGGTGCATTGACGTACGACGTTGGGATTTCCGTTGATTTTGGCAGCCGATATATTGGTGCATTCATTTCATATATTCACGAAAATGCACAATCCGGGATACAGCCATTTAATATCGAAAATAACGGGTTGGCCCTAAACACCTATTTTAACGACAGAACCGGCAAAGCTATTTTCACGACGGACGATTTTGATTTTATCGGCAACTGCGAAAGCATGGGCTGCAAGGCACAAATGGTTTTCGAAACCCCCACCCATGTGGAAGTGGATGTTTCAACCAATGCCGTCCCCGAAGGGGCCAGTACATCGGTAGATATCGAGAAAGAAATTGACTAATCAGCCAGCGATACCAACACCGAAAAAGACATGATCAATCTCGCAAAGAGACAAAGTTATTGTCGTTGCTCGCAGACCCGGTACCAAGGCCACTTTTTTACTGTGGTTCGCCTGAAAAGGATCAAGACCATGATGTTTCGCATGTCGACCCCCGCTAAAAGCATGTCATTGTTTCTTGCACCGTTTCGCCCGGCCCCGTTGACATTGGCGGCGCTGGCCATGGGTACAATTATTGCTTCCTCTCCGGCCTATGCGCGCGGCGAACAGGCGGGTGTAAGTGCTGCCGTGCGCGGCGACGTTGAACTGGCCGAGGCCAAGGGCATTGTTGGAACGCAAGTTGAAAGCGGCCAGCCGATTTATCTGGGCGACTATATAACCTCGTCGCCGGGATCGGGGATGCAGATATTGCTGATGGATGAAACCGTTTTCACCATTGGCCCCAACAGCGAAATCGCCATTGACGATTTTGTCTATGACCCGGCCAATAATCAGGGCCATATGAGTGCCAGCATCACCCGTGGTGTGGTGCGTGTCCTGACCGGGAAACTGGCCCATAACGACCCGAAAACCATGAAAATCAACCTGCCGGTTGGTTCTATCGGTATTCGCGGCACACAGTTTCTGGTCTCGGTTCAGGATGGCCCGGGGGATGGTAACGGCACTGGCGGGGCCAACAGCTGGTCGCCCTCAACCCAACAATTTGCCCGGCAACAATTGGGTTCCACCACCACAACCGGGCCAATTGTTGGCGTGGTTAACCTTGGTCCGGGGGCGGGCCGAAACGATTCAGGATCTCGCCCCGGGGCGGTTGAACTGACGTCGCTAAACGGTGTTACCCAGCCGCTGTCAAGCGAGGGGTTTGGTGCCTTTATCACCGGTGATACCGTGACACTGCCCACCCGTTTCCCCGCCGACCTGGCCGGGCTGGATATGAGCACGCTGGTAACCCGCCCCAGCCCGCGCGATGCAAAACAAAATGGCCGTGGCAACACCAACAGTAATGGCAATGGCAATGGCAACGGAAACAGCAATAGCAGCACTTCCGGTCAGCAATCCTCGACAACGGCAAGTACATCGGGTTCATCAGGTACGTCCGGGTCCAGCGGAACCGCACCGTCATCTGCGGGTAATTCGCAAACATCAACCCTGAGCGGCAACACAATGGCGGCGGCCAACAACCAGACAGGGCAAACTGTTGCCAGTGTTCTTGATGTGGCCATGACACAAACCAGTGTGACCACGCAAACCAGCGAAACCAGCAACCAGACCGCCGAACAAAACAGCGATGTGCATAGCGACCCGGATATTACAACAGACATCCCTGGGGAAACGGTTGATGCAACAACGTTTAAGATAATGAGCGAAATTTCGAATGGCATTTACAACGGCTATCTGGATGTCAGCACGTCAAATTTATCTTATCGTTCATTTACCGAAGTTGATTTCGGATCTCGTCATATCTTCACCGAAATATTTAACATTGTGGATTCCACAGGGTCTGAAGGCTACATAAGCGCCAGCAAATACTACACTGACCGTTCAGACTACGCGATTATTACAAGTGACGATTTTCAGTTTGATCCCGGATCTGCCTGCGATGACATGGGATGCAAGGGGAAAGTTACGTTTACAACGCCAACCGCTGTAAATGTGGAGTTAACAACAAATGCCGTTCCCGAAGGGGCCAGTGGAAGTTATGGCCTTAACGAGTATGACAAAGACCCGGGAAATGCACCTGATCTGGACCCTCCCGTATCGCAAGACCCTTAACGGATAAATCAGTATCACACACATGCGCAAAAAACTGTCGGGCATTCTGCATTATCTGATCCCGTTACTGGTTCTGATCACCTGTGTTGTTTTGCGCTGGCAGGATGTGCCGCTGGTGGGGCAATTGCGGATGAATGTGTTTGATACCTATCAACGCATTGAACCGCGCCAGTACCAGGATGTCGGGGTTCGCATTGTTGATATCGACGATAAAAGCCTGGCCGAACTGGGCCAATGGCCGTGGCCGCGTACCCGTTTGGCCGAACTGGTTTACCGGCTGCGCATGGCCGGGGCAACCGTGGTGGGGTTTGACGTTATTTTTGCCGAACCTGACCGCACATCGCCCTCTCGCGTGATTGGCGACTGGCCCCAGGATGACAACACGGCCAAAATCCGCGAACTTGCAACCGGCCTGCCCGACCATGATGCCCTGTTTGCCCAGTTTATCGGGGGTGTCGGACAAATCGTTACGGCAACCCAGTTAACCAATAATCCGCTTGTGACAATACCGCGTCAGGTTGGCAATTTTTCGGTTGCAGGATCGCAAGGGCGCAATATTGCCGAATATATCCCGACGCTTGCGGGGGCAACAACCAACCTGCCAGCGATTGAAGATGCGGCAACGGGCAATGCCCTGATCAACGTCACCCCCGGTGCCGACGGTGTTGTACGCCGTGTGCCCTTATTGCTGGCCCTTGATGCCGAACAACCCCTGATCGGCAAGCCGGTCTACCCGACGCTCAGCATGGAAATGCTGCGTGTGATGCAGGATGCCCCAAAAACAATGAATGTGCGCCTGTCAGGTGCCAGTGGTGCCGCCAGCTGGACCACATCGGACGGGGTTGATGCCATTCGTGTCGGACAGCTTACCATTCCATCCGATGCAACGGGCAATATGTGGGTTTATTTTACCGGCCATCAGCAGGACCGCTATGTTTCGGCATCTGATGTGATGAATGATAAATTGCCCAAAGGTGCGCTTCAGGATACGGCCGTTCTGATTGGCACCAGTGCTGCGGGCCTGCTTGATTTGCGGTCATCGCCGCTAAACCCGGTTTTGCCAGGGGTCGAGGTCCATGCCGAGATGCTCGAACAAATGCTGTTGCAGCAATTTTTGTCGCGCCCCTATTGGGCGTCGCAGGCAGAAACGCTGGCACTGGTGATTGTGGGCCTGTTTTTCGTCATCGCGATCCCCCGGTTGGGCCCCCTTTGGCCCGCCGTCATTGGTGTGGCCGTTATCGCCGGGGCCATCGGGTTTTCCTGGTGGGCCTTTCGCCAGCATCACATGCTGATCGACCCGTTATATGCCAGCCTTTCCACCATACTGGTTTATCTATCGGGCAGCTTGATCGGCTTTATGCGCACCGAAGGCGAAAAACGCCAGGTTCGTGGCGCATTTTCCACCTATCTGTCGCCCGCCCTGGTTGAACAACTGGCCCAGCACCCCGAACGGTTAAAACTGGGTGGTGAAATGCGCGACATGACATTGCTGTTTTGCGATGTGCGCGGCTTTACCACCATTTCCGAAAGTTATAAATCCGACCCGCAAGGTCTGACCCAGTTGATCAACCGGCTGCTAACCCCGCTGACCGGCTGTATTTTGCAGCGCGACGGCACGATCGACAAATATATGGGCGATTGCATCATGGCGTTCTGGAACGCCCCGCTTGATGTTCCCCTGCACCCGGAAAAGGCCTGTGAAGCCGCGCTGGCAATGTTTGTATCCCTGCGCGCATTAAATGCCGAACGCGAAGCCGAGGCCCATGCCGAGGGCCGACCGTTTTTGCCACTGAATATCGGCATCGGGGTCAATACCGGCACCTGTGTTGTCGGCAATATGGGCTCGGACCAGCGGTTTGATTATTCGGTCCTGGGGGATGCGGTTAACCTGGCATCCCGGCTGGAGGGACAATCAAAAAACTATGGGGTCGATATTGTGATTGGGCAGGATAGTGCCATCACAGTTTCCAACCGGTTTGCCGTTTTGCAACTGGACCTGATTGCCGTAAAAGGCAAAAGCGAAGCGGTTGAAATTTTTACCGTTCTGGGCGACCGCGATTTACGCGATAGCAACGATTTTGCCGAACTGGCCCAAATGCATGACGCCATGATCAAGGCTTATCGCGGGCAAAACTGGGATCAGGTTGAAACGCTGTTGCTGTCGCTGCGGCAAAACCCGGTGCGCGATCTTTCAGTTCTTTATGACATGTATGATGAACGTATCGCGGCATTTCGCAAATCGCCCCCCGGCCAGGACTGGGATGGTGTTTTTGTTGCCACAAGCAAATAAAGCAGACTGCCCCTTGCCCCCGAACAACAAGCCCGCCGCGTCATCCGCCGGCGGGTTTTGTTATGCTTGCATTTCAAACCGGTTGCGCCAATGCTGGATCAAATCTCGCCACCAGCTTCCAGTTCGAAAAACAGGCCCCCATGAATTTTTCATCTGACAATGTTTCACCGGTATGCCCGGAAATTCTTGCTGCTATCGCCAGCCAGTCCGATACAAGTGCCCTGCCCTATGGGCAAGACGATGAGACAGCCAAGCTTGATGCCGCCTTTTCACACATGTTTGAAACCGATTGTGTTGTCGTCCCCGTTGCCACTGGCACCGCCGCCAACCTGATCGGCCTTTCCAACCTTGTATCGCCTTATGGCGGGGTGGTTTGCCACCACGAAGCCCATATCAACCAGACGGAATCAACTGGTGTCGCCTTTTATGGCGGCGGGGCAAAACTGCTGACAATGGACGGGCCATCCGCCAAAATCGAGGCTGACCGGCTTGATAAATTTCTAGCCGCGCAAAGCAACCGCGGTATTCACGCAGTGGACCCGGAATGTGTTGCCATCACCCAGGCCACCGAATTTGGCGCGGTTTACAGTGTTGATGAAATCAACGCTATTGGCCAGGTTTGCAAAACCCGTGACATGCGCCTGTTTATGGATGGCGCACGCTTTGCCAATGCCGTGGCATCGCTGGGCTGCCATCCAGCCGACATCACATGGAAGGCCGGGGTCGATGTGTTAACGTTCGGGGCGACCAAAAATGGCGCCCTTGCTGTGGACGCGATTGTCCTGTTTGACAAATCACTTCGCAAAAAAACCGAAAAAGCCCGCAAACGCGGCGGTCATCTGTTTTCCAAACATCGGTATCTGGCAGTGCAGTTGCTGGCTTATCTGGAAAATGACCTGTGGCTGAAAAACGCCCGTCACGCCAATATGGCCGCCAAACTTCTGGGGCAATCCCTGACTGGCATGGGTGCGCGCATGGCACACCAACCCCAGGGGAATGAACTGTTTGTATATATGGACGACAACCTTGCCGCCATGCTGCAAGCGGCAGGTATTGTGTTTCGTCCATGGCCTGCGGTTGGGCCGGGGGCATACCGGTTTGTCACCGCGTGGAACAGCCCGCTGGATGCGATTACATCCCTGCCTGCCAGCCTGGATATGGCCTGACAAAATATTGCCAGTCACACAGCACGCGTGAAACAATAACACCAGTAATTGCCGTTCTGTGTATTGCCACCGGCATCAGCACGGCCCTTAACCCTATATAAAAGCGAGCCTTTGATGAATTTTGCGTCCGACAATGTAACCCCGGTTTGTCCTGAAATTCAGGCTGCCATCGATGCCCAGTGCCAGGGCAATGCCCCGGCCTATGGCGGTGATGATGTCTCGGGCACCCTTGACCGTGCCTTTTCCGAATTATTTGACCACGCGGTCGCCGTGGTGCCCGTCAGCACCGGAACAGCGGCAAACTGCATTAGCCTGTCAACGCTGGTGTCACCTTATGGGGGCATTGTGTGCCATCACGAAGCCCATATTAACGAAGACGAATCAACCGCTGTTGCCCATTTTACCGGCGGGGCAAAACTGCTGCCCATTGATGGCCCGTCTGCCAAAATCGAAGCCGCAACCCTAAGCCGCTATCTGGAAAGCAGGGTTGATCGCGGGGTACATTCGGTAACGCCGGAATGTGTTGCCGTCACCCAATCGACCGAACTGGGCGGGGTTTACAGCGCGGACGAAATTGGTGCAATTGGCGCTGTTTGCAAGCAGTTTGACAAAAAACTGTTTATGGACGGTGCAAGATTTGCCAACGCAGTTGCCGCCCTTGGCTGCCACCCCGCCGACATTACCTGGAAGGCAGGCGTTAACGCCCTAAGTTTCGGGGGCACCAAAAACGGGGCGCTGGCTGTGGAAGCCATTATTTTGTTTGACCCTGCCTTACGCGACAAGGCCGAACTGGCCCGCAAACGCAGTGGCCATTTATTATCCAAGCATCGCTATCTTGCAGCCCAGCTGGCCACTTATATTGACAACGACCTGTGGTTGAAAAACGCCCGAACGGCCAATGCCGCGGCATCGGCCCTGTCCGACCTGCTGATCGGGCAAGGTGGTGAAATGCTGCTCGACAGTCAGGCCAATGAACTATTTGTTTCCCTGCCTGACAAAGCCGCACAAAATTTGCGCGATGCCGGTTTGCTATTTTATTCCTGGCCGTCCCTTGGCAAAAATGCCTATCGATTTGTGACTGCCTGGAATAGCGATACGAACGCAATTAACGATCTTAAAATAAAGCTGCAGGGATCGTAAGTTTCACTAGGGTCTGAACCCAATTG
>NZ_JFJZ01000090.1 GCF_002115825.1 Thalassospira sp. MCCC 1A01428 | reverse complement strand
AGCCGTGAGAGGACGTTTACACTTCTGATACGGCGGATGACGTTTCGGTAAAACAAGTGTAGTGTGAAGAAATTACAACATAAAATGTATGGCGTAAGGGGGGCGGCTGTGAAGATTTACTCGGTATCTATTGAGAATTTTCGAGGCATCAGCTCAACCAAGCTGGTTCTGCCCGATCACGCCGTACTCATCGGCGACAACAACACCGGCAAGTCTTCCGTTCTTGAAGCCATAGATCTTGCGCTTGGGCCAGATCGGCTGAGCCGCCGGCCTCCTGTCGACGAACACGATTTCTATGAGGGCAAATATCTGCCCTTGGCTCCGGCTCCGGTTGAGGATGGTGCAGCAACTGCAGAGGCGCAGCCCGCCCCGCAAATCACCGTCGAGGTCACGATCATCGGGCTGTCGCAGGAGCAGGAAGCTCGGTTTGGCGGCAATATCGAGTGGCTCAACATAGCGACCGGGGATTTCTTCACGGAAGCAAACCCCGCAGGCGTGGATGCCGCGCACATCAAGGCGGCGCTGCGCGTCACCTTCATTGGGGCATACGACGCCGATGAGGACGATTTCGTCGGCAACACCTATTACGCACGCAGCCTGACGGAAGAGGAGGCGCCTACGCCCTTCTCCAAGAAGGACAAGCAGCATTGCGGCTTCCTCTTCCTGCGCTCGCTGCGAACCGGCTCGCGTGCGCTCAGCCTGGAGCATGGGAGCCTTCTTGATATTATACTGCGACTGAAGGAAATCCGGCCGCAAATGTGGGAAGGCACAATCGGCACACTGGCGGCGTTCGATGTGGCAAGCGACCCCGCGATCGGCATCTCGGGCGTGCTCGACAGCATCGACAAGTCGCTGAAGAAGTATGTACCGCGAGAATGGGGCGTGAAGCCGCATCTTAAGGTCTCGAACCTCACGCGCGAACATCTGCGCAAGGTCGTAACGGCTTTCATTGCCACCGGCGATGGTGCCCATGCCGCGCCCTTTTTCCGGCAGGGCACTGGCACGATCAACATGCTGGTGCTGGCGATGCTGTCGCAGATTGCCGAGGACAAGCAGAACGTGATCTTCGCCATGGAGGAGGTCGAGACGGCGATCCCGCCCTATGCCCAGAAGCGGATCGTTCACGAACTGCGCAAGCTGGCCGCCCAATCGATCGTCACCTCGCACTCGCCGTATGTCCTTGAGGAATTCAAGCTCGACGAGACGGTGATCCTGTCGCGGACGAATGACGGGGTGCTTAAACAGTCGCAGATCGCGCTGCCCGACAGCGTGAAGCATAAGCGCTATCGCCAGGAGTTTCGGACGCGCTTTTGCGAGGGTTTGCTGTCTCGGCGTGTCCTCATCGCTGAGGGCGCGACCGAGGCAAGTGCATTTCCGGTCGCGGCCCGGCGGCTCTCTGAACTGAACCCCGGCGTCTATACCTCACTCGAAGCGCTCGGAATTTGCATCATCGATGCGGGCACCGAATCGCAGATCGCCGATCTCGCTGGGCTTTATAAGGGCCTCGGCAAGCGGACATTCGCACTGTGCGACAAGCAGACCGACCCCGCGAAGGCCACTATCGAAGCCCAGGTCGAGCGCCTGTTCATGCATGAGGAAAAGGGCATCGAGGATCTGATCCTCAAGAACACAACCCAGGCCGCACTTGAGCGCTTTTCCGATGCACTCGACTGGCCACCGCACCTGTCAGTGAAATACCCGGATCCGAAGGCCGACCTGATCGCCGCACTGAAGGAGTATTTCGGGTGGGCGAAGGGTAATTGGGGCATCGCGGACTTCCTCGGTCAATGCTCAGAGGCGGAGATGCCGTCGTGGATTCGCGACGCCTGCGTGGCCCTCAAGACACTCTGCGACCCGCCGCCCGCGCCGCAAGGAATTGACCAAGACGAAGCTGTCGAGCCTGTCGAATAGGGGGATGGATGGTCGATCTGACACCCGCGCAGAAGAATGTCCTAACCGTCGATGGGCACCAGCTCGTCGTGGGCGGCCCTGGCTCCGGCAAGACCACCGTTTCCATTTTGAAGGCGGCGAAGATCGCCCGAGAGAAACTCAGGCCGGGGCAGCGCGTCCTGTTCCTGAGTTTCGCGCGTGCGACGGTCTCGCGCGTCTTTGAGGCGATCGACGAAGAGCAGTCCGTCACGAAGGAGGAGAAGAAGCGGATCGAGGTCGATACCTATCATTCCTTCTTCTGGCGCATTCTCAAGGCCCACGGCTATCTGGTCGGGTTTCCGCGCCGGATGGCAATTCTTACGCCACCGAACGAGGCGATCGCGCTTTCAACGATCCGCAGCGCGTTCAAGGTGCCATCCAAGCTCTCGGACGAGGAGAAGGCGCAGAAGGCCGCGCTGGAGATTGCCGAGCGGATGCGACTGGCGACCGAGGAAGGCAAAATCTGCTTCGACCTGTTCGCGGAGCGCGTGGCCATCCTGTTGCACGGCTCCGCCAAGGTCCGCGATCTCGTATCGACCATGTACCCTTTCATCATCCTCGACGAGTTTCAGGATACCAGCGCCCAGCAGTGGCGCGCGGTCGAGGCAATCGGGAAGAGCAGCACGCTGATCGCGCTGGCCGACCCTGAACAACGCATCTTTGATTTCATCGGCGCGGACCCGGAGCGTCTTGACCACTTCAGGGAGGCTTTCAAGCCTTCCGAGCACGATTTGGCCGGGGACAACCATCGCAGCAAGGGGACGGACATTGCCTTGTTCGGCAACCACCTGCTTACCGGCAAATTTCGGGAAGAAGCGTATCAGGGCATCGATTACGAGGGGTTTGCCTCGAATCCCAATCAGGCTTTCGCCTCGCTTGTCGCTCAGATTCTGAAAGCGCGTAAGCGGCTAATCGCGGCGGGCCGCCGGGACTGGTCGCTTGCGATTCTGGTGCCGACTAAGCGTATGACACGGCTGGTCTCCGACAATCTGCGCGAGCCCTTCGGGAACGTGCCTCCGATCGCGCACACGGCCGCCGTCGACATGGAAGGCCCGATCCTGGCGGCGGAGGTGATTGCCTTCCTTCTTCAGCAGCGAAGTCACGCCGGCTGCTTTGACGAATTCGTCGATGTGCTTTGCAGCTATTTCAGCGGCCGAGGGGGGCAGGCGCCGGCGAAGGGCGATCTTACGGAAGCGGCGCGGTTTCGCTCGGCGCTGGGCAAGTGGAATGATTGCCTTGCGAAAGGAAAGGCAGTTCCGGCGAACAGCATCTTGCAAGCCACGTTCGCGGTCCACGGGGCTGCAACGGCTGTTGCGCTGACTGGACAGCCCGACGGCGACTGGACCGCCGTTCGAGCGGTGCTTGAGGCCGGGGCCTGCACTCGGCTCGCCAAGGTCGCGAAGGAGGCCCGCAACGTCCGGCTTCTTGAGCGAGGAGCTCAGCTTAGGCAAAGCCTGTCGCAGGATTGGCGCGATACCGGTGGATACAAGAACGCGCTCGCTATCACCCGCCAGGCATTTGTTCAGGAGCACTTCTCGACCGCCCACAAGCCCGAGGCGGGTGTGGTCGTGATGAACATGCACAAGGCCAAAGGGAAACAGTTCGATGAAGTCATCATCTTCGAAGGCTGGCCTAAGCGAGTGAAGGGGGAGATTGTGGGCAACCCTGATCGTATCGTCAGCGGCAATGTGAACTCAGGTGCGATGATACAAGCCCGCCAGAACCTCCGCGTCAGCGTGACCCGCGCGAAGACCCGTACGACTATCATGTCACCTAACGACGACGTTTGCGTCCTGCTTATCCCCGTCGAGTAGAGCTAGGTTGCGGAGGCTGTGTGCGCCCAAGAAGATGAGCGGTGTTAGATGCGCGTTTTACCGCCTATGGCATCAAGTACGACGGTCATTGTCGGCAAGAGTGTTGCGCCGCTTGTCGACGCGCTCCATGTTGTCACCCGTGGCGTCTATATGTCGGAAGGCGCGATGGATCTGTCTTTGAAGCGCTGCTAAATTGCTACCTCCAGCGAATGTCGGTATCGGTAGTTGCGCGCCCCCGCAACCAAAAGTAAAAGGGATCCGCCTTAAAGCGGGTCCCTTTTGCTTTTTGTCGCCGGGGGAGCAGAGCTTGACTGCGCAAACAGGCCATGAGCCTGTTTGCCACAGTTCCTTGCGAAGGCCACTGGCCGGAGCTGGCGGAGCCCATAGGGCGGAGACTAATCTGGCCCCCGCAACCAATAAAAAGCCCTGCCATCTTTTGATGGCGGGGATTTTTGTTTATTCAGGTGTCTGCTTTGAACTGATGATCTTCCTGCGCTATGAAACTGTGCTCATAACTTGAAGGCTGAGGCTGTAAAGAAATCGCTCCAGTGGAGCGATTTTAAGCCGAAGGTCGAGCACGGCAAAGCCGCGCGCAGATTGCGGATCTCTCCTCATCTACATCACGAAGAACCATCCGGCTAAATATGGAGCAGAGCCGTCAGGAGTTGGATTTTACAAACGCAGCTGCTGTTGCCATGAAGCTGGATACCACGGGCTTAACGGGTGAGCCGGTTGTCGCAATTGCGGTTTGCAGCATGATGTTCAGGTCTTGAACAGGCCGAAAAACAACCAGGTCATTGCTGCTACTGCAAAGTGTTTCTGGCACGAGCGCCACCCCAAGCCCCACTGCGGCCTGATCGAGCATGGCGTGCCAACGAAACCGTTCCTCACGTAAAATAGGTTGAAATCCACATTTGCTGCATGCGGAAACTATCGAGTGATAGAGGACTGGGCCGATTTCTTCTGCGGAAACGATGAGGCGCTCTTGGGACAGGTCTGAAAGCTGCAGTCCCTGTTTGTTTGCCAGTGGATGATCAGCCCTCATGGCCGCGCCGATTCTTTCTTCACCTGCGAATTGCAGCGACAGATTGGTTTGATGAATCGGTGGATGTAAGAACGCGATATCGATTGCCCCTTTTTGCAGAGCGTCGATCTGGTCGATAGTTGGCATATTGTGGAGCGTAATGTCCACACCAGGAAATAATTCGCGATATCGGCGGATGATCGCTGTCATGTGACCAGCTTGCGGCAGTTCGCAATACCCAATGGCCAGCATACCGGCATCGCCACGTGCAACGTCCCGTGCTTGTTCGACAGCCCGGTCGACCAGGGTTAACGCCGCAGCCAGTTCACGGGCCAAGATCTTGCCCGCATCAGTTACGACGACTTTATGCGGGGACCGCAGCAGCAACGGGAAACCGACCTCTTCCTCCAGTTTTTTAATCTGATGAGAGAGCGCTGGCTGAGTGAGATGGAGCCGGGCTGCAGCCCGGCTGAAATGGAGTTCTTCTACGAGTACGCAGAAGCTTTGAGCATATTTGAACATGCACGAAGATAAAATTTTTTGATCTTAAGTGACAATAAAATAAATTTCGTTTCTTAAAATTGCTGCCTTACATTTCAGGGATAAAAGTCGTTGAGGTGAAAGATGAATGTCTACGGGAGTCTTGTGAAAAGTATCCGGCTGGTTCATTTGAACTTGAGCCATATGGTGGTTTTTAGCGTCTTGTCACTAAGCCTGCATCCACCACTGGCATATGCAGGCCCAGGCAGTTCGCCGGAGGTGGGCGATAGCATGTCGATGGGTAAAGCACTTGAGATGCCGGCAAGGCTGCAGTGGAGAGCAAATTACGGTTATTGTGGGGAAGTCGCCCTTATCAGCGCGGGCCTTTATTATGGGCAATATGTATCCCAGTTTGACGCACGTGCTATTGCAAGCAAGGGAGCAGACCAGTCAACTGAAGAAAGCCAGTTTCTGCTTGGTGTGAATGACACCTACGCGGCTGCGCAGATGCATCTAAAGACAAGTGCATGGGAAGGTGACGAAAGTTCCAGTACGAAAGCTTTTCTCAAGTGGGTAAAGGATAACATTGTATCTGGTCACCCGGTGATTATCGGCGTTTATATGAACCGCCATCTCTTTTATGGAACGGATGACCTTGATGCGGGCGATGAAGAGTACGATCACATCGTTCCTGTTCGCGGGGTTACATCCCGTCACTCATTGCAAAAGCCATCGATCTATTATGACGATGATGTATTGACCTTCAGTGATAATGGCTTGTGGGCAGGCAATGGCGCGCCTGCGTTTATGTACAGTTACTCATTCAAGGCATTTCAAGCCAATCGAACCGAAGCCAATTCTCCTTCGGGAGCGGTTTATGCGTTGCCGAGGACAGTTGGAAATTATGGTATCGCCGTAACCGGTATTATCGACAAAGATGGTCAGACGCTGCCGGTTCGCCTCACAACCAATGTTAATGATGAAAAACCGGCGATGAAAGAAGGTTCAAATATTCGCCCGGCATCCAGCGACATCACCCTAACGGTCAAAGTGTCCGGTTTGAAACCCGGAACGTCATATAACCTCTATCGTTACAGTGACTTCAAATCAGTTCCTGATTCTGCTTTCAATGCAAAGGCAAAGAAGGCGGATAAAAGCTGGAAAATTGTCATCGATGCCGGCTCGACCTATTCGATGAATGAGACGATTAAATCAAATCAGGTCGCGATATACCGTGCTGTTCCCGCCAATGCACCATAATGAAAAACCGGCTTTGTTCGTGCTGGAACAATACGATCACTCTTAATGCTTTCCAGGTTTGGTGGTTTTGTGCATTGAGGTTCAGGCTCCCCCACCTGTCAGTGCCAGATCAAATCACATTCAGCAAAATGGGACGTTCCGTTCAGTGATAGCTGTTGCAACGGCAAGGACCGGGCGTGTATTGAGGATAGGTATAGGGAGGTTCGTTTCCCGGTTGCGTTCTGTCAGGGGCGGCGGTTGGAGGGTTTGCGGCAGGTTTGCTGCGCACATATGATTGTCGATCGGGGCTTTCGATGCGGGTCGAGAGAGACGGGAAGGAACTGCGGACCATTTTTGAGCAGCCGTTTTCGGCTGGCGTTAGGAAGATGTGAGGATATTTTGGCTAAGGAAAGCAAAACGAACGGCGCGGCAACCAAAAGTGCAACAACTGCGGCAGCGCCTGCTGCTGGTGCATTGCCGTTGTTTTATAGCAAGCCGCGTGCGGTTCTGGCCGAGCGTCATGGCAGCATGTCGTTGACGCCGACGTCGGATTTTTCGTTTGCGGCGACCACCAATTCGGTGCCG
>NZ_JFJZ01000009.1 GCF_002115825.1 Thalassospira sp. MCCC 1A01428 | reverse complement strand
TAATGAGTCCTGAGCCTAGTTCCTGCTTTGTACTTTTTACCGTCTCGGGCATTCTCGCCCTCTAACCTGATCGGCGGAGGACTGTTTGAACCAATCTGAATCCCTTGCAGAAATTGTCCGTATCATTGAACGCTTCGTTAACGAAGATGGCCAAATCCCGACAGCGATCGACAATCTTATGATCGGTCGCAAAACAGCAACCAATCAACCCGTTCATACCGCCCAGTGGCCCTGTTTCGCCATGATTGTACAAGGGGCAAAACAGGCGACAGTGGGCACACAAAAATTATCCTATGGGCCGGGCGATTATGTGGTGGTCTCGCTTGATATGCCGGTTGAGTCATGGGTTGTTCAGGCAACCCCCGAAAAACCGATGTATGGTTTGGGCATGGCAATTAACCATGATGCCCTGAAAACCGTGATGACGCGGATCGCCTTTGATAAACGGCACCTTGATAAAAATCCCGGTTTTGGCATTGCCGTGCACAAAGCCCCTGATGCCTTGCTTGATGCGGTGTTGCGGATGATGCGTTTGCTTGAACGCCCCGACGATGTCGCAGGTCTGGCCTGCCTGATAGAGGAAGAAATTCTTTATCATTTGTTGCGCGGGCCGTTTGGGGGCACGTTATTACAAATTGCCACTGCACAAAGCCCGGCCAATCGCATCGCCGGCGCAATTGCCTGGCTGCGCGAAAATTTCAAGCAACCCCTGCGTATTGAAGACCTTGCGAAACATGTTGGTATGAGCGCATCATCCTTGCATCACCACTTTAAAGCAATTACCGCGATGACGCCGATGCAGTATCAAAAGCAGTTGCGTTTGCGAGAGGCACGCCGGTTGATGCTGGTGGAAAAACAGGATGTCGGCATGGCCGGGTTTTTGGTGGGGTATGACAGCCCGTCACAATTCAGCCGGGAATATAGCCGGTTGTTCGGCCTGTCGCCGTCGCGCGATATTGCCGCCCAGCACCGCCCCGCGCACACGTAACGCGGCATCCAGCACAAACCGTTTTGCAGGATCGTGCAAGAAAAACAGCCCAAAAAGGGCGAAAAAACCTCAATTAAGCTTGAATTTGTGTCTTTTTAGACCCCGGTTAGTTTGTAAACTGGCCGGGGTCTGTCATTGGGGCTGTCTCGTTTTCTTCGGTCCAGCGTTTTACGACGGGCAGGTGAATGTCGAGCAGGTCCAGGGCGCGGCCGGTGGTTTGAGTGACCATTTCATCGATGGTTTGTGGGCGGCTGTAAAAGGCCGGAACCGGAGGCATGATGATGGCACCGTTTTGGGTGGCTTGCTGCATAAGGTTTATATGCCCGGCATGAAGCGGGGTTTCGCGCAGCATAAGGACAACCCGGCGCCGTTCTTTCAGACAGACATCAGCAGCACGGACAATCAGTTCGTCGTTATAGGAATTGGCGATACCGCTAAGTGTTTTGATCGAGCAGGGGGCAACCAGCATTCCGGCGGTGCGAAATGAACCTGATGACACAGCGGCCCCGATATCGCGGTAATTATAGACCACATCGGCATAGGAACGGATTTCGTCGGCATCCATGTCGATTTCGGCAAGGGCGGTGCGCAGGGCCGAGGGGGAAATAATGGCATGGGTTTCGATATCGGGGACATCACGTAAAAGCTGAAGGGCGCGCACGCCATAGATAACGCCCGAGGCCCCGGTAATGGCGATGATAACCCGCTTCATGTGATGCTCTTTTCAACTGTGATCTGTATTTACCGACGGGCGGTAAACAGGTGGTATCCTTGTTACGCGCAATCTTGTCGCAGATGGCACCGGTTTCAACCATTTTCTTGTTCAATGTGAAAATGATGGCCGTTCATTACCCGGTGAATGAACCACATTATGGCCGGAAATACGACAGGTTACAGATACGACAAGGCCGCCGCCCTGCGAAGGGCGACGGCCAGAAGTGTTTTTTGGGTAGCACTGTTACAGGATAGCCCCGTCCGGATCAGGAGGTTGAGGCGACCATAACAGGTTTGCCTTTGAGGGTGCCGTTAGCGAAATCATTAAAGACAGCGATGCTATCGGCAAGGGCGAATGTCGTGATATTTGGTACGGCAAGGGGCGAGGCAAGCGCCATATTGGCAAGGTTTGCCAGAATGGCGGGATCTGTTTGCAGGAAAACAAAGCCTGTTTTAAGTGCCTTGGCGGTTGCCGTGGCTTCATCAATCGGGACGGAGACAGTGGCAATATGGGTGCCGGGCTGCACGTGATTTAAAACAGCTTTTTGCAAATGCCCACCGGCTGTATCAAGCACATGGGCGGTTTTTGTCATGATGTCGGCAAGGGCGGGGTCGGTTGGTGATACCGGCGTAGCACCAAGATTTGCAACACGGTCCAGACCATCGCCCAAAACATAAATTGGACCCGGACCTTGAGACCGTGCCAGCAAGATTGCCGCCCGGGCCACGGCCCCTGTGCCTGTAATCAGCAAAGGTGCATTTGGCCCGGAATTTAACGTATTAAGAGCCAGTTGCGCAACGCCGGCCGGGGTCGGCAGGCAGGCCGCTGTGGCGGGTGCCAGCCCGGACGGGCACAGCGCGATTAGAGTGTGGTCGAGACAGATTATGTCGGCCATTGCGCCGCCTGCCGTGGGATCAGCACGGCCCAAAACAGTATCACCAATGGCAAAGTTTTTGACCTTGCCGCCCACTGCGATAATTTCACCGGCGAAATCGGTGCCGGGAATGTAGGGGAAGGTGAGCGGGAAAAAGGCCTGCATGACGCCTTGGGACAGTTTGGCGTCAAGCGGATTGAAAGCCGCCGCCTGAACCCGCACGAGAACGTCGTTTTCGCCGGGTGTCGGGTCGGGCAAGGTAACAAGTTGGGCAGACGAAGCCGGTTGGTAGTTTACGACCTGAAGGGCCTTCATTATGCGTCTCCCTGTCCGAGGTTGGGCCATGTACCGATTTGGGCGAACAGGCCAAGCAGGTCTTCGAGGTGCCAGGTGCGTGACAGGCGGTCGCCGGTAAATTCGTGAAATTCATGAATAACGATATCGATGGGCTTGCCAGTCGGGGCGATGCCCATAAGCGGGCCATTATGGGTGCCGGTCATGCGCAGGCGCACTGCGGCGCGGTCGGCCTCGGCGATGATGTTTTCGATGGTCAGGGCCAGGTCGGGAAGGGCAGTGCGAAACATGCGAAAGACGGGTTTGATACCGTCGCGGCCCGGTTGCTGGCCGGGGCCCAGCGGGATGTCATCCCAGTTTTCGGTCAGGGCATGGTCAACAAGATCGACATCGTCGGTTGCAAGGGCCGCATACAGATTTTCCAGGGCGCGTTTTTGGCCGTTGGTAAGTGCCATTGCTTGGGACGAGGGAACGGTTGGAAGGGTTGGAAGGGTTGGAAGGGTCATTTCAGGCTCCGGTTCAAATTATGATGACCTGAAGGTAGGGAATGAATTACCATAATTGAAATCAATAATAGTTATTTGGAATTATCAATTTTATGAATTATGCGGGATTTGATTTAAACCTGATTGTTGCGTTTGATGCCTTGATGGCGGAACGCCATGTGACACGGGCCGCCCAGCGGATTGGACTGACGCAACCCGCCCTTAGCGCCGCCCTGAACCGGTTGCGTCATATTACCGGCGACGAGCTTTTTATTCGGGCACCAAAAGGGTTAATGCCCACGCCCCGCGCGATGGAGCTGGCACCGGCCTTTCGCACCATACTGGCAACGGTGGATGGTGCCTTGTCCTTGCAAACCGATTTTCAGCCTGCGGTGTCACAGCAGGTGTTTTCGCTGGCTTTGGCGGAACATCCTGCGCAGTTATTGCTGGTGCCACTGGAAAAGATGTTGCGTGACGTGGCCCACGGTGTGGATTTGCGTATTCGCGCCTTGCGTAATCGTCAGGATGCCATTCGGATGCTTGATGAAGGGCAGGCTGATTTGGCGATTGGGGTATCGCCGGGCAATGAAGCCCGTATTTTATCGCGACATTTATGGTCTGAGGAATTTGTTGGCATTGCCCGCAAGGGAACCGATGTTTCGCGTTTTGCCCGGTCGATGCGGGAGTATGCCGAAGGGCGGCATGTGCTGTTTTCGCCCGAAGCCGAAGATCGCGGCCTTGTGGATGCAGCCCTTGCCAAAGAGGGGCTTAAGCGCCGCCTTGCTGTAACAGTGGCTTATACATATGCGGTGCCGTCGCTGGTGGCGCAAAGTGACATGCTGGCAACTGTTTTAAGCGGAATTGTGCATGCCAGCGGGTTTTCTGATCGGTTAACTGTTTTTAAGCCACCCTTTGAATTGCCGGGTATTTCCTATCAGTTGCTTTGGCATCGCCGTACCGATGCCCACCCGGCACATTGCTGGTTCAGGGACGTGATTGGACAGCTATGCAGCAATTTTTAGGAAAACCGGCGGGGACGGGTGTTATACCCGCGGTTATGCCGATGGCCAGGTAGACAGGGCCTGTTCCACGATTGTTTCCAGTTTTTCGCGGCTGAACCCGGCCTTTGCTTGCACGGCCATGCCATGTGTTACCGTCATCAGGAATGCGGCCAGGGCGGCGGGTTTCGCTGTTTGAGGCAAATCGCCTTCGGCCTGGGCCTGCTCAAACCGTTTGCGAACTTTTTCTTCGCCATCGGTGCGGGCGTCGATCAGGGCCTGACGCACGGGTTCGGCGTCGTCCGAACCGGCAAGAACACCATTAATGCCCAGGCACCCGGGATGTTCGGGATAGCGGGTATTGAGATCGATTGTTTTATAGAGCAGGTGGGTGGCAACTGCGCGTGCGGTTGGCAATTGTAATGCTTCGGGGATGAAATCCAGATAACGGTCATAATAACGTGTCAGAGCGTGGCGAAACAGTTGTTCCTTGTTGCCAAATGCGGAATACAGCGCCGGGCGTTCAACGCCGGCAGCTTTTGTCAGGTCAGCATAAGACGTGCCTTCATAGCCTTTGCGCCAGAATACGCACACGACGGCATCAAGTGCTTTTTCTTCGTCTATCTTGCGAGGACGTCCCATTAATTCGCACCAATCGTTTTCATAAGGACCATTATTAAACTGCTTGACAGCTTGTGTCCAGTTTCGTAACAGTCATTATATTAATGATCGTTACAAAACTAAATCCCGGATTTTTCCCATCAGGAACGCCGGGATTTTACAAATTAAGGATTGGCTATGACCAAATCTCTGAACGGAAAAGTTGCTATTGTTACCGGTGGATCACGTGGGCTGGGTGCTGTGATTGCCGAACAGCTGGCGGAGCGCGGGGCCGCTGTTGCCATTACATATGCGACATCGGCGGACAAGGCAGAAGCCGTGGTGGCAAAGCTGAAAGCTAAAGAGGCGCGGGCCATTGCGATTAAAAGTGATCAATCAGACCTTGCATCGGCAAAGCCGTTAATTGATGCTGTCATGGCCGAGTTTGGCCAGCTTGATATTCTTGTTAACAATGCCGGTATCGCCATTCAGGGCCACAAGGTTGATGATCCGGCATTGGACGGTGATGCCTATAACCGCCAGTGGCAGGTCAATGTACTGGGCACCATCGCCAATACCCGGGCTGCTGCCCCGAAAATGAATGATGGCGGGCGTATTATTTTTATCGGATCGCTTTTGGGGGCATATGTGCCATTTCCCGGTGTGGCTGATTACGCTGGAACAAAAACCGCCCTTGTTGGTTATGCCCGCGGGATTGCCCGTGATCTTGGCCCGCGCAACATTACCGTGAATGTTATTCAGCCCGGCATTATGCCCACCGACATGGCAGCCGACGTTGCCGGTGAACTGCCCAACCGGGATGCCATCCTTGATATGCACCCGATCCGGCGCATTGCCACCCTGGAAGAAGTGGCCGATGCCGTTTGCTTTATGGCCGGGCCATCGGCCGGTTATATTACCGGTGAAACCCTGAATATGGCGGGCGGCTTGGGTATTTAAGGGCCACCGGTACCCTTATTTCCGGAAAATAACATGACTGAAAAATGCGATGCAACGTTAAGCGTGCACGCGGGCTGGCCCCGAGGTGCCTGACCTGGAAAATGCCGAATTGTCGGGGCCGAAGGCCGAGGCGATGATCAAGGCAACAGACTGGTTTCGGGCAATCAGGGTTAGTTGATGTAAAACAGTCAGACTTTAATAACCTTGTATTGGAAGCGGCAGAAATCCTATGGTTTCTGCCGCTTTTTTGTGTATGGAAACCGGCGTGAAAACGCTTTCACCTTGTTAATCGGTATGGATGATACCGTGACGTTTGCGATAGTCCGCCGGGGTGATGCCAACCCGCCGGACAAAGGCACGTCGGAACGTATCGATATCGCCAAATCCACACAGGGATGCGACCTGTTTGGGGGCAAGATTACCATCGTGAAACAGGGTTTTGGCATGTTCGATCCGCACATTTTCAATCCAGTCGGCCGGGGTGAGGCCCACTTCATCATGAAACAGCCGGGAGAAATGGCGCGGGCTTAAGCCGCTGCGTGCGGCGAGGGAGGCGACGGTGTGTTTTTTGTCTGGCCGGGTGCTGACCCAGCGCTGTACTTCCTGCAAGGCGGCGCGACCGGTTGGTGCGAGAGTGCGGTTACGGCGAAACTGCATTTGCCCGCCCGGACGTTTGAAAAACATTACCAGTTGAGCCGCGATATCCTGGGCGAGGGCGGGGCCCAAATCCTCGGTCACCAGCGCAAGGGCCAGATCCATGCCAGCGGTTACACCGGCAGCTGTGCGTAACCGTCCGTCGCGGGTATGAATGGCATCAATATCGAGAATGATATCGGGAAAGTGCAGCTTTAAGGTGTCGGCGACGGCCCAGTGCGTTGTAACCCGGCGATGGTTGAGCACCCCGGCATGGGCCAGAAAAAATGCCCCGCTGCACACCGACCCGTAGCGACGGGTTGTTTTTGACATATGCGTTAGCCAGGTTTTAAGTGCCAGCGAGGGTGTGATCTGATCAGCGTGCGGGGCGCCTGCTACCAGCAGGGTATCAATACCGGTGCATAGAGTATCGGCAATGGTTAAATCCGGCAGGATTTTTGTGCCTGATGACGTAGTAAGTGACCCCGTATTTTCGGTGATGATTTTCAGGTCATAATAAACACTGCCACGTTGGCGATTGGCTTCGGCAAAGACATCCAGCGGGCCTGAAATATCAAGCATCTGGGCACCATTTGCAGCAAAAATGGCCACGGTTCTGGTTGACGGGGGCATGGCGACCGTATTTATCCTGTTTTGGCGGAAATCGTCGTATTACGATAATTGAGGACAGAATAGGCAAGGCGATACACTTTGGCAATTCACAATTAACGGAGTTGACCATGACCGCTTCACTTGCCGAAATCGCCATTCCTGATAGCGCCCTGACGCGCGAGATTACCGAATTTGTGCGCGACACTGAAACCGATCTTTTGTTTCACCATTCCAGCAGGGTTTATTATTTCGCCGCCGCGACGGGCCAGCGAAAGGGTATGACATTTGACGCCGAACTGCTTTATGCCGGGGCGATGTTTCATGATATGGGCCTGATGCCCGGTCACAGTAGTGCTGATCAGCGATTTGAGGTTGACGGGGCCAATGCCGCGCAGCAGTTTTTAAAGGCGCGCGGCATTTCGCAGCAGGATATCGATATTGTTTGGACATCCATTGCCCTGCATACCACGCCGGGCATTCCGGAACATATGCACCCGGTTGTTGCGCTGGTCACAGCCGGTGTCGAGATGGACGTGCTGGGTATGGAATATGAAAAATTCCCCGATGATCAGCGTCGCGCCATTGTAAAGGCCCATCCGCGCCAATCCCGTTTCAAGGAAGAGATTATTCAGGCGTTTTACGATGGCATTTGCCACAAACCGCATACCACCTTTGGCAATGTCAAAGCGGACGTGATCGCCGATAAGGAGCCCCATTTCCACCGGCATAATTTTTGCCAGGTTATTCGTAATTCACACTGGGCAGGCTGAACATGATACGGCCCCGCAACCGGGTAGTTGCGGGGCCGATCAGGTAGATTTGGCGAATGTGTTTTACCGCGTTGCGGGTATCACCGCGGTAAAACAAGCTCTTCGGTTTTTGTGGCTTTTGCGTGTTCGGCGGCCTTGATCAGGCGATCAAATGTAAAGGCATCCACGGGTAAATCGGTGCCGCCTTTGGTGGCCTGGTCGGCTAGAATTTCGCCGATGACGCTGGTAAATTTAAAGCCATGGCCGGAGCAGGGGGACGCGACGATAACGCGGTTTTCGCCGGGGAGATGGTCCAGCAGGAAATCTTCGCCCGGTAACATGGTGTAGCGGCAGGTGGTTTCGTTTACCCGCCGACCGTCCATGCCGGGCAGGCTTTTGGCGGCAAAGGTGTCAAGAAGGGCGCGGTCAGCGTCGTTGACGGCGGGGTTCGGGGCATCGGGGTTGATGCTTTCCATGAAATGGGCATGGCGGCCAATTTTTACACCATCCGGGCCGATTTCGGGAAAGCCGAAGAACGAACCGTTTTCGCCTTCATCGCGCAAGAACGCGGGCATACGGACCGGGTCGGTGGCGAAACCGTTGGCCGGGCGATACCATGCCACCACCTGACGGATTGGATTGGCGATGTTTTGCAAGGCTGGAATTAATTGCGAGATCCACGACCCGGTGGCAACAATGACCTTGCTGGCACGATAGGTATGTTCGCCCGCAACAATGTTAACGCCATTATCATCGGGGTCGATCTGATCAACCTTTGAGCCCATGTGCAAGGCGGCCCCATCGGCAGCGGCCATGCGCAGATAACCCCAGATGGCGGCTTCGGGTTTCAACCAGCCACCTTGCGGGTCAAGTAAAGCAATTTCATCGTCTTCCAGCCCGAAAACCGGAAATCGTTTACGCATTTGATCTGCGCTAAGTTCATCGCAGGATAAATTGTGCATGTTGCAAGAGGCGCGCGTGCCGGTGATGATTTTGCTGTCGGGTTTGCCGATTTGCAACACGCCGGTAACGTGCAAAATGCGTTCGCGCAGGCGGGTTTCAAGGCTGCGCCAGTTTTCATAGGCACGGTGTAGCAAGGGGACGTAGCTGGGGTCTTCGAAATAACCAAGGCGGATCAGGCGGCTGTCGCCATGCGACGAGCCAAGGCCATGAGCGGGGCTGGCCGCCTCGAACCCGATAACCCGGACACCGCGGGCTGCCAGAAATGAGAGGGCGGCACTGCCCATGGCACCAAGGCCAATTACGGCAACATCATAGCGGGTAGTCATGGGGCAATCCTTTTGGTTTTACCGGTTATACCCGGTTTGATGGCAGCAGGTTTTGATGACCCGGATTTTATATCTTTGCCAGTGATAACAGCCAGTTTTTATTAAGCAGGCACAGCAAACAGGGAAGCGTCGGCTTTGCCCTGTTTGCACGGCACATACGATTTAGGCTGGCGCCGGTATGGGGGCCGGTTCGCTGGTCGCAATAAGGTGGCGCAAGGTTTCGAGGTCGTTACCAAGGGCGTGGTCGTCGCCATAGCTTGGCAACAGATTGCGGACCTGATCATAGATGGCGTTCGTACCCGGTGCGCGCATTTCGGCCCCGTTTTTAACATCGGCAGCAACCAGATCGGCGGCCTGAACGGCAGCGAGCAATTCAATTGCCAGAACCTGTTCGGTATTATCGAGCACCTGAAGCAATTTGTTGGCCGCCGCCGTGGGATGGGCAAGGTAGTCTTCCTGAAGGGCGGAAGTAATGCCGCCATCAAGGCTGGCGGGCGCGCCCAGACGGCGGTTCTCGGCGGCAAGGGCGGCCGCGGTATATTGCGCAATCATAAGGCCGGAGCCAACACCGGGATCGTTGGTAAGAAAGGCGGGAAGGCCGCTGACCAACGGGTTTACAAGCCGGTCCAGACGCCGTTCAGACAGCATGGAAAGCTGGGAAATGGCAATGGCCAGACCATCAAGCGCCAGGGCAAGGGCCGGGGCAACGGCGTGAGCCTCGGAGGCGACCTTGGGGTCGTCCGGGGTGCCATGAACGATGGGGTTGTCGGTAACGGACGCCAGTTCCTGATCGACGATTTGGGCGGTGTTGGCAAAAACATCGCGGACAGCGCCGTGGGCGTGAGGGGTGGCACGCAGGCTGAGCGCATCCTGGGTGCGTTTGCCCAGGGAAAGATCGATCAGGCGGCTATGTGCCAGGCGCGCCCGCAGGGTTTTACCAACATGCTGAATGCCAGTTGATTTGCGCAAGGCAAGGATATTTTCATCAAACGCGGCCATTTGCGCACCTGATGATTCAAGCGTGATGGCGGCAACCGCATCGGCCCAGTCAGCCAGACGATAGGCGCGTGCAAGCGCAAACGAGCCCAGACCGGCAGAACAGGAAGTACCATTTACCAGACTGAGCCCTTCCTTGGCTTGCAAGGTAAGGGGGGCAAGGCCGATTTTTGCCAATGCGTCGGCACCCGGCATTGTTTCGCCGTTCAGGGTGGCCTGACCGTGCCCGATTAATACCAGGGCGATATGGGCCATATGCACCAGATACCCGGCCGACCCTTTGGACGGCACCGAGGGAATGCAATTGTAATTTAGCAACGCCTGAAGGGCGGCAACCGTGGCCGGGCAAACCCCGGAATAGCCATGCGAGAAATTGTTGATTTGAGCGGCAATAATGGCGCGAACGGCAGGGGCGGGCAGCAACGGCCCGGTGCCACAGGCATGGCTGAGGATGATATTGCGTGAAAGCTGCGCCTGTGCGCTGCGGTCCACCACGTTATCGGCCAGCGCGCCAACGCCGGTGGTAATGCCATAGGCGCGAATGCCACGGCTGACCAGCGCATCGACTATCAGGCGACCGTTGGTAATGCGTTCGGCCGGGGCGCGGGCAATTTCAAGCGGGGCGCCATGGGCAATGGCGGAAACATCGTGCCAGGTCAGGCCAGTGTCGAGAACAACATTATGCAGCGTCATTTTCGGTTTCCATATGCCGGATGAATTGCTGGAAATAAGGGGAGCCTTTGCCGCCAAACATATCTTGCGGGGTGCCGTCGCAATCGATCTGGCCTTCGCGCATGAAAATGACACGGTTGGACACATTGCGGGCAAAGCCCATTTCGTGGGTGACGACCAGCATGGTCATTTTTTCGGCTGCCAGGTCGCGCATCACGCGCAAAACTTCGCCCACCAGTTCGGGGTCCAGTGCCGATGTCGGTTCGTCAAACAGGATGACTTTTGGTTTCATGGCAAGGGAGCGGGCAATGGCGGCGCGCTGTTTTTGCCCGCCTGAAAGATGGGCGGGGTAATAATCCTTGCGATCGGCAATGCCGACTTTTTCCAAAAGGGCCTCGGCCTCGGCAACACATTCTGCGCGGGGGCGTTTTTGCACATGAACCGGGCCTTCGATGATGTTTTCAAGAATGGTCATATGTGACCATAAATTAAACGATTGAAACACCATGCCGAGGTTGGTGCGGATGCGGTCCAGCTGTTTGCGGCTGGCGGCACTGCGACCGTGCGAGGTGGTTTTCATGGTGATTTCTTCGCCGTTTACCACAATGTCGCCGTCATCAGCGGTTTCAAGCAGGTTAATACACCGCAGGAAGGTGGATTTACCCGACCCGCTGGCCCCGAGCACACTGATAACATCGCCGTCATGGGCATCAAGCGAGATGCCGCGCAGAACTTCGTGGGCACCAAAACTTTTGCGGATGTTGCGAACGGAAAGCCTGGGAGTGGCAGACATGGGTCGATCCTTTTGAAGAATGGCCGATTTTGGTGGGGGCCGGTTACATCCGGGGCTGATGACGGGGCATGGCGGGATGAAACCGGTTTTGACGGGTTAAAGGCAGTTGTGGCGTTTTTAAGCGCGTGAGCCGAAAAAAGCCGACAGCACAGATGGTTTGCGTTCTGCCGGGCGGCGGTCATGGCGGTTTAGCCGGTGTTCGATCAAAGCCAGAACCTGCAAGATCAGGAAATTAAGGATCAGATACAGGGCGGCGGCGCACATGAAAACTTCCATTGTGCGGTAGGTTTGCGAGATAAGCCGCTGGGCGACACCGGTGATTTCCCAAACCGTAACCAGGCTTGCCAGCGCGGTTGATTTCACCATCAGGACGATTTCGGTGGAATAGGCGGGCAGGGCATGGCGAAAGGCGATGGGCGCGATGATACGGCGCAACAACAAAAAGCCCGACATACCCGCAGCCCGTGCCGCTTCGACTTCGCCTGGCGGAACAGCGCGCAGGCCGCTTCGGAAAATTTCGGCAGAATAGCCGCCGGTACAAAGGGCCAGGGACAGGACCGCACAGACAAATGGTTCACGAAGGGCTGGCCAGACAAAGCTGTGACGAATGACGCCAAATTGACCAAGGCCATAAAAGACTAGAAACATCTGGATCAATAGCGGAGAGCCGCGAAAGACAAAAATGTAACCCTTGGCGAAATTGCGGGCGACGATGTTGTTGCTAACACGCATGGTGACAATCAGCAGGGCCAGCAAACCACCAAAGAAAATGGACAGCGAAAACAACCCAAGCGTGGTGGGCGTTGCCGCAAGCAGGGCCTTCATCGTGGAAAGAAGAAATGGAAAATCCATGACCGGCCCCTATACCTGACCCATGCCGCGCGGCATGGATTTGTTGCTGCGACGTTCGGCGGAATTAAACACCCGTTCGGAGAAGCTGGTCAGTACCAGATAAAGCAGGCCCCCAACGATATAGAACATGAAATATTGCCGGGTAGAGCCAGCAGCGACCTGTGTGGTGCGCATAAGTTCGGCAAGGCCGGTAACCGATATAAGGGCGGAATCCTTAAGCGAAAGCTGCCAGACATTGTTTAGCCCCGGAATGGCAAAGCGCAGGATTTGGGGTAAAATAATGCGGCGAAGGCAGCGCATCGGGGGCATGCCAATGGATGATGCGGCCTCGATCTCGCCTTTGGGAATGGCGCGATAGGCGCCCCGGTAGACCTCGGCCTGATAGGCCGCCGAAATAAGGCCAACGGCAAGCGCACCGGCAAGGAAGGACGGCATACCAAGGAAGCCCTGAATGCCCATGGCCTGACCAATGGCGGTAACGGCACTGGAGCCGCCAAAATAGATCAGATAAATGATCAGCAGTTCGGGAACGCCACGAAAGATTGTTGTATAGGCGGTACCAAGGGCGCGCGCCCACCAGCGATTTGAAAGTTTGGCCGCGGCAATGATGGCACCAATAACGGCCCCGATTGCCAGCGATGCCAGGGTCACACAAAGGGTTAGTGCCATGCCGGTCAGGATGAGTACGCCCCAGCCTTTTTCGCCAAAGCCAAGTAAAGTGAAGATTTCCATGTGCCAGGCCTTCATGTTTCAGGACGGCTTGGGGGCGATACTGCGGACATGGCAGTAACGGGGAAGAACAAGGGCAGAAAGCGCGATGTTAGGGCAAGGGAGGGGCGCGCTTTCTGCTTTTTGGATATGCGCGGAATTATTCCGGGCTGACGTCGGTGCCAAACCACTTCATCGAGAGTTTTTCAAGGGTACCATCGGCAATGGCGGCCTTGATTGCCTCATCGAACATGGCTTTCAGTTCGGTATCTTCCTTGCGCAGGCCCAGGCCTTCGCCGGTGCCAAAAACGTTACCGGCGATTTCGGGGCCGGTGATGGCCATTTCTTCGTCGGCAGTTTTAAAGGATGCAAGAAGATTGGTGGTGTCATCGAAGCCAAGATCGATACGGCCGGTTTGCAGGTCGAGGTCGCGTTCGGCACCGTTTTTGTATTCGCGGATGGTGGCGACATCCTTGAAATTGTCATAGATGAATTTGGCATAGACCGTACCGGCCTGAATGCCAATGGTTGCGCCATCAAATGCCTTGCGCATGGCCGCAATCTGGTCTTTGCCACCGGAATAATCCGGGGCCATTTTGACAACATCACCAGTGCCGACAGCTTTGGCATAATCGCTTTCTACCGGGGCGGCAAAGGCGGCGTGGGTGTTGGCATAGGGAATGGAGAAAGCGATGACTTCCTGACGTTCCGGGGTGATCGACAGGGCATCCATGACCACATCAAATTTGCCTGCATTCAGGCTGGTGATCATGCTGTCCCAGTCAGATGCGACCAGGGTGCATTCCACTTTCATGTGGTCGCACAGATAGTCGGCCAGTTCGGGTTCAAACCCGCCCAGTGATCCGTCGGGGTTGGTGCTGTTCCAGGGGGCATAGGCCCCTTCGAGCGTGATCGTCACGTTTTTCCATTCTTTGGCCTGTGACGGCGTAACACCGGCAACCGCGCACAAAGCACAAGCTGCCAAAAGAACTTTTTTGAACATCATTGGTGAAGTCTCCTTCGAACGACTGAAGCGAATTGGCCCTGATAAAATTCCGGCATACTCTGATATGTTTTTTATAACGGCTTGTCAGCGTCAGAGGTGAGGCCGAAACATTTTCGTCTGTAGTTGTATATGTAACATATGACACTTTTTTGCGCGCATCAAACAAAAAGTGTATTATATGTGCAGTGCAAAAACTACGCAGGAACGGGTTAAAATGACAAAAATCAACGGACAGCGGCCAACCCGACAGAAAAAAGCAACTTCGTTGTTTGCTGGCGAGACATTGCGCGAGGGAAAAGACGGCGGCGGACCTTTGTATCTGGAGGTGAAACAGATGATTCTGGGGCGAATCCATCGCGGAGAATGGCCGCCCAATCATCGGATTCCATCCGAAAATGAACTGGTTTCCGAGCTGGGTATTAGCAAGATGACGGCCAACCGGGCGTTACGGGAACTGGCCCATGAAGGCGAGCTGGTACGGGTGCAGGGGGTGGGGTCTTTTGTGGCCCAGAAAAAGGGTTATTCCGCCCTGTTTGAAGTACGTAATATTGCCGAGGAAATCGCAGAGCGCGGCCATATTCATGCGGCATCCGTGGTGGTTTTGGCCGACCAGGCCGCATCGCCCGATGTTGCCGATGCCCTGGATATCGAGATAGGCGCGCCGGTGTTGCATTCGCTGATTGTGCACCGTGAAAATGATGTGCCGGTGCAGATAGAGGACCGGTTTGTGAACCCCGAACTGGTGCCCGATTATTTGGCGCAGGATTTTTCGGTAATTACGCCGAATGTGTATTTATCGCAGATCGCGCCATTGACCGGATCGGAGCATGTAGTTGAGTCCATTCTGGCCCAGCCATGGGAGGCAAAATTGCTGGTTATTTTGCATAATGAGCCGTGTTTGATGATCCGGCGGCGGACATGGTCGGCAAATGGAATCGTTTCGGCGGCCCGGTTAATTTATCCTGGTACGCGTTATCGGCTTGAAAGCCGACAGGGCAAAACAACTTCCAGCTAAGATTTAGGCAAAATATTGGCTTAGTTGTATATGGAACTAAAAACCCGAGGATTTTCTTGTGGGGTCGGTGGGGGTAAATCGGGCAACCAGGGCGTGGCGGTCGCCCGGATATGTAAGGCGCACATGAGTGACGGGGCCATTGTGGCTCCAGGTGCGACGCTCAATCACCAGGCAGGATGTGCCAGGGGTAACGCCCAATGCGCCACTATACCAGGTATCGGCCCCAACCGATTTGATCAGATGTTCGGCCGTGGTCCAGGGGATGTGACTGGTTAGCCATGGGCCGGGCGCATCGGCAACGAAGTCTTCCTGTTTTGCTTCGGGCACAACGGCAAGGTTGATCAGCCGTTCTTCAAGGCAGAAAACACGCGGGCCTGCATAATGCTTGCCAACCACTTCAACAATATCGGCTGCGTCGGGCAGATCGAGGTTTTTCATATCCCCGGGGCTGCTGATACGCTGGACGCGGCTGGTGCGTGAATAGCGGTAGGGCAGGCCAAGCGACTGGACCTCGGATTTGATATCGTGAATCTCGAGGATGGCGGATTGTGCCTGGGGCTGGGTAACAAAGCTGCCCGATTTTTTGCGCCGTTCAATCAGATTGGCCTTGGCAAGCTGGCTTAGGGCTTTGTTCACGGTCATGCGCGAGCAATTATATTGTTGGGCCAGATCCATTTCATTGGCGATACGGTGGCCCGGCGGCCACGCGCCGGAAAGTATGCATCCTTCGATATCACTGATGATCTGCTTATGCAGGGTGGGGGTTTTTGGTGCCCGCATGGATCCTGTTTCATTCCCGTCTGGTGTGCCTGCACCCCTTTTAGCCGATCGGAAAGAGCAAGGGAAAACAAACTCGTAAAAAAGCGGCTGGGCCGGGGTGGGCGTTATGACGCAAGCAAGTTGCGCATGGTTGTTTGAAAACGCGGTGCAATATGATTGCGGGCGATATGGCGACCATTTTGCACCACTTTTTTACCGCGTACCCACACATCGCCAACTGTTATGGTTTCGGCAAAAATCCAGGCATCAAGTATGTGATCTTCGCTGAGATAAGATGCCTCGTCAGTATTTAGCGAAATGAAATTGGCGGTTTTTCCTGCTGAAATGCCGGTATCGGCTGCCAATGCAGTGGCCCCACCCGCAAGGGCATGATCAAACAGGGTGCGCCCGGTAGACGAGGATACATTGGCAATGGCATTGCGCGAATGGTGGTGCAGACGCTGTGAATATTCCAGCTGGCGCAATTCGGATGGAATGCTGATTTGCACGTTTGAATCCGAGCCGATGCCAAATTTACCATTTTGCGCCAAAAAGGTTTCGGCGGGGAAAGTGCCATCGCCAAGGTTGCCCTCGGTAATCGGGCATAACCCGGCAATGGCACCGGTTTGGGCCATGCGGGCTGTTTCATCATCGGTCATGTGGGTGGCATGGATCAGGCACCATTGCGAGGACAGATCGGTGTGGTTTAGCAGCCATTCAACCGGGCGCTGACCGGACCAGGAAATACAGTCGTTTACTTCAAGAAGTTGTTCGGCAATGTGGATATGAATTGGGTTGGCGCCGACCATTTGCGAGACAGCGGCAAGTTCATCGGGGGTGACAGCACGCAGGCTGTGCGGGGCAACGCCAACGACCATGCCATCGTGATTTTTCGCCGTATTGTTGCAACCGTTAATCAGCTTTTCAAACTGATCAAGGGAATTGATAAAGCGGCGCTGCCCGTCGGTTGGGGCGGTGCCACCAAAACCGGCATGGGCGTAAAACACCGGCAACAAGGTTAAATCGATGCCGGTAGCGACTGCGGCGCAGGCAACACGGTCGGCCATTTCGGCAATATTGGCAAACGGGCTTCCGTTTTTGTCGTGATGCAAATAGTGAAATTCGCCAACGCGGGAAAAACCGGCTTCGAGCATTTCCATATATAACTGGCTGGCGACGGCCTCGACATCATCGGGCGTCATTGACAGGGCAAAGTGATACATGTTGGTGCGCCAGCTCCAGAAGCTGTCGCTGCCGGTGCCGCGCATTTCGGCAAGACCAGCCATTGCGCGCTGAAAGGCGTGACTGTGCAGGTTGGGCATGGCCGGGACAATAACGTTATGGTGTTCGTCGCCTGGTCGGGCGGCGCAACCGGTTTCAAGGCTGGCGATTTTACCGTTAGTCACGGTCAGGCGGGCATCCTTTAACCAGCCATTTTGCCCCAAAAGCGATTTTACATGCAGCGTGACTGTACCCATAGCCGTGTCCCTGATCTTTCGTTAAGGCCCGATTTTTGCGGAGCGCAAGAAATATGTTGTTTTGCTTTCCATTATGTATATACATAAAAACAAGTAAGGAAAAGACTCAATTCCAATCAGGTGATCGCAATTTTTTTAATCGTCGTTATAGCCGGGCTTTAAAAGCCGGTATTTTAGATGGTTAAGGACACGCAAACGAGGCGGGAGACATTCCATCATGAGTGTTTTTGACGTTAAATCCGGTTCGTCGCCGGTGATACTGGCATTTCCCCATACCGGCACTGATGTGCCAGAGGATGTGTGGGCAAAGCTGAACGATAATGGCAAGATCCTTGCTGATACCGACTGGCACATTCACGAGATGTATGGCGATTTATTGCCCGGCAGTTCGTTGGTCCGCGCCCTTTTTCATCGTTACGTGATTGATGCCAACCGCGACCCGTCGGGGCAAAGCCTGTATCCGGGGCAAAACACCACCGGGCTGGTGCCAGATACCGATTTTGACGGTAAACCGATTTGGCAGGACGGGGCAGAACCCGATGAAGCCGAGATCAAACGCCGTTATGAGCTGTTTCATGTGCCCTATCATCAGGCGTTAAAAGCCGAGATTGACCGGGTAAAAGCACAGCATGGCGTGGCGGTTCTTTATGATTGCCATTCGATCCGGTCGCATATTTCGTTTTTGTTTGAGGGCAAACTGCCTGATTTTAACATTGGCACGAATAACGGCACCACATGTGACCCCCGTATCGAACAGGCCGTTGTGGATGTGTGCGAACATGCCAACGGGTTCACATCGGTGTTAAATGGCCGGTTTCGAGGGGGCTGGACGACGCGGCATTATTCGGACAAAGCCAATAATATTCACACCATTCAAATGGAACTGGCGCAATCATCGCATTTGGCGAGCGAAACACCACCATTTGATTATGACCCGGCCCATGCTGCGCCGTTGCGCACACATTTGAAAACCATTTTGCAAAACATTGAAAAGATCGCCTTTGATCTTGCCAAGGGGAACTGAACCATGAGCAATCCGCGCCACAATATCCGTGAAATCATCGCGCCGCATGGCAGTGAAATTACTGCCAAGTCCTGGCTGACCGAAGCACCGATGCGTATGTTGATGAACAATTTGCACCCCGATGTTGCCGAAAACCCCCATGAATTGGTGGTTTATGGCGGCATTGGCCGGGCAGCACGGACCTGGGAAGATTATGACCGCATTATTGCGTCGTTAAAATCGCTGGAAGATGACGAAACATTGCTGGTGCAGTCGGGCAAGCCGGTGGGTATTTTCCGCACCCACAAGGATGCCCCGCGTGTTCTGATTGCCAATTCCAACCTGGTGCCGCATTGGGCAAATTGGGACCATTTCAACGAACTCGATAAAAAGGGTTTGATGATGTATGGCCAGATGACCGCCGGTTCCTGGATTTACATTGGCAGCCAGGGCATTGTGCAGGGGACGTATGAAACCTTTGTCGAGGTCGGACGCCAGCATTACAATGGCGATTTGAAAGGCAAATGGGTTTTAACCGCCGGTTTGGGCGGTATGGGTGGTGCACAGCCCCTTGCGGCTGTGATGGCCGGGGCCTGCTGTTTGGCGGTTGAATGCAACCCTGACAGCATCGATTTTCGCCTGCGTACCGGCTATGTCGATGCGAAAACCGACAGCCTTGACGAAGCCCTGGAAATGATTGACCGCTGGACCAAGGCAGGCGAAGCCAAATCGGTTGGTCTGTTGGGCAATGCAGCGGATATTGTGCCCGAGCTGGTGCGCCGTGGCGTGAAACCGGACCTTGTGACCGACCAGACATCGGCCCATGACCCGGTAAACGGATATCTGCCCAAGGGCTGGAGCATGGGCGAATGGAAAGCCAAGCGCGAAAGCGACCCGAAAGCAGTTGAAAAGGCCGCCCGTGCCTCGATGCGGGTGCATGTTGAGGCGATGCTTGCCTTCCACGAACAGGGCATTCCGACCATCGATTACGGCAATAATATCCGCCAGATGGCGAAGGAAGAAGGGCTGGAAAACGCCTTTGATTTCCCCGGTTTTGTCCCGGCCTGCATTCGTCCGCTGTTTTGCCGTGGTGTTGGCCCGTTCCGCTGGGTGGCCCTTTCGGGTGACCCGGAAGACATTTATAAAACCGATGCCAAGGTAAAGGAAATTTTGCCTGATAACCATCATTTGCATAACTGGCTGGATATGGCGCGTGAACGCATTTCCTTCCAGGGTTTGCCCGCGCGTATTTGCTGGGTTGGCTTGGGCGACCGTCACCGGTTGGCGCTGGCCTTTAACGAAATGGTGGCCTCGGGCGAGCTTAAGGCCCCGATTGTGATTGGCCGTGACCATCTTGACAGTGGCTCGGTCGCATCACCGAACCGCGAAACCGAAGCCATGCAGGATGGATCGGACGCGGTTTCGGATTGGCCGCTTTTGAATGCGCTTCTGAATACCGCATCGGGTGCAACCTGGGTCAGCCTGCATCATGGTGGCGGCGTTGGCATGGGCTTTTCGCAGCATGCCGGCATGGTGATTTGTGCTGACGGCAGCGAAGATGCCGCCCGTCGCCTGGAACGTGTTTTGTGGAACGACCCGGCAACAGGTGTGATGCGCCATGCCGATGCCGGTTATGACATCGCCCTTGATTGCGCGCGCGAACATGGCCTGCGTTTGCCCGGTATTTTGGGTAACTGATCATGAATGATCGTTCGGCCATCCGCGTTTTGCGGGCAAATAACTATCGCCGAATGCCGTGGAAAAACGGCGGCGGGGAAACGGTGGAAATCGCCGTTTTCCCCGCCAATGCCGGGCTGGATGATTTTGCCTGGCGGGTCAGCATGGCAAGCGTTGCCAGTGATGGCCCGTTTTCCAGCTTTCCCGGCATTGACCGCACCTTGTCAATTTTGCAAGGGGCGGGGATGATGTTGACAATTGGGAATGAAGGGCCGGTAACCCTGACACCGGGCGCACAGCCATTTGCATTTCCGGCAGATGTTGCAACATCGGCAGTTTTGATTAAGGGCCCGATTACCGATTTGAACGTAATGACCCGGCGCGGCACATGCGATCACCGCGTAACCCGGCATGAATTTGACGGCAAATGCCAACTTGAAACGCCTGGCAGGGGTGTTCGAATACTCGTTTGCCAAAGCCCGGTCACCATTGCCTGCGGTGATACCGGCCATTATGATATGGGGGCCGACGACGCCCTGATCAGCGAGGATGGGTCCTTGCCAGTTCTGATTGAGAGTTCCGGGTTATCAGTTGTTTACGAGATTGTTTTAACATATAACGACTGACAGATTTAGCGATAAATCACCAGATATTGCACATGAAACAGGTTGTGCAATATGGTGCGACAGGCTGGGATTCACCGTCATTTAAGCGCGGCGATTGCGACCTATAGTGATTTGTTGCAGTTGTTAAAAGCTGCAACAAATTACGGCGCCAAATGCGCAGCCGAATAGACAGTACCCGGGCCGAAATGCCGGTGATTGAAGACATTTCGGCCCGGTTGTAAAACCAATTTTACCCGCGTTACCAGGGAACCGTGCGCCCCTGATAATCCAGATATTCCAGCCCCGGTTTGCCATGTTTTTCCAGCAAAACATTAACAAGGCCGGGGATACTTTCATCAATTGACAGGCGACCTTCCGGCCCGCCCAGATCGGTGCGGACCCAGCCTGGTGCCATTGTGACCAGGGCGCGTGATGTATCGGCGTTGGCGGCCTCGCGGGCGGCGAAACTGCGCATGAACATGTTAAGGGCGGCCTTGGTGCCGCGATAAAGTTCGCGCAAGCCGGTTTCATTATTACTGATACTGCCTTGACCGGATGACATAACCCCGATGGTGCCGGTGGGGGTGACACAGGCTTTTAGTGTTTCAATCACCCGCATCGGGCTTAGGGCGTTAGTGATCATAAGGTCGGTGAAGTCTTTGGTCGATATTTCACCGATTGTCTGACTGGGGTCCGGGTTAGCCGTGCCCGCATTCACAAACAGAATGTCGAATTTGCGATCTGACAGGCGCTGATGCAAAGTGTTGAGCTGGTCTGGTTTGCAAATGTCGAGAATTTCGATTTCAAGCTGGCTTTGATATTCCGATTGTAAATCGTGCAGCAATGTATGGCCGCTGCCTTCACGGACTGTACCAACGACGTTCCAGCCTTTTTTCAGAAATTCTGCTGCCATCGCATGACCGAGGCCGCGTGATGCGCCAATGAGAAGAATTGTTTGTGCAGGGGTGTTGGGGGTGGTGTCTGGCATAATTCAATGTCCTTTGCGAGTGGGGTATAGCGCAAATATAGACAATGACAGAATGGGTGCCAGACGCCTTGAAATCATAATATAGTTGCATCAAACGCTATGTCATACATCACAGATAAGATAGGCTGAGGACATGAAGAATGTTGATATTGATTTGAACCTTCTTGTCGCGCTGGATGTGTTGCTGGCCGAAGGCAGTGTGACGGCGGCGGCACAACGCCTTGGCCTGAGTATTTCGGCGATGAGCCGCACCCTTGCACGATTGCGCGCTGCAACCGGTGATCCGTTGCTGGTGCGTGCTGGCAGGGGGATGGTGCCAACACCGCGCGCAAAGGAGTTGCGCGAACATGTTCATATCCTGACGCGCGATGCGCAGGCTGTGTTGCGCCCGCAAATCGACGAACTCGATGTTGGTGCCCTTGACCTGACATTTACGATACGGGTCAGCGAAGCGTTTATGGAGTTTCTTTCAGCCCGGGTTGTGGCGGCGGTGAGCACGGCAGCACCGGGCGTGTGCCTGCGTTTTGCACCAAAACCCGACAAGGATGCCGGACCGTTACGCGACGGGATAATAGACCTGGAAATAGGGGTGATTGGCACAACTGCACCCGAAATTCGCACCCGGTTTTTATTTAATGATCGTTTGGTCGGCCTTGTGCGAACGGAGCATTGGCTGTTGGCAGGGGGCGATGCGATCCGCCCGGAAGCCTATGCCGCGTGTCACCATATTGCGGTCTCAAAAGATGGTAATACGGCGGGGCCGATTGATACGGCGTTGCACGCATTGGGGCTTTCACGGTCGATCAGGGTTGTTGTTCCCGGATTTCCCGATGCAATGCGAATTGCGCGGCAATCCGATCTGGTGGCGCTGGTGCCGCAATCCTGTGTCGGGAATCATCAAACCCCGGATCATGATGCGATGGTGGGGCTAACCAGTTTTGATCTGCCCGTTGCCACACCTGATTTCAGGATATCGGCAATGTGGCACCCCCGCATGGATGCCGACCCGGCCCATAAATGGTTGCGAGATACCGTGATCGGGGTATGCCGGACAGCTTATCGGCACCGATAGTGGCGGGCCGGTTTGCATGTTGACGACATGTTGAATAGAAAATGGAAGCACGTTGTTTTAAATTCTGTTCACATCGGAAAACCTGTTTTGTTTGATCAGATGGCCCAGACCAAGACGTTGCAGGCGACGATAGATGGTGCTGCGATTGACATTGGCATGACGGGCAACAGCGGAGATATTGCCATCGCAAGCCATGATCAGGGTGCGCAGCGTTGTGGCTTCGTTTTGATCGGTTGCGGGCGGCAACTGGTATGAGGGATAATTGCCATTGGCGGCCAGCAGCGACAATGTTGCAGTTGGCCGGGATTGTGCAACATCCGTGATATCGGGGGGTAAATCATCGGGTGTGACCATGTTACCATCACAAAGGGCCGCACATAACGCACACAGATTGACAATTTCGCGCACATTGCCCGGCCAGGCATGGGACAGCAATATTTCCATGGCATCGGGAGAAAAGTTTGGGGTGCCATCGGTTGTGGCGGCAATGCGCAGGATCAACCATTCTAAATCGGCCCGGTTGCGGACCGCCGGAATATCAAGGGTGAGGCCATTCAGGCGGTAATACAGATCCTGGCGAAATTCACCGCTTGCGACCAATTGGGGCAGATCGCGGTGAGAGGCCGAAATGACATGGATATCAACCGGTTCGGGCCGGTGGCCGCCCACCGGCATAACTTCGCGTTCGGATAAAACGCGCAACAGCCGTGCCTGCATTGCCAGTGGCATATCACCAATTTCATCGAGGAACAGCGTGCCGCCGTGGGATTCACGGATCAGCCCCTTTTTGCCCTTGCCACTGGCTCCGGTAAAGGCATTGGCGGTATGTCCAAACAATTCGCTTTCAATCAGGCTTTCGGGCAGGGCGGCGCAATTAATGGCAATAAACGGACCACGCCGTTGGCTGGCCATATGCATGGCGCGGGCGATAAATTCTTTGCCGGTGCCGGTTTCGCCGCGCAAAATGACGCTGATTTGTCGGTCCACCAGCTTGGATGCCCGTTCGGCCAGTTTTTGCAAGGCCGGGTCGCCGCCATGAATATTTTTCAGCGGTGCCGGAAGCGGATTAATAACCCGCTGTTTTATCGCCGCAACCGGAGGAACCGAGCGGGCAAAGGTGATTTCACCGCTTTGGAGTTCGATCATGCCATCGCCATTACCGCGAGATCGCGACAGTTTTGGCAGATCTTCGGGGTCAAAGGCAAAAAGATCGGAAAAGGTACGACCCACTAAATGATCGGTGATTGAAGTATGGTTTTGGGAAACATCAGAAGAGTCGGGCAGGGATCGTAGCAAGAGTTTGTGCGCATTATGCGTCATGCCGCGAATGCGCCCGTCTGTGCCAATGGCGATGGCAGCCATGGGATCGACATCTAAAAACTCGGCTGAGGGGTGAAGCCGCAAAATCCAGTCTTGCCGGTGGGTGCGAACCAGATTGGCCATTTCGATCCGCCGAACACAGGATTTCATGACTTCAAGGGTCAGCGCCTGGCTCATTTTATCTTGCGGGGCCTGAAGGTGTGACAGATCCAACACCCCGATCAGTGTTCCCTGTGTGTCATGAATGGGCACTGCGGTACAGGAAAGCGGGGTTAAGGTCATATCAAAATGATCGGTGCGGTGAACAATGATTTCACGGCCCGTCATCAAACAAGCCCCAACGCCGTTGGTTCCCACATGGCGTTCATGCCATTCGGAACCGGCGATCAGCCCGGCATGGCGTAATTCACGGTCCAGATCTGCATCGCCAATGGTATCAATCGCCACACCCTGTGCATTGGTAAGCAGCAATATATATCCCATGGCATTCACCCGGCGATAGAGATCCTCCATCCCGTGACGTGCCATGCAAAGCAATTCTTCGGATTCCTGGCGATGATGGCGCAGTTCCTGTTGGGTTACAATACGTACGCCTTCGTACCGGGTCGGATCCAACTGGTGTTCGTTTAAACAGCGCCGCCAGGAAGCCTGCACATCCTCGTCGCGTTGGGGGCTTTTTTGCCCTTCTGCTACGCGCAGAATTTCGAGGGTATGGGGCTGATTGTTATTTAGCCTTCCCATCGTTTCCTCCCATAATATGGGACGACCAAATTATCACCTTTGGTCGCCCCATAGCAAAGGTCTTGTGCGTCGCCACGGCGACGGTGTGGCAGGAACGATCAGGAAGCCAGATCTATCAATATCTTAAGCTCGGACCCGGCAGGATCAAGCAGGGCATCGAACCCGTCACTTACCGCGCGATCAAGCGTGATTTTTTTGGTCACAACGCGTGATGCCGGCACGGCCCCTGACGAAATAAGATCAATCGTGCGCGGCCAGCTATGGGTCGGATAACACCAGGAACCGCGAATTTCGGCATCCTTGAATGTCAGTTGGAAGAAATCAATGCTGCCCTTGCCGGGATGCAACCCGGTCTGGACAATCACCCCCTGTTTGCGAATGGCATCAAGGCAGGATTGCAGGGCATGTTCATTGCCAACACATTCCAGCGCAATATCGCAGCCCACACCATCCTGGCTGTGTGCGCGCACCACATCGCCGACATTATCGGTTTTGGGGTTGATGGTGATCACACCGGGGACAATCTTGCGTGCCAGTTCCAGCCGGGTTTCATTAAGATCGGATACAAACAGTTTGGTCGCGCCATAGGCCCGCGCACATAACAAGGCCAGCATGCCGATGGGACCGGCCCCTGTAACCAGCACACTATCGCCCGCCGTAATGCCTGCCCGGTCACAGGCATAAACACAAACCGCGGTCGGTTCGACAAGGGCGGCTTCCTCGTCACTCATGCTATCGGGGATTTTTTCGACATTATAGTCGTTTAACAAGGCCATTTCCGACATGCCGCCGGAAATCCAGCTCAGCCCGACCAGCGCCAGGCTGCCGGAAAGATTGAACAGGCCACGGTCGGCAAAATATTCGTCGCTGCGTGGCATGATCAAAGGTTGCACCGAAACACGATCACCAATCGCCACCTTGGTCACACCCTCGCCAACGGCAATGACTTCGCCGCCAAATTCATGCCCCAGAACCTGCGGCGATGTTGCGCCGGTAAAGGGATGGGCGTCGGTCGGGACAAAAATGGGGCCGCTGGCATATTCGTGCAAATCGGTGCCACAAATGCCAACATAGCGGTTGCGAATAACAACCTGGCCGGGGCCGGGGGCGGGTGGCTGGTCGATATTTTCAATCCGCAGGTCTTTTGCGGCGTGGAAACGCAGGGCTTTCATCCTTGTTCTCCGTTTTGCAGGGCGTCAAACAGGCTTAGTGCCTTGGCGGCATAGACCGTGCCGGGGCCGCCTGCCATTTCAATGCTGACAGCCAGACTTTCGACAAGCTGTTGCCGGGTGGCACCATGCTTAAGGGCTTCGCTGACATGAAACAGGATGCAATCCTCGCATCCTTTGGCCACCGCGATGGCAACCGCCATCAGTTCCTTCAGGGCGGGGGAAAGCTCGCCTTTTCGAGTGGCGGCCTGCATGACACCGCGAAAGGCGGTCATGGTTGTTTTTTCGGCGGTATACAGGGTCATGGTGCGGGCGTTCAGGGCATTCAGCTTGTCCTGTGCGGTGATCTGGTTTTCATTTTGTGCCATCAGATCAACACCATCCCGCCGTCAATCATCAGGCTTTGGCCGGTCATGTAATCGGAGCCGGACGAGGCAAGAAACATACAGACCCCCACCATGTCATCCGGGCGCGAGGGCCTGCCCATTAAAATATCGGCCGAGAAGCCGTCAAAGGCTTCGTTGTCCTGTTCGGTCAGGCCTTCATCGACAAAGCCCTTGTCGATCAATTTCCACATATCGGTGGCAACCACACCGGGACAGATGGCATTGACATTGATTTTATGTTTGCCAAAGGCCCGTGCGGCGGCCTGGGTTAAGGCGACCACGGCAAATTTGCTGGCGGAATAATGGGCCAGGGGCTCGTATCCCTGTTTCCCGGCAATCGAGGCGGTATTGATGATTTTACCGCCCGTGCCCTGGGCGATAAAATGCTTGGCGGCTTCCTGTGTGCCAATCAAAACACCCATCGCATTCACATCCATCACCCGGTGCCAGTCATCCTCGGTGATGTCGTTGAATTTTTTGACATGCGCGATGCCGGCATTGTTAAACATCGCATCAAGTTTGCCATGTTTCTCGACGGTCTTGGCAATCAGCTCGGTCACACTTTGACGTTTGGTAACATCCACTGTCATGCCAGTGGCCTTCCCGCCCGCTGCCGAAATGTCTTCGGCGGTCTTTTGGGCGGTATCGGCATTGATGTCGGCAACAATCACATGGGCGCCCGCCTTGGCAAGACCGGCGGCAATGGATTGGCCGATGCCCTGTCCCGCACCGGTGACGATGATGGAACGGTCTTTTACCGAATTACTCATATCGTTTCCTCCCGCATTATGGGGTGAACCAGGCCCCCACATGGGCGGGCGACCTGGTATTTGTTTGTTTTGGGATGTTTTGGTTCTAGGCCGGTTTAACTGATGGCGCTGGCGATAATTTTATTAACCTCGCCGGCATGTTCCATCTGGACCATATGCCCGGCACTGCCTAGCACATGGGGCGTTACCCTCTTCAGATTTTCCGCATGGCTAGCGGGGATGATGGCATCATTTTCGCCCCAAATAACCGTGATCGGCAGGTCAAGTGCGGCGAGGTCATCGGCAATGATGCGGGCCTGTTTGCCCGCATTAAACGCCGCTGCCGATAGTTTCGTCAGGAAGTCCTGCACGCCATCAAGGCGTTTATATTTCAGAAGGTCCTGCACCATCGCACGCGACACCAGGCTTTGATTATAAAACAGATGGGTTAGAACCGGTTTCAAATCCTTGCGCCCGGTCGCATTGACAAAGCCATCAATATAATCGGCATTGATGTCTTCGCCTAAACCGGCACTGCATATCAAGGTAAGCGAGGCAACACGGTCCGGGTGGTCAAGTGCGGTTGCCCCGGCAACCAAACCGCCCATCGAATGGCCGACCAGATGGGCGCGCGTGATGTCGCAATGGTCCATAAAATCAAGCAGGGTTTGGGTAAAAATCGCCGGGTCTTGCGGATCAACCGATTTGACCGACTGACCGTGACCGGGCAAATCAATTGCGTATACCGGGGCATGTTCGGCCAGGGCATCAATGTTAAACAGCCAGTTATCCAGATCACCGCCAAAGCCGTGAATCAAAACAATCGGCGTTTGATCGGCCTTGTCACCGGTTTGTTCGGAATAGCGGATTTTCCCAACCGGCAGATCAACAAAATGATAGGCCGGGCCGGTATCTTCGTCTTCCGTGTCATTGGCCGGCATTTCATAGGCATTGACATAGGCCTCGATATCGGCATCGGAAACCGATGACGGGGCCATAACGGCCAGTAAGGCGCGGACGGGGTAAACCTCGCCCGCCGTCCCGACAATCCGGCGTACGGTGCCGCCATCGGCGGCCTCGACCACATTGGTGATTTTGTCGGTTTCCACATCCATGATTTCGTCGCCGACGGAGACCTCGTCACCTTCCTTGATGTGCCAGTCGGTTAATTTGCCTTCTTGCATGGAAAGGCCCCATTTGGGCATCAGGATCGGGGTAATTTCGGTCATACTTAACCCTCCATTGTTTTTCTGGCAGCGTCAGCAATGCTTTGCGCTGACGGGATGTAGATGTCTTCTAACGAAGGGGAGAACGGCACGGGCGAATGCGGGGCCGTGACCATCTGGATCGGGGCCTTCAAGTCATCAAAGCCGTCCTGGGCGACATTGGCGGAAATATCTGCCGCAATCGAACAACGCGGGTTGGCTTCATCCACGCAAACCAGCCGCCCGGTCATTTCGACACTTTCCAGCACGGTATCCATATCAATTGGCGAAAGGGTTCTCAGATCGATGATTTCGGCCTCGATCCCGTCTTTTTTCAGCATATCGGCGGCCTGTTCGGCCCGCTGAACCATTTGCCCATAGGTCACAATGGTCACATCGCCGCCTTCGCGCACGATATTGGCTTCACCAAACGGGATGGTATAGGGCTCTTCGGGCACGTCACAGGTGCTGGCATAAAGGTTTTTATGTTCCAGAAAGATCACCGGGTCGTTATCGCGAATGGACTGAATAAGCAGACCTTTGGTGTCATAGGCGTTTGACGGGCAAACAACCTTTAATCCCGGAATATGGGTGAAAAGCGGGGTCAGCATTTGGCTATGCTGGGCAGCGGCGCGAAAACCCGCCCCGCACATCGCCCGGATAACAACCGGCGTTTCTGCCTTGCCACCAAACATGTAGCGGAACTTGGCTGCCTGGTTAAAAACCTGATCCAGGCAAACGCCGATAAAATCGACAAACATCAGTTCCGCAACCGGTCGCAGGCCTGCCGTGGCCGCACCAATGGCCGCGCCGACATAAGCACTTTCCGAAAGCGGGGTATCAAGCATTTGATTGGGATGTTTATGATAAAGGCCCTTTGACACCCCCAAAACACCGCCCCATGCGTCATCTTCGCCAGGCGCGCCCGATCCGCCCACAATATCTTCCCCCATCATGATAACCGTGGGGTCGCGGCTCATTTCCTGGTCCAGGGCTTCGTTGACCGCGTCTTTCATGCTGATGATCCGTGCCATTTTGCACTCCTGTTTTTTCTGTTTTCATTGGCCGTTCAGGGCCGTTTCCTCTGGCCGTTCGGCCCTGGCTCAGTTCACATAGACGTCGGTGGTTAACTTGGCGGCCCCGGGTTCGGGGGCGGCAATGGCAAGTTCGACGGCTTCGTCAATCAGCTTGCCAACTTCGTCATCAATGGCATCAAATTCGGCTGCGGTGATGACACCGGCATCGGTGACTTTGGCGCGAAACAGTTTCAGGCAGTCATTATGTTCGCGGTTATGCTCGTTCTCGCCCGGGGCCTTGTAGGTTTGGGCATCACCTTCGAAATGGCCGAAAAACCGCACGGTTTTGCATTCCAGCAAGGTCGGACCCGCCCCTTCGCGCGCACGTTTGATGATTTCACCCGCCGCTTCAAACACGGCAAAGAAATCAATGCCATCCACGGTAATGCCCGGCATGCCGAACCCGGCGGCACGGTCAACATAACTATCGGATGCGGTCGCGTAATCAACCGATGTGGCCTCGGCATAGCCGTTATTTTCGACAACAAAAATCGCCGGCAGGTTCCAGATTGCGGCCAAATTCATGCTTTCCAAAACTGTGCCCTGGTTGGCCGCACCATCACCAAAAAAGGTAATGCCAATGCCGTCATGGCCCAGTTTTTGTGCCGCAAGTGCCGCGCCACAGGCCAGCGGGGCACCAGCCCCCAAAATGCCATTGGCGCCCATCATGCCGAGGCTAAGATCGGCGATGTGCATCGACCCGCCTTTGCCGCCACAACACCCGGTGGCTTTGCCGTAAATTTCGGCCATCATTGCCTTGACATCAACGCCCTTGGCAATGCAGTGACCATGCCCGCGATGGGTGGAGGCAATGCGGTCGCGGTCATGCAAATGCATCATGATGCCAACGGCTGCGGCTTCCTCACCGGCATAGAGGTGAACAAAGCCGGGAATTTCGCCACGGGCGAAATCCACATGCAAACGTTCCTCAAAATCGCGGATCGTTTTCATTTTGCGATAGGCATCCAACAGCCGTTCTTTGGGCAACGGGAATGGACTGGACATGAGGAGAACCTCCCTGTGTTTGTTTTCAGTTTCTGGTTTGGATAAAAAGCCCGGCCTGGGCGGCAAAACGCATACATGCCGGGACATTGATGGTGCGAAAGGCATTGGCGACCAGCCGCACCGAAATCTCGTCATCCTGATCAAAGGTAACTTCGCGTTCGCCATCAAAGGCCAGTGTTCCCGCCGGGATTGACGGGGCATGAACGCTGTCAGGTGTCATTTTACTGATGGATTGAATGCCGACTTTTTCCATCAGCCCGGGCGCAATCGGGGCGTTTAAAATCCGGTCGGCATCGGGGGATAAAACGATATGTCGGCCTTCGGGTTCATAGCGATCAACCGGGGCGGTCAAGCCGACGATAGACGACATGCCAATGGCACCGGGCAGGCCAAAGGTGACAAAAAGATCGCGGAAACTTTGTGTTTTCCAAATCGCACGCGCGCCAACAAATCGATCATCGACCACCGCCATATCAACCAGTGCAATATGCCGGTCGCCATTTACCGAAATTTCCAGCCATTTATTGGCTTGATAGGCCAGATCGGCGGGCACCTTGCCTGTGGCGGCCAGGCCAACAGCCAGGCCGGTAATGGTAGGTTCGCGCAAATCGGGAAAGGCATTGTTGGTGCCGGTTGACACACCTGCAACGGGAATATCGGCGCATGCCTGCAAAACGACCCGGTGGGTGCCATCGCCGCCCAATACGATAATGGCGGCAACGTCCTGTTTGGCCATGATGGTGGCGGCACGCGCACTATCATTTGCCGTCATGGTAACAGGCATGTCGATATAGGAAACGCGCGGGAACCCGTGATGGCCCATTTTGCGTTCGCGTTCGATGCTGCGCATCAAATGAAACCGGATGCCGCTATTTTCCGGCATCATCAACACATCCTCGACACCGGTTGCGCCAAGAGCAGCCAACATGCGCAATACGATATTGGCACGGCCATTGATGGGCAGGTTGCCCGCATGTGATATGACCCGTCGAATATCCCGGGCCGAGACTGGATTGGCAATTATGCCTATTTTTTTCATGGTTTCCTCAAACTTTCCTCCCTGAGGTAAAACCATGAATTGCAACTGCTGTGCCAAAAAACAATTTAATATTTTCAGATACTTATATGTTTATCCTGTTGCATGAAATGCAACAGGTGTTGCGCAATGAGTGCTGCAAAACCGCCTTTGTGCGACAGGTTGCGCATATCAGGGGCGATAAAAACTGTGCCAGCATTATTGGCGGGCAAAACACATTAATGCCGCCGACACATGCCGTATTTCTTGTTTGATTATAAGGAAGGAAAAACGCCCGCCAGGTGAGCGGGCGCGTATTGCGGACATATTGCCATCCGTACGAAACATTTGGGCAGAACGCTGTATCGTTATTTATTGAAAGCACGTCGCAGGGCGCGGACAGCTTTTGCAAATGCGATAAAGTTGCCCGTGCGACGGTGCTGTACTGGTATGTTTGCTGTCGTGTGCGGGCAGTTTATTGTGGTTTAACCACACAAGGGCGCCACGGTTGCCACGGTTGGTAACTGGCGAAAAAATCATGCAGGAAAGTGTCGACTTTTTCGCGGTTGGTCGCGCGGGCTTCGGGTTTCATATCGGCATCAAGATGGGCGCAGTTTTTGGTAATTGCGGTGCCAATTTTTTTCCAGTCGATATTGGCGTTATGGCCAGGCAAACCGGATGCAACAGCACACCAGCCAACAGCTTTGACGCGGTCATCGGATTTTTCATAATCCTGTGCGAGATAGGCCGCTGCGTGTAATTCGCCATGTTCGGCAGCCTGGGTAAGCCATCTTTCACGCTCGACCGGGTCGGTGGTGAAACGGGTGGCGATCATGGTGGCAGCACGGGGGTCGCCGGCAGCCCAGGCGTTATCCAGGTGTTGTCGGGCGTCTTCTTTGCGGTCATTTTGCAAATTATCCAGGGCCAGCCACATCGACGCCTGGGCGCTGCCCTTGTTGGCTGCATTTTCATATAGGGTATGAATATCGTGGCGGGACCCTTGCAATGCCTCAAGGCGGCGAGCCTGCAAAATCTCGGCATCGGGGTGGCCCGCCTGTGCGGCATGGTCCAGCATTTCCCAACCGGAATCCTGATCGGCGGGGATACCAATGCCGTTGATCATTTGGCAGGACAGCAGATATTGCGCTGTTGCATTGCCATTTCGGGCCAAAGGCGTAAAAACGCTGGCTGATTTTTTGAAATCGCCATTGCGATAGGCATTTACCCCGTCATCAAGCGAGGAGGCGGCGATTGCAACGCCGGAAAAAGTCAAAAACAGGACACCCGCAAAAGCCGTTTTGCCAAGGGTTGCTGTAAAAGTACGTTTCATGGTGTTTCCTGCGGGGTCATGGTGGCTGGGATCATGTGTTGTGGCCGGGCGTGGAAATGCTGTGTTCGGCGCGAATGGAATTTAAAAATTCGCGCACCCGGGCCGACAGATCGTCGGACTGATGGCGCAAGCGGGTTGTTGCCAGTTGCAAACCATCCATAGCGGCAAGGTTATCGTCGGCAGAACTGCTGACCTGCGCGATTGTAGCGTTCATTTCCTGTGCTGCAAGGGCTGATTGTTCAACATTCGTGGCGATTTCGGTAACGAAATTTTGTTGTTCGCCCACGGCCTGTGACATTTCGTTGACGGTATCGTGGATGCCCGAAATGCTTTGGCCGATGGTGGCAATGGCTTGTACTGCCACACTGGTGGTGGATTGAATATCGCTGATACGCCGTGCAATGCGGTCGGTGGCGGCACCGGTTTGACTGGCAAGGTTTTTAACCTCGCTTGCGACCACGGCAAAACCCTTGCCAGCATCGCCTGCACGGGCCGCCTCGATAGTGGCATTAAGGGCAAGCAGGTTGGTTTGGGCTGCGATATCCTGAATGAGACTCAGGATTTCGCCGATTTCATTGGCACCGGTTTCAAGTTCACGCATGGTTTCGTTGGTTTGGCCAGCCGTATCAACCGCATTTTGCGCCGCATTTAACGATTGGCGGGCGCGTTCGCCGGTGTCGCGGACCCGATCTGACAGGGATTGTGTGGCATGGGAAACCGAGGCCATATTGATGGAAATTTCTTCGGATGCCCCGGCCACCCCGGTGGCATTCCCCGATGCAATTTCGGCGCGATCCCGAACATGGTTTGACGTTGCCTGAATGTCCTCGGCTTCGGTCGAGACATGTTTGGCGACACTTGATATGGAAGCCTCGAATGCATCGGCGAGGGCCAGCATGGTAGCGCGTTTTTCGTCTTCGGCGGCGGCACGTTCACGGGCAACCTGTTGTTCGGCCGCGCGTGCGGAAAGGGCGGTTGCACGAAACTGGCGCAAAATTTCGGCCATAATGCCAATTTCATCGCGGCCATTATCGTTAACTTCGGCATCGAGATTGCCATTGGCAACCTGGCGCAACCCCGCAATGACGCGCAATAACCGTTTAATAAGGTTACCGCGTACATAAAAAACCAGAACCAGTAACGAGACAACAATGACAGCAACGCCGATAAGAGCGATGATGCGTTGATCCCGGGCGACCTTTTGCAGGGTATTGGCGGCTTTGGCATCAATTTCGGCCCGTTTGGCACCGACAAGTTCGGCAATGCTGGCACCTAGTTGTTCGGAACTGGCAAGGGTCGCGTTCAGGGTTTGCTGGGTTTGGGACTGATTTGACCATTCGGTTTCACGCAGGGCAAAAACACCATCATCGCCTTTGCCAAAAGCCAGCAGGGTTTTGGCAAGATCGCGGATTTTGTTGCCGTCGTCATTGTCGGGCAGTTTGGCCAGCGCATCGGTAATGCGTAGTTCGGCCCAGTTCCATTTGTTGCGAACCTCGTCCATTGCGTCCCCCTCAGGCACGGCAATGGCAGCGGTAAGCATGCCAAAGGCAAGGTTTACATTCGCGCGGATATCGGCCAGCAATTGTGAAAAGGCGATGGTTTCTTTCAGGGCGTTGGCGGCATTGCCATCGGCACCCGCAACCCGGCTGATACCCCGTGATACATCGATATCTGTAACCTCGATCAGCGGGCTTAGATAATCGGACAGGTCGGCATAGGCGTACACCATATCCAGGGTCAGATCGCCACGCTGTTTTTTAAGGGCAAGGCGGGTTTCGGTAAGGTTTTGCAGGGTTTGACGCCGGGCAACAATATCGTCAAGGCGGGTTTTAAGATCGTCCAGGGAGGGTGTATTGCGGATTGCTGCATTGGGCGCAGCTGCAATGTCGGCCAGGCGGGCACGCGCACTTTCGATTAACGCATCAAGGCGTTGTTCGGTGGCGGCCAGGTCATCGGCATTGCGCGAAGCCGCCAGAACCGGCGCCTGTGCGGCCAGACCGGTGCCATCCATTGCCAGTTCCATTTGTTTGATAATGGCAGGCAAACTGTTGGTGGCAATTTCGCCAACCAGTTGGCGCGTATTGCCAAAAGACACCCATGCGACAACCGATGAAATGCTGGCAAGGATCAGAATGACGGCAAACGAGGCCATCAGGCGGCCCTGAATACCAAGGGCAATACCCTTGCGCCGGGGTTTTGGCCCCCGCGACGATTTTTTCGACATGTTGGAAGGCAGGTTTGTTGTAACCGCACCCGACGGGCGCAGCGCAGATGTGGCTGTTTTCATGAATTCCTCCCTGTCGAGCCCGCATATTTGATATGGCGGTGATCGGCTTTCCCTGGTCTTTCAGGTACGGTGCATCCGGTTTGCCGAATGTCTTGGGTGGTGCCTGCCAAAGCAGGGCCGCGTAATAGCCAGATTATGAATATGTTACGCGATCGGGACGGATGACGGTGTGATGTCGGAATATTGATAAGGCGGTTAAGCCGAAGGGTGTTTTCTTCGGCTTAACCTGTAGATGTTTCGGGCTGTTAGTTTGCCCGACCTTCACGCCAGGCCTGGATCAGATCGTCATATTTGACGGTCTCGCCCTGGGGCTTTTCGTTATCGATTTTCGGTTTCGGCGCACCGGGCTGGTCAAACCAGTACTGGGCGTCTTTTTCCTCGTTCAGTTTCGGGGCGCAATCGCCACCGATACCGGCACGACCAAGACGTTCCATCACGCGGTCCATCGAATTGGCAAGGTTGTCCATGGCTTCCTGCGGGGTCCGTTCGCCGGTAACGGCTTCGGCCACGTTCTGCCACCAAAGCTGTGCCAGTTTCGGATAGTCAGGCACGTTGGTACCGGTCGGCGACCAGGCAACACGCGCCGGGCTGCGATAGAATTCAACCAGACCACCCCATTTCGGGGCGATGTCGGTCATGGCCTGGGTGTCCAGGTCAGACTGACGGATCGGGGTCAGACCGGTCAGGGTCTTTTTCAGCGAAACCGATTTGGAGGTTACGAACTGGGCATACAGCCAGGCAGCCTTGCGGCGTTCAAGCGGGGTGGACTTCATCAGCGTCCAGGAACCCACATCCTGATAGCCCAGTTTCATGCCTTCTTCCCAATACGGGCCGTGCGGCGAGGGGGCCATACGCCATTTCGGCATGCCCTTATCGTCCACAACGGGGATGCCTTCCTTCACCATGTCAGCGGTAAAGGTGGTATACCAGAAGATCTGCTGGGCGATGTTGCCCTGTGCCGGAACCGGGCCAGCTTCGCTAAAGGTCATACCGGCAGCTTCAGGCGGTGCATAAGCCTTGAGCCAATCGATATATTTGGTCAAAGCATAAACAGATGCCGGGCTGTTGGTGGCACCACCACGGGTGACACTGGCACCAACCGGTGCGCAACCGTCAACGCGGATGCCCCATTCGTCAACCGGCAGGCCGTTCGGCAGGCCCTTGTCGCCTTCGCCAGCCATTGACAGCCACGCATCGGTAAAGCGCCAGCCAAGGGACGGGTCTTTTTTGCCATAATCCATATGGCCATAGACTTTGTGACCGTCGATTTCCTTGACGTCATTGGTAAAGAATTCGGCGATATCCTGATAGGCAGACCAGTTAACCGGCACGCCCAGATCATAGCCGTATTTTTCCTTGAACTGCTTTTGCAGGTCTTCGCGCTGGAACCAGTCGTAGCGGAACCAGTAAAGGTTGGCGAACTGCTGGTCGGGAAGCTGGTAGAGTTTGCCATCCGGGCCAGTGGTGAAGGACAGACCGATAAAGTCCTTCAGATCCAGCGTTGGCGAGGTGACATCCTTGCCTTCGCCATCCATGAAATCGCTGAGCGGTACAACGGCATTATAGCGGAAATGCGTGCCGATCAGATCAGAGTCATTGATATAGGCATCATAGATATTGCGGCCAGATTGCATCTGGGTTTGCAATTTTTCAATGACGTCGCCTTCGCCGATCAGGTCATGGGTCAGCTTGATCCCGGTGATTTCGGAAAAGGCCTTTGCCAGCGTTTTGGATTCATATTCATGCGTGGTCAGGGTTTCTGACACCACATTGATTTCCATACCGCGAAATGGTTCGGCTGCTTTAATCAGCCATTCCATTTCTTTCATCTGGTCTTCTTTACTAAGGCTTGAGGGTTGAAATTCACTATCGACCCACTTTTTTGCCGCATCGGTATACTGGTCGGCCATCGCCGGGTTGGCAAGAACTGCCAAACCCAGTGCGATTGCAACTGCGCTACCCCTGATAACGGCAGAGGAGCCTTTGGCTGTAACGATCATGTCGTTCCTCCCTGTTGGTCTTCCATTAAATTGCCAGCTTTGAATCCGGCACACCAGAACGGGGGAAGACCGATGCCCGCCATGGTGAAGACTGAAAGGTGTTTGCACTGGTGTAGGACACAGCGCAAACACCCGATGATTAACCCCAGCGCATCACGACAAGCAGCCAGACGATCGCAATACCCGATGCGACCAGGACCGTTGTGTCGGTAACAGCAAGCCAGGCAAGATGAATATAAGCCGCGCCAAGAAGGCTAATGAAAAGGCGATCGCCCCGTGTGGTAACCAGCGGCAAAAAGCCCCGGCGCGGAATGGTAGGCGAAACTGCCTGCCAAATTCCCATGCCAATCAGCATTAGGGCGATACAGATGAAGAAACCCGCTGTAACCGGTGTCCAGGCCATCCATGACATTGTTTTAATTCCTTTCTGTACCGATCAGACCCGGCCCATCGCGAAGCCTTTGGCGATGTAATTACGCACAAACCAGATCACCAGCGCCCCTGGAACAATCGTCAACACGCCAGCGGCCGCAAGCACGCCCCAATCCAGCCCCGATGCCGAAACCGTACGGGTCATGGTCGCAACAATCGGTTTGGCGTTAACCGAGGTTAGGGTGCGCGCCAGCAGCAATTCCACCCAGCTGAACATGAAGCAGAAGAATGCCGTTACCCCGATGCCCGACCGAATGAGCGGAATGAAGATGGTGGCAAAGAAACGCGGGAAAGAATAACCGTCAATATAGGCGGTTTCGTCGATTTCCTTGGGAATGCCCGACATGAAACCTTCGAGGATCCAGACGGCAAGTGGCACGTTAAACAGACAATGTGCGAGGGCTACCGCGATGTGCGTGTCAAACAGCCCGACCGATGAGTACAACTGAAAAAATGGCAACAGAAATACAGCAGGCGGTGCCATGCGGTTGGTCAAAAGCCAGAAAAACAGATGTTTATCGCCGGTAAAATTATAGCGCGAAAACGCATAGGCTGCAGGTAATGCCACCACCAGCGAAATCACCACGTTGATCGCAACATAGATCATCGAATTGATATAGCCCGAATACCATGCCGGATCGGTCAGGATGGTGGCGTAGTTTGCCAAAGTCGGGTTATCGGGAAACAGGGTCATGGACCCGAGAATTTCGGTATTGGTTTTGATCGACATGTTGAACAGCCAGTAAATTGGCAACAACAGGAACAGAATGTAAACCAAAAGGGCGATGTGACGTTTCTGGAACTTCATTTTATTGTTCCTCCCGCTGTCCGGCGTTCATAACGACGGTGTAGAAAACCCAGCAAACCAGTAGAATAATCAGGAAATAGATCAGCGAGAATGCCGCCGCCGGACCAAGATCAAACTGGCCCACCGCCATGCGTGTTAAATACTGGCTTAGGAAAGTGGTGGCATTACCCGGACCGCCGCCCGTTAAAACAAAGGGTTCGGTGTAAATCATGAAGCTGTCCATGAAGCGTAACAGCACGCCAATCACCAGAACCGACTGCATTTTTGGCAATTGAATGAACCGGAAAACCGCCCAGCGTGATGCACCATCAATTTTGGCAGCCTGATAATAGGCATCGGGAATAGAGCGCAAACCGGCATAACACAGCAACACAACCAGGCTGGTCCAGTGCCAGACATCCATCACCAGAACCGTCAACCAGGCATCAACCGAGCTTTGGGTGTAGTTATAACTTACGCCCAGCATGTTGAGGATATAGCCGCCCAGGCCGATATCGGCACGACCAAAGATTTGCCAGATCGTGCCCACGACATTCCAGGGAATAAGAAGCGGCAATGCCAGCAGCACCATACAGGCCGAGACGCCCCAGCCCTTGCGCGGCAAGGTTAAGGCAACACCAATGCCCAGTGGAATTTCGATTAAAAGAACGCTGAAAGTATAGCCGATCTGGCGTAGCAGGGCTTCGTGCAGGCGACTGTCATCAAGAACCTGCTGGAACCATTCAGTGCCGACAAAGAACCGGCTGTCTGGCCCGAAAATGTCCTGTACCGAATAGTTTACCACCGTCATTAGCGGAATGATCGCGCTAATCGCGACGATGCAAAATACCGGCAGCACCAGAAACCAGGCTTTGTTATTGGTGATTTTATTCATTTTCCAAGCCCCCCTTACGCGACCAGCTGACTGTCGGCATAGATTTTGGTCCATTCTTGCGGCAATCGCAGAACACCGCTTTGCCCGACAACTTGCTGGTCTTCACCAACCTTTACCTTTAGCTCGGCGTTGCCAAACCGGGTGGTGGCGATTTTATACTGCCCGAGGTCTTCGACCTTGACGATATTGACGGGAATGCCGTCGTCGCCGACGGTGGCGTTTTCGCTTTCAAGGCGAACAAATTCGGGGCGGATGCCAAGTTCAAGTTTGCCCGATGCGTTGCCAAGCGCGGCCAGTTGCGTGTCGGACAGGGCAATGCGCTGCCCATCGATCCAGGCGGCACCGGCATCTATATTGCAGGGCATAATGTTCATGCCGGGGCTGCCGATGAAATAACCGACAAAGGTGTGGGCCGGGTTTTCAAACAGTTCCTGCGGGGTGCCAAGCTGCACGACCTTGCCGCCATACATGACGACAACCTTGTCGGCAAATGTCAGGGCCTCGATCTGGTCGTGGGTGACATAAACCATCGTCGGGCGCAGTTTATTATGAATTTCCTTAAGTTTGCGACGCAGCACCCATTTCAGGTGCGGGTCGATCACGGTAAGCGGTTCGTCAAACAGAATGGCTGAGACATCATCGCGCACCAGGCCACGGCCCAGCGAAATGGTCTGTTTTTCATCGGCCCCAAGACCACGCGCCTTTTGTTTCAGCTTGCCGGTTAAGTCGAGCATATCGGCAATTTCGTGAACGCGGGTTTTAACCTGTGTTTCGGCAATACCACGATTGCGCAACGGGAATGCAAGGTTTTCAAAAACTGTCATTGTGTCATAAATGACTGGAAACTGAAAAACCTGGGCAATGTTGCGCTGTTCCGGGGCCAGATTGGTAACATCTTTGCCATCAAACAGAACTTTGCCGTGGGATGGTGTGAGCAGGCCGGAAATAATGTTGAGCAATGTTGTTTTGCCACACCCCGACGGGCCAAGCAAAGCATAGGCGCCACCATCTTCCCAGACATGCTCCATACGGCGCAGGGCATAGTCCTCGTCGCCTTTCGGGTCCGGGAAATAGGAATGGGCCAGGTTATTAAGATCAATACGTGCCATTTTACGTCTCCGGGCTCAGGCGGCCTTGCCGTTTGCGATTTCAACAGGTGGGGCGGCCTTCAGCCGGTTATCGGCATCAAAAACAAACAGGCGTGACGGATCGAGATAGAAAGTAGATGTTTCGCCCAGGCGCGGATTGTGAACGCCTTCTTCCTGAATAACCCAGGAGACGTCGCTAAAATGCACATGAACAAAGGTTTCAGACCCGGTGATTTCAGCCAGTTCAACATGTCCTTGCAAGGCAACGGCATGCGCGCCGGGATTAACCACGGATAAATGATTGGCCCGGACGCCAACAGTGCAGTTGCCGGTGTTTAAACCCGACAAATGCCCGGAAAGCGGAATGGTATGACCGCTGGCAAGCGACAATGTGTCGTTGCTGATATGGGCCGGGATAAGGTTAATGGGGGGATCGGAAAAAATCAGACCGGTTTCAACCGTGGCCGGATTATGAAAAACACTGGTGGTGGGGCCAAACTGGGTGACACGGCCTTCATGCATAACAGCGCATTTGCCGCCCAAAAGCAGGGCTTCCATCGGTTCGGTTGTGGCATAAACCACAATGGTGTCGCGTTCGGCCAACAGGTTTGGGATTTCTTCGCGCAGTTCTTCGCGCAATTTATAATCCAGGTTCACCAGTGGCTCGTCGAGCAAAAGAAGCGTGCAATCCTTGACCATGGCGCGGGCCATGGCAGTGCGCTGTTGTTGCCCGCCCGAGAGTTCCTGTGGCAAACGGTCCAGCAGATGTTCGATATGCATTAATGCAGCTGTCGAACGCACCCGGCGGTCAATTTCGGCCTTGTCAGTGCCCTGCAATTTTAACGGCGATGCGATGTTGTCATACACATTCATCGACGGGTAATTGATAAATTGCTGATAGACCATCGCAATATTGCGTTTTTGCACACGCTGGCCGGTCACATCGGCATCATTCACCAGGATACGTCCGCTGCTGGGCGGTTCCAGCCCGGCCATGATCCGCATCAATGTGGTTTTCCCCGCCAGGGTTCGGCCCAGCAAAACATTGAACGAACCCGGTTCCAGCGTCATCGACACATCGTCGATATGGGTGACACCTCCCATGGTTTTGGTAATATTTTCAAGTGTTAGGGTCATTTGTCTTCATTTCCTTCGCCCATTGGGGCGGTTAGGATGGAGGGGGCGGTTTTAACAAACCAGTTGGCAATGGCGGATGCGGTATCCCCTGAAACATGCAAGCCGAGTTTGGAACGCCGCCACAAAACGTCTTCCGCGCAGCGAGCCCATTCATGTTGAACCAGATAGCGCAGTTCGTTTTCGTAAACGTCATTCCCCAGATGCAGGCCCAGACCGGAAATATCTGATGCATCAGCGATTATTCTGTTGGTCAGTGTGCCGTAATTTCGCACGTAACGGTAGAGCTGTGCAGCAGGAAGCCAGGAAAATCGTTGCTGCATTGCGGCAAAATAGGCATCAAAATTGCCATCCGGCATATCGCCGCCCGGAAGCGGGGTGCCGCTTGTCCAGGGGCCCCGGGAATTGCCCAGATAGGGTGAAAGGCGGGCAAGGGCGGATTCTGCCAGTTTGCGATAGGTGGTTATTTTGCCGCCATAAATGTTAAGCAGCGGGGCTTCGTCGTTTTTCTGGTCAATTTCCAGAACGTAATCGCGGGTGACGGCGGAGGCGTCTTCGTCGGCATTGCCATAAAGCGGGCGCACCCCGGAATAGGACCAGACAACATTGGCAGGCGTTATCTTATGGGCGAAATAGGTGTTTGCCAGTTCGCACAAATAGGAAATTTCACCATCGCTGATGGCAACTTTTGCGGGATCACCCTTATAATCGCGATCGGTAGTGCCGATCAGGGTGAAATCCTGTTCATAGGGAATAGCAAAAACAATGCGCCCGTCGGGATTTTGGAAAATATAGCAATAATCGTGATCAAACAGTTTGGGTACAACAATGTGGCTGCCCTGCACCAGACGAATGCCCTGTTTTTTATGGGCATCGACCTTGTTTTCCAGCAATTCGGCACACCATGGCCCGGCGGCATTAACCAGGGACCTGGCCCGAATTTGCCGTTCTGTTCCGTTTTGACGCACGGTGACAATCCATAAGTCACCGTCGCGCCGGGCAGAAAGGCATTCGGTGCCAACATTGATTTCAGCACCGCGTTCCTGGGCATCGATTGCATTTAGAACAACAAGGCGGGCATCCTGTACCCAGCAATCGGAATAAACAAAGGCCTTGTTCGTGCCCGGTGCCAGTGGCGCCCCGGCAGGGTGGGCGGCCAAACGCACACCTTGTGACGCAGGCAGTTTTTTGCGGCCCCCGAGATGGTCATAAAGAAACAGACCAAGACGGATCATCCATGCCGGCCGCAAGCCTTTGACATGCGGCAGAACAAAGCGCAACGGCCAGATGATATGCGGGGCAGCGTTTAGCAGAACTTCGCGTTCGATCAGGGCTTCGCGCACCAGCCGGAATTCATAATATTCCAGATAGCGCAAGCCACCATGAATGAGCTTGGTGCTGGCCGAAGACGTGGCGGAAGCAAGGTCGTTCTTTTCGCACAGAAAAACCTTAAGCCCGCGTCCTGCTGCATCCCGCGCAATGCCTGCGCCATTGATGCCGCCGCCAATAATGGCCACGTCATATGTGTCTGAAGTGAGCAACCTGTTCCTCCCTGATTGCCCGGATTGTTGACAGCTGGTGTTAACTGTCGTTCTTTATTTTCACAAACGTTACAAACAAGAGAAATTAAACGCAAGTGAAAATATTTCATTCGCGAAATTTTCAGCTTTGCCGTGCTTTTTCGTTCTTTCAACATATTGTTCCTGAACTATTTTTTGATTCAGAAATTTATGCGTTTTTCCGGCATAACGGACGTGAGACGGTGTGTAATCGGCCGAATTTTCACTGGAATCGTTGGAAAGTGAAAATAACAGATCGCGCCGATATTTCATTTTTGGACCCTGCCGAGGGTGTGTGCTTTTGTAAGTTTGTTGCGGAGAATTGATCCGCGAGCATGGCATTGTCGAAATCTCAGTTTTATAAATAATCATATTTTTCAATTAGTTATGTTAGTTTCATGATGCGAAACGAACCAGGATTCGGTGGATTTTGTGCAATAAAACCCCTTCTTACCATGTGCGACCAGCAAACGAACGTTCATCAGGACGTTGCTGCCAGAACACGGGAAAACAGATGTAATCGCGACATGGTAAGGGGTAGGGCAGGTCATATTTACGTCGTCGAGGATACCTGGCCGCGTATTCACCATTCGCCGGGGATGTTGAACATTCAGGGCGAGATGCGAATTTCGTATGAGAAAGCACTGAAAAATTTTCATAAACGAAATTTTATGCGTAATTTTCCTGACGAAACGATTGCCGGGGTTGAACTCGTTCTCATCATGTTGATGAAGGGGGAATCATTTAACGGTGTAATTTCTTTTGGTTGAATGTTTTTGGTTGTATTTTAAGCTGACGCGCCAAGAAGGTGTGCTGTTAACTGTTGGTCTGTCTGGCCCGTAAATTTGCGTGCAGATGTATTGATTTACGAAGTGGAGAATGCATTTGCAGCCGATATTCGTGCCATGCCGCCTGAAACCCATTGCGGTGACAATGCCGGAGCAGGCTGGCGGCTGGATCAAAAATATCGTTAAAAATTCCGCATTTATGCTTCTTGTGCTGGCGTTTTTGCTAGCTGTTCTTGATGTTGCAAATGCGGCGGCTTACGAGCGCACGGCACGTTATGTCAATGATTATGCGTCTCTTCTTACACAACAGAAAGCGGGTGCCCTTACGTCGTCCCTGAAGGCATTTGAAGATAAAGAACAGATCGAAGTTTCGGTGCTGACGGTTGAAAAGTTCCCGGAGAACGAGGAGGGCATTGATGCATTGCTTGACGATACTTACCGGGACTGGAACATGGGTAAAACGGAAACAGAATCCAGTTCGTATAAACAAAGGGCTCAGGCATTTGCCAAAGAACAGAACCTTGCGGAACAGGTCAGAACCAAATCACTGGAAGAAGTCATTAAGAAATACGCCGGAGTGATGCCGGAGGAACGCCCAGGTGGTCGTGCTGTTTTGGTCATATTTTCAAAAGAAGACAAAGCGGTTCGGGTCATAAATGGTAACGGATTTGGTTTGGCCAAAGGCGAGTGGCGGGAACTTGGCATTTATCAGTTCAGCCCGATTTTGACGCACAACGACATGGCCAAAGCAATCGAATTGATTGTCGATATCGTACAGCGTCGTTCCCTGAACATGTTGGAAACAGCAGATAATTTTTCTGCCGATTATCCGGGGTTTCGTGCGCCGCTTCACCGCTTTTCGTTAAAACGATATGACCGGTATGTAAATGATTTTGCCGGGTTATTGTCGCCTGCAGTAACAGCCAGCCTTACCAGGGACCTGCAAGACTACGAACAAGAAAGCGGCACGGAGATATCGGTGCTGACGGTTCATTCCTATCAGGCGGTTTCGTCTCAGAAAAGTTGGGAAGGTTTTGCCACCGAGGTTTTTCGCGATTTTGACATTGGCGGGAAGAACATTTCTCAATCCGAAAACAAGGGTGTGTTGTTTATCGTTTCGGATGAAGACCGCAAAGTTCGGATTGAAATGGGTGCGGGTTATTCAGGCTTATACGACACCGTTATGAAGCAGGTGGTCGATAACGTTACGCCGATCCTGAGTGATGCAAATTACATTGGGGGAATTACCTATGGCGTCGCGCAAATAATTGACGCAACCCGGGCTAATGTCACCTATTGGCAGTGGTATAAGTGGCCAATTTTCGCAGGCAGTGTTGTTTTTCTATCGCTTGTTGTCGCAATTCGAAATCGCTTGCAAGAATATGTCGCAATTCATTGGCTAATTGCTGGCTGTATTGGCTCGGTTGTCATTGTTGTCTGCCAGGTGCTTTTTAAGGTCTTGAAGGCAATTCCGCATGGAAACCGTAATCGCAATTATCATTATCACGGCGGCATTGATGGTGGTTTTAACGGCGGCAGCGGAAGCGGCGGAAGTAGCGGCGGCGGTGCATCCGGCAATTTTTAACTGTCAAAATGCCGTCATTTGCCAGGTGCGATTTGGGGGCCGCAACAAATTCGTTGCAGGTATGCTTCACTTCCTAACGCCCCGGCATTTCAATTTCCAGCATGGCCGATGCCAGGCATTTGCCATGCGCATCAAGTGCCAGAGACCGTGTAACGCCACCGCCAAGGGCGTTATGCAAAACGAAGTTCAAAGCCCCTAATTGTGGCAATTCGTAGCGTTCTACTGCACCATTGGCGATGCCCACGAGACACTGTTTGACATATGCCGGTGTCAGCAGATCTGCCAGCATTGCGAAATCACGATTGTCATAGGCAATGACGGAAATGTTGGAGATATTGCCCTTATCACCGGTGCGGCAATGGGCGATCTGGTGCAGACGCATGGTTAAACCTCCAGCATTGTAAGGGTTGGTGTGATCAGGGTTTCGTCGATCAGGCCTGATACAATGCCAACAATTTGCCGGGCGGACCGGGTGACGCCGCCGCCTGCCGCCGGGCCATTCAGATACAGGCTTTCGACCTCTTCGCCGATCCGTTGGGCATCAGCCAACGAAGATGTTCGGGCGGTAAAGCGGGCGCGGATTTCGGGGATGGTGGCGATATCGCCGGTATAGGCCCCCAAAACGGCATCGAGCCCTATCAGATCGCAGCGTATTTCCTGACAGTCGACTGCGGTGATTTTCAGGCGTTCGCGCACGATATCGAGCGCGAGACGACCGCGCGCAACACAGCCCACACCGGCATAGGATATTTGCCCTTCGCCAATGAATGAATCGACATAGCCAACCGAAACTTTCAGTGTGCCGGTACGGGCATGACCAGATCCGCCGGTAATGGCAATGCGGTTTGGCGCGACCTGTTTAATCATCACACCGGAAAAATCGGCAATGACGTCGGGTTGTAAATAGCAGGCCGGGTTGTGGACTTCGTATAATAGTTGTTCGGTGCAGGTCGCAACACTGACAATGCCGCCCGTGCCGGGGGTTTTGGTGATGATGGCATCGCCATTTTCAGATACTTCGGCAAGGGGAAAGCCCAAACGGGCGATGTCGGGCACATCCTTTACCCCGGGGTCGGCGAAATAGCCGCCGGTAATTTGTCCGCCACATTCCAGCAAATGCCCAACCAATGTGCCACGCCCGAGTTTTTGCCAGTCATCCATCGACCAGCCGAATTCGTAAATTTGCGGGGCGAGAAACATGGCCGGGTCAGCCACGCGGCCAGTCAGAACAATATCGGCACCGTTTGCCAAAGCGTCAACAATTGGCCCTGCGCCAAGATAGGCATTGGCCGAAATAACCGGTTTGTTAAAGGCCGCCAGTGTTTCGCCGGTTTCCATCAGGGTGAAAGTGTTGGCATCAAGCTGGTTGTGAACATCGTCCCCGCAAACCACGGCAATGCGCAGGCCGGTTAACCCCAGTTCACGGGCGATTTCCAGTGTCCGTTGACCGGCCATAACCGGATTGGCCGCCCCCATATTGGAAATGATACGGGTTTTGTTGCGATGACAAATGGGTAAAACCGCCCGCATCCGGCGTTCCAGCAAGGGATCATAGCCGGCGTTCGGGTCGGCCATCCGGGCCTGTTGGGCCAGGGCGATGGTACGTTCGGCCAGGCATTCAAATACCAGATAATCAAGATTGCCATTTTGCGCCAGTTCGACGGCAGGTTCAATGCGGTCGCCGGCAAAACCGGCCCCGGTACCAATGCGCAGGGTTTTCATGACCTGGCCTCCTGTGCCGGTTTATGGGCACGGGACCAGTAATAACACCCCGCCAACACGGCAACGGCAATGACGGGTGCCAGCACAAATGACCAAATGGCAAGCGCGATGCAAACCAGCAAAATGGCGCGATTCAGCCAGACATGCCCCAGCAACCGCTGCCCGCCCAAAAGGGCCGGAATGGCGAAGACCAGCACCAGTCCCGAGAAGCAGGCATTGCCAATTTCAAGGACACCACCACGCCCTGTCATGCCGGGATAAATCAGCAACAGGAACGGCACGATATAGGTGACGGCACCCAGGCGAACCGCCTCGACCGCTGCAGGCAACCAATTTGTATTGGCAATGCCGGAACCGACAAAAACCGCCACGCAAACCGGCGGGGTAATAACGGAAATGGTGGCGAAATAAAACACGAACAGATGCGCTGTTAACGGATCAACCCCAACATTGATCATGGCGGGGGCCAAAACCGCGGCAACCAGAACATAAGCCGCCGTGGTTGGCAGCCCCATGCCCATGATCAGACAGACAAGGGCAACAATTAACGCAACCAGCACAATGGAATTCCCGGCAATGGCAACGATCATGGAACTCAGCGAGACGCCAATGCCGGTCATGTTGATCATGGAAACCAGAATTTGTGCCCCCGCCAGCAACACCCCGATAATGACCATGCCCTTACCGGCATCGGCGATGCCATCAATCACACGCTGGGCCATGTCAGCCGCAGTGAGTTTGCCAAGTGATGTGACAACAAAGGCTATAAGCAGGCCGACAATGCCATAAAAGGCAGATGTAGCAACCGACCGGCCCATGAAAATGCCAATACCCAGCCCGGTAAGCGCAGCAATGATGGGCAGAACGCGACGCCATTGCAAAATATGCGACCAGGCTGGTAGTTCATCATCGGGGACAAGGCGCAAGCCGCGCCGTACCGAAATGATATGTACAGTCACAAAAACTGACAAATAAAACAGCAGCGCCGGAATAACGGCTGCGACCATGATGTCGACATAGGAAACACCCAAAATTTCGGCCATCACAAAGGCGGCAGCGCCCATAATCGGCGGGGCGATTTGCCCGCCGGTGGAGGCAACGGCCTCGACCGCGGCCGCGAACGGGGCAGGGTAGCCAAGGCGTTTCATCATCGGGATGGTGAAATTGCCGGTGGTGGCGACATTGGCAACGGCAGAACCGGAAATCATGCCAAACAGGCCGCTGGCTATGGTGGCGATTTTGGCAGCACCGCCTGGTTGGCGACCGCCCATGCGCATGGCAAGGTCCATAAAACTTTGCCCGCCGCCAGTATGAAGCAAAAGCGCACCAAATAGCACAAACGCAGCAATGACCGTGGCGGCAACGCCGGTAAGCATGCCCCAGATACCCAGATCGCCGAGAAAGATGGTTTCGGTGACAAAGGCGCTGTCAAAGCCGCGATGGCCCAGAATGCCCGGCAGGTTTTGACCAAACAGGGCATAGGCAAGACCAATGACCACCAGCAATGGAAAAATGATACCAACCGCCCGGCGACCAATTTCAAGAACCGAAATGACAAGGCAGGTTGTTAGCACCATGTCATAGGGTGTGGCCCAGGGCAGGGTGGTCATGATTTTATCGTAGTTAACAACGATATAGCCACAGGCGGTGATCGTAAGGGCAGCAATGAGGATGTCGATCAACAGCCCCATTGGCCGCCATTTTGTATCCTTGCCCAGCGGATAGATCGCCAGACCAAGACAGACCACCAGGGCGAGGAAAATCGCACGCTGTATCAGACTTTCAAATGGGCCAGAGGCGGCAGTATAAAAGACAAAAGCCCCCACAAGCACAGCAAGCCCGTTTTGCACACGCAACAGCATGGCGAATTTCCTCCCGGTTGGTCGTTATTTTTATTGTTATGATTATTGTTGGTTATGCACGATCAGCTTTTGGCAGGGTCCAGACGGGCTGGAATATCGTACCCGTGTTCGCGGAACCATTTGGCCGCCCCGGGATGAAACGGGATGGTGCCGTATTGTAACGTCAGTTTTGCCAGATCGGCCCCCTTGACGCTGGCCATGGCTTCGCCCTGAACAGTTTTGTCGGACATGATCGCATCAACAATTTTATAGGCGGCATCTTCGGACAGTTTCATGCCCGCGGCGACACCGACACCAAAGCTCCAGGTGGAATAGGCCGGGATGCCATCGGATGCGCCAGCAGGAATATCGACCAGCGAAATGTCGGGCATTTTTTCCGTCAGCGTTTTCTTTTGATCGTCGGTCAGGCTGAGAACGCGGATCGGAGTGAAGGTGGCAATATCGATGGTGGAACTATCGAGTTTTTCGCCAGCACCGGATTTTACATAACCCGCCAGACGGTTATCCTTGATCATGTCGACAACATCGGTGGTAGAGCCACGGACATAATCGGCCGTCAGACCCAGGGTCTTAAAGACAGCTTCCGTGGTGCTTTCGGTGGCAGACCCCTTGATGCCGGGGTTAAAGCGGACTTTCGCCAGATCGGTCAGGGATTTGACACCGGAATCTTCGCGAACAATAACGTTTTGTGGCGCACCTGTATAAACCCACAACAACCCGATATCGAGCGGATGGCCCTCAAATTTGTTGGTTCCGGCCACTGCGTGCTGTGCCACATTGGTGGTGACAAGGCCAAGGTCGATCTGGTTGCGTTCAATGCGACGTAAATTATCCATCGTGGCGCCGGTTTCAACAACCGAGGCTTCCAGACCATCGGCCTTTTCGTTGATCAGTTTGGAAACGGCAACGAAATAACCATAGTGGCTGGACGAGGCAGAGGTGGAGCCAACAAGCAGTTTTTGCTGGGCCATGGCGGGAAAAGACAGGCCAATGGCCAACGCGCCCGCAAGCGCAAGTGATTTGAGTTTCATAATTATTCCTCCCGAGTGCCCGGCTGGCGGGCTTTTCTGTTTATTACGACAGATTATTGGTTTTGTTATTCGTAATGTTCAAAAGTGTGCCTGATATATTTTATTGCCTGAAGTGAAAAAAACGCGATAATTGATGCATGAAACGCATCAATGCCGATATTGACGAAATGCGGGCCTTTCGGGCCCTGGTGGACATGGGCAGTTTTCGAACGGCCGCTGAAGATGTTGGCATGTCGCCATCGGCGTTAAGCCGCCAGATTACCCGTCTTGAAAACCGTGTAGGTAGCCGCCTGTTTGACCGCGATACCCGCAATGTCGCACTGACCCCGCAAGGGCAGGTTTTTTTGCGATTGGCAGAACGCATTTTAAACACCACCGAAAATGCCATGCTTGAATTTGCAGCTTATCAGGCGGCACGACGGGGGCGGTTAACCATTGCCGGGTTGCCATCGGTAACGGCAGGGTTATTGCCCAAACTGGTGCAGCAGTTTCTGGATGCGCACCCGGATGTCGATGTACAGATTAATGATGTGCTTTCGAACGGTATTATTCGGGAAGTGGAACTGGGCGAAGCCGACCTTGGATTTACCGCCGGTGCGGTTGAGGTTTCGGAACGGTTATCGTTTCAAAAACTGTTAACCGACCGCTTTGTTGCCGTGGGGGCAGCGGGCGGACCGCTGGAGGAACGCCGGACATATGGCTGGCATGAACTGGTGAATCAGCCTTTTGTGGCGATGGCGACGGGCACCAGTGTGCGAACATTGACCGATGCCGCCTGCGCCCAGCAGGGATTGCTGTTTCGGCCCCGGTTTGAAGTATCGCATCTGGCAACAGCAGGGGCATTTGTATCGCAAGGGTTGGGGGTAACCGCATTACCCGCCCTGACCTTGCCGGTATTAGGGCGCGAGCCGCTTATATTTCGGCCGCTGGGCCAACCGGAATTATTACGTGATATCGGCCTTATCTGGCGGTCTGGCAGGACATTGTCGCCTGCTGCGGTTGCCTTTCTGGAGCTGGTGCGCAAAAGCGACCTTGCGGCACAGATCCCGGACCCGTTCGCGCACTAGATTAATTTACAAACCAGCATGCCGTAACGGTAGCAGGTGTTTCAACGGGAAGGACATGTTTGAAGTTCACGGCGTTTTCGTTGCAGGGCCACGTTCAACCGTAAGTGCCGCCAATTTGTAAAATTTATCAGAAGGGCGAAAAGATGTTGAACAAAAGGGGTAATTTAGACCATCTTCGCGCAGGATTGGAATTGATTGTAATTAAAAAACTCAGAGGGCGTTCATCATGAAAAAAATTGCCATGGTCGCTGCCTTGATGGCAGCGGTAGGAGTGAGCGGGGCAGCACAGGCCGCCGATGTTACCTTGCGGATTGCATCGCAGCTTCCGCCGAAAAGCCACATTGTTCAGAACCTTGAGCTGTTTAAAAAAGAAGTAGAAGAAAAATCGAACGGCGATATTTCTGTCGAAATTTATGATTCAGCGACCCTGTATAAAGACAAGGAAATTCCCAGCGCGGTTGGTTCCGGGTCTATTGAAATGGGTTCGGCCTCGCTAACACGTTATGCTGGTGATGTGCCCGCTGTTGACGTTTTTTATCAGCCGTTCCTGATTGATTCCGAGGCAAAGGTGCGTGCCGCAGTCGCGCCGGACTCACCGGTACGTGGCCCGCTTGACAAAGCCATTGCCGATACCGGATCGACGGTTTTGTGGTGGCAGGCATATGGCGGCACTGTGATGCTGTCCAAAGGTGCGCCGATCCACACACCGAAAGACCTTGAAGGTAAAAAAGTACGTGTATTTGGCAAATCGCTGGGCCAGTTTGTTGAAGCGGCCAATGGCGCACCGACCCTTATTTCAGGTTCGGAACAGTATCTGGCCTATCAGCGTGGCACGGTTGATGTGGGCATGACCGGCATTTCCGGCGTGAAATCGCGGAAATTGTGGGAAGTGATGGACACGGTTACCGTTACCAACATGGCCGATGTCGAGTTTCTGGTCATGATCAATACCGATTTCTGGAAGGGCCTGACCGAAGATCAGCGTGGTATTATTACTGCTGCGGCGCGCGATGCCGAAAAGGACGTTCGCGACCGGATGAGCGCGATTGAAGCCGAGGCATTCAAGGAATCTGAAGAAGCCGGGATGACAATTTACACGCCAACCGACGAAGAAGTGAAACAGTGGCGTGCTGTTTCCCAGCCGGTATATGATTCCTTCCTGAAAGAAGCCGGCCCGCTGGGCAAGGAAGTATTTGACGCGGCGAAAAAACTTTAAGCCTTAATCATTTGGCTAGATGATGATGAAGGGAACACCGCCCATGCCATCGGGCTGGCGGTGTTCCTGTCTGTTTCGTTCCGTATATTCACCATAGGAAAGGTGAGGGTGGCGTTTTGGGCCGCCCGTCACGCATTGTCCCACGATGTATAAAAGATTTATTGTTTCGCTGGCCTGGATCGGAGCGCTGCTGTTTGTGGCGTCTGGACTGATGCTGAGCTGGGAAGTGGTTGCCCGATATTTCTTTGTCAAGCCGACCATCTGGGCGGCGGAGCTATCGCAGCTTTGCCTGATTTGGGGCGCGCTGATCGGGATGCCGTGGGCGTTGGCGACACGGCGCCATATCGCAGTAGATGCCATAACCCGCCTGTGCAGCCCAACGATGCAGCGTGTGCTGGAAATTCTGGCGATGACGATCATTGCGCTTTTTTCAATTATGGTGATGTGGAAAGGCTTTGGCATTTTCTTTGAAAGCCTGGAACGGGGACGGACAACCGGATCTATGCTGGATTTGCCCACCTGGATTTCGGAGTTACCGGTTGTGATCGGTTTTGCCTTACTTGCTGTTCAGGCCGTGATTGAAATTGTGAATGTCCTGCGGGGCAGGGAAATTCCGCAAGGGGCGCACGAATGACCATTATTCTGACGCTGATTGCGCTTTTTGCGATTTTGCTGATCCGTGTACCGGTGGCGTTTGCCCTGGGCGGATTGGGCCTGGCGATGTTGATGCTGGGCGGGTTTTCGCCCCTGATGGCGCCCCAGGCGATTTTATCGACGCTGGATGGCTTTATTTTGCTGGCTGTGCCGTTATTTTTGCTGATGTCGAATGTGTTGCTGCAAGCCGGGGTTGGCAAGGATTTGTTCGCCGCCGTTAGTGCATGGGTTGGACATTGGCCGGGCGGGCTGGCTGTGGCGACAATTTTATCGTGCGGCGTGTTTGCGGCTATTTCCGGGTCATCGGTGGCAACGGCGGCGACCATTGGCACGGTGGCAATCCCGGAAATGATTAACCGGGGTTATAATAAACGCTTTGTTTATGGCTTGCTGGCCGCCGGTGGGACATTGGGCATTTTGATTCCGCCGTCCATTCCGTTGATTATTTACGGGTTTGTTACCGAAGAATCTGTGATTTCGCTGTTTTTGGCCGGGATTGGGCCGGGCATTGCCCTGTTGGTATTGTTTATCATTTTTTCAATGATATATGCCCGTTTTGGCGGCCAGACGCCGGAGCCGAGAAAAAGCTGGAACGAGCGCTGGACAGCCACATTCAAGGCCTTTCCGGCAATTTTGCTGGCTGTGTTGATTATTGCCGGCATTTACGGCGGGGCCTTTACCCCGACTGAGGCCGCCGCAATCGGCTTTTCAGCGTCACTTGCGATTACGGTACCGATTTTACGCCTGCCAGCAACCATGCTGGTGGCGGATGCGCTTTATTATCTGGTTTTTGGCGGGCAGGGGCCGGTTATTGGCTATTTTATCGTGCCGGTGCTTGTTTTTGGCCTGTTTCGGGCCTTTGGCGGGTTGACCAATCGCATGAATATCCGCGTGACCATGCCTGCGCTTGACTGGGAGGGCATTAAACGGGCCGCGTTTGAAAGCATGGCGACGACGGTGGCGGTGATTTTGATCATTGCGGGGGCCAAGGTCTTTGGCAAGGCGATTACCCTGTATCGTATACCGCAGGATATTTCGGTTTTGATCAGCCACAATGTTGATACCCAGCTGGGCTTTGTGCTGGTGGTATCGGTTGTGTTGCTGTTGATGGGGCTGGTGTTTGAAGCCCTGTCAATGGTGCTGATCATGACGCCGGTATTGTTGCCAGCAGCTATGGCATTGGGCATCGATCCGATCTGGTTTGGGGTTTATATGGTGATCATGGTTGAATGCGCCCTGATTACGCCGCCCGTCGGGATGAATTTATATGTTATTCAGTCCGTGGCAAAAACAGCATTGGGTGAAGTGTCAAAAGGGGTGTTTCCTTTCATCCTGTTGATGTTCTTTACTGCTTTCCTTTTATATGTCTGGCCTGATCTGGCCCTGTATATTCCGTTTAAAATGTGATGAAAATGACACCTGCAAATACCCTGCGTGCGATGCTTGCACGCGATGAACTGATTACCATGCCGTGCTGCTTTGATGCGCTTTCGGCCAAACTGGTTGAACAGGAAGGTTTTGGCCTGACATTTATGTCCGGCTTTTCGGCTGCGGCGGCGCGCATTGGCGAACCGGACCTTGGATTGATGTCCTATGGTGAAGTGCTGGACCAGGCACGCAACATTACCGATGCAGTTTCGATCCCGGTAATTGGCGATGGCGACACCGGATATGGCAATGCAATGAATGTGATGCGCACCGTTAAGGGCTTTGCCAAGGCGGGATGTGCAGCAGTGATGATTGAAGACCAGGTTGCCCCCAAACGTTGCGGGCATACCAAGGGCAAGGAAGTGGTGGGCCGCGACGAAGCATTTGATCGTATTCGCGCCGCCGTTGATGCCCGTGACGCCGGGGCCGATATTCTGATTTTGGCGCGGACAGATGCCCGCCATGAACATGGCTTGAGCGAAGCCATTGACCGGGCCGCCAAATTTGCCGAACTGGGCGCGGATATCCTGTTTGTCGAGGCCCCCAAATCGGTTGATGAAATGCGCACCATTTGTGATGCCCTGCCGGGGGCAAAAATGGCGAATATTTTAGAAGGTGGTGAAACGCCGGATTTATCGCCAGTCGAACTTCAGGAAATCGGTTTTAAAATTGCCGCATATCCATTGTCCCTGATGGCGGCAGCTATGAAAGCAATGGTGCAAACCCTGCAACTGTTAAAAGCCGGGTCACCGCGCGACCAGATGTTGATGCAATGGCCGGAATTGCGCCAGCGGATCGGGTTTGATGACTATTATGACCGATCGGCCCCCTATGCAACGTCGCGACGCGATAAATAGGCCAAGATAAATTTTAAAAAATCCTCGTATGGCAATTGTCTGCGGGGATTTTTTTATGCATTGCATCAGGTGCCGCGCGGCTATTTGGAAACTACCGGATTTCCATGATATTGATATTTGCAAGTGATTATCATTACTGATATTGTCCGATGCAAATTGAAATGCTTTATGCCTTGATGCCGTGGATTTGAAATGAAACTGGCGATAACGTTCTGGCGCAAAAACCTTGCGCGGCTGTTTGAAGACCACCGTCGCCAACTGGTATCGATGGCGGTGCGGCGGGTGCGGGACCGTGACGTTGCCGCGGAACTGGTTCAGGATGTTTATGTCCGTCTGATGCAGGCAGGCAGTGCCGGTGCCAATGACGCCGACACCAAAATGCTATATGCGTCGGTTCGCAATGCCGTGATTGACCATCATCGCAGCACGGCCACACGTAACCGGGTTATGGACCATTTAATGCCCAGCCAAATGTGGGTGCGCGAAACCAGTTCACCCCAAGACCATGCCGAAGCGCGCCAGGCCTTAAGCGCACTTGATACCGCCTTAAAGGAAATTACCCCACAGGCCCGCGACATGTTTATTGCGCACCGGATTGAGGGCATTTCAAACGCCGAACTTGCCAAAAAATATGGCATTACGGTAAGTGCAGTTGAAAAACAGCTGGCCCGAACGATGCGCCATTGTCAGGAAAAACTGGCGGACCATCTGGATAGGTCGTGATGCCAGATTGCGTTGATCGACGCCGATCGACCAGACTCATGATGAGCAAACGGCCCTTTTTAACACCGGCCAGATGCGTTGCAGGTTACCGGGTAACATATCCGGGACGTTATTTTGCAACCAGTTCCTATGGCACAGATGCGGTTATTTTCTCGTCATTCGTTTTCGGTTATAGAAGAACAATCGGAGACAGGTTGCGGATACGCCCCTCACCGATTTTCAGTGTTGTTTGACCGGAAGCCCATGCGAAGCGATAGCCAGCCGAGTGAAGACCAGAAGGACGAAGCAGCACTTTGGCATGCCAAACGTGCAGGCGGGTCCATGTCTGCACAGGATGAAGCCGATTTTGATGCATGGATGAATGCCGATAAAGCCAATCGGCTTGCGTTTGACCAAATGCGGGTTTTGTGGGCCCGGATCGAACAACCGGCACAGCGTGCGGCACAAAGCCGCAAACGGTTTGGCTTATCGGGTTTGAAACGTGTTTTCACGAAACGACGGCCGCTTGCGGGTGTTGCTGCCATCGCAATGGTGTGCGGGGTGATATGGGCGGCCAACCCGAACATGATCGTAAACTGGCAGGCCGATATTGTCGCCGGGACAAATGATATTACCACGGTAACCCTGCCAGATGGATCGACGGCGTTACTAGGTGCAAACAGCGCCCTTGCCACTGATTTCACCGGTCATCATCGCGAAGTTCGCCTGTTACGCGGGCAGGTACTGTTTGATGTTGTTCATCGGGACGGAGACGCCTTTCGCGTGCATACATCTGATACCGACATCGAAGTGGTTGGAACACGGTTTAACGTGGATAGCCTAAGCGATAAAACGGTAGTGACAGTTGAACGCGGCGCGGTGCGTGTAAGCAACCAAAAAGACAGGCACGGTGTGCTGCTAGGCCCGGACCAACAGGCACGCAGCAATGGCACCCGTGTGGTAATGACCGACCATGTTGATAGCACGCTGGCTCTGTCCTGGATGAAGGGACGGTTAAGCGTTCAAAACAGCCCTGTTCGGGATGTTGTCGCCAAGCTGCAAAATTACAGCACAGCCCGTTTAATTGTATTGGGAGATGCGGGAAATAGCCGGGTTTCCGGCAGCTTTCCAACCCGCGATGTTGATGGATCGTTAAAAACTGTGGCGGATGCGGTTGGGGCAAAAGTGATAGAAACATCGCCCTGGGTCACCATTTTATATTGAGATTGCGAAAAATTCGCAAAAAGTGATTTTTCGATGTGTGGGTTTGCAAGCCCCGCTCGTTTGTCTTGTTAGAAGCAGGGGATCTGCTTGGGAAGACAGATATTGAGGAGTGGGAAATTGCGATCCGCACAAGAAATAAAAAAATCACGTTCCGTTATTGCAGCCCTGTTAATGTCAAGTGCACTGGTTATTCCTGTGCTGGTGGCACCGGCCAGTGCCGACGCCCAGCAACAGAACCAAACGGCCACCTACCATTTTGATATTACGGCACGGTCATTGGCAGGGGGAATTGCCGGGATCGGTGCGGCATCGGGCTGGCGTATCGCCTATACAATTGACCTGCCAGCGATTGAAAACGCGCGGGTCATTCGTGGTGACATGAGTGTGCCAGCCGCAATCGATACATTGTTAAATGGTACGGGCCTTGGTTATCGCATGACCGGTGAAAATGCCCTGATCCTGATTGATCCCGCCGACGGGGCAATGCCGGGCGAGGGTGCCATGCTGGACCCGATCCGGGTGGAAGCCGATGCACAAACAACCGATTTACCGGCTGTTTATGCCGGTGGGCAGGTGGCAACGGGCGGCCAGATGGGCCTGCTGGGCAATACCGATTTTATGGACGCCCCGGTGAGCATTACCAGCTATACCAGTGAAAAAATTGCGGATCAGCAGGCAACAACCATTGCGGACGTTTTAAAAAATGACCCGTCAGTCCGTACGCTTAGCAGCAGTGGCGGTATGCTGGATGCATATTCCATTCGCGGATTTGCGATCAATACCGGTAATTCAGGTGAAGTTGCGTTTAACGGATCTTACGGGGTGGCGCCGACATATCGGGCGTTATCAGGTTTTGCCGAACGGATAGAGGTACTTAAAGGCCCGGCAGCCTTGTTAAATGGCATGGCACCCAATAGCGGTGTTGGCGGTGTGATTAACATTGTGCCCAAGCGCGCGGGCGACACCGATTTAAACCGCGTAACGGCTGATTATGGCCCTGGCGAACAGGCCGGCGGACGTGTTGATTTTAGCCGCCGATATGGGGACAACAAGGAATTTGGTGTGCGATTTAATGGCGGGTACCAGGGCGGTGACACGGCACTGGATCATCAGCACCGCGAAAGCACGCTTGGGGCTTTGGCCCTTGATTACCGGGGAGATGATTTTCGCGCCACATTAGACCTGATTGATCAACGTGAAGATTTAAATGCACCGTCGCGGGAATTTCTGGTTGCCAGCGGCATTTCCATGCCAGGCGCGCCCGATGGTGCCAAAAACGTAAGCCATGCCTGGGAATGGTCCGAAGCGGTTGATCAATCGGTGGCGCTGGGGGCTGAATATGATGTGAACAACGATATCACCCTGTTTGGCCATGTTGGCGGCGGCAAAACCCAGGTTGATCGCCTGTTCGGTTACCCGAAAATTCAAAATTCGGCAGGGGATACACTTGACAGTGTATCCTATATGAAATTCCAGACCGAACGGTGGTCGGCCGATGGCGGCGTGCGCAGCAAGTTTGAAACTGGCGCAATTGACCATACGGCGACCTTCCAGGTCAGCCGCTATCAGGATATTTTCCGCCGCGGGGCGGTTTATGACAATACTAGCCTGGCATCTAACATTTATGCCCCGGTGGCAAACCCTGCTGTCAATATCAGCGGGCCATCCTCGAAACCGAAATTATCGGAATCCTCGCTAACCGGGATAGCCATTGCCGATACGATGGGCGTGTTTGACGACCGCGTGTTGCTAACCCTTGGCGCACGGCATCAACGTGTTGAATCGGACAATTATACATCCGGTGTGGTTTCGTCGTCTTATGACGAAAGCGAAATTACGCCGATGGTGGGTGTGGTGGTCAAACCATGGGAACATGTCTCGCTTTACGCCAACTATATTGAAGGGCTTAGCAAGGGCGACATTGCACCAAACACGGCATCGAATGCCGGTGAAGCGATGGCGCCTTACGTTGCCAAACAATATGAAACCGGTGTGAAGCTGGATTTCGGCACCATTGGCGGCAGTTTGTCAGCCTTTCAGATTACCAAGCCGTCGGGCCAGACCACCAACAACGTTTATAACAGTGATGCCGAACAGCGAAATCGCGGGTTGGAACTTAGCCTGTTTGGTCAGGTTACCAACGATGTTCGATTATTGGGCGGGGTTATGTTGCTTGATGCGGAACTAACCAAAAGCAGCACGGCGGCAAACAAAGGCAATCGCCCGGTGGGTGTGCCCAAAATACAGGCGAATTTAACGGCCGAATGGGATACGCCTTTTGTTGACGGCATGACGGTTAGCAGCACGGTGAACCATACATCAAGCCAGTATATCGACAGTGCGAACACACAGGAAATTCCCGACTGGACCACGCTTGACATCGGTGTGCGTTATAAAACCGTTGTTTCACAAACACCGATTACGGTACGCGCCACTGTGCAGAACGTTACCAACGAACATTACTGGTCCAGTGTGAACAGCTATAGCATGGTGTCGCTTGGTGCACCGCGCACGGCGTTATTTTCCATCACGGCGGATTTTTAACCGGTCACATACAGGATGATTTTCAAACCTGATATGTGGTTGTCAGTACGATGGCAAATACATGTGTTATTTGCCATCCAGCTGACCTCGATGGGTGCCATGGAAATGAGCGGGCCTTTTTGGCCCGTTCACTTGCGTTCACTTGCCACATCGGACAGCCAGTTTACCCTTGCCAGTATCGCGGTTTATATCGGCCCGATGCTGGGCATTATGCTGACCAGTACCTTCTGGGGGCGGCTGGGTGACTTATATGGTCATAAAGCCATGATGATGCGGGCGTTGTTTGGTCTGGCGATAACGCAATTTGCCCTGGCTTATGCCAATGATGTACCAACAATTTTGGCCCTACGGTTTTTACAAGGGGCATGTGCGGGCTACATTGCCCCCGCGCAGGCTTATAGTGTTAGCATCGAAGCCCCGGCGCGTCGGGCAAAACTGTTTGCCTATTTGCAGGTTTCAACCAATTTGGGATCGCTTGCGGGTGCCGTGATTGGCGGTGTTATCCTTGATCATGCGGCGTTTTTCTGGATCAATTTTTCCGCAGCTATAATGTGTCTGGCCTGCTTGGCGGCTGTTTGGCGAATTTTACCTGCCGTTGCGCCACAGCACACAAAAATCGGGGCAAAGGCACAAAAACCAGCCCTAACGCCCGATAAACGAACAAGAAGCGTTTTAAAATCACACCAAATTTTATCGCTTTTGGCCATTCTGGGCCTGTTATTGCTATCGCGCATGGTGACCCAATCGCCTTTTTCGATTTATGTACTGTCGATTTTCAAGGTCGAAAACTGGCTTGTCGGCTTTTGTTATGGCGTGCTGGCATTGGGGTTTGTTTTTTCGGCATCCTTATGGGCGCGCTATTTTGAAGGCAAAAACAGGCAAGCCGTTTTAACCCGGTTATGTGTCATCATTGCAGGCTGCATTGTGGTCACGGTGTTGGCGGGGTTAACCAGGTCTATCGTGGTTTTTGCCAGCCTGTATTTTGTCTGGGGGGTGTTGCTGGGTGCAACAACTCCGGTTTTAACCACCTTGATATCACGCGCAACACCCCACGACCGACAGGGGCGTATTTTAGGCTTCACACAAAGCCTGTCGCAATTTTCGTCCATTGGCGGCATTGCCATTGGGGGCTGGTTTGCCCAGGTGGCAGGATTTTCCAATTTATATTTTCTGGTGGCAGTTTTTTACGCCGTTGGTCTGGCAGTGACCATACTGGCGCGGGCTAGGGCCGGGACCGTTGCCATACCAGACCCAAGGCAGGAGGCGATACATGATCGTTAAATTAACCAAGTATCTGATCGTTACGGCAGGTTTTATGCTGATCGGCGCAGGCATGGTATGTGCCAAGCCGATAACCATCACCGATATTGCCGGGCGCACGATGACGGTTGATGCACCGGTACAACGGGTGGTTTTAGGGGAAGGTCGGCAGCTTTATATTATTGCGGCACTGGACCGTGAAAACCCGGCCAAACGCATTGTTGGCTGGCGTAATGACATGATCGAGGCAGACCCGGGAACCTATCGACAATATCGCAAGAAATTCCCCGATTTCGATAAAACACCCACTTTTTCCGGGCTTGAACAAAGCCTGATCGATATTGAAACCACCATCGCGCAAAAACCGGATGTGGTTTTTCTAAACCTTGAAACGCAAAAGGCGGTCGAAGAAGCCCGTTATGTTGAGAAGCTCGGCGCATTAGGTATTCCTGTGGTTTATGTCGATTTTCGCCATGACCCGGAAAAAAACACCAACGCGTCCATCCGCCTGTTTGGTGAATTGTTTGGTAAACAAAAGCGGGCCGAGGCATTTATTGCGTTCAGAACTGAACAGATCCGTCGCGTAACCGACAGATTAGCGACAGGCACATTCACCCGCCCCAATGTGTTTATCGACCGCGCAGGCGGTTTTTATGACGATTGCTGCCATTCATTTGGCAAGGGCAATTTCGGGGCCATGGTAGAAATGGCGGGCGGCCATAATGTTGCCAGTGATATTATTCCGGGTACATTCGGGCAGGTAAACGCCGAACAGGTGCTGGTTTCAAACCCGGACCACGTGATTGTTACCAGTGCCAACTGGGAAGCCTATGTTCCTGGCGGGCACTGGGTACCCGTCGGGCCGGGGGCCAATTGGGATGAGGTGCAAAAAAAACTGGCTTTTTATCCAACCCGCGCCGCCTATCGCGGGATTAATGCACAAAAACAGCATGGTTTTCACGCCATCTGGCATCAGTTTTACAACAGCCCCTATCAATTTGTGGCCCTTCAACAACTGGCGAAATGGTTTCACCCCGACCTGTTTGCCGACATTGATGCCAATGAAACGTTTCGTATGCTGCATGAACGATTTTTACCGATTGATTACCAACCGGGATATTTCGCCACCTTGCAGGTTTCGCCATGACCGGAATGAAAACAGAAGCAATGACGATGGTTGGTGGTGGCAATTACCGTAAATCGGTGCGTCGCCGGGTGTGGTTGCTGGCCGGTTTGGGCATGTTGCTGTTTATATCAATGTGCCTGGATTTATCACTGGGACCAGCGCGGTTTGCCCTGGCGGATGTGATCCGTGCCGTTATCACGCCGTCGGAGGTTTCTGACCAGCTTGCCGTGGTGATATGGGATATTCGGATGCCCATTGCGGCAATGGCCGTTGTGGTGGGGGCCGCATTGGCGATTGCCGGTGCCCAAATGCAAACGATATTGAACAATCCCCTTGCCAGTCCCTTTACACTGGGTATTTCAGCCGCCGCCAGCTTTGGCGCCGCACTTGTTTTGGCATTCGGGGTGTCGATATTGCCGGTTGCCAGCGCCTTTATGGTGCCGCTAAACGCATTTTTTATGGCGATGCTGGCGGCTTTGCTGATCCATATTTTAAGCATGCGCCAAGGTGTTAGTGTGCAAACCATTGTGCTGTTGGGCATCGCGCTGGTGTTCAGCTTTAACGCCTTATTGGCACTGGTGCAGTTTTTAGCATCGGCCGAAGCCCTTAGTGCTGTTGTCTTTTGGACCATGGGTAGCCTGACCAAGGCAACTTGGCCGAAGTTTTTTGTAACATCGGGTTTATTGATTGTCATTTTACCGTTTTTTGTGCGCCGTGCATGGGCCTTAACTGCCATGCGGTTAGGCGATGACAAGGCAGCCAGTTTTGGCATTAATGTTGGCCGATTGCGACTTGAAACCTTGTTATTGGTCAGTCTGTTATCGGCCATTCCGGTTGCGTTTGTCGGCACAATTGGCTTTGTCGGGCTGGTAGGGCCGCATATTGCGCGCCTGATGATTGGGGAAGACCAACGGTTTTTCCTGCCGGCATCGGCGTTATCGGGGGCGTTGTTATTATCGGTCAGCTCGGTTGCCAGCAAAATGATTATTCCAGGTGCGATATTACCGATTGGCATTGTCACATCGCTGGTGGGCATTCCGTTCTTTATTTCCCTTATTCTGTCGAATTCGAAAAAATCATGGTGACATTGCAACTACACAAAATGGGCGCCACATTTGGCAAACGCAGTATTTTGACCGATATTTCGGCGGGACCGTTTCAGAGTGGCGATGTTGTTGCCGTGATCGGACCCAATGCAGCGGGGAAATCGACCCTGTTTAAACGCATTGCCGGTTTAACCGCAGGGACCGGCACGGTGAAGCACACCATTGAGAATATAACAGACCGCCACACCGGCACCCCGCAGCCAGGCAGCATTTGTTATATGCCACAAAACCTGACAGCAAATGCGGTCTTATCGGTTTACGAAGCGGTTTTGCTTGCCCGCAAACAAGGGGCGTCGTGGCGGGTTAACGACGGCGATATTGCAATTGTTGATACAACACTGGCCGCCCTTGGGATCCTTGAGTTATCGGAACGCAATATTGGCGCATTAAGTGGCGGGCAACAGCAACTGGTCGGGATTGCACAGGCATTGGTGCGTGAACCTGATATTTTGCTGATGGATGAGCCGACATCGGCACTAGACCTGTCACGCAGCCTTGAAGTGCTGGAATTTGTACGTGATCTGGCCAAACAACGCGGCATGATCATTTTTGTCGCCATCCATGATTTGAACCATGTTTTGCGCTATGCCGATAAAACCATGATCATTGCCGATGGCAAACTGGTGGCAAGTGGTAATACCCATGATGTTATTACCGACGCGATGCTTGCGGATGTTTATGGCGTACGGGCCAGGCTTGAGGAGTGCCGATTAGGCATTCGTCATGTGATGGTTGACGGAACCTTGAAATCCCGGATCGGGTTTCGAGGTTAACTCGATGTGGAGGGGCGTGGGCGGCAGTATATGCTGCCTGGTACTGCCGCCCGCCGTAGTTACCTTTTTTCAAATCGTCGCAAGGTTACTTTTTAAAGCAAAATGGGGGCTGATCGGCCTTGCCGTTACGGGTGTTAACGCGACAGCCAGGCAGAATCGTGATGTATCGTCCCTGTTTCTTTGCGGATCGGTCGCGCAGGAAACAAGGATCGTTTCGCCGGAATGAAGCCTGATCCAGTTTGATGATGAAGACGGATCAAACACCAATGGGGCATCAGGGCGTAATCCGGCTTTTATCAGGGCTTCGCGCAGGGACCAAACACGGGTCGCGGCAACATTTAAAGGTTCGAAAAAGGTTTTCTGGATGAATTTGGCCTGTGCCATACCGGTTTCACCCAAAAGAGTATGCCAGTCGGTTTCGGTTTTTTGCAGGACGTTTTGCAAGTCGCAACCTGCCGATTGTGCGCTATCAATAACGCATTTCCAGCCATTACAATAAGACGACGACCTGAAGCGGGTATCGATGGAAACATCCGGTTTACCATCCGGGCGCTGGTCATGTGCTTTAGGGTTTTGGCGTTTGTTCCAGCGATCATGAAACGGGAATATGGAGACCCGCAGGTCGGCTTGCGGCAGTTCATCCGCAATTTTGCGTTCAATATAAGGGGCCATCAAGGGCAGGGCGGTTAGTTTCAAACTGGCCGGGGTGCCCATGGTACGAAGTTTGAGACCACGCCAATGTTCGACAATTTTGCCATCCTGGTTAAAAATAACCATATCGTAGACCAGTTCGGCACCGAGATCGGCGATTTCAGTTGCGAACACGCGATAGGTTTGGTCCGGGTCCAGGGCAGAGAGGGCAATTTCGTCGACGGACACCGGAATAACAGTTTGATGCGGAATGCAGGCCTGAATGGCATGAAGTGATGCGTCCCGTGCACCGGCATCACCCAGAACCAGATTAGTTGGTAAATTATTATCAAACCAGCCAGTTTTATCGCTCGGCGACAAAGATACAAGACAGCGGCGTGCCGCAATTAAATGATAACCCTGTATGCGTTGAAAGCGCCCCTTCTGGAATAGAATATTCTGGTAAAGGTCTAATTCCGGGTCAAATGGCTGGACCAATTTTGTCGCTGCGAGAGACTGAATTTCACGATCAATCGCGGTAAGTGCCGGTGTTTTGGTAAAGCGGCAGTAAGCAGTGATGTGGTTTACCTGAAAATCTGTGGTCGAGCAGCGAAGAGCGAGTGAAAATTCATCATTCGCCACGGCCTGTGCCACAATACGGATCGTAACCGGGGCATCTGATTGCGTTACAATCGCCTTGGAAAAAATAACATCCCTGAAGATTGGCGACAGGATTTGGGTTTTGTCGTGATGTAAGGCAAGGGCCGCCTGGCTCATGGCTTCAAGCGCCATAACAGCGGGAAAAATCTGTTCCCCGTTCAGGCAGTGATCGGCAAGATAAAGGTCAGATCCGGACGAAATTTCAACATCGCTGATCAGTTCTACTTCGGGGTAATGGACCCGGATATTTTGAAGAAAACGGTATTGATATGTGGGCAAGGCGGGGTGATCGAGCGTTTTTGCCGTACCATAGCGCCCTGAAACGACGATGCTATCTGGTAAGTTAACATCGTTTACAATATGCAAAAATTCGCGCACACCATCATCAATGGAAATGGGCGCAATACCCTGTGCCATCAGCGCATCGAGGCTGCCGACACGTTGACCCATACCAACCCCGGCCCAAACCGACCATTCGATGGTTTTGCAATGGCAGGCAGGATGACGCGCCTGAAAATCGGCAATTTTTTGGCTTAGCCATTCATTGCACAACGCATAATCAGCCTCGCCGTGCAGGCCCATACGCCCAATGATTGAGCCAAACCCGACCAGCATTTTTAACTGTTTAGGGTTTACAGCAGTTAATATATTTTCAAGACCCGTGATTTTAGGGGCAAGGGTGGCCTGAATAGCGGAAAGGGTGAGGTTCGCAACCGTTTGGGGAGTATTAACACCAGCCCCATGCAAAATCGCGGTTACCGGCCCGCCCAAATCGGCTGTGCCATGGGCAATTGCAGCTTCGATATCGGCCTTTTGGGTAATGTCGGCACACTGATAACTGGTTTTAAGACCGGCATTGGCGAAACGTTGCAGATTAGCAGCCAGTTCGACGTTGTCCGCCGCCGATGACCTACCCAACACCAGCAGGGCACAGCCGGATTTCCGGGCCAGTTGAAAGGCGCATTCGGCACTAATCCCTTTGCCACCCCCGGTTACCAGCAGAACATCATTTTGGTTAAGTATATGATGTTTTGGTGCTGGCCCCGGTTGAACCAGGTTCAAATGCGGAACAAGACGCTGGTTGCCGGTTTGTAAAAATACCTCGGCAAAACCGGGTTTGGCACAGCTGATTTCGGCAAGGATACGCGCAGGCATATTTGACGATGTGGGCGATGGCAGGTTTAGAACAAGCGTATCGATCGTGGTGTTTTCAAGAAAAAACGATTTCACGAAACCACTGGCCGACCAGCCTTTTTGCAAGACAACCAGTTGAACAGGAGAGTTGGCAGCGTTGTTTTGAATGATAGCATTTTGCGCAGCCGCAAGCAGGGCGGCGATATCGTCATCGCCGGGATGATCACTGATTACACCTAAAACACCATTGCCATAAGAACCGCTGTTGAGCTGTGCCAGGATGGTATTTTCCAATGGCCCCAAATGACCAAACCCGGTCCATTCGCCGGAAATGGCCGCAGCGCGAAGCGGGGGTATCGGGGCCGCATGATTTTGAAATTGAAAATAGCGTACCCAATTGGAAATGCCCGCCGGGGCTGCTTGATGTGACTTACGATCATTATTGGCGGAATTGGCCATTTCGGTAATAGCCGTCGCAATATCGCCAATTTTACCATCGGCAAATTCGGTTGGGTCAACAAGCAGCGATACGCCGATAGTGGAACTTAACCGCGTTACGATTTCACCAACGGTGATAGAATTTAAATGCAGATCGGAAAGCATCCGGCTGCTTTCTTCCAGCGACCAGGACGGCAAGCCGGTCCGATCGGCAATGATGGTACGCAAATGTGCAAGGATGCCGTCGCGGTCCCGCGTGGTAGATAAAACGTCGTCAACCGGGGAAGGGGTTGTCGCTGGTTCCGCTTCGTCATCAATGGGGGGCTGGGAGGCAGCGGGAACTGTTTCACAAGGATTTGCGATAAAAACAGGGTTCCAGTCCCAGTCAAATTTTTTGGTGAAGCGGTTTTGATAAAGGTTGCCAATATTAGGCGCACAACCAAGAATATAGGCCGCCGCAGCGGCACACAGATATGGTTCAAAACCGGCCCCGCCCACATCTATCGAAATTGCCGGAAGGTTACAAAAACTGCCGGTTATTTTTTCAAGCAGGGCTCCTGGGCCAACCTCGATTAAAAGGTCCAGATTGGGGGCAGCGTGTTTTACTGCATCCATAAAACGGACCGGCGATGATATTTGCTGGCACAGATAGTTGGGAATGTTTGTGTCGGCAGGCATGATTGTGCCCGAAACAGTTGACACAATTTGCCGGTTCGCCGGTACAAAGGCAAGGGTACGGAGCATTTTTGCCAACGACTTTGCCACCGGTGCCATTGCCGGTGTGTGGAAAGCCTGACGAACCCCTAAAATGGTGCAAGCCGTTCCCTGGGTGCGAAGATCTTTGACAAAATCATGAATGGCATCGTGATCGCCTGAAATAATGGTTTGGCGTGGCCCGTTAAGGTTGGCAACAAAGATATCTTTACGTGAGCCAATGGCGTTCAGGGTTGTTTTGTCGTCGGCGGCAACCGCAGCCATTGCGCCCGATGCATGAATATCGGCTGCCATTGCCTGGCCGCGTAAAGTTGCAATTTCAAGCAGTGTTTGACCATCATAATGCCCGGCCCAATGCAGGGCTGCGAGTTCGCCAAGACTGTGACCAATGGCAACATCACCAACGATGCCAACATGTTTTAGCATCTCCAACCCGGCAAGTGAGGCCGCCGCAATAGCAGGCTGGGCAAAATCGGTGTTGCTGCGATCCCTGAAACCTTCAAGTTTGGCGAGGTCAAAGGCCTGCCGGACGATGGGAAAACGACGTTCGTAAATGCCCCCATGGCAGCGGGCCGGGGCCCCCTGACCTGAAAACAGCAAACCAATTTTACCCGTTTCCCGTTTGCTGGAGACAAAAATGCCATCGGCGACGAAGAAATGAAGGCAATTATCGTCCATCGTCATCACGGTCTCGCCAAGTGTTTTTAACTTTTGCGCCAAGGCGTCTGGCGTACTGGCAACAAGGGCGGCCTTCCAGATGAATTGGGAATTAAGCGATGCACGATGGGCCAGTTCGGCCGCCAGGTCGATAAGCTCGGCGCGCGAGCATTTATCAGCAAATGCAGCAACGTGATTAATCGTCCATAACAGGTCCGACTGCCGGGCAGCAGCAAAAACAAAAACTTCGCTGTTCTGAAAAGCTGCCAGACTTGTACGTTTTGGGCCCGGTGCCCTATAGACTGACGGTCGGGCCTGATTTGGGGCCTCGGCCAGGGTAATGTGGGTGTTAATACCGCCAAACCCCATAGCACTGACCCCGGCACGGCGTTCAACGCCATCAGATTGCCAATCCATGATTTGGGTAGACGGGGAAAGATGGGCGGCATTGTTTTCAAACAGGGCGTGAGGACGGTTACAGGCCGTGGTGGGCGGCAGAATGTTTTCGCTTAAACATTTGCTGGCACGCAGCAAACCGGCGATACCTGCGGCGGCCTTGGTATGGCCGATATTGGCCTTGATCGAACTGATGATGGCGGGTTGCAACGGGGCATCATATTTTTCCCGCGCAGTCATAAGTGCCCTAAGTTCGGCCGTATCGCCCACTTTGGTGCCCGTACCGTGACCTTCAAAATAGCCGACACTGCCAATATGATACCCCGCCCGGTGATAGGCGCGGTGCAAGGTCAACATTTGTCCCGCGGCTTCGGGCCGGGTCAGCCCGCCATTGCCATCAGAAGATACCCCCCAACCCCGGATCACAGCATGGATATGTTCACATTGTTCAAGGGCATCGTCATAACGCATCAGGGCAAGGAAACCACACCCTTCGCCGGGCCAGAAACCCTGTGAACCTTCGTCATAAACCAGCATGTCGTCACGGGCCAATGCCGATGTGCGTGAAAAGCCGGTTAGTTCAAACGGATCCAGGCTGAGATCCACGCCGCCAGCAAGGACCATATCGGCATCCCCCATGGTGAGGGCGGTGCAGGCATCAATGACCGAAATAAGGGATGAAGAACAGGCACCGTCAACGGTGTAACCGCCACCTTTAAAGTCAAAATGGTTGCAAATTCGCCCGGCAATAGTATTGGCAAGGCCACCAGCGAGGGTATCTTCGTTTGGCGTTGGAAAGGGGGCTTTGTAATTGCCTTCAAGATCACGCAGAAAACGGGCGAGCGTATCGTCGGTGATGTCGGGATATTCGGAGCGCATTTGCCGTTCGATCACACCACGCACATAGGGCCAGCGCAAACGCATAAGATTGGCGCGGGAAAATTCACCCGTCAGGGTATTGCCAATGATGACGCGGATACCTTCATTCGCAACAGTGGCGCGGCCCTTGCGAAAACGGATGCTGTCGATGGTTTCGCGTGCCACACCAAGTGCCAGCCAGTGGGTCAGGTCTGTTGTTTCGTAGCTTTGATTTGAAACGCGAAACCAGTTGCGATCAAACTCGAAACCTTTAAGCACAGCGGCCTGATTGGTGTAGGCCCGGTCAAGTGCCTTGCCGGTATCATCAAAATAACCGGCTGCGAGGCGCTGGGCGGGCAGGGTGCGAAAGGATCGTCGCTGTGCAAGGGAGTTTTCAAACAACTGATCGGCATTGTCGGCATCAGGATAACGGCATGCCATACCGACAATGGCAATCGGGCAGTTCCTGGCGGTATTTTGCATGGCTTTGATCCTGTGCGCTAAGAAGATAACCGGAAAAGAAGAAAGGGTAAGTGAGATTTGAAAGCCGATTTTCAGGGGAAACATGCCCGTGGCTGACCCATCTGGCGGGGGCGTATAACCAGATGGGTCAGCACCGTTCAGGCCGATTTTATTTCATGGTTACCGGCGAGGACGGTGCATTGCCAATCGGGGTGTCGGTCGTGACAAGAACCTGGGTCAGGGCCTTGCCAGCAGCCGAGAACCATTCGTACTGGGCGGTTTTTGCATTTAGCGCCATAACGCGCGAGATCAGCGTGCCCTGATACACGAATGCCTTCTTGCCCGGCGGGCAGGAAAACGACATGGACTGGGTGCGAGTGGTGTTCCATTGTTCGCTGAATGACAGGGCAAATGTCGTTTCAACGGAAGCACTTACAACTTCGATGGAGACACCAACCGACGTTTTCACACTGAAACTTTGTTCGGTGGTGAAAGTGAAACCATTGGTTACCGACGCGCTGTAGTCGCTGGTAACTGTTGATTTGGTATTGTCGAGCGATGCAATGATTTCGAGGTTCGGGCTGTAGAGAATGATCGACAGCATTTCGTTGGTGGTGCTTTGGGCCGGAACACCTGCATTAAAGCTGGTTTCGTTGGGCACCGGCATGAAATCAAAGATTTTAAGTTCAGGTGTGGAAGGAGGGCCGAATGGCATGTGAAGTCTCCTGGGACAAATGCGCGAACGCAAAATTCAAGATGGTGAAAGGAAGGGCGGGAATATCAGATGCGACAGGTAGGAGCGGTCGCGATGTTGATGGCGAAATGCTGCAAGACAGAGCTGTATTGCTGGCACAAAACGCCCGGATCGCTGTAAAGCACCGACCACGCATCCATTTTCAGATAAGTGGCATGGGTATCCCCGCCGTCCTTGGTTTTGCGTTTGTAATCTTCGATGGTCAGGTGCCACGAAATCGTTAGCACCCCGATCCCGTCTGCCATGCCGGTTGCCGGGTCGTAATTGTCAACAAGGTCGATGACACGACTGTCGCTGACGTCATAGTTCGCAATGTTTGAATCGTTCAACGGCTGGATCACATTTGAAAGTGTTGCCAGCATGGTGGGCTGATCCAGACCTTTGACCAGGGTGGAAGATGCTGTCAGGCCAACCTGAATGAACAGTTTCTGGATGGCTTCGGCGTTCGGGTAATTGCCCTGGGTTGCCGGGGGCGAATTTTTAACCCCGGTAAAGCCATTGGTTGCCTTGTTATCAAACAGCCAGTTGAAATGATCCTTGTACTGGATGATCTCAAGGTTCGGGCCGTATCCTTCGGCATTGTTATTATCGGGAATGGACCAGTTACCCGTTGCCGCCGACGTCATTTGCGGCACATCGTTTGCCGCAGAAAACAGCATAACCGGGGCCGCCGCTGCCTTGAGATTGGCATTCAGCGGGCTCGTATGCGGGGCCTTGATCGCCATTGACTGAACAGCACCCTGGGGCAATTGTGATTTGACCGTTGTGATGTAGCTATCAAGGTTTTTGTCGTTTAACTGCGCACAGTTAAGGCCAATATTTTCAAGGCTTGTTTTCAGGGTTGCCTTGTCAAACGGGGTCGGCGTTGCGGCATCAAGTTTGCCGATATTCATTTTATTAGGGGGACCAAAAGGCATTTGAAAGCTCCTGTTGATTAAAATGGTTCTGGTATTGCGGGCATCAGAAAAAATGTTGATATGAATGCCCAAACAAAATTTATTTTGTTAAATCAATGTGATGGGATCCCCCGCACCAATGCCGTAACGGCCATCGGGCTATGGCGTGTATTTTGACGCACCTGTCCCGATCACCCGATTAAGCGGTGCTGTGGGCAGGTTTGGTCATGACGTGCGAAATCAGCCCTGAACGGGTCAGGATGTGGTTTTCAAACCTGTTGAAAGGCGGAACAAAGCATTTGATCTGAAGGATTTAGCGGCGGCAGGTGTGCCCCATCCATCAGCCCTAATCTGACGGGTTCGTTCAGGCTTTGTGACAAAGGCTGTGTCGAAAATATCGTTGGGAACGCAATATAGGCATCTGACGGGGTGTTTTTGGGCGCATTCCGGGTGAAATTTCAAATGCATTTCGCTGGAAAGACGGCCTGATAAATGGAAATAAAATTTACGATTTCAGATAGTTAGGTCTGATTTTCAATTTCGGTGCATACCCTGAAAGCTCATTTTAAAAAAATCGCTTTTAAAAGAGGTAGCCTTCGCCTTGCAGGGGCAAGGCGGATTAATTGACCGTTGAAATATCCGACCTGTGCAGGATGTGACCGATAGAAAACAATTTATTGCTGAAAGCCACTTTCGGCGTCGTTGATCGCGCAATGAATCAGATTGCGCATGGCATTTTCAGCGCCGGTCGCATCTTTTTGGATAAAGGCACGATAAACGCGTTCATGCATTTCATAACTGCCATCCATACCGATCAGGCGGTTGCTGCGACCCAACGCCTCTAACTGATGATCAAATTGAAGGTCCAGCGCCGAACTGATGACAGAAAATACCTGGTCAAGCATTTTAGAACTGACAGCTTCGACAAAGGCCTGATGGAACGCAATATCGGCTTCAATGAAGGCGGCACGCCAGTCATGCTCGTTCAAGGTTGTGTCGTTATGGATGAATTTTTTGGCGTCCCATGCTGCATCTATTTTTTCACGGGCAGCATCATCAGCCATGGCAGTGGCGCTATAGGCAATACCTGGTTCAAGAACCAGCCGCAGTTTTAACAGATCACGCAGCAACCCTTCACGGTCGCCGGCCTGAATTCGCCAATCCATAACGTCCGGATCAAGAAGGCGCCATTCAGCGCGAGGCTGAACGCGGGTGCCATCCGATGTCCGGCTGCGGATCAGACCTTTGGCCCCTAAAATACGGCAGGCTTCGCGAATGACAGAACGGCTGACATCAAGTTCGGTAACAAGATCCGCTTCTTTGGCAATAACCGAACCAATCGGCCATTCCCCGCCAACAATACGAACGCCAAGATTAGCGACAGCAGCACCCAGAATTCCCCGGACTTCGATTGTGCCTGCAATTGGTGTTAGCCGTCGAAGGTTTCCGGTTTTACCCATGTTCACTGTTATCCTGTTGCTTGGTATGATCGTCTTATAAACGATCACGGGTTAAGCACCATGACGAATGTACATGCCAATAAAGCATGATGCAGCATTGGTTGCCCGAAAGAAACAAACAGGCAGAAAATCGAAACTCCCGCGCGAAAGCAAATATCACGACAAGGAATAGTCAGTAGAAAGCAAACCACCCGCCGTATGTTTAACGCGCGGATAGTTAGCTTTCTGATTTTTATAAGCATTCGGCGGGGACAGGCTTACTGAGTGCGCTCATCTGTCCGCCCGAATTGAACTAAATTCCATATCTTCACGGTTCAATGCGTCGGCATGCAATTTCGTATGTACGAATGACAGAACGAACCATTTCGATAATCAAATCCCGGGCATCCGGTTTTTGTTTTGCCGCGGCAAACAGCGGGTAGACGGTTGGCAAATACTGACTGACAAGCGGTTCGGGCAATTCATATTTCGAAAGACGGTCAAGCAGGTTTTCGACTGCAGCGGTCGCGTCGTCTGTTGGCCAGTAATAACGAATACGGTCGCTATAGGAAAAATGACGTTGCAGGCGCTGTGCTGTTTCATCGCCGTGATAGTATTTTTCCCAATGTTTTGGCTTCGCCAGCATTAATTGTTCAAGTTTGTGCGGCAGCGATTCCGACGTTGGGAGTTGTTCGAGAAAACAGGCAATGTGATCCAGGCCATAAAATGCTTCGCGCATGGCAAATGTAACACCCGGGCCGACTTTCAGGATGGCGAAGCCGTCTTTTACCAGAGAGGACAGCGCGCTTAATGGTTGGTAATCGGTTGAATGGGCCTCAAATACAATGCCGGGAATTTGTGTGAGCGTGGCGCTAAGTTCGGTTGCAGCGGCCGGGTCATAATAGACAACATTTTCGTTCCCAAATTCGACACCGGGCTGCACCACCAGGCCAATTACACGCGAAAATGCGTCATCCAGGCCGAGTTTGGCAAAGGCCTGACGATGGGCTTCGTAAGTGGCCATCGCGGCCGCAGGCGATGTCACTTCGAGGGTGTCGATGGCCTCCATTGCGCCACCGGGGATCGGCACTTCGGTACCAATGATATATACCGGCTTTTGCCCTGAAACGGCGCTTTCGGCCACCGCTGCCAAACGGGCGGAACGCGCCGCAATTGTTGTATCGGAAAGCGGGGTTGCGTCATCTGCGCACGGCATTGATGCATCAAGATGGATTTTGACAAATCCGGCGTCAACATACCGGGAAATCAGGATCTCAGCCTTTGCCATCGCGTCGTTGGCGGGCAGATCTTTCCAGGGGTTAGGGCCAAGATGATCTCCGCCCAGAAAAAGCTGGTGCAGATCAAAACCAACCTTTGCTGCAATCTGTTCGACATATTGGCGAAAATCCTGCGGTGTCATACCGGTATAACCGCCATCCTGATTAACCTGATTGCACGTTGCTTCAATCAGGACCGGTGTTTTGTTGGCTTTGCCTTCCAGCAAGGCGGCCTCGATGACCAAGGGATGCGAAGAGCAGATTGAAGGGATCCCCGTAATTTCACCACCAGCCCGTGATCGCAGCATTTCCACAAACGGATTATACGTCATCTTGCTCTCTTTCAGTTGGTTCGATCAAAAAACGTCGTTTATCTGACGTTCAGTGATTATATTCGATCATAAAAATGCTTGACAATGATTTTATTTGATCGGAATGTAGGTGTCATAAAGTGAAAACGGGAGGCAGGATTTAGATGAAGGGCGACCGGCTATCAGCCATTCGGCAGTATCTTTACAATCACGGGTTTAGCCATATTCAGGCGATTGCCGATGAAGTTGGTGCATCACTGGCAACGGTACGGCGCGATCTTTTGGCGCTTGAGGCGCAGGGCGCAATTGTAAGAACCCACGGCGGCGCACGCATTGCAGATGCTGTCGGGATCGAGGTTGGTTTTGAGCAACGTGAACGGTCAAGCCTTGCGGAAAAACGCGCCATTGCCGACGCGGCCTATGAGCTTCTGATTCCCAAAAGCAGTGTGTTTCTGGATGCCGGAACGACGGTTTTGCAAATTGCGCGCAGGTTGCGCCTGGACCCGATGCCGATTTCGGTTTTCACCAATTGCGTAACGGTTGCACAAGTCCTGATGGATGTGAGCGATATTCGCGTCACCCTGATTGGTGGGCAACTGCGCCCTGAAAATGCATCCATGGTGGGTCCAATTGCCGAGCAGACACTGGAACGATTATGGTTTGATCAGCTGTTTTTAGGTGCCGGGGCCATTGCTGATGACGGCTGTATTTATAGCCTTGATGACCATGAAGCCCGCGTAAACGAACTTATGATTGCGCGTTCTTCGCAAAAGGCCTTGCTAGTTGATTCATCGAAATTCGGACATCGCCTGACCTATCGTGTTGCCCCGATCAGCAAGGATTTGCATGTTATTACCGACGAAGCCATTTCCGATGAATGGCAAACCCGCCTAAGCGACATTGGCGCCCCTGTTAGTGCCGTCGCGATCAAGGATGCGGAATAACATGGCGTTCGTCCTTGCCCTTGATGCTGGTGGAACCAAAACCCTTATGGCACTGGCGAACCCGCAGGGCACTGTTACGATGCTTAGATCCGGGCCAAGCCTTGACCCGACATCGGGTGTGAACTGGCAGGGGTTGCTAAAACAAATTGTCGCACCGGCCATAGGGCAGGCGGGATTATGCGAAGCCGTTATTGGCCTGCCGTTTCACGATGAGCTTAAAGCCCTGTCACGGGAACAAAACACCGCGGCCAGCCAGTGCATACCGTGCCCGGTGCTGGTTCAAAACGATGTCAGGATCGCCTTTGACGGTGCGTTTGCGGGCACCGGAGGTGTCCTTGTGCTGGCAGGAACCGGGTCTATGGCGTGGGCCAGTACAAACGGCACAAACGATCCGCATTTTCGCATCGGCGGGTGGGGAGACAGCTTTGGGGATGAAGGTAGTGCTTACTGGATTGGCCGGGAAAGCCTTGCCTTGACGGGACGCGGTATTGATGGCCGCAGCCCCACAAGCGACTTCGCCACTGCCCTGCTGTTGGAAATGGGCATTGCCCCCGATGATCTGATTGACTGGGTATATGCGCTTGAAAATAAAAGGTCTTCTATTGCGGCCATTGCCCGCATAACCGGGAAACTGGCCGATACGGGAAACAAAGATGCACAGGCCATTCTCGATCGTGCCTGCGATTGTTTGGCTGAACATGTAAACGCGGCACAAAAGTTACTAAACACCGGCTCGCAAGTGCCATGGAGCTATGCCGGTGGCGTATTTGATAATTCCTATGTTTTGAACGGTGTTCGCGACCGTATCGGGTCGGAGCCACAGCGCCCCGCCTTGCCACCAATCGGGGGTGGCTTGCTGCGTGCGGCACAGCTGGCGGGCTGGAACACCGACCATGCCTTCATCGAAGGTTTATCCGTGTCCCTGAATACAGCTTTTCAATCAATATAATAAGGAGGCAAATATCATGAAAAGACGGACATTTATGGCAGCACTCGCGGCAACAGCCATGTTGCAGGTCGGGGTTTCGGGCGCTGCGCTAGCAGATGATGCCAAACCACTGGACGGACAGCACCTGTCGGTTCTGTTGCCGCCCTGGGGAACTTTTCCCAAGGAGATGACAGACCAGTTCACTGCTGAAACCGGTGTTGCACTTGAAAGCCAGACACTTGGCTGGGACGAAATTCATACCAAAATCGTCACATCCATGATCGCCAATACGGCCCCCGCCAGTGCCACGGAAGTTGACTGGTCCTGGGTTGGCCAATTTGGTGCAGCAGGGTGGTACAGCCCCCTGAATGACGATTTTTCCGAAGACGTCGTTAAAGATGTGCCGACATCAAAAATCTTTAATTACAACGGCAAGCTGCTTGCCCTTCCTTACAACAACGATTTTCGCGTGCTGATTTACAACAAGGCACAGCTTGAAAAAGCCGGGGTGGCGCAGCCACCAAAAACGCCCGACGAACTGCTTGAAGCTGCAAAAGCGATCAAGGCCGCCAAAATAGTGGATTATCCGATTGGCCTGCCGCTGTCGGCAACCGAGGGTACATCAACCACCTGGTACCTGTTGACCAAGGCATTTGGTGGCGACCTGTTTGACAAGGATTTCAATCCTTTGTTTCTCGACCCGAATTCGGGTGGGTACAAAGCCCTGAATTTTGAAGTTCAGGCGCTGAAAGACGGATTGATTGATCCTTCTGCGACCGGGCTTAAGGATGTTGATGTTCAGGAACTGTTTAAAAGCGGCAAGGTAACCTTTGATGTTGCCGGCTGGGCCGGGAACCTGTCGGTTTATGGCGATCCTTCAAAATCCCAGGTGGCTGATGATGTTTCGGCTGCATTAATGCCCTCAACCACGGGAACAACCCGGACCATCGGCCTTCCTGAAGCCATTGGTATTCCGGTTTCGGCGGAAAATGCAGACGCGGCCAAAGCCTTTATCAAATGGATGCTGAAGCCCGAGACCCAGATTAACAGCTACAACTCACTTGGTAATCTGCCGCCGCGCCTGAGTGTCCTCAAGCAGCTTGAAGAAGAAGGCAAACTGACAAACGGCAAGGTTTTGCTGGAACAGGCAGCCAGTGTTGAACCGCTGTTTGCCGATGGCACCCCGGGTTGGTATCCCGAATTTTCGTCGGCTGTTTCTGCTGCCATTAATCAGGCTGCCAAAGGGCAGGTGAGCGTCGAGGATGCCCTTCAGCAGATTGCGGATGCCGCCCAATCAGCGTCCCAGCAATAACGGAACGCAGAGGATCACCAGGAATGGCTTCCGCACTAACACGTGAAAAAACTCGCCGCTTTGGCGGCGAGGCCTCGCTGGGCATTGCCTTTGTCATCCCCATGGTTGTGATCATGGGGGGGCTGGTGTTGCTGCCATTGCTGTCGACAATGATTGACAGCGTTTACAATGTCAGCCCCATGCGGGCAGGGACACCTTTTGTCGGTTTCAAAAACTATATCGATCTGTTTAGCAATACGACGGTCAACCAGTCCTGGCGCAATACATTTTATTATGTAGTGCTGGCCGTGGTGCTGGAAACGGCCGGGGGCCTGGCAACGGCCCTGTTGCTTAACAAGGTGAAAATCGGTCGTCGCTGGTTGCTTGCTGCTGTGGTGTTACCATGGTGCCTGCCGCCGGTTGTGAATGCCGTAGTATGGATGTGGATTTATAATCCGAGCTATGGACTGTTGACGGGGGTTTTGCATTCGACCGGTTTGATGACGGGACCGTCCCTGTTTTTCAATGACCGATACGTGATGCTGTTCCTGGTAACCCTGGTCCATGTTTGGCGGATGATGCCGCTAACTGCGATTATTCTTCTGGCTGCGTTACAAAGTATTCCCAAAGACCTGTATCAGGCCGCCCGGCTTGACGGGGCCAGTTCGTTCAAATGTTTTCGCCTGATTACTTTACCGCTGATTTCGGGCGGGTTGGCAATTGCGCTCAGCCAGTCAACCGTTTTTGCTTTTAATCTGTTTGACGAAGCCTGGATCCTTAATCGCGCCAGTCTCGATACCCGAACTGTCATTATCCAAGTCTATCTGGACGCATTCCAGAACCTCAAATTTTCGCTCGGCATGGCACTGTCGCTTCTGGCGATGCTTGCATCGTTACTGGTGTCGCTGTTTTACGTTCTAAAAGTTTACCGTGAAACGAGATTTGATTGATGACACACCGTAATTTTGCACTCGCTGGCGGTAAAATCGGAACAATCATCGCGGTTCTGGTGCTGCTTGTCTGGTCTGTTGGCCCGATTTACTGGTCACTGGCAACAAGTTTCACATCACCGACCGATCTGATTTCGGCCGAGCCGCATTTCTGGCCCGCAGACATGACGCTGGAACATTATGCCAAACTGTTTGGCAGTACCAGCATGTCGCAAGGTAACAAGGTGGCATCCGTCTGGCCGCAGTTTTCCCGCGCCATTATAAACAGCGTTATCACATCGGTCGCAGCCACCTTTATTACTGTGGCAATTGCCGCCTTTGCCGCCTATGCCTTTGCCCGAATGAAATTTCCGGGCCGCAATGTGTTATTTTTCGTTGTTGTCGGTACCCTTGCCATCCCGGCCTATACCGTGATGATCCCACTTTATCGCCTTATGATCGCATTGCATCTGGTTGATACCTATGTGGGCGTAACACTGATTTATGTGTCGGCATTTTTGCCGCTGGCCTTGTGGCTGATGCGCAGTGTTTACCAGTCCATGCCGTTATCGCTTGAAGAAGCGGCGTGGATGGACGGGGCAGGGCGTGTTTATACGCTGGTACGGATCATTATGCCGCTGGCGGCCCCCGGCCTGATTGCGGCGGCGATTATCACCTTTCTCAATGCGTGGGGGCAATTTTTAGTGCCACTGGTGTTTTCGCCGACCTTAACAACCAAGCCACTAACCGTTTTAATCCCGGAATTTGTCAGTCGCAATTATGTCGATTACGGCCTGATTAATGCCGCCGGGATCATCGCAATCATACCGCCTGTTCTGGTGGTGCTTTTCCTCAATCGCTTTCTGGTCAGCGGCCTGATGGCCGGCGCAACCAAGTAGCGACCCTTAGCCTGTACAAAAAGGATGTTAAAATGAATGTGACCGAGCGTGTCATTGTAGAACAGTTCGCCTATTGGGAGGGCGCAACAACAGCAGGTTTACCGACAATTAACGAAGCTATTACCGTCGTTGTTGGTTGTGGGACGTCCTATTATCTTGCACAGGCGATTGCATCGGCCTTTAATTTGTGTGGTCGAAATGCACTGGCAGTGCCGGGCGGCGAATGGGCGCGTCGGGCGGGTGCCTATCTGGCAAAACGGGATGATATTTGCGTTGTTGCGTTGTCACGCAGTGGCGAATCAACCGAAACAGTGCAGGCCGTTGATTATAGCAAAAAACACGGTATTCGCACCATTGCGCTGACCTGCGAAAAGGACAGTTCGATTGTTGCGGCCGCTGACGAAACGGTTTACCTGCCGACACATGGCGATGAAGGTGTTGTCATGACATCGTCGGCATCCCTGATGCTGATTGCCGGTTTGCGGCTGGCGGGTACTGAAATTTCGCCGTCCATCGCTGAAAAAGCGCAAAAACCGCTAGCGCAGCTAAGTGCGATTGACACGGGCTTTATCACCGGCCGCGAACATTTCGTTTATCTGGGTGCAGGCCCGCTTTACGGCATTGCATCCGAAGGCGCGTTAAAACTTCAGGAAATGAGCCTGAGCTATGCGCAAACCTTTCATCCGATGGAATATCGTCACGGCCCGATCAGCCTGATCGACGAAAAATCGTTGGTGGTTTTATTATACAGCGACGATACCGCAAGCGAAGAGGCCATGCTGGCGCAGGAAATTCAGGATAAGGGCGGCAAGGTTATCGGGCTTGGCGGGCCAGGGGATATTTCCATTCCATTGGATGAAACCGGGTTGGCCCGGATTGTCGAGGTGCTGCCTGCGTTGCAGATATTTGGCGAACGAATTGCCGAATTCAAAAAACTCGATACGACCGCTCCGCGTCACCTGTCCAAGGTGGTTGTTCTTTCCTAAGCCTTTCTGGTCCGGGAACCTGTATTGAGCAGGTTCCCCTGTTCGGAGTTCTTCAATGGCCAATCTAACCATTTCACAATTGAAAAAAAACTATGGCAATGTGGAGGTTCTCCACGGGCTGGATTTAACCGTTAATGACGGCGAGTTTGTCTCGCTGATTGGTGAGTCCGGATGTGGAAAATCCACCTTATTGCGCATGATTGCCGGCCTTGAGGAAATTACCGACGGTACCATTGCCGTGGATGGCCGCGTCATTAATGACGTGGCCCCCAAGGACCGTGATATGGCCATGGTATTTCAAAACTATGCCCTTTATCCGCATTTGACCGTGGCCGAAAATATGGGTTTCAGCCTTCGGTTACGAAATGTCCCCAAAGCCGAAATTCGCCCTGCTGTCGAGGATGTGGCCGAACTTCTTAACCTGAGCCCTTATCTGGATCGATTGCCAAAGGCCCTTTCGGGCGGACAGCGCCAGCGTGTCGCGATGGGGCGGGCGATTGTGCGTCGGCCGCAAGTGTTTTTGTTTGACGAACCCCTGTCAAACCTTGACGCCAAATTGCGGGTTCAAATGCGGGTGGAAATCAAGGCTTTGCAACGCCGTCTTGGCACGACATCCATCTATGTGACGCACGACCAGATGGAAGCCATGACGATGTCAGACCGCATTGTCATTATGAACCACGGAAAGATCGAACAGATTGGTGCCCCGCTGGAGGTTTATGACCGGCCAGCCAATGTCTTTGTGGCAACCTTCATCGGCTCGCCTTCCATGAATTTACTTGATGGTGTTCTTGAGCGAAATGCGGACGGCATTTTTATCAGGACAGAAACAGCTGTTATACGTGTTGCCGGAGAAATATCGGGTCAGTCGGGAAGCAACGTGATTGTTGGCGTACGGCCAGAACATTTAAAAATTGTAGCGGATGCAACAGAAGGTTCCATTCCGTTTGATCTGGACCTGATTGAACCAACCGGCGCTGAAACTCATCTTTATGGTCAAACAGGTAAGGTTTTAATGACTGTAGCCCTGAATGATCGTTTTAACGCTCCGCTTGGTTCAAGCTTATATCTTGGTATTCAGGAAAAACATGTTCATGTGTTTGACAAGGAAAACGGCCAGCGATTGAATTAGCGGTATTCTTTCAATTGTCAGAAAGCGTCCCTTGTGCGCGATGATCAGGATATTCGTTTTTTCTTGAGAGATATGACGGTTGACTTTGCTGCGTCCTGTGTTGAAGGCGCAATATGGCGATTTTCCAAATCAGAACTTCCGGTGTCATCGGCAATTGACGCAGTATCAAAATAACGTGCCGGGGTGGTGCCAAGCAAACGACGAAACATAGCAATAAACGCGCTGGTACTTTCATAGCCAAGATCCCCTGCAATGGTCGTGACCGAGGCACCTGTCGCGAGGCGCTGCAGGGCAAGACCAATATGAAGTTGCTGACGCCAGCGCATGAAAGACAGGCCTGTTTCACGTTTAAAAAGACGGCTAAGGGTGCGCGAGCTGGCACCAACCCGGACGCCCCATTCATTAACGGTAAAGCGTAACTGCGGAGTGTTGATCATTGCATCTGTCAAGCGCCGCAAACGCCGATCTGTTGGCATTGGCAGATGGATAGGTTCGAGCGGCGCAGCTGCAAGTTCATCAAGTAATACCGAGAGCAACCGTGCTTCGCGGGCTTTCTCCTGCATTTGAAAGACAGACGAACGATCAAAGCGCAAAAGAAGCTCGCGTAGCAGAGGGGCCACAAAAATGATCCCGCAATTCTTTGGCAGTTGGGTTGTTAATGTCGGGTCAATATACAAATTGCCAATATTGATATGCCCTGAAATACGACCGGCATGCAAAACCCCACCTGGTATCCATAATCCACATTGAGGTGGAATAGTCCAAATGCCCCCAACGGCCTCTACGGTCAGAACACCGCTAATCACGTATAGGAATTGTGCCTTGTTGTGGGCATGAGGTTCAATTTCGCCGATAAAAGTGGTTTCGGTAAACAGTGAAAAAACCGGGCGCGCAATATTGTCAATCTGGTCGCTGCCCGAAATTGATGAAAATACCATTGTAACGGCTTCCCGTAAAATTTCAAACTGGCTCATAACCGGCGTTTGTCGGAATACTCCTTTACATTACAGTCCCCGCAATCATCTTCTGCGCCAGAAAAATTGCATCCTGTTCTGAGTGAGCAAAAGCAATTTTAAAACCAAAGGCTTTACTTGCGGTATTTGCCGTTAAGCGGATTGCTGCGGGTATCGGCTTGTCCCCTTCAACCATAATCATGGCGATACATAACGCCCGCATCTGGTCCCTGGTGCTTTTCATAAACAATGTACGCTGCTTGCGTTCTTCGGGGGTTTCAGTGTCATGATCATTGACTGCGTGGTCCGAAATTAGAACGAACTTTTCCCCACGATCAAGGACCTGCTGAAACTGCGTTTCAAAAGTTTCGGTTGAAAATTGTTTGGTACGGGCAAAGACGAGGGGCATTTGGGACATATCAATGCGCATCACGGCCTCCGTGCTGATGTTTTCACAAAACTACCAACCTTGTTTGAACATATGATTGGATGGCATGTGATATATCACCGGGAAGAAAGGCCGGCTCGTGCGTGAAGGTCAAAAAATATAAAGATACGGCCAAATTTGACAAACAGGATACGACAGCCCTGGAACGAGTAACGTAAAAATCGGAATATCGAGATTAAGCATAATCACGCAAACGTTTGACATCTTTTTGCGGCGGTAAACCAAACAGGCGGCTATATTCACGACTGAACTGAGACGCACTTTCATACCCGACCTGAAGGGCAGCACTTCCGGCGTCCAGGCCACCAGTGATCATTAAGTGCCGGGCTTCCTGAAGGCGAAGCTGTTTTAGGTACTGAAGCGGGCTCATTCCGGAGACAGCGCGAAAGTGCTGACGAAAGGTTGACGGGCTCATATGGGCCATTGCGGCCAAATCTTCCATGCTGTGGCGTTCGCAAAAGTTCTGTTTAAGGGTAGCCATAACCCGTAAAATCTGCCGACTGGGGCTTCCAACCGATACAAGATGACGCAGCATGGGCCCATGGTTGCCACTAAACAGGCGGATGACGATTTCCTGTGTGACCAGCGGGGCGAGCCGCGTAACGAGTTCCGGTTCTTCTTTCAGGTCCATTAACCGCTTCATCGAACGCAACAGGCCGCTTTCCAGAGGAACAACATGCATTGCCCGGCGGCAGGATTCAGCAGGTTCATCGGAAAAATCAAGGTTGGTGGCAATTTCGGTCAGCATCCGCGCGTCAAGCTGAAGATATAACGCCATAAAAGGCGCATCGGTACTGGCGCAGGTAATATGGGTAACAACAGGCAGATCAACTGCCGTTACCAGTGACTGACCAGGGCCGTATTCAAATATTTCGTCGCCAAGGGCGACACGCTTGCTGCCCTGGACAGCGATGGCAAGGCCAAGGCCATACATGCAGGGTTGTGGTGCAGTTTGCCGATCACAACGAAAAATGCGCAAGCCCGGCACGGATATATCAAAGCTGCCGTTGGTTTGGGCAATGCGAGATACCAGATCTTTCAGGTCATTGTGATGTTGAAATAACGGCTCGGACATGGAGGTTTCTTCGTTTCCGGGAGTTGCACCTGTCTACGCCATACGGCGATGTCGTATGTTTTACAAATGTTTCAACGTGGTTTTCCGATAGTTCGTTGGATTAGGCAAGATCTAGCTTGAATCTGGCAATCTCAACTTTGAAATCTTTGTTAGAATTTGTGTAATCCCAGCATGGCATGCCCGAATGCGTTGCCGGTTTTCATCGAGGGGCAGGATGAAAGACATCGTAGCATTGTTTGGGCGGCACGACCTGGCAACATGGTTTTTGGCAAACAGCCGCCCGTTGCCGGGTTTGGCAGGTTTACAAACCACAATTTACCAGACAGGTGCCCCGCAAGCGCCCGCAAGAACAAAAAAACGCAACGATAATTAAGGACACCCCGCCGGATTTCCGGGTTGGGATTTGGTTTTCCGGCAACGGAACCCTGCATATTTCGGCATTGATGGAGAGAGCAGTGCAGTATCAGCTTAAAATAAACGGAGAAACCCGGACCGTTGACGCGGAACCCGGCACCCCCCTGTTATGGGTTTTGCGTGACGGCCTTGAAATGACCGGCACCAAGTTTGGTTGTGGTGTTGCCTATTGCGGTGCCTGCACCGTGCATGTCGATGGCACGCCAACCCGGTCTTGCCAGACATTTATCGAAGATTTGGCCGACAGCGAGATTACCACCATCGAAGGGGCGCAGGACAAGGTGGCACAGGCTGTGCAAGCCGCATGGCGCGAAAAGGATGTGGTGCAATGTGGCTGGTGCCAGTCCGGCCAAATTATGTCGGCCATTGGGTTGTTGAGCGAAAACCCCAAGCCGAGTGATGACGAAATAAAGGATTACATGCACGGCAATGCCTGCCGCTGTGTCACTTATGTTCGCATCAACGAAGCCGTTAAACTTGCATCGCAAAAGCTGGAGGCCTAAGCCATGAACATTAATGTTTCACGTCGCGGGTTTTTGGCCGGGTCGGCAGCAACGGCTGGTGCCTTGCTGGTCGGTCTGAATGCAAAGGGTGTTTTGGCCGCAACAGCGCAGGCATCGCAAGTCACCGATTTCAACCCGTTCGTTAAAATTGATGCCGATGGCACGTTAACTGTCGTTATCAAGCATTTTGAAATGGGGCAGGGCACAACCACCGGCCTGACCACCCTGGTCGCCGAAGAACTTGATGCCGACTGGAACCGGGTTACCACCGAATTTGCCCCCGCCAATAACAGCAAATATGCCAACCTGTTTTTCAGTATGCAGGGGACGGGCGGGTCAACATCCATTGCCAATTCCTATATGCAGTATCGCGAAGCTGGTGCTGCGGCACGTGATCTTCTGATCAGGGCTGCCGCCCGGAGCTGGGGCGTTGACCCGGCCAGTATTCGTGTTGAAAAAAGTGTTCTGACATCGGGCGACAAATCAGGCCATTTTGGTGAATTTGTTGCGATTGCCAGCACCCTGACACCGGTTGAAAAGCCCACCGTAAAAACCCCTGACCAGTTTCGTCTGATTGGCGATGCCACCTTGCACCGCAAGGATAACACCAGCAAGACCAACGGCACGGCACAATTTGCCATGGATGTGAATTTACCTGGTATGGTTTACGCTGCCATCCAGCGAAGCCCGAAATTTGGCGGAACGGTTACCAGTTTTGACGATAGTGCGGCAAAGAACGTGGCCGGTTTTGTTGCAGCACAGGTTTTACCCAACAAGGCAGGTGTGGTTGCCTTTGCCAAAAACACCTGGGCTGCTTTTCAGGCGCGTGATGCCCTGAACGTAGAGTGGGATTTTTCCAAGGCGGAAACCCGCAATACCGATACATTGATCGAAGATCACAAAGCGTTGCTCGACAAGCCGCAATTTAACGCCAACCCCGAAATCACCCTGGACGAGGTTGCGCCGGTTTTGGCCGGAGCCGCCAAAACAATTGATGCAGAATTTACGTTTCCGTTTTTGGCACATGCACCGTTGGAAGCCTTAAATTGCACGATTGAGCCAATTGAAAATGGCGTGCGTGTACATGATGGTTGCCAAATGCCGGCCCTGACCCGGCCTACCGTTGCCAAAATTCTGGGTTTGGAACCTGAACAGGTTGAAATTAAAACCCTGTATGCTGGTGGATCGTTTGGCCGCCGCGCCAACCCCGATGCCGATTATAATGCCGAGGCCGCACTGGCATTTGCCGTGTCGGGCCGTAAGGTGCCGGTTAAGCTGGTCTGGAGCCGTGAAGATGACATGCGCGGCGGTTATTATCGGCCAATGGCGGCACACCGGGCCAAAATTGCCCTTGATGCGGATGGCAAGGTGATCGGCTGGGACCATCGTGTGGCGGTTAAATCGATCATGAAGGGCAGCCTTTTTCAGGGCATGATCAAAAATGATATCGATCCGACATCGGTGGAGGGGGTTACCGAAAGCCTTTATTCGGTGCCAAATTTTGGCATTGGGTTAAGCGATTTTCAAACCCCGGTGCCGATTTTATGGTGGCGGTCGGTGGGCAACACCCACACGGCCTTTGCCATGGAAACACTGATGGACATGCTGGCCGATGAAACCGGGCAGGACCCGATTGAGATGCGCCTGGCGATGCTTGACCCGAACGGCCCCAATCAGGCCCGCATGATCAATGCCATTAAACTGGTGCGCGACATGTCGGGCTGGAAAAAAGGCGACAAGCGGGGTTTTGCCTGCCATTTTTCGTTTAATACTTGCGTCGCCGTTGTTGCCGATATCACGGTAACGGATGACACCAGCGTGCATGTGAACAAACTGTTTATGGCAGTTGAATGTGGCGTGGCGATTAACCCTGACGTGATCAAGGCACAAATGGAAGGGGGCGCCGGTTTTGCCTTAACCGCCATTATGCGTAACGAAATTACGCTGGCCGACGGGGAAGTCGAACAGCAGAATTTCCCGGATTATGAGTTATTGCGTAACGGGGAAATGCCCGCTGTTGAAGTGGCAATTGTGAAATCGAACAATGCCCCGACCGGCGTCGGTGAACCGGGTGTTCCGCCAACCGGCCCGGCACTGGCGAATGCCATTTTTGCCCAAACCGGAAAACGTATTTTTGACCTGCCAATGACCAAAGCAGGTTTCGAATTCGTATAACGAACGATCTGCCCGAAGGAAAAACCATGATAAATGGCCCCTTCGGGCGGTTCCCCCTTTGCGGGAGCATTTGATGAGCAACCAGTTATCGGCCATGCTTAAAGCATGGCATAAGGACCGCGCCAGCACGGAATGGGTTTTAGGCACGGTTTATAAAACTGAAGGATCTGCCTATCGCAAGGCCGGGGCGATGATGATGATCAATGGCCTTGGACAGCAATTCGGGTTGTTAAGTGGCGGTTGCCTGGAAGCGGATATTATCCGCAATGCGCGGCGCGCGATGGTAACCGAAAAGACCGTTAAGCTGGTTTACGACGGCAATGACGAAGATGATTTGTCGTTTCGGCTAGGTGTTGGTTGCGGCGGCACGGTTTATATTATGCTGCAACCGGTAACCGCGCAAAATGACCTTGGCCTGGCAGACCTTTATGAGGCCTTGCAACAGCGCCAAAGCGGCTTTTATATCCAGAATATCAACCGGCCAGACGGCCATTTTAGTGAAAATCGAAACGTTATTGGCCATCGCGCCCACATTAACCCTGTTGGCAATGATGACTGGTTGATAACCCCGATCCGACCTGAACCGCATATTTTGCTGGTTGGTGGCGGGCTTGATGCACGGCCCGTTATGCGGATTGCCCGGGAAATGGGATGGCAGGTTAGCCTGGCGGACCCGCGACCAGCCAATGCGCGGACCGAACATTTTTCAGATGCCCGGGCGATTTTTCGTAATCTTGACCATGACCTTGCCGATTATGTTAATCGCACGCGGGTTGATGCTGCAATTTTGATGTCGCACAGCATTTCGATTGATGGCACGGCACTGGCCGTATTGGCACATAGCGCCGTTCGTCATGTATCAGCCCTGGGCCCGGCCCACCGGTTTGATCAGGTTCTAAGCGAAGCGGGCCTTTATCGACAGGACTTGCCATTTATGGTGCAAAGCCCGGCCGGTTTGCCTTTAGGGGGTGAATTGCCCGAAAGTATTGCACTATCAATGCTGGCCGGTATTCATCAGTCCCTTCATGCTTTGGCGCAGGCCCCGGCCGCCGCAATGGTACAGGCCGCCGAATAATGAAACTGGCAGGACTGATCCTTGCAGCAGGCGAGAGCAAACGGTTTGGCGGACGTAAACAACTGGCAAAACTGAACGGCAAGCCAATGTTGCAACATACTGTTGACCATTTGGAACCCCTATTTGGCAAAGACCTGTTTGTGGTTTTAGGTGCCTTTCATGATGAAATACGCCCCCACATTAAACATCCCGTCAACATTGTGATTAATCCGGACTGGCCAGCAGGTATGGGAACATCTATTGCTGCGGGGATTGGCGAAATTTGCCGTAACGGGGCCTATGACGGCATTCTTATTGCGTTGGCCGATCAAATGAAAATTGGCACCACACAATACCTTTCGCTGATTAATCAGTTTGAAAAGAACCGGATCGTTGCAAGCCGTTATGGCAACAAAAATGCTGTACCTGCCATTTTTCCTGCGTCCCTGTTCACGCAATTAGCCAGCTTGAATACCCAAACAGGCGCGCGCGAATTGCTCGTACAACAGCAGCAAAATACAATTTCTGTTCCAATGGACGATGCAAGTTTCGATGTTGATTTTAAATCCGATCTTGCAGCATTGCAAAATGATAAGATATTAAATTGATATAAATTATATACTTACAGAACTATTGAAATGTATCACCTCAATAAAAGTTAGTTCCCTATACAACTGCACGGGGGGAATGGCGTGACGTCGAAGGCGTTAGCAGGCGTGCCAAAAGCCCCAGCCCATTTTCCAGAATTTCGCGATCCGGCGTTACACCAAGCGAAATTCTAACCGCATTAACGGTGCAAGGCCCAACCGCAAAAGACGATGCCGGAACAACAGCCACCCCCGCCCACTCAGCTTGCTGGGCAAAGCTATCGGCCTGCCAATGGGTTGGTAATTGCAACCAGACATGATGCCCGTTCGCGACGGCTGTTATTTGTGGCCCTAACCTGGATGTCGCAAGTGACTGACGCAGGCGATTTTCTGCGACGATTTTTAAGGTAAATTCAGCAAGCTGGCCTTCCGCGATCCACCGGCTGGCAAGTGCCGCCATCAAAGGGGGAGGCATCAAAATGGTGGTGCGTAATATTGCGGCCAATTGTTGCGCCTGTGTTGTATCCGGGGCAACCACATAAGCCACCCGTAATGCGGGCGTCGCACATTTCGACAGGGTGGCTATATGCCACGTGATGTCGCTGGCAAGAGCGGCAAGAGCCGTTGTTTTGGCTTCCAGTAACGACCAATAAGGATCATCTTCAATAATCAGGACGTTGTATTTACGTGCGATCTGCACAATTTTCTGACGACGATCATGCGGCAAGGTTGCCGTTGTCGGGTTATCAATATTGGGGATCAGATAAACTGCCTTTGGAGCTTGTTCAACACAGGCTTTTTCAAAGGCATCAGGAATAATGCCGTTACGATCCATTTTTATCCCCGCAAGAACCAGGCCTTGCCGGGCCGCCACCGCCTTTAACCCCGGATAGGTCATTTCCCCGGCGACCAGAACATCCCCGCGTTTTAGCAACAAATCACATATGGCATAAAGCGCACTTTGCGCACCGGCTGTTAGCAAAACCCTGTCTGAATCAACTTGGTCGATGCGGGGTTTTAGCCAGTCTGCGGCAACGTCACGGTCAAAATCGGTGCCGTGGCTATCCTGATACTGAAGGTTCAACATGCCGCCAGCATTAGACAAAACGTCGGACACACCCTGGGCAAAATGTTTGCGAAAATTCATGCTTTCCAGTTGGGGTGGGGTGTTCATGCTCAGATCGACAAATGGCTGGCGCTGACTTACCACACCGCCCACCTCGAACCCTTTGCGAATGAATGTTCCGCGCCCCGGGCTGGCATCCACCAGGTTACGCTTGCGGGCCTCGTTAAAGGCGCGGGTTACTGTGGTAAGATCAACGCCCACGGCATCGGCGATAATGCGCTGCGAGGGCAGGCGCTCCCCAAGCGTGACAAGGCCGTTTTTAATGTCGTCCTCAAGAGCATCGACAATGCCGATATATTTAAGACGGGCATTTTCCTTGATCCAGGGCTTCCACATACACATCCCCATTGTATGGCTTTAATATATGCATCACTTGTGTTATTGATGCATACAATTAGCAGATTAAGTGTTGGATGGCGTGCATTTTTTATTGTTAACACAGCAAAAATAACGTGAGAAATTATACATAACCAACTGTTATTAATAATAAAATATGTATTTTTGCGTTGATGTTTCAATCCATTTTCACCGTCAACCATCAAGGCTGTTTTTCTTAATGATGAAAACCATACATTATCCATACAATGATGGCAATATCCTGGAGAACCCAAAATGTTAAATGATGATGAATGGCCTGCTATACCGCCGACGCGGGTAGGTATTTTAGGCAAGTGTCCACGTTGCGGACAGGGACATATGTTTGACGGTTTCCTGAAAATCGCCAAGGAATGCGACCATTGCGGACTGGATTTTTCCTTTGCGGACCCGGCGGATGGTCCGGCGTTTTTCGTGATATGCTTTGCGTGTATTCCATCGCTGGTGATGGGGCTTTGGATAGAGCTTGCCTATCAGGCACCTTACTGGGTGCATCTGGTAACAACATTACCGTTTTTGCTGCTTACCTGCATTCCGCCGCTGCGCCCTATGAAGGGGTGGCTTATTGCCAGCCAATATTACTATAAGGCAACCGAAGGCAAGCGCGTGACAGAGGAAACCGGGTCGCAGCCATAACATTTGAAAACGGCGGCATTGGGCCGGGCAGGCGGGAAAAATGAGGGCATTGGCATTAATGCGGTTTCTGTGCGCCGGGCGCCATATGTTACAGCGGCATTTTATCCGTTTGTGCGGGGGGCAAACATGCTTTCATCGTGTCGCAGCAGGCTTTGGCCAATGGCCCCCTGCATAGCGATGTCCTTGTCCCACGGAAGATGAATGATTTTTGGGCCTCTGCGTAATTCTGGCACTTGTGCATTTTGCAGGCTGCGGTGAATTTCCGGCTCCATCAGGTCGTATGCCCTGGCACCAGAACCTGTAATGAAAATGCGCTCCGGCCCTAAAAGCGCTATCAGGTTTGCAATGCCATACCCTAACACTGTGCCGGCATGACGAAACAGATCAGCAAAGTCTTCCTGCCCGGTGCGCGCCTTGCTTACCAGGTCCATCATCTGGTCTTCACTGGGATGTAACCTGTTAACGGTCTGGTTATCGCTGTCTGCCGGAAGATCAATCAGGGTGCTGGCATCGCGAAGAATGGCGTAGTCACCAATATAGGCCTCGAGACACCCCCGTTTGCCGCAATTGCACAGCGGGCCATCGGGTTGATATTTCATATGGCCGAATTCAGCGGCAGCCCCAAAATGGCCGTTATAGACAACCCCATTTAAAACCAGCCCCATGCCAATGCCATATCCCAGCATAATAACGGCAAAATCACCATTGCCGCGAATGTTGGTATTTTGGGTGATGGCCGTGGCAATACAGTTAGCATCGTTTGACATGAGAACATTATCGCCATAGCGACGGCGCAGGGGTTCGGTAACAACCATTTGACGATGGCGCAATGCCGGTGACCACATGATTTCACCGCTGTTACTATCAGCAACACCCTGAACGGCAATGCCAATGCCCACCGGGCTTTGCCCGGTTACATCCCGATGTTTTTCGATAAAGGCATCAATCAGCGTGCACAAAGTTGAAATCAGCGACGTTTCGTCCAGATCGCGGGTATTAATACGATGCTGACTGCCGTGTTCGATGTCACCCTTGAAATTGCCCAGCGCAAGTTCGATCAGGTTAATAGTGATTTTAACACCGATCACGCAGGCGGCCGACGGCACCAGATCAAGCAACACCTTTGGCCGCCCGCGGGTGGAGCCATGCCCATTTGCAGCCGCACTCGATCCGTTTGAAACCCCTTGAATTTCCTTCACCAAGCCCTGCGTCATCAATTCTGCAGTCAGCGACGTGACGGTAGCAGGGCTCAGACCGGTAGCCGTGCCAATATCAATACGGGCAGCAGGGCCATGAATACGCAAATATCGCAAGATAGCAATTTGGGAGGGCTGGCGTGGAATATCGGCGGTACGACGGCTCATGCAGGGGCCTGTTGTGATGTAAAATGATATTAAAGGGCATAAATGCGTAGCGGTTTCTTTTTTGATATGGGCATTTTTCGGACTGCCTTGGCAAGGGGGATCGGGCAAAGATGTTGGTTAATGCGCTGCATTAGTATTGAGGGAGCATGCGCCTGTTGCAACAAGAACAAAGCCAATCTGACACATCAACTATAACCAGCAATGTCCTGTTATATAAAATTTTACCTTAAATTTTCATCCAAGAAAAACACAACCTGGCCAGTTGCTGACACCGGATATCAGGCAATTAATTCAGCTGGTAAATTATTGTCTGTCAATCACGATACATGCGTGGAAAGGTTGGTTGCACCGGGGCCTGCCAAATGCAAAAGGTGTTCGGGCATTTTGCCCAGAATGATCATTCCCAGAACATCATCATGGGTTACATCTTCTGTGCGCACGGTCCCCACCAGCTTTCCATTTTTCATCACATGCAAGCGATCAGACAGATCAAACACATCGTGCAAATCGTGGCTGATCAGCAAAATACCCAATCCATCCTTTTTTAGCTGGTCAATCAGTTCGCCTACCATCCGGGTTTCCTGAACACCAAGTGCTGCACAGGGTTCGTCCATGATCAGGATGCGGGCTTCGAACAACAAGGCGCGCGCAATGGCAACTGCCTGGCGTTGCCCGCCCGACAATGCCGAAACCGGGGAATTGAATTTTTTGAAATTCGGGTTCAATCGATGCAGCACTTCGCGCGCTTTATGCTCCATTGCGCCATCATCTAAAAATCCGGCTTTGGTAACAATTTCGCGGCCTAAAAACAGGTTCTGTGCGGCGTCAAGATTATCGGCGAGGGCAAGGTTCTGATAGATGGTTTCGATCTTGTTATCCCGGGCGGCGCGGGCATTTTCAATTTTGGCTTCGCGCCCATCAACAATGATCTGCCCGCTTTCGGGGGTATAGGCCCCCGACAAAACCTTGATCAGGGTAGATTTCCCGGCCCCGTTATGACCAAGTACGCCAACAACTTCGCCGGGGTAAAGATCAATTGAAACACCGTCGACGGCCTTGACCCCACCAAAGCTGATATGAATATCGCGCATTTCGACCAGCGGCTGCGTGCCTGCATTACGATCTGACATGTTTTTGCCCCTTATGCCGTCGGGTCGCTATAGCGACGGTGGAAATATTTGTCACTAAACACAGCCAGTACCAAAACCAGCCCAATGACGATGCTTTGCAGGGATGTATCAACGCCCAGCAATGCCATGCCACTTTGCAGACTTTGCATTACCAGCGCCCCGATCAGCGCGCCATAAATGGTGCCAAGCCCGCCCGCAAGCGAAGTGCCGCCAATAACAACCGCGGCAATAACGCGCAATTCGTCAAGTGTGCCCAGATCATTGCCTGCAGATTGCAAACGTGCCGATGAAATGGCAGCACTGATGGCGCACAAAACCCCCATCAAAGCAAAAACCGCAACGGTCATTCGCTTAACATTGATACCGGCCAGTTCTGCTGCTTGCGGGTTGCCGCCAATGGCAAAAACATAGCGGCCAAAGCGGGTGCGTTTTGCCGCAATAGTCAACACAATCGCGACTAGGGCCACAATTAACAGCGGAATGGCAATGCCATGCGAAATTTCAAGATTTTCAGGCGTAGCGGGAATGCCACGTTGCGCCAGAACTTTTTCCGCTGCGCGTGTCGGCAGGTAATAGGCGTTTAACGTTAGTACAGCGGCCAGAACCAGACCGGCCTTGATGATGGCGTTGGTATATTCCGCCCATATAGGTTTAACGGGAAATTCAAATGACAACCGGCGTCGCCGGTCTTTGATTGCAGCATAAATGATCGCCGCAATGGCAATTGCGGCAACAATCCAGCTCCATGTTGCGCCGATGGTGCCGTTAATACCGCCGCCGAGCAAAATGAAATTGGCGTCGAGCGGGGCAACCGTGCGCCCCTGCGTTACCCACCATGCCGCCCCGCGCCATACCAGCAAACCGCCCAGTGTAACGATAAAGGCAGGCACACCAAGATAACCAACAGCAACCCCTTGAATACCCCCAATCAACGCGCCGATGACAATGCCAACCAGCAAGGTAATGATCCAGGTCATCGGATGGTTATAGGCCAGGAATTGCGGCAGGATGTCGGTTTGCACCACCCCCATGATCATGGCGAGCACGCCAAGGATGGAGCCAACGGACAAATCAATATGGCGGGTCACAATAATTAAAACCATGCCACAGGCCATAACGGCCACAGATGCTGTTTGTACCGACAGGTTGAATATATTGCGCGGGGTAATAAAGCGCCCGCCGGAGGCCAGGTCAAAGCCGATCCATATGATCAGCAATACGGCGGCCAATCCGACCAGACGGCGGTCGACTTCCATTTTGGCAAGTATCTTGGTCATGTAATGTGCTCGTCAGGCAGCGGGGCCGGTGCTGTTGGCGTCCGGCCCCGTGGTTTCGCAAGATCGCGAGAAGGAATAAACGGGCAAAAGCTGTGCTTTAGTTGCAGGCAGCAACCGTGCCGCTTTTAACGCCTTTGCAGACGACATCCTTGCTTACCCATCCGGCATCGATCACCTCATTAAGGTTATCCCGGGTAATGGCAACCGGAGTAAGGAAATAGGATTTCATGACGGTGCCGTTCGGGCTGGTCCAGTCCTGTGTGCCTTTGACATCCCCCAGTTTGGTGCCTTTGGCGAGCTCGACGGCAATTTCAGCGGCGCGCTGCCCCAGAACACGAGCATCTTTCCAGACCGAAACAGTCTGTGTGCCCAGAGCAACCCGGTTAAGGGCGGCATGGTCGCCATCCTGCCCGGAAACGGGGATGCCCTGCATGCCCTGTGCGGCGAGGGCCGCAATTGCGCCACCCGCGGTCCCATCGTTCGAGGCAACAACCGCATCTACCTTGTTATCATTTGCGGTCAAAAACTGTTCCATGTTGCGCTGGGCAATGGCTGGCTGCCAGCTTTCGGTATAGGCTTCGCCAACGACCTTGATGTCGCCACTGTCAATGGCGCTTTGCAACACTTCCAGTTGGCCCTGATGCAGAATGTCGGCATTGGGATCAGTCGGGGCACCCTTAATAAAGACGTAATTGCCCTTGGGCTGTTTGGCATAAACCGCTTCCGCCTGAAGGTAGCCGACTTTTTTATTATCAAAGGTAATGTAATAGGCGTTCGGGTTTTCGATCAGCCGGTCATAACCAACAATCGGAATGCCTTCGTTAATGGCCTGGGTAACGGCAGCACCGATGGAGGATGAATCCTGGGCCAGAACAATAAGGGCATTGGCCCCACGCGAAATCAGGCTTTCGATATCGCTTAGCTGTTTGCTGGGCGAGCTTTGAGCATCGGCACTGATATATTCAGCACCGGCCGCATCCAGCGCCTTGACGATGGCGGCTTCGTCGGTTTTCCAGCGTTCTTCCTGAAAATTGGACCAACTGACACCAACAACAAGATCGGCGGCAAATGCGTGCATCGATAGCAATACGGCGCCGGTGAAAGCAGCCGATGATAGAAGCTTTTTCATTTGTTTCTTCCCTGAGTGAAATTGCCTTGGATCGACATTTATTTTTGTTATCGAAAAAATGTTGACGCGTCCGACGTGTCCTGTCAAATTTTTTTTGGTGATTGATCTAAAAAATGTGCGCAATGGTTTTGCAAATGCACAAATTGCGGCTCAAAAATTGAATTTTTCCACCGATTTCTTATTGCGGCGCAAAATTTAATTCACCGAATAAAAATAAACATTATGGCGGGAAACAAAATGTCAGCGACCTATCACGATATAGACGGTAAATCGGTTTTGGTGACCGGCGGTGCCTCGGGAATTGGGGCATCGATTGTGCGTGCATTTTGCAACCAGGGTGCCAAGGTCGGATTTTTCGATATTGATGATGCCGCTGGTCATGCCCTGTGTGACAGCATCGAAAACGATTTGGGCATTCGCCCGATTTTTAAATCAATTGATTTGCGCAATCAGCACCAGATACCAGAAGCCGTTACGCAAATGGCAGCACAGATTGGCCCCATTACAGTACTGGTTAACAACGCCGCCCGAGATGACCGCCATAGCCCTGGGGAAACCGGCCCCGACGAATGGCGCGACCGGCTGGATGTTAATTTATCCCATCAGTTTTTTTGCGCACGTGCCGTGGCACCGGGCATGGCGAAACAGGGGCAGGGCAGCATCATTAATTTCAGTTCTGTCAGTTATTTACTTGGTTTGCCAGATTTGGTGGCTTATGAAACGGCCAAGGCCGGTATTGTCGGCATGACCCGGGCGCTGGCACGTGACTGGGGGGGCGATGGCATTCGGGTAAACACTGTCACGCCGGGCTGCATCATAACCCAACGCCAACTTGATTTATGGATTACCCCGGCAGATGAAGTACGCATTCAGGACCAGCAATGTGTAAAACGTCGCCTGATTAGCGAGGATGTGGCCCAAATGGTGCTTTTTCTCGCATCCGATGTTTCCTCGGCATGCTCTTCGCAAAATTTTATCGTTGATGGCGGGCTGGTATAATCCGTATCTTGCGCCCAACGTGATTATCAGACCTGCACCGAACAGCATATAATGCTGTTTACCCACCTTTGCCCTCAAACGTCCGAGCCAACAGCCATGTCCCGCCCTGCTGCCGCAAATGAACCGATCATCATCAATGAAAAGGCAAATCCTTATCGTGATTGTATTCAGGGGTTGGCAAATCAGCCGATTACGGTTGTTCGCCTGCTGCGTGATGCCATAAATGAAAACCCCGCAGTTGCGAGGGACCGCACGTTTAATGTGCCGGAAATACATGATGTTGTTGGACGTCTGGTTGAAAACCGGCCCCGTGTCGCAATTATTGCCGGCGCACCGGACCATCCCGCCCATTTGCTGGATCGCCCACAGGCCCTGATGGCGGCAATCCGTATATGGGAAGCGGGCGGGGTGCCTTTTTTGTTTCATGTCCCCGTGATTTGCGACGGCACAGCACAAAACAATATCGGCCAAAGCTATTCGCTGGTATCTCGCAATAACACAGCCGCCGCGGTTAATATTACCTTTGAAGGCCACAGCTACCACGCCGCCTATGTCATTGCGGGATGCGACAAATCGCCCGCAGCCGTCGTGGCCGGACTGGCCGCCGCCGATCTGGCGCGTGCTCATCGCGGTGACCACGCACCGGTCTGGGCGGTTTTTGCCCCCTCACATGTGCTGAAAGGCGGCGAAATACCCGATGGCACCAGGCGGTTGCTTGACAAAATTGCCGCCGATGCCGACCACGCCGGGCATGATGATCTGGGGGGGGATATTCGCGAAAACATGCGTTACATCCTGCAATGCACATCTGACGAGGCCTTTGCCGGTTTGCTGGAACGTGCCCGTTTGATTGGGCTGATTGATGGTGCAATGGAACGCCGCGTGCTTGACGAACTGGCCGCTGCCACCTGTGATTCCAAGGGCGGCATTTGCGCCTTTAATGGCACGGGCAATTCATCGCGTACCATGCTGGCGGCCTTCGGGTTAACCCCGCCCGAACTTGAACTGTTAACGGATGTGCCACCCTTTGCTGCCGTTGCCGCCGGCATTGATGCGCTGTTTGCCGCCTTTAACAAGCCGGAATATGCGATTGGCAATTTGTTAAAGCGCAACTTTGCCAATTTTGTTCGTATTCATAACGCTACCGGGTCCAGCAGCAACATGTTGCTGCATTTGCCATTTATGATGCGTTATGCCGGGTTTGACATTACAATTGACGATTATCAGGATGTACGCACGAAAACGCCCGTTCCTGAAATTTTTGCCCATAGCCTGACCGAAAACCGCGACACCTTTGTTTTGGCCCAACAAATGGCCGAAGGCAAAAACCGGGGCATGGAAAGCATTTATCGGGTGCTAAGCGACCTTGGGGTGCCGATGGATCTTGATGCTCCCACCATTTTAGGAAAAACCTGGGCCGAACGGATTGCAAACCTTGATAACCCGGTGGATCTTTCACTGGGCGATAAATCGGTTATCCGGGCAACGCCGGTACGGGCGCGGTCCGGTGTTGATGTGATCACCGGCAGCTTTTTTGAAAACTGTGCCGTCAAGACATCGGGGATGAGCGACCATTTGCTCAACCACTTTAACGATCATGTTTTTATCGTGCGTTATTACGAAAATGAACATCTGTGCAACGCCGATTTTTCCGCCCCCGACATGGTTGATCGCCTGATGAAAACCGAAGGTGTGGACCATGACCTGATTGCCGCAATTGTTAAACGGAATGGCGGCGGCGAGATTGATGGCCAGGACATTGACCTTGCGACATCACGCGACTTGCTGGCACAGGGGCATTTGTCCTTTGCATTTGTAATTGGCGGGCAGGGGCCGGAAGCATATGGCATGCCCGAGATGTTTTCACCGTCGCAGAACTTGCGCCATCATCGCATTCTGGAAGCATCGAGCATGTTGATTACCGACGGACGGTATTCGGGCGTCACCAAAGGTGCCTGTATCGGGCATATGGTGCCAGAAGCCTTTGTTGGTGGCGGCATTGGTTATTTGCAAAACGGCGATGTGCTGCGCCTTGACTTGACCAGACTGACGTTGGATTGGCTGGAACGCGAAGCCTTTATCAACGGTAGCGAAATGTGCGCAAACCCGGTTGACCAGCCCGAGCGTCAACCGCTATTTGCCGCAAGACAAACCCGCATGATCAACCGCCAGCAGGATATTGCCGCCAGCAACGTTATGGACCATGTATCGAACGCCGCACGTGGTATTGTCCCCGAAACGGTTGATCGCCGTGCCATTCATTCCTGGCGATAATCGGCTATCATATGCCAACAGCACGCCGTAATGGCGGGCTGCGAGGGAGTAAGATAGGTTGGGTCACATGGCATCGCCGGGATCAGGATGCAACCTTGATAACAACCTTGCCAAATGGCCCGCTGTTAAGGTGCTGGAAGGCCGCGGGAACATCATCAAAATTATAAACACGGTCGATAACCGGTTTTATTTTGTGACGGTCAATCGCGCGGATCATATCTTCCATGGCCCGGCGGGGGCCGACGGATATTCCCTCAATCGTTACGCGCTTTCCCAAAATTGGAAGAATTGACATCGACATGTCATATGATTCCATAAAGCCGATCAGGGCAATCCGGCCTCCCTGCCGCACTGCATCCAGCGATTTGCGAATATTTTCGCCGCCAACCACTTCGACGATGTTATCTGCACCGCGACCATCGGTAAGGTCCATAACAGCTGCGGGCCAGTCTGGCGTGATGGACCGATCGATAATGTTATCTGTCCTAACGCCCAATTTGCGAAGCTGTTCGGCTTTTTGGTCGCTGCTGGTGGTTACAATAACATTTGCACCTGCCGCCAGCCCGAATTGTGCTGCAAAAAGCGATACACCACCAGTGCCCTGAATCAGTACGGTTTGATCACTGCGCGATGGCGCAAGTTCGCAAACTGCCATCCATGCGGTAAGGGCGGCAATGGGTAATGTCGATGCCTCTATTGCAGTTAAAGACTTTGGGGCCTGCACACACCAGTCCGCAGGTAAAACAACATATTGCGCCAAAATCCCCGGTATGGTGCCTCCCAGTGGTGGGGCGACGCTCCAATCCAGGGCTTCGCCATCGACCCAGTTCGTAATGCACATCGAAACGGCCTGATCCCCAACAGCAAAGCGTGTAACGCCTTCGCCTGTTTTAATGACCGTGCCTGCCAAGTCCGATGCCGGAGTAAAAGGAAATTTAGGTTCCAGATACATACGGCTTTCAAGGACTTCTGTATCACGGTAATTCAGCGATACTGCTTCCACCCGGATAAGGATTTCTCCATATCCGGGCGCAGGGCGGGACCGGGTTACTTTCTTAAGGTTGGAAACGCCAAAGCTAAGTGTTTCCCAACGTTCCATCAAATCTGACATGGGCAGTTCCTTTTTGCGTTTGCAAACTGATTTGCACTGCGTTTCAGTGCTGGTGCCCAGTCTATTGACAATTTAATGGAAAATGTTTCTCATTAAATTCGTCTTACTTGCGAACAAAGGTCGTCAATAAATGGGGATTCAGCCACATTCACACCTGACCGGGATTACGGCCTTCGTTAGTGCGGTTGATCAGGGCAGCTTTACAGCCGCAGCAGCACATATGGGACTGTCCAAATCAGCCGTTGCCAAAAGTGTTGCCCGTCTGGAAGAACGACTGGGCGTACAGCTTTTAAACCGTACCACCCGGCACCTTGGCTTAACCGATGAAGGCCGTGCCTTTTATACCACCTGCATCCGAATACTTTCAGATCTGGAAGCTGCAGAAACAACCCTTTCAGCCCGGCGAAAAGTGGCATCGGGTACATTGCGTGTCAGCCTGCCTTCCTCATTTGGTCCGCGCTGGGTTTTGCCGTTGATGGTGGACCTGCTAAAAAACTTGCCGCAGCTTACGCTGGATGCACGTTTTACCGACCAGTTTGTCGATCTGCTTGGCGAGGAAATTGACCTTGCTATCAGGATTGGCGACATGGCTGATGATGCCGGTTTGATGATGCGAAAAATTGGCGTTCAGACATCTGTGATATGTGCAGCGCCGACTTATCTGGCTGTTCATGGCGCTGTGACTGACGCCAATGATTTGGCCCGTCACGCCCTGATCGGCGAATTGCGTGAGAGGCGGGTCTTACCCTGGCGATTACGGGACAATAGCGGGGCCGTGATAAAGACACCCCTAAAACCACGGCACCTGATCAGTCATGGCGAAGGTATGTTAAGCGCAGTTCTCGCCGGGGCAGGGTTGGCGTGTTTGCCATATTGGCTGGTAAGCGAACATATCAAAGCAGGGCGGTTACAACAAACCGGCACCAACCTTAACGCGGAAGACAGACCCATCAACCTGATCTGGTTGAAATCCGCTGAAATGCTTCCGAAAATTCGCGTAACGATAGACGAACTTGTACGATGCTTTCAGCCTGTCCCGCCGTGGGAGAAGTCTGATGGAACAGGCCGGTACGGGTAATTGATCAACGCATCAAGCATCTAAGACGTAACAAGGACAATACCGACGTAAGACGCCTAAAACCCGTGCAAGGCACCGCCATCAACGACCAGAATTTCGCCGGTTACATATTTGGCGGCGGGGGAGGCAAGATAGGTCATTGCCCAGCCGATATCTTCGGGGTCGCCGAAACAATCCATCGGGATGCGGGCGCGGATTTTGGCGAAGCGGGCCGGGTCGGTTTGGGTGGCTTTTTCAAAAAGGTCGGTTCTGATCCAGCCCGGAGCCACACCGTTTACCCGGATTCCATCTGGTGCCAGTTCGGTTGCCAGGGCACGAACCAGCCCGACATAGGCTGCCTTTGCCGCCGAATAGCCAATGACATGGGGAATACCCAAAAAGGATGCCATTGATGCGGTAAACAGTATCGATCCTTTCCCGTTTGCCTGGCGAATTTGTGGCAAAAAAGCCTGACTGAGCGAGAAGGCACCGGTCACATGGGTATTCATGACATTGGTAAAATCATCCACCCCCATATCATCGACCGGTTTTTTCACGGTATTTCCAGCATTGTTGACCAACACGGATATTCTGCCAAATCGGCTTTCAACGGTTTTTGCAAAATCGCGGCTATTACTGGTATCTGTCACATCAAAACAAATGACTTGAACTTTGCCGTCCAGTTCCTTGCGAGCAGTTTCCAGTTTGGTTTCGCTTGTGCCGGTTAAAATGACCTCGGCACCGGATTGCAAAAAGCATTTGCCAATTGCCTTGCCCAAACCGCCACTGCCACCCGTAATCAGAGCGCGATGGCCCGAAAGCGAAAAAGGAGTTTCTATCATTTTTTGTCCCCGTTTTCGGCGTTTGCATTGCCAAGACGAACCAGAATTTTGGTAATACCGCCGGGATTGGCGGCCCATTCGCGCATCGCGCTATCGGCCTGTTCAATAGAAACTGTCCGCGAAATGATAATATCGGCGCAGGCAGGATTATCGTGAAGAAACCCGATGACTTTTTCAAAATCCTGTCGGGTTGCGCCGCGTGATCCCAGAATTTCGATTTCCTTGGACACAAACAGCCGGGTTTCAAACTCGACCGGGACTTTGGTATAGCCCACATATACAACCCGCGCACATTGCGAGGCGACATCTACTGCCTGCCGGAAGGTATGGGGGCTTCCGGCTGCTTCAAGAATAACCGACGGACCTTCGCCGTTTGTCAGGGATAGCAAACGGGTGATAACATCTTCGGTGCTGGCATTGATAATTTCAACGGCACCAAGCTGACGGGCAATTTCAAGCTTTTTCGCAGAAAGATCGACAGCGATAACATGAGCACCTTTGCGCAGAGCCGCCAAAAGGATACCCAAACCGATCATGCCGACGCCTAAAACAACAACTTTTTCACCTGGTTGAATACGAGCGCGTTCAACAGCATGAAAACCCACTGCCAGCGGCTCGACAAGGGCGATGTCGCGTTGACAAAGGGTGTCAACCGGGATGATGTGGCGATATGGCACACAGGTATATTCGGAAAGCGCACCTTCGCGTTGTACCCCCATTGTCTGATTATTCCGGCACGCATTGGGCCGGTTGTTCCGGCACGCAATACAGGTGCCACAATTAAAATAGGGCAGGATGGTAACCTGCTGGCCTGTCACATAATCATGCGGTACCGCCGTGCCAATGTCATCGATGACCCCCGAAAGTTCGTGGCCTGGAACACGTGGAAAATCAACCATCGGGTTACGACCCTGAAAACTGCTAAGGTCTGATCCACAATAACCAACATAACGCAAGGCCACCCGCACCTCGCCCGGACCGGGAACCGGTACGGGACGGGTGGTTAGACTGATATTATCAGGACTGGTGATGCAAATGGATTTCATATGTTCAGTCATGACAAATTTCCTTATGCCACACCGAAGCGATCCAGGGCATCGTCCCGCAAGGTGGTACCGGCGCCGGGTTGTTGCGGAACAAGAAAATAGCCATCCTCAACTGTTGCCGGATCGGTAAAGCATTCGCGCAACCACGGGATATATTCCAACATCGTATTTGACGGATGACCAATGGCGGTATGAATGTGGGTTTGCATCATGTCGCCAACATGTGACACCACCGGCAAACCATAATTCAAGGCCATATCGGCAACCTGAATCCACGGCGTTACCCCGCCCAGGCGCGCGACATCGGGTTGGGCATAATGCAGGGCACCGGCCTCGATGAAACTTGCAAAATTGTGCGGCAGGTAAAGCTGTTCGCCCAGTGCGATTGGCGTGGTAATGCTTTCAGCAAGGCGTTTATGGCTAATGACGTCATCATACCATAACGGTTCTTCAAACCACATCACATCAGTATCGGCCAGATATTTGCCAAAGCGCATTGCTGTTGGCAAATCCATCAATCCATTGGCATCAACCGCCAGGGTAACATCGGGACCAATGGCCTTGCGCACGGCTTCCAGTCGTTTGATATCAGTGCTCAGGTTGGGGCTACCAACCTTGATTTTAACACCGGTATAACCATCCTCCTGAACAAGACGGCGGCAATCATCGACCAGGGTTTCCATCGGCCAGTTCAACCAGCCACCATCAGTATTATAAGCGCGAATTTTGCGTGCCTTGCCACCCATTTCCTGCCAAAGCGGCATATTGCTGGCCTTGGATTTGATATCCCACAGCGCAACGTCAATTGCGCCCAGTGCCAAATGAGTAATGCCGCCACGGCCAACCCATTGTACCGGCGGGAACCGTTCCATTTCGCGCCACAGGGCCGTTACCTCCAGCGGGTTACGACCGATAACAAGATCGGCAAAGCAAGTTTCAATACACTGCGTGATCAAACGGTCGCTTGGCAAATGGGCATGAGTACCGGAATACCCGTAACCGGTAATTCCGGCATCGGTTTCAATAATCACACCGGGCGCGCCCCAATGGGTGAGGGAGTGGGTGCTGTCCGATACCCCGTTCCGGGTGACCGGAACATGGAGAATGAAGGTTTTAACGGCGGTGATTTTCAATTTACCAGGTCCTTTAAAGCGACAGTGGATTTAACGGTAAAGCAGGGATGGCAGGCCAAGACTGAGTTGTGGAATGAAGGCCAGCAACATCAACACAACAACAAGGGGCACCAGAAACGGCGCGGTTGCCCTGACACATTCTTCAAAGCGCACGCCCGATACCCGCGACAGCACATAAAGCACCATCCCGACGGGCGGTGTTAACAGCCCTAACATCAGGTTTAGAATAACGATGACTCCCAGATGCACCGGATCGATTCCGACCGTGTGCGCGATGGGCAACAGAACCGGCACCAGGATGGTGATGGCAGCGATGGTTTCCATAAAACAGCCCACAACCAGCACCAGAACCATCATTAAAAAAATAATCATGTATTTGTTATCGGTAAAGCCGAGAACAAAGTTTGCCAAATGCTGGGCGGACTGGTTGGCGGTCAAAATCCAGGCAAAAACGGCGGCAGCACCCACAATCAGCATAATTGCCGCTGTTGTTTCGACAGTATCCATAGTGACGCGCAATAAATGCCGCATGGTCAAAGTGCGATAAACCGCGAGCCCCAGAACCAGTGAATAGGCGACGGCGGCAACGGCGGCCTCGGTTGGGGTGAACAGACCGGTTGAAATACCGCCGATAATAATGACCGGGGTCATTAGCGGTAAAAAGGCGGCCTTGCTGGCCGTTCCCAGACCAGACAGGGAAAAGGCCCGATCGCGCGGATAATTGCGGCGATGCGAATACCACGCCACCATCGCCATCAAGGCAACTGCCATTAAAAGGCCCGGCACCACACCGGCCAAAAACAATTGCCCGATCGAAACCTGGGCAATTACGCCATACAAAACCAGCGGCAGGGATGGCGGGATAATAGGCCCGATGGTTGAGGATGCCGCCGTAATACCAACGGCAAACCCGGTTTCATAACCTGCATCGCGCATGGCCTTGATTTCGACATTACCAAGCCCGCCGGCGTCGGCCACAGCGGCCCCCGACATCCCGGCAAAAATCACGCTGGCGCCAACATTAACATGGCCCAGCCCACCTGGTAGCCAACCGACAAGCGCACGGGCAAAGTTAAAAATGCGCACCGTAATACCGCCGGTATTCATCAAATGACCGGCCATGATGAAAAACGGCACCGCAAGCAACGGAAAGCTGTTTACACCGTTAATCATGTTATGGAGCATGCTGATCGGCGGCATGCCCGCAATGATCAGATAAACCAGCGATGACCCGGCAAGGGCCACGGCAACCGGCGCACCACAAACCAGCAAAACAGCCAACAGAATAAACATGATAGCAAGGGTCATGCACCGGACCTCCGCAAGCTATGAAAACCGCGTATCAATGTGACAATGGCGGTGATTGCCAGACAAACCACGACCGTCCAGAACAGGTAGGCACGTGGCACATCAATGCTGATCATGCGCTGGTGGCCCATACGATTTGCCAACGCCACCCCGGACCAGGCCGCGCAACCAAAAAACACTGCCGTAACCATATCCATCAGGAAAAACAGGGCGCGTGATGCAGCCTTGGGAATGTAAAGATGGAAAAAGTCCAGATAGATGTGGCTTTTCTTGCGTGCACAAATAAAGGCACCCGAAAACGTAACCACGATTAACAGATACCGGGCCACTTCTTCGGTCCAGGGGATGGAACTGTTCAAGGCGTAACGCGAAAAAAATTGAAGGAAAACGACAAGAACAAGTCCCCAAAACAGCACAAAAACCGGCGCATCCCACCAGGAAATATCGCTAATGTCGCTTTGTCGGGAATCAATTTGCGAGGTGATTTCCCCGGCAATTTTCTGGTCGTCGGAAAGGTTGTTCATTATTGACCTTCACCATGCCTGGTCACAGGAGGGGGGCGAACGATTAAACAATCATCCGCCCCGAAATAACCGGATACTTACTTGCCGATGGCTTCCAGACGTTTAAATGTCTCGGGGGACCAAGGCATGTCGGCCTTTTGCAAAAGTGGCTGAACGATATCCATAAATGGCTGACGATCAACGTCATGAACGTTCACGCCCTTGTCCTTGAACCACGCAACAAGGCTGTTTTCCTGATCGCGTACATCCTGGGTGGCTTTGGTGGCGGCATCTTTCAATATTTTGAAAATGATGGTGCGGTCTTCTGGTGACAAATCACCATATGTCACACCTGACATCACCGTGGTCAGCGTAGCAGTGGTATGGCTGGTCAGGCTGATATCGCTTTGCACTTCATAGAATTGACCGGCTTTAATGGTCGGCAACGGGTTTTCCTGCGCATCAACCACCCCCTGTTGCAAACCAAGATAGACTTCCGAAAATGCCATCGGGGTGGGATTGGCCCCAACCGCTGTCGGAAACAACGTATATGCAGGGGCATTGGGCACGCGTATTTTAAGGCCCTTCATATCGGACGGCTTCAGGATCGGCTTGTTCGATGTAACCTGGCGCGTACCGTAATAGGTGTGCGTTACCAGAACATTGCCTGTCGCATCCTGATAGCCCTGTGCCATTTCATCGCGAAGGTCGCTGTTCCAGAAGGCCTGCCAATGATCAAAATCACGAAAAACAAACGGATAATCGAGAATACCGATTTCGGGATAGCTTTGCGCCATGAAGGCCGGGCCCGTGTAAATCAGGTCAATGGTGCCCAACGACAAACCTTCATTGATGGCTTCTTCATTGCCGAGCGATGAGGACGGGAAAACCTGCATTTCATAACGGTCATCCGTCTGTTTTTTAATCACCTCGGCGGCATCAAGCAGCACCTTATGATAGGGCGTTGATTGATCATAAACATGGGCGAATTTCAGGATCGTGGTGGCATGTGCCGCAGAAAACAGACCCAGCGTAAGCGTGGTAGCCACTGTGACAGCCGGGATCACTTTGCGAAGTGAAAAAGACATCGGGTTTCCTCCCTTGGAATATATCGAAGCGGTGTGTTTTTGCTTTTGTTGGATACGAGATCTAGCAAAAACGTATATTGAGCGCAATATCCATTTTTAAATGAATTGACGAAATGTAGCTCTACAGGGGATAAATCGTGGAAAAAGAGGCCCCGGATGAAAACCGAACCACCGCGCATCAACGATGCGGTTTATAAAATTTTGAAATCGAATATTGAACAAAACCGGATTCCCTGTGGTGTGCGTATTCGGGAAACCGATGTGGCACGCCTGCTTGATGTAGGGCGGGTGCCGGTGCGTGCTGCCCTTGCGCGCCTGGAAGGCGAGGCGATACTTGTGAACGCGCCGGGGCAGGGATATGTCCGCACAGGCAAGGCCCCATCGGCCGGCGTGCGATTTGCCGATCTCGAACTTGATATTGACCCGGAACTTCTTGAAATACTGGGTAATCGCAACTGGCGTATGCGCATTTTCGACGAAGCTGAACTAACCGTTGCCTCGGCACTGGTTTTTGGTGCCTACAGCATCAGCGAAGCGCGGCTTGCGGGCCATTATGGCGTAAGCCGCACCATTGCCCGTGAATTTCTAAGCCGGATTGAACGGGTAGGGCTGGTAGCACAATTGCCAAATGGGCGCTGGCAGGCAGGCCCTATGACCGACAAGGACATTCGCGACCATTACGCCATGCGGTGCGCCCTCGAACCGCTTGCGCTACGCGAAGTTGCCGCGACCCTGGAAAAAACGCTCGTTGGCAAAATGATTGATCGGCTTGAAAAAGCGCAACACGAAATTGAAACTGTCACGACAGACGATATCTTGCGGCTGGAAAAGGATTTACACGTTGATATCGTTTTAGGGGGCACTAACCGGCCAATGAATGATGCGATCCATCGTAGCCAGTTACCGCTGATTTCCACCCATATTTCCTTTGTCGCCACCCAGTCATATGACATCGTTGAAAATACGATTAACGAACATCTGGCGATAGCCTTTGAACTGAAAGCAGGCAATGGCATTGCCGCATCTCAACTGCTGGAACAGCATTTAATACGGGCCCGCGAAACCACCTTGCGCCGACTATCGGATTTGCAAGACAGCCATTTGCCAAACCGTCCTGATTTTCTGGTACCGTTATAACGACAGATCAGAATATGCTTTATTCAGCCGCCCTGACGCCAATGATTTGACGATCCCGATCCTTACCCGGGGGCAGGCCAAACATACGGCGATATTCGCGTGTAAATTGTGAAACGCTTTCATATCCAACGGCATATGCCACGCTGCTTGTGGTAATGGTTTCAGACATGAACCGGCGGCGGGCTTCGATAAGACGCAACTGTTTTTGAAATTGCAGTGGTGACAGCGACGTTACCGCACGAAAGTGATGATAAAACGACGACGGGCTCATCCCGGCAACAGCGGCAAGATCATCAACCGGAACGGTCCGATCAAATTTCGCCTGTAAAAATTCAATCGCACGGGCGATGCGCTGGCTGTGGCTGTCGGGCCATCCCAATTGGCGAATTGCCGCCCCATGGACACTGGTTAAAAGCCAGTAATGCAGTTCACGAACCAGTTGTGAATAAAGCAACTTAACTGATTGTGGATTATTGCGTAATCGTACCAGACGGAAAGCAGCATCGGCAACGTCTGCTTCGGTTCTTGCGCACCGTGCCGCGATACCGTTGGTATCTGCGGGAACATCCATCTGCACTGCAAGTTCAGCGACAATCGCAAGATCAAGATCCATCACCAGCGACATATAGGGCGCATTCGGGCTAGCCACAGTGATTTGGCTGGCCGTGGGAACATCGGCCGTAATTAACAGGGTGTCGCCCGCAGTAAGCGTTAAATTGCTGGTGCCCATTGCCACTTGTTTTTCGCCTTGCAGCACGAAACAAACCAGCGGTCGTGAAATCGCATAATCAAGGCCACCTGGCTTTGTCGCACAAATGGCGGTTAGGCCGGGAATGGGGGTTTGGGCAATTCCGGTCTTTTCAGGCAAAGACGCAAGAAAGGATCGCACGTGTTCAATAAGCTGATGTGTCATGAGCTGATATTACGTCAAACACCGGGGTGGCGTAAACAGGAATTGGAGGATTAGGCTAAGCATATAGAGGTTTCGGCAACGACGCGGGAGGCGGTTGGATTGTAAAAGACACAACCCAAAAGACAAAAGGAGTTGTCGATGACCAAAATTGCAATCGTAACCGGTGGTAGCCGTGGCCTTGGCCGCAACACAGCCATTAACATTGCCCGCAAGGGCAGTGACGTGATCATCACCTATCAAAATAACCACGCCGCCGCACTCGATGTTGTTGCCGAAATTCAGTCGATGGGCCGCAAAGCAGCAGCCTTGCAGCTTGATATTGGCGATGTCGCCGGTTTTGCCTCTTTTGCCGAAAATTTGTCAACCCGGCTAAAGGATGACTGGCAACGTGAAACTTTTGATCATTTGGTAAACAATGCCGGACATGGCGATATGGCACCGTTTGCCGAAACCACCGAAGACCAGTTTGACAAGCTGGTTGACGTTCACTTCAAAGGCGTATTCTTTTTAACCCAGACCTTGCTGCCGCTTATTACCGATGGCGGGCGCATTGTTAACCTTTCGTCCGGGTTAACGCGGGTGTCGTATCCGGGTTTTGGTGCCTATTCGGCAGTGAAAGCCGCTGTTGAGGTTTTAAGTGTTTATATGGCGAAAGAACTGGGCGCACGTGGCATTGCCGTTAATACCGTGGCACCCGGGGCAATTGAGACCGATTTTCTGGGCGGAGCAGTGCGCGACATGCCCGACCTGAACAAGGTTTTTGCCGATATGACCGCCCTTGGCCGCGTTGGCGTGCCCGACGACATTGGGCCGATGATTGCAAGCCTGCTTTTGGAAGACAACCGCTGGATTAACGGCCAACGCATCGAGGTATCTGGCGGCCAGACCATTTGATAACATAAATTAAATTCCTGAATTCCCCGAACCGTCAGGCTGCTTGTCTGGCGGTTCGGGTTAAATAACTAAATAGCACTTTACCCAATAACATCTGGGGGAGGGGGCGCCCATATGGCATTCCCGACAGCTGAAGCATTTATATATAGCACTCAATAAACATTCACACACTTGATAGTTAATGTTGACATAGAGCGATCATTAGGTCATTGATATCGACGCGACGTGGCGCAGCTGTGTTTAGAATCAAGCACCTAGAAGGGTTACGGTAAGAGTGGAAAACAGCATAAGAGCAATGCTGTATTTTACCCCAACCGCAATTTAAAGCCCATTTTGGTTCAGGGATCGTCACGACTTGGGGCCGTAACCGGGGCAACAACCGCCAGCGTTCGCAGAAATTGAATGTCGGCCAAGGCATGATTGCCGCGCCACCAGAGATATCGGAGTTCGAATGATAGACGGTGCCATGCAGCGATATGCGCTGACGCTCGATAAGTTTCTGGGTCATGCAGCCAAGTGGCACCCTGATGTTGAGGTGGTCAGCGCGCACCCTGATGGCGTACTGGCACGGGTGGGGTATGCCGATCTAAAAGACCGTGCGCAACGATTGTCGCGGATATTGGCCGACCGCGGGATCGGGCTGGGCGATCGCGTGGCGACACTGGTATGGAACAGCCAGGCCCACGTCGAAGCATGGTACGGGATTATGGGGATCGGGGCAGCGTGCCATACGTTAAATCCCCGGCTAACGGTTGAGCAAACGGCAAGCATTCTTGCACAGTCCGAAGCGCGTATTTTGATTGTCAGTGCCGATCTGGTGCCGCTTGCACGCCAGATTGTCGCCCATACCCCGGTGCAACATATGCTGGTGGTTGATGGCGAAGCCGACCTTGATGCCGCACGGGCCGAAGGTGTTTCCATCACCGCGATGGAGCCGTTAATGGCGGCGGCATCAAGCGACGTTACATGGGGCGGGTTCGATGAAACAACCGCGTCCGGCCTGTGTTTCACCTCGGGTACCACTGGCGCGCCCAAGGGTGTCAGCTATACGCATCGTTCAAGTTACCTTCATACATCGCGCTTGCTTCAGGCAGACGTAATTGGCATTACCGCAGCCGACACCGTGTTGGCAATGGTGCCGATGTTTCATGCCAATGCCTGGGGTTTGCCGTTTGCAGCCCCGGCCGTGGGCGCAAAACTGGTATTGCCGGGGCGTTTGGCCGACGGGGCCAGTCTGGCAAAACTGATCACCTCGGAAGGGGTCACGGTTGCGGCAGGGGTGCCCACAGTCTGGCTGGGGCTGGTCGAGCATCTTGAAGCCTGTGGCGGTGAAGTGCCGACCTTAAAGCGCATTTTAATGGGCGGCGCCCCCATGCCACCCGCCTTGATGGCGCGCCTTGAAGAGCGACTTGGCGTAGCGGTACAAACCAGCTGGGGCATGACCGAGCTTTCCCCGTTAGGTGCAATGTCATCGCCCTGTGATAGTGAAAGAACCGCCTCGGTTTCCGGCCGTCCATCGGTTGGAATAGATATGTTATTGACCGATGCCAGCGGTAAAGCCCTGGCAGAGCAACGTAATGTCGAGGGGCATTTACGGGTGCGCGGTTGCTCGGTGGTTGAGCGGTATCTGGGCGACGATAAAAGTGCGACCGATGCCGATGGCTGGTTTGATACTGGCGACCTTGCCCGGATTGATGATCGTGGCAACCTGATGATTACCGGGCGCGCCAAGGAACTGATCAAATCGGGCGGCGAATGGATTAACCCCGCCGAAATCGAAGCCATTGTTAGCGCCCTGCCGCAAGTATCATTGGCCGCCGTCATTGCCCGACCCGACGAAAAATGGGGTGAACGGCCCGTGCTGCTGGTTGAAATGCGCAAGAATCAAACCATCAGCGACGATGACCTTCGTGCGTCTTTGCGTGGACGCGTGGCATCGTGGTGGATACCCGATGTTGTGGTGCGCGTGCCCAGCATGCCCCGGGCATCGACCGGAAAAATAGACAAATTGCGCCTTCGCAGCGAATACGGCATCGCCTGAACCATAACAGATGGCAGCACGCAGCGTGATTATGACGTTGCGAATGTAAAGCCAGCGGATTGAAAACGGGAGAATACGCATGAGAGAAGCCGTCATCGTCAGCACTGCGCGCACCGGTATCGGGCGCGCCTATCGCGGAAGCCTGAATGCCATTAAATCGCCGACGCTGGCCGGCCATGTTTTACAACACGCTGTGGCGCGGGCCAAAATTGATGCCGCCGAGATCGAGGATTTTGTTCTGGGTACGGTTTTGACCGCCGGAACCGCGGGCATGAACCTGGCGCGCAATGCGGTCTTTGCAGCTGGCCTTCCGGTAACGGTGCCGGGCCAGACCATGGACCGGCAATGCGCATCGGGCCTGATGGCGATTGCAACCGCCGCCAAACAGATCATGGTTGATGGTATGGATATTGTTGCCGCCGGCGGGCAGGAGAATATTTCGGCTGTGCAGGACCGTTATTTTTCCTGGATACAGGAAGATGCCGACAAAAATGTTATTGCCGGTGCGCCCCATGCCTATATGCCGATGTTAAAAACGGCTGAATTTATTGCCAGCAAATACGGCATCAGCCGCGAGGCACAGGATGAATACGCCCTGCAATCGCAATTGCGCACCGCAAAGGCCCAGGCCAATGGCTTGTTTAACGACGAAATCGTGCCGATTTCAACCCGCATGAAAGTGCAGGACAAGGAAACCGGTGTGGTGTCAGAACGCGAGGTTACCCTTGATCGTGATGAAGGCAACCGCCCCTCGACCACTTTGGATGGCTTGGCCGGGCTAAAGCCGGTTATCGACGGCGGCGTGATTACGGCCGGGAATGCCAGCCAGCTTTCCGACGGCGCATCGGCCTGTATTTTGATGGATGCAAAACGGGCGGAAAAACGCGGATTGTCTCCGCTCGGAATATATCGCGGCATGGCAGTCGCTGGCTGCCCGCCCGAAGAAATGGGCATCGGCCCGATATATGCCATTCCCAAATTGTTAAAACAACACGGGCTTGGCGTTAAGGATATCGGGCTGTGGGAGCTAAACGAAGCCTTTGCCGTGCAAGCACTTTATTGCCGGGACCATTTGGGGATTGATCCCGCCATTTATAATGTAAATGGTGGCGGCATTTCGATAGGCCATCCTTATGGTATGACTGGCGCGCGTCTTGTCGGCCATGCGCTGATAGAAGGACGTCGTCGTGGTGTGAAATATGTTGTGGTGACCATGTGTGTCGGCGGCGGCATGGGGGCTGCCGGGCTGTTTGAAGTGAATAATGCCTAACGCCAGGATCCAGATTATGAATACCGGGCGGGTAGCGCAAAAGCGAAGCATACCCGGTTATCAGACTGTCAAATCGTTTGGATATCGCAAGCCTTCGCGGTTATGTTGGTAGCGGTTTTTAGTGGCCCTGTATGGTGAAGCCGGTGTGATCCTGCCCCCGGCAATGCCGCACAGGCCTTTGATCTTGCGTGAGACCTTAAATGACACGGTGCCGTTATCCGGACCGCGTCGCCCTGATCTGGCAAAGGCTGCGGGGAAGGTGCCGTGCGCAAGGTACAACGATTTGTCCGGTGGTGGATCATAATTTGGAAAGGTATCAAACTTGTCTGTAGAGAAGAAATCGCGGCCCAGAAGTTCGACCAAGGCAGAACAGCGTGCCGAGATGATTGAGAAGATACTCGATGCTGCTGAATATCTTTTTTCCAGACATGGCCTATATGGCGTGACCTTAAAGGATGTCGCCAAATATGTTGGCGTGCATCACACATTGATCAATTACTATTTCGAGGACAAGAAACAGCTGTTCGATGCCGTGTTTGAACGCCGGGCCGTTATTACAAGCGAGCGACGCCTGCGCGTCCTTAAGGAATACGAGCTTGAATGTGACGGTAAGCCAACGGTGGAAGGCGCGCTTCGGGCCTTTCTTGATACCGACCTTGATTTATATATCGAAGGCGGGGATGGCTGGAAAAACTACGCTGCCCTCGGCGCGCAAGTAGCCAATACTCCGGAATGGGGCGCGGACATGATGGACAAGCACTTTGACCCGGTTGTTTTGCGCCTGATTGACCTTCTTAAGGCTGCGTTGCCTGATAGTGCGGAGGAAGATATTTTTTGGGGATATCACTTTGTCACCGGGGCATTAATGCTGACCCTGGCGCGCACCGGACGTATCGACAAGTTGTCGGGGGGCTTGTGCAAATCGGGCGATTTCGTTGCAGTTAAGGAGCGGATGGCAACCTTCATGACAGCTGGTTTTCTTGCAGTTTGCAAGGAACGTTCTGCGCCGAAGATGCCGTAAGACAAAGCAACCACATTTGAGGCTGACAGTGCGTTTGCGGTAACGGTTTCCCTTCGTGCTGTCAGGGAATATGACACGAAATTATGGGGCCCCGAACCGGGGCCGCAGCAAAAGAAACTCTTGCGTTTTTATTATTAATTCACTAGTGAGTTAATAAGTTGCCGATGACAATAAGGGATACAAAAATGGAGCTTCGGGATCGTATTGCAATTGTGACCGGTGCGGGCGGGGGATTGGGCCGGTGCCATGCACTTTTGCTGGCCAGCCTTGGCGCACGGGTTGTTGTCAATGATATGGACGGCGACAGTGCAACACGTGTTGCTGGCGAAATTAACGCCAATGGTGGCGAGGCAATTGCCTTTGCAGCATCGGTAACCGATGAAGCCCGGATTGGCGAGATGGTTGAACACACCATAGCCGCATGGGGCCGTATTGACATTCTGGTCAATAACGCCGGTATCCTGCGCGACAAAAGCTTTGCCAAGATGGACCTGGCCGATTTCCGTCTGGTCGTTGATGTTCATCTGATGGGTGCGGCCATTTGCACCAAGGCCGTATGGGAAATCATGCGCCAGCAAGGCTATGGCCGCATTGTGATGACCACCTCGTCCTCGGGTCTTTATGGAAATTTCGGCCAAGCCAATTACGGGGCGGCGAAAATGGCATTGGTCGGCCTGATGCAAACACTGGCGCTGGAAGGCGAGAAATACAACATTCGCGTTAACTGCCTTGCCCCGACCGCTGCCACGCAAATGACCGATGGCCTGCTGGCCCCCGATGCCCTTGCCAAACTTGCCCCGGACCTTGTTAGCCCCGGCCTTTTGGCGCTGGTGGGCGAAAATGCGCCGACACGGGCAATAATGTGCGCCGGAGCGGGGCATTTTGCCTGTGCAAATGTCACCCTGACCCCTGGTGTGCAAATTGGCGACGGTGAAAATGCCCCTGCGCGTGTGGTCGCACAGTGGGACCACATCAGCGACCGCCAGGGCGAAATTGTTCCGGGATATGGCTTTACCCAGGCGGAACGCGAACTGGCCGGAGCAGGTGCAGAACCCGAGACCCTGTTTTCGAAAGCCTGATTGTTAATTTTGTTAAAGTGCGCGGCCTTATGCCGGGCCGCGCATTACGACAAAGAACACAAGAAAATACGCAGAAGATACCAAGGGCCGACGTCAATACCGACGGAACGGTCTGTGTAAAAAGGCAGTAATAACTGCAACAAAGGGGCGGATGACCCGCTTCTTAATCAGGGAGGAACCTATGAAGAAACTAGTTGCTTCGACGGTGCTTGCGCTGTCTGTGATCGGGGCATCCGTTGTGCCCGCCGCCGCCGATAATATTAAAATCGGCTATGTTGACCCACTTTCCGGTGGCGCTGCCAGCATTGGCCAGATCGGCCTTAACCAGCTTAACTTCATCGCTGACACCGCCAATAAAAATGGTGGTATTAATGGCGAACAGGTCGAGGTTATCGGTTACGACAACCAGATCAACCCGCAGACCAGCCTTGTTCAGGTGCAAAAGGCCATTGATGAAGGTGTTCGCATCATCATTCAGGGTAACGGGTCTTCGGTCGGCTCCGCCATCGAAGGGTTCGTTGCCAAATATAATCGCCGCAACCCCGACGCACATATCGTTTATCTTAATTACGGCGCGATCGACCCGGTTATGACCAATGATAATTGCAGCTATTGGCATTTTGGGTTCGATGCCAATACCAATGTCAAAATGGCCGCTTTGACCAATTTTATCAAACAGCGTGCTGAAATCAAAAAAGTCTATCTGATCAATCAGGATTATTCGTTTGGTCACGCAGTCGCCGATACCGCCGTCAGCATGCTTAAGGAAAAGCGCCCCGACATCGAAATTGTCGGTAACGAATTCCATCCGCTGGTAAAAATCACCGACTTTTCCCCTTATATCGCCAAAATCAAGGCTTCAGGTGCTGATACCGTGATCACCAGCAATTGGGGACAGGACTTTTCCCTGTTGATCAAGGCTGCCGGTCAGTCCGGGCTGGATGTGAACTGGTACACCTATTATGCCGGTGCCGCCGGTGGCCCCACCGCGATCAAACAGGCTGACATGGCGGGCCGGGTTTTCCAGATCAACGAAGGTATCAGCAATCTTGGCTATGAGCCGGCCGAAAATACGGCCCGCGAATATGGCGCACGTTACAAGGATGCGCCGGTATTGTTCCCGCGTATTTTCAATACAACTGCCATGCTGTTCAAGGCCATTGAAGCTGCCGGCTCGCAAGACCCGGCCGATTTCATCCCCAAGCTTGAAGGTATGAAATATGCCAGCTTCTCGGCCGGGGGGGACAGTTTTATGCGTAAAGACGACCATCAGCTGTTCCAGCCGCTTTATATTTCTTCGTTCGGGCCTCTTGCCAGCGACAAGGCATTTGACGAGGAACACACCGGATGGGGCTGGAACAAGGTAGGCGAAATTGCTGCCAAAGATACCGTTGTTCCGACTACTTGCAAAATGAAACGTCCTGGCTGACGAATGATCAAGCGGCGTTCGGATATAAACGAACGCCGCCATCTCTCAGCCGGTAACGGCCTCATGACGATGCTCGGAAGCGAGGAAACGCGATCGTGTTCGAAATCCTTTTTATTTCAACTATTAACGGCGTCCTTTACGGAATGCTGCTGTTTCTTATGGCCAGCGGCCTGACCGTCATTTTCAGTATGATGGGCGTTCTGAACCTGGCCCATGCCAGCTTTTATATGCTGGGCGCCTTTTTTGGGTTTGAAATTACCCTGCATATGGGCTTTTGGGCCGGTCTGGTGTTTGCGCCGCTTATCGTTGCCGGTATCGGCATGGTGGTGGAGCGTTATGGTCTGCGCCATGTTCATCGTCACGGCCATGTCGCCGAACTGCTTTTCACCTTTGGTTTGACCTTTGTCATTCAGGAAGTGGTGGAAATGGTCTGGGGCAAACTGCCTGTCGACTATCGCGTGCCCGCGTCGCTCGACTTTTCCGCCTTTACAGTTTTTGCCACCACCTATCCGGCCTTTAAAATTTTTGCGTTACTGGTATCGGTCGTCATTTTTCTGGCGTTGTTGATGGTCATCCGACGTACACGCATCGGGCTGATCGTGCAGGCAGCCTTGTCCCATCCCGATATGGTCGGGATGCTGGGCCACAATGTTGATCGCGTCTTTATGCTGGTTTTTGGCGTCGGGGTTGCGCTGGCCGCTGTTGCGGGCGTTATCGCCGGTCCGGTACTGGTGACGCAATCAAACATGGCCGGTCTTTTGGGGCCGATCCTGTTTGTAGTGGTTGTAGTTGGCGGCCTTGGCTCGCTCGGCGGAGCATTTGTGGCTTCCTTACTGATCGGTCTGGTCCAGACCTATGCGGTTGCTTTCAATATTTCCCTGGCCGATGTCTTTGGCAGTTCCCCGCTGAGCGGCGATGTCGCCTTTTATCTTGACGATCTGTGGAACGTGACGGTCGCCCAGGTTGCACCAATTTTGCCTTATCTGCTGTTGGTGCTGATCCTGATCTTTCGACCGCGCGGATTGATGGGGACAAACAACCGATGAGTCAGAAAACCGATATGAAAATCCCTGCGTTGCCGTCGGATAAACGCAGCAGCTTTTTGGCACGTTTTGGTATCTGGATTGTTGCCGCCATCGTACTGGCAGGCTTGCCCTATGTTTTCAGCTCGGGGCTGGCTGTGTCCACAATGTGCATGATGGGCACCATGATCATCTTTGCGCTGTCCTATAACATGCTATTGGGACAAACCGGTTTGCTATCGTTTGGCCATGCGGTGTTTTTTGGTCTTGGCGGTTTTCTGACCGCATGGGCCATGAACGCCGTGGCAGGCACCAGCAGCCCGGTGCCACTGTTTTTATTTCCCATAATGGGCGGGTTTACCGGGCTTGTTTTCGGTATCATTTTTGGCGCAGTTTCAACCAAACGTTCCGGAACTGCCTTTGCCATGATCACGCTTGGCATTGCCGAACTAGTATCGTCAAGTGCGCTGATCCTGCGCCATTTTTTTGGCGGCGAAGAAGGCATCACGCTTGACCGGACCGATATGGTCCAGGTTCTGGGGCTAAGTTTTGGTCCGCAAATTCAGGTTTATTATCTGATTGCCGTCTGGTGCCTGATTTCGGTTGCGGCAATGTATGCGATAACCTGCACGCCCTTTGGCCGGATATGCAATGCCGTGCGCGATAACCCCGAACGCGTACGTTTCATTGGCTATAACACCCAAACCGTACGGTTTATGGCGTTTAGCCTGTCGGGCCTGTTTGCCGGTATTGGTGGTGGTTTGGCCGCGATCAATTTCGAAATCATGAACTCGGCCCAGATGGGTGTCGGGGAATCCGGTGCGGTTATTTTAATGACCTATATCGGCGGGATCGGTAATTTTGCCGGGCCTATTATTGGTGCCATTGTTGTGACCTATCTGCAATTGATGCTCAGCGATGTTACCGATGTGTGGCAACTGTATTTCGGATTGTTGTTTATTGGCATGGTTATGTATGCTCCGCGCGGCCTGGCAGGTTTATTGGCCCTGCAACAACCCCTGTTGCAAACCCGGCAGCTTCACCACGTCGCCCCCTATTATATTTTGGCCCTTCTGCCAGGTCTGGTCGCCATTTCGGGGCTTAGCATGGTCATCGAAATGACCTATCAGCTTGCGGTTAAAACAGCTGCCGGTCCGGCCATGGTGTTCTTCTATATTCCGTTTAATGCCAATTCTCCGCTGCCCTGGATCATCGCCGTTATTTTGTTTGCGGTAGGCACATGGTTGTTTTTACGCGCAGCCCGGCTAGCCGGGGACGCCTATAGCCAAGCCCTTGCATGGAGGAAATTGCCATGACGCAGACAAAAACCCCCGTGCCCGCCCTTCGCTTGTCCGGGCTGGAAAAAAGCTTTGGTCCGATGAAAATCATTCGGGGCATCGACCTGGATATTCCCGCAGGCGAACGCCACGCCGTGATTGGCCCGAACGGGGCCGGAAAATCGACGCTATTTCATCTGATCAGCGGTCACTATCAGCCAAGTGGCGGATCGGTGCGTTTGCATGGCGATGACATTACCGGCATACCGCCGCAGTTGATTGCACGGCGCGGCCTGTCACGCAGTTTTCAGGTGACCAACCTGTTTCCCCAGCTAACAGTTTGGGAAAATGTACGTTGTGCAACCCTGTGGGCGCTGGGACACAAGTATTCGTTCTGGCGCAATGTGGAACGTTTGGCCGATGCCCGCCAGCGCACCGAAGAAATTCTCCGCGAAATTAACCTGATTGAGCGCTGGAACATGCCCGCCGGGGTACTGGCCTATGCCGAGCAACGGGCGCTGGAAATTGGCCTTGCCATTGCCAGTAACGCCAACACCCTTTTGCTCGACGAACCCATGGCCGGGATGAGCCACGGCGAAACCGAACATATGGTCGAACTGATCCGCAAGGTTAGTGAAAACAGGACCCTGTTAATGATTGAACACGATATGGGGGTGGTTTTTGATCTGGCTGACCGTATTTCGGTTCTGGTTTATGGCGAAGTTATTGCATCTGATACCCCCGAACGTATCAAGGCTAACGCTTCTGTCCAGCAGGCCTATCTTGGAACGGAGGTGGCATGACGATGTTAAATGTGCGGGATCTTCATGCCTATTACGGTAAAAGCCATATTCTTCAAGGCGTTAACATGTCTGTTGGCGCCAATGAAATTGTCAGCATTCTAGGCCGCAACGGGGTAGGGCGCTCTACCACGTTAAAGGCCATTATGGGTAACCCGGTTCCACGCGGGGATGTCGAATTCAAACAGCAAAAAATTGCCGGGCGCAAACCCCATGAGATTGCCAGGCTTGGTATTGGCTATGTTCCCGAGGAACGCGCCATTTTCCCGATGTTAACCGTGGAACAAAACCTGCTGCTTGGCATTAAATCGGGTCAGAAAGAAGCCCGCTGGAGCATTGAGGAAACCTGGAAACTGTTCCCCCAGTTGCGCGAACGGGCCAACGCACCGGGCGGTGCCCTTTCGGGTGGCGAGCAACAAATGCTGACCATTTGCCGCACCCTGATGGGAAATCCCGATCTGATCATGATTGACGAACCAACCGAAGGCCTGGCTCCGCAGATGGTTGAACGTATTGGCGACCTGTTGCAGGAAGTTGCCCGGCGCGGCATTTCCATTTTGCTGGTCGAACAACGCCTGGCCATTGCCATGCGTATTTCGCACCGTCTGTATGTTATGGGGCATGGGCAGATGGTGTTTGAAGGAACCCCGGACGACCTAACGGCAAATCAGGACATTCGCCGCGAGTGGCTGGAAGTTTGAAACCATTTTGCCTTTAAACTGCAAAGCTGCCTTTTGTGCCCAACCTGAATAGGAATAAAAGGCGGCTTTTTTATTACCCATAATACCCCGAGGAATGAAGAAACGGGGTGGGGGCGCAATCATACAATGAAAGTGTCGCATTCTTCCAGTTCGGGCCAATTCCCCCTTGATACAGTTGTAAAATCAAAAAAATTTGGGGGACTGGCTTCACATGACCCACTTCTCAGGGCTATCGCTTTTGAAGAATGCGCTTACCGGGCATAAAAACTGGGAACCGCAATGGCCTGACAGCCAGCCAAAAGCCGAATATGACGTCATCATTGTTGGTGCCGGTGGGCATGGTTTGGGGGCGGCCTATTATCTGGCCAAGGAACACGGCATTACCAATGTTGCCGTCATCGACAAAGGCTGGCTGGGCGGCGGTAATACCGGCCGTAACACCACAATCATCCGGTCCAACTATCTTTATGATGAAAGTGCACGGCTTTTTGACCATGCACTCGACCTGTGGGATGGCCTGAGCCAGGATTTGAATTACAATGTTATGTATTCCAAGCGCGGCGTTTTAATGCTGGCACATAACGTACATGATGTTCAAAGTTTCAAACGCCATATTCATTCCAACCGGTTAAACGGGGTGGATAACCGCTGGTTAACCCCGCAAGAGGCCAAGGCATTTTGCCCGCCATTAGACATTTCGCCCAACGCACGTTTCCCCGTTGTGGGGGCTGCATTGCAAAGCCGGGCAGGAACCGCGCGACATGACGCAGTTGCCTGGGGATATGCGCGCGGCGCATCAATGCGCGGTGTTGATATTATTCAGAATTGCCCGGTAACCGCCATTCGCCGTGGGCCGGACGGGCGTGTCACCGGTGTTGAAACCGCACGCGGATTTATCGGGGCCAAAAAAGTCGCGGTATCGGCGGCGGGGCATACCTCGGTTGTGATGGAAAGTGCCGGCGTGCGAATGCCGCTTGAAAGTTATCCATTACAGGCCCTGGTGTCCGAACCGGTGAAACCGATTTTCCCCTGTGTTGTTATGTCCAATACGGTGCATGCCTATATCAGCCAGTCTGACAAGGGAGAGTTGGTGATTGGATCGGGCACAGACCAATATACCAGTTATTCCCAACGTGGTGGTTTGCCGCTGATTGAGCATACGGTTGCCGCGATTTGTGAAATTTTTCCGATCTTCAACCGCATGCGGATGTTGCGCAAATGGGGTGGCATCGTTGATGTGACGCCGGACCGTTCGGCCATTTTGGGTAAAACGCCCGTGCCCGGTTTATATGTGAATTGCGGTTGGGGAACGGGCGGGTTCAAGGCAACGCCAGGGGCAGCGCATACGCTGGCCTGGACTGTTGCCAAAGACGAACCCCATGTCATTAATGCCCCTTTCACCCTGGAACGATTTAGCACCGGACGTCTGATTGACGAAGCCGCTGCCGCCGCCGTTGCGCACTAAGGAGAACGGATATGTTGCTGGTCCATTGCCCCTATTGTGAGCAAACCCTGCCGGAACTGGAATTTACCTATGCCGGTGAAGCCCATGTTGCGCGGCCCGATGCTGCCACGCCGGTAAGTGACGAAGAATGGCGCAATTTTTTGTTTATACGCAACAATGTTAAAGGCCCTCATTATGAACGCTGGCGCCATTTCCATGGCTGCGGCCGGTACTTTAACGCCGTGCGCGATACCGTAAGTGACCGTTTCCTGATTACCTACAAGGTCGGCGAAACTCGCCCGGAATTATCTGATTTGCTGGAGAAATCGAAATGAGCAACTTCCGTGTTGCCGGGCGGGGTCGGATTGATCCGCAAACGCCGGTTAAGTTCACTTTCGATGGCAAAAGCATTTCGGGCTATAAAGGCGACACCGTGGCCTCGGCTCTGTTGGCCAATGGTATTCATTTGATGGGGCGGTCGTTTAAATATCACCGTCCGCGCGGGGCAATTTGTGCCGGATCGGAAGAGCCAAACGCCCTGGTGGGCACACGGCGCGGCACCGGGCAGTTTGAGCCCAACACCCGTGCAACCGTCCAGGAAATCTGGGACGGGTTAGAGGTTACCAGCCAAAACCGGTATCCGAACCTGTCCTTTGACATTGGTGCGGTGAATGATCGCGCCTATATGCTGTTTTCAGCCGGGTTTTATTATAAAACCTTCATGTGGCCGAAATCGTTTTGGGACAAGGTTTATGAACCCTTTATCCGCGCGGCAGCCGGACTTGGTGTTTCACCAACCGAAAATGACCCGGACAAATACGCATCGCGTTATTTGCATACCGATGTGCTTGTGGTGGGTGCAGGCCCGGCAGGTCTGGCATCGGCCTTGACAGCGGCGCGTGCCGGCTTGCGGGTAACACTGGTAGACGAAAATGCCGAAACAGGCGGCACGCTGACCAGTGAACCACAGGCGGTTATTGACGGACAACCCGCCCTGGCGTGGGCAGAGGCCGCAACAGCCGAACTTAAAACACTGGGTGCGCGCGTGATGACGCGAACCACCGCAATCGGGTATTATCACCAGAACATGGTGGGTCTATGCCAGAAACTGACCGATCATTTACCCAAACCTGACGCAAATACACCGCGTGAACGCCTGTGGCGGGTACGCGCAACCCAGGTTGTTCTGGCGCAGGGTGCGCTTGAAAAACCGTTGGTATTTGACGGCAATGACCGCCCCGGTGTGATGCTGGCCGGGTCGGCACAAACCTATTTGCACAAATATGGTGTAAGGGTAGGGGACAGCGCTGTCATTCTTACCAGCCATGATAGCGCCTGGTATGCCGCCTTTGATCTTGCCGATGCAGGCACAAAAATTGTGGCAATTGTTGATACGCGCTCGGCCCCTGCTGCCGAACTGCTGGCGCAGGCGCAAAAACGTTCTATCCGGGTTTTGTCGGGTTATACTGCAACTGGCACCGAAGGACGATTGCGCATTAAATCGGTGCGGGTTAATCCGGTCGTTAATGGCAAGGTTGGAACTGCGGAAACACTGCCATGTGATTGCCTGTTAATGTCGGGCGGCTGGACCCCATCCTTGCATTTGTTTTCCCATACCAAGGGGGCACTTGCCTGGAATGACGACATGCAAACCTTTTTGCCCGACCGCAAAACCGAAGATTGCGAAATTGCCGGGGCGGGTCGTGGTCTTTGGGGCATTGCGGCAGCCTTGAATGACGGCGCACAGATGGGGGCGACTGTCGCCCGCCACCTGGAAAAGGAAGCCAGTGCCAATGAATTTGGTGTTGAAGGCGACCGTCCCGGAACCGGTGTTAGCCACAAGGAACTGCCAACCGACCTGAACCCGGGCAAGGCCCGCGCCTTTGTTGATTACCAGAACGATGTCACCGCCAAGGATTTGCGCCTGGCTGTACGCGAAGGTATGCATTCGATTGAGCATGTCAAACGCTATACTACCAATGGCATGGCGACCGATCAGGGGAAAATGTCTAACATTAACGGGTTGAACATTGCCGCCGATGCCTTGGGCAAACCGCAACCCAAAGTGGGGCTGACAACATTTCGCCCGCCTTATACGCCCACATCGTTTGGTGCCTTTGTTGGATATCATCGGGGCGACCATTTTGAAGTGACCCGCAAAACCCCGATCGATAGCTGGGCCGAAGAAAACGGTGCGATCTTTGAACCTGTAAGTTTGTGGCGCCGGGCGTGGTATTTCCCTAAAAACGGCGAGGATATGGATGCCGCCGTATCACGGGAATGCAAAACAACCCGATCTGCCGTTGGTATGTTTGATGCATCAACACTGGGCAAGATCGAGGTGGTTGGTCCTGATGCGGTTGAATTTATGAACCGCATGTATACCAATCCCTGGACCAAACTGGCACCGGGCCGCACCCGCTATGGCCTGTTATTAGGGGATGATGGCTACATTCGCGATGATGGTGTTATTGGCCGCCTGAGCGATGACCGGTTCCATGTCACAACGACAACGGGTGGGGCCGCCCGTGTGATGAACATGATGGAAGATTACCTTCAGACCGAATGGCCGGATCTGAAAGTATGGCTGACATCAACAACGGAACAATGGGCAACAATTGCGCTTAACGGCCCGAATGCCCGCAAGTTGCTGGAACCGTTTGTGGAAGGTCAGGACTTATCTGACGAAGCCTTTCCGCACATGTCGATTGTCGAATGCACCGTCGCCGGTTTCCCCGCCCGTTTGTTCCGTGTCAGCTTTACCGGCGAACTTGGCTTTGAAGTAAACGTCCCCGCCTGTCATGGCCGCCAACTTTGGGAAATTTTGTGGGAAGCCGGCCAGAAGCATGGCATTTGTGCCTATGGTACGGAAACCATGCATGTCCTGCGTGCTGAAAAAGGTTACATCATCGTCGGCCAGGATACGGACGGCACAGTAACCCCGCATGACGCCGGGATAAGCTGGGCAATTGGCAAAAACAAACCCGATTTTGTGGGTAAGCGCGGGCTGGAACGGCCCGACCTGGTCGCCGAAGGGCGCAAGCAGCTTGTTGGCCTGTTAACGCAAGATGGCATAACCAAGCTTGAAGAAGGTGCGCAACTGGTGCTGGACCCGAACCAGCCCATTCCCATGAAAATGGTCGGCCATGTCACGTCGTCTTATCACAGTGATGCTGTTGGCAGGCCGATCGCCTTTGCCTTGCTGGAGGGCGGACACAGCCGCATGGGCGAAACAATTTATATTCCCATGCCCGACGGTGTGATTAACGCCGAAGTTACCGGGACCGTATTTTACGATCCCAAAGGCGCACGACTGAAACTTTAACCCCGGGGACGATTTGATGATGGCACTTACACCTGCATTTACGCCGGGGCCGCTGGTTTCAGGCAATGTTGTTTCAGTTGCATTAATGGCACCGGCGGGGCGGCTTTCGTTACGCCTTGGGCAGGCAGATATACCTGTTCTGTCCGCTGCCATCGGCATTGAATTGCCCACCCGGATTGGGACACGCGCCAAAAACGGGCCGGTAGATGTTATTTGTCTGGGCCCTGATGAATGGCAAATTCAAACTGACGCAACCGATACGCAGCGATTGACAGATGCTTGCGCCGCTGTGTATGCGCAGGCCCCCCATAGCCTGACCGACGTTTCAGCCCGCGAAATCACCGTGCAGATCGAAGGACCAGGAGCCACGGATCTTTTAACAATTGGCTGCCCCCGCGACATAGACAAAATTGCCATAGGCGAGGGATGCCGGACCATCGTTGACGGGGTATCCGCGGTTTTGTGGCGGGATGGTGCAAACAGCTTCCGTCTCGATATATGGCGGTCCTTTGCGCCATATGTGATCGGTCTTCTTCAAACCGGCGGTGCCGAACTGGCTGCGGAATAACCCGGGTTTTGCCCCGTACGATGGAAAAGGAAATACAAATGTCTGACTCTATGGTCACTGCGGCGATTTCGGATACAGCAATTGCCGAGGCAATTGCCCATGAACTGGACCGCCAGCAAAATCAGATTGAACTGATTGCATCAGAAAACATCGTTTCCAAAGATGTACTGGCGGCACAGGGATCGGTTTTGACCAACAAATATGCCGAAGGCTATCCAGGGCGTCGTTATTATGGCGGCTGTGAACATGTTGACGTGGTTGAAACCATCGCCATTGATCGGATCAAACAGCTTTTTGGCGCCGAATTTGCCAATGTACAGCCCCATTCCGGCGCGCAGGCAAACCAGGCGGTTTTTCTGGCGTTGTTGCAACCGGGCGACCGGATTATGGGCATGTCGCTGGCGCATGGCGGGCATTTAACCCATGGTTCTCCGGTTACCATGTCGGGCAAATGGTTTGATGTGGTTTCCTACGAGGTTGAAGAAGATACTCACCTGATTGATATGGAAGCCGTCCGACGTGTTGCACTGGAAACCAAACCAAAACTGATTGTGGCCGGAGCGTCGGCCTATCCGCGCCCGATTGATTTTGCCGCATTCCGGGCCATTGCCGATGAGGTTGGCGCATATTTAATGGTCGATATGGCCCATTATGCCGGTCTGGTTGCGGCAGGCGAATATCCAAACCCCGTTCCTCATGCCCATGTGGTAACATCGACCACTCACAAAACCTTGCGTGGCCCACGTGGCGGGTTCATTTTGACCAATGATGAAGCGCTGGCAAAAAAATTCAATTCTGCCGTATTCCCCGGCAATCAGGGGGGGCCGCTTATGCATGTAATTGCCGCCAAGGCGGTGGCGTTTGGCGAAGCATTGCAACCGTCATTCAAGGATTATGCCAAACAGGTGATTGAAAATGCGCGTGCCCTGTCTGACGTTTTAATCAAAGGGGGCGTCGATATTGTTTCGGGTGGTACGGATTGCCACATGGTCCTGGTCGATTTGCGGCCTAAAGGTGTAACCGGCAAGGCAAGTGAGGCCGCGCTGGAACGTGCGGGCCTGACATGCAACAAAAACGCCATTCCTTTTGATCCGGAAAAGCCGTTTGTGACCTCGGGCGTGCGTCTTGGAACATCGGCCGGAACGACCCGTGGCTTTAAAGCTGCCGAATTTCGTAAAATTGGCGAATTGATTATTCAAGTTATTGACGCCCTTGCCGCGAACCCCGATGGCAATGCCGAGATTGAAGCCGCTGTACTTGCCGAAGTTCGCAGTCTGTGCGCTGCCTATCCCATCTATTCGGCTTGATCCGTCTTTGAAATTATGACGGCCCCATACAATGAAATGTATGGGGCCGTTTTTGTTTGGGCACATTTCATTAAAGAAACGGGGCAGACCTTGCGGTCTGCCCCGTTTAACTTTTGAGACTAAAACGCAGCCGGTTAACTACGTGGTTTCAGATTTTCCGGGTCATAAAGTGGTTTGTAACCAACACCTGCGACTTCGACGGGATAAATTTCGTCAAAATAGGAAATGGTCAGTTTGCGGCCTTCCTGGCAATAAGCGTGTGGCAAATAGGCTAGGGCGATGTTTTTACCAATGCTCGGGCCATAGGCGATTGAGGTGGTATAAGACCGACGGCCCAACTCATCGATCAGGGTTTGGCCGGTTTCCGGGTCCATGACGGGCAAAGATCCCAACGGGTAGCGGGCTACGCCCTGATGATCGATATTATCGGTCATAACAAGGGTGCACAGCATGGCGGGCTGGTGGTCACGGTTGCGATATTCTTCGTGCTTTGCTTTACCACGGAAATCTGCTTCCTTGACCTTTGGACGGGCCAAAGCGGCTTCGAGCAGGTTATACTGGGTGTGCAGATCAGCATTTTGCAAACGCAAGGATTTTTCCAGCCGACGGGAGTTGGCATAGGTTTCCACCCCAACGGCCATCACCCCAATTGCACGTAGCGCATCCCAAACGGCAAGGCCATCTTCGTAGCGCATATGCAGTTCCCAGCCTTGCTCACCGACATAGGAAATGCGAAAGGCGGTTACAGTTTTTCCAGCAATCTTGATTTGGCGAATTGCGGCAAATGGAAAGTTTTCAAGGCTGAGGGCGTCCGGGTCTTCGACCACTTTTTGCAGGTTAACACGGGCATTTGGCCCCCAGATACCGACAGTGGTGAAATTTTCGGTCACATCGGTAATGGTGACGTCAAACCCTTTGTCCTGGGCAACGCGGCGCATATAGGTGATGTCGCGTGGGCCCGCATCGGCCCCGTTAACCATGCGGCAGCGATCTTCCATGCGAAATACCGTGAAGTCGGCCCGGACATTGCCGTCATCATCGAGCATATGGGTGTAAATGCCTTTGCCAATATTGGCATCGCCACCAATTTTTGCGGCACATAACCATTCCATCAGGGCCACATGGTCTGGCCCTTCAATATCGGTCATATGAAAGTGCGACAGGTTGATGATGCCGCAATTCGCGCTCATTTCCAATTGTTCGGCGTTGGACACACGCCAGAAATGACGGGTATCCCATTCGTTTTCACGTATCGGCACCTGATCGGCGTATTTTTCAAGCAGGTGTTCGTTGGCGGCATAGCCATGCGCGCGTTCCCAGCCCCCCAGTTCCATGAAATAGCCGCCCAGTTCGACTTCCCGATCATAAAACGGGGAACGGCGAATGTTACGAGCATTGCCAAAGGGTTCGCGGGGATGGACCGGCGGGTTATAGATTTTTTTCGCCGTTTCCCAGCAACGATCATAAATATATTGTTCATTTAACTGAAATTCGTTGAACCGGGAAAAATCAATGGCGTGATGGTCAATATGGGTACGGTCATGGGTCATCCAGTCGGCAAGTAATTTGCCCATGCCCGGGCCGTCTTTGATCCAGATGCCCACAGCATACCACAAGCCACGTAATTTGCGGCTTTCGCCCATTGACGGTCCCCCGTCAACCGATGCCTGCAACAGACCGTTAAAGGAATGGCTTTCATTAAAACCAAGTTCCGTCAGGATCGGGGTCAGTTCCATTGCCCGTTCCAGCGGTTCAATCACATCTTCGAGTTCCAAATCGCGTTGCGAGGGCGATAAACGAGCCTGATGTTTTTCAAGGATGTCGCGTGGATGCACCAGACGCGGGTTTTCTTCGTAATAATAACCCCACTCGATTTGGCCACCTTCGGTGCTTTTGGGGTCGCCTGTGTCGCGCATATAGGCCGAATTGCCCTGATCGCGTAAAAGAGGCATCCCGATTTCAACGCCGGTGCCTTCAAATTCGTTATACGGGCCAAAAAATGTCAGCGGGTGGTCAACCGGCATTACGGGCAGGTCTTCGCCTGCCATTTCGGCAATCAGACGGCCCCAAAGCCCGGCGCAGACCACAACATAATCGGCGTGGATGGTGCCACGTTCGGTAACAACGCCGGTAATACGACCATTTTCGCTGATCAGTTCCAGGGCTGATGTGTTGCCAAAGGCATTAAGTTTGCCTGATGCAATTGCCTGATCGACCAGCTTGCCGGCAACAGTTTGCGAACGCGGGGTAACAAGGCCGGCGTCCGGGTCCCACATGGCACCCTGTATTTGGTCTTCTTCAAGAAGGGGGAATTTTTCCTTGGCTTCGGCCGCACTGATGATTTTGACATTGGTGCCAAATGCCTTGCCGGAATCAACCCTGCGCTTAAGTTCGGCCATGCGTTCGTCATCGCCAACACGGGCCACTTCAATGCCGCCAATACGGGCGTAATGCCCCATCTTTTCGTAAAAATCGATGGAATACATCGTGGTCCAGCACGATAAAAGATCGTGGCTGGTGGCAAAGCAAAAATCAGAAGCGTGCGCCGTTGAGCCAATATCGGTAGGGATACCGGATTTGTCGATACCAACAATATCGTCCCAGCCATTTTCAATGAGGTGATGTACCACCGAGGCACCCACGATACCGCCGAGGCCAACGATTACGACTTTAGCCTTGTTGGGAAATGCGGCCATTTCGCTCATTCCTTCTTTTCGAGATGATTTTATGTTTTTGGCAGGGAAAGACTACATATTGTGCGGCTTTCCGGGAACGACAGACGGGGACCGGTATACCGGTCCCCTGTGATGGCAAAAGCGTTATGACGTAAAAACCACCGTTCGATGATTATTCAGCATGACGCGCCCTTCAAGATGATATTTAACCCCCCGGGCCAAAACACGGGCCTCGATATCGCGGCCGGTTGCCACAAAATCATCGGCCGACATGGCATGGTTAACCCGTTCGGTTTCCTGTTCAATAATCGGGCCTTCATCCAGATCGGGGGTAACGTAATGGGCGGTCGCCCCAATCAGTTTCACCCCGCGTTCATACGCCTGGTGATAGGGCTTTGCGCCTTTGAATGACGGCAGGAACGAATGGTGGATGTTAATGATCATGCCAAAGAATTTGTTGGAAAATTCGTTGGTTAGCACCTGCATATAACGCGCAAGCACAATCAGTTCTGCATTGGTTTCTTTCACCAGGTCGGCGAGGGCGGCTTCCTGTTCTGCCTTGGTTTCCTTATTCACCGGCATATAGTGAAAAGGGATGCCTTCCTGATCCGCAATTTTACGGGCGTCTTCGTGGTTAGACACAATCGCGGCGACTTCGGCGTCAAGCCAGCCAACCTTGATTTGGTAAAGAAGATGCAACATCGCGTGATCGAATTTCGACACCATGATGATGATCTTTGGCCGACGGGATGTGTCCTGAACCTTTAACTTCATATTGAAGCGGTCAACAGCCGGGCTCAGGGTAATTTCGACCTGTGATTTGTCAAAATCCTCGGGTGTGCTTGTTGCGATACGCAAGAAGAACTGGTTTGTCTGGCGATCCCAGAATTGGTTGGATTCAATAATGTTTGCGTTGCGTGCCGCCAGTGCCGAGGTTACAGCGGCAACGATCCCGGGCCGGTCATCACAGGCAATGCGCAGTATGTATGAAGAATCGCTCACTGGATCTGTTCCATTTCAACAAGATGAAAAACGTATCAGAGCTGACGCTCCATTTCGGGAAGAATTTCAAACAGGTCACCAACAATGCCGTAATCCGCGACCTGAAAGATCGGGGCATCCTCATCGGTATTGATGGCGACGATCACCTTTGAATCTTTCATACCTGCCAAGTGCTGAATGGCACCGGAAATGCCGCACGCAATGTAAAGATCGGGTGCGACAACCTTACCGGTTTGGCCAACTTGCAGATCATTGGCGGCATAACCCGCATCAACAGCAGCGCGCGAAGCCCCGACAGCAGCCCCCAGTTTATCGGCCAGCGGTGTGATGACTTCCTGAAATTTCTGTTCGGAGCCCAGGGCACGGCCACCTGAAACAATAATTTTGGCGGAGTTAAGTTCAGGCCGGTCATTTGCCGACAAAATGTTTTCCACAAACCGCGACAGACCACCATCCGCGCCATCATGATCAATAACCGTGACCGATGCTGGCGTATCACCGTCTGGCGCAACCGCGAAACTTGATGTGCGGATTGTCAGTACTTTTATGGCATCGGATGCCTGGACAACCTCGATCGCGTTACCGGCATAAATCGGATGTTTGAAGGTATCGGGTGCGACCACCTCGGTCACGTCGGAAACCTGCATGACGTCAAGCAGGGCGGCAACACGTGGCAACACGTTTTTGCCCGTTGTGGTGGCCGGGGCAAGGATGGTGTCGTAATTACTGGCAAGACCGACAATAACGGCGGCGGTTGGTTCGGCCAGCTGGTTTTCAAGCAGGTCACCCTGCACCAGAAGCACAGTGCGCACACCCGCCAGTTTGCCGGCCTGTTCTGCTGCCGGACTGGCATTTTTACCCGCGATCAACACATCAATATCGATGCCAATTTGTCTGGCGGCGGTTAATGCCTTCGCTGTCTGTTCGGACAGGGATAGATTGTCATGTTCTGCAAAAAGAAGAATGGCCATTTAAAAAGTCTCCCCTTAACCCTGTCAGATAACGCTGGCTTCGGTTTTCAGCTTGTCGATCAGCGCGGCCACATTGGCAACCTTGACCCCGGCCTGACGAACCGATGGTTCCTCCACCCGAATTACGGTTAACCGGGATGACACCGTTACACCGAAATCGTCGGGTGTTTTTTTATCCAGCGGCTTTTTCTTGGCCTTCATAATATTGGGTAGAGACGCATAGCGCGGTTCATTTAACCGCAAATCGGCTGTGACAATGGCCGGAAGGGTCACGTTAATTGCCTGAAGCCCGCCATCAACCTCGCGGGTGACAGTGGCCTGACCTGCGTCAAGTTCAAGGGCTGATGCAAAGGTTGCCTGCGGCCAGTTCAAAAGGGCGGCAAGCATTTGCCCAGTCTGATTGGCATCATCATCAATGGCCTGTTTGCCAAGAATGACCAGATCGGGTTTTTCATCTTCGACCACAGCCTTTAACACCTTGGCGACGCTTAAGGGTTCAATCCTGCCATCAACGGTAACAAGAACGGCGCGGTCGGCCCCCATGGCAAGGGCTGTACGAAGAGTATCCTGTGCCAATGCCGGGCCAATAGAAACAACGACGATTTCGTCGGCTTTACCTGCTTCCTTTAACCGGACAGCTTCTTCAACCGCAATTTCGTCAAACGGGTTCATCGACATTTTAACATTGGCAAGATCAACGCCTGAACCATCCGCCTTGACGCGGATTTTCACGTTGTAATCAACCACGCGTTTGACAGGTACAAGAACCTTCATATTTTTCCCCTTTGTCGCCCCCGCCAGGATGCCTGTTTTAAAATTCGGAAAACCACTTTGCCGCAGCAAGTACTTCCGAGGCACCTTCAATTAATGGCCAGTTTTCATGACCATATTTACGGGTTCGTCATTTTTGCCAAATCACCTGATGGCGCGAATCTTCTGTTCGGTCGCCTTTACAGCCTTGCAATTTTTTGCACCACACAAGTAATGATTACCCTGCGCGGGATAGGCTGGTTTTTAGTATCTTGATAAATAATCTGGCGACTTTGCGCGCCGAAAAATAGAATGTTTGCGTCAAAGTGAGATTACCGCTACGACAAATGCAGCAACCTTGTTTGTATCGGAGGTCCAATGGCCGTTCGTTCCGAATTTCACAGCCCCAATACGCTGTCAAACCAGACATCCGCGACGCGGACATTAAAGCCAAAACCCGAAGCTCCGCGCCTGTCGGTTGGCTTTATTCTGGCGAACCGTTTCACGCTTTGTGCATTTGCAAATTTCGTTGATGTTTTGCGGCTGGCCGCGGACGAGGGGGACCGGAGCAGACCGATTCTATGCAAATGGACTATTTTGTCCGACACGATGGACCCGGTAACATCAAGCAGCGGCATTATCGTTCAGCCAAAGGAACGGCTGGGTGACCCCCGGCGATTTAATTACATTGTGGTCGTCGGCGGACTGATGGATGAAACGCCAAACCTTAGCAAAGCCTATCATCATTTTTTGCAGGAAGCCGCCGCCGCAGGCGTGCCTTTGGTAGGGGTATGTACCGGTGCTTTCTTACTACACCAGGCAGGCCTGCTTGACGGATATCGTTGCTGTGTCAGCTGGTTTCACCATTCCGACTTTATGGAACAGTTCGATGGCCTTGATCCGGTTGCAGATCAGATTTTTGTTGTCGACCGGGATCGATTAACCTGCTCTGGCGGGGTGAGTTCAGCGCATTTGGCCGCTTATCTGGTTGATAAACATGTTGGACGCGCACAGGCCAATAAAAGCCTGCACATCATGATCATAGATGACGCGCTACAGGCGGAAAAACCACAACCGGGCATTCCCCTTGATCTTAAAACCCGGGACCCGATTGTGCAGCGCGCCTTGCTGATCATGCAGCAAAACATAGACACGCCAATATCAGTACAAGAGATTGCCCGCCGCATGGGTAACAGTAAACGCCAGGTCGAACGCCATTTCAGGCTTAGCCTTGATACATCGCCGCAGGTGGCTTTTTTAAATATCCGCCTTGATCTGGCCCATCACCTGATTGAAAAAAGCCAGAAATCGGTTGCACAAATTGCCGTTGATTGCGGTTTTTGTGACTCATCACATCTTAGCCGCATGTTTCGTCGCCGCTATGGCGGCACCCCACAAGCCTTGCGCCATACCACCACGATCCCGGAAGAATAACGGTTAGTTAAAACCAAACGAAGCAGCGACAGAAACAGACAGAACAAAAATTTACATCGCCCGACACAATAATGCCGGGCGATGTTTTAGCAGTATCCGGTATGGGTAAAGACCTGCAAAAGACGGTCACAAGCCCGGCATTATGTTATGACACCACCGCGACAGGATCATTTTTCTGTGGTGGCATTTCCTGCATATCAATCATAGCCCCTGCAAGCTGGCGGAAGTCAACGCTGCCCAATCGTTGACCCGCGGACGACACCACAGTCCCCGCACCATCTGCCGTGTTTGCCAGCACGCGCATGGCATCCTCTATTGTCGTACCCGCGACAATTGCCGGGCGGGCAGGGCTTGTTTCGGGCACAAGGGGCATCATGACGGCTTCGACATGCACAACGCGACCGCGGTTAACCTCCTTGACGAAGTTGGCGACATACTCATCTGCGGGCCGTAACACGATATCCTGGCTGGTACCTTGCTGGATGATCTCGCCGTCACGCAAGATCGCGATCTGATCACCCAGGCGCAGAGCTTCGTCGAGATCGTGGGTGATGAAAATGATCGTCTTTTTGATTTCTTTCTGAATATCAAGAAGAACAGTCTGCATATCCATGCGGATCAACGGATCGAGCGCCGAAAAGGCTTCGTCCATTAATAGAACAGGTGCATCATTGGCAAGTGCCCGCGCCAAACCGACACGCTGTTGCATCCCGCCAGAAAGCTGGTTGGGATATTTTTCCTCGAACCCTTTCAAGCCAACACGCTCAAGCCAGCGCATGGCAACATCAACTGCTTTGACACGGTCCAAACCTTGCACCTCAAGCCCGAAAACGGTGTTGTCAAGCACACTGCGATGAGGGAGGAGGGCAAATTTCTGAAACACCATTGCGGTCTGATGCCGACGAAATGCCCGTAACTCATCCCGGTTCATTTTGACAACATCAACACCATCAACCAGAACCTCGCCAACGGTTGGATCGACGAGACGGTTGATATGACGGATAAGAGTTGATTTTCCCGATCCCGAAAGGCCCATAATCACCTGGATACGGCCCGACGGGATTTCAATATTAATGTCGCGCAATCCAAGGATATGACCAAATTTTTCGTTCAGTTCGGTCTTGGTCATACCCTTTTGAACGGCATCAACATGAAGTTTCGGATTATGACCGAAAATCTTGTAGAGATGACGGACTTGAATACCGCCAAACTGATGATCAGCCATGGAATATCTCCCGATGCTTCTGGAGCTTTTTGCCATAGGCCTGGCTTACCCGGTCAAAAATAATCGCGATACCAACAATGGCCAGGCCATTGAACATGCCCAATGTGAAATACTGATTGGCAATCGCTTTAAGAACCGGCTGACCAAGCCCCTGAACACCAATCATTGCGGCCACAACGACCATGGCAAGCGCCATCATGATGGTTTGGTTTATACCGGCCATGATTGTCGGCAGGGCCAGCGGAAGCTGGACCTTGAACAGCTTTTGCCAACCCGATGTTCCAAAGGCATCTGCCGCTTCAAGCACATCCTTGTCGACCAGTCGAATGCCAAGGTTGGTTAGACGGATCATTGGCGGAATAGCATAAATAACAACAGCGATCAGACCGGGCACCTTGCCAATCCCCAGCAGCATCACAACCGGGATAAGATAGACAAAACTTGGCATCGTTTGCATGACGTCGAGGATCGGATTGACGATTTTCTGAATACGATCCGAACGCGCCATCAAAATACCAATGGGGATACCAATGGCGATGGAAAGCACGGTACAGACAAAAATGATGGCGACCGTCCGCATCGTGTCTTCCCACATGTCGAAATAACCGATGAGAAGCAACGTCACCAGACAACCCAAAACAGTTTTCACGCTGCGGCTGGCGAACCACGCAATAATCAGGATGATCGCGGTAATAATCGGCCACGGGGTATGGGTCATAAAGTGATCGGCAGCGATCAGAAATTGCTTTACCGGATAAAAAAGGCTTTCAATTGTCCCGCCAAAGGTGCGAGTGAAATTCCTGAAACTTTCGTCGATTGCCTTTTTCAGGTTACGCAGGACAGTGTCGTCCATATGCGGGAATTTATAAAACCATTCCATTAAATTCCACCTTTTCAAGGGGTGCGACACGTCTTTTTGATTTTATCGGCGCATGGAAGGCGGTGCGTCAAAAGCGCACCGCCCGACTTGATACATTTGCTTACAAGGCCGCTTCGATTTTTTCCGCTGCTTCGGGTGTCACCCACTTGGTCCAGATGTCTTTATTCTCTCTCAGGAAATGTTTGGCCCCGTCTTCACCACTGGCCTGATTATCAGTCATCCAGGCCATTAATTTGCCAACGGTTTCGTTGCTCCAGGACCGTTTCTCAAGGTATTCCAATACCTCTGGCCCTGCCTTTTCGTGGAACGGTTTGGCAACGAGCGTTGCAATCGTATCAACCGGCCATTCATTTGGTTTGGGGTCCGGGCAATCTTCTACTGTATTGCAGCGTTTCCATTCCGCGGCATCATGCGGGACACCGAAGCCAAGCTTGACCATCGGATATTTGCCAAGCAACGCTGTCGGCGCCCAGTAGTATCCCATCCAGGCTTCTTTTTTTTCATATGCCTTGGCAATCGACCCGTCCAGCCCGGCCGATGAACCGGTATCAACCAGCTTGAAACCTGCATCCTGCGCTTTATAAGCCCAGTAAAGTTGCGAGGTTACAACAGTGCCGCCCCATCCCTGAGGACCATTAAAAATCGCCCCCTTGCTGGGGTCTTCATCATAGGGAAAAAGTTCCGGGTGTTTTAATGCATCCGGAATGGTTTTGATATCCGGATGGGCATCAGCAAAATATTTCGGGATCCACCAGCCTTGCTGCCCGCCGTCAGGCAGGGGAGACCCGACTTTAACGATACGGCCTTCTTCGGTGCCCTTTTTTACAACTTCCGGCAACAGGTCAATCCAGGCTTCCGGCGCGATGTCCGGTTCGCCCGTTTCAGTCATAGAGGTAATGGTGGGTACCGTGTCACCGATGGTGACCTCGGCGTCACACCCATATCCTTCACTAAGAATGATTTTATCAAGGTTGGAGAGAACCTCGGCACTTTGCCAGTTCATACTGGCAATCGTAACACTGCCGCAATCTGCGGCTTGAGCCGCAATGGTTCCTCCGAAAAAACTTAACGACAGGCATCCTGATACAAGTAGTTTTTTCATTTTATTTCCCTGTTTTACACGGCTGACCGTTACCGGGCGAGGGCACCGCATCTCCTCGCACCAGTGGCCCTAAAAGGGGCGTCTCCCATTGTTTGTTTTCAGATTTCGACTTCAATATCGGATAGCGGCGTTGAGCAGCAGATCAGAATTTTGCCCTGATCAATTTCGCGCTGCCGAATACCGCCACCGTGTTGCATGTCGACTTCACCTGTAATCAGCTTTGATTTACAAGTGCCGCAAATACCACGCTGGCACGAAGACATCGGCATAAGCCCAGCCTCACGCGCAGCGGACAGGATCGTCATGCCAGGGCCACATTCAACCACATGGCCCGTTTTCGAGAAGGTAACGCGGAAAAGCTGATCACTGATTTCCGGCGCGACCGAGGCTGGTTCTTCAAGTGTTCCAGCTGTTTCCGCCCCAAAATCAAAACTTTCCTCGTAATACTTCTCCATGTTGAAACCGGCCTGTTTCAACATGTTGCGCACCCCTTCCATAAACATGGCCGGGCCACAGCAAAAAATTTTGCGTTCCATGAAATCCGGAGACATCAGGGAAAGCATAGGGAGGCTAAGGCGCCCTGTGTAACCGCTCCAGCTATGGCTGGCTGACGAGGTTTCACAGGTAAAGGCAAGTTTCAGCGACGGGTTTTGTGCAGCAAGCAGGGCCAGTTCGTCGCGAAAAATAATGTCAGAGGGCGTCCGCGCTCCATGAATGAAATGCAGATCGGACGGTTCTGACAAATCGCAGGCCGTGCGTGTCATTGACATCATAGGGGTAATGCCGCTGCCTGCGGACAGGAACAGAAGTTTTTCTTCCGAGGTGGCGTCTGTTGTAAATTCGCCTGACGGGCCGGAAACCGTAACTTCCTTGCCCGGAACCATATAATCATGAAGCCAGTTGGACCCCGGCCCCCCAGGCACACGCTTAACCGTGATTTCAACACGGTAGGGGCGGGCCGCCGATGCCGAGATCGTATAGCTGCGCGTGACCATCCCTTCGACCGGAAGTTCAAAGGTCATATATTGCCCGGGATAAAACCGAAATGCGCGTGGCTCCCGCCCGGAAAAGACAAATGTTTTTACATCGTGCGTTTCCTGGCGTACCTGCCGACAAACAAGCACGTCGTCCTGCTCGGGGTCCCATGTCGGCACACGCGTTATTTCGGTATATTTGTCTTCGGCTTGCAAGGCACGGTTTTGCTCGGCCTCGGCTGGGGTGTTACGGCTCATACGGCTTGGGTTCCCGTCTTACTGGCAGCGAAATGATCTTTTAGCCGGTTAATATACCAGTCGCAGAACGCTTCAACATGCGGTTCCGTAAAGGTAGAGTAGGGGCCGGGCTCGTAGGCGGGCTGTTCACTGCCAAGCTGGGCAAGGCGCACAAGCATAGCGTCTTGCAAGTTGGTCATGGTCCATACCTGGGTCAGGTTATCCAGCGAGTAATCCTCGCCCTCGATCGCATCTTTATGAACCAGCCAGGTTGTTCGCACCAATGTGCGGTCGGGTGAAATTGGCAGAACAGAAAAAGTGACAATGTGGTCACTCATGAAATGATGCCAGGAATTGGGATGTGTCCAGAAACTTAACCCGCCCAGTTTGGGGTCAGTGAAATTGCCCAATAATTTCTTCGATGCAACCTTGGTATCAAGTGTATGGGATTCACCGGCCCACATCAGGGGCAGGCGCATGGTACGGAACCCCGTTACATTCGACAGGTGTTCTGCCTCAGCTGATGGCAAACCACACGATTCCCAATGTTTATGGTCACGTTCGATTGAATCGGTGTATTTTTTAACATCAGCCGAGCGCCGTTCGTCCAACTCGTCAGGCGAGAACCCAAAGCCAAATTCAGACAACGGAACCGTTAATTGCGGATGGTTTCCCTCGCAGTGATAACACTCGCGATTGTTTTCCATCGTCAGCTTCCAGTTGCCTTCCTCGATCAGTTCCGAGCTATGGGCGATTTTACAATTTGCCAGATCATGCGGTGCCAGATATGGCTCCATCACCCGCGCCATTTCTTCAATGTCGGCAGGTGCATTTTCAGCCAGACAGATAAAAATCAACCCTGCAATTGAACGCACATGGACAGGTTTAAGGCCATGACAGCTTTTGTCAAAGCCAGCCCCCATATGTTCAGCCAGGATAAGTTCGCCATCTTCGTTATATGTCCAACCGTGATAACGACAAACGATATTGCCAATGGTGGTTGTACGTTCATCAATCAAACGTGCCCCACGATGACGACATACGTTATGGAAGGCGCGCACCTCCATATCGTCCCCACGCAGGATAAGAATAGAGGCACGCCCCACCTCAACCGTCACACAGTCGCCAGGCTCGGGCAATTCCGGTTCGACAGCAACAAAAATCCAGTGCTGACCAAATATCGCGCTTATATCAAGCTCAAGTATTTCCGAAGAATGATAAAATGGCGCTTCCAGGCTTTTGTCTTTTTCGCGGCGATTGACAAGTTTTTGAAGATCAGAAGAAGAACGCATGTTCGGATACCTCGGCTTCTACGGGGTGCCTGGCGCATAGACCCTTGTTCGATCCGATTCGTATTGCATTACCAATAACAGAACCTGAAAGTAACGGGACATTTGCAGTGGTTTGCAGGCGGGTCATTGTCAGAGGCGAACCCCCGTTACCACGCCTGATGCGAGGTGTAGCCAATGTCTGATTTCCAATGTGGAAACAAACCCGGCGTGAATGTTCAGGATGGAGTTGATGCGATATACGCACCCTTTCGAAAGCGAAATCTGTTTCTGGTCGGGGACCCGCGCGCAATTTGCCATTTCCTTTGCCAGCAAGGCAATAAGACCGGCTGATATTCAGGCCATTACCCAAATATATATGATCAGTCCCGCACACAGCACGGGCTGTATTATGGGCTGTCAATTGCACCCGAAGTCTCCCTCTGTAAATCGTTGGCAGATTGTCTGCTCTTGGTGCGCCTTGTATGAAAACCGGCGATTGGAAAATCTATTGCGGATTGAACTGCATTTGGCAGAAATGTTAAGTCAAATAGGCAGTAGAAATGCGACGACGTCACGCAAGAGCTGTAAACCGGGGGTTTTCAAGGCTTTTTCAAGGGTTCAGGGCCACCGTTTACGGCATAATAATTCCTGCGTCCGGCCCCGGTGTAAATCCATGGAAAATTCATGCTATGCCGCGTTGGACGACACCTTTTTGCATTCATGCTGCATGGATGTATCTTTGGCACGGTTAACAAGGCAACTGGTCGAACTTTAAAACCATAAACCCAAATGGAACAATTGCAGCTTTAAAATTACCCGGCAAGACCGGCAGTCAAGCACCCCGTCCTTACCCATTGTTATCATTTTTCATTTGATCCACTGCCCGAATACCACCCGCACAAAAACTGACAATCGTCTCACGGTACGCAATCGGTAATGGTGGAATTACATCTGTTCCTGCCAAACCGGCAATGCGTGACCGACTGGCAACGATGGACAATAGACTTGCCACGCTAAGCGTTAGCAATGTGGCGAGTGTTTCCCGGCTAAGACCAGGGCTTAGCGGCAACAATGCTTCCAGAAATTCAATCGCAACCGGATCGTAAAGTTCCCGAATGTGAGGATAGTACCGGTCGTCCGATGCAATCCGGGCGATTAATTTAGCATAAGCCCGCCATTGCGCATCACCGCCAGACGCATATTCCAGATAGGGCGCCACATAAGCATCAACAATCGCCTCGATCGTCATGCTGTCAGACGTTTCTTTCAATTTTTGTAACCGGCTCTGTCGTGCAGCATTCAGGGTTTCAACCCGCCGTGCCAGTACAGTGCGAAACAATTCATTCTTCGAACCCCCATGGAATCCGACCACACCCAATGTCACGCCTGCTTCTGTTGCGACCTGACGGATCGAAATACCGTCAAAGCCGTCCTGGGCGAAACATCGCTCCGCCGCATCCAGAACGCGATCCCGTGTGGCTTCTCCCCGCAGCAATCTGCCATCCACGGTAGGGACGGGTTTTTGCGATGTTGCGGCAGGTTCTTTTGTTTCTCTTGACATTTTATACATACGTCCAGATAGTTTTGTTGTCAGAACAAGTTTGCCCAAAGTTTCTTGCTGACGCAATGGGAGGAAAAAATAATGCAACGAACACCAATACGTGCCGCAATTGCGGCACTTGCTTTCACCTTGATGCCGACAATTTCCTACGCCGAAGAAATTAATGTCACAACGGTTGCCGGTCATCCTCCGGTTTTCCTATGGGTCAAGACTCTGTCGGAAACGTTTATTCCCTCGGTCAATGCCGCCTTGGAAGGCACCGATTATACAATCAACTGGAACGAGGCCTATGGCGGCACCCTCGCCAAACCAGGGGGTGCACTTGAAACAATTGAATTTGGCCTGGCCCAAGTTGGCATTGTTTCAACTTTGTTTGAACCATCCAACCTTTCGCTACAAAACGTAACCTATGTTACCCCGTTCGGCTCAGATGACGTTGACCTTGTCTTAAAAACCGTCGACCAGATGCATGATGAAATTCCAGGAATGCGTACCCTTTGGGAAAACCATGATCTGGAATATCTTGGTGGTGCCTTTGGCCTTGAAGATTACCTTTTGATGACGAAATTTCCCGTCACGTCGTTGAAAGATATGGAAGGCAAGAAAATCAATGCTCCCGGTTCTGCCGTTACCTGGTTGGAAAATACCGGTGCGGTCGGAGTTTCAGGCAACCTGACCACCTATTATAACGATATTCAGACCGGCGTTGCCGATGGCGTCATTGTGTTTCCCACTGCCGCCTCTGCTGCCAAACTTTACGAAGTGGCCCCTTATGTCACGCGCACCCATTTCGGCGCCCAATATGCCGGTGGTATTGCTGTTAGCAAAAGCTGGTTTGAAAGCCAGCCAGAGCCTGTACAGGCTGCCTTTCGCACAGGGGTCAAGGCTTTCGCCGCGGCCTATCGGACCGGGTTGGAGGAACGCGTTAAAAACGCTTTTGCCACGATGGAAAAAGGGGGGGCGACAATTACCGAGCTTCCTGCGTCCGAGCGTGAAGCATGGGCCAACGCCTTACCCCCTATTGCCCAAAACTGGGCCCATGAACAGGATGATCTGGGCCTTCCGGGAACAGAAGTTATCAACACCTATATCCAGCACCTGAAGGATGCAGGTGTAAAACTGCCACGGGACTGGTCGGTAAAATGACATCCGTTGCCCATAACAAGGCAAACGGGGATAGGGACGGTGACTTGTCTCCGTCCCTCCTGGTTCGTTTTGCCGACAGTTTAATGATTGTTACAAATATCATGGCAACGGCATGGATCCTGTTATTGATGGTTCTGATTCTTGCCGATGTTGTCGGTCGCAACCTGTTTCTGGCGCCGATTTCGGGGGTTCCGGAAATGGTCAAATATTCCATTGTCGGGATCGTATTTCTGCAGATTGCGCACACACACCGGTGCGGAGAAATGATCCGGTCCAACGGCATCATGCTGATGGTTGCCGAGAGCTTCCCGCGCATATCCATTCTGATGGATATGCTTGCCCAGCTATGCGGCATGGCATTTAGCATTACCCTTGCCTGGGCGATCTGGCCGAGAGTTCTGCTTGTCTGGAAAAGTGGCGAGACCGAAGGAATTTCCGGTCATTTTCAGATGCCGGTCTGGCCTTTTCTGCTGATCATAGCGCTAGGTGCCATGCTGTTGGCGCTGTCATTTGCGCTGGCTGCCGTCATTGCCGCCCGCCGTTTGCCGGGAGGTCGCTGATGGACCATCTTATGATCGGCTATTTATCCCTGATCGGGATCGGCATTGCGATTTATGCCGGTATTTACGTTGCAATTGCATTGGCGGGCATTTCCCTTCTCGGAATGTGGGCCCTTACCGGACAATTAAAGCTGGCGCTTAACTTTGTCGCCCTTTCTGCAAGTGACAGTATCGCCGAATATACGTTCGGTGTTGTCCCGCTATTTGTCCTTATGGGGCTTACGGTTGCGGAATCCGGGCTGGGAAGGGATACATTTGCCATTATCGCCCGTACATTGCGGCGCTGGCGTGCCGGGTTAAGCATCGCAACTGTATTGTCGAACGCAATTTTTGCCGCAATCACAGGTATTTCCATTGCCTCGGCAGCGGTCTTTGCCCGTGTTGCTGTTCCGGAAATGGTTCGTGCCGGAACAGATCGTTCACTTGCAGTTGGTCTTGTTGCAGGCTCATCTGTCCTTGGAATGCTTATTCCCCCTTCGTTGTTGCTTATTCTTTTTGCAATCCTGACGGACAGCTCAGTTGGCGATCTGTTTGTCGGTGGCGTCGGACCGGGGCTGCTGCTGACACTGGCCTATATTATTTACCTCAATTTGCTAGGGAAATTCCGCCCGGAAAAATTCACGCAAATTGTTTCTGACGATGATGCCTTTGCCCAGGGCCAAACTGAAACAGAAACGTCGGGCTGGTTGATTTTACCGGTTCTTCTTCTCGCCGGGATCGTCCTTGCCGGAATTTATCTTGGCTTCTTTACCCCTACGGAAGCCGGTGCCATCGGTGCCTTTATGGCGCTGGGGATTGGTATTGCAATGCGCCGGATCGGGTTGCGTGCGGGATGGAAAATCGCCCAGCAAACCGGCCACGTTACGGCGGCAGTGTGTTTCCTTATTGTCGGGGCATCGATTTATGGACGCATGTTGGGATTTTCCGGCGTGCCGCAATCCATCACCCAATGGGCGATTGGGGCAGGGATCGGGCCGCTTGGATTTCTGTTTCTCTACAGTCTGCTGCTCATGTTCATGGGCACCGTACTTGATTCTTCCTCCATCATGCTGGTGACAGTGCCACTTGCATTTCCCATTGCCCAGCAATTGGGCATTCAGCCGGTTCATTTTGGTCTGGTCACGGTCCTGGCTGTGGAAATTGGCCTATTAACACCACCGCTTGGTTTGTCGGTTTTTGTCGTACAGGCAACCCTGCGCGACAAGGGGATCAATCTTGGCCATGTATTTCGTGGTGCTGCACCCTTTGCCGCCATTATGGCCCTGGTGCTGGTGCTGGTCATCCTGTTCCCGTCAATAACACTTGCCCTGCTTAAATTTTGAAAGACCACGTCATGCGTATTATTGATCTTGCCCGTCCACTTGAAAACACTACCTATGCAGACCCGCCGGGCCTGGCACCACAAATTGAATATTCCCGCCACGATGAAACGGCGAAGGATCTGCTGGAGTTTTTCCCCGGAGTAAGCCAGGACCAGCTTCCGGGGGGCGAAGGCTGGGCCGTTGAAATGGCCCATATCTCCACCCACAATGGCACTCATGTCGACGCACCCTACCATTATCATTCGACAATGGATGGCGGCGCACGGGCAATCACAATCGACGAAGTGCCACTTGAATGGTTCATGGGGGCGGGCGTCAAACTTGATTTTCGGACCAAGCCGGATGGCCATGTTGTGACAGCCAACGAGATTAAAGACGAACTCAGGCGGATTGGTCATACGTTATCCCCCGGAGATATAGTTTTGGTAAATACCGCGGCCGCCGCTGCCTGGGGGACGCCGCAATATGTTCCTTCGGGGTGCGGTATGGGCCGGGAAGCCACCCTTTATCTTACGGAACAGGGTGTTCGTATTTGCGGAACCGACGCCTGGAGCTGGGACGCCCCGTTTGTTCATACTGCACAACGTGTTGCAAAAACCGGCAATGCCGACCTGATTTGGGAAGGGCACCGCGCCGGCATGGAACGCGCCTATTGTCAGATCGAGAAGTTGGCCAATCTTGAAACCCTGCCTGATACCGGGTTCGAGGTAATCAGTTTTCCCGTAAAAATTACCGGGGCAAGTGCCGGTTGGTGTCGCCCCGTTGCAATTATTCGAGATTGAAGGAGAAAGTTATGAAACTGGCAACATTTGATGCCGGAAATGGCGCCCGGCTTGGATTGGTAACAGATGACAAACTGCTGGATCTGACTGCGTCAGGTGCGCCTGAGTTGATGTCGATGCTTGCATTGATTGATGCCGGAGAGGCTGGTCTGGATCGTGCACAAAACGCCGCAACGACAGCACCACAGTATGCTGTTTCCGACGTTAGACTGCTTGCGCCATTGCCAGAGCCCCGCCAAATTCGCGATGCTTCCAGCTTTCCGCGCCACATTGCCAACGCACCTAACGGAATGCACCGCCTTGGTGCTGTATTGGCAGGCGAACCTGATCCCGGCTTTGCAGAAGGCGAAGTTACAGAGGTCTATCGCCGGCAACCGATCTTTTACATTACCAACCGATTTTCTGTTCTTGGCCATGATGCCGATGTGATCTGGCCCGGTTATAGCGACTATATGGATTACGAACTTGAAGTTGCCGCAGTGATTGGCAAACGGGGACGTAATATTGATCGCGCGGAGGCCCTTAACCACGTATTTGGCTATACAATATTCAACGATTTCTCAGCCCGGGACACACAATTACGCGAAATGGCCGGGTGGCTCGGCCCGGCAAAGGGCAAAAGTTTTGATGGCGGGAATGTGTTTGGTCCGGTGATCGTCACACGTGATGAAATTCCCGATCCGCATAATCTGCGTACCGTAGCGCGGATCAACGGCAAAGTTGTGACCGATACATCAACGGCACCCATCTTGCACGGTTTTGATGAAATGATCGCGTTTATTTCACAGGACGAAACACTACATCCTGGCGAGATCATTGGTTCAGGGACGGTTAATGACGGCTGTGGCCTGGAGCGTTTCGAATTTCTTGAAGATGGCGATGTCGTCGAACTCGAAGTCGAAGGAATAGGTATCCTCAGAAACCGGGTTCAAAGGTCATCCAGGAACAAAACATAACCATAACTCTATGCCCGATCCGGTTTGTCGCAAGACCTTAAATCTATGCTGGCATAAACCGGATCTGGCATTCTTTCGATTTTACAAAACCTTACTGCATCCATATTGAAAAGCTGCCCGTAAACAGCAATAAGGATATTGATAATCAATATCATTTGCGATAAGCCTCCTGTCAGAAGGAAAAGTCCCGGGGACTGGCCCCGTTACCTTCGTGCAGGGCAGGCGCAGTTTGACTGGTAAATCAACATCCTTGATGCTTTTTATGCGCCAGCGCCCGGCGTTGATCAATTATGCCCGCACAATTATTGGCAACGCGATACATGCCGAAGACCTGGTGCAGGAAGCATGGCTTCGTTTTGACGAGGCATCAAACAACCGCCTGTTAGAGGATGCGACCGGATATCTTTATCGGATTGTTCGTAATTTGGCGCTTGATAGCAAACGCAGCCATGCCCGCGAATGTCGTATGACCAAAGCAGGCGATTATGACGATGCTATTCGATATTTACCCGCCGATGCCCCCGATCCGGAAACCATCGCCCTTTATAATGATGAATTTACCCGTATGAAAGCGGCATTGGCCGAACTTCCCGAACGCACACGCATCGCCTGTGAAATGCATCGTTTTGGCGGTGCCAAACTGCGCGAAATTGCGACATATCTTAATATCTCGGTGCCATTAGCGCACAAACTAATCGCCGAAGGGGTTGCACATTGCAGGGAACGGCTGGAATGGCCGTAAAACAGGCGGCCCGGTTAAAAAATTTTCGTCGCAACCTGAAACAATATTATAGAAAAACATCAACGCCAAACGTCTATAAAGTGTGGGGCATTTTAAATCATCAAAGTAATGCAGCCTGGCTATCGGTGAAATTAGGGTAAAGAGATGACAGGCAAAGATGATGCAGTTATCCAGGATCATGTGCAAAAACGGATCTTGAAAGAAGCGGCCGACTGGCTGATTTTGTTGCAGGAAGACCCGCAAGATCACGCGCTGCATGCCCAATTTGATGAATGGCTAAACCAAAACCCGCATCATGGTCAGGCTTGGCAATCCATTCAAAAAACGGCAGGGCTAATGGCCTGCATCCCGCCGCAACCAGATAGTGACTGGCAAAAATATCTGGACCAATCGCGCGCATCTCGCACGGAGAACGCACCAGAACAACAAAATGCAATCGTCGATGCACGCAGCCGTTTTACCCGGAAAAAAGCATCCCGCTTGCGCAAATACGTGCTTGTCGGTGCGGCAATCGCGGCAACCCTGGTTACCGCTGTTATGGCACCCGACCTTATAACCCGAATACAGGCAGATTACAGAACCGGCAGCGGTGAAATTGAAACTATTTCGCTGGCAGATGGCAGCCAGGTTGTACTGGCACCTGAAACAGCCATTCGCGTGAAATTTGAGGCCAGGAAACGGCATGTAACACTGTTAAATGGTGAAGCATTTTTTGAAGTAACCCACAACCCTGACCGCCCGTTTCAGGTTCGATCCGATGCGGTAAATGTGACCGTGCTTGGCACCGGTTTTGATGTCAGCGATAATATTGGCAGTACCACCGTTTCCGTTGCTCATGGCTTGGTTCAGGTTGATAATATGCGTGTGCAACCAGCCATATCGGAATTGCTAAAATCAGGCCAAAGTGCGCGGGTTGGCTGGGCAGGGGGCGTAAAGCGCCACGATGTCAGCAAGGGAGATATTGCACCCTGGCGTCGTAATCAGCTTATCGCGCAGGATCAGCCACTGGGTGAAGTCGTTGATCAGTTAAGACGTTATTATAGCGGCAAAATAGTTGTCACCAGTAATGAGCTTTCGATGCATCCTGTAACCGGGGTTTATAACCTGCACAACCCGGTCGCGGCCCTTCGGGGTATCGCACGGGCGCACAATGCGATTGTACGCGAAATTACTCCGTGGTTATTGGTCGTTTCGCCGTCCTGAAACTCCCTGAATTCCTAAATTTTGAAAATCTGAAACTTTTTTTGAAAAAAGCCGGGTGGGTTCCGTTTTGTATTTTATGCAGCAATGCGACGCATTTTCATTCGCAGTCGCATTGCCATTTGACTAAAGACCACAAACGGAGACCGGAAATGAATATTGGGGGAGCCGTCATGACCTATCGTCGTGGCTGCGTGGCAATGATCGCCAGTACACTTTTAATGACGACTGCTTTGGTACCGGTAATGGGCATTGGCCCGGCATTGGCCCAGGTACCGGTCGGGCCACAAAAAACGAACCTTTCAGCCACACATGTATTTGCTATCAAAGCCCAGCCAATGACCAGTGCACTGACACAGTTCGGGGTACAGTCCGGTGTGCAGGTAACGGTAGACGGGGCGCTGGCACGCAATATTAATGCCCGGGCCGTCGCTGGCACCATGACAGCAGAACAAGCCCTTGAAACATTGCTTTTAGGAAGTGGGTTAAGTTACGACATCACCAGTGACGGTACAGTTGTGGTGGTTGCGGTATCAGGGGCCACCAATGGCGACGGCATGGTACTGGATCCGGTACGGATTGTTGCCAATAGCGACCAGGATACCGGCCCCAAAAATGCAATTACCGATAGTTTCGTGGCCCCGCGCAGCCTGACAGGTTCCAAGACAGACACGCCGGTTCTCGACGATCCGGCAGCCGTTTCTGTGATTACGCAAAAAGAAATGGAAACGCGTAACGTACAGGATGTGCAGCAAGTCGTGGCTTATAGCGCGGGCGTGCAATCGGGTGAATACGGATCGGATGTGCGTTATGATTATGTGCGTCTTCGCGGGTTTTATTCTTCGTTATCAACCTATCGCGACGGATTATCATCACGCACCTATAACTTCACGACAGCCCGCCAGGAACCCTATGGACTTCAGCAGGTTGATGTCCTGAAAGGGTCAACATCCAGCCTGTTTGGAATGAACGGGCCGGGGGGACTGGTGAATTTGGTAACCAAACACCCGCAAGATGAAGCCGGGGGTGAAGTTTTTACCACATTTGGTAAAAATCATTTACGGACAGGTGGAGACATAACCGGACCAGTTGCGGAAGATAGCAAATGGACCTATCGCCTGACAGGGATGTGGCAGAATGCGGAGCGCAACCAGGACTATTCGCAAGATGATCGCATCTATATTGCGCCAGCCTTTACCTATAAACCAAAAGCAGGCACGGAATTAACCATTCTGACCAGTTACAACAAGCGCAAAAGCAATTTGGGTTACGGCTTTCCGGTCGGGATCGAAACCAGCCGGGACGCTTTTTTCGGAGAACCGGATTTTAATAATTTCGATACCGAAGAAACCAATCTTGGCTATGAATTTTCCCACCAGATTACCGACAAACTGCAATTTCGGCAAAATGCGCGCTATACTCATGTCGATCTGGATTACGAAACGGTTTATCTGAACGATACGGCCCCACTTGGCAACCGGAACGCTTTTGCGATTTATGGCAAGCTGGACCGTTTTGCCATCGACAACCAGATGCAGTATGACACCGCGATCAACCAGGATCTTGGCAGTAAGACGCTGATAGGATTTGATTTCAATCGTGATGTAAACCGCGAAAAACGATATGACGGGACGGCATCACCGATTGATCCCTATAACCCGGCTTATTGTGGCCTGTCCTGCATCAACATCAACTTTACCTCGGATACGGAAATTACCCAGGCAGCCTATGGGGTTTATGCACAGGAACAGCTAACGATTGCAAAAAACTGGATCGCAACCGTGGGTGGACGTTTCGACTATGTTCAAAGCGATGTCGATACACTTAGCAGCGGGACAACCGAAGAACGAGACGACCACAAATTCACGTCGCGCCTTGGCCTGACCTATAAGGCAACTGACGAGGTTTCGGTTTACGGTAACTACTCTGAATCGTTCGAACCGGTTTACAGCAGTACCTCGTCGCTTCCAGGTGGAGCCAAACCGCAGCTGGGTACGCAATACGAAGTTGGCATGAAATATCAACCCACCGAAATGGATGCATTGTTTACTGTGGCGCTGTTTGACTTAACACAGGAAAACGTTTCGCAGTGGAATGAAGATTATTCCAAACATACCCAGATTGGCGAAATCAACTCGCGCGGGATGGAAATTGAAGGCAAAATATCGCTTGATGCCCGCACCAATCTGACACTGGCCTATACATATCTTGATGCCGAAATCAAAGACGATGTCGTTACCAGCAACATTGGCAACCGCCCGGAAATGGTGCCGGAACATGCTGCATCGGCCTGGATTGATTACACAATTCCCGAAAATGGCGCGCGCGGAGATTTAACTTTTGGCACCGGGCTCCGCTTTGTCGGGTCGCGTTACAATAACAATGCCAATGGCGAACTACTGGGATCGCATACCGTGGTCGATGCACTGGTGAACTACAAGGTAACCGATAACGTCAATCTCGCGGTGAATGCAACCAACTTACTGGACCGGGAATATGTATCGTCGAACACATTTGGCAGCCGGTTTTATGGTGAAGGCAGAACGGTGCTGGCAACGTTGAAATACAGCTGGTAGGTCTGTCTATCCAACACATCCCCATTCAACAACAGGAAAGCCCGTCTCACAAATGACGGGCTTTCCTGCTTGTATAGGCAGGTTAGGGACGGGGGCCAAATGCCGTGTATTCAGGGTTTGGAATTGCGAACAATGGCATCCGCAAATTGTTCAGCAAAACGCGCACCAGATAAAACACTACCGAAGGTCCAGCTTGATGGAATGGCATAAACCTGGTTATGGCGTACAAAGGGCAACGTTTTCCATAAAGGGGACTGAAAAAGTTTGGCTTTGATAGTCGGCGCAACCGGTTCGATATAAGCAAGCTCGATATCCCCCATACTGGCAAGGTCGGCCACAGTTCCATTATGAAAGGACCAGCTATTCACACTTCCTTGCCAGGCATTGTCAAACCCCATGCGGGCCAGAACCGACCCGAACAAGGATGTATTGCCATGAATGCGAAAATTTGTTTCATCAATAATACGAACAATGGCAAATTTCCTGTCTGTACTGCTCACCGCACGAATGCGCTCGGCGGCAGTGGCAATACGGGCATTAACCTGCTTGATCACATCTTCGGCTTTTTCTGATTTGCCGGTTAATTTACCCAGATTGCGCAACAAAGTCTCTGCCCGGTCCATTGCCGCATCATTTGAATTATATATCGAATACACCAGTGTTGGCGCTACGGTTGAAAACTTGTCATATGCCATCACTGAATCGGAACTGATCAGAATTGCATCAGGATTGCTTTGACGCAGGGCCTCAAAATTCGGCTCCATACGTGTTCCAAGGTCAATAAACTTTTCCGGCAATGGGGGAGCAACCACCCATTCGCGATATGCATCAACCTCGGGAATAGCGACAGGATCAACACCCAACGCCAGCAAACTTTCCGTTAGGGCCCAATTTGAAACGGCGAAGCGGGTTGGTGGTTTATCAAACTCTGCCTGGCCAAGTTCGTGGGTAACGGTATTGGCAGTTGCCGGCAGGGCCGCAAACGGCGCAAATGTAACAACACATCCCAACGCCACCCGGCTAAACCAATGTTTTTTCATAATGTTATTCCTATACGACACCTTAATGTCGCGTAATTTGGCAATACAGTTTCCATGAACTATCTGACGCAAACAATGCCTGGAGATGACGTTGCCCAGCCTGAACGACATGCCGTGTTAATACTTGCTGCCAAAGCACCCGCCACATGAGAATGCCTATCAATTACCAGCGCACAATGCAACCGCGTAGCAATTGCATTGTGCGTTTTTAACACCCGACCAACCCAAGATATGATAGGCATCTGCTTCTGAGCTATCCGCTTTGCCCACAAGCCGTGGAAATGCAATGTTTCAGAATGCTCAATAATTTGTCATAAGATATATTATAGATCATTACCGGATCTGCGGCACGGCAAGAACAACCTACCTCTCAACATCATCAAACCACGGATTTGGTCCAATTTAACGCGGTTACACACACCGAATGTGCAATCTGATCGTACAGAACATAATGCATGTCAGGAATTTCAAAGGCCCGGTTCGCCTGCAACAATTTCTGTGCCTGTAGGTCATCAACAGTAAAGGTATAACTTTTCAAGCATACGTAGATTGTGCCGTTCTTCATCCAGTACGTGTCGTCCCGCTAACCGGTAGTACATCACCCAAGCGCCCCACCCAGCCGAAAGCAAGATGATAAAGAAAGACGCAGCAAAACAGGTTCGCAGCTTTCTTGTATTAAACATGGACCGGATAAACTGTGAACCAGTAGCCAGCTGCCATTTTATCATGCCACCTTCTGATTAAAATTACAGACTAGCGTTTATCCTCAGATACAGGGCCAATGGCTGATTTTAACCGGTCCCTCACCCAGGCCATACCGGCATCCATTTCGGCTCGATCGTGCCAGATCATACAGTAGGTGATTGGATCCGCTTCTGGAAAGTCCACAACGGCCAAATCATTCGCGGTGGCCATCAGATGGGCCATACGGCGGGGCACACACAGGACGAAATCGGACCCGATTACCGACAAGGGAGCCGACAGGAAATGTGGTGTCCGCAGATCACCCGGGCCGAATTGACGGCCATATTCCGCCAGCGGATCGTCCACTCCCATTTTACTGCCGTCCGGATATAACAAGACCACGCGAGGAAGCGTTGCGAGTTCCGAGGGCGCGATATGGCCGGAATGATCTCTTGAATCGAGGATCGGGTGGTCACTGCGCAGCAGAAGCGCAAAACTCTCGTCGAACAGCGGCGCGTAGTGAAAGCCTTGAGGAAGAATCTCGTCGGTGTATAAAGCAAAATCTGTCCGCCCCTCCTCAAGATCGCCCAGTGTCTCAACGCTCCAGGCGCACAACTCAAGTGATATGCCAGGCGCTTCAGCACGCAAAGCGCGCACCAGTGCCGGAACGACAACTGCTGCACCATAATCGGTCGTGGCGATACGGAACGTCCGTGTCGACTTTCCCGGGTCGAACCCAGGTTGCGCAAACACCCTGTTCGTCGCCGCAATCGCCTCGTGCAGTCGAGGGAGTAGTTCTATTGCGCGAGTGGTCGGAACATAACCGCCAGTGCTCGCGCGAACGAGCAAGGGATCACTCCCAAGCGCATGCCTTAGCTGCGCGAGCAACCGGCTAGCGGCTGGCTGACTTAAGCCAAAGGCCTCCCCAGCCTGCGTGACGCTGCGACGCATCAGAACTTCCGCAAGAAAGCGCAGAGCGCGAATATCGATATGGCCAAAACCAGGTTCATTCGTTTTTTGCATGATAATCAACCATACTTCGTCATTCCTCGAATGAAAAGCCACTCGTATCTTGAATTTCGAAAAACGTTCTTTCGAAAGATGGAGTTACCCCATGGCCGATGCCCCAAGCCACCCACAATCCCTTTCCAACGATAAGATCGCAGAACGTCTTAAAGCTATCGCGCAGGGATGGAGCCATCCGCTCCGTTCTCCTATCCTGCGTACGCCAGCAGACGAGGGCCTCGATTACGAAGACATCACATTTCCATCACAGGACGGAGTAGCATTGGAAGCATGGTTTATCCCCTGCTCCGGCTCAAATCGTCTCGTCATCGCCAATCATCCCATGATGTTCAATCGTTATGGATGCCCAACACATTTAGAGCCATGGCGGTCTTTCGGTGCGGCTACCGGCAACACATTCGAGGTTGATTACGTCGCCGACTACCGCCTCCTGCACGAGGCAGGGTACAATGTCCTCACTTATGACGAGCGCAATTTTGGCCTGAGCGGATCCGGCAATGGCGGCCTGAATAGCGGCGGCCGTTACGAGGCACGGGACGTAATCGGCTCCCTGCTCTATGCCCGAGGCCGACAGGACCTCAAAGATATGGCTATCGGCCTGTTCTCAAGATGCAACGGCGCGAACGCCACCCTCTATGCCATTCACACGCAACCGGATTACTTCCGGGAGGTCCGCTGTTTGCTGCTTTGCCAACCCTTGTCTATCCGCTCGGTGATGACCCGCGAATTAGCGGCTATGGGACTGGAGGATCGGGTGGATCAGCTTGACCGCGAAATCCGGCTCGCGGCAAGCCTCACCTTCGACCAGATGTCACCCAACTCGTGGGCATGCAGTGTGAACACACCGACCTTTTTATATCAGGTGCACGACGATGTTCTGACCACTCCGGCTGATGTTCAGGCAACGTTCGATGCCATTCCGATCTCGCAAAAAAAGCTGCACTGGATCGAAGGCACGTCTCTGCGATGGGACGGATATCTGGAGTTCCAACGCCGCCCCGAGCCGATGCTCGCCTGGCTGGACGAGTACATGGCATGATCACGCTTACAACAAACGCAAACGAACTTGCCCGCTTCGACGCATTGCAGACCGCCACACGCAGCCATCGGCGCCAGCACGGATGCCACGCCTACACATTCGAGGACGGTCCCGGCCTGTTGGCGATCGCGCGAACTGACCCCGCCATTCGGATACTCGAGCTGGGAACGGCAATCGGATACACAGCATGTGTTCTGGCGACTGCGACTGAACACACCCGTGTCGACACAGTCGAAGGCGATCCTGCGCATGTTGCGCTGGCCCGCGAGTACATCCGTAATCTTGGCCTCGACGAACGCGTGACGGTTCATTCGGGAGACTTTTTCAAGGTTATGGCCGAACTGGACGGGGTTTATGACCTGGTATTTTTCGATGGGCTCGGACCTACGCTTCGTCTCATCGAAAGGCTTGGAAACCTTTTGCGGCCAAAGGGTATTTTAGTCTGCGGTAACCTCGCCCACGCTAACAGCACCGAACATCAGGCGATCACCGACGAGTTCGAGCAGTCGGGTCGCTGGCAGCACATTGGCAGCATTGAAGAAGGTGGAACGCTCGCGTTCCGCAAGATCAAACCCGCGACATTATTTCAAACCGCATAAATCAAGGAAAGGAAATAAGCATGAAAAATGACGAAGAACAGATCCATGCACTCCGAGCCGAATGGCTTGAAGCAGCCCAATCGCGTGATCTTGATCGCATCATGGCAACCTACTATCCGGGGCCTGATTACCTCGCCTACGATGTGATGCCGCCCTTTATTTTCGAAGGTTGGGACACGTTCCGGGCGCACTGGAAAAGATTTTTCGAAATGTTTGATGCTGACCCGATTTTCGAACGGGGTGTAACAAAAATTCATTGCTCCGGCGACGTGGCCTTCTCCACAGGGCTCACTCGTTTCGCCGGTTCGATCGCAGGAAAAGGGTTCGACATGTGGTCGCGCGAAACGCTCGGCTATCGGAAGTTTGAAGGAAGTTGGCGAATCATCCATGACCATGTCTCGGTTCCGATTGATCTCGATACCCATCTTGGCGTGACCGACTTCAAGCCATAGAACATTTCGCTTAGCTAAAGCGGTTTTCAAATAATGTCGCAGGGCCAGCCCCTGCGGCATTCAAGCGGCAAGACAAATTTGTCAGATCATCTGCGGTCCGACAGGAGCGATGCGGCCGCTCTGGTTATATTGTGGGCCTCGGGCTACCATGACAGACCCTGCAATACGTTTTGAGAGAATTGAACAGACCTGGGGGAAACAGCAGGTTGTCAATGATATACATTCAAGATAGCCGTGTTGATATAAATCAGCACCCGCCCCATTTCCGAAGCGTTATTTCAGATGATCTTGATCCCCCCTTTCGCCAGCGCCCCCAGCGACAGCACAAGCCCGATCAGGCAGGCAAAAACGCCAACCGGCGCCCCGATTTCGTTATATCACTTATCCAAGATCAGCAGTTTGCCATTGGCCGCCAGATGGCGCATATCCGCCACTTGCTCGACCACCGGCACGGCGGTGACAATGGCATTGGCAATGATCTGGCCGGTTGACATCTCTTCCTTAAAATCGTTCTGAAGGGTCTGCCAACCCCATTGTACGTTCGACGCTACACTGTCGACCGCGCCGCGCTCCAGCCAGTTACGTTCGTCCTCTACCGGGGCAGGTTCTTCAAACGGCACCGGTTTAGTCGAATGGCCCAAAAAAGACACAGCATAACAGCCATAATGAAGTGATGGATCAGGAAGATGCGGACGAACGAACCGCAGCCAAAACCATGGTCGAACTATTTTAAGGTGCTTTAAAAATCGTTCGCTGCGCAAAGAAGACCAGTCCGCGCCAATAACCGGGTGGGATGATTAAGGGCAGCGGACTGGCAAGGTCACCCAGTGTTGTGCCAGGTGAGGGAGAGGTTAAACACGGCGCATCGCTCGCCCGCTCCTGTCCTGTTGGGAGAGGCGTATGGGCAGGCAGGCGGGCAATACCAGTGATCAGGGATTGTTGGCCGATATTTTCTGTGAAATGGCTTTACCCGCTTTCAGGGCTAGTGCGGCAATTGTCAGCGCCGGGTTTACTGCAGCGGATGTTGGCAGAACGGACGCATCCGTGACCCACAGATTGGCAATGTCGTGGGACTGGCAATCGGGATTGACGACCGAAGTGTGCGGATCAATCCCCAGTCGTGCCGTACCACATTGATGCGATGTTGTTTTGCGGCCAAAGGTGCGAATGGCAACAATCGGAAAACCTGCACGTTTCATCACCTTTTTTGTCTGGGCAATCAGTTGGTGATGCGCTTGCATGTTGGATCGCTGCCAATCGACAACAATGTCATTGCCCCGGATCATGACACGGCTTTGCGGGTTGGGCAGGTCTTCGCTGGTCAGGAACCAGCCAAAGGCACGCCCGGCAATTACCTTTGCCACAAAGGCCGGTAACATTGGCACCTGTGCCTTCAGGATGTTGCCGGTAATACGCCCCAGGCATTGCACATTGCCCAACGGCCCCGTTCCTGCCGGGCTGTTATTATAGAAATCATTGAAACACAGTGTTTTTTGATAAACACAGTCGTTTTTCAAAAACGGGTTCATCGTGATCATGGCACTGGTATTATGGTTCATGAAATTGCGCCCGACTTGATCTGACTTGTTTGCCAAACCAGCCGGATGCGCATTGTTTGCCGAGCGCAGTAATAATGCGGCGGATTGCACGGCACCTGCGGCAACAACAATATGCTTTGCAAAAATGCGTTCTTCACGCCCGTCTTGGGTGACCATAACCGACGTGGCGGTTTGGCCGCTGTCATCGGTTTCAATACGCGTTACCCGGGCATTGGGCCAAAGTTCAACATTCGCGTGTTTTAAGGCCTGATCCAGCGGCCCTGATTGCGCATCAATCTTGCCTTTGCCGGTATTGGGGAAGGCATCCCAGCCGGTTTTACCCTCGGCAAGCCAGGTTTTGATGTCGATGGCAAGTGGCAGGCTGGCCGGCGTAACCCCCGCTTTTTGCAGGCGCTGACGAACGCGCGCCATCGCCGGTTCATCGGGTACGGCGGGAAAGGGAAAATCATGGGCGCGCGGCGGGTCGGTCGGGTCCTGTCCCAGGGCACCATGCACCTGAAACAGATTTTCGGCCGCATCATACCACGGGGCAAGATCACCATAACTGATTGGCCAGCCCGGCGATTGCCCTTCGGGATGTGGCCGGGGGGTAAAATCCTGTTCACGGTAACGGTACATCACCGCGCCATAGAATTTGGAATTCCCCCCGACATAGTAATAGTTCCCCGGCAAAAACCGTTCGCCATCGGTTGCCAGCCATTCTTCATCGGATTGATAAAAACCCTTTTGAAAAATGGCGACATCATCGCGGGCTTCCGGTGTGTGTTGTAAATGGGGGCCACGCTCCAGGATCAGGATTTTGGCACCTGTAGGGGCCAGGGACGACGCCAGCGTCGCCCCGCCAATCCCGGAACCGATAATGATGATGTCGCAAGAAAAGGTCATGCCGGGTCGCCTTAATCGATGCGTTGTTCGGTTTGGGGATCAAACAGCACGATTTTTGCTGCATCAATGCCCAAAGATACGACCTGCCCGCTTTTCAGGGTTTGTGGCGGGACGCGCGCGGTAACATCGGCACCGCCAAGGGCAAACATCGCCAGGGCATCAGGTCCGGTTGGTTCAACCACCTCGATGGTGACATTGGCACTTGCATCGGCATTTGTATTTACCGAAAAACCTTCCGGGCGAAGTCCAACCAATACATCCTTGCCGGCATATTTCGCCTTTGCCGCGTCGCTAAGGGGAATATTTGTCATCAGGGCGTCTTCGCCATTGGTTTGGCGCACACGGATAACGGGGGTGTCGCTGCCCGCGGTCATGGTGCCTGGCACGATGTTCATGGCAGGCGAACCAACGAATTTCGCCACATATACATTCGCCGGGCGTTCATAAACGGTTTGCGGGTCATCAAGCTGCTGAACGATGCCGTCTTTCATCACCGCCACACGGGTTGCCAGGGTCATCGCCTCGATCTGGTCGTGGGTGACATAGACGATGGTCGTGCCAAGCCGTTGATGTAACCGTTTGATTTCGGTGCGCATATCGACACGCAATTTGGCATCTAGGTTGGATAACGGTTCGTCAAACAAAAACAGCTTGGGATTGCGCACCAGTGCCCGGCCCATTGCCACACGCTGGCGCTGCCCGCCGGAAAGCTGCGATGGTTTGCGATCCAGCAAATGGTCGATCTGCAACAGTTCGACGGCGGCCTGGGTGGCCTTTTCCCGGTCAGCCTTGGCAGTTTTGCGAATTTTCATGCCAAATTCGATGTTTTCGCGCACCGTCATCGTCGGATACAAGGCATAGGATTGAAACACCATGGCAATGTCGCGGTCCTTGGGCATCAAATCATTGACCCCCTGCCCGCCAATGCGGATTTCACCGTCGGTAATTTCTTCCAGCCCGGCAATCAGGCTTAGCAGCGTTGACTTGCCACAACCCGACGGCCCCAGAAGAACCAGAAAATCGCCTGCCTCGATCGAGATACTGACTTCCTTGAGAACCTCGAGATTGCCATAGCTTTTTCGTACGCGATCAATTTCCAGAGTAGCCATTTTTCAATCAGCCTTTCACTGCGCCTGCTGTAAGCCCGCGAACGAAAAAGCGGCCAGCAACGATATAGACAAAAAGTGTGGGAAGAGCGGCGATCATGGCAGCCGCCATATCGACATTGTATTGTTTGCGGCCCATCGTCACGTTGACGATGTTGTTAAGCGCAACCGTAATTGGCGTGTTTTCACCCGCGGTAAAGGACACCCCAAACAGGAAATCATTCCAGATCTGGGTGAACTGCCAGATGCATGACACCACCAGAATGGGAAGCGCAGCAGGCAGCATGATCGAGAAGAAAATGCGAAAGAAACCCGCGCCGTCGATCTGTGCGGCCTTTGTCAGTTCATCGGGGATGGTGATGAAATAATTGCGGAAAAACAGGGTTGTGAAACACACACCATAAACCGTATGCACCAGAACCAGCCCGGAAATGCTGCCTGAAAGTTTCAGCATCCCCAAAATTTGCGCCATGGGCAGCAATACTGCCTGATAGGGCAAAAAACAGCCAAATAACAGCAGGCCAAATACGACATTGTGATAGGGGAAACGCCACTTGGTCAGAACATACCCGTTGATCGCGCCAAGACCGGTCGAAAGGGCAACCGCGGGCACCACCATCATCAGCGAATTAATAAAATAGGGTTTAAGGCCGGTACAGGCCGTGCCAATGCAGGCCTCGCCCCATGCCTTGGCCCAGGCATCAAAGGTGATGGCTTGGGGTAAGCCGATAAACGACCCCGAATAGATTTCATCAAGCGATTTTAACGACGTTGTCACCATGACCCAAAGCGGCATCAGATAGACGCTGGCAATGGCGATCAGGCTGCCATAAATGATGAATTTGCCAATGATAACGGATTTGCGGGCAGAGCCGGTTTTAGTCGGCATGGCGGCTCTCCTTCAATTCGGAATAAAGATAGGGAATGATGATGGCAGCCACGGTCATCAGCATCATGATCGCACTTGCGGCCCCTACCCCCATCTGGTTACGGCGAAATGTCGCGGAAAACATGAAGGTGGAGGGTACTTCGGTCGCACTACCCGGCCCGCCATTGGTCATAGCCAGGACCAGATCAAAGTTTTTGATTGCGATATAGCTAAGCAACACGATGACCGAAAGAAATGCCGGGCGCAGCATGGGGATAATGATGCTGCGGTAAATTTTGGGCAGGGATGCGCCCTCGATCTGGGCGGCCTTGATCACGGAATTATCAATGCCGCGCAAACCGGCAAGGAAAATGGCCATGGCAAACCCCGATGATTGCCAGACTGCCGCAATGACAATGGTGTAAATGGCAAAATTGGGCCGCGTGATCCAGTCAAAGACAAAGCTTTCCCAGCCCAGGCTGCGCACCACTTTTTCAATGCCAAGATCGGGGTTTAAAATCCATTTCCAGGCCGTACCCGTCACAATGAAGGAAAGCGACATGGGATACAGATACACCGCACGCAACGCGCCTTCGGCACGGATATTCTGATCAAGCAGAATGGCAATGATCAGGCCCGTTCCCACCGTGATGGCAAGAAACAGAAAACTGAACAGGAACAGATTGATAACAGCCGTGTGCCAGCGCGGTGTGGACCACAGGCGGATATATTGCTCAAGACCGACAAAGTCGTAATGGGGCACCATGCGCGATGATGAAAGCGATATCCAGCCTGTCCAGACCATGAACAGATAAACGCCAACCAAAACCATCACCATACTTGGTGTCAAAACCAGGCGGGGTAACCATTTCGCCAACCGGTCCGTAAGATGTGTGTTTCGAAACATGTATTCCTCGCCGGGAAATCGTGGAAATCGTGGGGGGATACGGATTGCCGGGCCTGTGAAATGCGCCACAGGCCCGGCCGTTAAGCGCGCCTAGCGGGCGTTGTCGATGCCGTCGACAAGCATTTCCACAGCTTCGTCCGAGGACATTTCCGTAACAAAGAACCGGGCGGCAACATCGCCAAATACGCCAGCGAATTGCGGCTGGCTGGCAAAGCCATGTGTTGCAGCGCCAAGCATGGCGCCATCATTGATGGCTTCGGTACGTTCCTGGAAACCCTTCCGGGCGCAGGCATCAAAATCATCGACCGAAACATCGCTACGTGCGGGGATCGATCCTTTGATCTTGTTGAAATCGCGCTGGACTTTCGGGTCCATGATCACCTGTGCCAGGGCGTCCTGACCTTTGGTCACGTTTTCATCATTGATGTAAAACATGCCAAAACTGTCGATCAGAAAAAGGAAGGACGGGGTTTTGCTGGGTGTGGCAAAGCACAGGAAATCGGTATCGGGTTTCAGGCCCTTTGCCAGAAATTCACCCTTGGCCCAGTCACCCATCACCTGCATGGCAGCCTGGCCGTTAATGACCATACCGGTTGCAACGGCCCAGTCCCGGCCATTGAAACGATCGTCAACAAGGCCGCGTACTTCGCGAAGCGTGTCAAAGATATGTTTCATCGTGTCACTGGAAAGGACCTCGTCATCCAGATCGACCATCGCTTTTTTATAAAATTCCGGTCCGCCAATGTCGGCAACAAGGGAATCAAACACCACCTGGATCTGCCAGGGTTCATCGCCAATCGCCAGCGGGATGATGCCGGCATCTTTCAGTTTCTTGCCATCTGCAATCAGCTCTTCCCAGGATTGCGGCTGTTCAATGCCGACCTTGTCGAACACCTTTTTGTTGGCCCAAACCCAGTTCTGACGATGCATGTTGATGGGAACGGCAAAAAAGCCGTCATTTGATTCAACAAATGGTAAAACCTGGGGCGCAATGGCCTTTTGCCAGCCATTGGCGGTTGCCATGTCGTTCATATTGCGCAAAACGCCTTCGCTGGCCCAGTCCAGCCCTTCATAGCCCAGAAACTGCATCGCTGCAGGCGGGTTGCCAGCGGCAAGGCGCGTGCGCAAGGCCTGTTGGGCATTGGCGCCCGACATGCCACCAACCGCACTGTCCTGCCAGCCATATCCTTTTTCGGCCAGTGCATTGCGAATAACATTCAGGGCCGCGACTTCACTTTCCGATACCCAGTGATGCAGAACTTCGATCTTGGTTTCGGCATGGGATGGCAGTGACGAGGCCGCAACCAGCAGGCCCGCCACGAAGGCGGATTTTAATTTGTTCATCAGAAACTCCCTGATTTGAAAGATTGAGCGTGAAAAAATCCCGGACCGGCGGCTTTGTGCTCGTCTCGGTCCGGATAACGTGACGTTAGCCGTCTACAGCCGCGCCATACCCGATATTGCGGCCCCCAAAACGGCGAACACGGATGTTGGCTTGTTCGGCATGGCCGATGAAGCCTTCCATGTGGCAAAGACGTGACCCGTAAGCCCCGATTTTGGCCGATGCCTCATCGGTCAGAATGCGCTGATAGGTGCAGGTCTTAAGGAATTTTCCAACCCAAAGCCCGCCGGTGTAACGTGCGGCCTTAAGGGTGGGTAAGGTGTGGTTGGTGCCAATGACCTTGTCACCAAAGGCAACATTGGTGCGTTCACCCAAAAACAACGCACCGTAATTGGTCATGTTTTCCAGGAAATAGTCAGGGTCGCTGGTCATGACCTGCACATGCTCGGATGCAACACGGTCGCCTTCCTGCACCATTTCTTCAAGGGTATCGCAAACGATGATTTCGCCGTAATCCTGCCAGGCCTTTGCAGCGATTTCCGCGGTTGGCAGGATTTGCAACAGGCGATCAATCTGCTCAATGGTGTCGCGGGCCAATTTTTCGGAATTGGTGATCATGACTGCCGGTGAATTGGTGCCGTGTTCGGCTTGCCCTAACAAATCGGTTGCACAAATTTCGCCATCAACGGTTTCATCGGCAATAACCAGGGTTTCGGTCGGCCCGGCAAACAGATCGATGCCGACTTTACCAAACAAAAGGCGTTTGGCTTCGGCCACATAGGCATTGCCGGGGCCTGCCAGCATATCAACCGGTTTGATGGTTTCGGTGCCATAACCCATGGCCGCAATGGCCTGCACACCGCCCAGGCAATAAATTTCGTCAGCACCGGCCAAATGCTGGGCTGCGACGATTTTCTGGGCGATTTCACCCTTGAAGGGCGGCGCACATGTAATAACGCGTTTGCAGCCTGCGACCTTTGCGGTCAGCACCGTCATATGGGCGGATGCCAGCAACGGATATTTCCCGCCCGGGACATAACAGCCAACATTTTCAATTGGCACATTCTTATGTCCCAAAACCACACCGGGAAGCGTTTCAACTTCAAGGTCGGTCATGGTTGCGCGCTGCAAACGGGCAAAATTGCCAACCTGTTCCTGGGCGAAATCCAGGTCGTGGCGTTCCTGTTTGCTCAGCCCGTTAACACAGGCGGAAATTTCGGCATCGCTAAGCCGGTAACAGTCGCGATCAAGCCCGTCAAAACGGATGCTTAGTTCCCGAACCGCGCGGTCACCGCCCCCGGCCACTTCGGCCAAAAGCGTTTCAACGGCCTTGGTTACGGCGGGGTCTGTGTGGTCGCTGCTTTGAAGGCGTGCGGTTTTAAAATGCCTGATCATGCAAATATCTACCCTTTCGGGTGACGCATCGCATTCACCCGCTGTGCAAATTTATGGTTTGGAGATGATGGTGTAGTCGTCGCCGTGCGTCAGGTGGGAAGGGCTTTATCGCGGCCCTTCCCTGCCCGACGGGCGATTACAGATGCTGTTCTTTTTTGCGCATCTCGCTATAGGCGGCCTGTTCTTTTTCGTAATAAGCCGGTGACGGGAAATCCCACCAGCCCGTTGCAAACGGTCCTGCCGCATCGCGCGAGACGATGACTTCCACCAACGCCGGACCATTACAATCAAGTGCGGCTTTCAGGCTGCTTTCAAGGTCTTCATCCTTTTCAACCTTCCAGGCCTGCAGGCCAAAGGCGCGTGCCGTTGCGGTCAGATCGGCCGAATATGGCGCACCATTGCCGGCATGATGGTTGAATTCCGATGCGATATGACGGCCCATGAATTTGCGCTGCCCACCCCGGATCGACATGTAGCCCTGGTTGTTCAGAACAAGGAATACAACATTGATCCCGTTCATGACGGCCGTTCCCATTTCAGGCAACGACATCATGAAATCACCATCGCCGACAATGGCCACTACCTGCTGGTCCGGGCAGGCCAGTTTGGCGCCCATGGCGGCGGGCACTGCCCAGCCCATCGGCGAAAAGGACCCCGATGTAATATGGGTACGCGGTTCGTAAACCGGAAAGCTTTGTTTGACCGACCCCTGCGTATTGCCCGAGCCAACTACAACAATGCCGTTCCGGTCCAGTACATTGCGCAGGGCGCGAAGCGGGCGCTGCGATGTAAACGGGGTTTCGCGGCTGTTTTCACGCGGGGACACCTGTGCTTCCCAGTCCGCCTTTGCCTGTTTGACATCGGCAAGGAAGGCTTCGTTTTCAATGCGGGCCTGTGCTGCATTATCCGCGGGGACCAGGGCCAGCATTGCCTCAAGGGCGATTTTGGCATCGGCGACAACGCCAACTTCGGTCGGATAGGTTTTGCCAATTTCGCGGGGATCAAGGTCAATATGGACCAGTTTTCCCGGCGGGATCGAAAAGCTGACCCCCTGCGCATAGGACGATGCCGACCAGTCGGTAAAGCGGCAACCAACCGACAACACAACATCGGCGGAAGACGTGATTTTGTTGCCACATGTGGTGCCGGTCTGGCCAACAGCGCCAATAAACAGTTCGTGATCCTCGGAAATGGCACCCTTGCCGTTCCAGGTGATGGAAACAGCAGCGCCAAGGCGTTCGGCCAGTTCCGTCAAGGCCCTGGATGCGTTGGCGGTAATAGCCCCTCCGCCGGCAACAATCACCGGCCGTTTGGCCGATTGCAGCAGTTTGACGGCGGCTTCAATCGCGGCCGGGTCCGGGTGGGCAATACCGATGGGAAGGCGGCTTTGCAACGGGTGGATCGTGACATCGGCTGCTTCAACCTGCACATCCATCGGTACTTCAACATGGACCGGGCCGGGACGACCCGTCATCATCTCGTTAAAGGCGCGATGCATGATAGTTGGCAATACTTCGACCGATTTTGCCTGCCAGGCGCGCTTGGTTACCTGTTCGGTAATACGGGGAAAGGCATTGTCCTGCTGGCGTTCGAGTTCCTGCATCGTGCCATGGCCGTGCATGTAGGTTTGCGGTGAACCCGACACATAAAAAACCGACGTTGAGTCACAATAGGCCGTTGCCAGTCCAATGATGGTGTTGGTTGCACCCGGCCCGACCGAGGTTGAACATGCCATCGGCTTGCCACATGCGCGGTAATACCCATCGGCCATGTGTACAGCACTTTGTTCATGCATGACCTGGATGAACGGAATTTCCGAACCTTCCTGCATGAAGGCATCAAAAAGTGACCAGATGCCATGCCCCGGAACGCCGGCTACATATTCTACGCCATATTCCTTGAGCGCCTTGGCAACGACTTGACCGCCCGTTAGTTTCATAATCTTTGCTTCCCTGCTTGTGTTACGCCCTTTGAGCAAGTGGCGTATCTGCGTTGTTGCTGATCAAAATCTTGCAGACTTGACAGGGTCCGGGCAATTTCGCATATGATAGATTGATGACGCAAATTGACGCACAATGTGCGAAGTAGTGAGAGGCCAAAGATTTGCTACCGCAACATGAAACAACGGCTCGCCTGGCGGCATTTTCGGCCAATCTTCGCCTGTTATGTGACCGTCAGGGCTCCATCTCGCACATATGCCGCAAGGTCGGCATCAACCGGCAGCAATTCAACAAATATCTGTCGGGCAAACATTTGCCGTCATCGGGGAATATTCGCATCATCGCCAATTTCTTTGGTCTGAGCCCGGAAGTTCTGTTTTCCGAACCCGAACATTTCAGGGCGCTGGTTGATGGCAATTTCTTCGATGTGCTGGATAATTTGCGCCGCGCGCCACAGGTGCTCAGCTTCCTTGATACGGTCGCGGTCTCAAGCAAGGTGGATATGGGCGAATATGTCGGCTGTTATGACCGCTACCAGTATTCGTCAATCTATTCGCGCAAGATTTTGCGTTCTGCCTTCTGCATTTTCCAGAATGGCGATTTCCTCAATCACTATTATGTTGAACGCTTTCCCAGTTACGACAACCCGAAGAAAACCGAATATATCTTTAAATATCATGGCTTTACCTTCCCGGTAGAAGACCGGGTTTTCTGCATCGATTTTGAATCGGTGCAGCGGAACGAATTTACCTTTGGTATTTTTTCCAGCGTGCAGCGCAGCGCCAAACGTTTCATGTTTGGCATTGTCAGTGGCGTGGCTGCAACCATGTTCCGCCAGCCTTTTTCAACCCGGGCCGTTTTGCATTACCGGCGCCCCGGCCTTCTCAGCCGTGAAGAACTGCAAAGCACAACCACCCTTGATATGAACGACAATTCGATTCCGCGCGAAGCACGTGAATATCTGGGCGAAGCGCCCGACATGATCAAACCCAGCTAGTTTTTGCGCAATCAGTGCCAATTTCTGCTTCAAAGTGCGTCATAATTGCTTTTATCGCGAACTGGCCTGCGTCGAAATAAGATGGTTTGCTATCGGCAACTTAACGGAAACCGACAGGCATTGAATCATGACGAATGAAGTCCGCAACCTCGCCTTTCACGACGAATTCATCACGGCACAGCTTATTGATAATCCTTGTGATTATCATGTTAAGGATGGGGTTGTTATCAACCTGTCACCTGCCCCGATGATTACGGGCACGGACCACCCGGCAATTGTTCCAGCATGGAAATCGACCTGGCTTAAGGGGGGCGTGATCAAGTCTGGTGAACGTGCGGCCGTGATCAAGGTTGTCAAACGCACCAATCTGGGCGGTGTTGGCCTGCGTGACTGGGACTGGCTGGGAAACCGTATTCGCAGTTTTCCGCGCGATACACCGCTTTATATTTCCCCGCAGGACCATATCGGCAGCGTCGTTACCGACCCGTTTGTGTTTACCAATGAACGGCGCGATTCAACAGCCCCGCAGGAATTTGACCTGAAACTTAATCTGTGGTGGTCGCCGGGTGATACGGATTGCTTCATCCATAATGAACATCCGTTTTTGGAAGTTCATACGCAAATTCATGGCCTTGGCCGTATGCAGAAATTTGCCACCCGTGATGAAAGCACACTTTACGAAGATCTTTTAATGCCCGCGGGCTATTCACATGATCCGTTTTGCCGGGTTACGGGTGAAAATGAATGGACCTATCCCTGGCATCGTTATTACGCCGATACCGACTCCGTCTGGCTGGCAATCGAACTGCATCCCAGAGGCTGATTTACCGTTGTGATCATTCCGGCAGAGTCAGTTTGGGCCTGCCGATAGCAAATGCAGGAAAACGGTGATGGAGCCAGATCCAAGCTGGGTGCGCCTGGAAACCGATGCGCTAGGCAGCCGCAAAATTCCGCGAGATGCGCTTTATGGTATTCACAGCCTGCGCGCATCGGAAAATTTCAATGTTTCAGGTACAACGCTGGCAAGTCTGCGCCCGCTGGTTAAGGCCTTTGCCCTGGTTAAAAAGGCCGCTGCCATTGCCAATAACCGGTTGGGCCTGCTGACCGATGAAAAGGCCGATGTTATTGGCCGGGTGTGCGACGAACTTCTGGCAGGCCAGCATGCCCGGCATTTGATTGTCGATGTGTTTCAGGGCGGGGGTGGCACCTCCAGCCATATGAATTTAAACGAAATCATCGCCAATCGCGGGCTGGAATTGCTGGGTTATGCCTGCGGCAATTATGAACATTTGCATCCGGTTGATGATGTTAATCTGTCGCAATCAACAACTGATGTGCACAGTACGGCCTTGCGCATTGCCCTGTTATTTGAACTGGCCGAACTGAAAAATGCCGTTTCCGGCCTTGCCGAAAGTTTTGCCGCCAAAGGCCGGGCTTTCAAGGATGATTTGAAACTGGCACGCACCCATTTGATGGATGCCGTGCCCATGAAAATAGGCGAGGAATTTGCCGCCTTTTCGCATGTCCTGTTACATGATCTTGAAAACACGCTGGCGATGCGCGCCGGGCTTTCGCAGATCAATCTTGGCGGCACCATTGCCGGGTCATCGCTGAGCGATCAACCGGCATTTACCCACGCTGTGATCAAAGAACTTGAAACTCTTACCAGCCTGTCACTGATGCCAGCGCATGATCTGGTGGCGGCGGCATGGAATATGTCCGACCTTGTTGGGCTTTCAGCGGGGTTAAAGCGCCAGGCGATTACATTATCAAAGATTTGCAATGATTTGCGCCTGCTTGCCAGCGGACCGAATGGGGGTATTGGTGAATTGTCGCTTCCGCCGGTGCAGGCAGGTTCACCGCAAATTCCCGGTAAAATAAACCCGGTGATCCCCGAAATGGTTAACCAGGTTGCCTTTCAGATTATCGGTAGCGACGTTGCTATCAGCCTGGCCGCCGAAGCCGGGCAATTGCAGCGCAACCCGTTTGAACCAATGCTGGCCCATTCGCTGCTCGGCGCGACGGGCATGCTGACAAAGGCGATGAAAACACTGGCAAAGCAATGCATTGACGGGCTTGTTGTTAACCTTGGCCGGTCGCGCGGCATGCTGGAACATCCCGACACCATTGAAAACGGGCTGGTTCCCTTTATCGGGGCGGATGATGCCCATGCACTGGCGCAGTCCATAAGCCCCGATAAGCCCCTTTCCGCCCTGTTAGGGCCATATCTGGCCCGCAAACCCAAATCCTGAAACGAGGACCCTATGAGCCAGCTTGTCCTGGATGCCAATGCCGTTTTATTGCCGGCGATCGATAATCTGGAACTGACACCGGCCCTGGAACAGTATTTTTCCGAAGGCGGCAAAACCCTGCTTTTGGGGGAAAACCGTGCTGAATATGTTGCCCGCAAAATGTCGGAAACGCGCTGTCAGTCCGAAACAGCGGCGGATTTTGGTGCCTTTGCATCGCTGATCCATAAAAAGGCGGGCGGTGCGATCATTGCCCTTGATCAGGAACCGGCCGGAATTTTACGCTTGCATGGTATGGTGCCGCAAATACCGGGCCGTGACGCACTTCTGGCCATGAGCGATGACGAAATTTACGTATCCTCACTTGCAATGGCAAAGGCCGCCCGTGCATTGGGCGTGACCATGTTTCTATCGCCAGTCGTTGATGTGATAACCGGCAATAACCCATGGCTTCAGGGCCGCACACTGGCCGATGACCCCGCACATACCACCCGCATTGCCAGTGCCTTTATCAAGGGGGTTGAAGCGGCAGGGATTATCACCGTGGCAAAGCATTTTCCCGGCCACCCCGATATTGATGGCGACCCGGCAACGGATATCGCCACCATCATTGCCAGCAAGGATGATATTGACCGGGCGATATCGGTTTTTGCCGGGGTCATTGCGGCGGGCCCGCGTGCTATTATGACTGGCCCTGCCCTTGTCCCGGCGATGGATGCTGATATGCCATCTTCCTTATCGGAACCGACAATATCGGCGCTGAAAAAACTGGGTTTCGCCGGGCTTGTCGTTAGCGACGATCTTGATGCGCCAGCTACCCTGCGGGATCGTTTTGATGTGCCCGGTGCGGCCATTGCGGCCTTAAAGGCCGGGTCTGATTTATTGTTATTATCAGCTGCCAATGATCTGCCCGCATTAAATACCCGTATCTGCCAGGCTGTCGAAAATGGTGACCTGCCAGCCCAGCGGTTGGCAGATGCCGCAAATCGCGTGCGCAAACTGGCCGGTCAGGCTGCTGCACAGTCGGCGGGTTGATGATGGCCTATATTGAACATGTCGCGTTATGGACGCGGGATTTGGCGGCATCGGCTGCATTTTGGCAACAATATTTCGGGGCGCAAATATCAGCAGTCTATCGCAGCCAAAACCGCCCCGGTTATCAATCCATCTTTGTCAGTCTGGAAAAAGGCACCCGGATCGAACTGATGACCGGGCCGTGGGTTAACCGGATTCAAGACTATGAATTTGAAGGCTGGTCGCATATTGCCATATCGCTGGGTAGTGAACTGGCGGTTAACGACAAGGCAAGCGAACTCGCCCGCGCCGGATTTGATGTTAAGGGACCACGCCATACGGGCGATGGCTATTACGAGGCGGCATTTACCGCACCGGGAATATCCTGGTTGAAATACTGATCTGATTTCGGGGCCCTGCGTCACCAGATGCTAACGCATGGTGACGCAGGGCCTTTACTATTAGATGGCTTTTTCACCCAAAATCAGATCAGAAGCCTTCTCGCCGATCATGATGCAAACCGCATTTGGGTTCCCCGAAATCAGGTTCGGCATGATCGAGGCATCGGCAACCCGTAACCCGTCAATCCCACGTACTTTCAGGTCTGGTGCGACCACGGCCATGTCGTCCTGCCCCATTTTGCAGGTACCAGCTGGGTGTAAGGCAGCATGGGCCGTATTTTGGCAAAATGTTCTGAAATCAGCCCGTGTGCGAATTTTCATGTCTGGCACATGGCGCTGTTGCAGATATTTGCGAATGGCGGGTTGCTCCATAATTTCAATGGCAAACAGCCCCCCGTCCGTCAGCGTTTCCAGATCATAAGGATCGGCCAAATAATTGGGCGAAATGCGTGGCGGCGTTTGCGGATCGTCCGATTGCAATGTCACCTCGCCACGCGATCGCGGGCGGATCTGGCCCAGATTGATGGTACAGCCATTGCCACCCGGTACAGCCTCGACACCTTCTTCAATGCCGGCGCCAACAACCATAAAATATTGCATGTCGGGCATGGCCTCGTCCCGGTTTGCCCACCAGAAACCGCCCCCTTCTATCAGGTTCGAGGATGCAGGCCCGCCTTTGAATAACAGATAATTCAAACCCGCCAGCGCCTTCCAGTGCAGCTTTTTGTATTTGTCGTAACTATGCGGCCCGTTAAGCTGATAGATCAGCGACATTTCAATATGGTCCTGCAGGTTCTGCCCAACGCCGGGCACATCGGCCAAAACCTTGATGCCGTGCTTTTCAAGGGCACCGGCCGCACCAATACCCGATGTCATCAAAAGTTTGGGGCTGGCAATGGCACCGGCGGAAATAATCACTTCGCGCCGGGCGCGCAAGATGCGGATTTTGCCATTCATAACATATTCAACACCCGTGGCACGGCCATTTTCGCATATGATTTTGCAAACGCGGGCACCCGTTTGAACCGACAGGTTTTTGCGGTTGCGTGCCGGTTTTAAATAGGCTGTTGCCGCGCTGCTGCGACGGCCATTACGCGCGGTGATCTGATAAAGCCCGCAACCCGCCGGATCGCCTGAATTGAAATCAGGGTTAAACGGCATGCCCTTTTGCTGGCATGCCAAAAGCCAGGCACGGGTTAAGGGGTGGATATGGTCTATATCGGAAACACCAAGTGGCCCATCCGTGCCGTGGGCATCATTGCAAAAGCGGTTATTGTTTTCGGCCTTTTTGAAATAGGGCAAAACTTCATCATACCCCCAACCTTCTGCACCGGCCTGTGCCCAACCGTCATAATCGGCCGGGTTACCGCGAATATAAATCATGGCATTTACCGAACTGCCACCCCCCAGCACCCTGGCCTGCACCATTGTCGGGTCATCATCGCGGGCCTGATCGGCAGTTGGTTGCCAGTTATAGCGTTTTAACAGGCGGCCCTGCGCGGTTTTGTAATAGGCACCGGGAATATGGATATAGGGATTATAATCACGCGGACCTTCTTCAAGCAGGACAACGCTGCAATCGGGGTTTTCTGACAGGCGCGATGCAATCACACACCCCGTCGAACCGCCACCAACAATAATGTAATCCGCCATTTGCATTTGCCGTTCCCCTGATTGTTCCGACCTGCAAGGCGTAATCAGGCGCAAAAGATGCAACAAGGCGCACCCAATCCGCAGCAGGTATTGACCGAAAATATCAGGATGCTCAATGCATTCAATTTCGCAGGGCAATGTGCATCGACGCAAAGTGACGCACAAGTTGCGACAATTTTATACCCGCCAATAAGGAATGCTTATTTGCCTCAACGATGTGCCGCCGGGATTGGGCCTTAAAACGGGCATTTTGCGCAGTTGCGTCAGTTTGCGCTTTATAAAAACCTGTTGCGCAATTGCCTGTCGGCCTGTTTCACCGAAAAATCGCTGCAGATTTAACGGCTGGTTCATGCTGGCCATGTGCATCAAAGGGAATATTAGGGTCTGAACCCAAT
>NZ_JFJZ01000089.1 GCF_002115825.1 Thalassospira sp. MCCC 1A01428 | reverse complement strand
AACTGCCAAAGCTGCCCTTTTCGCCATTGGCCGCAACAATCAGGGCCTTAAAATCCTGTGCAGCCTTCTCTGCGGTCGCGCCATCGTTCGCCCTGACGGCGGCATCAAATTCACGGGCAATATGATTGGCCGTCTGAATATCGCTTTCTGTTACCTTGCGCATTGTTCTGGTTCCCTTAATGACAACAGGATGGCCGATGTGGCCGGTTCAACTTCTTCCCGTCGTCAAAAAGGGGTGAATGCCGTCAAGCTGAATATGGGATGTTCACGACCGTTAAGGCGTGAACCGGGACCCTGATTCTGCTTTACGGCAGAGGGCGCAGCCCTTCCTTTGGCCGACCCGCAAGTTCGATGTCAGAAGGATACCCGGTACGAGCCGGACTGGTATTGCGGCTAACTGTTAACCCAGTTCACAACACGCAAACCGGCAACACGGTTGAATTCCTTGACATTGTTTGTCACCAGCGTGAGACCTTCGCTACGTGCATACCCGGCAATCATCAGATCATACGGCCCAATGGTCTGGCCGTCACGTTCATGCGTGCTGCGAATTTCCGAAGACAAGACAAGTTTAATTATTCACACTCAGCCTGAATAAAACTTGATGATCAAGTGGCCCTATATCCAGCCCAAGGATTACGAACATTCTGAAGATATTTAAGAACTGATGTCCTCTGGGCGATATCGTCCTGGCTATTCGTTTCATATTTAAACAGCTGGCGCCATTCTTGTGCAATGGGTGCCCAATAATGCGGCGGCGACGGCAAGAGATCGCTATTCTGATAATTCTGATTGATTACTGTTTCCATTGATCGATCAGCATTGGTTGACCAATCCAGCACTAAAAGCTCGGCTTGCAGAATGCTACGGTCCGAGTCAGCTTTACCCAAAGTTTTTCTAAGTTGATGTAAGTGGCCTTTTATTACCTGCTTGTCGCCGTCCAGATCATCTACAGCCTTACGCAACCACGAAATATCGTTTTCCTTATCATGATGAAGTGCAATCTTGATGCCGTTCGGCAACGGAACGCCATTTTCAATCCTTGCATTAATATGGTTCTGGACTTGGTCCAGCTTGGCTACATAGTCAACGATCATTTGATCTGCATGCAAAAACAGAGCAATTATTTGTTGCGTCTCGCTCGTCATAGGTCACACTCACTAATCGTCCCAGCTTTCCGCGAAGCTCGCACTGCATCCACTGACGCATTCCAGTCAGTGTACCAGTACTCATCAATTTGATCAGACTTAATGGTCGGCTTCGGATAATCGCGAGGGAGCCAAATCTGTGTACCTCCCCCTTCAAGATAATATCCCTCTTTTCCATCAATTTGCGCCAAATTTTGCGGCGCGATATCTCCGACAAACGCGGCTGGAGGTGGCGGCACCTCAGCTATGATATAACCTCCACCGTTATTCCATTCATTCAACACGGCATCCCGTGCACGCCATTCTGCTTCGGTCTCCGGTGGTTTTGCAGGGCTCCAAAATTGCCCCTCATATCCTTTCTCATCATTTACGACCCGATAGAGTTTTTCGCCAGGGTCAAAATTCCGATATGTAGGCTTGGAGCCAAACGTTTCTAGTACCTTGATAAATCGCTCAGGATCTTGTTTCATCGCTTCTCGCAGTGTGCCAGGCAATTTCTTGTCTTCCAACAGTTCATTGTACCATCTAGGCGCTGCTTTACGAATATTTGCCAAGCGAACTTCTATATTTTCGTTAATCTGTTTAGCTCCTTGTTCTAAAGGAGCTGCGTCAAATCCCTCTCGTCCCATTGCCCGCTGCCACGACTTATACGGGCCAAGTTTACCAAAGGCTCTTATCGCACGTTGCACAATGATCGACTGCCCCGGCAGCACGGCAAAAGCCTTGGTGGCATAATCGCCAATGGCACGCAATATCCGCTCCCGGATCGCATGAGCCGCCGCATTGATTTTTTGAGGTCCGATGCGACACAGTTCCTCGATGGTCGCCAGAGCATCATTGACAATGTCTGGCGACAGGTTCTTCAGCAAGGAAACCTTTTGCGCCGTCAGATCAAGAAACTCGTCAAATTTCTGCGCAACAAACCCGACCTGATCGACCACATCATCGGCCAGTTTGGTAACAAACCGATAGCCATTGACCCGCATACCGGTGCGGTGCAGCGCCTTGTTGATATAAACCAGCACCCGCCCCATTTCCGAGGCGTTCTTCCAGATGATCTTGATCACGCCCTTCGCCAGCGACCCCAGCGACGGCACAAGCCCGATTAGGCAGGCAAACACCCCGACCCAGACCCCGAGTTCTGTGTAACGTTTCTCCCAGATCAGGAGTTTGCCGTTGGCAATAAGATCGCGCAGATCCGCCACCTGATCGACCACCGGCACGGCCGTGACAATCGCATTGGTAATGATCTGGCCAGTTGACATGTCTTCGTTAAAGTCGCCCTGAAGGGTCTGCCAGCTCCATTGCGCCCCTGATGCCATCCCGGACGCCACACTCTCAGCCGCTCGTTCCAGCCAGGTGCGTTCATCTTCAACCGGGGCGGGTTCTTCAAACGGCACCGGCTCAGTCGGATCGTCAAAGAAAAAGACCTCGACCTCGCCGTCATAATCACCCAGATCGACATGAATATATTTATGCCGGGACAGCTCGGTAACGGTCAGCACCCCTTCGGTAATAACCTCGCCGCCGGGCTCACCGCCATTGGGTTTTTGCACCACATAAGTCGCATCGGTGACAGCCTGCTCATCTGGATATTCATAGCGCAGATGGATCCAGTTGCCGTCATGACAATGCTGGCACCCATCCGCGGCCACCCGCCCCCCTTCAGAAGAGGCCAGTTCCTGGGCTTTTTGATATTCGTTTGTAATCTGGTTCATGTCATTCATACCTGTCAGGCGATATCCAGACGGCGTAAAAAACCGGTCTTTAACTGCTCAAACAGCCGGTCAGGCGGCTGCTCTGCAAACAGACCGGCAAGACGGGTGTGCAATGGGTCATCAAGAAAAAAGGGCGTGAAAACCAGAGCACAAATCAGATGCGCCACCTGTTGGTCTTCCGAAATGAGCCCGCGTTTCTCCCTCGCTTCCCGGCATTGGATGACAAATTCCCCGATATGTTCTTCGGGCAGCAACGGGGTGGATTTTTTAATCACCTCATCCGGGCCGGAAAGGTCACCTGCTATCCCCTGATCCAGCAATGGCAAAAGCTGTTTCAGGGCGGCATTGGCCATCAGGATGTTGGGAAAATTGTGGTTCTGAAAGGCGTCTTCAAACTGCTGGAGCCGGACCATCGGGCTTTTGAGGATATCATCCAGATATGACCGCACAATCGGACGCACCCGGGCATCTTGCAAGAAATATGTGCCGTGGAACCCGGCCATGGTCGCGAGTTTGGCAATCTCGTTGCGACGCAAGAACCCCTTGTCCCGGATCTCTTTTGTGACCATCTCGATCATCGTAATGACAGGGTCGATAGTCTTAACCTCCAACCGCTCAAAATGACGCGGGGCGATATTAAACAGCTTCTGACCAAACTCCGTGGCGAACCGGTCCTGACGTCGCCGTCCCAGTCCGGCCCGTTTTTCTGCGGTCAAAATGAAGGATGTCTTCTCGACCTCGCGATCAATCCGGGAGGAAATTTTAAACAGGCTCTCGCCCACCGGCGCATATATCGCCTGGATCGGTGGCTGCTCACGGGGATGAAGTAACCCGGCCACATCTTCACGCTCATGTTTGACCAGGGAAAACAGGTTAACCGTCTCACGGGGTTCCCAGAAGCGCAGGTAATACCATTGTTCCTGTTCATCACGCACACGGGTGAATTTGCGAAAATGAGACTGGATCTCGTCAATATCGGCACGGGAGCGAATATAAATCGCCGGTTCGCGGTGCCAGAGATGCCGGGTCGTCGCCTGTGCGTTGGCATTGGGGTCATGGGTAAACAGGATGCGGGTGAAGTCCGCCTTCTGATCCATTTCGATCAGATAAGGCGCGACATCGCCAAGTTCGATGGCGGCCTTGCCCTTGAACATGCAGCGCCAGGGCATACCACAGGTTTCAATGGCACTGGCCCCGCTTGTCAGTTTGGCAGCATCAATTACAGCATAGGTTTTAAGCGGCGGCACATTCTCAAGGCCATCATAGAAAGCAATCTCTGCTGCTGTTGGTTCCACCTCCCCGAACAGCGGCTCAAGCAGACCATCGGGCACTGTTTTGCGTGGATGCACACCGAACTGGTCATCAAGCGGCTCAATACCGGGTATCTCTTTAATATCGAGCCACGCAACCGGTTCCGCTGTGGTCGTAGCATCGCTGGCCAGCAGCCCCAGTTCGACCGGATGTTGCGCATAGACATGGCGGGCCAGATCCAGCGCTTTCTTTTCCCGGGCATGGCGCACCATCCATTCGGTGGCTGGCATTACATTTTCGGCCCAGAGCAGGCGAAGATGTTCAAGATCGCCACCTTTCTCCGCAAGATGCGCGCGCAAAACAGTTTCATAGGCGTCACGACCATCGGCCCAAACAGCGGCCACGCCGGTCAGGGTTTCTGTCACGGTTGCCGTATCATTGCCAAAACCGTCTTCTGTATCGTCATCGCCTGAAGGATCGCACACAAAATGACAGTGCCCCAGCCAGGGCTCCAATTCCGGTGCTGTCATCTCACAGTCCTCATCAGGCGCGTCCTCACACAGTTAACCCTGCCACACACTTTTGTGTGGCAGGCTAGACCATGCCAAAACCCTTTGAGCAGAGTCCCGCGCAAAATCGCCAAATGCGTGTCATGAGATAAATTCTGTTAGTTGATTGATTTTGAAAACAAATTTCAAAAATCAAAGCATATGTCGCGACCTCGTTTCAAGCGGATTTTCGCCAGCTTAAGCGGAAATCCGCCCGACAGACCAAACTCAACCGGCAGAATCCTGCCGGTTGCGCCAATGCGCAATCTCCGCTTCGACAAAAGCCAACCTCTGGCGCATCCCGGACCGGTGGGCATTCTGATATTCCCGTTCGTAAAGAGCATCCATAACACTTGCCCGTTGTGCCGGTTCCAGAGATGTAAGGGGATCACTGCCACAGACTTGGACATCGGGTTGCTGATCTTCGATCCGGTCCAGCTCGACAAGCTGCGTTTGCAACACCTTTTTCTCAGCTTCGAGGGTTTCAATTGCTTCTTTTGCATAGGCTGCAACGTCATCATCCTGCATCGCGCCCTCCCAATGCTGGCAGCACGCACCGCACCCGCTCCATAAAAACCCGCTCCGCCTTGATCGCACTCCAGGGCAACATGTATTCGTCAAACGGTTCTGACAGATCGCCTGCGCTCAACTGCACCAGAGACGGATCCACACAATCGCGATATTCCGTTGCCTTCAAACGCTGATCGATCTCATGGACTTCGTTCAGCATGGCTTGAGGCCACGGCCAGTCAAGGCCGGCCAGAAGGGTAAAATGCCGCCGGATCGGTAAGATAATTTCGATCTCAAAACGCTGCCAGACGCCGAGCTGACGCAGGGTATTTTTGACCGGCGTGATAATGTCGCCGGTATCAAATTCCTCAATGTCATGGATCAGAGCATATCCAGCAGCCTGCGCTGAGACCAAATCACAAGCCTGCACACAATGCTGCGCCACCGTAACCTCGCAGGCCCCGTTCCAGCGCCGGATACATGCCAGACCTGCGGCCTGATGCCTGAAAATCTCAAGGCGTTTTTCGAGAGACGGGAGAATGTTGTGAGTGGGGGTGATCAGTTCAAGCATATCACACCTCCGGTCACAAGCCCGCGTCGTGCGGCCTGCCGGGTGATCTCGGAGAGCAAATGATTTTGCACGGTATCGCGCGCGCAACGATTACGGGCGACCAGTTGCAAAGCGTTGCCGGTTACAGACGCCCGTATTTGTGACAACCATGCGCGGGGATGGCGACAGTCTGGCAGATTGCTTTGCGCAATAGCGGCGCATATCTCGCGCCATTCAGCCGGATCAGAAGCATCACAGATCGGTGCAGAAGCGGATGCGGTGTCTTCTGCACAAGCTTCTGGCTGTATTCCATCAAGCACATCCAGAATGACAAGCCGTGAAGGCCGTCTCCCCTTCTGTCGCAAACCCTCAAGCTCCAGCCTGACAGCATCGACGCCAGCCCGATCAATCGCGTCACTGACCCGCAAACAGGCATTGGCCAGGGTCCACGGCTCACAACACAGCCGCTGCCATTCTCTTGCTAACATCAAACAGTGATCATCGACGGCAGGAAGGACGGTGGCACCTGTGCCGGAAACGGCAGGTGCCTGTTCCCTTTCATCCGTGTTTTCTTCCTTATCCGTGTTCTTCTTATTGGAACCGGCACCCCGTGCCGGTTTAACAGCGGCACCGTGTGCCGGTATGAGGGAACCAGATGCCGGTTTACCGCCAAGGTCGAGCAACTGATAGGCATTGCGATTCCGCAACCGCCCAACAGCGCGGCTCTGCTTGGCGACCAGACCAAGCTCGGATAACCGCTTGAGCGCCTGACGCACCTTGCGATCCGACAGGCTCGCCTCACGGGCAATCGTTTCAATTTTGGGAAAACAGTTCTGTGTGCGGTCATTGACATGCGACGCCAGAACAATGGCGACGCAGATCTCAGCGGTCGTGAGATCGGGATGATCGAGAACCTTTGTCTGCACCCAGTGCCAGCGGGCAACGGCAGACGTTCCGACCGGTGCTGAAGGCTCAGCACCCGCGCCGGTTTGCGCGTCGGGAATGGAAGATGTCATCTATGATATCGGCAGAGTTCAAACACCGCATTTGCACTTGACAAAGCGGTCCCATCGCCTAAACTTCACCTCAGATTTCGAGACCGAGGCAGCTTAAGCCTTTCCAAGAACCCGTTGGTGCCAGCCGACGGGTTTTTTCTTTATCTACTTGAAAATTCTAGGGAAAATGAAACTCGGAAGTGCCGCCTCCTCTGTTAGAGGCATGCACCCGAACTTTTTCTCTTGTTTCGCGAATCCGTCGAGTCTATATCTCAAGAATCGACGGATCGGAAAGAGTGGTTGCGGGGGCCAGATTTGAACTGACGACCTTCAGGTTATGAGCCTGACGAGCTACCGGGCTGCTCCACCCCGCGATTGTGGGTATGTTGTATCTATTTAAGGATAAATAGATAACGCCGCATCATGATGAGTGAGCGGCGTTTGTATCTGGCGTTGTGACAGGGAATAAAGATTTTTAACTGTGTTTGGAAGGCCCG
>NZ_JFJZ01000088.1 GCF_002115825.1 Thalassospira sp. MCCC 1A01428 | reverse complement strand
AGCCGTGAGGGGACGCTTACGGTGTTTCTCCTGATCTCGTCAGTTGTGCTTCCGAAGCATTGGAATTGGAGAAACTGGTTTCGTGGATTCAAACACTTCCATCGGACCAGATTCGCCTGTCGGATATTGGCGTACTGTGTGCACGTAAAGCCGATGTAAAGCGTGTGAAAGAAGCACTTCAATCAGCACAAATTAAGACTGTAATTCTTGATGCCGGCGCAGATGACAGATCTACTCTAGGTGTTCGTGTAACAACCATGCACAGGGCAAAGGGATTGGAATTTTTCGCGGTGGCAATCCCATTCATGTCTGCTTCTTCATTTCCTCCGCAGGGAGCTCTCATGGCGGCGGTAGATGCAGCCGACCGAGAGGATATCATAATACAGTATCGTTCTTTACTTCATGTCGCTGCGACGCGAGCAAAGAAGGCTTTGCTGGTTTTGTGGTCTGGCGAGCCAACAAACATCATGAACGTGCCAGGAAATTGAGAGCATTTATGATCATCATTGATGATGGGGGGCTTAAAGTTTTGCTATAGCAGTAGATAATTTCGTTACGCCAGCTGACGTTCGGCTGTTCTGGTATGCCAAAGCTTTTGGTGATCGCATGGGAAAGAATAGCTACTTAGGAGGAAATACAAATGTTAGTGCTATCGAGAAAGGTTGGGTTAAGGACAGCCTTGAGAATTTAGTTCCTGTTGGTCTTGCTCTGGGTCCCAATTCTGGGCCGCCGGAGATTAGAGTGTTCCGGCTTTTATCCCAGGTGCCTCTCTCCTAAGGCACTGCACGACCTCTTTGGAGAGGGAATGACCGGAATGATGACGGAAGCCTTCCACCACGAGTTCGTCGGCAGACATGGATGGCTTGTCCCGATTTTTTTCTTTCACGATCATGATGACGTTGAGGCTTATCTATGAAGTTTGACCCAGGACCCTTAGCGGACCCATGGGGTTTTGGGTCGCTTTGGCTCTAATTTTATGGTGTTGTCGTTGAACGATGCGGATTGCAAACGGCCTGCCGGGGCTGGGGATTGAGTGAGGTGATGAAATGAACAAAACAGACCGAGAAGCGATCATCGAAGATATCGCTAGAAACTCGCTCGACTGCATCGAAAAGGTAGCCGCTGATGCCGAAAGTGCTCGCGCATCTCACAAACGGAGCAATGTCACCGCATTCACGACCATTAACACACTGAATAGCCCTCAGCTGGCGAAAAACATTGAGGCAGTTTCGGACGTTGAAGCCGATGCCATCGCTGTCTTGATTCAGCAACCTGTCATCGCACGTGTGCATTTTCTGGATGAGAACGATAAAGAAGACGTGATCTTCATCACGCGTTCCACACCCCGCTCGGTTCCGGGCTACAAGATTGCGAGTTACCGGACTGAACTGGGTAAGATCGCCTCCTTGGCCGCCGGTGACGAGGGATCATTCCGGTTTGGTTCTAAAGAGCGCGATCTTTTGATCGAATCTCGTGCATTGCTCAAGCCCACCCGAGACGAGAAAGGCTGGGATTCAAGAGATACAGAAATAGACATCCGCGATCTCGGGAAGTTCACCGTTGGATCTCTGTGCGATCTCCTCGAGCCGAAGGAGAAGATCGAGGAGGGCGACCTTGATGCACTTTGGGAAGACGATTCCGAAAAGAACGTCGTGGAGGGGGTGCGCCGCGCAATCATCACGCATATGGAGCTGCGCGATCAGCCCATTCTGGATCGGCATCAGGATGAGATTTTCAGGATGCCTATCAATACGAAGTGTTTTCTGTCTGGTCCGCCTGGAACAGGTAAAACGACGACCTTAATTAGGCGCTTGGGACAAAAAACTGACAGACAGGCGCTCCAGGAAACGCCAGATGAGCTTCGGTTGGTCGAACAGGTCGAGTCGGAAACAGGCCGTCCGCATGAGACCAATTGGATTGTTTTCTCCCCGACCGAGCTTCTTCGTCAATATGTAAAGGACGCATTCGCCAGAGAGGGCTTGGCTGCGAGCAACACGCAGATACGCACCTGGGATGATTTCAGATGGGAGATTGCACGCGATGATCTGAAGCTTTTACGGACTAGTAGTGGGAGTGCTCCGTTCGTTGAACGGCGCACTCAGAGTTATCTTGCCGCTGAGACAGGTGACGATGCCGCATGGTTTGACGATTTCCGGTCGTATCTTGATGCCTCGTTTTTCGAGGAGGTAAAGGTTGATGCCAATTGGCTGGCTGGAAGAATGACTGACGATCTGAGAACGATTGGCCTGTTGCTGTCGGACGCCCTTGATAGCCCTCGTAATGGCATGTATGCGCACGCGGTTAGCGTTGTCGCTGAGCTGATCCCCGACATTAGAGAAGCCGTCTCAGCAAGGAATGACGCGGTTTCTCGTCTGCTTGTCAAGGCTCGCAATGCATTGGTTTACGAAGACCGAAACTTCCCCAATGTCCTACGAGACGAGATATCTCGCCAACTCTCAGATTCTGTACAAGTTTCTGAAGGTGAGGAGGAATTTGAGCTCGCACTGGACGATGAAGATCAAATCGAGGCAGAACCACAGCCAGGCCGTCCTGTAAGCCGACGGCAGGCGCTTGTTCGCTTGGAGCGTGCCCTTAAAACATTGGCAAAGTCGCGGCTGACACGACGTTCTGTTTCCGAGAAATCTCAGGACGGGATGCTCTTGGCTTGGCTTGGAGAGCAACGAATTCCCTCTGACGATGATTTGAAGAGTATGGGTGAGTTGCTGACGGAGCAGGCGCGGCTTCGGAAATTCGAGCGTTTGGAGCGCCTGTTTCTTCGGGGCATAGCTCCGAAGTACAAACGCTATCGGGGAGACCGTGCGAAGGTATCGCGTTGGTATAGTTCCACGCCTTCAAAGCCTTCTGATATCTTCTGGCGAGAGCTTGATCTAGTGGTTCTTGCATCCTTGCAAATCGCCAATGAGCTACTGGATTACCACCGAAGACAAGCGGGAAATGATTTACCGGCTTCGGGATTGCTCGGAAGTCTGCGCAATCTGCATAGGGCACAGGTTTTGGTCGATGAGGCTACTGATTTTTCGCGAATTCAACTCGCCTGTATGCATGAAATCTCTCACCCGATCTCTGGTTCTTTTTTCCTTTGTGGAGATATCAACCAACGGCTCACATCTTGGGGTTTGAAGTCGAATGAAGCATTGGATTGGATCACTAGCGGTATTTTACGGAAGTCTATCACTGTTTCCTATCGGCAAAGCCAACGTCTCGTCGATCTGGCGAAAGATGTAGCCTCATTAGGTGGCTCGATAGCCGAAGATATTATTCTGCCGGATCGTCTAGATGTCGAGGGAGTGGCACCGGTGTGGAAGGAGGGCCTTGGCGATAATGCCGAAGTGTCGGATTGGCTCACAAGTCGGATTTTTGAGATTGATCGGATGCTTGGACAGTCCACAACTATTGCAGTGCTTGTCAACGACGAGGCGAATGTAGAGCCGCTCGCCGTGACCCTAAATGACCGCCTGGAAGAAATCAGCTTGGCCGCGGTTGCCTGCAAAGATGGGAAAGTGGTCGGCAACGACCGAGACGTTAGGGTCTTCGATATTCGCCACATCAAAGGGTTAGAGTTCGAAGCCGTCTTCTTTGTCGGACTTGATGAGACCATTGCAAAGCACTCAGAACTTTTTGCGAAGTTTCTCTACGTCGGGGCAACTCGCGCTGCGACCTATCTTGGTGTCACTTTCTCAGGTGCTATTCCCGATGTTGTCGCACCTCTTGCTACCCATTTTCAGGGGAAGTGGTGAAGTCATGGATACCAGGCTTGGCGCAGTTGCTCGGCCATTTTACTAAAACGGATTTTGGTGGAAAGCGTGGTTGGTATCCAAACGTATGATCACTGTAAGTCTGGAGACGATGCGGATGGTAAGGTGTCTGACGAGGCTGGAGATTAATTGAGGTGATGAAATGAAGCTGAAAAAATTTCGCGTAACAGAATTTCGGTCTGTAACAGACAGCAGCTGGATTGATGCTTCAGATGTGACGGCGCTGATCGGCGAGAACGAAGCTGGCAAAACCAATCTCCTATTGCCCCTGTGGAAGTTAAACCCGTCCGGCAGTGGCGAGATCAATCTACTCGATGATATGCCTCGTTCCCGCTATGCTGAAATGCGGGAGCATCCCGGAGAGCATAGTTTTATCACTTGTATCTTTGAATTGGATGACGCCGAGCGCGACTTAGCTGTCAAGTACGGTGCAGATCAGGAAAAGTGCGGGACTATTGAGGTGGTCAGGGATTATTCCGGCCGGTATGGCTGGAGTTTTCCTGATGACCCAGACTTCGACATTTGCGAAGCATTTGAAGCGGAGATAGCGCCACCCCAGGACGAGAACCAAGAGCCTGAGCGCGGCCCGAGTTTGTCAGACAAGTTAGAACAATCGCTTCCTAAGTTCGTCTATTACTCGAACTACGGAAATCTCGACGCCCAAATCTACCTCCCTCATGTGGTTGAGAACCTTAAACGCGACGACCTCAGCGGCAAAGAGGCAGCGAAAGCGAGAACGCTTCGGGTTCTTTTCAAGTTGGTGAATCTCAGCCCCGAAGAGATTCTTGAATTGGCTAAATCCACAGGCGTAATTGCGCGTGTCAATCAGCAAGGACAAAACGTCGGCGTTGTGACGAAGACCGACGAACAGATTCAGTCGGATGATGAGAAAGTCCGCACGCGGACGGCGCTCTTGCAGTCGGCCTCGAGCAAGTTGACCAAGACTTTCAAGGACTGGTGGAAGCAAGGCGACTATCGCTTCCGGCTTCATGCGGATGGAAACTATTTCCGCATATGGGTGGCGGATGACAGGCGGCCTGAAGAAATCGAGCTGGAAGGTCGTTCGACTGGGTTGCAGTGGTTTCTGAGTTTCTTCCTTGTTTTCACGTATGAGAGCGAAGACACGCACGACAATGCAATCGTGCTTTTGGACGAACCGGGTCACTCCCTGCACCCACAGGCCCAGCGGGATCTGTCTGCCTTCTTCGACAATCTGTCCAAGACCCATCAGATCGTTTTCACCACCCATTCGCCATTCATGATCGACGCCGACCGTCTTGACAGAGTTCGCAAGGTTTATGTCGATGTAGACGGCGGTACGGTAGCGTCGAGCAATCTGGGGGCGAACAAGGGCAAGGGCGCGGACAAAGGAGCGGGAGCTACTTACGCAGTGCACTCGGCTTTGAACCTGACTGTCGCCGAAAGCTTACTGCTTGGCTGCACTCCGGTGATTGTGGAGGGACCGTCGGATCAGCACTACTTGTCTGTGATCAAGAACATCCTGATCGCCAAAGGACGGATCAGTCCGATTGCTGAACTAGTGTTTCCGCCTTCAGGCGGGGCGAAGACGGCCAAGATCATTGCCGCAATACTGATGGGGCGCGACGATGTACTTCCTTACGTCTTGCTAGATGGCGACGCGGCCGGAAGGCAAGCAGCGAAATCTCTTCAAGACGGCTTGTATCAGGGAGCAAAAAACTTGGTCTTTACTATCGACACTTTCACCGGGAAGTTGAAGGACAGCGAGATCGAAGACATCCTTCCAGCTAAACTGTTGATTCAGGTGTTGGATCGACTGGAGCGTCGAGCGGATCGTGACTTTGAGGATTGCTATGAAGAGGATAGGCCGATTGTTCCTCAGATTAAAGCCTGGGCCGCCGGAGAAGGCTTTAATCTACCCGACGACTGGAAGGTGCAGCTCGCACTCGGCGTGAAATCGAAGCTCCTAGCTGATCCGGATAAACACGTGGATAATCAAATGCTCGACCTTTGGACGTCGATCTTTGAGAGGTTTAACTAACGCCACCACAGGAAGGAACCAAAACTCGCGGCAACAAGGTGCTGCTTTTCATCTGTCATCAGACTGCGTCCGTTGATAATGTCATAACTACATATGTCGGCCAAATCCCGATTTTCCGAGCTGTTCGGAGACAGCGCTCCCTCTTACTCCTAAGATCCGGTCTTTTGCTCTCTATCGCAAGGTAGCCGTGACTGTGCGCTTATGATCGCCCCAGTGTACGATGAGGCGCTTCTATCAGCGTTCACTTAATGAAAAACATATGGTCATACCGATCCCGCAAATCCTGATTAAGTTCTCTTGCCATAAAGACTAGCCTCCTTATCCAGTCTTTATCTTGCATCATAATTTTCCCAATAACAGAATCATCGATTCAATCTGTTGATAAGAGGATCTACATTAGTTATAACTATTGGGTGAAATTTATTTTTCGTTTGATGAATTACGTGTAATTTTTATTTTGGATGTGGAAGTGAACAATCCTCGCAAACATCATTATATTCCGGAATTATATTTGAAGTTTTTTTTAGGAGAAGATGTCAAGGGTGAGAAGTTGTTTGTGGTTGATTTTAGGAGGCAGAAGAATTTTAGCGCGATACCAAAAAAACTAGCAAAGCAGAATGATTTTTTTACACTTAAAAATGAGGTTGATAAAAAATTTTCTGTGGAAGAGGAATATTCAAAATTTGAAGGTCGTATTAAGCCTGTGTTGCAAAGTATGATAAAAAATAGAAAATTTATTAATGGAAGTGATCGTGTTCTGTTTAACCGTTTCATTGCGCTTTTGTTAGTGCGTGGGCCAAAATTCAGGGATGTTTTATTTAAAATTTTAGACCCTCTGATTCGAAGCCAAGGAGCAAATATTTTGCTTGAATCGAAAGAAGAATGGAGTAAGCGAAAAGATCAACCCCTCGCTTGGGAAGATGCTCGTAGGCTTTATGATGAGGGGAGTTTTGAAGTAAAAATTGATAACGACGCTTATGTGAATCTTGAGGTTGCGCATTGGGAGAGTGCTTTCCGTTTTTTAAAAAATAGAAAATGGTCTTTTTATTTTTCGTCGTTGGAAAATCATAATTTTATCACTTCTGACAATCCGGCGTTTTTAGTCCATAGAGGAGGTGGGGAATTGGAAAATAGTCAATGCGAATTTTTTCAAAAATTTGATATTTGGTTCCCTCTGTCTTATGACTTGGTTGTAATTAGTAAGCCTTCTGTGGAAGAAAAGTGTGTAAGTGCAAGTTTGAAGCAAGTGGCTAGTTTTAACTCTATGGTAATTTCCAATTCTTTTTGCCAAGTTTATTCGAAAGATGATGGATTTTATTATATGTCTCCATTGATGCAGTTGAGGAAGGGGGGGGGTGCATAAAGATCGTGACATGCAGAAGAGTAATTTTTCTTAAGTGGGAGGTATTTATTGGTAATTTTCTGCAGATTCTCAGGGGTGTTTCTAGTTGAGAGACATCAATTGTCATAAGTTTTGGTTTTTTGCCCTTTGACACGAAGACGACTAATAGTTAGGTTAGCTTTGTGTAGCATTTTGCTCACCTGTTTTGTGTTATTTTGACGCAACATCTCTCCAAGCGTAATAATATTTTGCTCTCTGTCATTTTTTGAAAACAGCGGAAAAATCAGCCTGCCATTGACGGAATTTGCAGTCTCTTTTGCCAGTTCCTTCGAGCTGTTTTCCTTGGGCATATGGGCATCCGTTGCCGCAATAACGATATGATGTTTGGGCATAAACCGCCGCAGGTTTTCGGCAACAGCCTCCAGGTCCTCTGCCTTCACCGCCCATACAACCGGCTTCTGTGTCAGACGGTTTAGCTCGATGGCGCTGACCAGATCATCGGCGATCAGAATTGGCTCTTTCGGGTTTCTGGTAAGCGTCCCCTCACGGCT
>NZ_JFJZ01000087.1 GCF_002115825.1 Thalassospira sp. MCCC 1A01428 | reverse complement strand
AGGCAAAATCAGCCCTGAAACGACAATACCCCAGCACATCGCTCGGTCAATCCGATCTTTCGCTCTCATCTGCAAGGTAACTGTGAATGGAGAGTTCCAATTGTTGGGGCTCGTTTCAAGGAGAAAAATGTCCCAATGCCGCTTTCAGTGTCTGACAGAAGACATCTGTCTTGGCACCAGAGCCGGAGATCTTGGTAGGCACGACTTCACCCTTGGGATAGGCGCGTTTTACCGGCGCCTCGCAAACCCTGTAGCCCAGTTGTCCTGCCCGCACCGTTAGATAGAATAGAAGTTCGTACTTCTGAAACACCTCCCGAAAAGGCTGCACCCGATCATCCAGCAAATAACGCACGGAATATCCGCGAAATCCATTGGTCGTATCGGTGAACCAATGATGGCCTGCTAGGCTGAGTAACGGTGCATGGATCAACCGGTTGCCAATGATACGCTCAAGCGGCGTGTTCTCGGCCAGACCGCCTTTGGCATAGCGGGAACCCTGTACATAGTCGTAACCGCCCTCAAGCTTTTCAATAAACAAGCGGATGGCCTCAACGCCATCTTTTCCATTGCCGTCGATGGTCACGATACCTTCATATCCCTCTAGAATGCACCAAGCATAGGCCATCCGCAGCTGGGCAGATAGCTTACCTGATCCAGTTTTGGTTAGTACTGCGCGTACATTGGTCGCGCGCATGAACTCTTCATCCAGCGAACCGTCGGTAGAGCCGCCATCCGCCACAATCACGTCGATAGGCAAATACTCCCGCTGGATCCGCACGAGCTGGCCTCGAATTCTGTCACCTTCGTTGATCACCGGTATTACCAAGGCAAAGCGGTGAGATTTCGGCACAAAAATACTTTCGTAGCTGGAAGGTCTCTGCCAAGAGGATGAATCTGGCTGCTGCATTGGTAAGCTAATTCTGTCAAAGGTTGCACTATGAGTCATGGGTTCCCTTTGTTGGTGGCCTCTGGTTGCGCGGTGTTGACCGGAAGACGAAAAATTTACTGACGAGATAATTGACGCCGAATGACATAACCGTGGCCAGAAGCAGAATAGCAAGGTCGTCTCGCACTGCATTCAGTATCTGTGACAGCCAGTAGACGACAGTAAGCCGCGTGGCCAAGGTAACCCCAAGTGCACCACAGTACAGCAGCATCCGGCGCGTGGACAGTTGGCAATCGGCGCGCCGGAAGGTCCAGAATTCGTGAAGCATGTAGTTAAATGCGGCCCCGACGACAAAGCCGGCGGCAGCGGCAAACACGAGATTGAGCCCGAACACCGACGACAGTCCCCAAGCCAGCAAGATGTCCATGACAAGTCCCGCCACGGCGACGATCGCAAACCGCAGGAACTCCGCGCTCTGGCCAAGTAGACGAACCTGTTTCATCACAGCAACTTCATGCCGGGACACTAGGCAGAAGATACCGCAGATCCGCCTTGGACCATGCCGGATCGCTTATGCGGATCAGCTCGAACAGATCATAGATATTATCGATCTTTCCCCCCAGTATGGAGACAATGCGGCTTGTGTCAGGGTTTCGCTGGAACAGGATTGGGCGGCCATCGTCCTGTTCATTCTTCAGCAGCACGGTCTTGACGTCGAACAGCACCTTGCGGATCTTCAGATCAGCAAGGCAGGGCACGTAGCGCTGTGCGTCGACTTTCATCTGATAGGCCCTGCTGGGCCCGCGATAGGCCTTGGCGACAGAATAGGGTGACATAGTATCTGGCGTGTCTATCCAATTCAGATGCGGCGTATAACGCACATGCGTCAGCGAATAGAGCTGTTCCGCAGGATAGGGCATCACCGAAAAGAATGGCCCGTCCATGAGCGTAACCGCCTGTCCTTCCAACTCCGATGGGATCTCGGCAAGCGCGATTTCGGCCAGTTCGTGCTTGATGCACGCCTCGGGCAGCCCGGCCTTTCTCAGGATCTGGTTCACGTGACCATAAGTTACGTTAAAAACTGTCCCGGCCCGCAGCTCCTGCCCGTTCGATAACCCGACGGTGACGCCGGTGTCGTCCTCGAACAGGGTGGCGACTTCAGTGTTCAGGCGCAGATCCATATTTAGCGCGTCCATACGCGCCATCAGGTCCGTGCGCAGGACGGAATAGTCAAACGCGCTTTCAGTGCAGTCAAAGACAGCTTCGACCAAATCGGGATTGAACAACGCCGACTGGCTGGCCGAGGCCTTGGCAATTGGTGCGCCCATTTCGTGGAACATTCGCCAGAACCGGGCGACCGGTACCCGCGACCGATGTCGTGCCACACCGTAAAGCATGCGGAAATCCGATACCACAGCCGCCGGAAAATCCTCGGCAAAGCGGCGATGAAGGACCATCGATTTGACGGCTGTTAGCATGCTTCTGGGGTAGTGGAACCCCGTGTGAACCCGCGCTTGGTTGACCCGGCTGGCTCGCGTCATGATCTGATCGCCTGCTTCGATGACGGCAATGCTGTCGGTGATCGAACGCAAGCACAGCGCCAAGCAGCAGCCGTAAAAGCCACCGCCGATAATGATAAAATCCACTTCATTCCTGTTTTTTATACTGTCCTGTGTCATCCGCCCTTGCTCATTTTTTTTCCGGCGGCTGCGCGGCCTCGATTCCGTTGGGATCGTAGTCGACGTTGAGCTCAGTCATGACCTCACTGAACAGATCCACCGTACTGCGTTCTTCAATTACATCTCGCCCCATGTCTGGAGATACGAGATCAATGATCATCTGAAGGCCGCTGGCTAGGCAGAAGACGGCCAGCCCCAAGAACGCCGCCGTTCCGCTCAGAAGCAGCGAGGTTGTGATCCATCCAGCCTGGATAGCGTCGAAAAAAATCCATACTCCTACAACATAGCAGACGAACAGCAGTGCGGCAAAAGCTACAAGCGCAGAGAGGATCGACAGATAGCCCAAAACGCGAGGGGCCAAGTTGACCATGAGTTTTTGGATCAGCGCTAACCGTCGTCCTGTGCCGCGTAGTCCGCGCCGCTCCAGAACGAGATTTTCGGGAACCAGCGTTTCCGTGATTTTGACCGAGGCGTCACGTGGAGCAAACCGCAGTGCCAGATCCTTGTCCGGTCGTGCGGCTAGCATCTCCAGCATTGATCTGGGGTAAACGACTGTCTGCATTTCTCGGGTTGAAACATGAAACCCGCTGGCCTTGCCCAAAACCCCGATAAGCGGATCAAGCAGATTACCCTTGCGACGCCGACTGATAACAAGGCTCGCCTCATTGATCGAGGTTTCAATCATTGTTACTAAATCCAAGTTTGTAGCTTCGGGTCCGGTGGACATGACCAAGACGTCACCGATAGCCTCAGAGGCCAGGACGAACCGCCTGCGGTATGTCGATGTGCCGACCCGTACCTTCAGCAGCCGCAGATTAGGCACCACATTAAAGAGCGGCGCAATATTTGCGGCCTCTTCTGCATCGGCAATGACCAGGATCTCCCAGTAGCGGAAATGCGCATTGAGCTGCACCGACAGGTGCCGTAGGGCCTCGAGCCCATCCTCTGTTGGCATGATTGCGGTCATGCCAACAGAGACGAGTACATCTTCACGCAGCTTTTTGGGGGGCAGGCCTGTGTTCTGACACATTACGACGCCCCTTCTGCCATGGCCAACTGGCGGGCCTGATTCAGCCTGACGACCGCTGCTGTCATCGCATCGACGGGTGCGTCGGAGGTGGCCTTCATCTCGATCGAGACGGCGCGATCATATCCGGTCTCGCGCAGCGCGCGCAACACCTTTTCCGCCTGTGCTGGGTCTGCGGGGGCAGGGGTTAGCTGCGGTTCGCTGAAATGAACATGTGATAGCAGGTCACCTGCATTGGTGATCAGTGCGGTCGTCTGGTCGAAGGTGCCGTTGATCTGCATGGTACCAATATCCAGAATAAAGCGCACTGCAGGGTGGTCGACCAAGTGCACAAAGTCGAGTGCCTGTTCGCCGTGGGTCAGAAAATTGGTGCCATAAACCGCTGGGTTCGCCTCAATCGCGATAACGGTGCCCTCAACCTGCGCCACATCGCCAAGGCGAGCAAAGACATCAACCGCCCTGTCGAGCGCCTCTGACGCGCTCATGCCGTCCGGGACGACACGCTGCTTGGGCGATCCGAAGACGAGGTTGGGAATCTGCAACCGGCCGGCTAGACGGATGGCCCGGTGCATGCCGGTCTCTAGGCGCTGAAGGGCTGCGGCGTCTTCGAACAGCACTGCACCGTCGACACCAAAGAGTAGGGATTGCATCGACACCAGCGTAATGCCCGCATGCGCAATTTCCCTAAGAGCACGGTTACACTCCTGGATATCTGGTTCAAAGGGGTCCTCGGCATCGAAGAAAAATAGACCGGGCGCGATCTCAAGGCCGTCGAACCCGTGTTCGGCAAGTGTCGCGTAGGCCCGCAGACGGTCTTCGGCAGACCAGGCTATATTCGAGACGGAATAGATCATGCTGCGCCCCGATGGTTCCGGACAAAGGCCATAACACGGGATTCGACTTGTTGCGCGTTCTCAAGATAAGGGCCGGTGCGCCCCCACAGCTCCGCATGCAGGGTGTGCATATCCTCATGATGTAGACGCGCGCCGGTTTTCGGCATTTCATGGCCCATCACTGCACGGTGGATCTGCGCGGCAACCAACGGCTCGGTTGCCAAATGCAACACATCGAGCCCTCCCACCAAGGCGGATTCGATATCCTCCCAGAGCCGGTCCACACCGTAGTATTGATACGTGCTGTCCGGGTTCGTGAACTGCACTGCTGTCAAAGCATGCTGTCCAAAGGCTTCTTCGATCCGTGCCTGGATGCCACTTTTGCGCAAACCAAGCCGATTCAAGATGAACATGCCGTTCTGGTTGTTCAGACTGTAGACCTTTTGCAGGATTTCGGCGTCCTCTGCCGAAACCACGCCCAAGGCCTGTTCCATCTTGGCGCGGTTCAGCATCGATGGCACCGGGTTCAGCAGGTCGAACAGAAAATTCTTCTTCAGTCCCGCGCCGAATAGCGCCGGAAGACGCAAGATCAGCGTGTCCGCAAAATGCTCTGCGCAGAAGGTTTCGAGCAGGCGGCGGTGACGACCATATGCCAGTTCACTCTGGAACGCTTCAGTCAATTCGTCATCTCCTGTGGCAAAATCGGCAAGGACCGCAATGGATGAGATCAGCACAAAGCGCCGTGCCCGGATACTGGCCAGATTATGACAAAGGGCCTTGATCTGCTGCAGATCGTATTCGGGAAAATTGTTGGCCTCGAACATGGATCCTGGGGCGGCGGCGCAGACAAGCGTGTCGAATTTGGTGCCCGCGCTGTCGTCGATGTTGCGTGAATTGAACTGTCCAGTAAAATCATGCTGTCGTAGCAGATTCCCCCCGACAAAGCCGGAATGTCCGATAATACCGTCAACGCTCATACATCGAAATCCTCTGTACTGACTTGTCGCATAGTGACCCGCGGACGCCCGTTAGCCGCGATGTTGTTTTGCTTGCGGGCAGGTGACTTTCATAGCAAATATCATCTTGCCGGTCAGTTCCATCTCATAGGTGCAATCCCTATCTGAAAGAGCCTCAAGCAGAGCTTGGTAACGTGGATCCTCTGCGCCTTCATGGCTATTCCAGTTCACGTGAACTGCGACGATGTAAAACGGTCCCTGCTGAGGAGCATTGCCAAGAACGTAATCGGCGTACCCTTTGAAGTTTCCAACAAGTCTGAAGACGACTGCCATACGGACCCAGCCAACCGGTCTGTTGAGTTGCCCTATCATGTCCTTGGCGATCGTGTTATAATTTTGCGATAAATAGGTCTCAGAAAAATATTTGGGATCTATCCGCCCGCTGCTCAGGTTCACCATTCCGAAATAGTTGTGCTGCCCGATCTCTGCGCCACGTTGTTTCAGCAATGAGACAAGGAGTGATCCACCATAATAAGGCACAATATTTGACCGGGCGGCGGCCTCCAGCCAGGTGATAAGCTTATCGCTTTCAGTATAACTCCTGTTGCGAGGGGTTAAGTAGGGTATGGAATTAACCAGGTTTGCCACGATTGCGGCAACTACAATTCCTCCGGCAATTCGGTTATTGTGTCCTTGTATCTTTTTTGTAACTAGGCTCATAGCTAGACCTGCTGCCATCGCAACAATGCCAGCTGTCCAGGCGATGTGCCTGGTTGCCGTTGCTGGGTATTTTCCGAGTACCGCCAGACTAAAAAACACAGCAAGGACAGTTACGGAAAACATAAAAAACCGCCTGGAATCTCCATTTCCACGAAAATAATATAACAGGATCAAGAAGATAAGCCCGACTGTGAAGCACCCAAAAAATCCATAACCTCTTACGATTGCGGCTGCAATTTTGAGTAAGGCTTGAAGGCCAACAACACCATAAGAATCCGGAAAACTCTCGACCTGGTAGGTTACGGATGTTTTTAATTGCACGTAATAAATCAGGCAGAAAATCCCAAATATAAAAAAAATAAATATCTCCTTTTTCGTCAACCACCCGAATTTTGATACCCTAACATAAAAAACAGTTAGAGCCGCACAAATAGCGATCACTAAGGTTGAGAACCCCAAGATAATTGCGAAAATCAGTACGCACAAATCACCTACCCTAAAAGCATCTCTCTCATTATAGCGTATCACCCAGGAAGCAATGACAACTGCGCCTGCAATTTCACAACCATAAAATTTTAGTTCAGTCACAAATTGAAAAAAGAATGAAATAGAAGCTAGAAATGTAACAGAAGCTAGGCACGGCAGTATTTTTCCTCTGAAGGTAATTGTTATCGTCGCAAGGGTTATCGAGACAATAATAAAAGAAAACAAAATGCGCATGGCCTGTATTGACAGCGCATAGCTTACATTTGAAAGAAGATTGAACGATGCGGGAGCAGCCTGTTGTGCATAAGGAAGAGGTTTGAAGATATCGAAGATACTTCCTAGCGGATAATTCAAAAGAGACGAAATTTCATCGATCCAGATGGATCTAGCTGAATAAAGGAAAATTTCGTATGCATAAAGAAGAATTAATGAAATAATTAAGATATATTTTAAAATGACTGCACCACATTTTTTTGAATTTAGATGGGGAGATAAATTCAGAATATCCATTTCTTACTCCAAAAAATTCTATAGATAAAATTATGATGATTCTCAATTTGATATTTCGAACAATATAACATTAACCTTTTAAATTCGCATCATATCATTTTGCTCATTATTTCCAACCGAAAAATTAGTGGTTTACGCCTAAAAAACTGGATCTTTTTTCATTGAAGATTTCCGCACTTGGTGTTTGATCCTGGAATTTTATAGTTCGCGTTTATTTTAAATACTTTCGGGCCTTACATCCGTTATTTGCAAATGAATTCGTAAGAAATGAGGCCTTTGAGGGTCTTGAGTCTTCGTGCGAAATTATAGGCGACAGCAAAGTCAGCAAGATATCTGAGCAGTTAACCATAGTCGTCATAATAAGAGCATTTGACAGTCGCCTCCCTGATTCTGCGGTTCATACGTTTCACTTGGCCGTTGATCCAGGGATGTTTCACTTTGGTAAAGCGATGATCGATACCGTTGTCGTCGCACACTCGATCAAAGATGCGCATCCCCGGATGGCAATATAGTTCCTGATCAAGATTTACTCGCTGCAATCCCGCAGCTTTACGCAAGCGCACAGAACACAGGTCAAGACCGATGCCTTCGATACCTGGATACCCGCCACATCGGGCGAAATGATCTCTGGCTGTATCCGGTCGATAGGATCGTTGGTTTTATGCCATTTGCCATGCACCATGTCGCCATCATGCCGGGAGGCGAGGCTCCGCAAAGTGGCAATAGCATTGGGGGCC
>NZ_JFJZ01000086.1 GCF_002115825.1 Thalassospira sp. MCCC 1A01428 | reverse complement strand
TCGAACAGATGCCCGATATGGGGGTCGCCTCAGAAAACGGAAAATAAAGCACGCTAAGCCCTTACTTACCCAGATGTTTGACTGTTCGTGGCACTTTCACCATGGCAATTGCAATTGCCCAACCCTTGCAAAATGCCGCACGCCTCTACAGATCGAGAGCCAGAACACTTCTCGCGCAAATCAACCAAGTGCCGTTTTAACTGCAACAGCGCGGACACACGCATTTCCACCTGTTGAATATGGGCCTCCAGCAGCGTGTTGACCTCCCCACAGTCCTGCATCGGGTTGTCTCGCAGACCCAGCAATGCGCGAATCTCGCTCAACGTCATGTCGAGCGAACGGCAATGACGGATGAATTGCAAGCGCTCAATGTGCGCCTCACCGTACAGCCGGAAGTTGCCACCGCTTCGCGCTGGCTTCGGCAGTAGCCCTTCCTTCTCGTAGTAGCGGATGGTCACGACCTTGCACCCAGAGCGCTTGGCGAGGTCGCCAATTCTGATTTCCATGCATCAATCTCCAATTATCACTTGACTCTATAGTGACTATAGAGATTTTAATGGAGGCTGAATAGAAGATTTTCAGGAGTTACTCATGAGCGAATGCGCTTCAAAGGGGTGTGGCTGCACGACTGAGCCGATCATCCAACCCACGGCACCGGCCCCGCTGGCAACCGGATCGGCTCAAGCGGTGTACCGCATCGAGAACATGGATTGCCCGACCGAAGAGGCGCTGATCCGAAGCAAACTGGCCGGTCTGGCGGGGGTGGCGGGTCTTGAATTCAACCTGATGCAACGTACCTTGGCCGTGCGACACGAATTGCCTTCGTTGTCTCCCGTCGAGCAGGCGCTGAAGGCCATCGGCATGCAAGCTGTGCGCATGGATCAGGCGTCGGCCGAGCAGACGACCAAGCTGTCCATTGCCAAGATGGATTGCCCGACCGAAGAGACGTTGATCCGCAACAAGCTCGGCACCGTGGCCGGTGTTGCTGATCTCGATTTCAACCTGATGCAGCGCACGCTGTCGGTACGCCATGCGAACCAGGTTCTGCCAGACGTGCTCGTGGCACTGCAAGCGCTTGGATTCGAGGCGCAGGTCGTGGACACGGCAGAGGTCGCATCTCCATCCGCCGCCCCTGTGACCACGCCGACCAACTGGTGGCCGCTGGGCATCTCCTTGGTCACTGCATCGGCGGCCGAGGCGGTCTACTGGCTCCACAACGGCAATCACTGGTCGGTTGTCGTTCTGGCGCTTGTCGCGGTCTTCACGGGTGGCCTCTCCACCTACAAGAAGGGGTGGATTGCGCTCAAGAACCGTAATCTCAACATGAACGCCCTCATGTCGATTGCGGTCACGGGTGCCATGTTGATCGGCCACTGGCCCGAAGCGGCAATGGTGATGGTACTGTTCGCGCTGGCCGAGGTAATCGAAGCCAAATCGCTGGATCGCGCTCGTAACGCTATCCGTGGCCTGCTCGACCTGACCCCGGAACAGGCCACGGTACAGCAGGCTGACGGCACATGGCGCGAGGTGGGCGCCAAGCAAATCACCATCGGCGCCCGCGTCCGGGTCAAACCAGGTGAGCGCATCGCCCTTGATGGTGAGGTGCTGGAAGGCCGCTCTGCCGTCAACCAAGCCCCGATCACGGGTGAAAGCCTCCCGGTCGAAAAATCCCCCGGTGATTCGGTGTTCGCTGGCACGATCAACGAATCCGGCTCGTTCGAGTACCGCGTCACCGCCTTGGCCAACAACTCCACTTTGGCCCGGATCATTCACGCGGTAGAGGCTGCGCAAGGTAGTCGTGCGCCGACTCAGCGTTTTGTCGATCAGTTCGCCCGCTGGTACACCCCCGTTGTATTCGGCGTTGCCATCGCCGTCGCGTTGTTGCCGCCGCTGTTCATGGGTGCGGCATGGCTCGACTGGATCTACCGTGCATTGGTTCTGCTGGTGGTCGCCTGCCCGTGCGCACTGGTGATCTCTACACCGGTCAGCATCGTCAGCGGCCTGGCCGCCGCCGCCCGCCACGGCATTCTCATCAAAGGTGGCGTCTATCTGGAAGAAGGCCGCAAGCTGCGCTGGCTGGCTCTGGACAAGACCGGCACGATCACGCACGGCAAGCCCGCACAGACCGACTTTGTCACATGGGGCAATGCACTCGCCTCGGACAGCCGCAGCATCGCTGCCAGTCTGGCGGCCCGCTCGGACCATCCTGTATCCAAGGCGGTGGCACAGGCCGCGCAGACGGACGGGGTTGCCTTGCTCGACGTGGCCGAATTCAACGCGCTGCCCGGTCGGGGTGTGCAAGGCCAAATCAACGGTGCGACCTACCATCTGGGCAACCACCGGATGCTCGAAGAGCTGGGGCAGTGCACACCAGAGCTGGAGCAGCGCATCGCTGCGCTGGAAACCGCTGGCAAGACCGTCGTGATGTTGGTAGGCGCAAAGGCGGTACATGCCTTATTCGCCGTAGCGGACACCATCAAGGACAGCAGCAGGACCGCCATCGCCGAGCTGCACGCACTGGGCATCAACACCATGATGCTGACCGGCGACAACCCCCATACGGCACAGGCCATTGCCGCACAAGCCGGAATCGACCGTGCGCAAGGCAACCTACTCCCAGATGACAAATTGCGCGAAGTGGAGCAACTGGCCCGAAGCGGCAAGGTTGGCATGGTCGGTGATGGCATCAACGATGCCCCGGCCTTGGCGCGTGCGGACATCGGCTTTGCAATGGGAGCGGCTGGCACAGATACCGCAATCGAGACCGCCGACGTGGCCCTGATGGACGACAACCTGCGCAAGATTCCGACCTTCGTGCGCCTGTCGCGTGCGACGGCGCAGGTGCTGATGCAAAACATTGTGCTGGCCCTTGGCATCAAGGCAGTATTTCTGGTGCTGACCTTCACGGGTCAAGCGACCATGTGGATGGCGGTGTTTGCTGATATGGGGGCCAGCTTGCTCGTCGTTGGCAATGGCTTGAGGCTGTTGCGCAAATGAGCTGGAAATTCTTTCTCTACGACTGGGGTGGTCTGAACATCGCGTTGTTCCAAGCCATCAACATGAGCACACCTGCAGCGCTGGAACCGCTGGCATCGTTCTTCAACCTTGTGATAGGCAACTACTGGACTGCACCACTGATGCTCTTGGCGATGTGGGGATGGTCAAAGTCGGCACCTGACCCAACGCGGGCCGATGCCATCCGGTACAGACTCAGAGTCTTTAGCGTGGCCTTTGCGTTGGCATTTCTCGTCGCCACCATCTTGAAGCTATGGATCGACTTTCCACGCCCGCCTGCCGTTTTTGGCGACATGGTGCGCGTTATCGGGGGCATCGAACGACACTACAGCCTGCCCAGCGGGCATGCCACCTATGCCGCGCTGGTGGTCGGCGCGCTCTGGCCTTTGATAGGCCGTCGTGGCCGCATCGGCTTGGTGTTGTACGCCGCATTGGTCGGTTGGTCACGCATCGCAGCCGGAATGCACTTTCCTGCCGATGTGCTGGCGGGGTGGGTACTTGGATTGAGTTGCACGGCGCTCGCCGGGTGGCTGATGCCGCTGGCCGTCCCTGTGTGGCAATCGGCTCGCCGCACATCGACTTGGGTCTGGTTCGCAGTGGCCGCCAGTGCTGTCATGACCGATCAGCTCGCAAAGTTCGCCATCACCCGCACGTTTGCCTACGGTGAACAGGTCGAAGTCACGCCCTTCTTCAACTTCGTCCATGTCCTGAATCCCGGCGCGGCATTCAGCTTTCTGGCGAACGCTGGCGGCTGGCAACGTTACTTTTTCATCACGCTGGGCCTGGTCGTTTCTGCTTGGCTGGGACGCATGCTGTGCCAGCAATTGCCCCGTCTCGAAGCGATGGGATACAGCCTGATCCTCGGCGGTGCGCTGGGCAATGTCGCGGATCGTGTGCTGCGTGGACAGGTTGTTGATTTCCTTGACTTCCATTGGCGACTTGCGCACTGGCCCGCCTTCAACCTCGCTGATGTGGCGATAACTATCGGAGCGCTCTGCCTGTTCTTGACGGTTGTACCGAAAAGCAGTAAAGGCACAGAGGCCGAGGTGTCCGGTTAAGCTATACCCTAACCTGATGTCAGATGCCATGTGTAAATTGCGTCAGGATAGGATTGAATTTTGAATTTATTGACATATCTCGTTGAAGGTCATAGAGTCTTCCCTGACATTTTGCAGGGAATTCCATGACTGGACAGCGCATTGGGTATATCAGGGTCAGCACCTTCGACCAGAACCCGGAACGGCAACTGGAAGGCGTCAAGGTTGATCGCGCTTTTAGCGACAAGGCATCCGGCAAGGATGTCAAGCGTCCGCAACTGGAAGCGCTGATAAGCTTCGCCCGCACCGGCGACACCGTGGTGGTGCATAGCATGGATCGCCTGGCGCGCAATCTCGATGATTTGCGCCGGATCGTGCAAACGCTGACACAACGCGGCGTGCATATCGAATTCGTCAAGGAACACCTCAGTTTTACTGGCGAAGACTCTCCGATGGCGAACCTGATGCTCTCGGTGATGGGCGCGTTCGCCGAGTTCGAGCGCGCCCTGATCCGCGAGCGTCAGCGCGAGGGTATTGCGCTCGCCAAGCAACGCGGGGCTTACCGTGGCAGGAAGAAATCCCTGTCGTCTGAGCGTATTGCCGAACTGCGCCAACGTGTCGAGGCTGGCGAGCAAAAGACCAAGCTTGCTCGTGAATTCGGAATCAGTCGCGAAACCCTGTATCAATACTTGAGAACGGATCAGTAAATATGCCACGTCGTTCCATCCTGTCCGCCGCCGAGCGGGAAAGCCTGCTGGCGTTGCCGGACTCCAAGGACGACCTGATCCGACATTACACATTCAACGATACCGACCTCTCGATCATCCGACAGCGGCGCGGGCCAGCCAATCGGCTGGGCTTCGCGGTGCAGCTCTGTTACCTGCGCTTTCCCGGCGTCATCCTGGGCGTCGATGAACTACCGTTCCCGCCCTTGTTGAAGCTGGTCGCCGACCAGCTCAAGGTCGGCGTCGAAAGCTGGAACGAGTACGGCCAGCGGGAGCAGACCCGGCGCGAGCACCTGAGCGAGCTGCAAACCGTGTTCGGTTTCCGGCCCTTCACCATGAGCCATTACCGGCAGGCCGTCCAGATGCTGACCGAGCTGGCGATGCAAACCGACAAAGGCATCGTGCTGGCCAGCGCCTTGATCGGGCACCTGCGGCGGCAGTCGGTCATTCTGCCCGCCCTCAACGCCGTCGAGCGGGCGAGTGCCGAGGCGATCACCCGTGCTAACCGGCGCATCTACGACGCCTTGGCCGAACCACTGGCGGACGCGCATCGCCGCCGCCTCGACGATCTGCTCAAGCGCCGGGACAACGGCAAGACGACCTGGTTGGCTTGGTTGCGCCAGTCTCCGGCCAAGCCAAATTCGCGGCATATGCTGGAACACATCGAACGCCTCAAGGCATGGCAGGCACTCGATCTGCCTACCGGCATCGAGCGGCTGGTTCACCAGAACCGCCTGCTCAAGATTGCCCGCGAGGGCGGCCAGATGACACCCGCCGACCTGGCCAAATTCGAGCCGCAACGGCGCTACGCCACTCTCGTGGCGCTGGCCACCGAGGGCATGGCCACCGTCACCGACGAAATCATCGACCTGCACGACCGCATCCTGGGTAAGCTGTTTAACGCTGCCAAGAATAAGCATCAGCAGCAGTTCCAGGCGTCAGGCAAGGCCATCAACGCCAAGGTACGTCTGTACGGGCGCATCGGTCAGGCGCTGATCGACGCCAAGCAATCAGGCCGCGATGCGTTTGCCGCCATCGAGGCCGTCATGTCCTGGGATTCCTTTGCCGAGAGCGTCACCGAGGCGCAGAAGCTCGCGCAACCCGATGACTTCGATTTCCTGCATCGCATCGGCGAGAGCTACGCCACCCTGCGCCGCTATGCACCGGAATTCCTTGCCGTGCTCAAGCTGCGGGCCGCGCCCGCCGCCAAAAACGTGCTTGATGCCATTGAGGTGCTGCGCGGCATGAACACCGACAACGCCCGCAAGCTGCCAGCCGATGCACCGACCGGCTTCATCAAGCCGCGCTGGCAGAAACTGGTGATGACCGACGCCGGCATCGACCGGCGCTACTACGAACTGTGCGCGCTGTCCGAGTTGAAGAACTCCCTGCGCTCGGGCGACATCTGGGTGCAGGGTTCACGCCAGTTCAAGGACTTCGAGGACTACCTGGTACCGCCCGAGAAGTTCACCAGCCTCAAGCAGTCCAGCGAATTGCCGCTGGCCGTGGCCACCGACTGCGAACAATATCTGCATGAGCGGCTGACGCTGCTGGAAGCACAACTTGCCACCGTCAACCGCATGGCGGCAGCCAACGACCTGCCGGATGCCATCATCACCGAGTCGGGCTTGAAGATCACGCCGCTGGATGCGGCGGTGCCCGACACCGCGCAGGCGCTGATAGACCAGACAGCCATGGTCCTGCCGCACGTCAAGATCACCGAACTGCTGCTCGAAGTCGATGAGTGGACGGGCTTCACCCGGCACTTCACGCACTTGAAATCGGGCGATCTGGCCAAGGACAAGAACCTGTTGTTGACCACGATCCTGGCCGACGCGATCAACCTGGGCCTGACCAAGATGGCCGAGTCCTGCCCCGGCACGACCTACGCGAAGCTCGCTTGGCTGCAAGCCTGGCATACCCGCGACGAAACGTACTCGACAGCGTTGGCTGAACTGGTCAACGCTCAGTTTCGGCATCCCTTTGCCGGGCACTGGGGCGATGGCACCACATCATCATCGGACGGACAGAATTTCCGAACCGCTAGCAAGGCAAAGAGCACGGGGCACATCAACCCAAAATATGGCAGCAGCCCAGGACGGACTTTCTACACCCACATCTCCGACCAATACGCGCCATTCCACACCAAGGTGGTCAATGTCGGCCTGCGCGACTCAACCTACGTGCTCGACGGCCTGCTGTACCACGAATCCGACCTGCGGATCGAGGAGCACTACACCGACACGGCGGGCTTCACCGATCACGTCTTCGCCCTGATGCACCTCTTGGGCTTCCGCTTCGCGCCGCGCATCCGCGACCTGGGCGACACCAAGCTCTACATCCCGAAGGGCGATGCCGCCTATGACGCGCTCAAGCCGATGATCGGCGGCACGCTCAACATCAAGCACGTCCGCGCCCATTGGGACGAAATCCTGCGGCTGGCCACCTCGATCAAGCAGGGCACGGTGACGGCCTCGCTGATGCTCAGGAAACTCGGCAGCTACCCGCGCCAGAACGGCTTGGCCGTCGCGCTGCGCGAGTTGGGCCGCATCGAGCGCACGCTGTTCATCCTCGACTGGCTGCAAAGCGTCGAGCTACGCCGCCGCGTGCATGCCGGGCTGAACAAGGGCGAGGCGCGCAATGCGCTGGCCCGTGCCGTGTTCTTCAACCGCCTTGGTGAAATCCGTGACCGCAGTTTCGAGCAGCAGCGCTACCGGGCCAGCGGCCTCAACCTGGTGACGGCGGCCATCGTGCTGTGGAACACGGTCTACCTGGAGCGTGCGGCGCATGCGTTGCGCGGCAATGGTCATGCCGTCGATGACTCGCTATTGCAGTACCTGTCGCCACTCGGCTGGGAGCACATCAACCTGACCGGTGATTACCTATGGCGCAGCAGCGCCAAGATCGGCGCGGGGAAGTTCAGGCCGCTACGGCCTCTGCAACCGGCTTAGCGTGCTTTATTTTCCGTTTTCTGAGACGACCCCATATGGTCGAGTGCCTCCCTGGCCAGCTTTGATCCGGTTTTTTCATACACATCATGGATCTTGCGCCGCACATGCGCCCAGCAGGCCACCTCCCGGACCGGCTGATTGCCGGGGCCGTACAATTTGTTGAACCCGGCATATCCGTCAGCATGCAAATGGCCGGTAAAGTCTTTTAAGACCGTCTGCGGATGCAGGCCCTTGCGATCAGGGCTATAGCGATAAAGAGCGGCTGGCGGTATATCACTGCCATGAGGCCGTTCATCGCGAAGATAAATCCATAACCGTCCCTG
>NZ_JFJZ01000085.1 GCF_002115825.1 Thalassospira sp. MCCC 1A01428 | reverse complement strand
CCTTTCGCGGCACTGGCCGCACGGCGTCGCGCTTATCAAATTGTCGAGGAGTTCCTGTCATCGGCAATTGGTATTAGCCCAGATAAATCTGGCTTGACGGGTAACGAATGCGCGGTGGCATTCGGGTGGCCAGGAAAAAACCCAGCGTAAGCGGGCCAACCCGGCCAATAAACATGGTGATGATGATAATGGTGCGGCCCAGTGTATCAAGCTCGGTGGTAATGCCGCGTGACAGGCCAACAGTTCCAAAGGCCGAAGCAACCTCGAACATCAGGTCAAGAAAATCGCCGTCATGGGAAATGGTAATTAAAAACAGGGCGGCGGCCACAATCAGCATGCTGATCATGGTAAGTGCCAGAACCTTCAGGACTTCTTCCAGGCCGATGGCGCGGCCAAAGGCATGAAGTTGCTGACGACGTTTAAAAAACGCCACCGTTGCCAGCAACAAAACAATAAAGGTCGTGACCTTGATACCGCCTGCCGTTGATGTGCTGCCCCCGCCGATCAGCATCAATAAAATAAAGGTCAGGGTCGTGCTGTCATGCATCCCGGCAATATTAATTGTGTTAAACCCTGCTGTACGGGTTGTGGTGCCCTGAAACCAGCTGATCTGTAATTTATCAAAAATACTGGCGATATGGCCCAGTGTGGCAGGATTATTCCATTCCAGAATGGCAAATGATGCAACAGACCACAAGATCAGGGCTGCGCTGCCACTAAGCATTAATTTGCTGTGTAGGGAAAACTTTTGCCAGTGACGCACATAATAAATGTCGGACAGCACGCTAAAACCCAGCCCACCAATCAGCAACAAACCAGGCACAGTCAAATTGATCAGCGGGTTGGTGGCATAGCGGGTTAAGCTATCGGGAAACAGGGAAAAACCGGCATTGTTAAAGGCGGAAACAGCATGAAACAATGCCTGCCAAATGCCTTCGGACCAGCCCGCATCGGGGACAAACACAAATGACAGCAAAATGGCCCCGATCAGCTCGCACAGTAAAACAACCCGCAAAATAACCTTCACCAGCCGGATTAGGTCCGCGACGGAGGTCTGGTTTAAATCCTCGCGCAAATAGGTGCGGTGTGGAATATCAATTGGCAGGCCCAGCACCGAAAGTACCAGTGCTGCAAAGGTCATTAACCCCAGCCCGCCCAGCTGGATCAGCACCAGAACCACAATTTGGCCGAACAAATTAAAATGACTGCCCACATTCACAACGGACAGGCCGGTAACCGTCACGGCCGATGTGGCGGTAAACAGGGCATCTGACCATGCCAAAGGCTGCGAAACGCCGGGAACCTTCAACAGGCAGGTGCCCATAATGATCAATATGGCATAGGTTGCTGCCAGCACCGCCGGCGGCGGGACACGAAACTTTTTCGATGATATTTGCGGCAGCGAAATTTGCATGGGCAGGAACTATAACCTTAAATTCGGGGGCGGCCTATTATAACGGGCGGCAAATATAGTTACGAAACCGTAATGGACGGATGTGCTGTTATTAGCACCAGGGCCGGCTTGTCAAAATGGTCTATAGCCGAAAGGAAGACCGAACATGTCCAGGTGTTTGCGGGTTTTAAACCGGCTGGTTACCCGTTTTATAACCCGTCGCCAAACAGGCGCAATTCATCCCGGCGACCCAGGACCATCATTTTATCGTCCTTTTTCAGACGAATATCCCCTTCGCAGCCCAGATATTCGCTGCCACGCATCACGCCAAGGCAGCGGGTTTCGTGTTTTTCACCGATTTTAAGATCGCTTAGGGGGGTGTCTTCCAGTTCTTCGGGGACGTTGATATTGATGACATGGAAATTGTTGCCAAGGCTTAGATAGTCGCGGACAACCGGGTTATGCAGCATTTGTGCAATATGCTGCCCCATTTCCTGTTCCGGCAGGATGACGCGATCTGCGTCCATTTTGCTAAGGATGCGATGGTGGGTTTTACTAAGCGCTTTAACCCATACCGTTTTAATGCCCAGCAACTTTACATTCATTGTACATAAAATATTGGCTTCCAGGTCTTCGCCAATTGCGACAACGGCCACATCGTAGTGGTCAGCACCTGCCTGGCGCAGGGCTTCTTCATCACGTCCGTCGGCAATAACGGCCTCGGCCACTGTATTGGCAAGGTCGCTGACGTTTTTTTCATTCACATCAATGCCTAAAACACGGTTGCCAAACCGGGCCAGTTCGGTGGCAATGGTGCCCCCAAAAGTCCCCAGGCCAATAATGACAAAGCTGCGTTTTATCTTGTCTTTTTTTTGCGCCATGAAATGGACCATCCCGGTTTTAAGGTAATATGCGCCAATGTCGGCGTGACGAAAAAGAACAGGCAATAAACCGTGTGATGTGATCACCCGTGGGTTTCACAGTCAACGTTGGGCTTGTGCGCTTGTTCCGCCCGCCATGCACAGGCCGGGGCGTAAGGTGGGTTTAGCGGTGGCGGGTTTGCACCCTAATCAAACAGGCTGGCAGCGGCAGCTTGTTGTGCCGGGTCTGCCAGGTTGCCAACACGGCGCAAAAAACTGTGTTTTTCTTCATAATAGCGTTTTCCAAGGTCGGCAAAGCTGGTTACGGCGACCTTGGTATTGATATGAAATTCGCGTTTGGGCACTTTGGTGGCCTGTTCCGCCCCGATCAGGTTGGCAAGGTCGGCATCGATCACGTCGGCAACCCCGTCCAGTTCGATACGGTTTTTCAGGCTGTGCAGGAATTTACGAAAGGCGGGGTGGCGGCGCATAAAGGCCGGTTCGGTCAGCAAAAAGTCATTGGCGGCAAAGTCCGGTGCATTATCCACTACAAATTCGCGACATAGATGGTCGGTGGCAAAGCACATGGGGCCGAAAATGAAATTGCGATAGATATCTTCCTTAAGCTGCCAGAATTTATCCAGGCGCTGAAGCGATTCGTCATCCAGCTTTACCGCCGCTTCAAGCAGCAGCCGCGGATGGCAATGTACATAGTGCGGATGCACATATGTTTTTGTGCGGCTGATCCCTTCGAGTGTATCGATATTGACCGGGCCGGTAAAAAGGGTGGCATGCGGGTGGTCGGATTTTTTTGACAAAATCGCAATCACGGCCTCGGGGTCCACATTGTGCTTTTCCAGCAAATGGCGCACCGATAAATCCAGGTCCACTTCACCCATAATGATTTTGTTGGTTAACTGATGGTGGTTCAGGTTAAAGCGCCGGGCAAATTCGGGTTCCAGCGTGTGCGAAAATGGCCCGTGCCCAATATCGTGCAGCAGGGCCGCCGCGCCCAAAAGGTCGCGGTCAGCCTCCGGCAGGCCGTTTAACCGGCAATATTGCTGCGATAGCAAAGCAACACCAATGCTGTGGTCATAGCGGGAATGACGAATATTGGCCGGTTTGCCGTTGGGATGAAACAGATAGTCGATCGCGCCGAGAAACGAAATTTCGCGCAACCGTTCAAACGCGTGCGATGCGATCAGGCGTTTGTGTAACGGGCGGTCAAAGGCCGAGCTGATCTGTGCGCGTTTGAAATGATAACTATATTGCGGCGCATTGGGAAAAAGCTGGTTCCATTCGCGGATGTCTTCGGCGTTAAAGTCGCTGTCAAACAGGTCCTGGGCGATCGGAGTTTGCGGTGCCGGGGGCAGGGCGGGCGAATCCTTGCGGGGCGCTGCCGGTTTTGGCGTGGCGCGCGGTGCAAAAAGATCCAGCTGCGGTTTGACACTCATTCTGATACTAACTGCGTCGATTTTTGATCAAGGTAACGGCAATGGCAGACATAGCCCGATTTCCCCCTTATGTCATTGCGGATTTTCCGAAAATCATCGAAACTGCCCCCAAGGTCAGGACCTGTTAATATGACCGTAATTGTTTTAAAAGCCCGCCTAAACGCGCACAAAATATAAATGGATGATTGGTTGTAATTACGTGACAGGGGTTAGGTCCACATACCGTAAGGCATGTCGGCGTCTTCGTCGTTTAACGATGAAACAGGACCCGTTTGTCATGTCTAAATTATGGCGATTTTCTGCGTTTTCAGCGAGTTATGCAATTTTTTTTGACATCATGCTGCCCGGCATTTCCCGTGCGCAGGCGCAAAGCACCACCTTGCAGGGGAACCCTGAAATTACGGTTCCTGCCGGTGGGTTCCTTTCGGCGCTGGGCGATCTTGGCGTGCGGGATTTAACCGTAATTGGTCTGGCGACATTGGGCGGGGCGGCAATTGCCGGGGCCATCGGCTGGCGGCTGGCTGTGCGGATGCGCCGCCATCTTGAGGAAGCTGAAGACCTCGAATCGCAAATGGAAGACACGGCTGCGCTGTTTACCCATTTGTTTTATGCGGCCCCGGACCCGGTTTATTATTGGGCCCATAAGGGATTTGTCGATGGGGGCAGCCCGGCCCTGATGCGCAGTTTCAACCTGGCCGTGGATGCGCGTTTTCCCGATTTGCTGGAACAATTGCGCGAAGAAGATGCCCGTACGCTGCAAGACCGGGTACGAACCCTGAAATCCAGCCATGAACGGTTTGAAATATGGGTTGGTGCGGTGGATGGCCGCAAATTTCATGTTACGGGCACAGTTGCAAGGCGGGATCGCAAATCGTCGGTGCTGGGCCATGCTGTGTGGTTTCGTGATGAAACCCGCCATACCCGCGAACGCGAAAGCCAGATTGGCGATTTTGCCGCCCTTCGCCACGATGTGTCCAGCCTGCGCCATGTGATGGACGAATTGCCATTTCCGGTGTGGCGGCGCGATAGCGACCTGAACCTGGTGGATTGTAATGCCGCCTATGTCGAGGCGGTTGAACAAAAAAATGCTGCCGATGTTATCAGCGCTGGCAGTGAATTAGGGGCGGGTGTGATCCCTGATCATGGCAGGGCGCTGGCGGCGTCTGCCCTTCGCAATCATGAAACCACAACACGGGATTACCACGTTGTCATGTTGGGGGACCGGCGTTTGCTGCGTATTACCGAATCCCCGGTTTTACAGGGCGACGATGTCGGCGGTATGGTGGGTTTTGCCATTGATTGCACCGATCTTGAGGAAAAACAGGCTGATCTTTCGCGCCATGTCCGCGCCCATGCCGAGGTTCTGGAAAATCTGGGTACGGCCATTGCCATTTTTGGCGGTAACAAACGGCTGATTTTCTTTAATGCGGCTTTTGCTGCGCTGTGGGATCTCGACGAAGAATGGTTGCTGGGCGAACCTGCCCTGGAAGATTTGCTGCGCCGTTTGCGCGATGAACGTAAATTGCCCGAGGTCACCGACTTTGGCCAGTTCCGCGATCAGGAAAACCAGCGTTTCACCGATCTTTTAAAGCCGGTTGAAGATCTTTTGCATTTGCCAAGCGGCGTAACATTGCGCCGGTTCGTCTCGCCGCATCCGTTTGGCGGGCTGATGTTTGCCTATGAAGATGTTACCGACAAACTGGTTCTGGAAAGCAGTTATAACACCCTGATTGCGGTTCAGCGTGAAACGCTGGAAAACCTGCATGAAGCGGTGGGTGTCATTAGCGGCGATGGTCGCCTGCGTCTGTATAATCATGGTTTTGGCGATATGTGGGCGCTCGATGATGTGTTTTTGGCGGCCGCCCCGCATTTATCCGATGTTATTGAAAAATCGCGCGATTTCTGGTCTGTCCCTGGTGACTGGGGCAAGTTTAAAAGCCGGATGGTGGCGCGCATTACCAACCACGAACCGATGTCGGGACGCTTGGAACGCAGCGATGGCAGTATCATCGATTTTGCTGTGGTGCCCTTGCCCGACGGGGCGGTGATGATGTCCTATCTGGATGTTACCGACAGCATTCGGGTTGAACGCGCCCTGCGCGAACGGAACGAGGCCTTGCGCACCGCCGATCAGATGAAGTCTGACTTTATTTCGACTGTATCACGCGAACTGACCCGCCCGCTGGACCATATTAACGGGCTGGCCGACCGGATGTTGCCGCATCTGCACGGTAATGTATCGCAATCGGTGGAAATTATCCGTACCGAAGCCCAAAGTATGCTGGCCCTGGTCGATGATATGCGCGACCTGGCGACTCTTGGGTCTGGTCAGGTTGCACTGGAGCTTGATACCGTTGATCCGCGCCGGTTGTTGCGTTCGCTTGAAGCATTGACGCGGGCGCGTCTGGCGGAATTGAATGTGTCGTTGCGGCTGTATTGTTCGCGTAATATCGGCTGGATGGTGGCCGATGAACGCCGGTTGAAACAGGCGTTGTTTATTCTGGTGACCAATGTTCTGCGTACCGCACCCGAAGGCAGCGAAGTTTCGGTTGTGGCGCGGCGACGTGGCGATGATATCGACATTACGATTGGCCTGACCGACGAAACACCGCAACCGATGCTGTTTGAAGGCTTGCGTGACGGCGAACCGGCATCGGCACGGCGCGCTTTGGGTATGGCGATGGTCCGCGCTGTGGTCGAAATTCATGGTGGACGGGTCAAAATCAGTCGCGATGGTCGTGAAATTTCCTGCATTCTTCCGGCGGGCGAAGAAAGTGACCTTGGGTAAGAACCCGGCGGTGAATACATCCCTAAACACAATAAAGCCGCCGTTCCGAGAGGGAACAGGCGGCTTTGTTATTTGGTAAGTGGCGTCGCTGCCCTCAGGCAGTCACGCGAAACGGCACCTCATCCCCGGCCATGCAGGCATCGATATTATCAAGCGCACGGGTGCCCATTGCGGTGCGGGTTTCGGCGGTGGCCGATCCCAGGTGGGGCAGTAAAAACGTGTTGGGCAAATTGCGATAGGCGGGCGCAATATTGGGCTCGCCTGCAAATACATCCAGCCCGGCCGCCGCCAGAGGGCCCGATTTAAGGGCGGTAATCAAATCGGTATCATTGACCACATCGCCGCGTGCCGTGTTGATCAGGATGGCCCCCTTGGGCAGTTTTTGCAGCAAAGTGGTATTGACCATGCCCCGTGTTTCGGCGGTGGAGGGACAATGCAACGACAGGAACTGGCAATGGGGCAGCAAGGCATCGATGCTGTCATGATAGGTGGCACCATTTCCTGATCAGCGGGCAGGCGTGTGCGGTTAAAATAATGGACTTCCATATCAAATCCGCGTGCCCGTTTGGCTACGGCCTGGCCGATGCGACCCATACCGATAATGCCCAGTTTTTTGCCGGTTACCTGTGTGCCGATCATGTGCGTGGGCCGCCATCCGCGCCAGCTGGCGGTGCGAATTTCGGCTTCACCTTCACCGGCACGGCGGGCTGCCCCTAAAATCAGCAGCCATGCAATATCGGCGGTGGCATCGGTTAAAACGCCCGGTGTGTTGCCAATGATCACGCCTTTTTGGGCGGCGGCGGCCAGCTCGATATGGTCGGTCCCCACCGAAAAGGTGGCGATTATTTTAACTCTGGCGGGCAGGGCCTGGAAAAAATCGCGATCAATCGGGTCGCCGACTGAAACCAGTATCGCATCTGCATCCTGTGCCAGCGCCAGAATTTCTTCGCGGGTAAGCGGATTGTCGTTTTCGTTAAGGCGCACATCATAGCTTTCATGGGCGCGGGTTTCGATATCGGCAGGCAGGCGGCGGGTAATGGCAAGAACCGGTTTCATCTTTTCAATCCAGATCATTGGCAGGTATCGACGGTCAGAGTATCGGCGGAACTGCTTTAGAACAATTGATGCATCGCCAGGCGAATGCCGATAACCGTAATTGTCAGTGATAACAGGAAATCCAGCATGACAATGGCGACGGCGTTAAACACGGGCACAGACAGGGTTATCATCACGATGTAACCGCCATAAACCATCATGGCGACGACGGAAATCAGGGCAAATCCGCCCGCCCCCAGGCCGGGAAACGCGGTGCCCAGCAACAGCGCCAGCAAATAGACCCCCATTTGCAGCACGCTTGACCAGTTATAAACCGTAATAAACGCAATATAGCGTGACTGACGTTCCAGCACGGCGGTGATGTGATGCATCACCAAGGGAAAAGCCAGCCATTTGATAACAAAGGCAATGGTTTCAATGCTGAGATAGCGCACCACTGGAAAATCATCGGGTGCGCTGCCCAGATCGTGCCAGCGCAACAGGGCAAAGGCCGGGAAAACAATGACGGCGGCGATAAAAGATCGCCAGAAGCCGTTAATTGTAAAATTAAAATAGCCCACGCCACGCGCATCGCCGTGGGCAATGCGCCATGTGCCATACAGGGCGCGCAGGGTTTCGGTGGCGATAGTCATGGTAGCGACTGATTTCCGGTTTTGGGCCAACGATATGGCCGTTTTCAAGATTGCATCCAACATAGGGCGTTTTGATCCCGGTTGGAAAGAGGCAGGCTGTGAAATATAACCGGTCAGGCTTTACACATATGCTGTTTGAGCGGAATGTAGCGACGATGCGCAGATATCTTCGCCATAAAAAATGACGGGCCTTTTGCAAGGAACCCGCCATTTTCATTACATTCCGGTGTTGGCACCTAGGCTCAGGACTCATTA
>NZ_JFJZ01000084.1 GCF_002115825.1 Thalassospira sp. MCCC 1A01428 | reverse complement strand
TTTTCCGATCACGCCAAATCATACCCGGCAGCAGCGAAATAATTTTGACAGTCTGAGGGTGTGATTTGGCGTGATCGGAAAATGCTCTAGCTGTGAGCTTTCAACAGGTTGTCCATTCGGGCCAGACCGATCGAACAGGAAATTATGTATGTCGTGCGTATCCCGGGCTATCGAACAAGTTACGGTGCCTCGGTCATCGGTCGGCGGGTACCGGCCCTGACAGCATCATCGGGCCGCGTGATCCTGAGCCGCTAGGACGAAGCAACAATCCATAAATGCGTAAATGAATGGCCGCTCAAACAATACACGCCCTGGACAACAATGGATCGCGGCCAAATCCTTGAAAACATCCTGACCGCCCGCGACAAAGGCTATTGCATGAGCCTGCGCCAGGTCCTGCCCGATGAAATCAACATCGCGGCCCCGATCTGCACAATGGATGGAACCCCCGTAGCGGCCATCCATTGTTCATTGCCAATTATTCGCTGGACCTTGGAACAAGCCGAAGCCGAAATCGTTCCACATATCGTCGAAACAGCCCGATCCATCTCCCCTCCCCGGCCATAGGGAGGGGCATTTTCATCGGATATATTTTATCCTTTAAAGAAACGGCTTCCTGTGATCACTGGATGTTTGCTTTCGCTGTTGATAGAAACGTCCATTATTGATTTGGAAATTGAGCACATGGCAGAAAAAATCAAACCGTCGAAAGATGGACATGAACCACAGGCTCAGCGCAGTCAGACGCTTGTGCGCGGGTTCCAGATTATTGACGCTGTTGCCGAACACCCCCGTAACATTCAGGAAATTGCTTCGGTCACAGGGCTGACCTATAGCACGGTGCATCGCATTGTTGCGGTGTTGCAGGAACAACGCTATCTCAAACCCGAAAAGTCGCGTGGCTTCACTTTAGGCCCGCGACTGATTGAGCTTGGTTTTACAGCCTATTCGCGGGTCGACCTTGTACAGGTGGCCCGACCATGGCTGGACGAATTATCCGGTCTGACGCATGACACAGTTCATCTGGCGCGCCGCGAAGGATGGGAGGTGACCTATCTTGACAAACTACCCGGTGCACGCCCGGTTGAAATCAGTTCGCGGGTCGGCGGCCGCAAACCGATTATTTCAACCGGTGTAGGAAAAGCACTGTTATTTGATGAACCGGAACTGGTTTTAAAACAGCTCTATGAGCAAGATGGCCATCTGTTACCAGACGATATGTCGCAAAAGGACTGGCTGGCCATGATGGCCTCCTACCGGGCGGGGGGGTATAGCTATGATCTGGGTGAAGATGCCCCCTCCATTCGCTGCGTCGCGGCCCCTTTGCGCGATGCAACCGGCAAAATCATTGCCGCAGTGTCGGTTTCATCGACCATGGAATATATGTCTCCGGCACGTATGACGGATCTGATCCCGCTGGTTCAGCGCATCGCCAAATCGATTTCGCACGAGCTTGGTGCATAAGCAACACCCCGTTGCACTTTCCCCCAAAAGCCGCCACCATAGCGCGGCGGCTTTTTAGAACAAACACGTCAAAAGAGCTCGTCCTTATGAAAGAACCTTCCCCGGGTTTAGAATTCCCTTCGGGTCAAAACTCTGTTTGAGAAGGCGCAGGGTTGCAAGCTCGGTTTCCGAACGGCTATAGGAAAGCCAGGGTTTTTTATGCAAACCAATGCCATGTTCTGCCGAGACCGATCCGCCGTAGCGACGAATAATCTCGTAGACCGTTCTTTCAATATTCTCGCCCGTCGGATCACATGGGTCACATTTCGCAATGGAGCCTGCCACCAGATGAATATTGCTATCCCCCGCATGACCAAAAAAGATCACCGGTAATTCGGGGAAAGTCTGTGCCAAAGCCGCACGAATTTCATTAACACATTCACCGATGCGCGACAGTGGCACAGAAACATCAAAGCTGATCGCCGGGGCGCGCCGTGACAGAATTTCAGAGACGCCATCACGTAGCGACCAGAAGGTTTCAATTTCACGGTGAGACTGGGCAATTGCCGCATCGGAAATAATACCTTCTTCAAATGCTGTTTCCAACATCGCTTCAAACACAGATTTTTCACCCTCCGGGTCAGCGCCCTGCATATCGATCAGTGCATAAAGCGGATAATCTGTAGCCAAGGGCGGTTTCTGGCCGGTTTCATCAATAACGGCCTGATAATAATCATTCCACATAAGTTCAAACGCGGTCAGGCGGCTCGATAACATGCGCTGGGCATGGCTGATCAAGCCAATGGCGGCGTCGAAATCGGGCAGCGCAACCAGTGCCGTATTAGCACCACATATACCGGGATGCAGCCTGATTACAGCGCGCGTGATAACACCCAGCGTTCCTTCCGATCCAATGAACAAATGCTTGAGATCAAGGGCAGCGTTGTTTTTCGGCATCCGGTTCATCATTGGCAAAATCGTGCCATCTGCAAGCACGACTTCCAGCCCCAGAACAAGATCACGCGTCATACCGTAACGGATGACACGGTTACCACCAGCATTGGTCGAGATATTCCCCCCAATCTGGCAGGAGCCACGCGCACCAAGATCAAGGGCGAAGTAAAACCCCGCATTCTGTGCCGCATCCTGAATACGCTGCAAGATACACCCAGCCCCTACGACCATCAGGCTCGAAGATGGGTCGATTTCCTCGATCTGATCCATTCGGGCCAAAGACAGCAACACCGCACCTTCCGACGGAACGGCCCCGCCCGCCAGGCCCGAAAGTCCGCCTTGCGGCACAACAGGAATGTTGTGCCGATGGCATAATCGCAGCACGGCAGATACAGCACCGGTGTCACCCGGTGTGACCAGCGCGCAAGGTTTTCCGCCGCGCTCGGTACTCCAGTCATGCAGGGCGGACTCGGGGATGTCGTCGGCATGTCTAACACTGGTGCTTCCGACGATTTCCAAAAGTGCGGCATAGAAATCGTCTGGCAAAAATTCGGCTTGCATTGGTATCTCCGGGACGTGGACGGACCATATTTATTGATTAATTTATCACATAGTGAAAATAGATTTTAAAATTTGACAAGTAAACCCATTTTTACTAAGTTAATTAGCTCTGGAAAAGACAGAAGCTCCGAGCTTTGCTCGGAACTCAAAAAAGCAATTCGGGAAACACAAGGACGCCAAACCAGGTGCCTTGGTAAAAAGGGAGGACGACGATGTCGTTCAAGAAAACGGCGCAGATTATCCGCGCGACTACTGTTTCAGTTATGATATCGGGTGCATTTTTCGCAAGCCACGCACAAGCGGAACCGGAAATTCTGTTCCGGGCAGCCCATTCTTCTGCCCCGACATCGACCGGACACAAGGCATTTGAATTTCTTGATAAAGAACTGCGCGAAAAAACCAATGGTCGAATTGGATTGGAAATTTACCCCAATTCGCAACTTGGTGGTGAACGCGAAGCGATCGAGAATGTACAGTTGGGCAACATCGACCTGACCTTCGCATCATCAGCACCGGTCGCTTCTTTCGCCCCGGAATTCTTTGCTTTTGACATTCCCTTCCTGTTTAGCAATCGCCAACAGGCTTACGCAGTGCTGGACGGCGAAATCGGCACCGACATCATGAATTCGCTCAAAGACAAGGGCATTGTCGGCCTGGCATATTGGGAAAACGGTTTCCGCCAGCTGACCAACTCGAAAAAGGAAATCCGTACTCCGGATGACCTGGCGGGCATGAAAATGCGCACCATGGAAAACGAGGTCAATATTGCGACCTGGCGTGATGAAGGTGCGAACCCGGCACCGCTGGCATTTAACGAACTGTTCACGGCCCTGCAGCAGGGAATCTTCGATGCACAGGAAGGGCCGATCAACCTTTTCTATGACATGAAGTTCAACGAAGTTCAGAGTTTCATCACCAAAACCAATCACATTTATTCACCGTGGCCGCTTCTGGCAAGCCCGGACAAGCTGGCAACATTAAGTGCCGAAGACCGTGCAATTTTTGATGCAGCCGTCAAAGACGCAACTGCCTACCAACGCAAACTGGCACAGGAAGCGGACGACAAAGCCGAAGCGGCGATGACAAACGTGAAGTTCACCACCCTGACGCCCAAAGAACTGTCTTTGTTTGTCACAAAAGCGGCTCCGATTGCTGATCTCGTCAAAGAAAAAGCCGGTGCTGATCTTGTCGATCGCCTGCTTGCCGCGACCCAAAAGTAATCACCTGACAAAAGCAGGGCGTCGTTATGCGGCGCCCTACCCTTTTTCCAGTCCCTGTTTCAAAACCGCCAGATGGCGGATCGATCCACAGCAGTCACCCTGATCATTGATCGGCTGGCAAGGGAGGGATTTATGCTTAAACTTGTTGATGAGCATTTTGAAGAGGCCTTCACCGTAGCCCTGATGGCCATGATGACATTCCTCATCGGTATCCAGATTTTCATGCGCTATGTGATGGGGGCGTCTTTGTCCTGGTCGGAAGAACTGGCCCGGTATTTGTTTATCTGGATGACTTATACCGGTGTCGCTTACGCCATTCGTAAAAACGCGCACATTCGTGTGACCATGTTTGCCGATCTGTTACCTGCACAAGGGCAGATTTATTTGCGCATCCTCACACATGCCATTTTTGCCGCTTTTGTCTGTTACGCGATGTATCAAGGCTGGTTCCTGATCGAGAAAACCTTTCGTTTTGGTCAGAAATCCGCATCGCTTGGTATGCCAATGGCGTTTGTCTATCTTGCACCGTTTACCGGTTTTGTCATGGTGCTGGTGCGCCTGGCGCAATCCATCTTCTGCGCGGTACGCAACGGTACTGAAAGAGAGATGCAATGATCTCTCTCATTCTGTTCGGCCTGCTGGCTGTTCTTCTTTTTATCTCGGTTCCGATTGCAGTATCGCTTGGTGTTGCCTCAACTGTTGCACTGATTGTATCTGGCAAGGTTTCCGGCAGCTATGTGCCGCAGGTGCTGGTTACATCAATTGACAGTTTTCCATTGATGGCGGTCCCGTTCTTTATTCTTGCTGGCGATCTGATGGGACAAGGCGGATTGTCCCAGCGCCTGATCAATGTCGCACGCCTTTTATTTGGCCGCTATACCGGCGGCATGGCCATTATTGCGGTTGTAACGTGCATTTTCTTTGCCGCCATTTCCGGGTCTGGCCCGGCAACGGTGGCGGCTGTTGGCACCATTCTGCTGCCCGCAATGGCAAGAGACGGGTATAAAAAGGGCTTTTCAGCCGGGCTTATCGCATCTTCCGGGTCACTTGGTGTTATCATTCCCCCCTCTATTCCGATGGTCATTTATGCGACATCGGCCAACGTGTCGGTCTCAAAGCTGTTTATGGGGGGCGTACTTCCCGGGTTGCTGATTGGCCTCACACTGATCGCCTATGCGTGGTGGAAATCGCGCGCCGATGGACAAACCCCAAGCGATTATCATCCCTCCCGCAAGGAAATATTGGCAACCATCAACGATGCCAAATGGGCCTTGATGGTACCCGTGATCATTCTGGGCGGTATCTATGGCGGTATTTTCACCCCGACCGAGGCCGCGGCTGTCGGTGTCATCTATGGGCTATTTGTCGGGGCCTTTGTTTACCGGGAACTCAGCTTTAAAAAACTGTACCGGATATTCGCCGGATCAGTCCTGACATCGGCCACCATCATGCTGATCGTTGCAACGGCCACCATTTTTGGTCGCGCACTGGCAATCGAAGGCGTGCCCGTCATGCTCGCCAATGCCATTACATCCACCGTGGATCAAACATGGATTCTGTTACTGGCGATCAACGTTGTCTTGCTGGTCGTTGGCACCTTCATGGAAACGATTGCTGCCATCATTATTCTGACGCCGATTTTATTGCCGCTGGTGACAGCGCTAGGTGTCAGTGCCGAGCATTTCGGGATCATGATGATCATTAACCTTGCCATTGGCATGGTTACACCCCCCGTCGGGGTGAACCTGTTTGTCGCAGCACGTGTCGCGGATCTGACCCTGGAAACCGTGATCAAGGGGGCAATCATACCGACACTGCTCATGATCATGGTTTTGATGATCGTAACCTACATACCGGCCCTCACGTTGGCACTGCCTGCCTTCTTTGGAATGTAACTTGATATTAAAGGATATGTAAAATGACGAAGAAATTGCGGGCCGTCATCATAGGGCCAGGCAATATCGGCACCGATCTTCTGATGAAAATGAACCGGTCCGACTGGGTTGAGCCTGTCTGGATGGTCGGGATCGATCCGGCATCAGAAGGGCTTAAACGGGCAGCCGAAATGGGCATTAAAACCTGCGCAACCGGTGTTGACGGGGTTCTTGAACATGTCATCGCCGACGACATTCGGGTCGCCTTCGATGCGACGTCGGCCTACGTTCATGCAGAAAATTCGCGCAAGTTGAACGCGCTTGGCGTGATCATGGTGGATCTCACACCCGCCGCGATTGGCCCATTCTGCATTCCGTCGGTTAACCTTGCCGACCATGCCAAAAGCAAGGAAATGAACGTCAATATGGTGACCTGCGGCGGTCAAGCCACCATCCCGATGGTTGCGGCTGTTTCACGCGTGCAGCCAATTGATTATGGCGAAATCGTTGCGGCTGTGTCATCGCGGTCCATCGGCCCCGGTACCCGTAAAAACATTGATGAATTCACCGCGACGACGGCGGCAGCAATCGAGAAAGTCGGTGGGGCCAAGCGCGGCAAGGCGATTATTATCGTCAATCCGGCAGAACCCCCGCTTTTGATGCGTGATACGGTGCATGTGCTGACAAAAAGCGCGCCCGATCATGCTGCAATCATCGCCAGTGTCAATGCGATGGTGGTCGAAGTTCAAAAATATGTCCCGGGATACAAACTGGTGAACGGGCCGGTTTTCGACGGTAACCGGGTATCGATCTATCTCGAGGTCGAAGGACTGGGCGACTTCTTGCCGAAATATGCGGGCAATTTGGACATCATGACGGCCGCCGCCCTTCGGACAGCCGAACTTTTTGCTGAACAGGCCGATTGCGGTGCGTTCACATTGCCAGAACGTGGCTGAGGAGAGACAGATGAGCATCCAGGGACGTAAAATAACCCTTCACGAAATGAGCCTGCGGGACGGCATGCATGCCAAACGCCATCAGATTTCAATCAGTCAGATGATCGAGGTGGCCAAAGCCGCCGACGACGCCGGAATGCCATGGATCGAAGTCACCCACGGCGATGGTCTGGGCGGCGCATCGCTCAATTATGGTTTCGCGGCCGCAACCGACGAGGAATATCTTTCGGCTGTGATCCCGCATCTTAAAAACGCCAGGGTTTCGGCACTTTTGCTGCCGGGTATTGGCACCATTGATATGCTTAAGCGGGCAATGGATTGCGGTATCGCCGGTGTGCGTATCGCCACCCATTGTACAGAGGCCGATTGCGCCGAACAGCATATTACCTTTGCCGCCAAAACCGGGTTGGATACCGTGGGCTTTCTGATGATGGCACATCGCGCCAGCCCGGAAAAACTGGTCGAACAGGCCCTGTTGATGGAAGGATATGGCGCGAACTGCATTTATTGTACGGATTCCGCCGGTCATATGCTGCCCCACGATGTCACCGACCGCATTTCCGCCATCCGTGCCGCCCTTCGGCCCGAAACCGAGCTTGGTTTCCATGGGCACCACAACCTGGGCATGGGCATTGCCAACTCGGTCGCAGCCGTTACGGCGGGGGCCAACCGTATTGACGGTGCCATTGCCGGGCTTGGTGCAGGTGCAGGAAATGCCGCAACCGAGCTTCTCGTGGCGGTGTTTGAACGCATGGGGGTCGAAACCGGCATCGACCTGTTCAAAATCATGGACGCCGCCGAGGACCTTGTTGTGCCAATGATGGATCGCATGATCCGCGTGGATCGCGGCTCACTCGTCCTTGGTTATGCCGGTGTCTATTCATCATTCCTGCTTTTTGCGGAACGGGCTGAAAAACGCTACGGCATCCCGGCACGTGATTTGTTGCTTGAACTGGGCCGTCGCGGCATGGTTGGCGGCCAGGAAGACATGATCGAAGATCTTGCCCTTACAATGTCTAAAAACGCCTGAAACCGCCTCGTTGTTACGGTAGAATCATCATAAGGCCCTGCCATTATCTGAGCGCAGGGCCTTACGCGTTTCAGGACCATATTTTTGATCGTATATTATGACGTCACGTAAGGATCGTCTTGCCGGGCGTTGCGCAACAGTTTGATGCGCAACCTTTGCGCATTGCGAATATGAAGGCGCGCTGCGGTATCAGCGGCATCGGCATTGCCGTTGCGAATATTATCAACGATCTCGCTATGTTCAGCATACGCACTTTGCGGGCGCCCGTCATATTGCAGCGTTGTGCCGCCCAAAAGCGCCATTGAATTCGACAGGGAATTAAGCGCATCAATCAAGTAACGGTTGTTTGCAGTCCGATATAACGCCTGGTGAAACAGCCGGTTAATTTCGGCAACCTTTATCTGATCCTGACTGTTTTTAAGCATCAGCTCGTTTAAGTCCTCAAGCTCGGCTATTTCCAGCTCTGATGCGTGACGCGCCGCATAGCGTGCCGCCGTACCTTCAAGCACTTCGCGGATTTCATAAAGTTCGATCACTTCACGATGATCGAGTTCCTTTATAACGGCCCCGTGGCGCGGCACATGAATCAAAAGCCCGTCACTTTCAAGACGACGAATTGCATCACGCACCGGCGTGCGGCTGATATCAAACCTT
>NZ_JFJZ01000083.1 GCF_002115825.1 Thalassospira sp. MCCC 1A01428 | reverse complement strand
TTAATAGGTCCTGAGCCTAAGTAAATCGATATCCAACACCCGGTTCATTTTCAATAAATTTGGGATTCAAAGGGTCATCTCCCAATTTTTGACGTAAATGACCTATGTAAATGCGCAAATAATGCGTTTCCTTTTCATGAGCTGGCCCCCATATCTCTCGCAATATTTGCTGATGGGTCACAATCCGCCCGGCATTGCGCGCCAGTAATGCCAGCAACGCAAATTCTTTTTTCGTCAGTTTCAGTTCGTTATCGGCCAAAAACACCTTGTGCCCGGCCAGATCAATTCTCAGATCGCCCGAAACAATCTCGCTGCTGGCGGCCTCGTCAGACTTCCGACCCCGCAATGTCGCCCGCACCCGTGCAATCAATTCGGCAATGCCAAAGGGCTTTGTCACATAATCATTGGCACCATTGTCAAGGGCGCTCACCTTTTCATCTTCGCTGGACCGGACGGACAGTACAATAATCGGCACGTCGCTCCATTGCCGTATTTCCTGCAACACCGTCTGGCCGTCCAAATCAGGTAATCCAAGATCAAGGATAACAAGCTGCGGCGTTTCAAGGGCGCATTTTTCAATGCCCGACTGGCCATTTTCCGCCTCGACCACGCCATATCCCTGGGCCCCAAGGCTTATTCGCAGAAATTTGCGAATTTGCGGTTCGTCATCAATTATGAGAATTTTGACCTTGTCACTCACTTTGGTTTTTATCCCCAATATTAACGGCGGATTGCGGCATATCCTCGTCCTCTATTGTGTCCATGCCCGGCATTGCCGTTACCGGCAGGGTGATTGCAATCGTCGTGCCCTGCCCTTGCGAATTTTCAAGTGCGACAATGTTTCCACCATGCGCTTCGACAAATCCACGGCAAATCGACAGCCCCAGCCCCGTTCCCGCTAGTTGATGGTCGCCGGCACGAACGCGATAAAATACATCAAACACCGCCTGCCGGTCAGTTGGGGGGATACCGCTGCCATTATCAGAAATTGCAAACCTGACCCCGGCCTTTTCCACAGTAACGTCAATCGATATTTTACCTTCAGGCGTCGTGTGTTTAACGGCGTTATCCAGCACGTTAAACAAAACCTGCTCCATCAAGACAGGGTCGATATAAAGGGCTGGCACATAAGGCGCGACATTGACATCAAAGTTTCGGGTCGCCGAAAATTTGCGGATATGACGGAGGGCACGACCGATAATTTCTGCCACATCGCACCATTCCTTTTTCGGTTGCAACGCACCATATCCCAGCCGGGTCATATCCAGAAGGTTCTGAACAAAGCGGTTCAAACGCTCGCTTTCCTCAAGAATTGTCGTGGTTAGCTGTCGCCGGTCATCTTCAGTCAACGCCTTGTCATAACCCGACAACGCCGTCGCGGAACCAATGATAGACACCAAAGGTGTGCGCAAATCATGCGACACAGAAGACAACAATGCCGCACGAAGTTGTTCCGTCTCGGTTAACAGGCGCGCTTCTTCAATATCGGTTGCAAGGCGTGTGCGTTCCACGGCAACCGCCACCTGGTCCACCAGTGCTTCCAATAACCGGCGTTGTGACGGACCCAGGACACGCTCGCGCTGGTCAAACCTTACACCCAACAGCCCAAACGGATGCTGCGGTGTGTTTACGGGCATGAAAAGCCACTCGGCAGCTGGCAGCGTATTGGACTGCCAGCCCGCCGGCTTCATATGATCCCACGCCCATTCAGCCGCTCCCCAGTCCTTGTGACCCAACTGATCCTCGGGTGGGTATGCTGCGGTAATTTCCAGTGATCCATTTTTTCCCGGCTGCAGAACCATCGACTGGCAATTCAGGGTCGCGGCGACATGGTGGACCGCCGCCCACAACACATCATCAAGCGAGGCTGCGGCCGCAATTTTGCGGCTGAAATCATAGAGATTGGCCGTGCGTTTGGCGCTGATTTTCATGGCATCAACCTGCAATCTCAACCGCCCGGCCAAATTGCCGACAATGACAGAAACAATCAGGAAAAAGACAATGGTAATCAACTGTTCCTGATGAAACACCGACAGGGAATAATAAGGAACGGTGAAAAAGAAATTATAGGAAATAAAAGACAACACACTGGCAGCAATCGACGGCCACATGCCACAACGTATGGCGCTGGCCAAAACCGCAAGCAGGTAAACAAGCGACAAATTGCCGAAAGGCAGGTATCTGTCCGCACCCAGGGCCGCAATCGTGGCAACCACCACGCTTGAGACAACCCATATCAGCGCCTGCCTGTAGCCCCCTTGGCGTTCTCGTAACACACGTGCGGGCCGTTGATCGGATTGATCGGTGCTGTCCTCGGCAATAACGGTAACATCAAAACCATCGGCGTTTTCCAGCAGCTTTTGTGTCACGTTTTCCTGGAAAATACCGGTAAAACGACGACGCCTGCGTCGACCAATCAGCAGACGCGTCACGTTCCGTTCGGCAGCCAGGGCAGCAATTTCGCGCGCCAGATGTGCTTCGGCCTGCATGGTGATGATTTCCGCCCCCAATTGTTCGGCCATTTGCAAAGCCCGGGCAACACCGTCTTTCTGGGCATTCGTCAGCCGGTCATCGCGCGGCGTTTCAACATGAACGGCAATCCACGGTATACGCTGGCGTTCGGCCATGCGCTTTGCGGTTCGTACCAGCTTTTTGGCAACCGGGCTTTCATTCAGGCACACCATCAGCCGTTCCTGGGTGGGCCAGGGCCCGCTGACCGCATGGGTTCGCATATATTCAAGCATTTGCGCATCAATGCGTTCGGCGGCAATCCGCATTGCAAGTTCGCGCAGGGCTGTCAGGTTGCCCTTGCTGAAAAAATGCCGCAGGGCGCGCCCGACCTGCTCAATAACGTAAACTTTTCCGTCACGCAGGCGTTGCAGCAAATCTTCCGGTGACAGGTCAATCAGTTCGATTTCGTCGGCTTTTTCCAGAAAACTGTCGGGCAGGGTTTCACGCACGCGCACCTTGGAAATGCGCGCGACAATATCGTTCAGGCTTTCAAGATGCTGAATATTCAGCGTGGTATAGACATTGATACCGGCATCAAGCAGTTCATCAATATCCTGATAGCGTTTGTCATGGCGGCTGCCCGGTACATTTGTATGCGCCAGTTCATCCACCAGGGCAATTTCGGGTTTGCGCCAGATAATTGCGTCAATATCCATTTCCCCGAAAACCCGCCCACGATGCAAAAGACGTTTGCGCGGCAGGGTTTCCAGCCCGCGCAGCAGGTTTTCGGTTTCGATCCGGCCATGGGTTTCAACAATGCCGACAATAACGTCCCGCCCTTCTTTCCGCCTTTCCTGTGCGGCCTGAAGCATGGCGTAGGTCTTTCCGACACCAGGATAGGCGCCCAGAAAAATCTTTAATTTACCCCGCTGATCCGTGCGGGTCTGCTCCAGCAGGGCTTCAGGAAAAGGACGGTCCACGTCGTCAGTCATGATGCGATGATCAAAGCCTTTTCTATTTATTCTCTGATATCAGAACCATTGGCGAATGGCGCGGCTAAAGCGCCGAAAAAAATCGGGAAAAAACCGGGCGATTAGATAGTGCAGCCATAATGCCCGCAACTGTTGGGCCGAACGCCACATTTTTTCCAGCCGTTTACCGGGCCGCCCATCGGCCGCCCGGTAAACGATATTGTCAATGTTGCACATCGGTTCAGGACGACATGCCATCCAGCGCCATATTCAACATCAGGACATTGACGCGGGGCTCGCCCAACAATCCAAATGTTCTGCGCTGGATATGCGTAGTCACCAGTTCCTCCAGGTCGCTAACCCGCATATTGCGGGCTTTTGCCACCCGTTCCATCTGAAACCGGGCACTTTCAGGCGAAATATCGGGGTCAAGTCCACTGCCCGACGCGGTTACCAGATCAATCGGCACCGGGGGATTGCCATTTTCGGCCGACAAATCCATTGCCCGGGCACGAATATCCTTGACCAGTTCCCGGCTTGTCGGTGCCAAATTGGAACCACCGGAATTATCGCCTTCATACCCTGCCCCGGCATAGGAAGGACGGGCATGAAAATAGCGATCACTTCCAAACTTTTGACCAATCAAACGTGAGCCGATCACAACACCATCCTTTTCAATCAGGCTGCCATTTGCCTGATCGGGGAACAGAACCTGGCTTACCCCGGTTATGGCCAGCGGATAGGCGATCCCGGTCAATACAGTCATAACCGCAATCATCGCGATTGCAGGACGCAACAAATTCAACATGATCACACCTCCTTTATACCAGCCCGACGGCATTGATGATCAGATCGATCACTTTGATACCGACAAAGGGAACAATCAGTCCGCCAAGGCCGTAGATCAGCAGATTTCGCCGCAACAGGGCCGCAGCACTGCCCGGTGTGAACTGCACGCCTCGCAGGGCAAGCGGGATCAGGGCTATAATCACCAGAGCATTAAAAATGACGGCCGAAAGAATGGCGCTTTGCGGACTTGCCAGTCCCATGATGTTTAAGGCACCAAGTTGCGGATAGGTCGCAATAAACAACGCCGGCAGAATGGCAAAATATTTGGCAACGTCATTGGCAATCGAGAAAGTTGTCAAAGCACCACGGCTGATCAGCAACTGTTTGCCCACCCTGACAATTTCAATCAGTTTGGTCGGGTCACTATCAAGATCGACAAGGTTGCCGGCTTCACGGGCGGCCTGTGTCCCGTCATTCATTGCCACACCGACATCGGCCTGTGCCAGGGCGGGCGCATCGTTTGATCCGTCACCGCACATCGCAACCAGCCGCCCACCTTCCTGTTCCTGACGGATCAGTTCGAGTTTCTTTTCCGGTGTTGCCTCGGCAAGAAAATCATCCACACCGGCCTCGGCGGCAATGGCTGCCGCGGTCAGCGGATTATCACCTGTTACCATGACCGTGCGAATACCCATCTCGCGCAATTCGGCGAAACGTGCGCGAATGCCCGGTTTGATGATGTCTTTCAAATGAATGACACCCAGCACATTATGATTTTTTGCAACCACCAGTGGCGTACCACCCGATTTTGCAATGCCGTCAACGATCCGGCCCAGTTCGGTGGCCTGCTGGCCGGGCTCGGCGTATCCACGCATTGCATCCCCGGCCCCTTTGCGGAATTCATCCGTACCGATATCCGCACCTGACATCCGGGTTTCGGCACTAAAGCCGATGGCTTTGGTCAGGGATGCTTTATCTCCGTGAAAATCGAACAGTTTTCCTGCCAGCTCGACAATTGATTTACCCTCGGGCGTGTCATCTGCAAGGGATGCGATTGCTGCTGCCTCGGCCAGTTCCCGTTCACTAATACCTTTTAACGGCATAAATGCATCGGCCATCCGGTTGCCAAATGTAATTGTCCCGGTTTTATCAAGCAGCAGGGTATCGACGTCACCCGACGCCTCGACAGCACGACCGGATTTTGCAATCACATTGGCCTTGACCAGCCGGTCCATACCTGCAATCCCGATTGCCGAAAGCAGCCCCCCAATCGTCGTCGGGATCAGCGTGACCAGCAACGCGATCAAAAATGCGAGCGGAATGGAGGTTCCGGAAAACAGGGCGAACGGTTCAAGTGTGACAACAACGATCAGAAAAATAATCGACATGCCCACCAGCAAAATATTCAACGCAATCTCGTTGGGTGTTTTCTGGCGTTGCGCGCCCTCGACCATCGCAATCATGCGATCCAGAAAACTTTCGCCGGGCTTCGCTGTTACGCGAATTTTCAGCCAGTCGGACACAACCCGTGTGCCGCCGGTCACGGCCGAACGATCGCCACCGCTTTCACGGATAACCGGCGCGGATTCCCCCGTAATTGCCGACTCATCAACCGAGGCAATCCCCTCGACGATTTCGCCGTCAACCGGGATAACATCACCGGCTTCGACCAGAACGAAGTCTCCTGGAGCAAGGTGGCTGCTTGCAACCCGTTCGATATCGTTTTTATCGCCAGAGGGTAACTTTTTTGCCTCGGTTTCCTTGTTTGTCGAGCGCAAACTGTCGGCCCGGGCCTTTCCGCGGCCTTCGGCCACTGCTTCGGCGAAATTGGCAAACAAAACGGTAAACCACAGCCAGACTGTTATCTGAACCAGCACGGATAAATCCGTGGTGCCTGCCAGGGCTCCCTGAATGCTGATGACGGTTGCCATGACGGCCCCGGCTTCCACCATAAACATCACCGAATTGCGCACCATAACCCGGGGGTCAAGTTTGCGTAATGCCTCGAACCCTGCTGTTCGCATAAGGGTTCCGTCGAGCAAACGGGTGTTTTCTGTTTTCTTCATTTTGAACACTCCTCCGGTCAATACAGGGTACCGGCCAACATCGCGAAATGTTCCGCGATCGGGCCAAGTGCCAATGCCGGGAAGAAAGTAAGGCCGCCGACGATCAGGATGACGGCAATCAAAAGGGTGACGAAAAGCGGGCCATGTGTGGGAAAGGTGCCGCCGGAAACCGGCACGACATTTTTCGCGCCAAGCGAGCCCGCAATCGCAAGAACGGGAATGATAAATCCGTACCGCCCCAGCATCATGGCAATGCCCTGCAAGGTGGTATGAAATGGCACGCTGGCGCCAAAACCGGCAAAGGCCGAGCCGTTATTCCCCGTCGCCGAACTATAGGCATACAGGATTTCAGATAAGCCATGCGGCCCGGCGTCCTGCACGGCCACCAGCGCCGAGGGAACAGTTGCCGCAAGGGCGCCAAAAATCAGAATACCAATCGGCATGGTCAAAATGGCCAGAACAGCCAGCTTGATTTCCCGGGATTCAATCTTTTTCCCAAGATATTCCGGCGTGCGGCCAACCATCAACCCGGCGATAAAAACAGTCAGTACAACAAATAACAGCATGCCGTAAAAACCGGCACCAACCCCGCCATAGACGATTTCGCCCAGTTGCATATTAAGCATTGCAACCATACCGCCAAGCGGCGTCATACTGTCATGCATGGCATTAACCGAACCATTGGATGCCGCTGTTGTTGCCGAGGCCCATAACGTTGAATTAAGGATGCCAAAACGGACTTCCTTGCCTTCCATATTGCCCGGCGCCGATATGCTTGCGCTATTATGCGCCCAAAGGGGATTGCCCGCCTTTTCAGCCCCATAGGTTGCGAAAAAGCCCGCCACAAAAAGCACGCCCATCACGGCAAAGATCGCAATCCCCTGGCGTTTGTCATTGACCATTTTTCCGAACAAAAAACAGAAAGCTGCAGGTATCAGCAGCAGATAGACCATTTCAAGAAGGTTGCTTAGCGGTGTCGGGTTTTCGTAAGGATGGGCGGAATTGACATTAAAAAATCCGCCACCATTGGTTCCGAGCTGCTTGATGGCAATCTGGGAGGCTGCAGGCCCCTGCGCCAGAACCTGATGGGTTCCCTCAAGGGTGGCTGCGTTAACATAGGCATGCAAATTCTGCGGAACGCCTTGGGAAACCAGGAAAAGTGCCGCAACAATGGATAACGGCAACAGGATGTAAAGTACCCCGCGCGTCATATCGACATAGAAATTACCCAATTCGCGAATTTTTCTGCTCGCAAAACCCCGGATAACGGCCACAGCAACGGCCATTCCGGTCGAGGCGCTGACAAAATTCTGCGTTGTCAAGCCGACCATCTGGCTGAAATAGGATAGCGTTGTTTCGCCCCCATAAGCCTGCCAGTTGGTATTGGTTATAAAACTGACCGCCGTATTAAAAGCAAGGTCCGAGGACATAGGCGCCAGACCGGCCGGGTTCCAGGGCAAAAAATGCTGTAATCGCAGGATCACAAACAACACAAGCCAGCCCGCAGCATTAAAGACCAGAAGGGCAATTGCATAGCGCGACCAGTGTTGAGAACTCGACGCATCAATCCCGCAAATCCGGTAAACCGCGGTTTCAACCGGTTGTAACAAGGGGGACAGAAATGTCCTGTCCCCATTATAGACACGATACATATAACCGCCCACGAACGGGGCGCAGACCAGCAGGATTGTGCAATAAAGCGCAAACTGGCCAAGATCGATTGTCATTGGAAGCTCCGTCCTAGAATTTTTCCGCCCGGATCAGGGCATAAAACAGATAGACGACCAGAGCGGCTGAAATCGCACCGCCAAGTATGTAACCAAGCATGATGTCCCCCTAAATCCGCGCGCAGCCGCGCACGGCCAGGCCGAACAGGACAAACGATCCCAGCCCAAGGGCGAGATAGATCAGATCAGACATGGCTTGCTCCTGTAATGTCCGAATTACCGAACTACAGGCTAGAATTTCCAAGCGTAAAAATGCGATGGCAGAAACTGGCAAATTTTATCTCTCTACGTAAAAATCACGTAAAATTTTTGCCTTCTGGTAATCCCCCACACCTTGTATCACCCGCTCGCCCCCGGACGATGACGTTCCAGTGCAAGCAATTGGCTGCAAGATTTTATACAAGCACAAGCTGATTTACCGAACTCGTTCGCATATTACATTTTCTGTTCGCGCATTTTATTGAACTTTACACATTGGATGTGCGCTTACCTTGGTCCACTCATCCTGGCTGTTTTTGGTCCTACCGACACCTAACTCGGACCTGTAAAGTCCGGGTTATGAAAACACAGCATTTCACCTCAAAAACGAGCCCGGTTTCACGGACAAATTCCGATTTGGCCAATCAACCGCGCAACCGGACCAGTTTGTACGGCGCGTCGATTGAATATGGGCTCCATTGTTTACTGTGGCTAGGGTCTGGACTCAATTG
>NZ_JFJZ01000082.1 GCF_002115825.1 Thalassospira sp. MCCC 1A01428 | reverse complement strand
TAGCCGTGAGTGGACGCTTACTTGAAATCTGAAACCTTCACCATAAATCCTCCTGTAATCTTCACGCTGGTCCAATCTCCAACAAGATTGGCATTCAACCATTCGCAAAAAAGGGTGTAGGGAGACGGTAGTTTCATCCCTTTATTGTCAAATCGCTTCGTTTTCGGTAGGGCAGAAGCGACACTGCAAGTGAATGAATACGATTTCGGATGAGCAGACGTAAATTTGTTCCAGCTTAACTTAGCCATTAGGTTCCCCCAATCTGGAATCTGTTCGCGGATCGCCCTGTGCAGCATCTTCACGCAGCTTTTCGAGTGCTTCAGTGAACAGGTTTTGCAAACGCGCTTCATCCGTATGATCATCAAGTTCGATATCTGCCGCCCTATCATCCTTAAAACGCAATTCGGTTGAAAGCTTCCGCCACAGGGCTATCACGCCGTTCGCCCAATACTTTACGTTCCTCTCACTTACATGAGGGCTTTCAAAGGTGTGTTTCGCGATCCAGTGAATTTGAGGGTTGGCAGACAAACGTGAAAAATAGCCAAAAAACACTCTCAACCTATTGAACTACGGGTTTTTTGGTCACCCAGCCCCGAGTTCATGTCATTCTGACCGATAAGTGGAACTTGGCCTTGTTGTCGGCCTTGCAGACTCTACTCGACTGGGGACTGACCTTAGCGAATGCGGATTGCCTGGAAGACGCCGTGCCGAAGACCCGGCTGGTACTGAATTATCAATAGCAGGACAGCGGTATGGACCCACAAATCCCTCGAGATCAGTTTCCTTTCACCAGTGCTCGGGTGGCAAGGCGCTGGCGCAAGTTACTGGATGAGCGCTTGAAAGACCTTGGGGTTACCCAGGCTCGTTGGTTCACCATGGTCTGCCTGCCGCGTGGTGGTGGTGGAGTGACCCAGCGGGAGTTAGCCCACCTGATGACCATCGAGAATCCGACATTGGTCCGCCTGCTTGACAGCCTTGAGGAGCAGGGTCTGATTGAACGTCGGCATAGTGAGCGTGATCGGCGCGCCAGGCTGCTGTATCTTACCAATGCCGGTGAGCGCTTTATGAGCGATCTGAATGAGCGGGCGAATGTGTTGCGGGACGAGATGCTGAAAGGCATCGAAGACGAAGACCTGGAAGTCGCCCTGCGTGTTTTTGAGCAGGTTATGGAAAACGCGACCAGGAGGTGAAGCATGCTACCTAAGGATATCGTTGTCTTTCTTGAGGAGCCCGACCCTATGACCGACGACTGGCGATCGCCGCTGACATCGCCGCGTGCTGGAATGCCTGTCTGATAGCGGTGTTTGTGGCAACGCCACTGAGAGCGATGCCTCATGCGCACGCTGTGGCCGGCCCTGCCATGCGCGCCTTGCTCGAACAGCATCGAGTGCGTGTTCGGGACGCAGAGGCTCAGGTCAGGGAGCGCTTTGAAACAATGGTTCGCGCAAGGGGCATTAGCGCAGAGTGGCGCTTGTCCGAGAGCGAGTTAGCGGAGGAATTAATGCTACACGCGCGCTATGCAGGGCTGGCGTTGGTCCCTCCCTTCGAAAGCTCCCCCGAACCTTCCATGACGGTCAGGATGGCCGAGCATGTTATCTTCGGCTCTGGACGCCCGACTATACTCATTCCGGACGAATGGGCGGCCGGACGGATTGGACGACGTGTCGTTGTCGGTTGGAACGCTAGCCGGGAGGCAACACGAGCGGTCGGCGATGCGTTACCCTTTCTGGCCCAGGCCGAAGCAGTGACTTTGATGAAGACCCTGCGACATATTCCTTGACAACTACCGGTCCGCGACGGCCACCAGCAGGCTGCATGGCGCGTGGGCGAGCAGCGAAGCGCCGACGGAGCCGTGCCACCACCGGGCCAGCGCGCTCTGTTCGCGGTGACCGACCACGACCAGATCCGCGCCGACCTCGTGCGCCATTCGACCGATCTCCTCGGCGGGGTTGCCCGCGGCGAGGCGCGTGTCGACGGAAAGCCCTGCCCGCCGCAGCGCTTCCGCGCCCTCCGTCAGCACGCGGCGCACTTCCTGATATTCTCGCTCCGGCAGGTCTGAGGGGGCCGCCGCTTCAGCGAGCGCGACACCCAGTTCATGGGCGACGACGGCGAGGAGATAGACACGAGCCTGGCAAAGCGAAGCCAGCTCGGCCCCCTGATCCAGCGCCTCACGGCCTTGCCGGCTGCCGTCATAGGCTAGGAGGATCGTCCTGTACATCGTGGTGCTCCTTTCTGTGATCGGGATGGAACGCCTTTCCCGGCCCTCTGCTCTAGACAGTGCTGCCTTCGGGGGCTACATCCCTCGCCATTTGATACTTAGCTATCTATTGATTATAGTACAGCTTGATACTTAGCTATCTATTGATTATAGTACAGCTACATAATGATGCAGGCAATGAGATGACGAAGCCCCTCGACGATCAGGAACAATTCGGCCTTCGCCTCGGGCTGGTCGCCCGGCTGTGGCGCGCCGAAATCGACCGGCGGCTGGCCACCTTTGGCCTCACCGAGTCCCGCTGGTTGACCCTGTTACATCTCTCTCGCCTGCCCCAGGCGGCAACCCAGCGTGAATTGGCCGAGGCGGTCGGAGTGCGGGGGCCGACCCTGGTACGCACGCTGGACCGGCTGGAAGCCGAGGGGCTGATCGAACGCCGGACAGAAACCGCCGACCGGCGTACGAAATCGGTTCACTTGCGCGCGGAGGCCGCCCCCGTCCTGGAACGGATCGAAGCAACCGCAGCGGCGGTGCGCGCGGAAATCTTATCCGACATCACCAGTGACGAGGTGGCGACTTGCCTGAAGGTCTTGGAGCAGATCGCCGGGAAGCTGGGCGGCACCCCAAGGGCGATGCGGCCTGCGGACGAAGACCGATGAGGGGTAGGCCGTGGACCAGCATGTGACCCGTCTCGAACGCCAGGGCGACGATCCGGAAACCGATCTGCGCCCAGCCCCCGACAAGGAGACGGAGGCTGGGTCAGAGGCGGCTTCACCTCCTGCCCGCACCCGGCCATGGCGACTGTATGGCGCGATCCTGGCGGCGCTGATCGTTCTCGGAGGCGGCGGCTGGTGGTTGTATCAGCAGTTCACCCATGTCTTTGTGACGGACGCCCGTGTCGCCGCCGACATTGTTGCCATGAGCAGCCGGGTTCCCGGTTGGGTGACGGCGCTCGAAGTGACCGAGGGGGATGCCGCGCAGAGAGGCAGGGTTTTGATCCGGATCGACGACCGGGAAAGCCGCCTCCGCGTCGAGGAGCTTGCCGCGCAACTCGCCGGGATTGCCCGCCGCCGCGAGGAAATCGAAGCGCGCATCGCTCTCACCGACCGTCAGACGCAAAGTCGTATTACCGCCAAACAGGCAGCGGTGAGGGCTGCGGAGGCCGCGTTGGCAGGAGCGACGGCGCAACGCGATCTTGCCAGACAGGACAATGACCGGGCGGAGAAGCTGGCGCCTGGCGGCACCATCACCCGCGCGCGCCTGGACCAGACGCGGGCGGCGCTGGAGACGGCAAAACAACAGGCGTTGAGCGCCCAGGCGGACCTGGAAAATGCCCGCGCCGACCTTGCCGAGGCCGAAGCCGCGCGCGGGGAACTCACGGTGCTCCGCACCCAACTCGCCGAACTCGGCCCGGAGGAACAGCGGCTTCGTGCACAAAAGGCCCGGGCGGCGCTCGACCTCGAAGACCGCGCCATCGTCATGCCCTTTGACGGCGTTGTGGACCGGGTCTTCGTGGACAAGGGCGAATATGTCACCCCCGGCCAGCGCTTGCTGATGGTGCATGACCCGCAGCGGGTGCGCGTCGAGGCGAACGTCAAAGAGACCGACATCCGCTTCTTCCGGCCGGGAAAGACCGTGACGATCACTGTCGATGCCCTGCCGGGGCGGCGCTTTGAGGGCAGGGTCACGCGCGTCGGGCAGTCCGCCACCAGCGAGTTCGCCCTGCTGCCAAACCCCAACCCGAGCGGCAATTTCACCAAGATCACCCAGCGCCTGCCAGTGCGCATCGCGGTGCAGCAGGACGGCGGCGAACTCAAGCCGGGTATGATGGTGGAGCTGGAGGCCAAAGCCGGTGACTAGCGCGCCACGCCCGGACAGCATCGAGGGGCTGTTTGCCCGTTTCGGCCCGTCCTATCGCTGGCTGGTCACGGCGACGGTGATGATGGGCACCATCGCCACCATCCTGACCGCCACCATCGTCAATGTAGCCCTGCCGGATATCATGGGCGCTTTCGGCATGGGCCAGGACAAGGCGCAACTTCTCTCCACCGGCTTCCTCGCCGCGATGACCGGGACCATGCTGCTGAATGCCTGGATGGTCGAGACCCTCGGCCAGCGCGCGACCTTTATGCTGGCGCTAACAGTCTTTATCGCCGCCTCCGTCATGGGCGGGCTCGCCCCCGCCGAGGGCGTGCTGATCCTGGCCCGCGTCCTACAAGGCGGCGCGGCCGGCATCCTCCAGCCGCTCGCCATGCAGACGATCTTCCAGGTCTTCCCGCCGGAGAAACGCGGGTCGGCCATGGGAATTTACGGCATCGGCGTGGTGCTGGCCCCGGCTCTCGGGCCGACCTTAGGCGGGATCATGGTTGACAGTTTCAGTTGGCGGTATGTGTTCTTCATGGCCGTGCCGTTCTGCTTCATCGGCCTGTTTATGGCCACGATCTTCATGCCGGGGCGCGCAGCCTCGGGTCCGCCGCGCCGGTTTGACTGGATCGGCTTCGGACTGATGACCGTGTTCCTCGTGACCTTGCTCAACGGCCTGTCGAATGGACAACGTGACGGATGGTTCTCCGATTCCATCCTGCGCGACTTCGCCGTCGCCTTTATCTCGGGCATCGGCTTCATCGTCTGGGAACTGCGCACGCCCGCGCCCATGCTCAATCTCAAGCTCTTCACGAACCGGGTCTATGCGAGCGCGTCCGTCGTGGCCTTCATCTTCGGGGCGGGAATCTACGGTTCGACCTTCTTGATTCCGCTGTTCGCGCAGACGATCCAGGGCTACACGCCGACCCGCTCCGGCCTGCTGCTGATGCCGGCGGGGCTGATCCTGGCGCTCGTCTTCCCGATAGCCGGGCGTCTCACCGATAAGACGCCGGCGTATGTCATGGTCATGTTCGGCCTGGCGGTCTTCGCATTGTCATCGTTCCTGATGACCGGCGTCGATACCGATACCTCCTTCTGGCTGTTTGCCTGGTGGATCATGCTGGGCCGGATCGGGCTCGGCTTCATCATGCCGAGTCTGAACGCCGGCGCCCTCAAGGCACTGCCAATGACGCTGCTCGGCCAGGGCTCCGGCGCGATCAACTTCGTGCGCCAACTCGGCGGCGCCTTCGGCGTCAACCTGCTTTCCATCGCTCTGGAACGGCGGTCTCAGCTCTACGTGGACAGCTTCACGGCGGCGCAGCATGCAGGCAACAGCGCGACGGCCGATATGCTGCGCGAAGTAACCGGCTTGCTTGCACAGGCTGACGTGCCGGAAGCGATACGCCAGGCCGGAGCGATGAACTATCTTGGCCGCGTGATCTACAGCCAGGGCAACATGCTGGGGTACCGGGACAGCTTCTTTATCGTCGGCGCGATCTTCCTGGCCGCCCTTGTTCCGGCGCTGATGATGCGCCGGAGGTCCACGCCTCCGGCGCTGCAGGCAAGTGAGGCCATGCGTCACCCGCCATCGTCGCAGTACGCGATCCAGCAGAGTCGGTGACGCAAGTGTTCAGGGGCCACCTCACGAAACGGAAAATATCGTACGCTAAGCCTCTCGCGGCGTTCGGAGCGGCCACACCAGGCAGTGACAGCCGGGAAGCGCTGGAAAAGCCCGCCTGCGGGAGCGCTGGCGGGAACGGGAAGACAGCTGCGCAAGGGCGTCGAGGCGCTCTATCAACACCACCGTGTTGCCCACCAGGAAGCAGCCCTGAATTGACCTCACGACCACAACCTTCACCAGAGGGGAGCTGCAGAAGCTGGAGGCCCCGGTCCAAAGCGCCTTGGAGGGGTATAACCAGTGGCGGGAGGAAAGGGCCGCTTGAAATATATAGATGCCTAACGTTTATACTATAAGGTGTTTTAGCCCGATTCTGGCCAACCAATCATGAGATACGCCCATGAAAATCGTTAAAGTTCAGGACATCATTGGTACCGAGCGTGAAGTCAGCGACAAGCAGTGGACCAGTCGCCGTCTGCTGCTCAAGAAGGACGGAATGGGATTTTCCTTCCACGAAACCATCATCAAGGCAGGCTCCGAGCACACTTTCTGGTACAAGCACCACCTGGAAGCCGTTTACTGCGTTGCCGGTAACGGACACATCAAGGACCTCGCCACGGGTGAAGTTCACGAGATTACCGACGGTACCCTCTACGCCCTGAACAACCACGACAAGCACACCCTGTACGGTGGCACCGAGGACATGCGCCTGATCTGCGCCTTCAACCCGCCGGTGACCGGCCAGGAAGTTCATGACGAGGACGGCGCCTACCAGCCGGACAGCAACGATAACTGATCCGCCCTGATAGGGCGGCTGATCTGACCGCTGGCACACCCATGCCGGCGAGTCCCGATCTTGATGGCGCCACCACTGGCACGTTTGTCCGGCCTGCGCTTGGGCACTGGTACATAATGAGACGGGCTATGACCACAACATGGCTGCGGCTAGCATGTGAAGGCGTTATCGGAAGCACACAAGTACGTTAAACAGAGTTTCCACAGAGGTAGCCACCACCGCAATAGAGGAGGTTCATGTGCGAAATTCCGCGCTTTTCAAGGCAATACGGTAAGTCTGCTGTTCGGCCAAAGAAAAAGAGCCAGATTCCTTCCCGACATTCATTCTGCTGGTCTTATTGTTCTTCCGAGGGCTTGCCAAACAGTTACACCCTCCCCACCTCCAATAATCGCCTTGAGTGAAACAATTTGGGGAGGTCTGCAAGAAGCCAAATCAGTAATTTATCAAATGTCAGAAAAAATCACTACCTAACGCCTTCTCTGAATACGCCAATCCACGGAATTAATCTAAATATCCTATAGAAGGACTTAAGTGATGACTGCAAATACCGCTCAACCTGAGAAAAATGCCTATGAAAATTCTGACTTCGTACAGGCTGCTCAAGTTTTAGTTGGTGACCCGGAAGACAACGACGAAGACGACAGGAAAAATGACACTGAAGAAATGAGTGCCTTTGACGCGACAGAAGTGATTGAGCACGCACTACAAACCTCCGATCAGAAACATAACATTGCAGTATCCGCCGCTATTCGGTGGGTTGTCAATGGCCACCAAAATGCCTGCAAGGAAGCTGAAGCCATTCAAAACGGAGAAGATTTGGGCGGTTTCTATTCCAACTCTATTCAAATCACCAGCACGAAAGATTTCCATGATTCAGTTCTGGACAGAGCCAACAGTACTAAGGACGAAATAGCGAAACTTCAAGATGCTAATCCCACTGTTGATTTGTCACCATTTATGGATGGCGAATTCGTAGCTGACGAACACACAGGTACCGACGAAGAAGAGTGAGGGCCATTATCCTCAAACTCACTTCTTAAATTCACAAAGCCCTCGGACATTCCGAGGGCTTTGTCGTGAAATACTTATCTATAGAGGATTGCACTTATAATCCGTCAAACTTGCACTTATCGCGCTTTTCCGGCTCAGATTAAGTGATTTTATCGCCAGAGCCAAACTCACATTAACTGCGAATGTGATCAGATTATTTACCACCAGACCGCAATCATCACCGTGAAATCACATTATCTGCCACTGAAGATTATATCGACAATCCGGCCTGACGCATCATCTGCCCCAGTTCCTGGGTTCGTTCGGAATCCAAATGTACAGGTCAGTGAGGCCGCGGCAGAAGGTGGATCTGCGGCAACACAGGTTCTGGCGAGTGCCCGTGAACTGTCAAAATCGGCAAGCGATCTGCGAACACAGATGAGTACCTTTGTTGAAAAGGTTCGGGCAGCGTAACCCACCATCACAAATCGTGCCCTGTGCGTTGAAGATTGCCTACTCATTAAAGACAACGCTCAAAAGCCAGCATAGTAATGAAATGGAAACGGGCTTGGTTGATTGCACCAAGCCCGTTTCCGTTCGCTTTATTAGATTTCTGCAAGCTATTTGTTGTAACCGATCTCATCAACCATCTTGATCGCGTCCGGTGTCAGGCGTGCGATCTCTGCGAGGGAGATATCATCCGCCTTGAAGGTGCCCCAGGACTCGACGTTCTCTGCCCATTCAACGCCTGGCTTGACCGGGTATTCGTAGTTCACTTCGGCATAGATCTGCTGGGCAACGTCACCGGCAAGGAATTCCATCAGTTTGACAGCGTTTTCCTGGTTCGGTGCGCTTCTGATCAGGCTCATGCCGGAAATGTTCATCGACATGCCACGGCCATCTTGGTTCGGGAAGACGATGTTCACGGCTTCGGCCCACGGACGCTGTTCTTCGTTGTCCATCATCTTGCCGAAGTAATAGGTGTTACCGATTGCGATATCGCATTCGCCTTCCTTGATCGCCTTGACCTGACCACGGTCATTGCCCTGCGGCTTGCGTGCGAGGTTGTTTTTCAGACCTTCGAGCCACTCTTTGGCTTTTTCTTCGCCGTGAACGGCAATCATGGATGCGAACAGGGCGACGTTATAAACGTGCGTACCCGAACGGGTGCAAACCTTGCCTTCCCATTTCGGGTCCGCCAGATCTTCGTACGAGGAGATTTCACCCTCTGCGACGCGCTCTTTGGAGGCATAAATCGCACGACCACGCTGGGTCAGGGCAAACCAATGACCTTCGGGATCACGAAGGTGAGCCGGGATATTGGTCGACAACACGTCGTTGGAAACGGACGCAGTAACGCCGACATCAACCGCCTGCTGGATACGACTGATATCAACCGTCATCAGGATGTCTGCCGGGCTGTTGGCACCTTCCTGCTTGATACGCTCTACCAGACCTTTTTCGGCAAAGATCACGTTGACCTCAATACCGGTCTCGGCAGTGAAATTTTCAAACAGGGGCTCAACCAGAAATTCCTGACGCAGGGAGTATACATTGACTTCCTGGGCGCTGGCTGCGGTTCCGACGAAGGCAACTGCACCAAGTACAGCACCTCCAACAAACTTCCTGACATCCATCTCGGTATTTCCTCATTCATCATAAGATCAATATTATATGCAATTGACTTGCAGTATCGATTGCAGTTGATAAATTAGGCTCAGGACCTATTAAT
>NZ_JFJZ01000081.1 GCF_002115825.1 Thalassospira sp. MCCC 1A01428 | reverse complement strand
TTTGTGAGATATAACAAAGCCGTAAAACAAAACACCCCGCTCGGCGAAAGCCAAGCGGGGTGTTTTATTGTTACATCGTGTCTACGAAGACCTCCTTGACCAAGATGAATAGCCCCTGGAATTGTAGACACCCCATCACTTATAAAGTGAGGCAAGGAGTTTACGATGCCCAAGAGTCATTTTACCGATGAGTTCAAAATCAATGCCGTTCGCCAGATTACAGAACGAGGTTACTCAGTAGCGGAAGTTTCTGCTCGTCTCGGTGTCAGCACACATTCCCTGTATGTGTGGAAGAAGAAGTTCAGCAAGTCTCCTGATACGATTGCTGAAGCTGATCAACAATCATCCGAGATACGCCGCCTGAAGCAAGAACTCGCCCGGATCACCGAGGAGCGCGATATTCTAAAAAAGGCAACCGCGTACTTCGCCAGGGATGCAAAATGAGGTACGCGTTTATTGACCAGCATCGCCGGGTCTACTCGGTGCGCACCATGTGCCGGTGTTTGCAGGTTCATCCCAGTGGCATTTATGCCTGGCAGAAGAAACCACACAGCGCCCGGTTTCTGGAAGATCAAAGGCAGACCGCGCTTGTTCGCCAGATATGGGAAGACAGCGGTCAGGTATATGGCTACCGCAAAATCCATGATGATCTGCTGGATATGGGAGAGAGTTGCAGTCCGAACCGTGTTGCCCGACTGGCCCGCAATGCAGGCATACGCGCCCGGATCGGTTACAAGAAGCGTCCCGGCAAATATGGCGGCAAACCGGCTGTCGTCGCTGACAACAAACTGGATCGGCAGTTTGATACCGCCAGACCAAATACCGTTTGGGTGACCGATATCACCTATATCAAGACACAGGAAGGATTTGCGTATCTTGCCGTCGTAATTGACCTTTATTCCCGCATGGTGGTTGACTGGGCATTGAAGCAGCGACAAGATACAGAGGTTGTTCTGCAAGCCTTGCTGATGGCCGTCTGGCGGCGAAAGCCAAAGAACAGGGTGCTGATCCATTCTGATCAGGGTTCCCAATATACCAGCATCGACTGGGCCGCTTTCCTTCGTCAGCACAATCTTGAACATAGTATGAGCCGCCTTGGGAACTGTTATGACAATGCTGTTGCCGAAAGTTTCTTCAACTTGCTTAAACGCGAACGCATCCGCTGCAGGGTCTATAAATCACGGGATGAGGCACGTCAGGATGTCTTCGATTACATAGAAATGTTCTACAACCCGAAGCGCAAACATAGTACCAACGGGATGTTGTCACCCGTCGAATTCGAAAGACGAAAAATCTGATCAAACCGGGTGTCTACAATTCCAGGGGCTATTCATACAGACTTTCTGAATGCCTACAATTTTGCCCGACGTCTCAAAACTCTGAAGGGCCTTACACCCTACGAATTCATCTGTAAAACATGGACAAACGAACCCAAAAGATTCGGACTTGATCCGATCCAGCAAATGCCGGGACTAAACAACTAGGACCAATCGACATTTAATTGCAGGGATTCCCAAAGCAGCCCAATTTTGATTCACTGTCGCCGTTTTAACGGTCAGTGGAGAAGAGATGAAACGCTACGAACTGAGTCCCGATCAATGGCGGAGAATTGAACCCCTCATTCCTGGTAAGAAAGGGGACCGGGGCCGCAGCGGCAAGAACAACCTTCAATTTGTCAATGGCGTGCTTTGGGTTTTGCGCAGTGGTGCCCATTGGCATGACTTGCCGGAGCGGTACGGCAAGTGGAAAACAGTCCATAAGCGTTTCACGCGATGGGCCAAGGCCGGGGTGTGGGAAGAGATTTTCGATGCTCTCATCGAAGCGCCGGATAATGAATATCTCATGATCGATTCAACGATTGTTCGGGCCCATCAGCAGGCTGCGACGGGAAAAGGGGGGCCCGGAATGAGGCTTTGGGGCGTTCCCGAGGCGGACTGAGCACCAAAATCCACATGAGTGTCGATGTTCTGGGACGCCCTTTGCGTTTGATCTTGACCGGTGGGCAGCGTAACGATTGTACAAAAGGCCTTGAACTGATCGCAGGTTTCCGTCCCTCGCATGTGCTGGCGGACAAGGGGTATGACAGCCAGGAAATACTTGACGCCATCACCGCCATGGAGGCTGTGGCGGTTATTCCACCAAGGTCCAATCGCAAGCAGCAGCGGGAATACGACAAGGAAATCTATAAGCACAGAAATGTTGTCGAGCGGACGTTCAACAAGCTCAAGCACTGGCGAAGGCTGGCCACACGATATGACCGCAAGGCCTGCCATTATCTGTCTTTCGTATTTCTCGCCGCAGCCACTCTATGGATGTAAATGTCGATTCAGCCTAGGCACTACATACCCGTAAGTTGGAACTGCTTGGCCTGGGCTGAGCATGTTTTCATGGTGGAACCGGTGATCAGCCCATGGGACAATCCAGCAGAATCCAGAACAGGGGCCTTTGAATGCCAACCAAGAAAAATAATGACGTGCCAGACAAGCGCCGCTACTTGCCTTCAGTGGCCAGGAAAGAGGAAATACTGGACGCGGCCCTGATCGAGTTTGCAGATCGGACGTACAACGCCGTGTCAATGGAGCGCCTGGCGGAATGCGCAGGCCTGTCCAAGGCTGGCATCTACGCCCACTTCAAAAGCAAGGAAGAAATTTTTCATGCCTTGCTCGAACGTACGACAAAGCAGATTTGCGATTCCCAGGGCTGGCTCCCGGATGAAGATCTGACGTTGCCAGAGCTGGTCGATGTCTACCTGGATCGCCTATACGCGACCTTTAGCTCCCCTGCCACGATGTCGATTTACCGGCTGCTTCTGGCCGAAAGCGCCAGAACACCAGAGCTGGTGCAGCGTTGGCACAACGAAGTTGCACACGGACTGAAAGAGCGGGCGCAGCTCATCATCCAACGCAACATAGAACGGGACATCATTCGTCCGGGCGTCTTGACCGAGCACTTTTTCCCGCTGGCGCTCGCTCCCGCACTGCTATGGCTGAGCTCGTCAATGCTATCCAGGGGCAACCCTTCCATAGCGCTGGTGCAGTTACAGGATGCGCATCGGCAACTGCTGCTTGAGCTTTTGGAGCCTCGATGAGCAAGGTGACGCAAAAAGTCAGGCACCTCCCCATGCGCCGGGTGATCGGCATTGCGGTGCTATTGCTGACTGCGTGGGGCACCCTGGCCCTGTGGCACCAGATGCCGCAACATTCAGCGGCTCGCTGGATCGCCACTCTGGCGTGGTCTGCCTCGGGGCTGTCCGTCGCAGTGTCGCTGGCAGGCCTGCTTGAAAGACGGACACGCAGGATCGCCGGATTCGTGTTCGGGGCCGCAACGGCAGCCCTGCTCATGTGGTGGGGAACGCTGCAGCCATCACACCAACGCGCATGGGCTGACGATGTCGCCCAGTTGCTGGAGGCCGGAATCGACGGCAGCCACGTTCACCTGAAAAATGTACGTAACTTCGAGTGGCGCAGCGAAACCGACTACACCCCGCATTGGGAGAACCGCACATACGATCTGGACCGCTTGAGCAGTGCCGACCTGGTACTTTCCTACTGGATGGGACCGCACATTGCGCACACACTGGTGTCGTTCGGCTTCGACGGTGGCGAGCGGGTAGTGTTCTCACTGGAAATACGCAAGGAGCGCAACGAGTCCTTCTCGGCGGTCGGCGGATTCTTCCGTCAGTTCGAGCAGATCCTGGTAGCCGCCGATGAGCGCGACATTGTGCGTACGCGCAGCAATGCGCGAGGCGAGGATGTTTATCTCTATCGGTTGCAGATGAGTCAGGCGAATGTCCGCGCGTTGTTTCTGGAGTATCTGCACGCGGCCAATGAACTGCGGCGCACACCACGCTTTTACAACACACTGACCAGTAACTGCACGACCATCGTATTCGAGCTGGCTCGGCTCATTGCGCCCGCATTACCGATGGACTATCGCCTGCTGCTGTCCGGACACTTTGCGGAATACATCCATGACCTGCACGGATTGACGCCCGGCCATCGCTACGCAGAACTGCAGGCACTGGGGCACATCAACGAACGCGCACTGGCCTCTGACGCATCAGGAGACGACTTCTCGATGTCGATTCGACAAGGTGTGCCCGGCGTGCCGGCCGACGAGGTATCTCCATGAGGTTCCAGCAGTCTTGCCGCATGGCAGTGTGGCTCGTCATTGCCCCGCTGTTGCTGGGGGGCTGCTCGATCCTGCGTGAGTTCGGCCCAGTGGTTGAGGTTCATACACTGGATGCGGGCGAGGCCATCGAACTCAAGCGCGGCGATATCCTGACACGCGGCAAACTCAGCGATGCGACGACCCAGACCATCAGGGTGGCGGCATTGGATGCGCAGGCTTGCGCAAAACCGATCTCAGCGGATTGCGTCGAGGCCCTGGCCGTCGTGACCGGCGTTGCCGCGGATCGACGCCTGGCTGCACTGTCCGAACTGTGGCTGGCACAGGCTCAGGCCATGAAGCCCGGATCAGAGCAGCAAGCCGCCTGGCTTGAGACCATTCGTTATGCCTATGCCTACCTGTTCTTCGGTGACCATACGCCTAGGGAGCGAGCCTTCGAGGATCGCCAGACGCAAGTGCGGGATTGGTATAACTATGCGGTCGAACGTGCCGCCACCGGGATGTTTGAGGTTCGGCAACAAATGTCTACGCAGTTGCCAGCGCAGACCCGCTGGAACATTGCAGGCTGGGAGCTGCAGCTGGATATGCGCAGCGCGCGCTTGCCGGGCAGTACGGCGGTGCCAGCCGAACTCCTGCCAGCCTCGTCCCTGTCTTTCCGCGGACTGCGCAGCCTCTACCGGCGCGACGGTTTCGGCGCCGAGCTGGTGGCGGTCATGCCGGACGAACCCCTGACTTCCGCCCCCACCCGGGATGGCCGTCCAGCGGCCAAACGCAATCGGCAGCCTCTACCCTGGAGCGAGATGCCCGCGCCGTCCATGACGATTCTGCTGCACCCGGACGGAGACGACCTGGACAGCGTGCTGCATACCCGCACTGTCCGTTTGACGGTGCATGACCCCTATGTGGAGTCGGCCATCATGCTGCGCGGGCAGCGCGTACCGCTGGCGGCCAATTTCACCGCCGGCTACGGACTGTGGCTGGCCCGCGCCAACTTCAACCGGCAGTCGCTGCGCAGCCTGCTTGGGCGCGAGGGTGGAATCGACCGTCCGCACGTCTACCTGATGCAGCCCTATGACCCGAACAGGCGGGTCATCGTCATGCTCCACGGACTGGCCAGCAGTCCGGAAGCCTGGGTGGAACTCACCAACGAAATCCTGGGCGATGAGGCCCTGCGTCAGCATTACCAGATCTGGCAGGTCTACTATCCCACCAACATGCCAATCGCATTGAACCACGCGATGATTCGCAGGGCGCTCGGGGATACGCTGGCGCATTTCGACCCTTCCGGCCAGGCACAGGCATCATCCGACCTGGTACTGATAGGGCATAGCATGGGCGGCGTTATCGCGCGGTTGATGGTGTCATCAACCGATCAGTCGCTAGTCCAGCTGGCCAGGGACCGCGGTCGGCTAACACCGAAGCAGATCGAGCGCATAGATCCGATGCTGCGTTTTGAACCTTTTCCGCACATCAGCCGCGCCATCTTCATCGCAGCGCCCCACCGGGGCACGTCAATCGCGGCAAAACCCCTGGGACGTTGGATGGCAAGTTTCATTCGACTTCCCGTTACGGTGCTCGAAGAGCTCGCCCAGACGCTGGTGCCCAATGCGGCGGCCAGCAGCCATGAAAGCCTGGGGCATATCCCCAATAGCGTCGACAACCTCGACGAGAACGATCCTTTCGTGCGCGCGGCAGCGGACTTTCCCATCTCTGCCCAGGTGAACTATCACTCGATCGTGGCCCAGGCTGACCCCGAAGTGGCCCTCGTTGATTCCGATGACGGCCTCGTGCCTTACCGCAGCGCCCACCTTCCCGGAGCTCAATCCGAGAAAGTCATCATTTCAGGACACAGCGTGCAACAGGACGCGGCGGCAGTGCTGGAAATCAAGCGCATTCTGAAAGAGGACATGACGCAGCGGGAAGAGCAACCCATACCGCGCTAGACAACTGCCATCTGCTGCACGCATCTGGATTGTCCGTGGCCATCGTCCATGTAATGCATTGGTCCGCTATCACCTTATGAATCGCTTCATCATCCTCTCCTGCTGGATCGCGGACTGGCCAGCGGCGTGCTGTGGGCAGCCGTCGGCTTCATGGCAGCGACTACTGCTGTCGTACTTTTTCAAGAAAGACGCCCGCGTATAAAACCTGTCATGGCGGGCTAAAGCGTGTCGCATTCAATATGCCTCATATCCGGCAGCAGAGAAGAAATTCCGGCATTCATCGGGGGTAAAGAGATCACAGATGTCGGCAAGAGCCTCACAGATGGCATCAAAAGAGCGTGCAGCCCTTTTGCGCAAGAGCGCTTTGAGTTTGGAATATGCCAATTCAATCGGATTGAGATCAGGGGAGTATGGCGGCAGGAACAAAAGCCATATGCCCTTTTCCCGGAGCAATTCCAAAACTGGCGTGCTTTTATGAAAAGCAACATTGTCGATAATAACGACATCATCGGATGACAGGGTGGGCAGAAGTTGGGTTTTGATCCATATTTCAAAGGAGCGGCGGTTCATCGGTGCATCAAGTATCCATGGTGCAACAAGGCCATCACAGCGTAATCCGGCAATGAATGTCTGTGTTTTCCAGCCCCCGAACGGCGCGTCGGCATGACAGCGCATTCCCCTTGGCGACCATCCGGTGCGTTTTGTCAATTTTGTGTTGGTCGAAGTTTCATCAATAAACACCAGACGGTTTACTGCCCGATCAAAGAAGGGTTTGCGCCGACGGGTCCAGTGTTGGCGCTGACGAACAATTTCCGCCCGTTTTTGTTCACTGGCGTGAAGTGTTTTTTTATTGCTGTAGTTGATATTTTTGAGAAATCGCCCGACTGTCGCCCGATGGACATCAACACCCTGCGCGGCCAGTTCGACACGCAATTAATCAAGTGTTATCTCGCCATTCTCTGCAAGACGCTCCTCAAGCCAGTCCTTATGGGCAATCAGCTTGGCCTTGCCTGGCCCGGAACCCTGACGCTTTGCCGCAAGACTGCCCGTACGCCGATATAAAAGTACCATGTTGTTCACAAAACGCGGCGAAACCCGAGAATGGCGCGCCGACTCCCGGTGTGAATGCCCTTCCTGAACAAAAGCAAATACGCGCTCACGTAATTCCTGTGGATGTGGTTTTCCCATCTATTATCTCCTCTCTGTCTTGATAGAGAATCAGAATCAGAGACTTTTGGAAACCATTGAATCCCAATTGATGCGACGTGCTTTAACCGATGGACGGCCCACGCTGTTTGCCAATCTCCCAAGATACCCCCCGCCTCGCATCGTTGCCGCAATCTGCTGTCCCAGTTTCTTCTCTATCATTGGTCGCCAGAGCACCAAACTGAACCCCATGCCGTCATCAAGCATTGCGTAGCGACCGCTGGCGAGCATGACGGAGCGCCGGTAGATGCCAGCCACGCGCTGTCCGTCCGCCACGGGCCGATGCTCCAGGCCTGTGTCGGCGGCAATGTCCTTGACGGCCTGCATCAGCTCCTGATTGCACAGCGTGCCCAGTGCGAACTCCTCTCATGACCGTTCGGCGGAAGACGCAGGGCCGGACACAGAAGCCGCTGTCGAACCACTCATCTGCACAACGACCATTCCCACCAGGATCAGCGCAATACCCGCCACACCCCGGCAGGCTTGGGCGTCAGCCCCATCAAACCGTAGTGATCGATCAGCAGCGAAGCCAGCACCTGGCCCGCAATGACGCTGACGATGAAGCTGGCCGCGCCCAGCTTGGGCGTCAATACGAGCGCGGCGGTGATATAGGCCACGCCTACCACGCCTCCCAGCCACCACCATGCTGGCCCCTGAGCCGCAGCGCAGCCCCACGGCCGGTGCCGGAACACGCATCAGCATCATCAAAGGCAGGACGATCAGCACGCTGACGGCCAGCGAAGACAGGGTGGCCCACAACGGATCCCCTAGTTGTTTAGTCCCGGCATTTGCTGGATCGGATCAAGTCCGAATCTTTTGGGTTCGTTTGTCCATGTTTTACAGATGAATTCGTAGGGTGTAAGGCCCTTCAGAGTTTTGAGACGTCGGGCAAAATTGTAGGCATTCAGAAAGTCTGTAAGGTGGATCCTGAGTTGATCATGACTGACATAATGGAACCGCTTGACAGTCGCCTCCTTGATCGTGCGGTTCATGCGCTCAACCTGCCCATTGGCCCAAGGATGTCTGGGCTTGGTCAGGCGATGTTCAATGTCATTCTGCGCGCAAGCCAGATCAAAGGCATGGTATCGGAAAAGTTCCTTTTTCTCAAGCATGTCTCTGATTTCGGTTACGCTCCATCCATTGCCTTTGGGATCAGTGAAATGGGTACCGTTATCGGTCAGGACAGTATGGATTTTATAGGGAACAGCTTCGATGAGCTGACGGAGAAAATCGGCGGCAATGCGGCGCGTTGCTTTCTCATGTAACTGAGCAAAAGCAAACTTGCTGGTGCGGTCAATGGCAACCAGCAAGTAAAGTTTTCCCTGTGCGGTATGAACTTCTGCAATGTCGATATGAAAATAACCGATCGGATAATGTTTAAACTTCTTGCGCACCGGTTTGTCGCCCTCGATATCTGGCAGCCGACTGATGTCATGACGTTGCAGGCAGCGATGCAGGGAAGAACGGGTCAGGTGTGGGATCGTCGGTTGCAAGGCGTACAGACAATCGTCGAGAGGCAGAAGTGCATGCTTGCGAAAGGTCACAATGACGGCTTCTTCCTCAATTGTCAGAACCGTCGATTGAGGCGTTTTGGGACCGGTTGGCTGATCGGAAACACTGCTCCGCTTCTTCCATTTTGCAACCGTTTTCGGATTGATCCCATAGCGCTGAGCAAGAACCTTCAGGCTCTCTTGACTATCTTGTATTGCTCGACGCACCGCCTCTGTCGTGCGGGCGCATCCGTGTAGAATTTGTCCCATAATGCATCCCTCCATGCCGAGAATAATAATACCCCATCAAATGCCGGGACTAAACACCTAGTGAACTATTGATTGCGTTTCCGGGATTGTACCGTATAATCTAAAACAACCGTCCAGTCGTTTTTTAGTTCGCACGCTTTGCAAGGATCTATACGAACCCGAAACGCTGGAAGTGAAACAGGAAGAGCACCTCATCAACCAGCCGAAAGAGGCAAGGGTGTGCACACATCAATAAGGAGATGGCGTGGGCTTGATAACGCTTGCGAGTAAAGAACGGACGGATCGTGGACATCAGCC
>NZ_JFJZ01000080.1 GCF_002115825.1 Thalassospira sp. MCCC 1A01428 | reverse complement strand
TTGAGGGCGACCAGCTGTTGGACCCGCCAGCGCCGTTACCCTCCCCGGGGCCATCCTGAACCGAGACCAGAAACTGTGTGCCGCGAATACCGATAGAACCAACCGGCAGGTTGATTTTCATGGTTTTCGGGTCGTTATGGGCCAGTTTCCCGGTCAGGACACGCACCACACCACGGGTGATGCTGGCACTCATATGGCCCTGATTATTGGCCGGGTCATAGACAAAATCGTCAATGGCGATTTCGCTGTTGGGGCCAATGGTGAAAACGGTTTCATCCATCAGCAATATCTGCATCCCCGATCCCGGCGACGAGGTTATATAGTCGCCCAGATAAATCGGCTGACCGCTTTCAACTTGCGTTCCAACAATGCCCTTGGCCTCGGCCAGTTCAACGTCGCCGCGCACGGCAGCACTTACACCCGCCTGTTCGCCGCGCGCAAAGGCGGGCGGGCTGACCAGCAATGCACAAACAGCAAGCCCGGCCAAGCCAAACCCGACCCGTCCGGTTAGGCAGCAAGCGGGTACATACAACGCCTTAAGGTTTGAAGCGACAGATACGGTCATATTCCGTCTCCGGTTAAAATGCCCAACGGCGCGACAGCAAAAATTGCGTGCGCCAGTTGTCATAGTCGTAGTTGGCAATGTTGGAAGATGTGGCCTGATATTCTTCGGTGATCGACCAGGAAATCGGTGCGATGAACTGATAGATATCCTGGCCGATATCACTGCCAAACCACGATGCTTCAAGCAGGTTTGCCAGGTTGGAACCATAGGAAAGCCGGGCGCGCAAAGGGTAATCCTTGCGTGTTAGCGGTGTGCTGCCCGAAGCAAGGTATGGCTTAGCTCGGCGCCGACGCTGCGATAGGTGTAATAGCTGCGCGCAGCTTCCTTGCGGGCCAGTGTCACGCCAAATGTGGTGCGGTTCTGGTTGTCCCAGGCATAGGTGACGCCGGTTTTCCCCTGATAACGCTGCCCGGATCGCAGGGGCAACGCGCTTGAATCCGGCGTGGCGCCATAACGTTCGTCAAAATAGCTGGTCTGCCCCCAAAGCGTGGTATCGGGCCGGACCTTCCAGTCTGCCCGGAGCCGCACTCCGCGCGAGGTCAGGAATTTTTCATTGTTAAGTTCTGCCGCGGTCTGGATCAGGGTGGGGGTGATGGTCAGATACGGGCTGCGCCAATGGCCGCCAACCTCGAAGCTGGCAGTCCCGACATCAAGGTTATCGAGGCGAACCTGATCATCGTAATATCCCGTTACGCCGGCAAAAATATCATGTCCGGCCTGATAACCCAGATCATAGGTAATGTCGTAATGGGCTGCCCCCATATAACCGATATCGGACTGATGGCGATCTTCGGTATTTGTAATGGGCAGAAGCGACCCCAAAACCATGCGTTCGTCGTTGCTTGGGGCCGAATTGCGGTTGGTATCGTAATGAACGCCAAAGCTGACAGACAGGGTTTGTTTTATCCGCTGGCGGCGTTTTTCGATGGCATCGAGATATTGGTCAATCTGGGCTGCGACATCGGGGCTGATCGGCAGGGCACGCAGTTTTTCAAACTGTGCTTTGGCAATATCAAGACTGTCGAGGCGATACAGGACAATTGCATAATAAAGCCGGACTGGCGCCAGGTCCGGGTCAAGGATCAGAATGCGTTCGAGTGTCGCCGATGCGCCGCGAATATTGCCCTGTGCCATTTGTGCCTTGGCCCAGCGGAAGTTCAGCACAATATTGTCAGGATCACGTAAAATATCGGCAAAGGTAATGCCTTTGCCGTCATCTGTGCTTAACAGAAATTGTGATTTTTCAGCCGCACCGGAAAGTTCCTGAAACTCTTCCTGCATTTGAACTGAACGTTGTGCTGCATCAACAGCAGGCGGTTCCTGCGCCCATGCCCCATTGTTAACGGCCAATACCGACACAATGGTGCACACGGCAGCTGCGGCGTACCTGCCGCACCGAATATTCATCACTAACAATTTAAGTCCCCAATTCGCAGGCAAGCCCAAACCGCCATGGCTGGTTTAGTGTTCGAGCATGCCAACCCCATATTTCTATAACAGCGTAAACGGAACCAACGCGGTTGAAAAGTTCTAGATCACAACGGGGTCGATTAAGGCAGGTATAATGCCGGATTTGCATAAATTTGATGCAAAAACAGACAGGGCGCCGCCGATGATCGGCAGCGCCCTTCTATTATGGCTCGTTTCGTGGGGTGTTCGGGTTACATTGCTGTCCCGCCAACCGTCAGCCCGTCAATGCGCAGGGTGGGCTGGCCCACGCCCACCGGCACACCCTGGCCATCCTTGCCGCAGGTGCCAATGCCGTCATCGAGTTTCATGTCGTTACCGATCATGGAAACTTTGGTCAGGCTATCCGGGCCGTTACCAATCAGGGTGGCGCCTTTGACCGGCGCGCCCAGCTTGCCATTTTCGATCAGATAGGCTTCTGACGCCGAAAAAACAAACTTGCCCGATGTAATATCAACCTGGCCACCGGCAAAGTTTACAGCATAAATGCCCTTTTTCACCGACGAGAGAATTTCTTCGGGGCTATGATCGCCCCCCAGCATATAGGTGTTGGTCATGCGCGGCATTGGCGCATGGGCATAGGATTGGCGCCGTCCGTTCCCGGTTGATTTAACCCCGGTCAAACGTGCATTCAGCCGGTCCTGCATGAACCCTTTGAGGATACCATCCTCGATCAGGACGGTACGCTGGGTCGGGGTGCCTTCATCGTCAATCGATAGCGACCCGCGACGGTCATGGATGGTGCCGTCATCGACCACGGTGACACCGGGCGATGCAATGCGCTGGCCCAAAAGCCCGGCAAAGGCCGATGTGCCCTTGCGGTTAAAGTCACCCTCAAGGCCGTGCCCAATCGCTTCATGCAGCAAAATACCGGGCCAGCCCGGCCCAAGCACAACGGTCATTTCACCGGCAGGCGCGGCAACGGAATCCAGGTTGACTATGGCCTGGCGCAGGGCTTCGTCCACGGCGGATTTCCAGGTTTTTTCGTCAAAGAAACCATCAAAACCAATGCGCCCGCCTTGCCCGTGCGATCCGCTTTCCATGCGGTCGCCATCCTTGACGACAACGGATACGTTAAAGCGCACGAGCGGGCGAATGTCGCCAATGCGCTGCCCGCCCGACCGCCAGATTTGCACAGCCTGCCAGTTGCCCGAAATCGATGCCGACACCTGCGAAACACGCGGGTCTTTGGTGCGTGCATAGGCATCAATCTTGCCCAGCAAATCGACCTTGGCTTCAAAGCTGGCTTCGCCCAGCGGGTTGATATCGGTGTAAAGCGACACATTGGTGCCAATGGACCCCAAATCCACCTTGCCCGACCGGCCCGATCCAACCGCCTTCACGGTTTCTGCCGCGCGGCCAACGGCGGCGTTGGACAATTCGTTGGAATGGGAAAAGGCAGTGGCTTCATCGGCGACGGCGCGCAGGCCAAAACCCTGGGCGGTATCAAAATTGGCACTGCGCAGGCGTCCATCATCCCAGGTCAGGCTTTCGGACTGGCGATATTCCAAAAACAGTTCGCCGTCTTCGGCAGTGGCAAGGGCATCATTAACCTGGCTTTCCAGCCGGTCGCGATCAAGTTCGCCCTTGTCGAAAAAGAGGTTATCGGTTTTGCTCAGATCGGTCATGAAACCTCCTTGTCCATCAAATTCGCACTGCGCGGATGACGGGTGATTTTCCCCTGCATGGCAAAAGACATGTAACAGTAATTTCCCTTAGGTTTTGGGGCTTTCTGCTATCGTGGCTTTTCGTTTATACAGGGTTATGTGATCTCTCTATATAGACTGGCGAAGGCGAAGATGAAAGCCCGTGGCAATGTTTGTTGAACATCCCCAGCGTGTCGCACTTCATAACGAAATTCATGCCAGGCCATTTGGCGGGGTCGAAAGCCCGGTTCGGTGCAGCTGTTTGGCCTTTCACGCGGGGGAGGACCTTGATGGCGAGGTGCGCCAGCATTTTCGCATTTTTTGCGAACGCTATACCCTGACCCCACCTGCCGATGACCAGAAATATTACGAAGCCGCATGCGACGGCTTTACCGTGATCTGGGAACGGCACGCCGAATTTACGGTTTATGTTTTTAAACGGCAGGCCCAGTTTGATCAGCCGTTTGACGACCCGGTATTGAACCTGGTGCCGCGCGACTGGCTGGAAACCGTTCCGGGCCAGTTGCTGGTCGGCTTGCATATAGCGATGGATCGCAAGGACCGCAGCAGCGATGATATTGCCCGCCTGTTTGATTATAACGGTTTAACAGGCAGCCGCGTTCTGGGGCGCGGCGCATTGATATGGACGGACTTTCGCCTGCATGGTGATGGTTTTGGCCGCATACTGGTGCGTGATAACGGGTTGGAACCGTTACAGGCCGGGCGGCTGATTCAACGGCTTCAGGAAATTGAAGTTTATCGCATGATGGCCCTGCTGGCATTTCCGCTGGCCCATTGTGCCACGCCCAAGGTGTCGGAAATTGATACCCGTCTGTCATCCATTACGGCTGAAATGGCCAGCAAAACCCACACCAATGACGAAGAAACCTTGCACAAGCTGACGGACCTTGCTGCCCAGACCGAAGAAATGGCCGCGTCGCTGAATTATCGGTTTGGGGCGGCACGGGCCTATTATCGTATTTTGCAGGCGCGCCTTGGTGAATTGCGCGAAGAACGCATCGAAGGCATGCAAACCCTAAGCGAATTTATGGAACGCAGGTTGGCCCCGGCGATGCGCACCTGCCAGAATATCGGCGACCGGCTGGAAGTTTTGTCCAAACGTGTCGCGCGGGCCAATAATCTTTTACGGACCCGGGTGGATATATTGCTGGAGGCGCAAAACCGCGATTTGCTTGCCAGTATGGACCGGCGGGTAAAATTGCAATTACGCCTGCAACAAACGGTCGAGGGGTTATCGGTTGCCGCCATTACCTATTATGCGGTCGGTCTGCTGGGATATTTGTTCAAGGCGTTGAAAGGGGCAGGTATCGCACTGAATGATACCGTTGCCAGCGGCGCATCGGTGCCGGTGGTACTGGCAATCATCTGGTTTTCCATGCACCGCATTAAAAAAGCCCTGCACCGGGAGGACGGGCAGGGCTAATTCGATTGTTTCATGCCGCCTGCCAGTTTTTCTGGCGAAAACAGGCAGCGACGGGTGCGTTTTTATCAGGCCGGATCGCGCAGTTTGTAGGCGCAAAACGTTGCTGCGGTAATCAGGATAACAGCCCCGGCCTGGTGGGTTACGCCCAGTGGCAACCACACAACACTTAGCAATGTCGAAATGCCAAGGGCGACCTGTAAACACACGGCGGCCAGCATCAGGTGGCAGGCCCGTTTTTGATCGGCAGAAAGATCCAGCCGGATGGTGCGCCACCAGAAAAACAGCACGACAAAAAAGGTCAGTTTTGCCAGCCAGCGATGATCAAACTGGATGGTTTTGACATCCTCGAACGGGGCCATCCAGGCCGGGTCAAAGGCAAATAACCCGTCGGGGATTAAATGCCCGTCCATCAGCGGGAAGGTATTATAGATAAACCCGGCATTGGTCCCGGCAACAAAGCCGCCCGACAATGCGGTAAACACAATTAACGCCAGCACACCCAGAATGCGGCGCGATTTGGCGGTGGCACCGGAACGCGGGGCATATTGCTGCAAGCCGACCCATAACAGGGCGATAAAAATGATAAGGGCGAGGCCGAAATGCGCCGTGAGCCGGTATTGGCTGACATCGGGGCGATCGACAAGACCGCTCATCACCATGTACCAGCCCATCACACCTTGCAGGCCGCCCAGCACAAACAGACCGGCCAGCTTCCATTTGGTGGTGCCATCAATGCTGCGTTTAACCAGAAACCATACAAAGGGGATGAAAAACACCACGCCAATTAACCGGCCCCACAGGCGATGGATAAATTCCAGCCAGAAAATCGATTTGAAATCGGCCACCGACATCCAGCCATTCACTTTTTGAAACTCGGGATACTGGCTGTATTCCTGATACAGGCGTTGCCAGTCGCCTTCATTAAGGGGCGGGATGATGCCGGTAAATGGATGCCATTCAACAATCGAAAGACCGGACTCGGTTAACCGGGTCAGCCCGCCAATCACCACCATGACAAACACCATGAAGGCACAAAAAAACAGCCACATTGCAACGGCACGGTGCGGTTGCGGGGCGGCAATGTTTATGCCGCTGGCGGAATGAAAGGTGGGGGAAACACTGCGCGACATTGAATCCTCTGGCTCAGCCAATGCAAATTTCGTCGGCACTATAGGACGAAACAATTCTGTTTTGTACGAAAAGCCGCATGTATCCGTCCTGATTGCCCAATCACGAAGCTGTTATCGGGCGCTAAGGGGCAAGATTGCCGTTTTTCTGTGGTTGGGCGAAATAAACACTTAATTATTGTTGAATGTTAATAAAACACATAAAAAATGTATTGAATTGAATAAAACACACCTTCATAGTGCAATCAACAAACAGAAAACCGTATTTAGAGGATCGACGATGTTTCCCATCAATCTGGACCTTGGCCGCCTGTCGGTGGCTCTGGTTGGCAACGGCGAGGCTACGCTGAACCGTTTGCGCCAGCTTGACGGTGATGGGGCCAAATATGTCACCGTTTATAGCGAAGACCCGAGTGCCGAACTGGCCGAACAGGCGGGCGACCGCCTGCACCGTTATCTGCCCAATTCGGCCGATATTAACGCCGTAGCCATCATGTTTGTGGTGGACCTGCCCGAGGCCCGGGCAGCCGAACTTGCCACAACCGCCCGCGCCGTTGGCACCATCGTCAATGTCGAGGACGTAAAGGATTACTGCGATTTTTTTAACCCGGCCCGTGTTCAGCGCGGCGATCTGGTCATTACGGTTTCGACCAATGGTGCCAGTCCCCGTCTGGCAGGGCGCATTCGGAGGGCGATTGAAAACTGGCTGTCTCCGCATTGGGGCGACCGTTTGGGCGAACTGGCAAGCCAGCGTGCCAAATGGCGCAAATCCGGTGCGGATATGAAGCAGCTTGTGCGCCTGACAGATGATTATATAGATCGCCGGGGGTGGTTGTAATGGCTGCTTTGAGAGAGGAAGAAGTCGTCACCGGTGGCAGCATGACAGTTGACGAAACGACCGAGCGTGCCCGCACATTGCTTGATCGTTATGGCCACCTGCAGGGAATTTCCCTGATTGAACCGATGGTCCACGAAGAATTTGCCGGCAAGATCACCATGACGTCATCGTTTGGGACAGAGGCCGCCGCGCTGTTGGCGCTAGTGGCCGAAGTTGACTCGAACCTGCCGGTGATTTTTCTTGATACCCGTAAATTGTTTGGTGAAACCCATCGCTACCGCGAACAATTGGTGGACCAACTGGGCCTGACCAATATTCGCATCATGCGCCCCGATGAAGAAAAACTGAAAGCCGAAGACCCCAACGGCATGTTGTTTGCCAAAGATGGCAATCGCTGCTGCTTTATTCGCAAGGTCGAGCCACTGCAACGCGCCCTTCAGGGCTATGATGCGTGGCTGACCGGGCGCAAACGCTTTCACGGTGGCGAACGGGGTACCTTGCCGGTGATCGAAACGGCAGGAACCCGGATCAAGGTAAACCCGCTGGCTGGTTATAACCGTCAGGATATCGAAGATATCTTTGATAACCGGGCCTTGCCGCGCCATCCGCTGGAAGCCGAAGGCTATATGTCAATCGGCTGCATGCCGTGTACCGACCGGGTGGATGCCAGTGTTTCCGATGTTCGCGCAGGCCGCTGGGCCGGGCAGGACAAAACCGAATGCGGCATTCACTATATTATTTGATCATATGGCGGGGTGTTCCGTTATCATGCCAGTTGGCCTTGCCCGTGTTATCCGGGCAAGGCCATTTTTTTGATTATACGCGGGTGGTTTTGGTCGTTTGCCCCTGTTGCATGGTATTCGCCGTGGGGTTGCGAAAACCGCATCTCAGGCCTCGATCGGAATTAAGGGCTACATCTGCGCATCTTCAGGCGCTGATATTGTTGCGCTTTTGCCAATATTGCTTTTTTCGCGCCGGCACCGTTCGGAGCAGTATTTAACGTCTTGCCAGCAATCCTTCCATTTTTTGCGCCAGCTAAAGGGGCGCTGGCAGACCAGGCAGGTTTTGGTGGGCAGGTCGGATTTTTTCTTCATGACAGGCTTTTTAGAAACCGGTTGGCGTCATCGGCGATGGCCTGTTTTTTATCATCCCCCATGCGGTCATAGGTTTTATACATCATGCCCACACGATGGTTATCGGCCAGCTTGGTGCGATTGCGCGCCAGAAAATCCCAGTAAAGGTAATTAAACGGGCAGGCATCAGGCCCGTTCTTTTTGCTGACTTTGTATGAACAGTTGTCGCAGTAATTCGACATTTTGCTGATATAGCCACCACCTGCTGCATAGGGTTTGCTGGCAAGATAACCCCCGTCGGCAAACAGGATCATGCCGCTGACATTGGGCATTTCCACCCATTCAAAGGCATCGGCATAAACGATTAAAAACCATTCATTGACGTCTCGGGGGGAAATGCCTGCCAGCAGGGCAAAATTGCCCAGCACCATCAGGCGTTGAATATGATGGGCATAGGCATTTTTGCGGGTTTCAAGCACGCATTGGCGCAGGCAGTTCATTTTGGTTTGCGCGGTCCAGTAAAATTCCGGCAGGGCGGCGGTTGCTTCAAAATAGTTTTCATCGCCATAGCCCGGCATCCTAAGCCAGTAAATACCCCGGACAAATTCCCGCCATCCCAAAATCTGGCGAATGAAACCTTCGGCCGCATTTAACGGCACATCACCACGATAATAGGCGTTTTCTGCCGCCTTGATGCATTCAAGCGGTAAAAGCAGACCGCAATTGAGATAAAAAGCCAGATGGGCGTGAAACATCCAGGGCTGGTTTTGCACCATTGCATCCTGATAATCGCCAAACTGTGCCAGCCGCTGATTGATAAACTGGTCAAGTGCATTAAGCGCCTGCTGGCGCGTAACAGCAAAATGAAAAGGCTGAAGGTCGCCAAAATGGCTGCCAAATCGCGCCGCAACCAGATCAAGAACATCATTTGTGATGTCATCGGGCCGGGACTGGTACGGGGCGGGAATATCCATGTCGTTTTTGGGTGGTTTGCGGTTTTGTGTGTCAAAGTTCCATTGCCCGCCCACCGGTTTGCCATTTTCCAGCAAAATGCCGTGTTTTTTGCGCATCTCGCGATAGAAAAATTCCATGCGCAATTGCGTCCGGTCTTTGGCCCAGTCGCGAAATTCATCAAGGCCGCACAGAAACCGGTCATCGTCACGAATTTCAACTGGCAGGGCGAATGCTTTCTGCCAGGTTTTCATATCCTGCAACACGCGATATTCGCCGGGATGGGTGACAATGATTTGTTCTGGCGCATGGCGGGCGATGGCGCGGTTTACTTCACCGCGAAAGGAGCCACTATTTTCGGCGTCATCCAGTTGGATGTAATCAATATTGTACCCCGTCTTGCGCAAATCACGGGCAAAATGGCGCATGGCAGAAAACAGAAAAGCGATTTTCTTTTTGTGATGGGCAACATAGGTGGCTTCATCCCACACTTCGCACATCAAAATGGTATCGCGGGTTTTATCGCAACCCGTAAGGCAGGAAATAGATTGCGACAACTGATCGCCCAGAATAACCCGCAAACGTCCCATAACCACCTGCTGCTTGTCGCTTTAAACACTGCATGTCTATACGGTGTCGCACAGTGGGTCGGTTCAAATGGTTATGCCCTGTAACTTGCGAAAC
>NZ_JFJZ01000008.1 GCF_002115825.1 Thalassospira sp. MCCC 1A01428 | reverse complement strand
CAGAAGCTGGGTGACGGCTTCGCCGCCGCCTTCAAACGCGATGTATTTCACGGCGCGGGCATCGGAAATGCCAGCCGCTTTTGCTGCGATCAGAACTTTAAGGTGGTCCCAGCCGCCAACGGCCGAACCGCCAGCAAAAGCAATGCCGCGCGGATTTTCTTTAACTTTTTCGAACAGTTCCGGCAGGGTTTTGATGTCGGAATCCTTGGAAACAGCGATCACACCATAGTCAGCGCCAATAGTGCCGATCCAGCGAACCTGATCCATGGTTGAACCGGGGAATGCACCCTGGGCCAAACGGGTGGTGGTTGCCGATGATGCCGCAACGATCAGATCGTTGTCGTCATTACGTTTGGAAACGACTTCAGCATAGGCAACACCGCCGCCGCCGCCTGCCAGGTTAACAACCTGCATCGGGCTGGCGATGGTTTTAAGGTCATAAAGGGACTTGCCGATCTGACGGCAGGTAAAATCCCAGCCGCCACCAGCATTGGCCGGGGCAATACATTCAGGCTTGGACGGTTCAAAGGCAAATGCCGATGATGTAAAGGAAAGTGCAGCAAACACAGTTGCGGCGCCAAGTGCGGCGATCTTTCTCATGGTTCTTCCTCCCAGTTTCTATTCGCACCTTTTTGGTACGACGGTATATATGAGAGTAGCGGGCGAACCTTTCACCAACCTGTCATCAGAAAAATTCCGGGAGTAACGGTTTGAGAATACTGATTGTCGAGGATACCGAAGATGTGGCCGACGCCATCCTTTCGCATTTCTCGCGACAGGGGCATGTGTGCGAGGCGGCGGCAACCCTGGAAGATGCAGCGCATTTTTTGGGGCTGGAAACCTATGATCTGGTCATTCTCGATATCAATTTGCCTGACGGGTCGGGGCTGGATTTTTTAAAAAAGCTGCGGGCTGCTAAAAACGGCGTGCCGGTTCTGGTGCTGACCGCGCGGTTGCAGGTTGATGATAAAATTGACGCGCTGGATTTTGGTGCCGATGATTATCTGGTCAAGCCGTTTGATCTGCGCGAACTTGAGGCCCGGGCGCGTGCCGTTACCCGGCGCAAACACGGGGCCAACGAGGCAACGGTTTCGGTGGGTAATTTACATTGTAACTTTGCTGCCCATTCCGTGCGTGTCGATGACACCGATATTGAACTGACAAGGCGTGAATTTATTTTACTTGAAGCCTTTATGTCGAACCTGAACCGGGTTTTGCAAAAAGAGGAACTGTATTCCCGGTTGTACGGGTTAACGGGTGAAGCCGGGCTGAACGCGGTGGAAGTATATGTTGCCCGATTGCGCCGTAAGCTGGCGGATGCCACCCTTGAAATTCGAACATTACGCGGCCTTGGGTACCAGGCGGTGCCTGGCGGGCGGGCTGAGAAACCGTCATGAAGCCAGTTTTGGTTCCCCCATCTACCAATCCGCGCCAGTCGGTTGCCGTGCGTTTGGGCATGGCGATGGCGGTTATTTTGGCGGTGGTGTTGCTGGGAACCATTTTTGCGGCCAATAAATATGGCCAGGACGCCGCTGATGAAACCTTTGACAGGTTGTTGCGGGGTGCTGCATTGCAAATTGCCGAACGCATTTTGGTTACTGACGGCCATGCCAATGTTGATTTGCCGGTTTCGGCGTTCGAATTGTTATCGCTGGCGCGAACGGATCGTATTTTTTACCGTATCATTGGCCCGGATGGCAAAACCCTGACCGGATATGGGGATTTGCCCCTTCCCAGGGATGACAAGGGACGTGCCGATCAGACCTATAACACGCGGTATAAAGGGGCCGATGTAAGGGCCTATTTGCTGCGTCGTCAATTGGCCGAACGGTTTGTCAGCGGTGATGTGAAAGTGATTGTGGCACAAACCACGACAGAACGGGTGGCATTGGCGCGAAGCATTACCACCCAGGCCGTTTTGACGATTGCGGCTGCGGGTATTGTTTTGCTGTTGCTGGTTGTTGTTATGATGCGAATTGCCTTGCGCCCGCTGGCCCGGGTGGAGCGCACCATTTTGGACCGCGATGTGAATGACCTGTCGCCCATTGATATTGCGGCCCCGGCCGAGGTGGCGGTGTTGCTGGCCGCGATTAACCGTTTTATGCGCCGGCTGGACCGGCGAATTGAAGCAATGCAAAACTTTGTTGCCGATGCCGCCCATCAGATCAGAACCCCGATAACGGCTTTGCGCGCCCAGCTGCAACTGGCGCTGGAAGAAGACGACCCTGTGGTTCTGGCCCGCCTGCACAAACGTTTGCACGAACGGACCGTCGGGTTGGGGCGGTTGGCCGACCAGTTATTAAGCCATGCCCTGATTGCGCACCGGGCCGATATGGCAGTTTCGCAGGAACTGGATTTACGGCGGATTGCGCTGGAGGCCGAGCGTGAAATGCGCGCGGTATCGGATGAATTTATTCAGGTGGATTTGCCCGATGAACCCGTTGCGATCAAGGGGGACCCGATCAGCCTGCGTGAAGCGGTTAAAAACCTGCTGAATAATGCCTTAAAGCACGGCGAAATGCCGGTTAGCCTGGTGGTGACACCGGTGCAAAATGGCCATGCCTGCCTGCTGGTGTGCGATGCCGGGGCGGGTATAACGCCGGAAATTTCCAGCAAGATCGGCGAACGGTTTGCTTCAAACGGTATTGGGCCGGATAGTGCCGGGCTGGGGTTATCGATTGTATCGTCGGTGGCGTCCTCGCATGGGGCCGTTCTGGTGCGACGTGCCACTGATGATGGTTTTGAAATTGGGCTGGAATTTCCGGTGGCAACGTTATGACAAAAACAGTTTGGCAAATTTGCCGGATGGCATTTACCCCCGGTCACCGGCTTAAAACCGGTTTGTGGGCACTGGCAGCCTTAATTGCCGGTACGGTGGGTATTGCTGCCACCGTGATGAATGTTGCCAGCGCCGGGGACCGTGAATTTCCGGTGACGGCGGATGTGTCGGGGCGGCTGGTTATTCAAAGCACCACCGATTATGTCATTTTTTCTCCGGTGATTGACGCTTTTCAGGAACGCTGGCCCGATGTGTTGATTACGTATAACGAGCTTACTACCAACGAGCTGAATGATGCGATGGAACATGCCTGTGATCAGGGCCGTTTTTTGGGCGATCTGGTGATTTCATCGTCGATTGACCAGCAATTAAAGCTGGTCAATGACGGGTGTGCCCAATCGCCCGGTGCCCGGGTCGGGGCAAATTTGCCAGATTGGGCCAAATGGCGGGACCAACTGTTTGGTTTAACCTATGAACCGGCGGTGACGGTTTATAACAAGGCCTTTTTTGCCAATCGCAAACCACCGCAAAACCGTTTTGATCTGATCGATCTTTTACGTGAAAGCGACACCTTTCGTGCCAAGGTCGGAAGTTACGATATCGAAACTTCCGGGGTGGGGTATTTGTTTGCCTTTCAGGATGCCATTCAGGCCAGCACCTGGGGGCGGCTGGTGGAAAGTTTGGGACGAAACGAAGCCCAGCTTTTTTGTTGTACCGGGCAAATACTGGAACGGGTGGCAGATGGCCGCCTGTTGCTGGGATATAACGTATTGGGGTCTTATGCCTTGTCGCGTATCGGACGGGATGATCGGGTTGGGCTGGTTTTACCCAGTGATTATACGCTGATCATGTCGCGGGCGGCCTTTATATCACGCGATGCCGAGGAACCGGCGCTGGCACGGGCTTTTATTGATTTTATGCTCTCACCTCCGGGGCGGGCGATTTTGTCGCGCGATGCCGGTTTGTTATCGCCGATTGGCGGGCCGGATCGCCTGGCGCAACTGGTGGGCACGGTTAAAGGTGCCGATCCGCAGGAATTACGCCCGATTGCGTTAACCCCGGCCCTGATGGTGGGGCTTGATCAGGCCAAGCGTAATATATTTTTGCAACAGTGGCGGGCCGCCTTGCCGCCCCGTCAATTATCGCGTCACCCCTGATCGGGGGCTGTATCCTGACTGTTTAGTTACGCAGGGATGGAATACTGGAAAACACCGTTTTTAACAGCTGCGGTTGTCGGTTGACGCCGGTTTTAACAAAAATGGACTTTAAATAGGTGCGTGCCGATTGCACCGAGATGCCAACCGCTTCGGAGGCTTCGTCCAGGGCGACGCCTTCGGCCAGTTTCTGGGTCAGGCGTGCTTCGGACCGGGTCAGGCCAAAAACATCCATTAGATTATCGACCGATGGCGGGCCGATACTGTCGGGTTCGACCAGAATGAAAACAAAGCCGGGTTTTTCGCCGTTTTTATCGGAAATGCGACGCAAAAAGATGGATACCGTCAGATCATCGGATTCAAGTGCGAATCCTTTTTGTTGCGGGATGGATCGCCCGGCAGGCGGATAAAGGAATTTATCGAGGTCCTCGGGCGCCCGGTCCAGGGCAAGGCGATTATCGGCCTGGACATGTATCAGCGGGCAGCGCCGGATCAGTTCGGCGGCCTGGGCGTTCATGTGGTTGATGACCAGGTTTTGGTCGGTCGCGATCAGGCCCAGATTGAAAATATCGAGAAAGGCCGGCGGGATATGGGCCTGTGACCCACGGGTTTTTTCCACCGCACCGGCGATGCCCTCCAATAATATTTTAAGCGGGGTCGGTTTTGGATAAAACCGGTAGACGCCGTGTTCGTTGACCGCTTCCAGTGCCGATTCCAGGTCGGCATAGCCGGTCAGCATGATCACTATCAGGTCAGGGCGGACCTGACGCAATTTTGCTGCCAGCTCCAGCCCGGTCATGACGGGCATATGAATATCAAGGACGGCGGCTTCGATGGCGTTATCGGCGGAAATGGCATCAAGCGCTTGCTGGGGATTGTTGAAAAACAATGCCTCCCAGTCCAGTGACATGCCGCGCAGGCTTCGCCTGTGGGCGGCAAGCAGATTGTCATCGTCATCGACAAACGCAACTTTTACGCCCGAAGTAGCCAATTTCATCAAATCCCTCCTCGTTTGGGGATATGGCGACAGTCCTGTCATGCCGTATCTTCCGGTTAACGAAGCCTATCCGTTAATTGATCCGACTTGCAACAACGCTGTGTTGTGTTGGCCGGGAATGCCAGTTTAACTTCTGCCACAGGAAGTCATGTTCGATGGAATTAGCCGCTCATAATTTTCGTCCCACGATTTTGATGGTCGATGATGATGAAATGTTGTTGTCTTCAGTCCGTCGGACTTTGGGCGGTAATTTCAATATCGTTACCAACTGTTCGTCTGTTTCGGCCCTGGTGTGGCTGGCCAAAAATCATGGCACGGTCGACGCGGTCATTGCCGATTTGATGATGCCGGAAATGGACGGGATCGAATTTTTACAGCAGGCATTTACGGTGGCCCCTAGCGTGCCGCGCATGTTGCTGTCGGGGAATGTATCGTCGGTGTCACTGCGCGATGCCATTAATCGCGGTATGGTAAGCCGGGTTCTGGCCAAGCCGGTTTCACCGGCGGTGTTGCGCGAGGCCCTGAATGACAGCATTTCATCGCCTTTGCCGTGCGGTCAGAAACGCAAGATTTCCTCGTCTCTGGTGGGGGAGGCTGTTGAAAAAAATGGCCATCAGATTGTGGTGCAGCCCCGGGTTTCTGCCCATGATTTCAGTATTGTCGGGGGCGAGGTTTTAAGCCGCTTTGACGAATTACAGCATCGGTTCACCCTGGATGAGATTATTTCCGCCAGTGAAGATCATCCGGTTATTAACCAGCTGACATCGAATGTTTTACGCCTGTTGGAGATGGCTGCCAGTGATGTACAGCCCAAGCTGGGGCAACCGGCGCGTATTTCGGTAAATTGTTCGCCCTATTCGCTTAGCAATATGGATTTTGTTCAGTTTTTGATGCAGCGCGTCCTGGATTTGCGCAAGGTTAATATCGAGCTGGAATTTGAAATTACCGAACATAATGTCAAGGTTTTGTCCGAGCCGTTTATTCGCAATGCCCGTTATCTGAAAGAACAGGGCGTGCAATTGCTGATCGACGATTTTGGCACCGGCAATAATTCCATCCAGTTGCTGCGCTATGATTTTTATACCGGCATCAAACTGGATCGCGGCCTTGTCTCGCGCATGATGACCGAAGTGATTGACGACTCGTTCGTCGAATGGACCGTTCAGATTGCCCATAAACTGGGTTTAAGTGTGATTGCCGAAGGGGTGGAAAGCCTGGATGTGGCCGAGAGGCTTCAGAAATATGGGGTTGATGAAATGCAGGGATATTATTTTTGCCGACCCAAGATGCCTTGCGATTTACCGGTAAATTGTTTTTCCGGAATGACGACTTCTTGATCCATGCGTGATTAACCCCCAAATTTAACGTTGGCCTTGGGGGGCCAGAGAAACTGTTTCCGTGAAGGGGAATATTCAATGTTAAAAATTTTCACCAGGGTGGTATTTGCGGTGGCATTTGCTGCCATGTTGCTGCCGGTCAGTTCGGCGCAGGCCCGCAATGAATTAACGGTTGTGACCGCTGATGGCAGTAAAACAGTTCTATCCTATGATGATCTGTTAAACTTGCCGGCAAGCAAGGTGACAACCAACACCCCCTGGACTGTCGGAAAACGTGTTTTCACCGGTGTTTCCTTTGCCGATTTGCTGGGCAAATATGGCATTGCTGAGGGAGACGTGCGTGTTTCGGCATTGAATGATTATAGCGTGACAGTTCCGGTCACTGAATTGACCGAAAACGGGGCGATTTTGGCTTATCAACTTGATGGTAAAACCATGTCTGTTCGCGACAAGGGACCATATTGGGTCATTTTCCCGTTTGACAGCCACCCGTCTTTCCAGACAGATCAATACTGGTCTTATGCTGTGTGGCAGGTGAAATCGATTAATGCCCAACCTTAATAGCAAGAAAAAGTCTTTTCTCACGAACGGGGTCGCCATTCTGGTTTTGACCCTGTTTGTCGTTGTCTATTATTTTTATTCGATGGCGATTGTTCGCAAACTTGAAGACGAACGGTTTGCCTATCGCGAGAATTTTGCCTGGGCAATGTTTCAGATACAAAAGCAGTATCTGGTTCTGGATCGCGATATCCTTAAATATTCCGACGACAAAAAAGACGGGTCGTTAACCTACGACGATATTCTGTTTGATTATGATTTGTTTGTTAGCCGGGTATCGATTGTCCGCGACGGCAGCGGTTTTGCCACGTTGCACGAAATTCCCGAAGCGATCAAATTGCTGGCAGAACTTACCACCATCATTAAAAATATTGACCAGCATATTGCCGAAGGTTTGCCCGAAGCCCGGATTGTGGCCCTGATCGACACGCAACTGGGGGGAATGGCAGAACAAATTCAGGATGCTGCGGTTCTGACGACCAACTATGTATCGGTTTATAATTCCAGCAATATTGCCGGGGTTAAAAACGATATCGAGGAACTTTCCTATCTGTTTATTTTTGGCCTGGTCGTGATGATCGGGCTTTTGGTGTTTTTGCTTCATAACCGGCAGCGGGTTTTGCGTGCCGATATGGATGCACAGGTGGCACGCCAACAACAACATGTTGTCGAGGAAGCCGCCGAATACGCCAAAATGCACGCATTGGGCACATTGGCCGGCGGGGTTGCCCATGAAATTAACACGCCAGCACAGTATATTCACAATAACCTGGAATTTTTGTCCGACAGTTTTACCGAACTGACCGGGGCGATCCGCTATCGCGAGGATGGACCTGCCAACCTGGAAATCGAGCGTGACCGGGTGGAGTTTATGGCTGAAGAAGTTCCTTTGGCGTTGCGTGAAAGCCTGGAAGGATTGGAGCGCATTGCCGGAATTGTGCGCGGTATTCGCAAATTTGCCCATCCGACCAATGAGTCCATCGAACTGGTTTCTGTTCCCGATGAAATAGAAACGGCCATTACCCTGACGCGCAACCAGATCAAACATGTGGCCCAGCTTGATTACAGCTATCATTCGGATGTAACCGAGGTCATTGGGCGGCGTAACCATTTGTCACAGGCGCTTATCAATCTGATTGTGAATGCCGGACAGGCGATTAAAAGCAACGGCGTTAAAAATGGCCGGGTGCTGGTGGTGGTTAATCTGGTTGCCGATACCATTGAAATCCGGGTTCGCGATAATGGCGGCGGTGTGCCAGATGAACTACGCAACCGGATTTTCGATTATTTCTTTACCACCAAGGAACATGGTGTGGGCACCGGGCAGGGCCTGCCGATTTGTCGCAAGCTGATTCAGGATGATTTTGGCGGTGATCTGATCCTGACGGAAGGGCTGGTTGGCGAAGCTGAATTTGTTATTTTTCTGCCGGTATCGACCGAACGTTTGCAAGAGAATGCCTGATATTTGCCCCACCTATGAGGGGTGTTTTTGCTGTAGCTAACCTGTCAAGGTCTGGCGCGGCGAGACGGTTGTGCCAGGTGTGAAGTAAAACGGGCAAAGGTGTGACGCGCCAGCCTTCCGGTCCGTATCGATATCGCCGAAGGGTATGATTTTTAAGCGATGTTGATGGCCATTGAAATGAAAACCCCGGTTTCCCTGTTCTGCTTTTGGCAGGGGAAACCGGGGTTTTCTATCATGTGCCAGGGAATTCACATGATGAAAGTCATAACGTCATCACAGCACGTGATTTATGCTGCTTTGGGCAAGGGTTTTCGCAAACCTTGCCGCCGGTTGCGGGGCGTTGACCGGTTTCGATCAACGCGTTCCGGTCTTATTGGGCCTCGTGAAATCGAACGGTATCGCGGGCAATGTTGGACCAGGATGTCCATTTGTCGCCAATGCCAACTGTTGCAAGGTAGCGTTCGGAAAGGGGATATTTTTCCCTTACCAGCCGTCCGGACCGGCCATATTCGCGCGAGAAATGCTGTGCAGCGTAGACCATGGCCAGGGTTGATGACCGGCCGGTCGGGGCCGATTCGGGACGGTGATGAAAGGCAATATCCTCGATAATTTCGTGCTTGAAGCTCCAGAGAGCGGCCATACAGGCGGACAGCCCGGCATGACTGATGCCCATCACATCAATTTCGGCAGAAATGATGTCGCACTGGTTTTTGTCGGCGATGTGGCGGGCCGTCATGCTTTGATTGGGCAAAACGGTTTCAATCAGTTTGCTGCCAACATGGGCCAGAAGGGACGCAGCCCGGCTGGCATCGATGTTTTCAAACTCGCTGTTTTCATGACGGCCCAGCCGGGCGGCAATTTCTGCCATGATCAGGGCGCGGATCAATTCGGGGTCATTTTCTGCGGTTTCGCCGTCGCCATTGCCATAAATTTCAAATAGCAAGGCCAGCGCCTTGACGCTTTCAATACCCAAAATCTCAAAAAGATGATGCAGGGTTGCCGTGCTGTTTGCGGCAATCAACCCTTCCCGGCGGGCATAATGCCGGATAAAGGAAACGCAGTCGCTGTGGTCCATTGCATAATGCGACAGGTTTTCTTCCGATACCGGGCCTTCGTGATACAGGGTGGTTTGCAGGTTGCGAAATGCGGTGGGCCACAAATAATGACCCGGCAAACAGGACATCACACCCAGCAAATACGGGTCACGCAAATAGGACCGCAAAATAAGCGCCCGTTCGATTGCGTTAATGATCGATTGATCATCGCATGGTTTCATCAAAAAGTGATGGGTTGCAGATGTGCCCAGAAGATTGGCGTGTTCGTCGGCATAGCCAGATAACAGGATGCGGCCAATTTCCGGGTAAAGCCTTGAAACCTTGCGAAACAGTTCCGCACCATCCATCACCGGCATGCGCATGTCGGAAACAATCACATCAACACTGTGACGCGATTGCAGAAGGTTCAACACTTCTTCCCCATTGTCGCAAAACTGCAAACGCCAGTTTGGGCGCTTTGTCCGCACCCGGCGGCGCAGGCCGCTTAGAACGTTGGGATCGTCATCGACAAATATGATTGACGGTGCGTCTGACATGAAGCTGTCCCTTGTACGGCGCATTTGTGGAGCCAAGTCGCACAATACGATGGAATTGATTGAGAAAAGGATGCGGCTTTCGCCTTACCGGATTTTTGCGGTGTTTAATCAGATGCAGAAACACTGCCAAGCCAGTTTGAAAACAGGGTGTGACGCGATGTGCGGTGTGTTTCAATGTTCCATGCAATGAAAGATTGCAACAGATCGTGCTGCAACGTCTGTGAAGCCGATTGCACATCCCGGTATTGCGGCAAATTGGCACCGTTTATAATGATTTGGGATGTTGCCATCAAAGAGGGATGGCAAGCATTTTGTGCCGTGACTGACTTTGAATGCAGGGCTGTTTGATCTTTGCGCATTGCTATCACTTTTCTATCCGGTGTCTTGCTGGCTGCAACCATAGGGAGTTTTCACTGTGCGCTATATCCCCATTTGGGGATGGATGTTAACCGTATGAAAAACAACAAAAAACGGGATACCCATAAGGGTATCCCGTGTCATGGCGTGCGATGGCGCAGCAGGGTGCGCAAAACAGAATTTTAGAATTCAAAACCCAGTTTGCGATCCAGCGAAATTTTGCCGCCACCCCGAATAAGGATGGAAAGGGCCATCATGCCCCACAGAACGGGCATTTCAAAACCGGCATCGGTCCAGGCGTAACCGTTGGGCAGGTGAATGAAAAACGCCACGGTCATGAAGACGACAACGGCTGCTGCTACCGGGCGGGTCAAAAGGCCCAGAACCAGAAGGGCACCGCCGAAAAATTCAAGCGAACCCACCAGCAAGGCAAAAAGATAGCCCGGGTGGAAGCCGATGCTGTCAAAATAGCCACCGGTTCCTTCAAGACCATAACCGCCAAACAGGCCAAACAGCTTGCCGGCACCATGCGGCATGAGAAGAATGCCGGTGGTCACCCGAACGATCAGCCATGACAGGGGTTCAAGGGCTGCCCAGACATTGGCAAGGGCAGGGATAATGGGGCGGGCGCCAGACGGGTTGAGGGACGTGTTCATTGGAATTCTCCGTAAATTCAGGTGGCATCGTGCGATGCAAATTGGGAAAAGCGGTAAACCGTCAGTCAGGCAACCATGTCAAACAACAGGGCCTCGATATCGGTTTGTGCGTGTATTTTCAGAAGGTTTTCGTCGGAAATGGCAGCACCATCACCGGCATTCAATTCGGTGTTACCCAGGGTCAGGGTGCCCTTTACTACTTGCAACCAGGCCAGGCGGCCTGCGCGCAACGGATGGTCAACCTTGCTGTCTGCGGTTAAATGGGCGGCATACAAATCCACATCCTGATGGATGGTGATCGACCCATCCCGACCTGTAGGACTGCCAATCAACTGCAAACTGTTTGACGGGGCGGCAATGTCCTTTTCCTCGTAACCTGGTTCAATTCCCTGTTTTTCAGGGATGATCCAGATTTGCAGGAAATGAACCGGTTCGGTTTTTGAGCCGTTATATTCGCTGTGGCGAATGCCTGTGCCCGCACTCATGCGTTGCAGGCGTCCGGGACGAATAACCGAGCCGTTGCCAATGCTGTCTTTATGTTCAAGGGCCCCTTCGATGACATAGGAAATAATTTCCATGTCGCGGTGGGGGTGGGGGTCAAAGCCGGCACCGGCTGTAACCCTGTCTTCGTTGATAACCCGTAACGGACCCCAGCCCATGTGGTTTTGGTCATGATAATGACCGAACGAAAAGCTGTGGTGCGAATCAAGCCAGCCAAAATCGGCCCGGCCACGTTCTGCTGATGTGCGTACTTTAATCATTGTCGGCTCCTGTGTCAGGGTGACATTTGTTGGAGCCAGCTTACGTTGTTTTTAATTAAGCACAATCAATTGAAATAAACACAAACTGTTTCCATTTCAGTACAAATCATGCGCCAAGCTGTTGATAAACCACCATTGCCACATCTTCGAGATGGGCTTTGCCGATTTCACCGCTTAACGCATAGCCGATGGTTCCGTCGATCCAGTAGAATGTCTCGATATTTCCCGATGTCTGATAGCGAAAGCCGGTGGATCGATTATCTGCATCGTGACCGACCATCATGGTCAGGCGTTGGCCGCTATTGTCCTCATACATCAACAATGCACCGGGTTTGCCGGCAAAGGGCACCAGCCGCCCCCCGACAAGGTTAAATCCCTGCGATGTCAGGTCCGGGGCGGTAAAATGTATTCCCAGCCGTTTGCCGAGCCAGCCAACCAGATGGTCTTTTTCGTTGGCATAAACCTCGACCGGGTGGCGCACTTCGCTGGCATAGATGCCATATCCCGCACTTGATGCTTCGGGCAGGGTTTGAACATAATCCGGACTTTGGCCTTGTTTCGGAATCGCGGCTTCCATAATCGCAGCCCCCCCAATTCCGCCTGCAATAAAAACGACCAGTGCCGCCGCCATTTGCCGAAACGGGTATTGTGTGCGACGTCCCGATGGTTGATTGGGGCCATCTTCGTAAGGACCCGGGGGCGGGGGGATCAGCCGTTTGCCACCGGCTGATGGCGCGCGCAAATTTTGCGTTAAATGTTCGCGGTGCGGGGATAACCGTCGCGCGTTTCGGGCGGATGTGGCGCGATCAGCGGGATCGTCAATCTCATCGTCCAGGTCCAAAACCGTATTTCGGTCGTCATGCCCGGCGGTGGTGCTGTTTGGGGAGTTATGATTGTCTGAAAGGTGATTATTGTGGGGTTTGTCGGTGCCATCGACGCCATCCATGCCATTTTCGGCGGTGTTGGCGTTGTCGGTGTACATAACTGCCGGGTCATGGCCGGAATAATCGTTTTGTTGTGTCTGTGCTGTTATGCGGGCCTGCGCGTTAATTTCCTGATCATCAGGGGAGGCGGCGGGCTGGAAAATGGTTTGCAAAAGCTGATTTTGCGCCTGCCAGTCTGCGACCTCGGCTGCTGCGTTTGGGTGCTGTGCCAGCCAGGCTTCAACCACGCGGTGGCGTTCGGGCGATAATTGACCATCAACATAGGCGTGAAGGTCGTCTTCCCCAATATCTTCGTTGTTCTGCCCGGTCATTTTGGTCTCCGTAACGCAATCACATTGGGGGGTGTCGTATGGTCGTCACCATTTTGCAAGGACAGATGTGTTGCCAAAAATTTGCGGGCGCGCGACAGGCGTGACATCACTGTGCCCTGGGGAATTTGCAAAATATCGGCACACTCCCCATAGCTATAGCCTTCAATTGCCACCAGCATTAGAACAGCCCGCTGGTCGGGATCAAGTAATTCAACAGCGCGGCGCAGGCTATCGTGTGTGGCAAAGTCGCCTGCGGGTGGGCTGGCGACGGTTTCGACGATATTTTCGCCGTCCTCGTCAAACAGGGCGCGTGTACTGCGTTGTTTGCGCAGCCGGTTATAATTCAAATTGGTCATGATCTTCATCAGCCATGCCTTGCGGTTGATCCCGCGCCAGCTTTGCGCATTGCCATAGGCAGAAACCAGGCAGTCCTGCAACAGATCCTCGGCGTCGTGGCTGTTGCGTACAAGGGCACGCGCATAGCGACGCAAATTGGGGATCAGTTCAAGAATGCCTGGTTCTTTCATCCGGGGTGCCTTTTTGTGCCCGTCATGCTCTGGTTGATCAAATTGATCGGAGGTAAGGCATTATGCAGCAGGGAGGCCTGGCCGTCAGGGGCGCGCAACATCCCAGACATTCAAAACACCGTTACCGGTCGTGTCACCCGGTTTGCTGTCCTTGATCCAGAAATAAAGCGGTTTGCCATCGTGCGCCCACTGCTTGCTGCCATCCTTACGGGTGATGATGGAATATGCGCCATCTGCCATCGCGCCTTCGGTTGCCGTGAATGGCGGCCAGTTGGCAGCGCATTTGTCATAGCAGTTTGACATATCCTTGCCGTCTTTCTGGAAGGTATAAAGGGTCATGCCGTTTTCTCCGGCCAGGACGGTGCCAAGGTCGGTATCCATGGATTTAACCGGCGCGGCAAGGGCGCTGGTCGCCCCGGCAATACACAGGGTCGTGGCGACCAGGATGGTTTTGACTGTAAACATGGTGGGTGTCCTTTTGTCTGATGTTCTGCTGCGTTTGTTGCCGTCAGAACAGGAAGGGATGAAGCGGCTGTTTTGCCAAAGTGGACAGGGCCTTAAAAAGCGTCTCATCCTGTCAGACACCACAGGCGGCTGATTTATTCCCGCCGGGACTAAAATTATTCAAATTCAGCGAAAAAAACTATTTAGGCTCAAAAAGCTGGATATAATTTTGATCGAAATTTCGTTTCGCTTCGTACCCGAATGTAGTTTGGCAACGTTATTCTGTTTTATCAGGCTGCAAAGTGACCGGTAACCATGCCCTATCGCGGTAAAACGACGTTATTGATTGTTGCACATGGCACCAGTGTTGCCGACGGCGACCCGGCCGGTGTGCTGGCGCGCCAGTTGCGCCCGCACTGGAACGGCCCTGTTACCCATGCCTATATGCGCAGTGACCCAGGCTTAAGGTCGGTGCTGGGAAAAATGATGCAAGCGGGGCAAACCGCACGGCTTGTGGTGGTGCCGTTGTTTTTTAGTGCCGGATATCTGGTGAATGATGAATTGCCCGCCATTCTGAACGAAGCGGGGCTGCGCCATGCGATGGTGTTACCCCCGGTAACGGGGCTACACGGGTTTATTCCGATGGTGGCCGATTGTTTGGCGACAACCCTTGCCGCCAGAAACTGGCAAGCAGGCGAGACAACCCTGTTTCTGGTGCCACACGGCCTTAAATCCCTGAAAGAACCCAGTGACGAGCAAATCTGGCAGGCCCAGCGCATTGCCAATGTTGTTCCTGAATTATCGGTGAAAATTGCCAATGTCGAGGGTCAGCCCTCGCTTGCTGACTGGAGATCGATGGCTGATCGTCCGCACAGCATGTTTTTGCCATTGCTGGCAGGCGGGGGCGTTCATGCCCGTACCGATGTGCCTGAAATGATGGCATTGACCGAAGCTGATGAAGCAGTCGTTTTATCGCCAATTGGAATATGGCCTGAATTGCCGCCATTGATTTTGGATCAGGCTCAAAAAAGAACCCGCCATGCTGTGGTGCTGGCAAATTTTACCACGGCTGATAAATTTGTGTCGCAAAGTGTACCGGCGGGCTGAATGTTCGGCATGTCAGGCGCGCCAGATGTGCAGGATCCCTAACGCGATGATCGACCATAGCCCGGATGAAAGAAATTTATTCCGGGGAAGCGGCAGCGTGGGATTTTTTCAGCAGATAATCGCGCAGGGTGCGGGTGGCGGTCGACAGGTTTTTTTCTGCCTCATGCACAATCAGCAACTGGCGCTTTGCCCAGTCATCGGCAATGGGTGTGCCGGAAATATTCATATGCGAGAGGTGTTCTTCAACGCTGGAGCGGCGTAAAAAACCGATACCAAGTCCGGCGGCTATGACACGGCGCAGTGAGCCAAAACGCATTACCTTGATATGCGGATGCATTTCATGGTTAAGTTTGTTGGCCGCTTCGCTGATCAGGTCATCAATAACGCCGCCCTCATGCAGGGAAATGATCTGATATTTGATGGCGTCGGCGAAATGAACCGGCTGCGGATTTTGCGGATCAGGAATAAGAGGATGGCCTTTTGGCGTTACCAGCCAGATAGGGTCGTCGCAAAACACATGATAATCAAGGTCATACCGGCCAACATTGTCGGCAACCACGGCCAGATCAGCCCGGCCATCACGGATTGCATCCACCGATTCACGGCTGGTCAGTTCGCTGACATCAACTGTAATACCGGGGAAATCAACCCCGAAATCAGCCAGATAGGTTGGTAATCCCGTCAGGATACCTGACGTGACAGTGGCCAGAAAAATCTCGCCTTTTTCACCGTAATTGAAATCACGTAATTCGTTTGACAGATGGCGCAGGTCGCCCAGAAGCTTTTCGCCATAACGGGCGAAAATAGTTCCTTCCGGCGTGGGTTCAACACCGCGCGGCAAACGCCGTAGCAAACGCACACCCAACAGGGCCTCAAGTTCGCCAATGCGGCGACTGACGGCGGATGTTGCGATATGTTCGCGCCGGGCTGCTTCGTTAATGCTGCCGGCCTTAACAATGGCGACGAACAGCCTGATCGTGACGATATCAAACTTTTGCATATAATCGTTTAGGTCGCCTGCAATGAAGCGGTCAAGCGCGATTATTACGGATCGTCGTCAAAGTTGGGGGAAGAACAATCAGTTCTTCGCATCCAGCATGTTTTTGCGCCATTCGTTGATCAGGGCAGTGTGATCACGGGCCGGGCTGTTTTGCAGAATCTGGGCCACGCGAACGGCTTCAAGAAAGTTTACAAACCAGCCAAATTTCGGTTTTGCGGCAGCCGGTTCGGTGCGGGCAACAGGGGCGCTGTCAAATGCGAGAGTAGCCATTTTGAAGTCTCCTTTAAGAAGAAGTTTGGGTCGTTTTCCTTGAGTTGAAAGTTAGCAAAAGCCAGCATTGCCCACTATCACCGGTTTGCGGCGTCCCCGTTCTTGTTTGGAGAACGATAGCTGTTAAGTTATTGAAAAATATCAATTCTGTGTTTTTGCGCCGCACAATCAAACTGCTTTATTTATGTTTTTACTTCAAAGAACACCTCGTTATTGATTGTTATTATGTGTAAAAAATTCATCAATCATGTGAAAAAATGGCACATATTGGAAAAGGAGGGCCTTTTGAGCAACGACGATGACAATCTTGCTTTCGAGCAGCAACATGGCAGTGGTCTTCAGGAAATGCTGGGATACCGGCTGGTCGAATGGCGCATGAACGAGGCCGTCGTCACATTGAAGGTTGCAGCGCAGCATTGTAACCGTGCGGGAATTTTGCACGGGGGTGTTTTGGCAACCTTGCTTGATACTGCATCGGGATATGCGTGTTGCTATTGCCCGGTGCCAGGCAATATTCGCCGGTGTTTAACCCTGTCGCTGACCACCCAGTTTATGGGGCAGGCAAGGGCGGGCGAGACTGTTTCTGTCGTGGCTCAATATCAGGGTGGGGGACGTAAAATTATTTTTACCACCGCAGCGGCCTATGACCAGCAAGGAAGCATTATTGCCTCGGCCAGCGGTACATTTCGGTATCATCGCGGCAGTGAAGATGAAGCCGGAATGCCGCGTGGAAGCGGGCAGCCCTAACCCGGTCGCGTTTTTGCTTTAAGATCCGGCGAATGCTGTATTTGTCCTTAAGGGAAAGCCGTGTGCTGTGGGGATTGGTATTGGTGCTTCATCTCCCCTTCTTCATCCTCTCCATTATGTATTCGGGTTTGCCTGACAGCAGGTTCACGGGGATAAACAAAAGGCGCTGCAATGAATGCAGCGCCTTTGTCATTTTATCGGGATATATGGTGACCGATGATTATTTCGGCATCTGCCATTTACCATCGACCAGACGCGGAATGTTCAGCGGATTGCCGTCTTTCAGCGCATCGGGCAGCAAGGCATCGGCAAAGGCCTGATAGGCAACCGGGCGGACAAAGCGTTTGATCGCCAGCGACCCAACCGAGGTTGCACGCGAGTCGGTGCTTGCCGGGTAGGGGCCACCGTGGACCATGGAATGGCAGACTTCAACGCCGGTCGGCCAACCATTGACCAGAATACGGCCAGCGCATTTTTCCAGAAGCGGGCGCAGCTTGCCTGCAAATTCGGCATCAGCATCGTCCATCTGGATGGTGGCGGTTAACTGACCGTGCAGTTTGGCGGAAATGGCCAAAATCTGATCGGTGCTGTCGCATTCAATGATGATGCCGGCCGGGCCAAACATTTCTTCGGCCAGTTCCGGGTTGGCTTCCCAGTCGGCAGCAGAAACGCGGTAAACAGCGGGGCTGCCTTCAAACGGGCCGTCACCATCGCGGCGTTTAAGCGCACAGGTGACTTTCGGGTGTTTTGCCATCGCATCATTGACGTCGTGATAGGCGCTTGAAACCCGGTCGGTCAGCATGGCCTGGCTGGCAACGCCGCCCAGTTCTTCAACGGCGGTGGTGACGAATGTATCAATATCGTCGCCCTTAAGGGCCAGCAAAAGACCCGGATTGGTGCAGAACTGGCCGACACCCATGGTCAGCGACCCGGCCCATGCCTTTGCAATGCCTGCGGCATTTTTCTTCATGGCGTTGGGCATCAGGTAAACCGGGTTGTTGCTGCCCAGTTCGCCGTAAAACGGGATCGGTTCCGGGCGGCTAACAGCAATATCAAACAGGGCACGACCCCCACCGGTAGAACCGGTAAAGCCAACAGCCTTGATCATGGGATGGGCGACCAGCGACTGACCAACAACCCGGCCCCCACCGTGAACCATGCTGAACACACCCTTGGGCATGCCGGTTTTTTTGATCGCAGCATCAATGGCCTGTGCCACGATTTCGGATGTACCAGGGTGGGCCGCATGGGCCTTGAACACGACCGGGCAACCCGCGGCCAGCGCCGATGCGGTATCACCACCGGCAACCGAAAATGCCAGCGGGAAGTTTGATGCGCCAAATACGCCAACTGGGCCAAGGGCCTTGAACATCGAACGGATGTCGGGTTTGGGCAGCGGGGCGCGGTCGGGCTGGGCGGTTTCGATGCGGGCTTCAAACCACGAACCTTCTTCGATCCAGTCGGCAAAGAAACGCAGCTGACCCACGGTACGGCCACGTTCGCCTTGCAGACGTGCGGGCGGCAGGGCCGATTCGAGGTTGCCCATTTCAGTCAGCTCATCGCCGCGGGCATCAATTTCATCCGCGCAGGCGCGCAGGAAACCAGCCCGTTTGGACGGCGACATGGATGCAAATTCTTCAGCGCATTCATTGGCCGCACGGGCAGCCTGATCGACATGCTGTTCAGTGCCCTGCTGAAATTTGGTCGGCAGCTTTTCGCCGGTTGCGGGGTTGTCCGCCTGAAAGACGTCCGGTCCGTCCAGCCATTCGCCTGCAATATAGTTTTTTCCGCTCAGCATCGGGTTCTCCTGTGGGTTGGATTTGATCATCCGTTATTGTGGCGCGCGCAGCGTCGACAGGTTTGACGCAGGTTTTATGGTTCTATTCGGGCCTTTGCCGTGACGGGAAAGGGCCGGTGTGAACTGCAAAAAACCTCCTTCTTTATAAAACTCATACAATAGTACGATACAAAGCAGGGCTTTGTCATCCGGCGCGCCTGATCCGGACGGGTGTTTGTTGATCGGGAATGTATGGTTCAGACCGTGGCTTGTAAAGTCATCATATGAAAAGTAATGCGGTTGACATCAATTCGCGCGGGCGGGCAACAGGTGTCGAAACAAATATATCATGATAACAAATGCATATTGGCTTTGTTCCCGCGCATTTGGGTAAGTGAATATTTTATGCAATTTAATCTGTTGCGAAAGATGAGGACTTTCCAGGTGCCAGACTGGTTGTGAAAGCCGACCGAATGGTATCGTAGATGGTCTTGCCAATAGAGGACATGACGGGACAAGCGCGCAAGGCTTGCAAACAAACGGCGTGCAATGGGTGGGGCATGGTGATGGTGGTGTCTGGCAGGGGCGTTTTCGCGGTGCGGGGTGCGAAGCCGGTACAGGGCGGTTAAATCCGGGGGCTGTGTGCTGTGTACCTGATCGCACGGGCGGAGAGCTGCAGTGTTAACTGCATTGCCAATCGACACATGTGTTGGTCATAACCGCACGGCAGAGGCAGCGTGCTGTTATCCATGTGTTTTGCTGTGTGGTGGGGGCGAAAGACTGACGTGAATGGCGAGTTCGCCCGGCAAGGGTGGGGTAGGCCGGTGATTGGCGGGGGCGGAGCGATATTTCAGGGCGGTGGCACGAAGGGATTAAATACCGGTTCCTGTTTGTAATCAGTTTTGGTGCAGGGCGCGTTCGACTTGTGAGAGGTGAGCGCGCATGGCTTCTTCCGCCTGGTTGGGGTCACGCATTTCGATCGCATTGACGATGGCGCGGTGCTGTTCGGACAATTTGGTGATCAGACGGTCGGAATGTGTACTTTCGCGCATCCGCGACCATGCGGCATCGCGTCTAACGGCGTTTACGGCCTCAAATACCGCTAAAAACAGGGTATTGCGCACACTTTCGGCCAGTTTTTGATGAAAGGCCGAATCCCATTTTTCATAATCGGCCTGATTTTGGGCATTGGCCGCGTTTTCAACCATCATGCGCATGGCATCAATATCGGCTTGTGACGCGCGCAGGGCGGCAAAACGCGCCATCGACGGTTCAATTTCCAGGCGAACTTCCATAATTTCATAAGGGCTGGTTTTGGTGGCGAGCCCTTCAAGGCGGCGCAAACGCGGGGTAGGCGGGGTGCCGACAAAGGTACCCTGGCCCTGACGGCGCCAGATCAGCCCGTCGGCTTCAAGTTCGTCAAGCGCCTTGCGCAGGGCGCGGCGGCCCACATCGAGTTTTTCGGCCAAGCTGCGTTCGGCAATGACGCGGCCATTCTCTACATATTGCCCCTGGTTAAAGGCATTGCGCAGCGTTTTGGCCAGCCCCTGTGTTGATATATCGTTCATGGCAGGTGTTTTTCTTGTTGCTACTGACGTTTCCGGTGCAATCAGCTATCAAAAAATCAGGTCGTGGAACATACGAATTGACGTAACGAGCAAGAAAAGCCCGAAACAGATGCGTAAGGCCCGCTGGGGAATGCTGTGGGCAATACGCGCGCCAACCGGCGCAAAAAGCACGGTCATGGGTATCAGAAGGGCGGCTGCCAGTACATTGACATACCCCACGGAAAAGGGCGGTCTGCCCGCAATGCCAATGCCCGACATGGCATAACCAATGGTGCCGGGCAGGGCAATGATCAATCCGATTGCCGATGCTGTGCCAACCGCTTTGCGAATGTCATAGCCCAGAAAGCTAAGCAGCGGTACGCAAATGGTGCCGCCGCCAATGCCCATCATCGCCGATAAACCGCCCGCCAGAACCCCCAGCGCAGCCCATACCGATTTGGGCGGGTTTTTTTGCGAATCGGTTGATCTGTCGCGTGCCAGCATCATGTTGGCAGCTACCAGCAACGCCACCACAGCAAAAACAACGGTTAAGACCCGCCCGTCAACATGGCCGCCAATGGCTGTGCCAATAATAACGCCAATAACAATGGCAGGGCCCCAGCGTTTAAGCAGCCCGACATCAACCGCCCCTTTTTTGTAATGGCTGCGTGTCGATGACAGGGCGGTGGCAATGATGGTGGTCAGCGATGTTGCCACGGCAATTTGCATGCGCATGCTTTCATCCACCCCCATCACGGAGAGGAAATGATACAGCACCGGCACAATGACAATGCCGCCGCCAACGCCAAGCAACCCGGCCATAATGCCGCCAACCACACCGGCAAACAGCATGGCGCCGCCCCAGATAAGATAAAGATGCGCGCCGCTTCCCAGATCCATCATTTTAAACCAATCCAAACCAATTTTGATTTAATCAATTAATGGTTCTAGTCACAAATTTCCGTTTTTGGCTAGAATTTTTGCACGTGCGAGCGCTAAAAATGGCAATTTATGGCAAATTTGTGTTTTTGTGCTTGCGCCGCAGCAATGAAGGTGCAAACAATATTGGCATAAATATAACGAACCATGACTAAAATGGTTTGAGGAAATGATGAACCACTTATCAGGAGGCTGGAGATATGCTTCGCAAAATTGCGATGGCGGCGGGATTGATGCTGGCCGCAGCGGCGGTAACACCGGTTATGGCGCAGGATTATCCGAATAAACCGATTGAATTTATTGTGCCTTGGGGCCCGGGTGGCGGTAGCGACACCCTGATGCGTATTGTTGGCCTTGGCCTGTCGGAAGTGACCGGTCAGCCGGTGCCAATTATTAATATGCCCGGCGTTGGCGGAACGGTAGGCCTGAAGGAATTTGCCAAGCGCCCGGCAGATGGCTATACGATTTCGCAAATCCACGAAGGGTTGTTAACGGCAAATAAAACCGGCATCACCGATCTGGATTGGGACAGCTTTATTCCGGTCGCGCTGGTAGCATCTTCACCGCAATATCTGACGCTTTCCAAAAACGACAATTTCAAAAATCTTGAAGAATTAAAAGCCTATGCCAAGGCCAACCCGGGCAAGGTGCGCGCCGGTGTGACCCTGGGCGGGGTGCCGCATTTGCACATGGCCATGATCGAGGATGCCCTTGGCGTTCAGTTCAGTTATGTCGGGTTCCGCGACACGGGTGAACGTATTCGCGCCCTGGTGGGCGGCAATATTGATATTGCCATTGGCGATGTTTCATCGGCGAGCGAGTTTGTTAAAAACGGCGATCTGATTTTTGCCGGTGTGGGTACAGAAGAACGCACCGCCGAAGAACCCGATGTGCCAACGATGAAAGAACAGGGCTACGATTTGCAAATGGCGGTGACACGCGGCGTTGTTCTGCCCAAGGGCACACCGCAGCCGATTGTCGACAAGCTGGCGGATGATTTGAAAAAAGCCATGTCGCTTGATGACATCAAAACCAAAATGAAAAATGCCGGTTCTGCCAATGTCTTTATTGGCGAGGAAGATTACAAAGCCTATCTCGAAAAACTTGATGCTGACGTGACCAAGCTGGTCGGCAAGTTGCAGGGATGACGGCCGATACCCCGAAACCGGCGGCAGCAGATGCAGTGGCATCTGCTGCCACGCGGGCCCGAAATGAACTGGCCCGGCTGGTTTCCTATATTGTTTTTGGTGTTGCTGCGGTTTATTGCGCCTGGCGGGCATCATCCTTGCCGACATCACGCTGGGAGCCATTGGGGGCCGGGTCTTTCCCCAAACTGGTTTTCAGTGTGCTGGCGGCCTTGTGCCTGTTTGCCGCGATCAAGTCGGTGATTGATATTCACCGCAATGGCGGCATGCCCGAAGCGGTTTATGCTTTTGGGCGCTGGCTTAAAATCCGGCGCATTTCCTTTGCGATTTACGGGTTGCTGGTGGTTTACCTTGGCGTGTTGTCCACGTTGGGCTTTTCGCTGGCGACGTTCGGCTTTTTGCTGATTGCACAATTGCTGATCGCGGGTGTGACGCGCCGAACGGTTATTCAGTCTGTTATCGCTGCCCTGGTGTTTTCGTTCGGGCTGAACATGCTGTTTGCCGATGTTTTCAATGTTTTCCTGCCGCGTGGTGTTCTGATTGCCTTTTAGGCAGCGATACAGCGCCGTCACATACTGCTGAAAGTTCAGACATATGTTGGATGCTTTTTTTCAGGGCGCGCATCAGGTTTTTGCCTTTGATACCCTGATTTATATGTTGATCGGGTCGGTCGCCGGTATTGTTGCCGCCGCGATCCCCGGTTTTACCGTGACGATGGCCATTATCCTGACCTTGCCGCTGACCTTTGCCATGGAACCCCTTCAGGGCATTTCGGTGATGTTGTCGGTTTATGTCGGGGGCTATACCGGCGGCCTGATCAGTGCGGCTTTGCTGGGTATTCCCGGCACCCCCAGTTCGGTTGCTACCACCTTTGATGCCTTTCCCATGGCACGCAATGGCGAGCCGGGCCGCGCCTTGTCGCTGGGGGTGTGGGCATCGTTTTTCGGCACCATTATTTCCACACTGGTGCTGATTGTTGCCGCCCCGCCGCTGGCGGTTGTGGCGGTGCGCCTGGGCCCGTGGGAATATTTTTCGCTGATCGTTTTTGCCTTAACCATTGTTGCCAGTCTGGTGGGCAATTCGCTGATCCGCGGCCTGATTGCCGGGGTGATTGGCCTGGGTCTTGCCACCATCGGGCCGGACCCGATGATGGGCCGCCCGCGCCTGACCTTTGATATGGATCTGCTGGCACCGGGCCTGCCGTTTCTGGTGGTGCTGATTGGCATTTTCGCCATCAGCCAGCTTCTGGACGAGGTCGAAATTCACGGCAAAAAGGTCAATCATGCGCTGATTCCCAAAAGCATTGATTTCAAAACCTGGGAAGTGATGCGCGAAGTTTTGATGCGCCCGGTTAATTTGATCCGGTCATCGCTGGTCGGGGTTGTAATTGGGGCGTTGCCCGGTGCCGGGGGCTCGATTGCCAATTTGCTGGCCTATGATCAGGCGAAACGCAGTTCCAAAACGCCGGAAAAATTCGGCCAGGGAATTGCCGATGGGGTTGTGGCCTCCGAGGCAGGTAATTCGGCCACGGCAGGCGGCGGGTTGATCCCGCTGATTTCGCTGGGCATTCCCGGATCGGCAGTGGATGCCATTTTAATGGCATCCCTGATGGTGCATGGCATTAGTGTCGGCCCCAGGCTGATTCTGGATCATGCCGATCTGGTTTATGGCATGTTTATCGCCCTCACCGTTGCCAGCTTTATGATGCTGGTGGTGTGTGTGGCCTCGATGCGGCTGTTTTTGCGGGTTACCGATATTCCCAAACAGTTCATTGTGCCAACCGTGATGATCTGCTGCGTGATCGGGGCTTTTGCCCTGAATAACCGCATGGGCGATCTTTATCTGCTCGGCGCGATCGGGTTGGTGGGCTACATTTTGAAATGTCTGGATTATCCGCTGGCTCCGTTGGTTTTAGGCGTCATTCTTGGCCCGATTGCCGAAACCAATTTGCGCCGTGCGTTAATGAGTGATGGCGACTGGACGGTGTTTTTTACCCGGCCAATTTCTGCCCTGTTTTTGGCAGCGGCGGTTTTGTCGGTTATTTTGAGCATCCGGTCGATCTGGAAAGCCCATAAAAAGGGCAATGGAAACAAAGATGCGCTCGTCTGAGTGCCGCGAGGAGGAATTAAACCCATGAAATTTACCACCGAAGGGCTTTATGCCTCGCGCCGGTCACCGGTGATGGCGCGTAATATTGTTTCGACATCGCAACCACTGGCAGCGCAGGCCGGTTTGCGGATGCTGGCCCAGGGCGGTAATGCCGCCGATGCGGCCCTGGCCGCCGCTATCGCCTTGCCGGTGGTAGAGCCAACCGGCAATGGTTTGGGGTCGGATGCCTATGCCATTATTTGGGATGGCACGGAAATTCATGGCTTGAATGCATCGGGCCGTGCCCCGGCGGCGTGGTCGCCCGAACGGTTTGCCGGGCAGGAAAAAATGCCGCAACGGGGCTGGGAGGCTGTCACGGTGCCCGGTGCGGTTTCGGCGTGGCGGGCGATATCGGATAAATTTGGCAAATTGCCGTTTGAAAAACTGTTTGAACCCGCCATCGAATATGCCAGCCGGGGTTTTGCCGTATCGCCCATCATTGCCCAGCTTTGGGCCAATGGCGCAAAAGTTCTGCATGACAAACCCGGCTTTGCCGAAGCCTTTATGCCCGGGGGCCGTACCCCCAAAGCAGGCGAGTTGTTCGTCAACTCGGCGATGGCCGAAAGCCTGCGCGATATTGCCGAGACGGGTGGGGATAGTTTTTACAAAGGCCGATTGGCGAAAAAAATTGCCGATTTCGCACGCCAGCATGGCGCTGCCCTGAATGAAGAAGACCTTGCCAATCACAAGGCGGATTGGTGTGGCACCATCAGCCAGGAATTTGGCGATGTCGCCCTGCATGAAATTCCACCCAACGGGCAGGGCATTTCGGCGCTGATGGCCTTGGGCATTTTGCGCCATTGCCAGATTGACCAATATGGCCCGGATGACCCCGAAGCGCTGCATCTGGAAATTGAGGCCATGAAACTGGCCTTTGCCGATTTGCACACTTATGTCGCCGATCTGGACCATATGCGCGATGTGACGGTGGAACATTTGCTGTCAGATAAATATCTGGCATCGCGGGCCGCCTTGATTGATCCGGCGCACGCGCAGGATTTTAAGGCCGGTGCGCCCGAACATGGCGGGACGGTATATGTCACGGCGGCGGATGAAAACGGCATGATGGTGTCGTTTATTCAGTCGAATTATCTGGGTTTTGGCTCCGGCGTTGTGGTGCCGGGTACCTCGATCAGCTTGCAAAACCGGGGGCATGGCTTTTCGTTGCAACCCGGCCATCCTAACCTGGTTGCGGGTGGAAAACGCCCGTTCCAAACCATTATTCCGGCCTTTTTGATGGGCAAGGATGGCAACCCGGTCATGAGCTTTGGCGTCATGGGTGGGCCGATGCAGGCCCAGGGGCATTTGCAAATGACGCTGCGCACCCAACTTTGGGGCCAAGACCCGCAAACTGCCGCCGATGCCCCGCGCTGGCAGGCCATTTCCGGGCTGGATGTGGCGGTCGAGCATGTTTTGGGGGATGAAACGATCAAAGCCTTGCGCGCCAAGGGCCATAACGTTTTGGTCGAAACGCCCGATCAAACCAATTTCGGCTTTGGCGGGGCGCAGCTGATTGCCAAAACCGATGCCGGCTATGTTGCCGGGTCCGACCCGCGCAAGGATGGTTGTGCGGTTGGTTTCTAAGGTCCGATAGGATCGGGCGATATTATTTCTGTCGGCTTTGCGATCGAAAAGTAAGGGGGCGGGGTGCTTTGGCATCCGGCCCTTTTTTGTTTTGCCGGGGCGGATTGATGCAAAGCAAGGGGGCAGTGGCCCAAAAACGTTTTAACCTGCCTTGCTGCTGGGATGGCGGCCAAAGATGCTGGCGAAATCGGTTTTGCCGGGTTTTTCGCGCTGAAGCTGAAGCCGGTCACGGATATTATCAAGATGCTTTGCCATGCAGGATGCGGCTTCGTCGGCGTCGCCACCGGTCAGGGCGCGCAACAGTTCATCATGGTCATCATGCGAACAATCGGCGGGTTGCGGGCTTTCATACATCGCAATGATCAACGAGCTTCGCAAAATCAGCCGTTCCAAAAATTCCTCGATCACCAGATTATTGGCAAGGCGGGCCAGTAACAGGTGAAATTCACCGGACAAAATGATGGCTGCACGGTGATCGCCCTCGTGGTGGGCTTTGTGTTCGGCTTGCAGGTGAGCGCGGATTTGTTCGGCCTGATCGTCGTTCATATGCGCTGTCACCTTACGCACCACGCCATCTTCGATCATGCGGCGGGCGGAAAAAACCTCGATGGCTTCGGCAATAGTCGGTTCGGAAACAAACGCGCCGCGATTGGGCACCAGATTGATCAGTTTATCGTGGGCCAATTGTAAAAAGGCGGCACGAATACGCGCCCGGCTGACGCCAAAGGTTTTTGCAAGGTTTTCCTCAATCAGCTTCATGCCCGGTTCCAAACGGCGATCAAGGATGGCACCCAGCATTTCCTGATAAATCTGTTCTTCCGGCCGTAATTTTCCGCTGCCAGTGAAGCGTTGGGGCTCGGCGGGGTGGGCCATGGGGCGGGTCTTTCCTGATGGGGGGCGAGAAGATGTGATCTTTAGTTTTTACAAAATTGTTGACGATTTGCATAACAAAAAACTGTCCAACGGCCAGCTTATTGTCAAATAAGTCTAAAAAATATGCATATTATAAAGATTGTCTAAAAACTGTTCATTCGTTGCGTATAAAATTAGCATTTATTCGCGAGGTGGCCCCGAAAACCTCAACCTATAAGATCTGAAATGACGCTTTTGCGCGTTATTTTTGATGTGGCACAGCATTTGCTAACAATCAAAACACAGATTGTTGACAATTTTGCATGCAGTATCGGGTGGGCGGATGACGGGTAACGGGGCCATTGAGCTGATCGCTGTCAGTAAATATTACGGCAGTACAATCGCAGTCAAATCGATCGATCTCAAAATTCCGGCTGGCGCTTATTGCTGTCTGATCGGTCCATCGGGCTGCGGCAAGACAACAACCCTTCGCATGATAGCCGGTCACGAGGCGATCAGCGAGGGGGATCTGCTGATCGGGCAGCGCAACGTTACGGAATTGCCACCGGTTAAACGTGGCACGGCAATGATGTTTCAGAACTACGCGCTGTTTCCGCACATGAGCTGTGCTGAAAATGTTGCGTTCGGCCTGCGTATGCAGGGTGTCTCCCCGGCGGAGCGGGCCGAACGTGCGACCGAAATGCTGGCCCGTGTCCATATGGAAAAATTTGCAGATCGCAAGCCCGACCAGCTTTCGGGTGGGCAGCAACAGCGCATTGCGCTCGCTCGCGCCCTGATCACCCAGCCCGAAGTTTTGCTGCTTGATGAACCTTTGTCGGCGCTGGACCCGTTTTTGCGCGCCCGGATGCGTGATGAATTGCGCCGCCTGCAACAGGATTTGGGCATTACCTTTGTTCATGTGACTCACGCCCAGGACGAAGCCCTGGCCCTGTCGGACATGGTGGTGGTGATGGAGGACGGGGTGATCCGCCAAAAGGGTCGCCCGGAGGAAATTTTCAACCGGCCCAAATCGCGCTTTATTGCCAATTTTATGGGTGGGCAGAACATTTTTAAAGGCAAGGTCGCCCGGGCCGATGCCACAACCACCATTATCGAGCGCGGCCCTGACCAGTTTGTATTGCCGGTTCACGGGGATGCGAAGACGGGCGAAGACCTGGAATTTACCATTCGTACCGACCTGATTGGTCTGGCGCAGGAAATTCCCGCCGGGGCAGGGCAAAGCCAGATTCCGGTTGAAATCACCACAGTGGAATATTTGGGGCTTTGGGTGCGGATCGTTGCCACCACGATGGATGGCAAGGACATCACCCTTATGAAGACCGAAAGCGAATTTCGGCGTGCGCCTGTGCGCAGGAAGGAAAAGTTTATCGCCTATTGGGAACCCGAACACGCACATGTTCTGGCCTGAAATCAAAAAAACATCGTTTTATCAGGAGCTTCACATGACGACCGAAAAAAGCAAATTGAAGTCCATTCTTCCAGGCAAGGATGTTACCCGTCGCGGTTTCCTTAAAGGGGCTGCAGCCACGGCCGGTGTTGCGATTGGTTCGGGAGCCATTACAGGTTTCCCCACCATTTGGGCGCAGAACATTAAAAATGTGACCTTGCGCCAGTTTGGCACCGGGGTTTCCAACATCAATGCCGTTGCCGACAAGGTGAAGGAAGATCTGGGCTTTACCCTGCAAATGACGGCCCTTGATTCCGATGCGGTGGCCCAGCGCGCCGTCACCCAGCCCAATTCATTTGATATTGCCGATATTGAATACTGGATTTGCAAAAAGGTTTTCCCGGCCGGCACGCTTCAGCCGATGGACGTTGCCAAGATCAAGAATTACGACAAAATCTCGCCGCTGTTCATTACCGGCAAGCTGACGCCTGATTCCAAAATTGCCCAGGGCACAGCCCCGCACAAGGTTGGCTTTGTCGAAGGCCCGGACAGCACCGATTTTGCCAGCGCCCCGACCCAGTGGATGACGCTGATTCCGACGATTTACAATGCAGATACCCTGGGTATTCGCCCCGATCTGATTGGGCGCCCGATCAATAGCTGGGCCGAATTGCTGAATCCGGAATTTAAAGGCAAGGCATCAATCCTGAATATTCCGGCGATTGGCATTATGGATGCGGCGATGGTTTCCGAGGCAATGGGTGAAATCACCTATGGCGACAAGGGCAATATGACCCAGGAAGAAATCAATAAAACCATTGCCCTGATGATCGAAGCCAAACGGGCCGGGCAGTTCCGCGCATTCTGGAAAAGCTTTGATGAGTCGGTCAATCTGATGGCGTCGGGCGAAGTTGTGATCCAGTCGATGTGGTCCCCCGCGATTGCCGCTGTTCGGTCCAAAGGCATCGAATGCAAATATCAGCCGCTTAAGGAAGGTTATCGGGCATGGGGGGGCGGCATTGGCTTGGCCAAGCACCTGTCGGGCCTCGAGCTGGAAGCGGCCTATGAATATATCAACTGGTATCTGTCGGGCTGGGTTGGGGCGTATCTTAACCGTCAGGGCTATTACAGTGCAGCCCCTGCAACCGCCCAAAAATTCATGTCCGATGATGAATGGGGATACTGGATGGAAGGCAAGGAAGCGCAGGGCGACATTATGAGCCCCGAAGGCAAGGTTATGGAAAAGGCCGGTGCCGTGCGCGATGGCGGTTCTTACGAAGAACGTATGGGCCATGTGGCGTGCTGGAATTCCGTTATGGATGAAAACAAGCACATGGTTCGTAAATGGAACGAATTTATCGCTGCCTGATGCGATGAAAATTTGGGCCGGGTCGCTGCCAGGGCGGCCCGGACTTCGCCCATGACGGCGAACCTTTTTCACGATTTCTGATTTTGGCGGGATGGCATGTCAGCACCCAATTCCAAACGCGGTTCCTATTTTCTGATCACGCCTATGGCGCTGGTGTTTGCCATTTTTCTGGTCATTCCATTGCTGACCATCGTTGTGGTCAGTTTCTGGGATTACGATGAATACCGCATCCTGCCTGATTTCATTTTTGAGAATTACAGCTACTTGCTGGGGTCGTCAGTGACCTGGCAAATCTATTTAAATACGTTCAAATACGCCGCCCTGACCTGGGCCTTTACCCTGGGTATCGGTTTTACCGTGGCTTATTTTCTGGCCTTTCATGTGCGCAGTTTAACCTGGCAGATCATTTTATTTATGGTGTGCACCATCCCGTTCTGGACCTCAAACATCATCCGCATGATTTCGTGGATCCCGTTTTTGGGACGCAATGGCTTGCTTAATCAGGCATTGATGGGGACCGGCATTATTCACGAACCACTTGAGTTTTTACTGTTTTCCGATTTCGCGGTGGTGCTGGCCGATGTGCATTTATATACGCTGTTCATGGTGGTGCCGATTTTCAATTCGATGATGCGCATTGACCGGTCATTGATCGAGGCCGCGCGCGATAACGGTGCCAGTGGCTGGGCAACGCTGCGTCATATTATTGTACCGCTTTCCAAACCGGGCATCGCCATTGGCTCCATTTTCGTCATTACGGTGGTGATGGGCGATTTCATTACCGTGCGACTAATGAGCGGCGGGCAAAGTGCCTCGGTCGGGTTACAAATTTCCAATGAGATCGGGCTGTTGCAATATCCGGCGGCAGCGGCCAGTGCGGTTGTGTTGCTGATTACGGTTTTGCTGATCGTCACCGCCCTTTTGCGCCTCGTCGATATTCGCAAGGAGCTTTAACATGGTCAGAACCCGCGAAAAACGGCCCACGGCCTTTTATATCCTTGCCGCATTTTTTGCCCTGTTTGTGCTGTTTTTATATGGGCCGATGCTGACCATTTTTATCCTGTCTTTTCAGGGCGAAAATGGCGGGCTGACATTCCCGATGAACGGATTTTCGTTTCACTGGTTTGTTAACCTGTTTCAGCAACAGGCAGTGGGCGACTTTGGCGGGTCTTTTCTGCGGTCATTGAAACTTGGCGCAATTGTTATGGTGGTAACAGTTGTCGTATCCTTTATGGCGGGGCTGGCATTTCGGCGGCGCTTTCGCGGTGACACCTTTGTTTTTTACCTTGCCATTGCCAGTTTGATTGTCCCTTCGATATTGATTTCGCTGGGCATTGGCCTGCTGTTCAATATTTTTCAGATCCAGCCGCATTGGTACAGTTCCGGCCTTGGTGCCCATTTGACCTGGACATTCCCGTTTGGCCTTTTGATCATGTTTGCGGTGTTTAACCGGTTTGATCCCTCGTTCGAGGAAGCCGCCCGCGATTTGGGGGCGTCGAACTGGCAAACCATTCGCCATGTGGTGTTGCCGATGGTGGCCCCCAGCCTGATCGGCGTGGCGATGTTTTCTTTTACCCTGTCTTACGATGAGTTTGCCCGCACCCTGATGACGGCTGGTTCGCTAAATACCTTGCCATTGGAAATTTATGGCATGACCACAAATGTCACAACGCCGGTTCTTTATGCGCTGGGCACGTTAACCACCGTATTTTCCTTTGTCATCATTGGTTTGGCATTTGGGGCGGTTTTATTGTTGCGCCGTCGCAAGGCGATAGGGTGAGGCCGCTAAGATGTCAAAAATAGCCATCATCAACCCCAACATGTCGGCGGGGTTTACCAATAAAATACGCGAGCAGGCCTGCAAAATTGCCTTTCCACATAACGAAATTCTGGCCCTGAACCCACGCTTTGGCCCCGATAGCATTGAAGGTTATTATGACGAAGCCTTTGCCAGCGTGGGGCTGTTATCGGTTATCCGCGAGATCGACCCCACCGGGATTGAAGGTTATGTCGTGGCCTGTTTTGACGATACCGGCGTTGATGCCGCCCGATGTTTGACTACCGCCCCCGTGATGGGGCTGTGTGAAGGGGCGGTGCGCTTTGCCCAGGCCCTTGCCGGGCGTTATGCGATTGTGACACCGATGGCGGTTTCTGTGCGCCCGCTGGAACATCTGGTGCGTAAATATGGCGCGGATCGCGATTGTGTGGTGCGTGCAGCCGGGGTGCGGACCCTTGATTTTGAAGGATCGCAGGCCGAAATCGCCTATACCGCCTTACATGATGCCGCGCGCAAAAGTTTGCAAAGCGACGGTGCCGAGGCGATTGTACTGGGCTGTGCCGGCATGACCGACATTGCGGATCGCTTAAAAAATGACCTGGGTGTGCCGGTGATTGACGGGGTACAGGCCGCAATTAAAATGATTGAAGGCATGGCAGCCTTGAAGCTTTTTACCAGCAAACACAGTACCTATGGCCAGCCTCCGGCAAAATCATATCATGGGATGTTTGGTGAGTTTGCTCCGTTACCCCTGATTTGAAAATAAACCGTGGCGGTATGTCGATTGCCGGACCTCAATACAGGGCGAGGGGGAGGCATATATTCGGGGAGCCGATTTTTGCATAATTGATGTTTATGCTGGCAAGACCTGTTTATCGGGGCGGTTGCATAGCCACGGGCGCATAGTTTTGTGTGTATCAGGAAGTAGGTTTGCCTGCCAGATAACGGCCCGATGATTGGTCCCGGTTTTCGGGATTTGGCATAATCGGTGGTGTAAGAACGGTGCGGACTCGGTTCGCACTGGTTTTTTTTATTAAAATCGCATCCATACCCAAGTATAGATCGTTAAAATTAAACACGATTGTATCGGTGAATCAAAATTGCAATTCAGGGTTTTGTTGCTTTGCAAAATAAAGCACCGTTTTGGGGAGGTCGGCTTTATGTGTGGGCTGGTAATAACCGTGAAATGACGGTTTCCTTCCCATGGAAGCCTTGTTTTTCAACAAAAATTGCACTGAATTTGAGAGGGACTTTACCGGGCGACGATGCCGGGCAGGCATAATTCTGGTGAATTTATTGCGACGCACAATTTCAAAAAATCAAAGGTTTTTCATGCTTCTGGCACGGTTTGTGGAAACATTCCCATCGCCCCTGCGTTGAACATGCGAAAAACTGGCTTTTCAAGACCTTAAACAGGGCCTAAATCCGTATAGGCAAGATCGACCGGGCGGGGGCGTCGTTGATGATTGTTCCATGCTGTCACATTGCTGCCCCGTTCATCGTGCAAAAGCCCGCAAGGCATTCAAACAAAGGTTTCGGCGTGAAAAAAATGCAAATTTGCCAGCAGGTTGACCAGCAGCGTGTCGCACGGAAAGGCTTTTCTGTTTCCCGGATGGGGATGGTTTCCGCGTTTGTTATTGCCGCGTTGTGCCTTGGGGCGCAACCGGGTTTGGCCGCAAATAGCAAGGCGGGCGCTGCAACAAAGCAGGCTGCTGCCCCGGCCCCGGCAAAGAATGAACCGTTAGCTGCCACCGATAGTGGCGGCACGGATGGCGCGGCACCACAATCAGCCGTGCCTGTGGCCGAGACGCAAGACGCGGCTAATGATGGAACCGGCAAAGCGCCAGCCGCGGATAATGCGGCAGCGACGGCAAATGCCAATAATTCCCCGACGGCCGAGCAGGCGCAGGCCACGGGCAATGCCGGTGGTGACGAGCCAAAAACCGATACCGGAAATGGCGAATCCGCCCCGGCAACGGATGGCGGGGCCAGCGCTGAGGGTTCTGCCGCAGGCGAAAATGCGCAAACGCCGGGTGCGGATGCTGCAAATGATGCCGTTAATACGGGTGATGCGGCGAAGGCCGGTGATAACAATGCCCAGGCGGCCAATGCTGACCAGAAACCGCCGTTTAGTCCGGACCTGGTCATTGATCGCGCGCGTGAACTGGCAAAAAAGCCGTTTGAAAATCCGCACCGTGAATTGCCCGGTGCGCTGGCCGATCTGGATGCGGCACAATATGCCAAAATCAAATTCAAGGCAGATCAGGCATTTTTAAAGGATTCCGCCACCGGTTTTTCGATGGAGCTGTATCATCCTGGTTATATGTATGATGTGCCGGTTGGCATTAATCTGATCAGGGATGGTAAAACGCAGCCGGTTCCCTATTCATCCAGTCTGTTTGATTTTGCCGATACGGGCCTTTCCGATAATAATGTCGGGGCGCAGGGCTATGCCGGGTTCCGCCTTAAATATCCGCTCGACTCGGTTAAAAGTAATGAAGAACTGGCATCTTTTTTAGGGGCCAGTTATTTCCGTGTTATGGGCCGTGATCAGGTGCGCGGCCAGTTGGCGCGTGCCCTTGCTATTGATCTGGCGGGGCCGTCGGGCGAGGAATTTCCGGTATTTCGTGAATTTTGGGTTGAACAGCCGACCGACCCCTGGGGCAAGGTTACGGTTTATGCGTTGCTAGACAGTGCGCGTGTGACCGGCGCCTATCAATTTGATATTTTCCCGGGTGAACGGACTGTTTCGTCGATCAAGGCGACATTGTTTTTCCGCGATCAAATTCAAAAACTGGGGATTGCCCCGCTGAGCAGCATGTTCCTGTTTGGCGAGCAAAAACGCCGCCATTTTGATGATTATCGCAACGAAGTGCATAATAGCGATGGCTTGCTGATTCATAATGGCCAGGGTGAATGGTTGTGGCGGCCGCTTGATAACCCCAAAAATTTGCAGATCAGCTCGTTTCTGGATCAGAACCCGCGTGGATTTGGCCTGATGCAGCGTGATCGCAATTTTGACCATTATCAGGATGCCGGCGCACATTTTGAAAAACGCCCCGGTTACTGGATTACGCCGAAAGGGGATTGGGGCAAGGGCCATGTGGAACTTGTTGAAATTCCCTCGCCCGATGAAACCAACGAAAACATCGTTGCCTTCTGGGTGCCGGACACCAAGCCAAAAGCAGGCGATGAACTGCAAATTTCCTATGATCTAACCGCCATGAGCGATGGTCGCGAATTGCATGGCATGGCACGCGCACTTGATACACGTATTGCGCCAATCCCCGGCGGGGACGAGGATAATGGTGGTATTCACCGCTTTATTCTGAATTTCCGTGGTGGCGACCTGGATTATTATATGGATGATATTGCCAGTCTTCAGGCCGATGTCAGTGCATCGAATGCCAATGTCAGCAATATCCGGGTGGAAAAAGATGCGGAGAATGGCGGCGTGCGGATGACGTTTGATCTGGCCGGGACGGGTGAAACACCAACATCAAACCTGCGGGCTTTTCTGCATTACAAGGATCGCGTCATTAGCGAAACCTGGACGATGCCGTGGGCATTTTAACGCGGCGTTCGGCCTGCCCGAATTTTTATGTGTGTAATTTCCAAACAGCCCTTTCTGCTCAGGAACAAAATTAATGACCGACAGCCCGGCGATGCCCCGTACCCCAGAAGAACTTGACCCGGCCGTTAAGCTTGCCGGGCCATCGTCGGTGGTGCGGCGCATATTTTTGTTTGGTGCAGCCCTGGTAACCACGTTTTACGCCGCGTGGTTGATGTCGGATGTTTTGGGCGCTGACCAGTTAACGGCGATGGAAATGGTGGTGATTACGTTTTTCACCATTAACTTCGCCTGGATCGCGTTGTCATTTTATACCGGGGTTGTCGGTATTTTCCTGCGCGCCTTTAGCATTGATGCCATCACCTTGCGCCGGATGAAGCCGATTAACCGCAAAGGTAAGCTGAAATCAAAAAACGTGGTGGTTATTCCGGTTTATAATGAAAGCCCGGACCGGGTTTTTGCCGGTTTGCGCGCCAGTTATGAAAGCCTGGTCGCCACGGGCGAAATTGATGCCTTTGATTTTTTTGTTCTGTCTGACACCCGCGATCCTGATATCTGGATTGCCGAGGAAATGGCATGGTCGCGTACCTGTGCGGAACTAAATGCGCGCGGAAAAATATTCTTCCGTCGTCGCTCGGAGAATACCGAACGTAAATCGGGCAATCTTAAGGAATTCTGCGAAACCTATGCATCGAACTATGATCATATGATTGTGTTTGATGCCGATAGCGTGATGTCGGGCGAGGCCATGGTGAATATGGCTTACCTGATGGAAAACAACCCGGACTCGGGCATTATTCAAAGTCCGCCGCAGCCAACGGGGCGGTCCACCCTTTTTGCCCGTATTTTGCAGTTCATTTCGCGGGTTCACGGCCCCACCATGTCGGCCGGGCTGGCGTTTTGGTGCATGGGCAGTTCCAACTATTGGGGCCATAATGCCATTATCCGGGTGCAGGCCTTTATCGATTGTTGTGGCTTGCCGGTTTTGTCGGGTAAGCCGCCGATGGGCGGCCATATTTTAAGTCACGACTTTGTCGAGGCCGCCTTTATGCGTAAGGCCGGTTGGCGGGTATGGCTGATCCCGCAGCTGGAAGGCAGTTGGGAAGAGTTACCGCCAAACCTGATTGATTTTGCCGTACGCGACCGGCGCTGGTGCCAGGGCAACATGCAACATGCACGGCTTTTCTTCGCGCCGGGCTTTTTGCCGCTGTCGCGCCTGCATTTCTTTATGGGGGTGATGAGCTTTCTGTCCTCGCCATTGTGGTTTTTGCTGCTGTTAAGTTCGACCATTGCAACACTGCAAAATTCGCGCCTGACCTATAGCTTTTTCCCGGGGCAGTTCACGATGTTTCCGCAATGGCCGGTTGACCGGTCGATGGAAATGGTGGTGTTGCTGGTTTTCACCATTGGCATGTTGATTGTACCCAAGGTGATTTCGGTGTTCATGGTGTTTTTGGGCCGGGACCGGCGCAAATATGGCGGGGCCGCCGTGTTGTTAAGCGGCCTTTTGGAAATGGTTTATTCCGCACTTCAGGCGCCAATTATGATGACCCTGCATTCGCGGTTTGTGTTTTCGGTTTTAACCGGGAACCAGGTTGGCTGGGATGCGCAGGAACGTGACGATACCGGTGTGCCGTTTATGGCGGCTGTCAAAACCCATATCGGCATTATTATTGTTGGTCTGGTTTGGGGCGCGATTGCGCTTTACGTCGATAGTGCGTTTTTCTGGTGGTTAACGCCTATTCTGGCCGGGCTGGTTTTGTCGCCCTGGTTAACGCATTGGTCCAGCCTGTTGTGGCTGGGGCAAAAGGCGCGCAAATTTAAGCTGTTTCTGACCCCTGAAGAAACCGCAACGCCCGAAGAACTGGCATCGTTATATCGACTGATGGATGACCACCCGGGCGACGATGTGCGCGACGGATTGCTGCAATTGATCGAAGATCCTTATGCCAATGCCCTGCACAGTGCGTTGTTGCCTGCCCGCAAGCCTGATCGCCGTACCCAGATTGAAGTGGGCATTATCTATGAAAAACTGGCCCGTTTGGGGGTTGAGGCGCTGACAAAGGAAGAGAAGCTCAAGATTTTGTCGTGGCCGGTAAAGCCGCTGGACCAGATTATGGCCGGGCAGCATTTGATCGGGGCAGAAAGCCCTGAAAAAACTTCGGCTTAGCCAGCAAAAAATATACGCATAATTGGTATGGCCCCATGTGGGCATTGCATGGCCCCTGCCACAAAAACGTCTAAGTTTCGGCAAAGATTCGGACTATATTCAGGGCATTGTGAAGATCAACGACAACAAGAAAGTTGCAGTTAACTTTCACATAACCCGAGCAGGGAATGCATCATGGTTGAAATGAGTAACGTGGAAATTTCAAATTCAGGTACGTCGAACGAACCGGCAGCAATGTCGCGGTTGTTGAATGAAACGGCACGCGCATGGACCCGGTCCTTTGGTGTTCGCAGCGAGATTGCTGAAGATCGTTTGGTGAACGAACTTCGTGCGGCTCTGCGTGACGACATGGTTGGTGCGGTTGCCAAGGGCAATTTGCAGGACATGCTTGATGAAGCTGCCCACACAGCTATTGCAACATGGTTGTCCCATGTAACGGGTGACGAAGCGACACATGGCGCCAACAAGTTTGCCATGCTGCGCTGCGCATTTTTATCAGCCAACGAAAACAAGGGCTGGTGTGAACGTTTTCTAGATCGCAATCAGGGCTGCCAGGATTTGAATATGGCCTTGCAGGCGCAGATGATGTTGCCGACTCCGGCCCGTCAGGAACGTGTGATGCCGCGCCAGACGCTTGAAACACGCGCTTCGTAATCGTTTGATTTAAAAATTTTTGCCGGAATACAATTCCGGTTGCCCAAAAGATGCCGCCCGGTACCAAAGCCCGGCGGCACTTTTGTTTTTAGCCCGTTTCTGACAGGCCGCTATGCGCAAAAAAGAACCCGCCCGGTAGGGGGCGGGTCGAGTTCGCGGGCGAATGGGGCCGCCCCGTCATTGGTTTGGCCCCTATTGTGGTATCCGGGCCAAGGCCCCGATACCGACGAATGGTATGATTTTCAAACTGGCAAAACGGACGAATTGTTTAATGTAGTGGCAATCTGGCGTCGGCAGCGTGCCGCGCCGTTGCGCGGTCAGTTTTGGTAATGTGCGCCAATAATTTTCAGCAACCCGGCGACATGCGGGGCATTGGCACCGTTTTTATCGGCTTCATAAAAGAAATCGGGAAAGGGCTCTTTACCCGGTGTCAGGTTATAGGCCTCAAAATCGTTAATGCCGATGGCTGCAAGCACGCATTCATCCGTGAAAAAACCACCACTTACTTGCCGTGCCGGGCTGGTTAAAATGGCGTGGGCGGCATCAGCCAGAATTTGCGGTTTGCGTGCCCTGCCTGCTTCAAGACCGGGGATCATGTTTAAGGCGGCGGTTTCAATAACCGTGACCGGCCACAACGAATTAACGCCAATGCCATCATCGGCAAATTCAGCAGCCAGACCAAAGGTTGCCAGGCTCATGCCGTATTTTGACATGGTATAGGCGGGGTGGTTGGCAAACCAGTGCGGGCTCATGTTTGGCGGGGGCGACATGGTTAAAATATGGGGGTTATCCGATTTTAACAGATGGGGCAGGCAGGCCTGGGCACAGGCGAATGTCGCACGGGTATTAACCTGGGCCATCAAATCATAACGTTTCATCGGGGTTTGTAATGTCGGCGTCAGGTTAATCGCACTGGCATTATTGATCAGGATATCAATGCCACCAAAATGATCGACGGTTTGTGCCACGGCAGCGGCGATCTGGTCTTCATCGCGGATATCGGTTTTCAGGGGCAGGGCCTTGCCGCCTGCGTCTTCAATTTCCTTTGCCACGCTATAAATGGTGCCGGGCAGTTTTGGGTGCGGTTCGTCGGTTTTGGCGATAATTGCAATATGCGCCCCATCGCGGGCAGCGCGCAGGGCAATTTCACGGCCAATGCCGCGCGATGCCCCGGTAATGAAAAGGGTTTTGCCTTTGAGGTCGGCCATGATTTTTCCCTGAATATTATTTTGTTTAACAGTGGTCGGACGGGTACGGTTTTCTGTTTTTTGTGGCCTGGTTTAAGTGCGGTTAAAGGCCGGTTTGCGCTTTTCAACAAAAGCAGCCACACCTTCGCGGAAATCATCGCTGATGGCGCATTGGGCAAAGCATTGTGCCTCGGCGGCCAGTTGGGTGTGCAGATCATGGTCCGGTGCGGAATTAAGAAGTGCTTTGGTTCGGGCCAATGCCGCGCGCGGGCCGGCGGCCAATCGTTTGGCAAGTTTGGCGGTGGTCCAATCAAGTTCATCCTGGGCGACCATTTGGTTAATCAGCCCCAGACGCAGGGCGTCGCTGGCATCAAACCTGTCCCCCAAAAAGGCAATTTCCTTGGCTTTTTTCATGCCGACAAGCCGAACCAGCGAATGGGTAGATCCACCATCGGGGGATGTGCCTATATGGCAATAGGCCAGGGTGAAAACGGTTTCATTGCTGGCAATTGCCAGATCACACGCATTCATCAGGCTGATGCCAAACCCGGCAACAGCACCATTAAGCCGGGCGATAACCGGGCGGGGTAAATCGGCCAGACGGGTGATGATTTGATGAACCTTATCAATCATGGCGGCGATTTTGGGTTGGGCTTCGTCAGCGGGGATTTGACCAAGTGTGTGAAAAAACTTTACATCGCCCCCGGCCATAAAAGTGCCGCCGGCACCTGTGATGACAACCGCGCCAATATTTTCCATTTCGGTATCGATTTGGTCTAGTGCTGCCAACAAACCTGTGATCATCGCGCCATCAAGGGCGTTCATGCGGTCTGGCCGGTTCAGGGTGATGGTGGCAACATCGTTTTCAATGTTCAGGGTAACAGCATCTTGCGATGTCATTTGGCTTCCTCCCCGCGCAAAGGCGGTCCTGTTATCTATTGGTATTTTGTTTGATGATGCCTTCTTTGGTTTGGGCATCTGCGGGGTGGTTCGGGCCGGGTTAAATTGCACCTAGTCGTTCTTCAATGGCATTTTCGATGTCGGGCCAGCCACTTAACCAGTCGGGAACATCGGGCGACGGGTCCATCATGCCCAGTTCATTACAGATATGGGCCGGGCGAATAACCCCGCCGCGCCCAACAAACACTGCCTTGACCACGGCCAGCGCCAGTGTTTTACCGTCGGCAACAAAGCGTTGTTCCAGATAAAACCCCTGTTCGTCCCAATACAGCGCCTGTGTTTCGAGATGAAAGCGCTGAAACGGTTTGATGGCGCGTTTGAACCGCATGGTCGATACCGAAACGACCGGTTGCCATTTGTGTTTTAACACCAGCCGGAAAATACCGGTCCGCAGGATCAATTCGGTGCGGCCCAAATCCATCAGGGCAAAATAGCGCGAATTGGTCATGTGCATATTGATGTCAAGATCGGTCGGCCATGTACGAAATGCCAGTGCCGACGGATCCATCGGGTGCATGGCGGGCCGCAACCACCCCAAAAACAAAATGCGGATCAAGCGAAAGATCAAATTCATCGTCTGCCCCGAATTTTCCCGCTATTGTGCGGTTTTAAAAGGAAGTTGTGGACCCGAAACAAGTTAGAATGCGTCTTCGTCCATCGCCATCATGGTTTTGGAACCGGCCATGATGGAGGAAAACAGGGCACCTGATTGCGGCAGGATGCGTTCCATGTAAAACCGGGCTGTCACCAGCTTGGCTTTATAGAAACCGTCATTGTCATCATCCTGTTTTTGCAGGGCAATTTCGGCCATGCGCACCCACATGAAACCCACGGCGACCAGACCGAACAGGCGCAGATATTCGGTGGCTGCGGCCCCGGCTTCGTCGGGGTTTTTCATACCGCGCTGGGCAATTTCGGCTGTGGCCTGTTGCAGGCGCATAAAGGCCTTTGCCAGCGGTTGCACAAATTCGCCCAATCCGTCGTCATTCACATGGGTTTCGATATATTCCTGCACCGGGTGGAAAAACCGGCGCAAATAACGCCCGGCCTTGGCCCCCATTTTACGCCCTACCAGGTCCAGTGCCTGAATGCCGTTTGTACCTTCGTATATCTGGGCGATGCGGGCATCACGCACATATTGTTCCATGCCCCATTCGCGGATATAGCCGTGCCCGCCAAATACCTGCATACCGATATTGGTGGTTTCAAACCCCCAGTCGGTAAACAGGGCTTTGACGATGGGTGTCATAAGCTGAACAAATTCGTCGGCTTCTTCGCGGACCTGGGCATTTTCGTGATGCTTCATGGTGTCCAGCGCGCGGGCCACCCAAATGCCCATTGCGCGCGACCCTTCATTATAGGCCCGCTGGGTGAGTAACATGCGCCGCACATCGGGGTGAACCAACAGGCTGTCGGCCTCTTTGTCGGGCGATTTTGGCCCGGTCAGGGCGCGGCCCTGTAACCGGTCGCGGGCATAGGCAGCAGCCCCCTGATAGGCGGCTTCGCCTAGTCCCAGCCCCTGAATACCAACCGAAAGCCGTTCCTGGTTCATCATGGTAAACATTGCGGGCATGCCCTGATGGGGTTCCCCCACCAGCCAGCCAATGGCACCGTCAAAATTCATCACGCAGGTCGAAGATGCCTTGATACCCATTTTATGTTCGATCGAACCGCATTTGACGCTGTTGCGATCGCCAAGGGTGCCATCGTCATTGACCATAAATTTCGGCACCACAAACAGGCTGATGCCTTTGGTGCCCTTGGGCGCGTCGGGCAGTTTGGCCAGCACCAGATGAATGATGTTTTCCGTCAGGTCATGTTCACCGGCAGAAATGAAAATTTTGGTGCCGGTAATGGCATAACTGCCGTCATCGCGCGGTTCGGCCTTGCTGCGGATAATGCCCAGATCGGTGCCGCAATGCGGTTCGGTCAGGCACATGGTGCCCGACCATGTGCCCGCAACCATTTTGGGCAGGTATTTGTCTTTGAGCGCGTCCGATGCGTGGCTGTGCAGGGCGGCATAGGCACCAAAGGACAGGCCGGGATACATGCCAAAGGAAAGGTTGGTCGAACAGGTCATTTCCTCGACCAGGGCATTCAGGGTTTTCGGCGCGCCTTGCCCGCCATAGACCGGGTCGCAGGCAATGCCGGTCCATCCACCTTCGGCAAAGGTTTTATAGGCTTCCTTAAAACCTTTCGGGGTCGTAACAACACCGTCGTCCCAGGTGCAGCCTTCTTCATCGCCACTGCGGTTGATCGGTTGCAGGACTTCCTCACACACCTTGGCGGCTTCTTCCAGAATGGCATCGACCACGTCGGGTGTGAAATCCTCGCAACCGGGAAGCTGGTTGATGTCGTTGAAATCAAACAGTTCGGTCAGGACGAAACGCATATCGCGCAGGGGTGCTTTAAATTCAGCCATTTTTCTGTCCTTTAATTCCGCAGCGGTTTGCCGGTCAGCAGCATGGTTTCAATGCGCGCCAGCGTGCCGGGGTTGCGGGCCAGACGCATAAAGCTGTCACGTTCAAGTTCCAGCATGTCGTCTTCGGAAAGTTCGGTGGTAACGTCGGTGTTGCCACCGGCCAGAACCGTTGCCAGTTCACCGGCCACCACACGGTCATAATCGGTGGCTTTGCCCAAACGGTAAAAACCATCAACCGCCATTTCAAAACCAACACGGGCACTTTCGCCGGGCAGGCGATACACCATTTCTTCGGGTGGTTGGTATCCGTCCACCATGGCAAGGGCACGCTTCTTGGCATCAAACAGCAAACGGTTGCGGTTCATGGTGATGCCGTCATCGGGGCGCAGAAACAGGCTTTCCTTGGCTTCATAGGCCGATTTGGCCACAGTGGCGACACTGATGATTTCAAATGCCTTGGCACTGGCGGCCATGGGCCCCTTGGGGAATTTGGGGTTTTCGGCCCAGCGGCGGATCATTTCCTTGCAGCCGCCCCACGCCGGCACCAGCCCGACACCGGGTTCAACCAGCCCGATATAGGTTTCGCCGTGTGCTTGCACCGCATCGGAATGCAACACAATTTCGCACCCGCCGCCCAGTGCCAACCCGCTGGGGGCCGCCACAACCGGGAAGGGGGCATATTTTAGCGCCTTATAGGTCATTTGGCCGGTTTCAACCAGATTTTCAATTTCCGGCCAAACGGCAATATTGGCAGCAAACAATGCCAGACCCAGATTGGCCCCGGCGGAAAAATTGCTGCCTTCGTTGTAAATGACCAGTGCCTTGTATTGCTTTTTCACTGTGCGAATGGCGGATTTCACAATCGCCATGACATCAGCATCCAGCGCATTCATTTTTGTATGAAATTCCAGGCAAACAGCACCGTCGCCAATATCCCACAGCGATGCCGACCGGTTGCCCAGAATACGGTCCGATTTGCGTTTGATATCTTCAAGCAGCAACACGCCTTCGGGGCGGGTGATGGCCTGATAGCTGCCATCGAATGCCAGATAATGCAGGGTGCCGTCTTCAACCTTGTAAAAACTTTTGCCCGCCGCGCGTTCAAGAAGCGGCGGCACATCAATACCGTCTTCCTTGAGCATGGCAATCAGGGCATCGACGCCAATGTCGCCGATCAGTTCAAACGGCCCGGTTTTCCAGTTATAGCCCAGCTTCATTGCCTCATCGACATCGACAATGCTGTTGGCGGCTTCTTCGGCGATGAAGGCGGCATAAGCGAGGGTCTTTGCCATAACGGCCCGGCCATATTTACCGCCCTTATCCGGGCTTTGCATCAGGATACGCGGGTCCTTGCCCGCTGCCTTTACACTTTCCAGCCGGGCTTTTTCCGATTTGGCAAATTCACCGGTTTGCAGATTGACCGATTCTTTAACCTTGCCGCCATTTTCGCGGTTAAGGCGGTAAAACCCGCCCTTGCCCTTGCGGCCGGTATAGCCGTCGGCAATAAGTTTGGAAACCAGCTCGGATTCGCGGTAAATGGCATGGAACGGGTCCGATTTGGGCAGGGCACCGGCCATGCTGGACTGCACATGGGGCATCAGGTCCAGCCCGACCAGATCCATCAGGCCAAAGACCCCGGTTTTGGGAATGCCAAACGGGCGACCAATAACGCTGTCGGCTTCTTCGACGGTTAATTTGGCATCGATGGCCTCGACCATCGCGGCCTGAATCCAGTAAACGCCCAGACGGTTGGCAATAAAGCCCGGTTTGTCATGGCAGACAACGCAGGTTTTACCTAGTTTTTCATCGGCAAACGCCGCCACCATATCCACCACGCCATCATTGGTTTCCCCGCTGGAAACCAGTTCCAACAGGCGCATATAACGCGGCGGGTTAAAGAAATGGGTGATGATGAAATCACTGGCAAAGCTGGCTGGCATGCCTTCAATCAGGGTTGCCAGCGGAATGGTTGATGTGTTGGACGACACAACCGAGCCTGCTTTGCGGACTTCATCGATTTTGTGATAAAGGTTCTGTTTGATATCAAGGCGTTCGATGACGGCTTCGACAATCCAGTCGCAATCGGCCAGTTTGCCCATGTCATCTTCGATATTGCCGCAAGTGATGAGGTTTGCCGCCCGTTTGTTCATAAAGGGGGCCGGGTCGGTTTTCAGCATCTTTGCCACCGCGCCCTCAGCCACGGCATTGCGGTTTTTGGCCCCTTCGGGCACGATATCAAGTAACAGAACCGGGGTTCCCGAATTGGCGATATGGGCCGCGATGGACGCCCCCATAACGCCGGCGCCGATTACGGCGACCTGTTTGATTTCAGCCATTACATTGCCTCCAGAACCGTCGCGATCCCCTGGCCACCACCAATGCACTGTGAGGCCAGGGCATATTTTGCGCCTTCGCGTTTCATCAGGGCGGCTGCCTTGCCAACGATGCGGGCACCTGTCGCCCCCAACGGATGACCCAGGGCAATGGCCCCGCCATCGATATTGACGGTTTTGGGATCAAGGCCCAGTTCGGAGATCGAGGCCATCGCCTGGGAGGAGAAGGCTTCGTTCAGTTCAACAACACCCAGGTCAGAAGCGGTAATGCCCGCCCGTTTCAGGGCCTTTTTGCTGGATCCGACCGGGCCAATGCCCATAATCTCGGGTAGGCAGCCGTCAATCGCGACCGATTTGATCCGTGCGATCGGGGTTAGGCCATTGGCCTTGGCAAATTCTTCAGAACAAACCAGCACAGCCGATGCCCCGTCTGTTAAAGGCGAGGAGGTCCCGGCGGTAACAACACCATCGGCACGGAAAGCCGGTTTTAAATCAGCCAGCCCTTCGGCGGTGGTTTCGGCGCGAATACAACCATCCTGGTCAACAATGCCATCGGGGGTGGTGATCGGAATGATTTCGTCGCTAAATTTACCCGCCTTTTGCGCAGCGGCCGCCCGTTTGTGGCTTTCAACGGCAAAGGCTTCCTGATCGGCGCGCGACAGGTTCCATTTTTTTGCGACATTTTCGGCGGTGTCGCCCATGCCGATATAGGCTTCGGGCATTTCTTTATACAGGGCCGGGTTCGGCATGGGGTTAAAGCCCATCATCGGCACCCGGGTCATGCTTTCGATACCGGCACAGATAAAAGCATCGCCTGCGCCAATGGCAATGGCACCTGCCGCCTGATGGATGGATTGCATGGAAGAGCCGCAGAACCGGTTGACCGTTACCCCACCCACCGAACGTGGCAGCCCGGCCAGAAACGTGACCAGTCGGGCAACGTTTAACCCCTGTTCCCCTTCGGGAAAAGCGCAGCCCAGAATAAGGTCTTCGATGGCATTGGGATCGATGCCGGATCGTTCCACCAGCGCCTTGACGACCTGGGCGGCCAGATCATCGGGGCGAACCTTAGCCAGCGCACCTTTGCGCGCCGGGGTGAAGGGGGATCGGGCATAGCCGACGATAACAGCATTGGTCATAGCGGGTCTTCCTTCCTGAGCTTTTTTGCGATGCCGGTGCGGTTTTATTCCGTATCCGGATCGAGTCCTTTTTCTTTAAGCGCATCAATCGATTGTTGTTCGATGTCGCGCAATTCATCGAGTGTGACATCCAGCGCCTGACGCTGTTCGGTCAATTCTTTCATCCGTTTACGAACCCGGCCCAGTAGCATTCTGATTTGTTCGGTCTGGGTTGGATCAGCGCCGTAAAGATCCAGATAATCTGCAATCTCGCTCAGGCTGAAACCCAGTCGCTTGCCCCGCAAAATGATCAACATTCTGGCCCGGTCTGATCGCGTATAGACCCGGGTGCTACCTGCGCGTTGCGGGGAAACCAGTCCTTTTTGTTCGTAAAACCGAATGGTTCGCGGTGTGACGCCCAAATCCTTTGCCAGTTCGGGAACGGTATAGATCCGGTTGTCAATGTTCGTCATTTTCTGACCCTATTGGTACATTTTTTTATCTATACGTCAACTAATTTACGTTAACGTCACATTGATTTTTCTTTTTTGTCATCTGTGCGCAGACTCTTCACGTCAGACATGGTTACCGGCTTTCAGGCGTTCCTCATCGATCAGCTCTTTTTTCGACAATTTACCGACCATTGTTTTGGGTAATTCGTCACGCATTTCGATTTCCCGGGGCATTTCAATGCGCGAGATTTTATCTTCCAGAAAGGCACGTAATGTTTCAGGTGTGATGGCCTGAGGGTCCGCATCATCCTTTAAACGTACAAATGCCTTGGGTGCCTGACCGCGATAGGAATCGGGAACGCCGATCACGGTAACTTCGGCAATATCGGGATGCAGATAGAGGGCTTCTTCAATGGCACGCGGATAAACGTTATATCCGCCGCACATAATGACATCCTTAAGGCGGTCGACCAAAAACAGGTAACCTTCCCGGTCGCGATAGCCAACATCACCGGTGGCAAGCCAGCCATCCTTCAGGCAGGCAGCGGTTTCTTCGGGGTTTTGCCAGTATCCGGTCATAACCTGAGGTCCGCGAACATACAGTTCACCTTTTTCACCATCGGGCAGGGTGCGGGTTTTATCGTCCAGCGATCTTATTTCCACGCCGGCCCCGGGCATCGGAATGCCGATGGACCCTTCCTTGTTGGTACCCAAAAGCGGGTTGCAGGTACAAACCGGGCTAGCTTCGGACAAGCCGTAACCCTCAACCACTTTGGCACCGGTTAGGTCTTCAAACTGGTGTTTTACCTCGACGGGCAGGGGCGCGCCCCCCGAAATGCAGCATCGGATTGATGACAGGTCGTGTTTCACGGTTTCGTGGGAATTGTTAATTGCGGTGTAAATGGTCGGCACACCGGGGAAAATGGTCACTTTTTTGCGATCCAGCGCCTTAAGCAACGCTTCAAGTTCAAAGCGGGGCTGTAAAACCAGTTCTGCGCCCATATTAATCGAGGTGTTCAGCGCAACCGTCATGGCAAAAACATGGAAAAACGGCAAAACGCATAATGTGACTTCCTGCCCCGGCCGCGCATTTGGCATCCAGCGGGTAAGTTGCTCGACATTGGCGCTAAGATTGGCGTGGGTCAGCATCGCGCCTTTGGGACGGCCAGTCGTGCCGCCGGTATATTGCAAAACCGCCAGATCATCCGGGGTTGCACCGCAGGATTTTTGCAAGGGCGGGCAATTTACCAGGCGCGAATAGGGAATATTGCGTAAATCGTGCGGGACATCGGCCAGTTCGCTGCGTTTGAAAAGCGAAAACAGAACACTTTTGACGGCAGGTAAAATGTCGCTCATTTCGCACACGACAATGCGCCGCAGGCTGGTTTCATCCAGACAGGCGGCGACTTTGGGATAAATCTGTTTCAGGTTCAGTGTGACCATGATCCGCACACCGGAATCATTGATTTGGAAGGCAATTTCGCGTTTGGCATAAAGCGGATTGAAATTGACAACCACGCCGCCGCATTTCAGTACGGCATAGTAACAAACCACATAATACGGGGTGTTGGGCAAGCAAAGGCCAACCTTGTCCCCCTTGCGCACGCCAAGCTGGCGAAACCCCTCGGCAACCTTGTCGATTTGGTCGGAAATTTCCTGATAGTCATATATACGGCCCAGAAAATCGATGCAGGGCCGGTTGCCAAAAACATGTGCAGCATCGTCGAAAATATCATGAACCAGCCGTGGCGTGATTGGCGTTGTCATATCGACACCGGGTGCGGTCGAGGGGGCTTGTTGAATGTTCATTTGGATCATCCGCGTTAACTCCATTACGTTAACGTCACTTTCGCGGCAAAAAAACCCGGTACGGTGCGATCCGTCAGGAAACACCCGTACCGGTATTATATAGGATCAGAACTGGAATTTTGCTTGCAGGGCGATGATGTCGACTTTGGATTCATACTGGCCCTGGAAGGAGCCGATATTATCTTCTGAGTGATCCACGGTCGCGTTGTGGGCAAAAATGTGGGTGTAGCCCAAGCTTACGTCAGCCCAGTCGGCAACCTTGTAGGATGCGCCAAGTGACAGCCAGTAACGGTTTGAATCCGGAATGCGTACAGAGCGGTATTCATCCGAAATTGGCGTCTGGTCATAGGCAACACCGCCTCGGAACGTCCAGTTTTCATCATAGCGGTATTTGGCACCCAGCGAGACGAACCAAGAGCTGCTCCAGTTATAAACTTCCGAGCTACTGTCCTCAACCCCCGGTGCGAAAGCTGCGACGTTCGTATCGCCACCATAATTAAAGGTCAGCGTGTCAATTGATTTCCAATTGGTCCATTGACCGTCGGCCATTACAGTCCATTTCTCGCCAATGTCCTGAGCTACGCCAAGAGTGATATATTCTGGCGTTGTAACATCGGCTTCAGCGCTTTGATCACGATAACCACCGGCTTTGGCGGCACTGTCAAACTTAATGTCGCCTTTCAGGTTGTGGGTGATTTCTGAAACATAGGACGCACCGATGCGGGTGCCGGTTGGCAGTTCCCAGTTCAACCCGGCGGTCCAGCCTGCGGCAAGGTCGTCACCAGTGACGTCGCCATTACCCTCGCCCGCGCCATACCCCACGGCCTTTGCAAGGCGGGCATCCATATACTGGATTTGTGCACCACCACCAATGGCCAGGCCGTTATCGAAGCGATATGCTAGAACCGGTTTGACGTTTGCGGTCTTGATTGACGAAGTTGTGCCAAAGAAGCGACCGGCAAAGTCGCTTTCATAGTCGGTGACCAGCCCCCATGGCGTAGTAAGCGAAATACCGAAATTGACGTTGTTGCTCAGCTTCCAAACAGCATGTGCGTTGGGAACCAGAGCGTCCTGGCCCATATCGCCATAGGTTGCATTTGAGACACTGCCAGCGGCAGTGGTCAGGCCACCCGCTGTAAAGCTGCCGCGTTTAAGCTTTACATTTGGCATAACAAGGCTAGAGCCGACGGAGTAGGTTGATTCCTTGAACTGGCCGACACTGCCCGGGTTAAAAAACATCTGCGAGGCATCGTCAGTCTGAGTCGACATGCCAGCAAAGGATGAGCCTTGCAGGCTGCCGCTAACTTCACGAAGCTGAAAGCCCGAGGCTTGTGCATCGCCACTAATAGCCATAGCGGCTATGAACGCGGTACCCGAAACAGCCGCACAAAGGCAGGCTTTGTTCAACGTCTTTGTCATTTGTTTCTCCCTAGAAACGATTTCGGTGCTGTTGCGCTTTTTGCGCCCGCATTTTATTGGTCAGGCTTTATTGGGCATCGACCCTGATAAAATCGATGTCATAGCCTTTTTTCTTAAAGCTGGTTTTCAGCAATTTACCGTCTTTGTCGTACCAAAGGTCACGGGCAACATCCCCGGTCATCACATAGTGGGTGGCGGGGATTTTGCGGTTATCAATGGTCAGGCTGGTATCAACGGTTTTTGTGACCGACACCGCATAGGGTGCTGCGTCGATGACACTATAGAGGCTTGTTTTGGCAGTAATATCTTCGCGCCACAGTGTCAGGGGCCAGGCCGCGTTACATTCTTCACGGCGTGGAACACCCTTTCCGGCGACTTCGTAACAATCGCCTTCATATTCCGCCAGCCACGCATAAGGGGTGCCATCATCGTCGGTTTCGGCTTTGACGGAAACCAGATGGTCATTCTTCCACGTTTCTGTGCGGTCATGATGATAGTGGAACTGTAAAAACAGCACCTGGACAGAGGTTTCGGTGGTGATATGTGCGATCTGGCCGTCGGCTGTATCGCTTAACACCACTTTTTCAAAACCAATCGGGTCGCCATCCTTGAACACCTTGTAATTCAGGGTTTCATCGGCTTTGGCACCGTGCAGTCCGGCATAAAGTGTAGCAAAAATTGCGCAAGCAGTGGCGACACCGCCCAATAATTTTCGAGACATAAGAGTTCCCCAACCCCGATCAAAAACAGAAAAGCCGTCAGTCCAGCATGGAGGACAGCTTGGCGGCGATGCCCATGGACCCCTTTACCTTGAGCTTGCCCAGTGTAAAGGCCAGCATCGGGTCGAGTTTTCCGGTGATCAGTTTTTGTAAATTGGCTTGGGAAATCTTCAGGATGCAATCGGCATCCGAAACATCATCATCGCTGATTTCCGGGGTTGGCCCGGTTGCATCAACAACAATGCTGCCATCATCACCACAATCAAAGGCGACAACGGCGTTCAGCCCCCGCAATTGCGGTAATCTGGCTTCGACGGCTTCGAGGATGCTGTTATCCACGAAATCCTCCCTGGACGTTTGTTGATTTTGTTTTTGTGTTCTTGTTGCCGTAATGTAGCGCAAAGTGACGTAAAGGTAAATTGTTTTACTTCAAAGTCATTCAATTGCTGCTAGGGCATTGATTGTCAGGGAGAATTTTCAACCTATAGACGTGCATAAAGCCTGATTGCACGTCTGCTAACGTGCAGTCAGGCTTTATTTTTATCGCATCGATTTCACGACAGGATACGCCATGACCCGTCGGATTGCAGGCATGCGGTGCCATAGGTTTGCTGGCGCGCATCGTTGATTTTGACGGTGGCACTATATTCCCGGCAATATTGGCTGTTTTCGTTCTGGAAGGTTTTTACCGGGGTAATGCCATATTGCTGGTTCGAGTCGGGATTGGTCCAGACCGCAGTTTGACCGTCGGGCAGGCGGTCCAGCGCATAACCGCCGCAGGCCTGATCGGTGGCGTCCATGCCTGATCCAATGGCATTTCCCGCCAACATTCCAAAGATGCCCCCGCCAATGGTGGCAAGCAGGCGCCCATCACCTTTGCCAACTGTCGAGCCCGCCGCGGCCCCGGCGACACCGCCCAGAATTGACCCGATTACGTCGCGGTTGCATTGCAGGATATTACCATTTGGCAAAAACAGGTCACCAAAACCATCTGCGCCAAAATCGTGTCCATTATGAATGGCAGGGCCATTTTTGAAACCCGGCCCTTTGCCGGGATGCCCGTCTGGCCCGCCTTTTGCGCGGTAACCATGTGCTGGCGCCCATGGGGGCGGGTCTGCCTGGGCCGGACTGACGAAAACACCGCTTAGGCCCAGCGCAAAAATTCCGATCACGAAACGAAAATTGTTTTTTGCCATTTTTCGGCTTTCCTTTTGGCGGGGCAGCGTAACGCGCTTTGTCTTAACACCCGCATGGTTTGCCTGAATTTGTATGCGAATTTGCCCTGCAACTATGTCCCGGATATCTCTATGGACGGTATTTGTGGGGTAGATGAGGCTTAGTTAGGGCAAATTATGGCGGTGATACCGGTGTGGTCAGGTGTGATTAAGGGGGCATCGGTTGGTTTTTATATAGGTGTTGATATACAGCACCACGCCGAACAGCTGGCAACCGGGGCCAAAACGGAGTGATTTCGGTGGTTGCCTATACGTCTGAAGGACGTCATTTGCGTTGAAACCGTTTGCACAGGCAGATAGCTTTCTGTCACTTACTTAAACCGTTTAAAAAGAAGTGCCGGGGAAACGTTATGACTTTCACTGCGTGGCTGTCGGTTGCCACCATTTGTATTTTGGGGGCAATGACACCGGGGCCCAGCCTCGCTGTTGTCTTGCGTCATTCAGTTGGGCAGTCACGGCGGGCCGGTTTTGCCTGTGCGCTGGCACATGGTGCCGGAATTGGCTTTTATGCTGTAATCACGATGGCGGGGCTGGGTGTCCTGTTTCAAACCGTGCCGGTGTTTCGCGAAGCTGTCAGCATTCTGGGGGCGCTTTATCTGGCATGGCTGGCATTTAAAGCCTGGCGCGGGGCAGGCAGTGCCGCACGTTTTCAAAATGACAATCACCCCGGTGCCATTGCCGATACGCTGGGCCATGCTGCGCGTGATGGCTTTATGATTGCGTTTTTAAACCCCAAAATTGCATTGTTTTTTCTGGCTTTGTTTAGCCAGTTTGTCTCGGCTGATGCCAGTTGGACCGCTAAAATATGGCTGGCCCTGACGGCGGCGGGCATTGATTGTGCATGGTATTGTCTGGTGGCAGTCGGGTTTTCGCATGGGGCGGTTTTGCCGTGGTTGCGGCGCAATTCCGGTATTATTGAACGGTTGATTTCAGTCCTGTTTCTGGTCATTGCTGTACGGGTGTTGTGGGGGATTATCCCGGGCCTGATGGGCATGACATCCGGTTAAGGCTGCCATGCCTGCTACCTTTCATTCTGTTTAAATTTTTGGCCCTGTCATCTGGCCCTGCTTAACGGACAGTATTTTCCATGTCTGATCCCAAATTGTCTGCTTCGTCCCCTGCGGTATCTGAACATCGTCGCTCTTCTCCAAATCCATCCTTGCCCGCGACCGATCAGGCAGAGCGCGGGTTTCGCCGTGTTGCGCCGCATCTGGGTTTTTTGGCGGCCTTGCTGTTGCTGGCGTTTAACATGCGCGGCAGCATCGTTGTGATGGGGCCGCTGGCCGAAACAGTTGGTCTTGATTTGCAGTTATCAGGGGTGCAGTTGGGGCTTCTCACCACCATTCCGGTACTTTGTTTCGGTGTGTTATCGATATTTGCGCCGCGTTTGGGACAGCGGTTTGGTCTTGAAGCCACGCTGGTTTTGATGCTGGCACTGGTGGCAGTGGGGCAGGGGTTGCGCGCCAGCGGGCAATATGGGGTGATGGTGATTGGCACCATTGTGCTTGGTGCTGCCATTGCCGTGATGAATGTGCTTACCCCGTCGCTGGTACGGCGCAGTTTCCCCGGCAAGGTTGCGTTGATTACCGCCCTTTATACCTTTGTTATGTCCAGCGGGGCGACGATTGCTGCCTTTAGCGCGGTTCCCTTGCGCAACAGCATGGATGGCGACTGGCGTTATGCGCTGGGGGTGTGGGCGGTGGTGGCTGCCATTGGCTGTGTGTGCTGGTTGCCAATGCTGCGTTACCATCATCATGCACAAGGGGCCTCGCCGCGTATATCGCTGTGGCGTAATAGCGAGGCGTGGTGGCTTAGTCTGTTTTTTGGTTGCCAGTCGATGGTATTTTATACCGGCACGGCGTGGGTTGCGAAAATCTTTATCGATTCCGGTATGTCGGATGCCGAGGCTGGCACGCTTTTGACGGTTTTTAACGTTTTTGGCATTCCGGCGGCGTTTCTGGCCCCGCTGATTTATTCGGCCATCCCCAACAAAAAACTGGCAATGGTTGTTTTGCATGTGCCGTTATTCATTGGCATTCCCGGGTTCGTTTTTGCCACCACCGACATGCCCTATTTATGGGCATTATGCATGGGGTTGGGCCAGGGCAGCATGATCAGCATTGCCCTGACGCTGGTCGGTTTGCGCGGGGCAGATCCGCAAACTTCGGCCAAACTGTCGGGTATGTGCCAATCGCTGGGCTATTTGCTGGCGGCAACCGGCCCGGTCCTGTTTGGTGCCCTGCACGATTATTTGCAAAACTGGCAGATACCGTTGCTTATTTTGTTTGTAGTTGTCGTGGTTCAGTTCGTTTCCGGCCTGCGGGCCGGGTCGCCTGACAGGATTGTGTCACGCTAACGCTTGTTCTGTTACCGGTTTAACACCCCGATGGTTTTGCCTTCGGGGTGTTTTTTTGCCTGGTGTGAGGGGACGGTAAAATGTTTCATGCTGCCTTTCGCGTCCCGAAATTTTGTTTTGTATTGTTAACAATGTTGTTCCGGGAAGCGACGCCGCGCCGGTAAACGCGATTGTATTAGTTCTTTAGGTGTGCGGCTTCAAACTGGCATTTGTTGATAATAATAATTGTTATTATCAAAATAAGTTTCAGAAAACAGATGTATTGCTTCGTCATGGGTTCAGGCGGTTTTGCCGCAGGAAACATCCATCACGCCAGGAAAGTGACGATATGACACCAGAATTAACCGATATTGCAAAGGCCTGGACGGGTTTTGCTACCGGAACCGCCAAGGGCTATGCCGTTGATATTGCGCGGCAACTTGAGATTAGCGAAGCCGAACTGGTAGCAGCAGGGTGCGGAACCACGGTCACAAGGATGGATGCCGATTGGGGCGATGTGATCAGGCGGCTAGAAGACCTTGGCGAGGTAATGGTGTTAACGCGCAACCCCAGTGTTGTGCATGAAAAAACCGGCACATTTGGCGCAGTCAGCATTCATGGCGATATGGGGCTGGTGTTAAATGGCGATGTCGATTTACGGCTGTTTTTGGGCCATTGGGGTTTTGGCTTTGCGATAAATGCGCGTGGGCGCCGCAGTTTGCAGTTTTTTGGTCATGATGGCACCGCGATCCATAAAATCTTTCTAACCGATAAATCCGATCTCGCGGCCTATGAGGCATTGGTAAGCGATTTTGGCGCGCCCGATCAAAGCCCGGAAATAGCGGTTTTGCCGCCTTTGCCCGCCCCGGTTACGCGGGCGGATCAGGATGTGGATATTAAAAACTGGCGTGCCCATTGGGCACGGATGACAGACGTGCATCAGTTTCACGGCCTGTTGAAAGATTTTAACCTGGGGCGGCATCAGGGATTGCGCCTGGCAGGGGCGGAATTTGCCGAGCAGCTTGACCCGGCCCATTTTCAAAACTTGCTGGAAAATGCAGCCACCCGCCAGGTGCCGATTATGGTTTTTGTTGGTAATTCGGGGGCCATTCAAATTCATACCGGGCCGATCAACACCATTCGGGTGATGGATAACTGGGTCAATGTGATGGACCCGCGTTTTACCCTGCATTTACGGGCCGATCATTTGGCGGAAATGTGGCTGGTGCGCAAGCCGATTCGCGAGGGTGTAATTACCACGATCGAGCTTTATGACGCCGCGCATAACAACTTTGCCATCCTGTGTGGTCAACGCGCGCCCAAGGACCCGGAAAACCCCGATTGGCAAAAGCTGGCCGAAGATATGCCCCGGCTGGCATCCGCACGATTGATGAAGGCGGGGGGATGATCATGCGGTTTTATGGTGTTTTTATCGCAGCGTTGGTTGGCTTCGTCAGTTTGTGTTTCCCTGCCTTTGCCGCCGATATGCCCAAACGGGTGGTGACGGTTGGTGCACCGGCGAGCGAGATTGTCTTTGCATTGGGCGCGGGGGAAATAGTTGTTGCCACCGACACCACCAGCACCTGGCCTGAAAAGGTGAAAACCCTGCCCAAAGTCGGCTATATGCGCAATCTGGCGGCAGAAGGCATTATCAGCCTGAAGCCCGACCATGTTATTGCCGTCGCCGACAGCGGCCCGACAGCGGTTTTGGATGATCTGCAAGCACTTGGTATTCCGGTAACGGTTTTGCCGTCTCTTGCCACCCTTGAAAACCTGCCCGATGCGATCATGGTGGCGGCAACGGCCCTTGGCCGCGAGGGTCAGGGGCAGATATTGGCACATCAGGTGAAAGCCGATATTGAAGCGCTTCAGCATCTGGCTGGTGGGAACAAGACAGGGGCAAACCGCAAGAAAATTGTGTTTTTGATGTCGGTAGGGCACGGGCAGCCGATGTCGGCCGGGGCGCATACCACCGCGAACGAAATTATCGCGTTGATTGGCGGGGAAAACCCGATGGCAGGGTATGACGGGTTTAAACCCGTTTCTCCCGAAATTATCGCAGCCAACGGCGCTGATTACGTTATGGTAACGTCTTCAACGCTCGATCAGCTTGGCGGGCTGGCCGGGTTGCAAGCCGACCCGGTTTTGGGTTTGCACAAGGCCGTGGCTGCCGGCCATGTGTTAACGGTGTCGGCCTCGACCATTTTGGGCTTTGGCCCGCGCTCAGTTGGTGAAATTCGCGATCTTGCCATGCAAATTCAGCAATACGACGCCATGCAATGACTTTGCCAATGCTCAAAATGGGGGCTGGTACACTCAAGCAGGCCTGCCGGGTTTTGTCCGCCTTGTATGTTATCGGCGATGACGCGGACGGGCGGGGACGCATAAGCCGAAAAGCCCTGTCTTTGCTGGCATTGTTTGTGCTTTTGCAGGTTGCTGTTGTCATTTCGTTGGGGGTTGGCGGGGCTGACATTGGGGTTGCCAAGGTGCTGTGGCATCTGGCCGATAAAACAGGCTTGGCCGGTAGCAGCGTGGATGATTTTAGCGCCCGCGTGCTGGATAGCCTGCGCCTGCCGCGCATCATACGCGCAATTGTGATAGGTGCGGCCTTGGGCGTTGCGGGAACCGTGATGCAAAGCCTGTTTCGGAACCCGATTGCCGACCCCGGAATTATTGGCGTGTCGGCCAGTGCGGCCTGTGGGGCGGTGGCGATGATAGTGTGTGGTCATGCCCTTTTAGGTAGCCATTATGCCGCTATTGGCCCCTATGGGGTGCCGGTGGCGGCCTTTTTGGGGTCCGGGCTGGCAACAGGGGTGATAAGGGTTTTATCGCGCCAGGACGGGCATACCGATGCCGCGATCATGCTGCTGATCGGGGTGGCAATTAATGCCATTGCGATTGCCGGGGTGGGGATTTTCACCTATCTGGCCGACGATGCCCAGTTGCGCAGCCTGACATTCTGGCAAATGGGCGCTTTGTCGGGCAATGGCCCGGCGGATGTGCCGGCCCTTGTGGGGATGGCAGCCGGGATGGCATATTTGCTGATGCTGGGTACTCCCTTAAACCTGTTTTTGCTTGGCGAGGCCGAAGCCCGCCATTTGGGGCTTGAGGTCGAGGCCTTAAAACGCCGGGCGACCATTATCACCGCCCTTGTTGTTGGCGCGGCGGTGGCGGTTTCGGGGATTATTGCCTTTGTGGGCTTGCTGGCCCCGCACCTGGTGCGGCTGGTTTGCGGGCCGGATAACAAAATTGTGCTTCCGGCATCGGCTTTATGCGGGGCAATTTTGTTGGTTGGTGCCGATGCCGTGGCGCGGATTATTGTGTTACCCGCCGAATTGCCGATTGGTCTGGTCACCGGGATATTGGGCGGGCCGTTCTTTCTGGGGCTTTTGATGCGCGAAAAGAAAAGGCGGCGGATATGACCCTGTGTGCCCAAAATGTGACCTTTGCCGTGCGCGGACAGACCTTGTTAGACGATGTATCGCTAATCCTTCATCCTGGCGAGGTTCTGGCGGTTTTAGGCCCCAACGGGGCGGGTAAATCGACCCTGTTAAAGGTGCTGGCGGGCGAGATTGCCCCAAATAAAGGGCGTGTAACCCAAAACGGGGTTGATATTGCCCATGTGCCCGCCCTTGCCCTGGCGCAAAACCGTGCTGTGATGCCGCAGGCTGCCGCAATGGCATTTCCTTTCATCGTGCGCGATGTGGTTTTGCTGGGCCGGGCACCCTTTCGTAAAACATCATCCCGGAAAATTGACCGCGATCTGGTGGAAAAAGCCATCGCATTGGCCGATATTGCCCATTTGGCTGACTATGCCTATCCCGCCCTTTCGGGCGGTGAAAAACAGCGGGTGCATTTGGCACGTGCCCTGGTGCAATTATGGGGGATGCCTGACAGCGCCGGAGTGGATTCATCTGCCTATACATCCGATGTGGTCGATACACGCGACACACCCCAAAGCATCCGCCATCCGGCGCGTTTTTTGTTGCTTGATGAACCAACCGCCGGGCTGGATATTAGCCATCAGCATGGTTTGCTCTCGATTGCGCGTATGCAAGCACAGTACCATAAAACCGGGGTTTTGATGATCTTGCACGATTTCAACCAGGTCTGCGGTTATGCCGACCGGGTGGTGATTTTGCGCAAGGGGCGGGTCGCGGCCCAAGGCCCGACAGACCAGGTCATGCGGCCTGATCTGCTAAGCGATGTATTTGAAAGCCCGATCCGGGCGGTGCCCGACCCGGATGGTGCAACTGACATCCTTATAAGCCGGGCCGGGTTTGCCTGATCAGGCTTGCTGTGCGGTGATAGTGCGGGCTTCGCTGGCAAGCTGACCCAGTTTTTCCAGAACCTCGCGGGTGGCGGCTTCCATTCGGGTAAAGTGGGCCTGAGCGGTGGCCATGTCTTTTTTGCGACAGGCGGCAAGGGCTGCGGCACCTTCGTCATGCTGGGTCTGGTGTGAGGCCTTTATCGCCTTATAGGCGCTAAGGTGGCGGAAGGGTTCGGACGCGGGGCCATCATACCATTTACCAAACCGGCAGGTGGTGGATTTGGTCATTGACGGGTCATGTTCGCTGGCAAGACCGGCCAGTATTTCGGCGATTTGTTTGCAATAAACCGAATGGTCGGCCTTGGCACTGCGAATGGTGCGGTTGGGGATGTCATATTGCACCAGTTCGCTGATTTGAACATCGATCAGGCTTTCCACATTGCCAATCACGTCAATGATGGAGCGAATGGCGCTGACCTGATCGCCGGTCTGGCGGGCAATTTCGGAAATGCCACTTTGCACGGCATCGGCGGATCGGGTTTGTTCGGCCAGAATGTGGGAAATATCTTCGATCCGGCGGGTCGAATCGCCCATTTTTACGCCGATATCCTCGATCCGGGTGGAAACTTCGCCAATCACTTGCTGGCCGTTGGTTACGGCCTGGGTGCCGCGGGCCATGGCTTCGACAATATTGCGCATTTCTTCTTGCAAATTGCCAATGCGCTGGCGGATTTCCTCGGTTGCGCGGGCTGTTTGCTGGCTAAGCGATTTTACCTCGCCCGCGACCACGGCAAACCCTTTGCCCGCTTCGCCGGCGCGGGCGGCTTCGATGGTGGCGTTTAAGGCCAAAAGGTTGGTTTGGCTGGCAATATCTTCGATCGACTGCACAATTTCGCCAATCCTTTCGGAGGCTTCGGCCAAAATACCCACCCGCTCGGCGGCATCTGAAACGGCGCTGGCGATATCGTCCATTCCGGCAACAGCGTTTGACACGGTTTCCTGGCCATTGCGCGTGGCTTCGATGGCTTCGGCGGCATTGGCGGCGGCAAAGCTGCTGTTTTCATTAATGCTGTTAATGCCTTCGACCATTTCATCAATGGCGCTGGAAATGGAGCGTGCCCGATGATCAACCTGTTGCAGGCCACGCATCATTTTGGCGTTGGAAATAACCCCTTCATTGATTGCAACCGACATATCCATGGTGCGGTCCATCAATTTGTCGGCAAATTCGGTTTCTGACAGGGCCTTTGCATGGCTGCCCTGGGCGGGGTTGGCGCCCGGCGCGGTATTGTTTGTATTTGGGGTTAGCAGCAGGTTTAAATCAAACATCAGGGTGGTATTTGCCAGGGTCGCCAGGGCCCCTGCCTGACCAATATTCCATCGAAAGCGGCCCAAAATGCCGGTGGCAAGCGATTGCTGCACAGTGGACATTGCCAGAATGATGGTGGCGGGTGAAACCCCGGCCCCGGCGTGCAATTGCGCCAGTTCAGCCGCCTGATCACTTAATTTACGGTCGATCTTGCCGTTAAACAGGCGTGTCCAGTGGGTTTCAAGCAGCGCTGTCAGCTTTTCTATCCGGGCATCGTCGATCTTCACCGCGACGTTTTCAGAAATGATCTGGTAAAACTGTTTTGCCCTTTGTCCCATGGGGGCAAATACAACATCTGAAACGCGTTGAAATTTTACGAAGTCTTCTGCTTCGATTTGAAAAAGATGAAGGCTGCTCTCCACGACCGACAAAGTTATTCCCCTTTGTGCTACCCCGATTGATCAATTTGACGCCCGTTTTGTTATATATGGCTTGCGGGCTGAAAAACATTAGGGGGGGCCGGGATGTGGTGCAATCAAAAACAAAGATCAGGCACTTGCAAGGGCCATGTCACCTTGTTGATTTTCACCAATAACCTTGCCAACCGGGTTGTTGCCACTGGCGGTCAGGATCCAGTCGCGAAAGGCGCGCACGGCAAAGGTGCTTTCCTTTTCTTCGGGGTAAACAACGTAATAGGCATGATGACTGGGGATGCTTAGATCAAACGGGGCCAGAAGACGGCCATTGTCGAGTTCTTCGCGTACCAGAAATTCCGGCATTAAGGCCAGCCCCAGCCCGGCAACAGCGGCTTGTATCACCATATGAAAATGTTCAAATCGCGGCCCTGCCAGATCATCGACGGCGGGCACACCGGCGGCCATCAACCAGTCCTGCCAGGCGGTGGGGCGGGTGGCGTGTTGTAACAGCGTGCAATTGCGAATGCGGTCACGCGCAATGGGTAAATCGTCGTTGTCTTTTAGCAGTTTGGGCGCACATACCGGGATCAGGGTTTCGCCCATCAGGCGGTGAAAAACGCATCCCGGCCAGTTTGCCTCGCCAAAATGAATGGCGATATCAATCGCTTCCTCGGCAAAGTCAAACGGGCGGATTTGCGTGATCAGGTTTAACTGAATGTCGGGCCAGGCGGTGCGAAAATCGCCCAGACGCGGTACCAGCCAGCGCGCCCCGAAGGTGGGCAGGGTGCCCACATTTAGCATGCCGCCTTCGCCGCTATAGGCCATAACTTGCAACGTGGCGGCTTCGGCGCGGTCCAAAAGGTCGCGCACCTGGGCGGCATAGGCATCGCCCGCCGGGGTAAGTTTAAGACGTTGGCGAATGCGTCGAAACAGATCCCGGCCCAGATATTCCTCCAGCGACCTTACCTGTCGGCTGATCGCACTTTGGGTTACGTTAAGTTCCTGTGCTGCCTTGGTAAAGCTAAGATGGCGGGCCGATGCCTCGAAAAACTGCAGGGCTGTTAAAGACGGTAAAACACGACGCATCCGGGGAACTCCCGCCTCAATACTTCATTCCGAAATGGAATGATATCGTGCCAATATATCGTTTGCGATGCCCTTCGCCAAGGCCTAGCGTGTGAGCGGCCCGGAAAGCGCCCTCGCGCCGCCCGCGTGACGATTGCAAGGTGTTGATTGCGATAAAATGGAAAAATGCGACGTACGGTCTGTCGTTATGTTTCCTGTGGGTATCGCATTTGTCATGGCCTTTAAGGCCCTGTGGTTTGGCCCCACCAACCCTGTGGCATAACCGGCATTGTCACGTCGCAAGTTCGCTTTTCGGGTCGAAAAACATCGGCTATTTTGCAGATCAGCCCCGTTGAAACAAAGCGGGCAGTTAAACAACAAAAATAACGATTTTCAGGAAAACCAATGGTTGTTCCGGTTTCGTTATGTTTATCGGGAAGTTGGCTTTTATGGGTGTAAGTGGCGAGTTTTATGATGTCATCATTGTTGGCGGCGGAGTTATCGGCTGTTCGGCGGCATGGCATTTGTTGGGGCGCAGTGATTTTGATGGCCGGGTGCTGGTGATCGAAAAGGATTCCAGCTATGAATTTTGCTCGACCGCCCTTTCTGCGGCCTCGATCCGCCAGCAATTTTCAACCCCGATCAATATTGAAATGTCGGGTTATGGCATTGAGTTTTTGCGTAACCTGAAACGCGATGTGGACTCGGATGCGGATATTTCCCTGCATGAAAAGGGGTATCTGGTGCTTGCCACCCCCGATGGCCGCGATATTTTAACCAGTAACCATCAAACCCAGTTGGCCCACGGGGCCGATATTGCCTGGATGGAACCAGGTGAGCTAAAGGCGAAATACCCGTGGATGAGCGTTGATGATTTATCTGCCGGCTGCTGGGGGCGCACCGGCGAGGGCTGGTTTGATGCCTATTCCCTGCTGCAAATTTTTCGTCGTCAGGCCAAGCTGCGTGGGGCGGATATCGTGGAGGGTGAAGTTTCAGCCCTTTTGCGCGACGGTAACCGTGTTACCGGCGTGACATTGGCCGATGGGCGGCAATTTAGCTGCGGCACCGTCATTAATGCCGCTGGCACCGGGGCGACCAAAGTGGCGCGCATGGCCGGGCTTGATATTCCCGTAGAGCCGCGCAAGCGCTGCATTTTTGTTTTTAACTGCCGCGATGCTGCCGATATTGTTGCCACATGCCCGATGCTGATTGACCCAAGTGGCCTGTATTTTCGACCCGAAGGTGAATATTTTATCACCGGCATTCAGCCCCCGGCAGACCGCGATGGCGAATGTTGGGATTTCGAGGTTGATCACAGTCTGTTTGACGACATTATCTGGCCCGGCCTGTATCAGCGCTGCGAACGGTTCGAGGCGGTTAAAGTGGTCAATTCCTGGGCCGGGCATTATGCCTATAACCTGCTGGATCAAAACGCCATTGTTGGTCCGCATCCCGATGTTCCCAATTTTCTGTTTGCCAATGGTTTTTCCGGCCATGGGTTGCAACAAAGCCCGGCTGTGGGCCGCGCGCTGGGCGAACTGGTGGCAACGGGGCGCTATCAAACGCTTGATATGTCGGTGTTTGGCTATGAACGTGTGCGCGACAATGCCCCGGTGCGCGAGCTTAATGTGATCTGACGTTACGATATAAAAACAAGCCTTGTGAAACAGGAAACAGAACGGTTTTGCCTGTGCCGTTCATCCCGGATTTAACTGGAGCTACCGACAATGCCCCGCGATGATATTGCCGTTTCATCCAGCCTTGCGAGCCGACAAAAACAGTCGGTTTCAGCCGGCATTCGCACCTTGCACCCGGTTTATATCGACCGGGGGGAAAATGCCGTGGTTTGGGATTGTGACGGTAAACGTTATCTGGATTTTGTTGGCGGCATTGGCGTTTTAACGCTGGGCCATCGTCACCCGGTGGTAATGGCAAAGGTCGCCGCCCAGCTTGAACGTTTTACCCATAGCTGTTTTAACGCGCTGCCCCATGAACCCTATATTGCCGTAACCGACTGGCTGGCAGATCATTGCCCGATCGAAGGCCCCGCCAAATCGATGTTAACCAATTCCGGCGCCGAAGCGGTGGAAAACGCCCTGAAACTGGCCCGGGCCTTTACCGGGCGCAGCAGCGTTATCGCCTTTGACGGTGGCTTTCATGGCCGCACATTGGCAACCCTGTCGCTGACCGGCAAGGTTGCCCCTTATAAAGCCGGGTTGGGGGTTTTGCCCGGAAATGTGCATCATGTGCCTTATCCGTGCCGCGAAGCCGATATATCAGATGCGGATGCGCTGGCGGCAATTGCCCGGATTTTCAAGGTTGTTGCCGAACCGCAATCAATTGCGGCGGTGGTGATTGAACCGGTGCAGGGCGAGGGCGGATTTCGCGCCTGTTCGTCTGCATTTTTGCAAAGCCTGCGTCACCTGTGCGACCAGCATGGTATGATTTTAATTGCCGATGAAATTCAGTCCGGCTTTGCACGTACGGGCAAATTGTTTGCCATCGAACATGCCGGGGTCTGCCCCGATATTGTGGTGATGGGCAAGGGCATTGGCGGCGGTTTTCCGCTTGCCGCCTTAACCGGGGCGCAAGATGTGATGAGTGCGATGGCACCGGGCGGCCTTGGCGGCACCTATTCGGGTAATCCGGTTGCCTGTGCGGCCGCAACCGGCGTGTTTGACGTGCTGGAAACCGAAAATATCCTGTCCCGGGCCAATCAGTTAGGCCAGCGATATGTGGATCATGTTGAAAAACTGCGCCTGTTGCCAGGCGGACATGTGATTGGCGGCGTGCGGGGCATCGGTGCCATGCGGGCCTTTGAGCTGGTCAATGATGACGGTGCGCCGTCGCCAAAACGACTGCAAACTTTATTGCAGCTGGCCCGTCAGAACGGGCTATTGTTAATGCCAAGTGGTGAATATGCCAATGTGGTGCGTCTTTTGGCACCCTTGACCATCCCGTTTGATCAGGTGGATGAAGCGTTCGAAATTATCGGGCGTCTTTTGCCTGCCCTTGCCGATGTGCAATAAGGGCGGTTGGATCCGACAGACAGTGATGGTTATTTGGCAAATCACCCCAACAGAACCAAAATGAAAGGGAGCTTATTGTGAGCCATGCAAAGATACTGAGCGAACTCGGCCTGACCGATGATGTCATCTCGGGCGGTGCCTTAAAAGTCCAGACCCCGGTGGATGGATCGGAGATCGCCAGCATTGCCGAAACGGACCCGGCAGCGATGGGCGATATCATTGCCAATGCGAAACGGGCATTTGCACAGTGGCGTCAGGTGCCTGGTCCGCGCCGGGGTGAACTGGCGCGTTTGCTGGGCGAAGAACTGCGCGCCGCCAAGGAACCGCTGGGCCGCCTTGTTGCGCTTGAATGTGGCAAGATCTATCAGGAAGGCTTGGGCGAAGTTCAGGAAATGATCGACATTTGCGATTTCGCTGTTGGTCTGTCGCGTCAGCTTTATGGTTTGACCATCGCGTCCGAACGCCCGGGTCATAAAATGATGGAAAGCTGGCATCCGCTGGGTGTTGTTGGCGTTATTTCTGCTTTTAACTTCCCGGTTGCGGTTTGGTCGTGGAACACGGCACTGGCGCTGGTGTGCGGTAATGCCGTGATTTGGAAACCGTCGGAAAAAACGCCGCTCACCGCCCTTGCCTGCCAGAACATTTTGCAAAAGGCGCTGGATCGCTTTGGCGATGCGCCCGAAGGCCTGCATCAGGTTGTGATCGGTGCGCGCGAAATTGGCGAAGCCCTGACCGACAGCAATGACGTTGCGCTGGTGTCGGCTACCGGTTCGACCCGTATGGGCCGCGAAGTTGGCCCGCGTGTGGCGGCCCGCTTTGGCCGTACCATTCTGGAACTGGGCGGCAACAATGCCATGATCGTTACCCCGTCGGCCGATCTGGACATGACGGTACGCGCGATTGTGTTTTCCGCCGTTGGTACCTGTGGCCAGCGCTGCACGTCGCTGCGTCGCTTGATTGTGCATAAAGATGTGAAGGACGAACTGCTGCCCAAGGTGATTGCGGCTTATAAATCGGTTAAAATCGGCGATCCGCTGGCCGATGGCACGCTGGTTGGCCCGCTGATTGATAAAGACAGCTTTGATAATATGCAGGCGGCCCTTGCCAATGCCAAAAAAGATGGCGGCACCGTGCATGGCGGCGAACGTGTGTTGGAAGACCAATATGGCGATGCCTATTATGTGCGGCCGTCTGTGGTTGAAATGCCGGGTCAGACTGACACCGTCAAACATGAAACCTTCGCGCCGATCCTCTATGTCATGACCTATGAAACGCTGGAAGAAGCCATTGCGCTTCAAAACGGTGTGCCGCAGGGCCTGTCATCATGCATTTTTTCAACCGATCTTCGTGAAACCGAACTGTTTCTTTCGTCTGTTGGCTCGGATTGCGGGATTGCCAATGTCAATATTGGCCCGTCGGGTGCGGAAATTGGCGGGGCGTTTGGCGGCGAAAAGGAAACCGGCGGCGGCCGCGAATCCGGTTCGGACGCCTGGAAGGGCTATATGCGCCGCGCAACCAACACGATCAACTATTCCCGCGAATTGCCGCTCGCACAGGGCATTAAGTTCGATATCTGAGCCATCCTGCTTTGCAGGATTTGAATTTGAGGATTTTATGAGTCGCTAACATTTTGTGTTGGCGACTTTTTTTTTGTGTTACTTTTTTGAGGAAGTTTTTAGAGGCGGGAAAAATATGGGAAGTAAAGATATTGCTGTTGTAGGTCAGGATTTTTCAATTTTGAAAGGTGAAAAATCTTGGGTATATAAATTTATAAATAATCATGAAATTCTAATTGCAAGAAATTATGTGGATTTAAGAAATTTTGTTTTTTCAATTTACGTGAAATGTTATTCTCATAATGAAGATGTTGTCTTAATCGTTAGATCAAAATATTTCTCGAACTCAAAGAAATACAGGTTGACAAAAAAATGGCAGAGAATATCTGTTCCTGTTGACGCTGATTTCAATGTTGAGTTGGTTGAAATTTACTTATTTTTCCCTGTGACGTTGAAACAATTTACAGTTTTATCTTGTGCCTTGCCTCAATTGGAGAAAGGAATTAAACCCTCAAGTCCTATCCCGCCGGATTCTCAGTTGCCGATTATACAGTTGTCAAAGGTTGTACAATCTAAGTGTCCTATGCGAGCGGCAGATATTCTAAGTATAGATTTTGATAAAATGGAAGATATGTCTGAAGGGGTGTCAACTATATCATGTTCATTTGAAATGATATTTAAGATAGTCCATGAAACAAAACAAATACTTGATGATATGTTTTTAACGGCACTAAGTTTTTATTCAAGGGTAGACCAAGACGTTAAAATTGTTGTCGGAGTTTCAGGGAGTCGAGGGTGCCGCTTTGTTGTTAAATTGTATAATGGTGATGAAGAAAAAATTTACGATACAGCTATAGTTGCCGCCAATCAAGTGTATCATGTTTTTCTTACGTTCGATAATAATAATTGCACTCTTTATGTGAATGGTTTTGTTGCATTGCTCTTTTATTTAGATTCTGAGATTGTTTTCAATAAGTGCTATATTGGTTCAGACAAGGGAGAAAACTCTATTGATGGATTACTAAGAGGTTATGGCGTGTATAGAGCGCCATTACTTTATCAAGCTGTATTGCATATAACTAAAGAAAAGGGAGAGGTGGAACATGACTACAATTTTGATTTTATGGAGGGGTATTTCAAATATGCTCTTGGAAGTAAAGATGAGAGGGATACATTCTCTGCATGCTTGGGTAATGAAGGGTTTTCATTTCTAATAAGAAATTTAGAGTTCTCTTTGCCTCAGGTTATAATGGAGTATTCTGGTGGACGAAAATTTACTGAAGATCAGGTCAGAGACTTTGTTTGGGCTTTAATTTCACGGCCGAGTTCTGTTCTTCAACGGGAGCGTTATTCGCGCCCAGGTAGATCAGATCTAGTGGTTTGTTATCCTGATACATATAGTGATAAATATAACTCATTTCCGGTTGAGTTTAAGATTTGGGGGCGAGCAGGATATAAAGATGCTCCAAGTCAACCATTGAAATATCTAAATGAAGATGAGTTGTGTGGTGTTTTTGTGATGCTCGACCGTAGAAAAAATGCAGACATAAGTGATTTTGAAAAAATTGTTTCTGAAAACGAAGAATATCCATGCGTGTCGATTAGGTATTTGAAAATTCTGGAAACTGATTTGAGATATTTCATTTCTTTTCATCGTACTTCGCGTTTTAATCATGTTAAGATGATGATAAATGTTTATCTGCCACTTAGCTGAATTTGAAACAAAAAAAACGGCCCCCGCAGAGGCCGCTTTCATTTTTAATCGGTTATGTCGGGCGATTAGCCAGCTTTGGCGAAACGCTCGGCGACATATTCCCAGTTTACCAGATTGTCGAGGAATGCCTTGAGGTAATCCGGGCGCTTGTTGCGGTAATCGATGTAATAGGAATGTTCCCACACATCGCAACCGAGCAGCACTTTATGGCCGGTTACCAGCGGGTTTTCGGCATTCGGGCTGTTGGTGGTGGTCAGCTTGCCAGAATCTTTATCCTGTACGAGCCAGGCCCAGCCGGAACCGAACTGGCCAACGCCAGCGGCGGTGAAGTCTTCCTTGAATTTTTCGATCGAGCCGAAATCTTCAATGATTTTCTTTTCGAGTTCACCAGGGATGTTGCCACCGCCATTCGGCTTCATCATTTTCCAGAATTCGATATGGTTCCAATGCTGGCCAACCTGGTTAAACAGCTTGCCTTTGGATTTGTCGGCATAGGTTGCCAAAATCAGTTCTTCGAGCGACTTGCCTTCAAGGCCCGAACCTTCCAGCAGTTTGTTGCCGGTTTGGACATAGGCATTGTGGTGCTTGTCATGGTGGAATTCGAGCGTTTCAGCCGACATATACGGTGCAAGCGCGTCATAGGCATAGGGGAGTGCCGGGAGTTCAAGAGCCATGATACAGTACCTCGAAGTTCATTATCGTTACACGGTGCGGATCGCACAAAGCTTCCGCAACATATCCCCATTTGGCGTTTGTGTGAAAGTTAAATTGCCATACAACCTGTTGTTATGCGGTAATTTTGCTTCCTATCCACCCAAATGGAGGGCGAAACTTGTCTGCCCGTTCTATCTAGGTCAAAGTTTGACTTATGCAATGTTTTTTACAAAAGCTTAAAACCTTTGGCTGCAGGGCAGTGTGTTGCCTGTTTTGAGTTAAAACGCGCCGGGATGCCAGGGCGTTCCCGACGCGATCAGAAATTTTACCTGATGGTTATGAAATCGACCGTTTTATTCCGGGGTTGGCCGCATCACACCATTTTCATCACGTTTTAGCGGCCAGGCCTGTTCTGGCAACGGGGCACCCGGGGCATCGGCAATGGTGACGCCATATTTCCAGTCTGCCGGTGCAATGGCGACATATCGGGCATAGCCGCCGGTGCCGCCCAGGGGTTTGGCAAAGCCAATGGAGATAAGCGCGCCTGATTCCGGCACCTTATCAAGGTTTGCAACCCCTTCGGCCTGGGTGAAATTATTGTGCATCAGCCAATATTCTCCTTCAAGATCGGGGGTCGCGTCGGTATCAAGCGGTTCGTGGCCGTGAAACAGGATGTGCCGTTTGAGGTGCAGGAATTTAAGCGCCTCAAGCCCGACGCCGGGAAACGGCGTTTCATTGAAACTTTTGATGTCGTCCCAGCGTTTATACCAGTCGGAACGGACCATAACGACGGACCCTTCGGGGATTTTTCCGTGTTTTTTCTCCCATTCCTCGATGTCGGAGACATGAAGGAAATAGCCCTGGTCTTTGGCAACCTTGTCGGCAATGTTGATTACCACAAGCGGGCGCAAGCTGTAGGTGGCGGGAAGGTCGCTGATGGTGGCACCCATCGGGTTCCAATGGGCGGGCGGGTCAAGCTGGGTGCCGTACTGGTCGGTTGGCAGGTCATAGGCTGTGGCAACAAACCCGTGGTTTTCGTAGGTAAATTCCTGACCGACATTGACATAGCCATCAATTTTCTGGCCCGCAATAGCCGCCTTGAATTTGGCATTGCCAAACCCCGGCCATACTGGCTGAACCGGGGCAAAGGCATGGGTCAGATCAATATATTTGGCGTTTTTAAAGGTATTGTCGTAGGCGGACCATAGACTGGTTTTGTCGGCTTGGCCTGTTTGGGCGCAACCGCTGACGGCCAGAAGGGCAGGCAATAGAACTCCGGCCAGTTTTTTTGATATGTGCATTTCATGCTTCCCTGAAAACGTGTTTGAACATGATGTTTTGTTCTTGAACGCAATGCCCCTTGATAAAGGGCTAGCTGATTTGGTTCAGCTTTTCAGGGTATCAATTCACGAAGATGCCAATCGATGCAAGTACCTGTGTGCCGGGTTGATGTGTCGGCACGTTATTCGTGGAAGATTATTCCTTATAAAGGCTAACCATATTCTGTATGTCGGTCCCCTGACGGATCATCACCCCGTATTCGCCTTTTTGCAGGCTGCTGATATTTAACTGACAGGGGAAACTGCCACAGGTTTTGTTTAGGGCCATGCTGCCATCAGGATATGTCAGAACGACCTCACCGTTTGGCGCATCGGACTGAATGGTGACCGTATCTGTTACGGCTTTCGGGGCAACCTTGATCGCAGCCAGGGCAGCTGTCGTCACTGACAAAAGACCGATCAGGGCGAGAACCACCGGTTTGCTGCGGAAAGACTTCGACATGAATGTCTCCTCGCAAAATGTTTGTGCGATAATACGGCAGGGTAAACATCATTTTAGTCTGTTCCGATACCACTGACCGGTGAAACTGCAGGATGCCTGACTGTGCCTTCGAGCCGGAATTGACCCTTGTTTATCGTCGTTGAAAGGTAATATTGCAGGCAATCAAGGGCTATTCGGGGCGCGAATGAGGCAATTCGATGCCATATTTCCTGTTGCAAATGCGAAAAAACCAACAAAAAAGCCCCGCAACGGTTTGATTGCGAGGCTTTTTACCCGGATATTTCGATTTTTGGCAGATTTGCCTTATTTTTTGCCCGATGTCGCATTTTTAGACTCTGTGCCTGGAATTTCTGTGGGTAATCCCTGGTCGGCAATCCGGTTTTACGCGTGCAACATCAAAGCTGGCGGGGCCGCGATTACTGGTTTCATCGCGGTTGCCTGGCTGTGCCAATCAGGGCGTTCTTTGAAACGTCCATCATTGACCCTTGCCGTCGCAATATCACTCGCCCCGATCAGAGAGGGTTGGGGGTGGTGCAGAAGCCGCCGAAATTGCAGTAGCAAGGGTACGGGTTGCAAGTTCCGGGTCCGGCTGGCCGCAAATGGCAGATACCACAGCCAGCCCCTGGGCCCCGGCCGCAAAAACCGCGCCGACATGTTCCTGCTTTAATCCGCCAATGGCGACAGATGGCAGCGGGCTTTGGCGGGCAAGGTGTGCCAGCCCGTCAAAGCCGATGGCTGGTTTGTGTCCGGGTTTGGTTGATGTCGCAAAAACCGGGCCGATACCGATATAGTCGACAAGTGCCGGGTCCGCCGTGCGCAGCGCGGTCGGGTCTTCGACCGAGAGGCCAAGTATTTTATCCTTGCCCAGTTTTTGCCGGGCAAGGCTGGCGGGCATGTCATCCTGTCCGATATGAAGGCCATCTGCATTAATTGCCAGGGCGACGTCGATATTGTCGTTCACAATCAAGGGGACGCCACTGCCAGCCAAAACCGCCATTAACTGATGGCCGACCTTGATCATGGCGTCGGTGCTGGCGGTTTTGTTGCGCAGTTGCACCATGGTAACCCCGCCGCGAAGGGCGGCACGGGTGGTTTCGACCATGGTATGTTCACGGCATAAATCGGGGTCCAGAACCAGATAAAGCGATAGATCAAAGGTCATGACAGGGTTTCAATCCGCGATTTGGCGTTAAGGGCGTTGGCATCCAGCCCATAAAGGGCATCAATGAAATGCACGGCAAAGCTGCCTGGCCCGTTTGCTGTATCGGCAGCAATGGCCCCGGCGGCGGCAAAGGTGGCAAGGGCGGCCACGGTGGCGTTAAAGGGGGCATTCGGGGTAATGGCAACAAAGGCCCCCACCAGGGCTGTTAACGAACACCCCATTGCCGTGATTTTTGGCATTAAATCTGATCCACCATGAATGCGAACCGCGCGGGTGCCATCGGTGACGAAATCAACGGTTCCCGTTACCGCAACCACGGCATTCCGGTTTTGGGCCAGGGTTGTTGCGGCCTCTTCGGCCTGTTCAACCGGGTCGCCGCTATCAACCCCCTGTCCGGTACTTTTGCCCCCTGCAAGGGCGATGATTTCCGATGCATTGCCGCGAATAATGGCGGGGTTAAGTTCTAAAAGTTCGGCCACGGTATCGCGGCGAAAGGCGGTGGCAAAATGGGCAACCGGGTCCAGCACCCATGGTTTGTTTGCCTGATTGGCACTTTGCGCGGCAGCTTTCATGCCCTCCACCCATTGCGGGGACAATGTGCCGATATTAACCGTTAACGCCCCGGCGATGGTGGCAAATTCGCCGGATTCCTCGGGTGTGTGTACCATTGCCGGTGAAGCGCCCGCCGCCAGCAAGGTATTGGCGGCAAAATTCATTGCGACATAATTGGTAATACATTGCACCAGCGGCGATGTGTCGCGCATTTGGGCAAAAAGGGCAGAAGGTGTGGGGTTGGTGGCATCGTTGGTCATGTTAAGGCTCCAATACAAACATGTCTGGAAACCCAGTTCGAAGCCGGAATGATGTAAAAATGCCGAAAAACAGCATTCGCACCCTCCCTACGCCAGTATGAACTGGATCAGGTTCAACGGGTCACTGCGCTGCGGGTTTTCCGTGTGGCAGTTTCTCAGCCCCCTGTCGGGGCTCCCCTTGGTGAAGATGCAAGATGGGTGTTAAGGCGGGATGTGTCAATCGGCTGTTTACCGGTGGGTGGGCCCGGCCTGATAAATAAATGGCGGCGGAACGATTATGATATCGTTCCGCCGCCAGCATAGGATTGCAAAGGCAGATAACCCGCGCCGTTGCCGGGATCCGGTTTTATTTGCGGCGTTCCATTGCAGCTTTCAGGGCCGCGGCCATGGCATTGCCACCGGCATCACCTGCGGACATATTGGCGCGGTTGTTGCCGCTGCCTCGGTTGGCATCACGGTTATTAGTGCCGTTATTTCCTGCCGGGCGACGTTGCGCGCTCCGGTCATTGCTGTTGCGCGCACCTGAGGGCTGGCTGCGCTGTTCGCGGCGGTCCTGTGCGCCTTCGTAATCCGGGTCCGATTTCATCGACAGGCCAATGCGTTTGCGCGGTGCGTCAACTTCCATCACGGTCACCGAAACGATTTGCCCGGCCTTGACCACTTCACGCGGGTCGGCAACAAATTTGTCGGCCAGTTGCGAGATATGAACCAAGCCGTCCTGATGCACGCCCACGTCAACAAACGCGCCAAAATTGGTCACGTTGGTAACCGTACCTTCCAGCTTCATGCCAACTTTCAGATCCTTGATTTCATTGACGCCTTCAATGAATTTCGCGGTTTTGAATTCCGGGCGCGGGTCGCGGCCCGGTTTGTCCAGCTCGGCCAGAATATCGCGGATGGTGGGCACGCCAAAAACGTCATCGGCGAATTTTTCGGGGTGCAATGTTTTCAAAAATGGCGAGTCGCCAATCAGGCTGGCAAGGTCGCGGCTGCTTTCACGGCTGATTTTTTCGACAATCGGGTAAGCTTCGGGGTGAACCGCCGAGGCATCAAGCGGGTTTTTACCGCCCAGAATACGTAAAAAACCGGCGCATTGTTCAAAGGCTTTTGGCCCCAGCCGTTCAACCTTGCGCAAATCGGCGCGCGAGCGAAAGGCCCCGTTGACATCGCGGTAGGTGACGATATTGCGCGCCAACCCTTCGCTAAGCCCGGCAACGCGGGTAAGAAGCGGGATAGAGGCAGTGTTAAGGTCAACGCCTACGCCGTTGACGCAATCCTCGACCACGGCATTAAGCGAGCGGGCCAGTTTTGCATCTGACACATCATGCTGATATTGGCCGACACCAATTGATTTGGGATCGATTTTCACCAGCTCGGCCAGCGGGTCTTGCAAGCGGCGCGCAATCGAGGCTGCGCCGCGCAGCGACACATCGAGATCGGGAAACTCTTCGGCGGCAAATTGCGACGCCGAATAAACCGATGCACCTGCTTCGCTGACGATAACCTTGGTCGCCTTGATTTGCGGAAAGGAGTTTAACAACATGCCTGCAAGCTGGTCTGTCTCGCGTGAATATGTGCCGTTGCCAATCGCGATCAGTTCGATTTTGTGTTTTGCCGCCAGGGCGGCCATTGTGTTGATCGCGCCTTGCACATCGTTACGCGGCTGGAACGGGTAAACGGTGGCGGTATCAAGCAACTTGCCCGTGGCATCGACCACGGCAACCTTGACACCGGTACGAACCCCCGGGTCCAGCCCCATGGTGGCTTTTTGCCCGGCCGGGGCGGCCAGCAACAGGTCTTTCAAATTGTCGGCAAACACCTTGATTGCATCTTCTTCGGCGCTGTCGCGTAAATTGCCAAACAAATCCAGCTCGATCGACAGGGACAATTTAACCCGCCAGGTAAAGCGCACAGTGTCGGATAGCCATTTGTCGGCGGGGCGACCCTGGTTGCGAATACCCACATGGGCGGCAATCACGGTTTCGGCCCGGCCCGGTTCGCCGCGCGGGCGGTCTTCGTCTTCGGCGCCCAGGGTTAGTTTAATTTGCAAAATGCCTTCGTTGCGGCCCCGGAACAAGGCCAGTGCGCGGTGCGACGGGCAGGTTTTGATCTTTTCCGAATGGCTGAAATAATCGGAAAATTTTGCCCCTTCGGTTTCCTTGCCTTCAATGACGCTGGCGGTAACTTCGCCGTCATCCCACAAAAGCTGACGCAGGCGGGCCACCAGGTCGGCGTCTTCGGCAAAGCGTTCCATCAAAATCTGGCGCGCCCCATCAAGGGCGGCTTTGGTATCGGCAATGCCTTTTTCAGCATCGATAAATTTGGCGGCTTCGGTTTCGGGGTCAAGCTGCGGGTTTTGATACAACCCGTCTGCCAGCGGCTCCAGCCCGGCTTCGCGCGCGATCTGGGCTTTGGTGCGGCGCTTTTTCTTGAACGGCAAATACAAATCTTCAAGGCGGGTTTTGGTATCGGCCGCGTTAATGGCCTTTTCAAGCTCGGGTGTCAGTTTTTCCTGCTCGCGGATACTGTCAATCACCGATGCCCGGCGTTCTTCCAGTTCGGTCAGGTAACGCAGGCGTTCATCCAGGTTACGAAGTTGGGTATCGTCCAGTCCGCCGGTCTTTTCCTTGCGGTAGCGGGCGATGAAGGGCACGGTCGAGCCTTCATTTAGCAATTCGATGGTGGCAAGGACCTGCTCGGGACGGACAGAAAGTTCTTCGGCGATACGCTGGGGGATTGAACGCATGGTTTCTCCTTGGTTTTGCTCGTCCGCTTGAAATAGCGGCTTTCACCCCTGCTGGAAAGAGCCAGTTTGCGGCAATCACAAGGCAGCCATCATAAGCCGGGGCTTGTCGTTGGCCGTTTGCGGCGCTATCTGTTGGGCAGTATTGAAAAATCGCCGCCCTACGCGGCTTTGATCGGAGGCTCCCATGGCCGGAAAATTCCGCGAAACGGTTATCCATCGTTCAACTGGTTCCGTCCCTAATGCGGCTTCGCCTGCAAACAAGGATGACGAAAAGGCAGCAGATAGCACCGTTGCCGGTGCCAATGATGCGCCTGATATGGCGAAAGAAGCACCGGCTTTATCGCAAGATGCAATTAATGCCCTTGCCGAAGCGAAAGCCTTTCGCGAAGCCGCCCAGCGCGAAATCGGTGGCCCCAAAGGCCCTGAACCCACCCGCTTTGGCGATTGGGAACATAAAGGGCGTTGTATCGATTTTTAATGTCTGCGGTGGAATAAAAACGGCGATATTCTTTAACCGGAATATCGCCGTTTGTTCTTTTGATGAGGCTTAATTCCCGCGAATGGCCTTGATATTGGGGGCATACTGGCTGGGGCCACCCTTGAAAGTGGCGGAGCCTGCGACCAGAACATCTGCACCCGCAGCGATCACGTCACGCGCAATTTCGGGGTTTACACCGCCATCAACCTCAAGATCGATGTGGCGGCCGGTTGCGTCGATCATTTTGCGGATGCGTTTGATCTTTTCAAGCTGACTTGCGATGAATTTTTGCCCGCCAAAGCCGGGATTGACCGTCATGACCAGCACCAGATCAACCTGATCCATCACATATTCAATCACACTTTCCGGGGTCGACGGGTTAAGCGACACGCCGGCCTTTTTGCCCAGAGATTTGATCAGTTGCAGGCTGCGATGCAGGTGCGGGCCTGCTTCGGCATGGATGGTGATGATATCGGACCCGGCATCGGCGAAAGCCTGGATGTAGGGATCGACGGGTGCAATCATCAGATGCACGTCAAACACCTTGTCGGTGTGCGGGCGCAGCGCCTTGACCACATCGGGGCCGATGGTGATGTTGGGCACAAAATGGCCGTCCATGACATCGATATGGATGTAATCGGCACCTGCGGCGTCAATTGCGGCAACTTCTTCGCCCAGCTTGGCAAAGTCAGCCGAAAGAATGGACGGGGCAATCTTGATGGTGTTTTGCGTTGTCATGGCGCGGCACGGTCCTGATCGAAACACGAATGAAAAAGCGGGAATTTGCGGCTGCTATAACGCAAATTCCCGTCTTTGTCACTTAAACCAGCCTCGATTGGCATTTAGCAGTGCTTATCCGCGCTGTTTTACCAGCCGTGCGCAATAAAACCCGTCCATGCCACCAAGATCGGTCATATGAACCGGTAAAATGCGTAATTCACCGTCGGCTGTTATGGCTTCATCCCAGCCACCCAGTTCGTCAGCTGTAATCGGCTTGCGGGCATAATTGGGGTGGTCGGCCAGAAATGATTTAATCTGAAATTCGCCTTCGTCGGGCTGCATCGAACAGGTGCAATATATCAGCTCGCCACCAACAGCCAGAACCCGGTCAGCCTGAAGCAGCAGTTTTTGCTGGATTGGCAACAGTGATTTCATCAAGGCATCACCCGAGCGCAGCAAAATATCGGGGTGGCGGCGAATGGTGCCAGTCGCCGAACATGGTGCGTCGAGCAAGACCGCATCCGCAATGGGGGCATCGTCAGCAAGCTCGGTGGCATCGCCGGTGACAATTGCGGCACCCAGATCAACCCGTTCAAGATTTTCATAAACCCGGCGTAAACGCCCTTCCGATTTATCAACCGCAATAGTATTGGCGCCGCGGGCCGCTAACTGCATGGTTTTACCGCCAGGGGCAGCACACAAATCGTAAATGGTTTTGCCTTCATAGTCGCCAAAGAGTGTGGCGGGAAGGGCCGCAGCGGCATCCTGCACCCACCATTTGCCGTCTTTATAACCGGGGAGATCGCGGATACGCTGGCCGCTTTCAAGGCGGATCGTGCCGGTGGGAAGCAGGATGCCACCCAGTTTTTCGGCCCATTGTGCGCGTTCTTCGCCGTCGCGTACTGAAATATCAAGTTTGGCGTAACCAAGGCTGGCACGCGCGATGTCGCGTGCGCGATCTGCCCCATAGGTCTTTTTCCACACACCGCGCAGCCAGGCCGGAATGTTTAACTGCCAGTCTTCGACGCCTTCAGGTAATTCATAGCCATCGCGTTGTAGGCCACGCAGCACCGCGTTCACCAGTTTGACATATTTATGCAAACCGGCATCACGTGCGAGATTTACCGTGCTATCAACAGCGCCATGTTCAGACACATCCATAAAAAACAACTGGGTCACACCCAGACGCATGATGTTGGTCAGGCGGTTCGCGGTGCGGTCCTGCGGCGGGTGATAACGCGGAGCAAGAATGGCATCAATTTCGCCCAGATGGCGCAGGGTGCTACCCAGGAGCTGGCGCAGAAAATTACGGTCCCGCGAGGGCAGGCCATAACCGTGTTTTGTCAGCAGTTCATCAAGGGTGACCTCGCCGCCACGCAATTCCTGCAGGGTTTTAAGGGCCAGCATACGCGGGTCTACGGCCACAGGGGTACTGGTGGCGCGACCATTGGCATTGCGGTGGTCAGGGCGGTTTGAACGGCTTTCACGCACGGAAGGGTTTCTCCTTGAACAATATAACAGTGTAAGTAAGCGCGATGATCGGGGGTGTAAAGCGTCTTGCCCGCAATTCAGCCCTGTCACACCGATGGTTTAGGTGGAAAAAGCGAAAAACCTTGCGGTTGAAGGTTGGCATCGCTAATCCAGAAATCAAATCTTACTTATGAACGGGTCTGTTTAATGTCATTTGCTGCCCTTGCCGGTTTTTCAGGTGGATTGCTGATTGCTGCGTTGCTGCTGACCGGGATTGTTTTGCGCTATTTACGCCATAAAGCGATTCTGGACATGCCGAACCATCGATCCAGCCATGCCGTTCCAACCCCGCGCGGGGGTGGCCTTGCGGTGACGCCACTGGTGTTATTGATGGTGGCCGGGGTGACGATCTGGTTTGGGGATGCGGGTTGGCAGCGCTGGCTGATGCTGGCGGCCGCCCTTGGTCTGGCCGCCATATGCTGGATGGATGACCGCCACGATTTGTCGGCACGTTTGCGTTTCGGGTTTCAGTTTGTTGCCGTTATTTGCGGGATCACAGCCCTGAGCGGCCCGGTTTTGCAAGGATTGGTACCCCTGTGGCTGGATCATGTTCTGGTCGTGCTGACATGGGTGTGGTTCGTAAATCTGTTTAATTTTATGGATGGCATAGACGGTATTTCCGGGGTTGAAGCCGGGTCGATCGGCGCAGGGGTGTTTGTGGTTGCCCTGTTGGCTTTTACCCCGGTTTTTGTTGACCTTGGTGTTATCGGCCTTGGTATTGTGGCGATCGTGCTGGGGTTTTTGATTTGGAACTGGCACCCGGCCAAGCTGTTTTTAGGGGATGTCGGGTCTATCCCGCTGGGTTATGTCCTGGGCTGGTTGTTGCTGGAAGTGGCAGCACGCGGGGCATGGTTGCCCGCGTTGATATTTCCCGCTTATTATTTGTTTGATGCGACCTTTACCCTTTTGCGCCGGGCCGCACGGGGGGAAAAAATATGGCAGGCGCACCGCCAGCATGCCTATCAGGTGGCAACCGGGCGCGGCATGAGCCACGGGACGGTTGCCTTGTTAATCCTGGTGGCAAATTTGTTTTTGATTGCGGTTGCTTTTACGGCATTGCCGGTTGAGTTTGACGGGGCGATTACCCGTTTGGTGCTGGCACTGGTTGTTGTATTGTTGCTGGTCGGGATTTTGCGGTATTGGCCGGTTAAAAAGGCTGATGGCCTGGTCGGGAAATAACCTGTCAATATACCACCTGTGCTTGACTTGCCCCCGGCTGGGCGCGAAAAGATCGAGCTAGGATAATATACAAATAAGTCAGCCGCATATTTCCCTGGAAATGAGGCGGCGCACCGGCAACTGGTTTGGGACATTTATGTGGCGATTGATACAGCGTAGCAAAGTGGCGTTTGCTCATGACGTGATCATGGCAGCAATTTCATTTCCGCTGGCGTTATATTTGCGCGTTGGCGATGCCCTGCCTTATTTTGTGCCGCAAAACATGGTTCTGGCAACGCTTGGTTTTGCGGCTCTTGCCGGCTGTATTTTTTGGTTGTTCGGGCTTTATCGCGGCATTTGGCGATATGCGTCGTTAAATGACCTGTCGCGTATTGCCAAGGCGGTGACATTGGCAATTGCTGTGTTATTTGCCGTTCTGTTTTTAACCACCCGGCTAGACTGGTTGCCACGCTCGGCGCCGATTATTCAGTGGTTTTTGTTGATGGCGCTGCTGGGTGGGCCGCGCCTGTTGTATCGCGTGATCAAGGACCGGTCGGTATCGCTTGCGATGGCGCGCCAGGGCGAAAGCCGCATTCCGATTTTGCTGATTGGGGCGGGGGATGAATCCGAAGCCTTTATTCGCGAAACCCGCCGATCTGCACTTGCACCGTTTGAAGTTGTTGGCATTGTTGGCCTGACGGACGGGCGCGTGGGCCGCAACATGCACGGGGTCAAGGTTTTTGACACGGTTGATAACCTTGAGGCGACCCTTGATAAGCTGGAAAAATCACGTTTTGATCACCGTCCGCGCAAGCTGGTATTAACCGGTAATGCCTTGCGCCATTCTGATGTTGGAAAGTGGGTGGAAATTGCCGACCGGCGCGGGCTGGTTTTATCGCGTTTGCCCAAATTGGGTGATTTGCGCGACGGCGTTTCCGACCCGCTGCAAATTCGCCCGGTGGCAATTGAGGATTTGCTGGGACGGCCCGAAGCCCGGCTGGACCGGGACAAGGTGCGCGATATGATCGCCGGGCGCCGGGTTCTGGTAACCGGGGCGGGCGGGTCTATTGGCTCGGAACTGGTGCGTCAGATTGCCAGTTATGGCCCGGCACATATTTGCCTGTTCGATGCGGGTGAATATAACCTGTATGAAATCGACATGGAGATGTCGGAAAAACATCCCGACCTGTCACGACATAGTGTTTTGGGGGATGTACGGGACCGGGTGCGCCTGGATCAGGTTTTTGCCGTTGAAACCCCCGATATTGTGTTTCACGCTGCGGCCTATAAACATGTGCCGCTGGTGGAACATAACCCCAACGAAGGCATTTTAACCAACACCATCGGAACGCATAATGTTGCCGAGGCGTGCCGGGCGGCTGATGTTGAAACCATGGTTTTGATTTCAACCGACAAGGCGGTAAACCCGGCCAATGTCATGGGCGCGTCAAAGCGGCTGGCGGAATGTTATTGCCAGGCGTTGGAAACCCTAAGTGATGAGTTGCGTGGTAAAACCCGGTTTGTGACGGTACGGTTTGGCAATGTTCTGGGCTCGACCGGGTCGGTTGTGCCGCTGTTTCGCCGCCAGCTTGAAGCAGGTGGGCCCTTAACTGTGACCCACGAAGGTATTACCCGCTATTTCATGACCATTGCCGAGGCAGTGGAGCTGGTGTTGCAGGCGGCCGAAATGGGCCGGCAGGGCATGACAGCTGGGGGCAAAATTTTCGTTCTTGATATGGGACGCCCGGTAAAAATCGTTGATCTGGCACGGCAGATGATTTTGCTGGCCGGGTTGCGCCCTGATACCGATGTGAAAATCAAGGTGACGGGGTTGCGTCCGGGCGAAAAACTTTATGAAGAATTGTTTCATGATTCTGAACCTCCGCAGCCTACGGCTACAGAGGGTGTGTTGCTGGCTGCGCCGCGTGTGCTGGATTATGGCCTGATTAAATCGGTGCTGGAGCAATTGGCCGAAAGTGCACAGGCGCGCAATTCGCAGCGTACGCTGGAACTGATTTCACAACTGGTGCCCGAATTTCAGCCCCCTGAAATCAGTGTCAGTTCGATTTTGGCCGAACAACAGGCCGAAATTGCCAATCGTGCTGTCGATGCCGGGTAAAAACCGGTTTGCCTGAAAAAAGGGCAGGTTTCATTTGTGCCGACGAGATAGCCGCCTTGCAACAATTCGGGGTCCACATTTGGCCCGTTGCGTGCTATTGCTCCGCCCGAAATCGGACCGGGCCCATTAATGATGTGTGTTTGCCGAAATTGCGGAACCATCATTAATGCGCCCGGGCCATGTTCCTGTTTCCGTTCCTGCATGAAAGCGAAGCCACGATGACAGCCCGTATTGCGCGCGCGCTTATTTCTGTTTCCGATAAAACCGGCCTGGTTGAATTTGCCAAATCCCTTCACGAACAGGGTGTTGAAATTCTTTCGACCGGTGGTTCTGCCAAAGCCATTGAAGCGGCTGGTATTCCGGTTAAGGAAGTTGCCTCTCATACCGGTTTTCCTGAAATTATGGATGGCCGTGTCAAAACCCTGCATCCGAAAATTCATGGCGGCCTGTTGGGCCGTCGTTCTGTTTCCAGCCACATGCAGGCAATGACGGATAACGACATCACGCCGATCGATCTGGTGGCCGTTAACCTGTATCCGTTCGAGGAAACCGTTGCCAAAGGTGCCGATTATGACACCTGCATCGAAAATATCGATATTGGCGGCCCCGGCATGATCCGTTCTGCCGCCAAAAACCATGAATCGGTTACCGTGATTGTTGATCCGGCTGATTATGGCCGTGTGGTTGCCGAAATGGGCGACAATGCAGGGGCAACTACCTATGAAACCCGCCGTGCACTGGCCGCCAAGGCCTATGCCCGCACCGGGGCCTATGATGCGGCGATTTCAACCTGGTTTGCCGGTCAGCTTGGTGAAACCTTCCCGCAGCGTTTGAATGTTTCGGGTGAACTGAAACAGACCCTGCGTTATGGCGAAAACCCCCATCAGCAGGCGGCATTTTACACCAATGGCAAAAACCGCCCTGGTGTTGCCACTGCAACCCAGCTTCAGGGTAAGGAACTGTCATTTAATAACCTGAATGATACCGACGCGGCCTTTGAACTGGTTTCCGAATTTTCCGAAAAACCGGCTGTTGCGATTATCAAGCACGCCAATCCGTGTGGTGTCGCCGAAGGCGAAACCCTGATTGAGGCCTATCACAAGGCTTTGTCATGCGATCCGGTGTCGGCATTTGGCGGTATTATTGCCGTGAACCGTACGCTTGACGCGCAAACTGCTGAAGAAATTGCCAAACTGTTTGCCGAAGTTGTGATCGCACCTGACGCTGACGATGCAGCAAAAGCCGTTTTGACCGCGAAGAAAAACCTGCGCGTTCTTCTGACCGGTGGTATGGCCAACCCGGAAGAAGCCGATATGACCCTGCGGTCACTGTCGGGCGGGTATTTGTTGCAGAACCGTGATGCAGGCCGGGTAAAGCGCGAAGACCTTAAGGTCGTTACCAAACGCGCCCCGTCTGATCAGGAACTGAACGATTTGCTGTTTGCCTTCCGTGTGGGCAAACATGTGAAATCAAATGCCATTGTTTATGTCAAAGACGGCAAGACCGTTGGCATTGGTGCCGGTCAGATGAGCCGGGTTGACAGCTCGCGCATTGCCGCGTGGAAAGCCGAAGAAGCCAGCAAAAACGCTGGTGAAGAAATCGTGCGGACTGAGGCGTCGGTGGTTTCGAGCGACGCCTTCTTCCCGTTTGCCGATGGTTTGCTGGCCGCGGTTAAGGCCGGTGCCACGGCTGTTATTCAGCCGGGTGGTTCCATGCGCGATCAGGAAGTGATTGATGCCGCGGATGAAAACAATATCGCCATGGTCTTTACCGGCATGCGTCATTTCCGCCATTGATCATTTTGATCGGGCAAAATTCTGAATAATTAAAAACGGCGGCCCGTCAAATATCGGGTCGCCGTTTTATATTCTGCATGGTTTATTGCGGTTGGAAATCTAGCGATTGGCGGTTTTTTGCTCGATCGCCTTTTCATCCCCGTCAATCGTTGTGCCAGCGATTGAAACAGCCAGCGGTGCGTCCGATTTGTTGCTGGTATCAGCATGGCCATGATCAACATGGGGGTGATTGTGCAGACGTAACGGTGCACGCCAGTCAATCGCACCAAATGAATGGCAGGACGGGCAAATGACCGACCATTTACCGGTTTCCGTCCCACAAGCACCACAGCGCCAATCCGGGTCGGGGTTGGCGTGGCTGGCTTTGACCAGTAATTCACGCGCCTTGGCCGGGTCCTGTTTCTCGGCAAATTCCAGATCGGCGAGCAGACGGTAATGACGGGCCTGTGCGTTTTTGGTAATTGCCTTTTCAAGGTTGCTGCGTGCCATGCCCCACAGCTGGGCATTAATGGCCGCTTCGGCCAGCAGCAACTGGCTTTCGGGGTGGTCGGTTTTACCGGCAATCAGTTTTTCAACGGCCTTGATTTTGCCAAGCGCATCGCCATCAAGGCTTTGCAAATAAAGCTGACCCAGCGCCCCATTGGGGCTGACTTGCCAGCTTTGGGTAACAATATCGCGCGCCTTGGCGGGTTGATTGACCTTGATGTAAAGTTCGGTCAGCAAAATGGCCGCACCACTGAAATCGGGATGGGCGCTTAAGGCTTTACGCAACAGTTTGACCGCTTCGCTGTTTTCCCCGTCACGTACTGCATCTTCGGCCTTCGCGGTAATCAGCAGGGCGCGACGGCGTGATAGTTCGTCTTCCTTGAAAATCTCGGCCTTTTGCGCATCAACCAGCAGGGTTAAGGCCCGGTCCCAGCGTTTTGCGCCCAAAAGCAGGTCAAAATAAGTGACAAGAACCGACGGATTGCGCGGGCGTAAACGATGGGCGCGCTCGGCATAGTCAAGGGCTGCGGTGCGGTCATCGGCTTTAAGCGATAACTGCAACAGGCCGCGCAGGCCAAAGAAGGCTGAATCAGGTGATTTCAGCATTTCTTCAAACTGGTGATGAGCGGCTTTGTCGTTGCCTTCAAGTTCGGCGGCCTGTGCGGTGAGAAGCCGGGTGAGGGTATCGTCCTCAAGGTATTTATCAACCGCACGGGTGTGTTTGAGGGCCTGACGAACATCGCCCGATGCCAGTTCAAGCAGGCCCATTGTCAGCGCCTGCTGGCCCTTTTTACGGCGACGGCTGCCCAGCATCCGGCCGACCCAGCCAGGCGAACGTGAAATGACAAACCATATGCGCCACAGCACCACCAGCACCATCACCATGGCAAGGATGGCGAGCACCACCATACCGATGGAACCATCAAACCGGTAGCCTAGCCAGATGACTGTCATGGTGCCTGGATTATTGGCAAACCACACGGCACCGGTCACAAGGGCGGCTGTGATCAGTACAAATATAACCAGCCGGATCATTGGGCTGCCTCCGATCCGGTGGTGGGATTGCCGGCTTTATCTTCGGTGCCGGTCAAAAGGCCAATCGCGTGACTGCTCAGCACATCAATCGCCTGATTGATGGTTTGGCGCGCACGGGCCTGATCCAGCCAGGGTTTAAGGGCGGTTTGGGCATTATCGCCGTCTACACCTTCAAGGGCGGAAATGGCATTGGCCAGATTATCCTGTGCCAGGGCCTGTTCGGCACTTACCAGGCGGCCATCAAGTGTTTCCTGGCCGACCACATCAACACGGCGGATCGGGAACAGCTTTTTCAGGTTTGCCACCGTCGAGTCCCAAATGCCGCCCGAATTATCATCGCTGGCAGATTTGATTGCGTCTTCCGCAGCTTTGGAAAATGTTTGGCGCAACAATTCAATTTTCAGTGCGCCCGTACTTGCAAGCGGTTTTAGCTTTTCGATCTGTTCTTGCACAACAGGATCGTCCGAACCGCTACGGGTAAGCTGGTTTAAGGCAACCTCGAACGGTCCGCCACGCTGGGCGGCATCGCGCAGGATGGCAACAGCGATGCCGATTGCCTGCCCACGACCGGCAATGCGCAGCCCTTCGGTGGCTTTAAGCTCGTCTTCTACCGTTGCCATCCGGGCGGTAAGGTCACGCATTTCGCTGGCGACACCGGAAAGTTCGGATTGCACCCGGGCAACTTCGTCAATCGGGGCCGTGCGGGTTTCAAGTTCACCCAGACGGCGGGCAACAGAATCGTTCAACTCGCCGCCGCGTTCCTGATCCAGGCGTTCGCGCAGGGCGCTGATTGTACCTTCCAGGTGTGAAAGACGGGCGGTCAGATCGCTTGCGACAACAACATTGCTGGCATTTGAATCACCTGCATTATCCGGGGCGTCCTGCGTTTCCGAGGCGTCCATATCGGCTGAGGGGGCTGCCTGTTGTGTATCCATTCCCATATTGCCCATGCCATCACCATTGCTGGCGGTGTTGGCCGGTTGCGAATTGGTGTCGGCATCATTTGCGGGTGTGGTCGCAGATGGGGTGGTTTCGGGTGCCGTATCGGTTGTTTTCGCACCGTTCTCAGTGGCTGGTGGCAGTGGTGTGTCAGGTGCTGGTTGTTGCGATATGTCAGCATTGTTTTCGGCATCGGGCGCCAGGGCTTCTATCGCGGTTTGCGGCAAAATGTCTGTCAGCGCTGGTTGGGCCTGTTGCCACCATAAGGCGCGGCTGGCCCATGCAAGCGCCAGAACGATACCAACAATGATAATCGCCCATACCACCACCATAATGGCCGGTTTGCCGGGTTTTCCCGGTTTACCTGACGCAGCACCGGAAGCAGGGCGCGCGGGGCCATCATTATTACCACCGGGCGTTTTGCCGCCTGCACCACCTGCCGAGGCAGTTCCGGTTCCTGTGGCCGTACCGGCGGGTTTTGATGTGGTGCCGTTTGCGGGTGCATTTGTGCCAGCGGTTTTGTTCGCACCGGATGTGGTTGCGGCAGACTTTGTGTTGCTTGCTGCATTGCCAGGTTGTGCTGTGCTGGTGGCAGACGCAGGCTTGGATGATGCGCCATCCTTGCCAGATGGGGCATTTTGCCCGGGTGTTTCGCCCGTATTGGCATTGCCTTTGCTGTCGATCGAAATTGTATCCTGGCCTTTGGCCGGCGTCGCAGAGGTGTCGGTTCTTGGCGTTTCTGGTTTTTTCACGGTCGGACCATTGCAGTTTGCGGTTGTTCCGATACGCCCATTGGCGCAGGACAGTCAGGCGATTGCGTTATCTAGTGCAGATAACAGGCTTTGTTGTGTCGGTTGTTCCGCGACCTTGATCTTGCGCCAGTCAAGGCAGGCAAGCCGGTCTTTTACGGCGGGGCTTAGACAAATTGCGGTCATGTTGGCCATTGCCCCTTTTATATTGTGATGTTCAACCAGCTTAACAAAGGTTTCCGCAGTGCGGGGAGAGAAAAATAACACTGCATCAATGTTAGCGTGAACAAGGCCATCCATAATGGCAGGTGGAAAACTGTTTGTCGCGTGGGCTTCGTACAATGTTTCGCGGCGTACCAGATAACCCTTTGATGCCAGTAATGTTCCCAGGCCACCGGCGGTTTTTCGTGCTGCAGGATGATAAAGTATACCGGCGTCCGGTGACAATCGTTGCGAAATCAGCCGGGCTAAATCATGGATATCGCCGCCTGCACTGGCAATATTTACAAACCCGGCGCTGCGTGCGGTGCTGGCGGTAGCATCACCCACGGTCAATACCGGCCAATCGCGCCTGTTACAATGGCAGGTAAAGGCGCGCACCCCGTTGGCCGAGGTGAAAACCAGCGCATGAACGTCCTCAAGATCGAGGGTGTTGTTGCCATTGGTCAGCGGGGGGAATTCTATCGTCAACATCGGCGCGCTACAGACCTGATACCCACGTACAGCCAATTCTGCACGTAATTCAGTCGAGTCTGTTTCCGGCCGCGTGTTGAGGACAGTTTTCCCCATATTTTCTTCCGTGTTGTTTAAGTTCGGTCGTGCATTGTTACGTGGTTGCAAACGGCATGTCAGGCCAGAATAAAGTCTGGCCCACCACGTTCCTTAAGCTCATTTCCGGCATCGGTGCCGATTTTGTCGGCACCGGCAATATCCGGGTTTTCCAGAATCCGTTCCGCATTAAGCCATTCGCTGCCATCGGGGCGCACAATGGCGACGCGTAAACGCATGGTGCCGTTGGCGTCAAATTCTGCCAGGGCGGCGATGGGCGTTTTGCACGATCCGTCAAGCGCACGTAATGCGGCGCGTTCGGCTGTAATACGCAGGTCGGTTTTATGGCAATGCAGCGGGGCAAGCCAGTTTGCCACTTTTTCATCGCCCGTGCGAATTGCAAGTCCGATAGCCCCCTGCCCAACGGCGGGCAGCATGTCGTCTTCGGCGATAACATGGGTGGCAATTTCGGGATGGCCCAAACGGTTCAGCCCGGCCATTGCCAGCAAGGTGGCATCGGCTTCGCCGTCTTCAAGTTTGCGCAAACGGGTTTGCACATTGCCGCGAAATGTTTCGACTTTCAGGTGCGGGTATTTGTTTAACACCATTGCCTGACGGCGCAGCGATGCGGTGCCAACAACGGACCCGGCGGGCATATCGGCAAAGTTTTTGTATTTCACCGAAATAAAGGCATCGCGCACATCTTCACGCGGCATAATCACGGGCATGGCAATGCCATCTGGCAGGATGGTTGGAACATCCTTGATGCAATGAACAGCGATGTCGATCTCGCCCTTAAGCTGGGCTTCGTCGATTTCCTTGGTAAACAGGCCCTTGCCGCCAATTTCAGATAGCGCACGGTCGGTTACCCGGTCGGCAACCGTGGAAATAACAACGATTTCAATATCGTTTTCGCCCGCAAGGTCGGCATGGGCCTTTGCCAGCAGGTCGCGTACTTCATACGCCTGTGCCAAAGCAAGAGGGGAGCCACGGGTGCCGATGCGAAGTTTTACTGTATCTGTCGCTGTATTTTTCATGGTGCCGGTTTGTAATCCGAATTCAGTGTTTAAACAAGTTTTGCACGGTATCGTTGCGGTGCCGCTGGTGTCCATGATCATTATGTAGCCCTGACGATGCGGGCCTGCATAGGATCAATATCACGCAGGATAGATGAAATTTCCTAATCTGATCGTATTTGATTGCTGCGATATCCTGCAAGGGGTGGCAAGGCGTGTTACTTTGGGCTACATCATCGCCCACAGGCTCGCTTTGATCGGGCGCAAATCAGTGATAGCCGGATATCAAAATCCATGATTGTTCTTGGTATTGAAACCAGTTGTGATGAAACGGCCGCCGCCGTTGTAAATGACAAACGCGAAATTTTGTCCAGTCGCGTTTTGACCCAGCTGGAAGACCATCGACCCTATGGCGGGGTTGTGCCCGAAATTGCTGCGCGCGCGCATCTGGAACATATCGACCGTCTGGTGGCCGAGGCCATGGATGATGCCGGGCTGGAATTTGATGATCTTGATGCCATTGCCTGCACTGGTGGCCCCGGCCTGATTGGCGGGGTGATGGTTGGTACTATGACGGCGAAATCAATCGCCTTTGCCACGGGTAAGCCGTTTCTGGCGGTCAATCATCTTGAAGGGCACGCCTTAACCGTGCGCCTGACCGATGATGTTGCCTTTCCTTATTTATTGTTGCTGGTTTCGGGCGGTCATTGCCAGGTTTTGATCGTCGAAGGGGTTGGGCAATATAAACGCATTGGCACGACCATTGACGATGCAGTTGGCGAGGCCTTTGATAAAACAGCGAAAATGATGGGCCTGGGCTATCCCGGTGGCCCCGCGCTGGAAAAGCTGGCAGCCACCGGCGATCCGTTGCGGTTTCGCCTGCCACGTCCGTTGCGCGGGCGACCCGGCTGTGATTTTTCGTTTTCCGGTTTGAAAACGGCGGTGCGGGTGCATTTGGACGGTTTCCCGGTAGAGCAACGCACGCCAGAAGTTAAGGCTGATCTGGCGGCATCGTTTCAACGTGCGGTGGGTGAAACCCTGATTGATCGCTGCAAAAACGCGATTTACCAGTTTATGAACGATTATTCGGCGGGCAATACACTGGTGCTGGCCGGTGGGGTTGCGGCGAATAAGTATTTGCGCACCCGCCTGACAGAATTGACCGACAAGGCAGGGATGAAGCTGGTTGCCCCGCCGTTGGAACTGTGTACCGACAATGCCGCCATGATCGCATGGGCGGGGCTGGAACGTTTTCGACTGGGGCAGGAGGATCCGCTGGATTTCAAGCCGCGTCCGCGCTGGCCACTGGACCCTGAGGCCCCCAAACGACCTGGTGCCGGGGTGAAGGCCTGACCTTGATAACCGGGTATCGTTGCCCGGAATATATATGAATATTTTACGTTAATGGAAATAACCGGCATGTCGGAAAAACGCATAGGAATTGTTGGTGGCGGGGCATGGGGCACAGCATTGGCGATACAGGCGGTGCGGGCCGGCGCGCAGGTGCATATGTTACTGCGCGACGGTGACCTTGCCGCGCGGATGAACGAAACCCGCGAAAATGACTTGTATTTGCCCGGCGTTAAGTTGCCAAACGGATTAACCGCAACCCGAAATCCCGACGACGTATTACAGGCCGATGCCGTTTTGCTGGTAACCCCGGCCCAGTTTTTGCGCGAGTCCTTAGGGGCCATTGCTAATAAATGGCAACAGGGCGTGCCAGCCATTATCTGCGCCAAGGGCATTGAAAAACACACCGGTGCCTTGATGGAAAACGTGGTGCGCGATGTTTTGGGCGATGTGCCGGTTGCGGTTTTGTCCGGGCCAACATTTGCCCAGGAAGTTGCTGCAGGTTTGCCTGCCGCCCTGACATTGGCATGCCGGGACCGCGAGATAGGCAAAAACCTTGTTGATATGATTGGCACGGCGTCGTTCCGTCCCTATTACAGTTCGGATGTAACCGGGGTGGAAGTGGCAGGGGCGATTAAAAACGTGCTGGCAATTGCCAGCGGTGTTGTCGCCGGTATGAAGCTGGGCGACAATGCCCGGGCCGCTCTTGTGACACGTGGGCTGGCTGAAATGTCGCGTTTGGCAATCGCCATGGGCGGGCGGGCAGAAACCCTGATGGGGCTGGCCGGTTTGGGCGATTTGATGTTGACCTGTACCGGTACGCTGTCGCGCAACTACAGCTTTGGTGTGGCCCTTGGCGAAGGACAGAAGGCCACCGATATTTTAGCATCGCGTCGCAGTGTGACCGAAGGGGTGCATACCGCCGCCTCGGTTAGTGCGGTGGCCGAAAAATACGGTGTGGAAATGCCGATCTGTAACGCGGTGAACCAGGTTGCGAACCATGAAGCGGCACTCCGCGATACCATTGACGCATTGCTGACCCGCCCGTTTCGGGACGAGCAGGAAGCCCGTCTTTAACCCTGTTTTTGTGTGTTTTACGGTCGATACCACACATATAGTTTTTGGTGGGTCAGATTTGACATCACTTTGAACTTACAGGCTGAAACTATTTTTTCGCTTGCGGTGTTGTCGGCATTAATACGGGCCAGCACATAGGATGGATCGTGTTTGTGTATAACCTGTTTAAAGGCCGTTTTCAGAAATTCCCGCCCAAAACCTTTTCCCCGGTATTCGGGGTTGGTCCAATAACCAATTTGATGTGATTTATAATAATATAATAGCACAAAAATGCAGGAATTTCCCGGGGTCGAAATGCAAAAACAATTTGCCTCAACCCCGTTTAACGGGAAATGACGGGTGAAATCGTTACATGAAATACCGTTCTGTTTCAGGCGGGAAATAACATTCTCTTGCGACAGACATGCGATATCTCTGATCTTAGTCATCATCTTCTGACATGCGTTCTTAATACGCGTCCCATTCTCCTTCCGTTGGATAATTAGACCTTTCTCTTATTCTTTTCTTCCTCATTTCTTCAATTTTCTCGACAGATATCTGATCAACAAGGAACTCGCGCAATTTCTTTTGTGTGGATTGCAGGGAAGAATCGCACATATCTGAGCATAGAACAATCTGAGGGATATCTTTGCTATTATCGGGAAGGCGTCTGAAACTCATGTAAAAGACAAAAGGATTATAGGCGGAAAATCGCTCATCTCCCTTTGCGTCGGCCAGCAAAGGCGAGTTGTCGAAATTTTCAGTCAGGGTGATACGGGCCCCTCTATCGAGTGATGGCAACCAGAAATCGAACATAACCGGGTTATAGAACGGTTCAGGCCCGTTATCCCGTTCGTAATCCTGCAAAGTTTCGCATTTGGGGAACAGTTCCTCGCCCAGAGACTCTTTCACAAGCTGTTGCCAAAAATCTATCAGCAACTGAAGTGCCGCGTCATTTTCCCTGAAATCGGCAAAGGGAAACAGGGGATGCTTTTTATAATCAGAAACGTTCATTGGCAGCTCATGATTTTGGAGTGCAATCCATAGTTTTAGCGTTAAAACGATTGCTGCCTTTATCGGGTTCCCCGCCCGAGGTCACTTGGCATGTTTTACCGGAAAATCATAAGGCGGATGTCGCTCGGTCCACACATGAAACATCGTCCTGTTTCAGGCGAAAAATAGCCTCTTTTTGTGATAGACATGCGATCTCTGACTTCAATCATCACCTTCTGACATGCGTTCCCAATAGTCATCCCACTCTTCTTCCGTTGGGTAATTTGGTATGTCTCTTATTTCGTTTTTTATCATTTCCTCAATTTCCTCGACAGATATCTGATCAACAAGGAATTCGCGCAGTTTTTCTTGAGTAGCTTCCAGGGAAGAACCTGACATGTCCGAACATAGAACGATCTGTTCGATGTCTTTGCTATCGTCAGGCAGCCGTCTGAAACTCATGTAATAGATAAAAGGATCATAGGCGGTAAATCGCTCATCTCCCTTTGCATCGGCCAGTAAGGGGGAGTTGTCGAAATTTTCAGTCAGGGTGATACGGGCCCCTCTATTAAGCGCTGGCACCCAGAAATCGAACATAACCGGATTATAGAACGGTTCAGGGCCGTTATCGCGTTCGTAATCCTGCAAAGTTTCGCATTTGGGGAACAGTTCCTCGCCCAGGGACTCTTTCACAAGCTGTTGCCAAAAATCTATCAGCAGCTGAAATGCCGCATCATTTTCCCTGAAGTCGGCAAAGGGAAACAGGGGATGATTTTTGAAATCCTTAAGTTTCATTGTCTTATCGGTCGCTTTCCTGTGCAGAGCGTAAGCGCAGAATACACAATCAGGTGATCAGATGGCGCAAAATGACGGCGCGGGTGAGGTCAATCTTGAGCTGTGCGGATCATTCTGTCACTTTGGCGGTATCTTGTTTTTCAATCCTATCAAATGCAGGAAAAACCCATGCTGTTTTACATTCGTTGTGTTGATAAACCCGGCCATCTTCATGTGCGCAAAGCCAATCGTGATGCCCATCTTGCCTATGTGAAAGATGGCTATGCCGATAAAATCGTCGCCGCCGGGCCGACCCTTGACCCGGACCTTGAAGGGATGAACGGATCGGTTTTTATCATTGATCTGGAAGATATGACGGCTGCCGAAACCATGACGTCAAATGACCCCTATGCCAAAGCAGGCTTGTTTGAATCGGTGGTGATCGGGCCGTTTAAAAAGGTTTTCTGATCCATGGCGTACTGGCTGATCAAAACCGAACCGTCAAGTTGGTCCTGGGCGGATCAGGTGGTGAAGGATATTGAAGGCTGGGACGGGGTGCGCAATTATCAGGCGGCTAATAATTTACGGGCGATGAAAGTCGGCGATCAGGCGTTCTTTTATCATTCGGTAAAGGAAAAAAGCATTGTCGGCATTGTCGAGATCGTGCGTGAATCCTACCCGGACCCAAGCGATCTCAAAGGCAAGTTCGTGCAGGTGGATGTTAAAACCGTCAAACCGTTTGTTCGGCCGGTCACGCTTGATGCGATCAAGGCAGACCTACAATTTTCCGAACTGGCATTGTTAAAGCAGTCGCGCCTGTCGGTCCTGCCGATTGACGATGCGTCCTGGAAAGCCATTTGCGAAATGGGCGGCGTGGCACCATGAGCCACATTGCCCCTGAAGGTACTGTTTTATGTGCGCTTGACGACCTCGATGCCACAGGGGCCAAGGGCCTGTTTGTGGGCGAAGGGGCGGCACGGCAGAATATTTTTGTCGTGCGTGAGGAGGATGCGGTTTTTGGCTACGTCAATAGCTGCCCGCATATCGGTGTGCCGCTGGAATTTGAGCCTGACGAATTCATCAGCGAATTTGGCGGCGAGATTTTGTGTTCAACACACGGTGCCCGCTTTCGTATTGAAGACGGCTATTGTGTTTCCGGCCCCTGTAGCGGGGATGCGCTGGAACCTGTTGCGGTTAAGGTTGTTGGCGGCAATGTGGTGATGGCATAAGGCAAGAAAGCCTGTGAATTCAGTAGAGAGAGCGGGGCGGCACCATATGGAGTCGCCCCGCTCTCGTAAGGTCGGTATCTCGTTTAGTCTGCACGAAAATCTGTCAGAACATCGATATGATGGGTGATGGCATCAAGCTCGGCCGGTTTGGACAGGCGGTGATCGCCCGATTTGATCAACTGAACTTCGACATCGGTGCTGGTCAGAGTTTCGGCGAGCTTGAGGGCAGTTTGCCAGGGAACGTCCGGGTCTTGCATGCCCTGGACCAGCCGTACCGGAATGTTCAGCGCGATGGGCTTGCGCAATAAAAGGTGATTGCGCCCTTCAACGATCAGTTCCCGGGTGATGGTGTAGGGATCGTCGCCATAATCGGTCGGTTCGATCAGCGCGCCTTTTTCCTCAATGGTTTGTTTTTGGGCATCACTAAATTGTGCCCACATCAGGTCTTCGGTAAAATCGGGGGCGGCTGCAACGCCGATTAACCCTTTGATGCGCTCTGGTCTGGCAAGGGCGGCAAGCAGGCTGATCCAGCCGCCCATCGATGATCCAACAAGGATTTGCGGCCCTGTGGCAACATGGTCGAGAATGCTAACGGCGTCCTTGCTCCATTGGCCGATGGTGCCATCGGCAAACTTGCCCGATGATTGTCCGTGACCGGAATAGTCAAAGCGGGTATAAGCCAGCCCGCGCCGTACACAATGTTCTTCAAAATGCGTTGCTTTGGTGCCTGTCATGTCGGACATGAAACCACCAAGGAACAGGATACCGGGCTTTTGTTCATTTGGTGTCGCTGTCTGCTTGCGGGGGATCGCGTGGTATGCGATTTTTGATCCGTCAGGCCGGTCGAGAAACATAAGTGTCGGCATGTCATAAGTCATCTGGGCCAAGAATCCTGGATGCTGAATGGTTAAGGTTGGATGAGCGCGTCACAAAACGAGACACACGCAGTCTATCGCCCCGGGCGGCAGACGCAAGGTTCGGACTTTCGTCCGGCGGTAATCCTTCAGGTTCTGCCCGAACTGGAAACAGGCGGTGTGGAACGTGGAACGGTTGATATTGCCAAGGCCATTGTCGATGGTGGCGGGGTGGCGTTGGTGGCATCCCAGGGCGGGCGGCTGGAGCGTGAGCTTGAACGCATTGGCGCACGTCATATTACCTTGCCGCTTAAATCCAAAAATTTACTGACCATGCGCCAGAATGGGCGTTTGCTGGCTGATTTGATTGGTGCTGAAGGTGTGGATATTGTTCATGCCCGATCCCGCGCCCCGGCCTGGAGTGCGCGCTGGGCAGCGCGTCATATGCAGGTGCCGTTTGTGACCACCTTTCATGGTACCTATTCGGGGTATACCAACCCGTTTAAGCGATATTACAATTCGGTCATGACCATGGGCGACCAGGTGATTGCGGTGTCGGAATTTATCGCCAATCATATTCGCAAATATTACAAGATTGACGAAGAACGCCTCAACGTGGTGCCGCGCGGCACCAATGTGGATCTGTTTAATCCGGAAAATGTCAGTCAGGAACGGTTGATTGCGCTTTCAACCCAATGGCGGCTGAACGGGGATGACTATGTCATCATGTTACCGGGCCGGTTGACGCGCTGGAAAGGACAGGCCTTTTTGATCAAGGCTATTCCGGCAATGCTCGAAGAAATCGGTCATCGCAATGTGCGGTGTTTGCTGGTCGGGTCTGACCAGGGGCGCACGGCGTATCGCGAGGAATTGATCGAACTTAGCCGCAGTCTTGATGTGCAGGATATTGTTCATATCGTTGACCATTGCGCCGATATGCCAGCGGCCTATATGTTGGCCAACGTGGTTGTATGCCCGTCATTGGACCCCGAAGCCTTTGGCCGGGTGCCGACCGAAGGGCAGGCGATGGGACGACCGATTGTGGCAACGGCCCATGGTGGCGCAACCGAAACAGTTTTACCCGGTGAAACCGGCTGGCTGGTGGCAGCGGGTGAAGTGGCCCAGTTGTCCCATGCTTTGGCACAGGTTTTAAAACTAAGCCCTGAACGGCGCGAGGCAATTGCGCAAAAGGGGCGGCAACATGTGATTGAGAAATTTTCCCTGACCCAGATGGCGGAACAAACCCTGGCGGTTTACGACAAGGCCTTGCAGCGTATCGTCAGGAATAATGCGGCATGACAGACGACAAAATGGCGCCGGTTGGTGCGGAAATGGCAGTCGGTGGGGAAGAACCCGTTCGGCAGCAACGAATTCTGGTGATCAAATTAAGTGCATTGGGCGATGTGGTGATGGCAACAGGGCCATTTGCCGCGATAAGACAGGCACATCCTGATGCCCATATTACGCTTTTAATCACCAAACTTTATGTGGATCTGGCCAAATCGACTGGTTGTTTTGATGCAATTGCCGTTGACCGGCGACCAAAACTGACACGTATTGGCGATGTTCTGGCGTTGCGCCGTTTTTTGCGCAGCGGTGAATTTGACCGCGTATATGATTTGCAAACATCGGACCGGACCACGTTTTATTATCGGTTATTCTGGCCGGGCAAGGTGCCGGAATGGTCGGGGATTGCCTGGGGATGTTCGCATCCTCATAAAAACCCCGAACGGCATAAAATGCATACGATTGACCGCCACATTGACCAGCTTGCCGATGTTGGCATTACCAATGTGCCATTGCCCCATATCCGGGCGCCCAAGGTTGAGCCGGACCGCTATGGCATTAAAACGCCCTATGTTCTGATTTGCCCGGGCGGGTCGCCTCATCGACCGGAAAAGCGCTGGCCTGCCGAACGTTTTGGTTTGCTGGCAAAAATGTTGGCCGATTACCGGTTAACACCGGTGCTGATTGGTACCGATAGTGAATCCGAAGTTTTGGACCGGATCAGCAATATGTGCCCGCGAGCGCGCAATTTGATGGGACGAACCGATTTTCTGGAAATCGCCAGTCTGGCCCAGCAGGCGGTACTGGCAATTGGCAATGACACAGGGCCAATGCATTTGGCCGCGGCGGCGGGCGCGCCAGCAATTGTTCTGTTTTCTGATGCTTCGAACCCGGAAATGTGTGCTCCGCGTGGACATGCAAAAGATGCGGTCAGCATTATTCAGCAGCCTGATTTGCGTAATTTGCCAATTACCCGCGTGTTTGATGTGATTCGCCAGCGCCTTAATCTGGAAGACTGAACCGCAAAACAGCAAAGCCATGCAAGTGCCGGGCCAGTGAACTGTTACCTAACTGTCTTATGTTGTGAAATCATTGCTTTCTGATATGAGGTGGATATGCTAAATCAACTTGCTACTGATGCTTTTGCGGGCATCGGGCATGTTTTGTTGTTTGCCTTTGTTTTTTGACTGTCATAGGAGATTCTCCATAGCACGACCACGCAAACCGATGCAGCCGACCAAAGACGGTCCGCGCGTCAATCAGGATATCAAAGCCCGTTCCATCTGTGTTGTTGACGCAGAAGGCAATTTGTCACAGCCGATTAGTGTTCGTGAAGGCATTGACATGGCGATGGAGGCAGGACTCGATCTCGTCGAAGTCGCCCCGACTGCCGAGCCGCCGGTTTGCAAGCTGATCGACTTTGGCAAATTCAAATATGAATTAAGCAAGAAACAGAACGAAGCCAAAAAGAAGCAGAAGGTTATCGAGGTCAAGGAAATCAAACTGCGACCGAATATCGATATCCACGACTATAATGTCAAACTGCGTGCGGCTCAGAAGTTTCTTGGTGGCGGCGACAAGGTGAAAGTCACCCTGCGTTTTCGCGGGCGTGAAATGGCGCACCAGGATCTTGGTCTTGGCATGTTGCAACGTTTTTCCGGGGATTTGGAAGATCTGGCCAAACCGGAAATGATGCCAAAAATGGAAGGCCGGATAATGATTATGGTGCTGGCGCCGCGTTAACACGTGGCGACAAGCCAAACCGGAAGGAGACGCCGATGGGAGCAAGTCAGGGACCCCTTGTTGTCGGTGTTGATGACGACGGGAAAAGCCTTGTTCTGCTTAAACGGATCGTCGAAAGTGGCGGTTACCGTTTCATCGGCGTGTCTTCCGGGCACGAACTTTTGTCGGTTTTAAAAACCGAGAGGCCACGTGTGATCCTGATGGATGTGATGTTGCCGCAAATGAATGGCTTTGAAGCCAGCTTGCGGGTCCGTACCGGGTTTCCGCAAATTTCGGCCGCCATTATTTATGTCACCGCGCGCCAAAGCGAAGAAGATTTGCGTGGTGGTATTGCGGCGGGGGGCAATGATTTTGTTCTTAAGCCGGTTAACCGCGAGAAGCTGCTAAGCCGAATCGAAAAATGGTTGGGCAAGGCGCATCTGATCAAGACGGCGGTTTAACTGTTTTTGACCGTTTTTCCATGGTCTCGTCTGTTTGAGACTGTTTTTTCCTTTGTGATATTCCGGTTATTGGCACGCGATGCTGTTATGCAAAAGCATAACGGGTGTGTGTGGCGTTAATTGCGGGTATGTTTGGCGCTGGTTTGTGCCGCTTTCGTCGCAGAAATCTGCCGAAATTGGCGAAATGAACGGTAAATGCAGCATTGATGGCAGTTTGCCGGGCTTTGCGGAAAAGTTCCTTGAAAAAGCATGGGGTGGAGTCTATAACCACCCGTCCCCGAACCAGGTGGTGAGGCTGGAGATAATTGCGATTATCTCAGGGCATGCCCAGCCGCCGAAGGGGATTTTTGTCAAATTGCTTTTTGCAAGGATAGAAAAATGCCCAAGATGAAGACCAAAGCGAGCGTCAAAAAACGCTTTAGCCTGACTGCCAAGGGTAAGGTTCGTCACAATGTCGCTAACAAGCGTCACCTGTTGACGGCAAAGTCGACCAAGATGAAACGTCATGCACGTGGCACAGAAATTCTCTGTGATGCGGATGCACGTATCGTCAAAAAATTCCTTCCCTACGGCTAAGGCAAGAGAGAGTATAAATGGCTCGTGTTAAAGGGGGCGTGTCTTCACACGCCCGTCACCGCAAGGTTATCAAGGCTGCCAAGGGTTACCGCGGTCGCCGTAAAAATGCTTATCGTACTGCCGTCCAGGCTGTCGAAAAAGGTTTGCAATATGCATACCGCGATCGTCGCACTAAAAAGCGCCAGTTCCGCAGCTTGTGGATCCAGCGTATTAATGCCGGCGCTCGTGAAAACGGCCTGACCTATTCGCAGTTCATGAATGGCCTGAAAAAAGCTGGTGTCGAGCTGGACCGTAAAGTCCTGGCTGATATCGCTGTGCGCGAACCCGAAGCCTTTAAGGCTTTGGTGACCCAGGCCCAGGCTGCGCTCGGCTGATAAACCTTTTTTAAAAAGGTTTTTACGGCATTTGCCTGATTTATTTCGGGGGCGGCCATTTTTTGGCCGTCCCCGTTTTGTATTTAAGTCCCTTTATCCTGTTCACCCCAGCCAAAGCGTCGGAAGTTATGGAAAACATCGAAGCGTTGCGCGAAGAGGTTCTGGCAGAAGTTGAGAAGGCCGCCGATCTGGCCGCCCTTGAAGACATCCGCATCAGTGCTCTTGGCAAAAAAGGCCGTATTACCGGCCTTATGAAAAACCTTGGCAAGATGGACCCGGACCAGCGTCGCGAATTTGGTCAGGCCCTGAATGCTGTTAAAGACCAGGTTGCAAGTGCGCTTGATATGCGTAAGGGTGACCTTGAAAACGCTGCCCTTGAGGCACGCTTGACCGGTGAACGTATTGACGTGACATTGCCGTCACGCCCGACCGAAACCGCAGGCCGCATTCACCCGATCAGCCAGACGATTGACGAAATTGTGTCGATCTTTGGTGAAATGGGGTTTGCCCTGGCCGAAGGCCCGGATATCGAGGACGATTTTCATAACTTTACCGCCTTGAATATTCCGCCCGAACATCCGGCGCGTGAAATGCAGGATACGTTTTATCTGCCCGAAGGCGAAGATGGATCGCGGCTGGTGCTGCGGACCCATACATCCCCGGTGCAGATCAGAACGATGCAGTCCAAAACGCCGCCGATCCGCATTATTGCGCCGGGCCGGACCTATCGTTCCGATAGCGATATGACCCATACGCCGATGTTCCATCAGGTTGAAGGCCTTGTCATCGACAAGAAAACCCATATGGGCCACCTAAAGGGGTGTTTGCTGGAATTTGTGAAAACCTATTTCGAGCTTGATGACGTGCCGGTGCGCTATCGCCCCAGCTTTTTCCCCTTCACTGAACCCAGTGCCGAGATGGACATTGGCTGTTCGCGCAAGGGCGGCGAGCTTAAAATCGGTGCTGGCGACGACTGGCTGGAAATTCTGGGGTGCGGCATGGTGCATCCGCGCGTTTTGGCGGCTTGTGGCCTTGACCCCGAAGAATATCAGGGCTTTGCCTTTGGCATGGGCATTGAACGTATCGCCATGCTGAAATACGGCATTCCCGACCTGAGAACCTTTTTCGATACCGATCTGCGTTGGCTGAAACATTATGGTTTCGTGCCGCTGGATGTGCCGAATATGGTTAGAGGCTAAGATTATGAAATTCACATTAAGCTGGTTAAAGCAGCATCTTGAAACCGACGCGCCGGTGGAACAGATTACCGACAAACTGACGGCTATTGGCCTTGAGATTGAAAGTTTTGTTGATCGTTCTGCTGCCCTTGCCGACATTCGCGTGGCTTATATTGAAGAAGCTGGCCAGCACCCTGATGCTGACCGTTTAAAGCTGTGCAAGGTTAATACCGGAAGCGGAATGATTCAGGTGGTGTGCGGCGCGCCCAATGCCAGAACCGGCATCAAGGTGGCGTTGGCACAGCCCGGTGCGATTATTCCGATTGATGGATCAAAACTGAAGCCGGGTAAAATCCGCGGGGTCGAAAGCCAGGGCATGATGTGCTCAACCCGGGAATTATGCCTGGGTGAAGACCATGACGGCATTATTGAATTGCCGGATGATGCCGAAATTGGCGCGCCGGTGGCAGGTGTTCTTGGGGCGGATGACCCCATCATAGAAATTAACCTGACGCCAAACCGCCCCGATTGTACCGCTGTTCGTGGCATTGCCCGTGACCTTGCAGCTGCCGGATTGGGAACGCTTAAGGATGATCCTTATCAGGTGCCGGTCGATGGCAGCTTTGACAGCCCGGTAACTGTTACGATTGCCGACGATGTGGCCGCCAACGCAGCTGCCCCGGCATTTTATGGTCGCTATATTCGCGGTGTTAAAAATGGCGAAAGCCCGGCCTGGTTAAAAGCCCGTCTTGAAGCCATTGGTTTGCGCCCGATTTCAATTCTGGTGGATATCACTAACCTTGCGACCTTTGACCTTGGCCGCCCGCTGCATGTGTTCGATGCCGATAAGCTGAGCGGTAATATCGATGTGCGTTACGCCCGTGAGGGTGAAAAGCTTCAGGCACTGAACGACAAGGAATACACCCTGACCAGCGACATGGTTGTTATTGCTGACCAGGCGGCTGCACAAAGCATTGGTGGCATTATGGGCGGTGAATTGACCGGTTGCCAGAACGACACGGTTAATGTGTTTGTTGAATGCGCCTTGTTTGATCCGATCGTAACGGCAAAAACCGGCCGCAAGCTGCAAATCAATTCTGATGCTCGCTATCGGTTTGAGCGCGGCGTGGATCCGCAGTCGGTTGTTTGGGGAATCGAGGTGGCAACCCGTCTGATTACCGAACTGTGCGGCGGCGAGGTTTCACATGTTGTAACTGCTGGAACCGTACCGGCACCCAAAAACAGCTTTGATTTGCGCATTGCCCGCATTGCAGAACTGGGCGGTGTGAGCGTTTCGCAGGACCGTGCTGCCGAAATTCTGACATCCCTTGGTTTTGATGTGACTGCTGGTGACGGTGTGTTAACCGCCATTGCGCCGACATGGCGTCCCGATGTGGTTGGCGAAGCCGACCTGGTCGAGGAAGTTTTGCGTATTGTCGGTTACGATCAGATCCCGACTGTGGAACTGGAACGTGAAACCAGCCTGCCGGTCCCGGCCCTAAGCCCGATGCAAAAACGCGTTGGTTTGTCGCGCCGGGTTCTGGCTTCGCGCGGGATGTATGAAACCGTGACCTGGGCTTTTGCCGATTCGCGGTTGGCCAGGGAATTTACCGATCTGAAAAAAGGTCTGTTTCTGGCCAATCCGATCAGTTCTGATCTGGATGTGATGCGACCCAATGTGCTGATCAATCTGATTTCGGCGACGGGGCGTAACCAGAACCGTGGTTTTGCCGATTTGGCCCTGTTTGAAGTGGGGCCGGAATTTTTCGGTGATCAGCCGGGTGATCAGCGCCTTGTTGCGGCAGGTCTTCGTGCCGGGGCAACCACCGATCGCAGTTGGACCGGTTCGCGCCGTGATGTCGATGTGTTTGACGTCAAGGCCGATGCCGAAGCCCTGATTGATGCGCTGGGTGTGCCGGCGGGCAATATTCAGGTGAATGCTGACGGTGCGCCGTCCTGGTATCACCCGGGCCGTTCGGCTGCCCTGCAATTGGGTCCGAAAAACGTTCTTGGCTATTTCGGTGAACTGCATCCGCGTATCCTTAAGGCACTCGATGTCAAAGGCCGTTTGGTAGCGTTTGAACTGTTTGTTGAAAACCTGCCGATGCCCAAAAAGAAAGGCACCAACCGTCCGCCGCTGAATGCGTCGGCATTCCAGTCGGTTGAACGTGATTTTGCCTTTTTGCTTGATGCAACGGTTAGTGCCGAGCAGGTGGCCAAGGCTGCGCGCAGTGCGGATAAGGGCCTGATCAGCGATGTGACGATTTTCGATCTTTATGCCGGTAAAGGCATCGAAGATGGCAAAAAGTCACTGGCATTTTCCATTACCCTGCAGCCGACCAAACAAACCCTGACTGATGAAGAAATCGACGGGGTTTGCAAAAAGGTAATTGCAGCTGTTGAAAAGGCAACTGGCGGCGCATTGCGCGGCTGATAAGTGTTGTTTTAATACCGAATAAAAGCGGGCCACCAAATGGTGGTCCGCTTTTTTTTATGAGCTGTTTCTGTGCGCGTCAGGTGGGCATTGTACAGAGTGATTAAGCCTGACTCTCCGACTTTAACCGGTCAAGAACAGCAAACATATCAGACGGTTCCGGGCGTTTGGTGTAGTCAGCGTTAACCTCGGCATAGGCGATGGTGCCAGTTTGATCAATTACATAGCGGGCAGGTATGGGTATTTCGCCGGGGAGGAGAGGTATCGTCTGTTCGTGTCAGTGGACAATTGTCAACCACTGTAAACGAGGTGGCGACGGCAGCCGCCATGGCCGGTCTGGGCCTTGTCTCTATGAGCCGTGCAGGTTGCGCACAAGAAATTGCCAGCGGTCAACTGGTGGAGGTTTTAACCGGGTGGGATATGGGGCAGGTTGACCTGCATGCTATTTTCCCCGCTGGGCGGGCCGCGATACCCGCCGCCCGCGCCTTTGCCGATTTTATGGCGGCGGAATTGGCCAAGGTTCTGGCAACAGCCCCTTAAAGCTGTATCAGGTCCTGTTTGGCTTTAATATGTGCTGCGTTTTTTCATTACCGCATAGGTTTCTTCTTCAAGGTCGGCGGCAATCAGGTCTGGTCCATTGGTGTAAATGCGCCAGGATTTTTCGAATTTTTCGCAATCAAGTGTCAGACGGTCGGCAATACTGGTCCATTGGCATTTGCGCGGCTGGTCCAGCCCGACAAGATTGCCGGTGGAATTGTCTTCGAGATGGATTACCAGCAATTGCTGGTCCGTGGTTACCGAATAAACGCCATATGTTTCGTTTGCAAAACGATAGCTGATTTCTGTGCCATCAAGCTGGCGCCAGCCGCTGGGTAGCGGCCCGTGAATGTCGCGTTGGGAAAAGTTCGCTGCAAGTTGCTGCATATGGTTGTTGGGCATAATGCGCGGGTCGCTGCTACAGGCGGAAAGTAACATCAGCCCGGTGAATATCGCGGGAATAAAGCTGTTTTTCGTCATTGCAAGTCTCCTGTAGGTGCCGGTTAAAATCCGCGATTTTCCGGGCTATTATAATCATTCCTCTGATCCGCGCAGGGTAAAGACAAATGTTGCACCGGGGTCGCTGATCGGGCGGTTGGTATCAAGCCAGATTTCGCCGCCATGCTGTTCGACGATTTTTCGACAAAGCGAAAGACCAAGGCCGGTGCCGCTAAATTCTTCCTTATGCAGGCGCTGAAACAGACGGAAAATGCGCTGGGCATGTTCGGGGTGAATACCAATACCGTTGTCATGCAGGGTAAAACGCCAGAAATCCGGTCTTTCGGGGTCGCGGACGGCTTTGATGTTAATCAGAGGTGGCACGCCAGGACGCGAATATTTGATGGCATTACCGATCAGGTTTTGAAACAGCCGCGACAAGGCGATCCGGTCGCCATATAATTGCGGCAGGGCGGCATGGATGATGGTTGCCTGGGTTTCACTGATCGCGGCTTTAAGGTCGGCCTGGGCTTCGTTCAGGACCTCGTTACAATCGATCAGGGTTTGGCCGCCATTGCTGCCTGTGCGGGCATATTCCAGCAAATGGGTAATCAGTTTGTGCATCCGTTTGGCACCATCAACGGCATAGTTGATGTATTCGTCGGCATCTGGCCCCAATGTGCCGCCATAACGCCGTTTGAGAAGCTGGGTATAGCTTGTGACCATGCGCAGCGGCTCCTGCAGGTCATGCGATGCGACATAGGCAAATTGTTCAAGGTCTTCGTTGCTGCGTTTAAGCTGGTTCAGGGTTTCGCGCAGTTTTTCGGCATTGTCGACAAATTCGGTCACATCGCGCGCGCTTCCCAGCATCACGCCATCCAACGGGCCAATGCAATGCCACGCCAGCCAGCGTAAATCTCCGTCTTTGTCGGCCATACGAAATACCAGTTCGGCACTGGGTTTTTCGCCGCTGATACAGGCGGCGAAGGCATTGGCGGCCTCTTCGCGCTGGTCGTCGGCAAAAAGGTCAAAAAACGGGGTGCCGATGGCAAAATGAACCTTGTCACCCAACACGCTTTCAAGGGCGGCACTAAATCCGCGTAAAATGCCTTGCAAATCAACAGCAATGGCGGGTTCGGGGGAATGTTGCAAATAGGCTTCAAACGGGTTGCAGATTTCCTGGCTGCCGGTGGTTTCAAGCAACAGCACCGTGGCAAAATTTTCCCCATGATCGGAATGGCGGGTCGCGGTCAGGTAAAATCGTTGACTGTAGTTATCGTCAGGATGAAGCGATACCATTGCGGCAATGCGGTCCTGGGGCCAGCGGTCCTCAATCAGGGCACCACGCAGTTGGGCATAGGAAGCCGGGCCGAGCAGCTTCATAAAATCGTTTGCGGTGACCATTTCGGGATTATTGTCGGATTTTCCTAATATTTCAGGCCAGTTCAACCGAAGGTTAAGGGCGGCGTGCGGGGTAGACAAACGCCAGCCAATTAATGCGCAGCCAAAATTTGACAGGCTGTTTTCAACATCGTTGAAATGCCCTGCCAGGTCTGATGCCCGGATATGCTGACGTTTCAGGCGAATCCACAGCCAGATCGACAACCACGCCATAACGGCCAGGATCATGGCAAAAAGAACGGCATGCAAGGCGAGGCCCCGAAACCATTCGTGCAGGAGTGTCATTTTGGGCACCATCACCACCGTCATACGGTTAAGCCGTGGCATGGCATGATAGGCCAGCATGATGGATTTTTTGCCGTGTTCGCAGGTCAGGCTGCCATCAATATTATGGCGATTTTTAATCAGGGTTTCGCGGAGTTCTGTTGCAAGATGAGGGGGGAAACTGCCATGCAACACATCAAGGTTGTTGTCGACGACCACCAGCGAAATATTATCCTGATGGGTGGGAATGGAGAGCAGGTTGCGTTTGCTGGCCTGTGCAACTGATATGCTGATAGAGGAAACAAGACGTACCAATTCGGAACGTCCCTGTTCCAGGGCGCTGTCATACAGTGTTTTCTGGATAATACCGAATGATAACAAAACGATGAATGTGCCGCTTAGGGAAAGCAGCAACAAGCGATGACGCAATGTACGCAGACTTCGCTGCGACAGAGACGGTTCAATAGCGGTCAGAAACATTGTACTGGGCGCATCCCTGTCGATTTCCTCTATACGGATGAAGGACAAAAGCCTAAATAAACCGGCACGAAGCGTAAAGCGAGATTGCTATGACCCGGTGGTTGCTGTTAAACGATCCGCTTGTGATCGGAAATGGTGTTTTCATCGCAGACAGCTTCTTGCTGAAAAAGGGCTGTCTGGTTGCCTGCTGTCGCATCTTTGGCATGCAGACGCGGCATTTTGAACAAACTTCTTTTTCGATCTGTTGACGTGACACTGGATATATCGATAGCTGATTGCTAGAAAAGCATCCCATGACCGATCTTAAACATATACGAAATTTTTCGATTATCGCCCACATTGACCACGGCAAGTCCACACTTGCTGATCGGTTGATTCAGTTAACGGGTGGTTTGACCGATCGCGAGATGAATGAACAGGTTCTCGATTCGATGGATATCGAACGTGAACGGGGCATTACCATCAAATCGCAAGCGGTACGCCTGAAATATGTCGCCAGGGACGGGGAAGAATACACCCTGAACCTGATGGACACCCCGGGCCATGTCGACTTTGCCTATGAAGTCTCGCGTTCGCTGGCAGCGTGCGAGGGATCGTTGCTGGTGGTTGACGCCGCACAGGGTGTTGAAGCCCAGACGCTGGCCAACGTTTATCAGGCGATGGACAATAACCACGAAATCATTCCGGTCCTGAACAAGGTTGACCTGCCCGCGGCAGAACCTGATCAGGTTAAGGAACAGATTGAAGAGGTTATCGGCATCGATGCGTCGGATGCGCTGATGATTTCGGCGAAAACCGGTATGGGTGTGCCCGATGTGCTTGAAGCCCTGGTGACCCGCTTGCCAGCACCAACCGGGGATGCCGATGCGCCGCTTCAGGTTTTGCTGATTGATAGCTGGTATGACGCCTATCTGGGCGTTATGATTTTGGTTCGGGTTAAGGAAGGCACGCTTAAGCGGGGCCAGAAGATCCGTTTTATGAATGCCAAGGTCACCCATACCATCGACCGTGTCGGGGTGTTTACACCCAAGCCGCTGGCGCTTGATCAGATGGGGCCGGGCGAAGTCGGCTTTATCAATTGTGGTATGAAAACTGTTGCCGAATGCGAAGTTGGCGACACGATTACCGAGGAAAAACGCCAGTGTGCCAAGCCGCTGGCCGGGTTCAAACCATCTATTCCGGTGGTTTTCTGCGGTATTTTCCCGGTTGATACCAGCGAATACGATTCGCTGCGCGATGCACTGGAAAAACTGCACCTTAATGATGCGTCTTTCCAGTTCGAGCCTGAAAACTCGACCGCCCTTGGTCTTGGTTTCCGCTGTGGCTTCCTTGGGTTGCTGCATCTTGAGATTATTCAGGAACGGCTGGAACGCGAATACGAACTTGATCTGATCACAACCGCACCGTCGGTTTCCTACAAGATCAACATGACCAATGACGAAGAAATCATGCTGCATAACCCGGCAGATTTCCCTGAGGTCACCAAGATCAGATCAATCGAGGAGCCGTGGATCAAGGCGTCGATTATGGTGCCCGATGAATATCTGGGCGGCATTTTGACCCTGTGTACCGAACGCCGTGGCGTTCAGCTGGACCTGACCTATGTCGGGAACCGGGCGATGGCGGTTTATAAATTGCCGCTTAACGAAGTGGTTTTCGATTTTTATGATCGCCTGAAATCCATTTCGCGCGGCTATGCCAGCTTTGACTATGAACTGGCTGATTACGACGAAAGCGATCTGGTCAAAGTTTCGATTCTGGTAAATGACGAGCCGGTTGATGCGCTGGCATTGATGGTTCACCGTGGCCAGGCCGAAACCCGTGGCCGTGCCATTTGCGGCCGGTTAAAGGATTTGATCCCGCGTCAGATGTTCCGCGTTGCCATTCAGGCCGCCATTGGCGGCAAGGTGATTGCCCGTGAAACCGTTTCGGCGCTGCGTAAAGACGTGACGGCGAAATGTTATGGCGGCGATATTTCGCGTAAACGCAAACTTCTGGAAAAACAGAAGGCCGGTAAAAAGAAAATGCGCCAGTTCGGCAAGGTCGAAATTCCACAATCGGCCTTTATCAATGCGCTTAAAATGAGCGACGATAAATAAGCCAGCAGGACATAAACATTAAAGGCCGCGCCTGATAATCAGGGACGCGGCCTTTTTTATGTTGCGTGACGCCGGGGTGGTGCGTTTAGCTGATGAGCAGCGGCCCCACAACTTTTGATATGGATGACAGGCATGGATCTGGATTTACTGGCCCGGCAGGAAAACGAACTGGTTTTTGATGCCTTTGATGAAAATATGGCATGGAAGGTTGGGGCCGCCCTGGTGGAAGTAGCCCGTGCACGCAATGCCCCGGTGGTGGTTAATATTCGCACCCCGAACCGGGTGTTGTTTCATGCGGCCCTGCCTGGTGCTGTGCCTGCCAATGACGAATGGGCGCGGCGCAAAAGCAACCTTGTTTTGCGAGAACATCAATCATCGCGCCGGTTTGGCATGGCGCTTAAGACCAAAACCAAAACTCTGGCCGATCATGGCCTTGATTTCGCCGATTATGCCGATCACGGCGGCAGTTTTCCGCTGCGGGTCAAAGGGGTGGGGGTGATCGGCGCGATTACTGTTTCCGGGTTGGCATCGGCCGATGATCATGCCCTGATTGTTGAAGTTCTATCGGCTGTGTTGAAAGTGGCACCGGACTAACGCATGGGGGTATGAAAAACGCCCCGTTTTAGAAACGGAGCGTTTTTGTTTGCCATGCGAGCAATAAACGGATGTATTTGAGGTTATTCCGCAGGGACGCCAGTGGTTGTTGAATATTCGAAATGAAATTCCTTGTCCGGGAACAGATAGCTGCGTGCACTGTGAATGGCACTTGCCCCTTCGGCGAAGCCTGACAGGATCAATTTGAGTTTATGCTCATACGTGGCAATGTCGCCAATGGCGTAGATGCCCGGAACAGATGTTTCCATCGTTGCCTGGGTCACCCCAATATGGTTGCGTTCCAGGTTCAGGCCCCAGTCTGCAATTGGCCCCAGTTCCATCGCCAGGCCAAAGAAGGGCAGCAAATGATCGGCTTCAAGGTCAAGTTCTTCGCCCTTCAGCGTCGCAACAGTCACATGGCTGAGTTTGCCACTGGCAACATCGCCCTTTAAGCCTTTAAGCTGATAGGGGATGACCATTTCGATTTTACCGGCCTCGGCAAGGGCTTGTAATTTGGCGCTGCTATCGGGGGCGGCGCGAAATTTGGGGCGACGATGGACAACATAAACTTTTTCTGCAATGTCGTGCAGTGACAGCGCCCAGTCGACCGCCGAATCACCGCCACCGGCAATAACTACCTTTTTACCGGCGAAATCGGCCCGGCGTTTAACATAATACTGAACCCCGCCAGACCCTTCAAAATCATCCAGACCGTCCATCGGCGGTTTATTGGGGCCAAAGGCGCCGCAACCAGCCGCAATGACCACCGCGCCAGCGTCAATCACAGTGCCGACCGAAGTTTCGAGGGTAAAGCGGCCATCGTCGCGTTTTTCAAGTTTCGTCACCTGTTGGCCCAGGTGATAGGTCGGTTCGAACGGAGCGGCCTGTTTGGCAAGCTGGTCTATCAGGTCCTGCCCGGTGATTTGCGGATGGGCGGGAATATCGAAAATCGGTTTTTCCGGGTAAAGGGCGCTGCACTGGCCACCCACCATGTCGAGCGCATCAATAACATGAGCTTTAAGACCCAGCATTCCGGCTTCAAATACGGCAAAAAGCCCGACCGGGCCTGCACCAATGATGGCGATATCCGTGCTGTGCGACGCTTCCGACATTTTGATTCCATTCCAAAAAACAAAGGGCGTAGACCTGTCAGGGGCGAAATAGCATTTTGTCCCTGCCATCGCAACGTTATCTGGCCCTGATAGTTGGGTGTTGATATGGTTTTAACCGGTTCAGGTTACACTGAAACTGGTTTTAAAAGCATTGCGAAATCGTCCTTTCTGACCTTAGAACAGGGGAAAGCTGATGATTTTTGTTACCTCAGGCACAGCGGGCGCAGGCGGATATGGAAAAGAATCTTGTTATCAAAAATCAGGCTGACACAGAAAAGCTGGCGGCCGAACTGGCAGCGGTGGCGCGGGTTGGTGATGTGATTTTGATGCACGGGACACTGGGGATGGGCAAAAGTGCCTTTTGCCGCGCCTATATTCGTGCATTGGCGGGGAACCCGGACGAAGAAGTGCCCAGTCCGACTTTTACACTGGTCCAGATCTACGATCTTGAGCCGCTACCGGTTTGGCATTTTGACCTGTATCGTTTGTCTGATCCTGAAGAGGTTCATGAGCTTGATATCGAAGATGCCTTTAGCGAGGCTGTTAGCCTGATCGAATGGCCTGAACGACTGGAGCATTTAACTCCCGAAAACCGTTTGAATATTTATATCGAACCCGGATCAAACCCTGATGCCCGCCGGATCAAGCTGGTTTCGCATGGGGAAAACTGGGAAACGCGACTGGATAACATCAGCGGAAACGCGGCATGAGCCATTTTGCTCAAAGCCGGCAAGATCAGCGGCTTCGCGTGATTGATGTTTTTTTGCGTCAATATGGCTGGGCAGATGCCCTGCGTGAAAAACTGGTTGATGATGCTTCGGCCCGCAAATATTGGCGGTTAAGCAGGGGCAATGAAACGGCCTTGTTGATGGATTTTGCCCCTGATGCTGTATCGATTGATCCGCATGGCTTAAGCGATATCCCAGAACGGCCGGCATCAATTTTACCGGTTGTGCGGACAACCGCGTTGTTTGCCCGGCTGGGCTGGCGGGTGCCGGATATTTTTGCACATGATATTCAGCAGGGGTTGGCGATTATCGAGGATTTCGGTGATCTGACCTTTACCAAAGCCTTGAGCATGGGCGAAATCGCCCCTGCTAGCCTGTATATTCGCGCTACCGATTCTCTTGTATTGCTGCATCGTCGTGTTGATGCCGAGATGGCAAACGCGGATAGGGAAAACACGGAATGGGCGGAATTGGCCCGGTATCAGCCCGAAAATTTGCGCCGTCAGCTTGCCAGCTTTTGCCGCGATTATCTGCCGATGGTTTTGGTCGATGCGACCGCACGCGATAAGGCAGTTCAGGATTTTAACTGTCTGCTGGACGAGGTCTTGCCCCAATGCGGGCTGGTTGGCGATACCCTTATTCATCGGGATTACCATGTTGATAATTTGATGCTGGTTGATACCGATGACGGCGGGGTGGATTGTGGAATTATTGATTTTCAGGATGCCGCCCTTGCCCCACGTCCTTATGATCTGGTGTCCTTGTTGCGCGATGTGCGCCATGATGTCGGCAAGGATCTGGAACGCAATATGCTGGATCGATATCTGGCGGCGTTTCCCGCCATTGATGAAGCGGCGTTTTACCGCGCTTATATTGCTACCGGTATGGTGCGTAATTTCCGTATTTTGGGCCGGTTTGGCTGGCTGGCACGTGAGACCGGTAAAACCCGGTATCTGGAATTTATTCCCCGCTGTTGGGAATTGATTCTGCGCGGAGCGCCTGAAAACCTGCCAGCGCTTGCAGCGTGGGTAGATATGCACATCCCGCGAGATGCCCGCATGATCTCTGCGATTAACGCCGCTGTTTAATCCTTTTTTGACCACGGTAAACTGGACCCGGATATGAGCACGAATGCGCACACCGTTTTAAAGCCGGCACAGGCGATGGTTCTGGCTGCCGGGTTGGGTAAGCGTATGCGCCCCCTTACCGATCATATGCCAAAGCCGCTGGTCAAGGTGGCGGGCAAGCCGATGCTGGACCATGTTTTGGACAGGTTGGGTGATGCCGGGTTTGACCGGGTGGTGGTTAATCATCATTACCTTGGCGAAATGATAGCGGAACATGTGGAAAAGCGCGATTTTCCGTCGGTTGTTTGTTCGCCAGAGGCCGATTTGCTGGAAACTGGCGGTGGTGTGCAAAATGCGCTGCCGATGCTCGATGAAAATGCAGTTCTGGTCGCCAATGCCGATATGTTCTGGACCGAAGGCAAAGAACCGCTTTTTACCCGCATGATCGAGGCCTTCGATGCCGACCATATGGATTGCCTGATGGCGATAGCCCCGGTGCAGGGGGCGTTTGGCTATGACGGGGCAGGCGACTTTTTTTGGCAGGTTGACGGGCGGTTAATGCGCCGGGGCGATGCCGCCAGCGCGCCGTATTTTTTTACCGGGGTGCAAATTTTAAACCCCCGGCTGTTTGAGGGCATTTTGCCGGGTAACTTTTCGCTTAATGTTATTTACGACCGGGCCTTGGCAAACGGGCGCTGTTACGGGCTGGTGCATGATGGCGGCTGGTTTCATATTGGCACGCCCGAAGCCCTGCGCGATGCCGAGGATGCGATTGCCGCGTTGTAAAACAGTGTAATTGCGGTGCTTAACTGGCCCAGTGTCGCGCGCCAGATTTTTGTTGTGTGTCCGCAGCGTATAAAACGATGATTGCCAGGGTGCCATCCCGGCTATATTCGCGTTAGTCTGCATTATTAGCATCATTATTATTTCCACATGAATACGGACCGGTGGATTTTCCCGGTTGGACGTAATCTTATCAAACAGGGACCACAATGACGGACAATCTGTTTTACATCCCGCCAGGTGCCCCATTTGCCGATATGCTGGCACAGCAATTATTGCGCGAAACGGTGGATCAGCCGGTGGCCTTGTCCGATACGTTGCTGTTGGTGCCCAATCGCCGGTCTTGCAAGGTGATGCGCGATGCTTTTTTGCGACAGACGCAAGGCAAGGTAACGCTGCTTCCCACCATTCGTCCGTTAGGTGAGGCCGATGAAGACGAACTGGCGATGTTTGGCCGCGCCGATCAGGATGTAGTGCTTGATTTACCGCCAGCCATTCCGGATTTGCAACGAAAATTGCTGTTGACCCGGTTGATCATGTCGCGCGCCGATTACAAAGGTGAAAAACCAACGGCCGATCAGGCGGCACGGCTGGCAGGCGAACTGGCCCGCTTTTTAGACCAGGTGCAAACCGAAAATTGCAAATTCGATGATCTTGAAGGTTTGGTACCGACCGAATTTGCCCAACACTGGCAATTAACGCTGGAATTTTTGCAAATCCTGACCACCTTTTGGCCAAATATTTTGGCTGATCAAGGGGTGAGCGACCGTGCCGCCCGGCGCAACGCCATGATTGCGGCCCAAATCGAGCTTTGGGGTGTTAACCCGCCCGACTACCCGGTGATTGTGGCCGGGTCCACGGCCCCGTTCCCCGCATTGCGCACGTTGGTGGGTGCGGTTTTAAACCTGCCACAGGGGCGGGTGGTGTTACCGGGGTTAATGAGTGGTCTGTCCGCAGGCGATTGGCTGGCGATTAACGAGGATGCCGCCCATCCACAACATTTGCTGGCACGGCTGTTAAACCAGATAGAGCGTACGGCGGATGATGTTTTGCCTTGGGGGGGAGAAGATGGGGGCAACGATGGCAGCAATGCTGGCGTGCCTTTGCAAGGTGCCGCCATTCAAAAATCGGCAATTGCGCCTGCGATGCGTGATTTGTTTGCGGATGGCAATGAAGATGCCCGCGTTTCTGTGCCGTCCGTCGCATCCCCCCAGCATGCGGCTGGAATGCCGGGCAATGCGCGCTATGAACGGCGGCGTTTGGCGCGCGAAGCATTGCGCCCGGCCCAAACCACTGATCAATGGCGCTATATTGATGATTTTGCGCCCGATGTTTTGGCAGGTGTGTTGCGGGTGGATTGTTCCGGTGCGCGCGAAGAGGCCGCAACCATCGCCCTGATGATGCGCGACGCGCTGGAGGACCCCGGCAAGACCTGTGCGCTGGTCACACCCGATCGCGGGTTGGCCCGCCGGGTGGCTACTGAATTGCGGCGCTGGGAAATTGATGTTGATGATTCCGCCGGGGTGCCCTTGCATGATACGGCCCCGGCCATTTTCATGCGGCTGGTGGTGCGTACCGTGCAAGAACAATTTGCCCCTGTAGCGTTGCTGGAGCTATTAAAGCACCCGTTATGTGCGGCTGGTTTACCCCCCGAAACGTTTCGTACGCAAACCCGCCTGCTGGAATTGCAAATTTTGCGCGGTCCACGCCCGGGGCCGGGATTGGCCGGTTTGGCCGATGCGATTGATGGCTGGTGCGATGAAACCATCGAGCGGATAACCAGGGCTGATGCGGTGAATGCAGCCCCGCGGATCGAACGTATTCGCGATGATCATCAACGTTTGCATCACCTGGTCGAAGCCCTTGAGGCGTCCTTGTCGCCGTTGCTTGATTTGATGGCAGATAAAACTGTGCTGCCGGTCGAAGCCCTGCGCACCCATGTGCGGTGTTGCGAAACATTGGCGGCCAGCGACCAGCAAAGCGGGCCAGACCGCCTGTGGCGCGGCGATGCGGGCGAAGCCCTGGCCGATTTCGTTTATGAATTGTTGCAGGCTTTGCCGGGATTTGATGCCTTGCAAGGCGCGCGATATGGCGCGTTTTTAGATGCCTTGATGGCCGACCGGGCGGTGCGCCCAAGGTTTGGTAAACATCCGCGTTTGTTTATTTGGGGCACGGTCGAAGCCCAGATGCAGCAGGCCGATTTAACCATATTGGGTGGGCTAAACGAAGGCGTCTGGCCGCCTGATGCCGGGTCCGACCCGTGGATGAGCCGCCCGATGCGCGCCAAATTTGGCTTGCCCGCCCCTGAACATCGCATTGGCCAGTCCGCCCATGATTTTCAGCAACTGTTTTGCGCGCCAACAGTGGTAATGACCCGCGCCTTGCGCGTCGGCGGCACGCCAACCGTACCGTCGCGGTGGTTGTTACGGATTGAAAACCTTTTGCGCAAGTCTGGCGTGGCAATGGAAAAGGCCGATGCCACGCAGTGGCGCCACTTGGCCGATCAGCTTGATGAACCCACAGCCGAAATGCGCGTGCGCGTGGGCCGCCCGGCACCGACACCGCCGGTCGCGGCCCGGCCCAACCGCCTGTCGGTCACGCAAATTGAAACATGGATGCGCGACCCTTATGCGATTTATGCCCGCCATATTTTGAAATTGCAAAGCCTGGATGATATCGACCTGGACCCCGGTGCGGCCGATTATGGCAATTACATTCACGAGGCGCTGGACCGGTTTATCAGCCAGTATCATGATTATTTACCCGCCGATTCCGAAGCCCGCCTGATGGCGATTGGCGAAGAGGTTTTTGCCCCGTTAAAAGCCCGCCCGGGGTTATGGGCGTTTTGGTGGCCCCGCTTTGGGCGCATTGCCAAATGGTTTGTGCAAACCGAAGCCGGGCGGCGCGATTATTTGCGCGCATCCTATACCGAACGCAGCGGCAGCCTTGTTTTAGGATCAGGGTTTGAGGTTTATGCCCGGGCGGACCGGGTGGATGTGCTGCGCGATGGTGGCATTGCGATTATTGATTATAAAACCGGCGTGCCGCCCAGCGCCAAGGACGTGATTAACGGGTTCGCCCCGCAATTGCCGCTGGAAGGGGCGATTGCCGAGCAGGGCGGCTTTAATGACGTGGATAAAGGCCCGCCCGCGTCCTATGCGTTTTGGAAGCTATCGGGCGGGGACCCGGCAGGGGAAATTCGCGAAATTGATACCGCGCGGATGAAAACCACCCCGCATGACCTTGCGCGCGATGCGGTTGCCGGGGTGGCCGCCCTTGCCACCGCCTTTGCCGACCCGCAAACCCCGTATTTAAGCGTGCCGCACCCCGATAATGCCCCGAAATATTCCGATTACGTGCATTTGTCGCGGGCGCGCGAATGGATGGGCAGCGAAGAAACGGGCGAGGGCGAACCTGCCTTGGCAGCCATCAACGCCGGAGACGAGAAATGAGAAATTCTGTTGAGGGTGCCGGAATGAATGTTGCGGATAATCGCCCGTCTGTGCTGTTAACCGGGGGGGATGGCGGCGGTGACGACCCTAACGTGTTGCAGCGTATGGCATCGGACCCGATGGCATCGGTGTGGGTGTCGGCATCGGCCGGGGCGGGCAAAACCAAGGTGCTGTCGGACCGGGTTTTGCGCCAGATGTTATCGGGCACGGAACCGCACCGCATATTATGTTTGACCTTTACCAAGGCTGCCGCTGCCGAAATGGCCAACCGGGTGAATGAACGGCTGGGCCGCTGGGCGACGATGGATGATGCCGATTTACAGCGCGATCTGGCCGAACTGGCCGGGACAGCACCGGGCGCAGATGAAACGCCCCGGGCACGTCGCCTGTTTGCCAGTGTGCTTGACGCGCCAGGCGGGATGAAAATTCAGACCATTCATGCCTTTTGCCAATCCTTGTTGCGCCGGTTTCCATTAGAAGCCGGGTTGGCCCCGCACTTTGAAATTATGGATGACCGTACCGCAGCCGAAACGATGGCCGATACCCAGGAAGAAGTGCTGGCCTATGCGCGCAGCGGGCAAGACCCGATTTTGGCCGATGCCCTGGCAGTGGTGACAGGGCAGGTCCGCGAAGGGGCCTTTGGTGATGTGATGCGCGATCTGGCCCGTGAACGGGGCCGGTTAAAACGGATGCTGGATTTTCATCATGGCCGTGATCGCATGTGTGAGGCGGTTTATAAATCGTTGGGCGTGGCACCGGGGCAAACGGCCGATATGATGTTGCGGGCGGCTCTTGCCGATGGCGCATTTGATCGCGACGGCTTGATGATGGCGCTGGCAGCCCTTGAGGCCGGGACAAAAACCGACAAGGACCGTGTGCCCGCCTTGGTGCAGTTTTTGGAAAAAACCGATATTGATGCCCGTATCGCGGTTTTTAGCGATTATCGCACTGTGTTTTTTACGGCCTCCACCGGTGCGCCGCGCGCAAAGCTGATTACCAAAAAAGCGGGCGAGAATCACCCGTCCGGGGCCGATGCGCTGGAACAGGAATGTGCGCGGCTGGTGGAACTTGAGAAAAACCGCAAGGCAGCGATGCTGGCGGAATCGACAACCGCCCTGATTTGCATGGGCGAAGCCATGTTGGCGCGTTATGCCCGCAAAAAGGCGCTCCATGCGTGGCTGGATTATGATGACCTGATTTTAAACAGCGTGCGCCTTTTGGAACAACAGGCCGGAATGGCTGGATGGGTATTGTTTAAACTGGACGAAGGGTTGGAACATATCCTGATTGACGAGGCCCAGGATACCAACCCGGACCAATGGAAAGTTGTGCAAATTCTGGCTGAAGAATTTTTCAACGATGCCAGCCAGCACGAAGATAAACCCCGCACTATCTTTGCCGTTGGGGATGCGAAACAATCGATTTACAGTTTTCAGCGCGCCGACCCCGAAAAGTTTGCCGACATGCGCCGCCATTTTGCCCGACGTGCCGCCGAGATTGAGGCCGAATGGCGTGAAGTGCCGATGAACATATCGTTTCGCTCGACCGATGCGGTTCTGGGCGTGGTGGACAAGGTGTTTGCCGGGCCAATTGCCCGTCAGGGCGTGGGCGATGAAGGCCGCGATGTTGCCCACCAGGCCTTTCGGCAGGGCCATGCCGGGCGCATTGAATTATGGCCGCCGGTGGCCCCGCTGGCGCGTGAAGAGCAAGAACCCTGGACGCCGCCAACCAAAATTGTGCGCCTTGATGACCCGGAAATAAGGCTGGCGCGCGTCATTGCCGGGCATATTCGCCATGCAATCGACAGCCGTGAAGTTTTGCCCTCGCGCGGGCGGGCGGTACGGGCCGGTGATTTTATGATTTTGGTGCGACGGCGCACCGCCTTTGTCGATGAAGTGGTAAAGGCCCTTAAAGAACGCAACGTGCCAGTGGCCGGTGTGGACCGCATGGAAATTACCGAACAGCTCGCTGTGATGGACCTGATCGCCTTTGGCCGGTTTTTGCTGATGACTGATGATGATTTGAATTTGGCAACCTTGCTGAAAAGCCCGATCATTGGTTTTAGCGAGGATCAGTTGTTTCATCTGGCCCATAACCGCAGGCGCACATTGTGGCACGCGCTGCGTGAACGGGCCGGGGATGACCCGATGTTTGCGCGGGCCTATGGCTTTTTGGCGCGATGGCTGGGGCGGGTGGATTATGAACGCCCGTTTGAGCTGTATGGCGAATTGCTGGGGGGGCGCGGCGAGGGGGCACGTGGGGTACGCGCGCGCCTTGTGGGCCGGTTAGGGATCGAAGCCAACGACCCGATAGATGAATTTTTGAACCTGGCAATGAATTACGAGGCCGAACACGCCCCGACCCTGCAAGGATTTTTGCATTGGTTGATGGCCGGCGATGCCGAGATTAAACGCGACCTGGAACAAAGTGGCCGCGATGAAGTGCGGATCATGACGGTGCATGGGGCCAAGGGCCTTCAGGCCCCGATTGTGTTCTTGCCCGATACCATGCAAGTCCCCACCCAGGCCCCGAACCTGTTTTGGCAGGATAAGGACCAGTTGATGTTCTGGTTACCCCGTGTGGCCCTGGAAAATGACCGGGTAAAGCTGTTGCGCGATGACATCGCCTTAAAACGCGATCAGGAATATAACCGCCTGCTTTATGTGGCGCTGACCCGGGCCGAAGACCGGCTTTATATTTGTGGCTGGCAGGGGCAGAAAACCCCGCCCGAACATTGCTGGTATAATTTGTGTGAAGCGGCCCTAAGCGATTTTGCATCGCCCGACGCGATGGATTTTAGCATGCTTTCGCCCTCTGGTTGGCAAGGGGATGGCTTTATTTGGGAAACCAAACAAAGTGCGGAACCCAAGCTGGACAAGATTGCGACGGGGATGGCAACCGCTGGGGCAGACACATCATCCGATGATGTGGGAATGCGCAAACTGATCCGGACAGTGGCCCCCGAAGAAGTATTTCCGCCGCGCCCTCTGGCGCCCAGTCGCCCGTTGGAAGACGAACCATCGGTGCAATCGCCCTTGGGCGGGGATCAGGGGCAAAGTTTCAAACGCGGTATTTTGATCCATAAATTGCTTGAACTGTTGCCCGACCTGGCGCCCGATCGCCGGTTTGATGCCGCTGAACGGTTTTTAGGCCAGCCGGTGCATGGGTTGGAGCCCGACCAGCAGTTTGAAATTGCCAATGAAACATTGGCGATTTTCGATAATCCCGATTTTGCACCAATCTTTGGCCCCGCGTCGCGCGCCGAGGTGCCTTTGGTGGGGATTGTGGGGGGGGATGTGGTTTCTGCCCAGATTGACCGATTGGTGATAACTGGCGATGAGGTTATGATTGTGGACTATAAAACCAACCGTCCGCCGCCGCGCGATGTGGCCCAAACGCCAATGGCATATCGGCGGCAAATGGCGATTTATCGCGATGCATTGACCCAGATGTACCCAGATAAAATCATTCGCTGTCATATTCTGTGGACCAACGGGCCGTGGATGGTGGAACTGCCAGAAACCCTGATGCGAATGCAACGCGCTTGACCTTTGGCCTCCGCCTGCCTACCTTTGCATCCATAAGCGGATCGAGGTTGCCCGCTTGGGCGTTTGACCTCGTAACAACTAGGATCTGACAGAATGACAACGATTAAAGTATCCGATACGTCATTTGACTCTGACGTTATTGGCGCAGACGCGCCGGTTCTGGTCGATTTCTGGGCGGAATGGTGCGGTCCGTGCAAGCAGATTGCCCCATATCTTGACGAAATCGCCGGTGAACTTGGCACGAAACTGACCATTGCCAAGGTCAATATCGACGAAAACCCGAACACGCCAGCCAAATACGGCGTTCGCGGCATCCCGACCCTGATGATTTTCAAGGATGGTGAAGTGTCTGCGATCAAGGTTGGTGCCATGCCGAAAAGTGCATTGGTTGACTGGATCAATCAGTCGCTTTAATCGTCATGAGCGGACTTAACTATCGAAAAAGGCGGGTGCCGGCAGGCCCCGCCTTTTCTTTTGCCCGATAGCAGGAGAATGAAATGCCTGAAATGATAAAGCTGACATCCGCGATAGACGGATTTGAATTTGATGCCTGGTACGGGGCACCAACCGGGCCGCGTAAAGGCGGGCTGGTTCTGATTCAGGAAATTTTCGGTCTGGATCATTATATGATCGAGGATGCAAAACGCTGGGTGGCCGAAGGCTATGAAGTGATCGTGCCATCGATGTTTGACCGCCAGGAACGCGGCTTTGTGGCCGATCATGATGCCAGGGGTTTTGAAACCGGGCGTCAATATGCCGGGGATAATGGCATTGAAAATCCGGTATCTGATGTGCAGGCTTGCGTAGATGCACTTAAGCAAAATGGCTCGGTATTTTTAATCGGCTATTGTTATGGCGGTACTGTTGCGTGGCGAGCTGCGGCGCAAATCAGCGATTTGTCTGCAGCGGTCAGTTATTACGGTGGCGGAGTCGCCGGGATTGCCGATGTGGCGTTAAAATGCCCGGTCATTTGCAATTTTGGTCGCAAGGATGCGCATATTCCGGCCGATGACGTTACAGCCACGATCAAAAAAGCCCATCCCGAAGTGCCGGTTTATATTTATGAAAATTCCGGCCATGGTTTTAATAACGATGGCAGGCCGGATTCAGACCCTGCCGATGCCAAATTGGCCCGGGCACGCTCGGCAGCGTTGTTTGTCGCCTGTGGCGCGGTTATCTGAGCTTTGCTGCCATTATCCGGTGACTGCCGTTAAATCGTGGCACATTACGTATTGTCGATAAAAAACGGGCAGACTGATGATGTTCAGCCTGCCCGTTTTATCGGGTTTGATGCGGGGTTAATTATGCGGCCCGGATATCACGCAGGAAGTCGTGGATTTGCGACAAAAGTGCGTGGGATTTATCGCTAAGGTCACGGGCAGCGTGCAATACCTCGCCCGATGCCTGGCGTTCATCCTCGGCAGATGCGCGCAAGCCTTCAACATTGCGCGAAACTTCCTTGGTGCCGGTGGCAGCTTCGGCAACATTGCGGGCGATTTCGCCGGTGGCGGCATCCTGTTCCTGTACGGCGGCGGCAATGCCGGCGGCTACTTCGTTTAGTTCCTTCATGCGCGCGGCGAGATGCTGGATCGCCCCAAGGGCATTTTGGGTCGAGCCCTGAATATCGCCAATTTGCCCGGCAATTTCTTCGGTAGCGCGGGTGGTTTGGTTGGCCAGGTTTTTAACCTCGGCCGCGACCACGGCAAAACCCTTGCCCGCGTCACCGGCGCGGGCGGCCTCGATGGTGGCGTTTAGCGCCAAAAGGTTGGTTTGTTCTGCAATGGACTGGATCAGTTCAACAACCTGGCCAATTTTTTCCGATGCGGCGCCAAGGGCACTAAACAGTCCGCTGGCTTCGTCGGCTTCTTCGGAACCCGACTGGGCAATTTGCGAACTGCGGCTGACCTGCAAGGTGATTTCGTCAATCGCGGCAGCCAGCTGTTCGGCGGCTGACGCAACGGTATCAACATTGTTGGCAGCCTGTTCGGTGGCGGCGGCAACGGCGGTCGCCTGTTCTGTTGTGTGCGAGGACTGGTTGCTCATATCGCCAGCCGTGCCGCGTAGCTGGGTTACCGCCGCGTTTACCACGGTCAGGTTACCTTCAACTTCGCCTTCAAAACTGTGGATCAGGTTTTCAATGCGTTCGGCACGATCGATGTGTTCCTGCTGGATACGGGCCTGTTCTGTTTGCAGGCGGTCGGTTTCCTTGCGATTTTCACGGAAAACAACAAATGCCCGTGAAAGTTCACCAATTTCATCTTCGCGATCCGTGTGGTGAATTTCGGCGTCGGTGTTGCCGCCGATAAGGGCAGTGAGGGCGTTGGTAATTTCGCCAAGGGGTTTGGTAATAGACCGGCCAATGGAAAAGCCGATCACGCACAAAATGATCAGTAAAATGGCAGCAAATGTAATGTCGGCGGTGGCGCGCTGCCAGAAAATGGCATCAACATCGTCAATATAAATGCCGGTGGTTAAGACCCAACCCCAGGGGGCAAAGTTGCGGGCATAGGAAAGTTTCGGTGCTGTGCCGTTTTGGCCGGGTTTGGCCCATACATAATTAACAAATCCGCCATCGTGGCCTTTGGCTGCCGTGATCAGATCCGACAGGAATGCCGTGCCGTTGGCATCTTTAATTTGTGCAACGCCTTTGCCAACCAGGGACGGCGTTACAGGATGCATGACGATGGTGCCATTTGCATCCATGATGAAAACATAATTATCGCCGTTGAAACGCAGCCTTGATATCGCATCAAGCGCCTGTTGTTTGGCTTCCTGCTCGGTAAGGTCGCCGGATTTTACCTTGTCATCCAGGTGGGCAATGCTGGTTTCGGCCATATCAATGATCTGGCGGATGTTTTCCTTGCGATCGTCAAGCAGGGTTGAACGCAGGGTAAACAGATCGAAAACTGTTGGAATACATAAAGCAATCGCAACGAGGATCATGAGTAAACGAAGTTTTGCTGCAATTGAGAAATTGGAAAGAGTCATATGTGAAACCCTGCGCGTGATGTTACCAGACCGGAACCGGCTAAATGCCCATTCTTGCGAAATGCTGAAAATCGCCAATTCACCTTATAGTGGCAAAAAGATAGCAAAATTCATCCAGACGTGAATTGATCTGATACCAAGTGGCAACACAAAAAAATAAAATTATTGAGGATTAAAAAGGGTTTGAAGGGTATATTTTATATAAGAAAAATATTATGTTGTTATAGCTTATCGGTTTCGCTTAATTTTTATAATAATTCCAGAAGAAAAATATTTTCTTCTTTTTATCCTCAGGGTTGTGTGGCGCGTGGTCTTCAAACATTTTGCCCCCATAAAACCGTTCTAAAAAATAACATGCTGTTATCCCGACATGCTTCCGGGGGCATTTTTGACCGGCGATAACGGGGATATACGAGTCGTTTAACCCTGGTTTCGGGCATGGAAACAGACGTCCTATCAGAACCGGTAGAAGCGTTGCTGTTTCACAGGGAAGCGGAATTATGAGTGAGCATGTGCCGCCAGGGCGAGGTCATCGCAGGTGTGCAGGTCTGTGAAGGGGCAGGTCACTTATCCTGATTAATGTGTTTACCCCGTATGAAGGGATTGCAGCGGATAAATTTAAAGGCAGGGTATGCCCTGCCTTTAAAAGATGGTTTTACATTATCCCGGGTTGTTGGTGCGTCCGGTTTTGAAAATCCCGGCTCAGGCGTTGCGGATATCAGCCAGAAAATTGCGGAACTGGTTCATAAGTGAATGAGACTTTTGATCCAGTCCCTGTGCCGAATTTAATACGTCATTTGATGCGACACGTTCGCTTTCAGCTGACTGACGCAATCCGGCAACATTGGCCGAGACTTCCTTGGTTCCCTGTGCGGCTTCGCCCACATTGCGGGCAATTTCGCCGGTGGCCGCATCCTGTTCGGCAACAGCGGCGGCAATGCCAGCGGCAACTTCGTTTAGTTCCTTCATTCGTCCGGACAAATGGCTGATCGCGCCCAGGGCGTTTTGGGTGGATCCCTGAATGTCGTTAATCTGTACGGCAATATCTTCGGTGGCGCGAGTGGTCTGGTTGGCAAGGTTTTTAACCTCGGCTGCAACGACGGCAAACCCCTTGCCGGCTTCGCCCGCGCGGGCGGCTTCAATCGTGGCGTTCAGGGCCAAAAGGTTGGTCTGTTCGGCAATTGACTGAATCAGCTGAACAACTTCACCAATTTTTTCCGAAGCGCTGCCAAGGGCCGCAAAAATTTTGGTGGCGTCATCGGCTTCCTGCGCACCGGTCCGGGCGATATCGGAACTGCGGTTAACCTGCTGGGTGATTTCGTCAATCGAGGTTGCAAGCTGTTCGGCTGCGGCAGCAACTGTATCAACGTTACGGGCGGCCTGGTCGGTTGCTGCGGCAACGGCAGTGGCCTGATCGGTGGTGTGCGATGACTGCCGGGTCATTTCGCCTGCCGTGCCATGCAATTTACGCACAGCATCGTTAACCCCGTTCAGGTTTTGTGTTACATCGCCTTCAAACTGGCCAATAAGCTGTTCAATCCGCTGGGCCCGTTCGATCTGGGCTTGCTGATTACGTTGATGTTCGGCGCTTGCGGCTTCGTTGCGTTTTCGATTTGACCGGAAAACGGCAAGTGCGCGGGCCAATTCGCCAATTTCATCCTGGCGGTCTTCGACATCGGGAATATCTACTTCAATATTGTTGTTTCCCTGTGCCAAACCATTGATGGCCCGGGTGATATCGCCCAGTGGTCGCCCGGTTGAACGGCTAATTGCAGCGCCAATCAGGCCAACAATGACAACAACAAGCAAGGCTACGATAATATCACTGATGGCGCGTTGCCAAAAGGCATCGTCAACATTATCGATATAGGTGCCTGCGCCGATAACCCATCCCCAGGGCTTATAGCTGGCGCCATATGAAATTTTCTGTGCCGAGGTTTTCTGATCTGGCTTGGGCCAGATATAGTTCAGATATCCGCCTTGCGGTGCAGATGCGACCTTTGCCAGATCGGCAAATATTCTGACACCATTTTCGTCGGTAATTGTGGTGCCATCCTTGCCGTTCAGTTCCGGTTTTATCGGGTGCATCAGAATATGAGCACTATGGTCGATAACAAAAACGTAGTTGTCGCCGTTAAACCGCTGGTCTTTTACCGCCGCCAGTGCCTGTGTTTTGGCATCATCTTGCGACAGGGTGCCATTTTGCGCCTGCCGGGCGAAATGGTCGATCGTTGAGCGCGCCATTTCGACAACGTTTTTGACGTTTTGCTTGCGACCATCAACAAGGGTGCCGCGAAGGGTAAAAAGGTCATAGGCCGTTAAGGCCAAAAATGCGACTGCGACAATTCCTAATAAAAGTCGCAGTTTTGTCGATATTGTACAATTGGATAGGTTTATCATCATCGCCCCAAGTATTTATAATGTTGCAGCAGACAATGCAGTTTCGCGCATTGTGACCGTTTTCTGTCATTCTCTTATAAGTTGATGTCTGTTTATTGATTGAAATAACGGTCGATATTGTCTTCCTGTGCAACTTTCTTTCCACATGTCCCATTCGTCTTGCTAGAGAAGCATTAATTATTGAGGTGGTCAGTAAATAACAATGACCGGCAACAAAAAAATAATACTTTCAGGCTGTGAATTAACCCTGGATTGATAATATTTAAGAAATAAACACTAATGGTGTTGGTTTTTGGGGTTTTGGCGGTGTTTTTTCTTTGCGATGGTTATATTTAAAGTGTTGTTTTATCTGGGGACCTTCGGTTTAAAGTTGTAATGACAAGGGCGGGGATGATGCCTGTGTTTTTACTTGTGATTGGCGGGGTGGGGCGTGAAAATGGAAGCCGGGTGTTTCGGGGGGAAACCCTGCAAAAATCGGGGATGATATGAATCTTAAGGCGCTACGGCTGTTTCGCCTGACTGTGTTGCATGGCACCCTTTCGGGGGCGGCGACGGCGGCCCACCTTAGTCAGTCTGCCGCCAGCCGAATGTTGTCGGGGCTGGAAAGTGAACTGAAGCTGACCTTGTTTGAACGGACGAACCAGCGGCTGGTCTTAACCCGCGAAGGGGAACGTTTTTTCCACGAAGCTGAACATATTTTAAACGGGGTCGAGGAAATCCCGGCGATTGCGCGTGAAATTCGCGAAAAGGCGGTGGATACCCTGCGCATTATTACGGTTGGTCCGATCGGGGCATCGTTGTTACCGCCCGTGATTGATTTGCTAAATGCCGAACATGCCAATTTGAAATGCAAAATTGATATTGGCACGCGGTCCGATGTTGAAAATCAGGTGGGGTCACGGCGCTATAATCTGGGCCTGCTGTCGTTACCAATTAAAACATCTGTGGTCGAACTGGCGATTGAACCCGTGCTGGAAGCGCGAACCCAGGTGCTGTTGCCCGTTGATCATCCGTTGGCGGCCCTTGCATGTGTGCCGGTCGAGGCCCTTGTTGATCAGCCTTTTGTTTCCTTGCGATCCAATCAGATATGGCGGCAAAGGCTGGACCACCTATTTGAAGCGATTGGCAAGGTGCCACGCATCAGCCTTGAAATCGGGTCGAGTTTGCTGGTGCCCAAATTTGTTGAAAGCGGGTATGGTCTTGGCCTGATGGACGGAATCAGCAGTGTTTTTATTGATCCGTCCAAAACCACCTTGCGCCCGGTTGGGCCTGAATTTTGGTTGCCTTATGCCTGTGTTTTTCCGCCGGCCGGGCAAAACCCCGTGGCGATGCGGTTTGTGGCCCTGTTGCGCCAGCAAATTGCGCGTCGGTGCGCCGATGACGCGGCATATGGCGCCAATGTAAGGCTGTTATTACCAGATTAACCGGCACATATGCATGCCATTGGGCAAATATCTGTCATTCCCCTGCGGTTTTTTATTACACCTTGCATAAAAAACGGCCCGGTCCTGTTTCAGGCCGGGCCGTTTGTGTTTTGCACCAGTAAAGTCTGGAATGTTAACCGGGTTTAACCTGGGCAATATGCTGACGGATATGTGCGACATGCTTGCGCGCGCTGGTGGCGGTATCGTGGGCAATGGTGGTGCTGCACCCGGTGTAAAGGCGCGGGTCAAGTGCGGCGTTCAGATCCTTGCGGTGGGCAAAACATGTACGAACGTCGTTGTGTTTGTATAACGCATCTGCAAAGGAAATGCCGGTATCGCGGCAATCAACAATCGCGTGATGCACCAGATCATGGGCGGTTTGGCGACCAATTGTGTTGGCCAGTTCCATCATGATTTTTTCCGACACAAGCGGAGCAGGATCGCGCATCAGGTTTTCATACATGCGATCCTGATTGATTTTCACATGGTCGAGCAATGTTTCAAGCTGGCTGGCGACCTTGTAGGAAAGCGAGCCTGCTTCATCAATCAGTTCGTAGAGCCGGAAATTATAAGCCGCATCGCCTTCGTGGCTGGGGCGGCAGGCTTCCATTGTCGGGCCTACCAGATTACGCAGCCTGGACGCTGCGGTTAGCAGGCTGACAACATATTTCGGGTTAAACTTGTGCGGCATGGTAGAACTGCCAACGACATCGGCTGCCTGAACCTCGCTGACTTCATCCACCTCGTTTGACATCAGGGTATAAAGTTCGGTGCCCATGCGTTCGCAGGCGACAGCAAACATGCCCAGCATGGCAACATATTCGGCAAAGCCATCATTGGTGGCACGTGAATGCACGGTGGAGGCGGTCAAACCCAAATGTTTCGCCATCGTATCGGCCAGTTTTTGGCCGATATCGCCATAGCTGTGCATGGCGCCGGCGGCACCGCCAAAAATTAGCATAAAGGTGCGTGGTTCGGCGCTGATCAGGCGGTCGGCACAGCGTTGAAATTCGTCAATCCAGCCCGCCATTTTATAGCCAAAGGTAATTGGCAGGGCCTGGCGGCGGTTGGTGCGCGCCACGGTAAGCCAGTCCGCCGTCCGGTCGGCCATATCGGCCATTTTCGCCAACGCATTTGCGATACGGGCCAGGACAAAACGGTGTGATTTGCGCAATTGCAGGGTTTTACCGGCAATGATGATGTTTTGGGTGGTAGCCCCCCAATGAACATACCCCCCGGCATCGCCCGCACATTTTGCCGCCAGGGCACGTACGGTCGACATAATCGGGGACATGCTGGCGGCGATGTCATTTTTTAAGGCGTCAACGTCAAATTGGGCCAAATCGGTATGCTTGATGATCTCGTCACAGGCCGATTGGGGGATCATGCCCAATTCGGCCTGGGCGATTGCCAATGCGCCTTCTACATCCAGCCAGCTTTGCCAGGTGGCTTGTGATGTAAACAAATCGTCGGTCGAGACAGGCAGGTTGCGCGTGTTCATTATCATCGTCTCTTGTGTTGCGGCGTCAGGGCAGGGCGGGCGCATTGGCAGTTCAGGTTGATCGGGGCGAGGTTAACCCACCACAAACAGCAGGTTATAGACAAACAGCATAACCAGTCCGCCAATCAGCGGTATGGCCGTTCGTTTAACAATATCGATTGGCGAGCATTCGGCGACTTCGGCTACGGCAATGATGACACCCGATACCGGCGACAGTGACCGGGCGATACCGGCAGTAAACTGAAGCGGCAATAACAGGCTGACAGCGCCGGTGGCCGTGCCAGCGGTAATGTTTGGGGCCAGGCTGGCAAACGAGAAGAACGCCGCATTACCCGACCCGGTCATAATAGCGGTGATGGCCACCAGCGCACAGGCCACCAGCATCATACCCAGAATGCCAAAACCGGCATTTTGCGCACTGGCGATCATGAAATCGATGGCGCCAATGGCTTTAAGGCCTGCGGCAAAAAATTCGGCGCAAATGATCAGTGAAATGATGGTCGAGAACATGTTGCCCATGCCCCGGAAAAACACCATGAACCCCTTGAACACATCGGCCATTTTGTGACGATTGCGAAACATTTCGCAGAAAAGGCCAATTAACGCGCCAATAATCATGGCGGTAACAACACCGAGTTCAATTTGATGGATCAGCAATTTGCTGAAAATCAGAATCAGGGTTAAGGGCAGAATGGGTAACAGGGCATAAAAACCCGGAGCGTGCGGTTCGTCACTCGCTGTGGAGCCGGCACCGGTTATGACCGCGCCATGATGGGGCATGACAACTTCGTGATTATCGCGGCGGTCAAAATATTTCGCACTGAAATAGGTCAGAATGCAGATAACAGGCACAATGCAGGCGGCGACCGGAATTTGATATTGGGCAAAGAAAATCGCCACATCAATATTGGCGGTATGGGCGGCAAGGTTAGCGGTGCCCGATGCCGGGCCAAGGTCGAGAACCGATGTGGTGCCGATCATGGCAGCTGCGGCCGCGCGGCTAACACCAAGTTTTACCAGTGTCGGATACAGGGTAACCAGCAACAGCATGGCAAGGCCGGCGGCACTGGGGATAAAAATGTTCAGGATCTGGCCGACAGCATAACCCAAAGCCAGCACAATATAAGGCGCGCCAATACGGGCGAGGGGACGGGTCGTGATGTTAACCATCGCCTGTGTCGCGCCAATATGGTCCATATATTTGGCAAAGCCGCCAGCTGCCATAATGATCAGGCCCAAACCCGCCAGGCGATAGGACATGATGGCATGGATATGTTCAAAAATATCGAAGCCGGGCCAGCCGGTGGGGTCGTCTTTTTTGAAAACAATATCATGGGTCGGGTAAAAAATGGCGGTAACGGCAAACAGCGTTAAACCGGCCAGCAGCAAAACGGTATGTGGCTGGTATTTTTTGACGATTAAGGTGGCAGCAACCACGCTGACCACAATCGCAATCATTAATTCTATCATTTTGTTTCCTCCCAGTCGTACGGTCGGGCACGATATGGGGGGCGGGCAAAGGCTGTATATTGCTTTGTCGCGATCACTTTATCGCATTTTTGCATCGGTCGCGTATGGGGAGCACGGTAAATGCAAAAAAGGGCTGCCGGTAAGGCAACCCTTTCGCAATGCAGCATTTTATCGATTTTCAAGGGCTTAATCTTCAAACGGAGTGCCATCCATGTTGCCGATCAGCACTTCGCGTTTGCCCACATGGTTGGCTGCCGATACCAGCCCGTTTTCTTCCATTTGTTCAATAATTCGGGCGGCACGGTTATAACCGATCGACAGTTTGCGCTGAACAAAGCTGGTGGACGCCTTTTTCTCGCGCAGGACAATGCCGACGGCCTGATTGTAAAGGTCGTCATCCGCACTGTTACCACCACCTGAACCGGCATTGCCGCCGCCTGCCATATAGGCTGCAACCGGGTCTTCTTCCGGTTCTTCGGTGACTTCATCAAGATAGGACGGGTCGCCCTGGTCGCGCAGGTGTTTTACAATGCTTTCAACTTCTTCGTCCGATACAAACGGGCCGTGTACACGTTGCAACCGCCCCCCCTGGCCCATAAACAGCATGTCCCCTTGCCCCAGAAGCTGTTCTGCCCCCATTTCACCCAGAATGGTGCGGGAATCGATTTTCGAGGTGACAGAATAGGAAATGCGGGTTGGGAAGTTGGCCTTGATGGTACCGGTAATCACGTCGACCGACGGGCGCTGGGTTGCCATGATCAGATGGATACCGGCGGCACGCGCCATCTGTGCCAGGCGCTGGATCGATGCTTCCACATCCTTGCCGGCCACCAGCATCAAATCGGCCATTTCGTCGACAATAACCACGATAAAGGGCAGGGCTTCCATCGGCAGTTGCTGGTCTTCAAAAATCGGTTTGCCGGTTTCGGGATCAAATCCGGTTTGCACCCGACGGGTCAGTTCTTCGCCCTTGGCAGCGGCTTCCTTGATGCGTTTGTTATATCCGGCAATGTTACGCACCCCGACCTGGCTCATGGCGCGGTAACGGTCTTCCATTTCACGCACCGCCCATTTTAGGGAGACGACGGCTTTGTGCGGGTCGGTCACTACCGGGGTCAGCAAATGCGGAATGCCATCGTAGATTGACAGTTCCAGCATTTTCGGATCAATCATGATGAAACGGCATTCTTCGGGCGTGTGTTTATATAGCAGGCTTAGGATCATGGCGTTCACACCCACCGATTTACCGGACCCTGTGGTCCCGGCAATCAGCAAATGTGGCATTTTTGACAGATCGGCAATCACCGGCGATCCACCAATATCCTTGCCAAGGCTAAGGTTTAGTTTGCCGGTATTCTTTTCAAAATCGTTCGAAGCCAGGATTTCATGCAAATGCACGGTTTCACGTGTGGAATTTGGCAGTTCGATGCCGATAACATTGCGTCCCGGCACCACCGCAACACGGGCGGCTATCGCACTCATGGAACGGGCAATGTCGTCGGCAAGGCCAATCACGCGCGATGATTTAACCCCGGCCGCTGGTTCCAGTTCGTATAATGTCACCACCGGGCCGGGGCGCACCTGTACGATTTCGCCCTTAACACCAAAATCCTGCAATACGGTTTCCAGCAAACGTGCATTTTGCGCCAGCGCCCCCTGATCAATCTGGGCGTAGTCTTCCTCGCTGGGTTCATGAAGCAGGCCAAGCGGCGGGAAGCTGTATTCTCCGGCACCCAGATCAAAGGAGGACTGGCGCTGGGCTGATGCCTTGGTGCTGGGTTGGACCTTGGCCGCCGGCGGGGCCACAATATGAACCGGGGGTTCATTGTCGATATCGTCATAATCATCGGCATCATCGCTGGCCGACAGAGTGTTGCGTTCAACTGCTGCCGCCACCCTTTTTTCCGACCGTTCCATCGATGGTTCCTGACGGGGGCGGGCATTGCGGTCGCCCTTGCGTTCACCCGGTGCAATTTCGGCAACTTCGTCCGCGCTGTTGCCTGGAATGGCACGGCCCACACCGTAAATAACCGTGCCGCCAATACGCGACAATACATGGCCGACGGCCCGCCATTCGGATAATTGATAGGCCATGCAAAACAGGGTCAGGCCCATACCGACAACCATGCTGAACAGGCCGATAATTACCGGTCCGGCAGGGATACCGGCCAAGGTTAACAACATGCCAAGGCGACCAAGCAACAAATCACCGGCAAAGCCGCCATAACCAACGGTTAAGGGCCATGTCATGCCGCGTGGCACAGCCGATGCCGCCGTTGCCATTAACAACAAGGCCAGCGGCAATACCAGAAACCGCAGCCACATCCAGCTAAACGGGCGCATCGCAATCAGGCGCAGGCCCCAGCCAACAATAAGGGCGGTTAACAATGCGGCCCCCAAACCAAGGGTGCGCAACATCATATCGGCGAAATAGGCGCCAAAAATGCCCAGCGGATTATAGATATAGGCGTGGTCGCTGGCGTGGTTAAACGACGGATCACCGGGGTGAAATCCGATCAGCATGATAAACAGGGCAATCCCCGCCGCTGTCAGCGCCAGTCCACACAGCTGGATGCCCCCGCGTTTAAGGAAGCTGACCAGTGCACTGGGTAGAAAGGCAGTGCCGCGTTCAAGAAGGTTTGTCTGACTGCTCATGCCGATTTCCGTTGTTAGTCCTGTTACGTACTGTCTGAAACGTGACCGGGTTAGCGTGATAGGGCGGCGTTAATCCGGCTTAGCCCGTCGCGGGTTGTGGCAAGATCATGCACCAAAGCAATACGAATGAAACGTGCGCCCGGGTTATCGCCCGTTGGACCGTTGATCGAAAGGTAACGCCCGGGAATGACTTTAACCCCTTCTTCCGCCCATATTTTTTTGGTGGCTGCTTCGTCGTCACCCACATCAAGCCATATAAAGAACCCGCCCGCGGGGCGATAAAAGCCAAAACGGTTGCCGAAAATTTCGGCGGCGATATCAATTTTGGCGCGGTACAGGTCGCGGTTGGCTTCGGCGTGGGCATCGTCATTCCAAAGGGCGGTGGATGCCGCCATGATCGGCATGGGAATGGTTGCCGAACAATAGCTGCGCAGGCGGTTGAACTGTTTGATGATTTTGGCATCGCCCGCGACAAAACCGGACCGCAAGCCCGGCGCGCTGGAGCGTTTGGACAGGCTGTGAAACACCAGCACATTATCCATATTGCCGTTTTGGGCGGCACAAATTTCAAGGGCGCCGGTTGGGGCATCGCGGTCGTAAATGTCGGCGTAGCATTCATCCATCGCCAAAACAAAATCGTGTTTGCGTGCCAGGGCAATAATGCGTTCAAGATACTCGCGCGAGGCAACAGCCCCTTGCGGATTGGCGGGCGAACACAGGAAAAACAGGCGGCAAGCCGATAACGTTTCGTCATCGATTTGATCAAGGTCGGGCAAAAAACCGGTTTCCGGCGTGGCGGCCAGCGGCACCATTTCGGCATCGTTAAGCACGGCGGCGCCGCAATAGACCTGATAAAACGGATTGGGCAACAGGACCTTGGGTTTGGGGCCGGGTTGGTCCTGTGGGATAACGCAGGTAGCGATCAGATAAAGGGCTTCACGCGTACCGGCAACCGGAATGATGTGGTCGTCGCGGTGGATCATGTCGTCGGGCAGGTCATAGCGGCGATCGAGCCATCCCTTGATGGCGGCGCGCAGTTCCGGCGTGCCTTGCCCCGGCGGGTATTTGTGCCACAAATGGGCATTGGCGATCATGGCTTCGGTGATCATGGCCGGGGGTTCATGCTGGGGTTCGCCAATGGACATCACCAACGGGTCCTTGCCCGGTGCAATACCGTCCAGCAGGGCGGCAAGCCGCGGAAAAGGATAATCGGGCAAAGTGTCCAGGCGCTGGTTGAACATGTTGTGTGACGTTCCGTTTCTAAAAGACCCCAATTGGCAAACTGGCGGGTTAGCTTGCCTGTGTGTGATTGATTGGCGTGGATGGCCCAATTTGCAGGATGATTTGCAATCAGGATCTTACGCAATCAGAGCGCACACATAGTTTACCCCTAATGGAAAAGTACAAAGAAAGATTTAAAGGACAGTGTCCTTAAACGCAAAAAGCCCGGAAACGTGCGGTTTCCGGGCTTTTTGAATTGTTATATTTTTGGCCTAGCTTGCCTTTACATCATCCTCGGGATAGGCGGTGATTTTATGGATCGACAGATCGGCACCATAATATTCTGCTTCGGAATCAAGGCGGATACCGATTGTGTTTTTCAAAACGCCATAAACCACGAATCCGGCAATCGCGGCATAGGCCGCGCCGCCGATCGAACCGACAAGCTGCGCACCAAACGATACCCCGCCAACGCCGCCAAGTGCCGACAGGCCAAAAACACCGCAAGCTATGCCGCCCATTAAACCGCACATGCCATGCAGGGGCCAAACGCCCAAAACATCATCAATTTTCCATTTTGCCTGGCATTTTTCAAACGCCCAGACAAACAGAAAACCGGCCAGCCCGCCGGTGATCAGCGCGCCAATGGGATGCATGACATCGGACCCGGCACATACCGCGACCAGCCCGGCCAGCGCACCGTTATGGACAAAGCCGGGGTCGTTACGCCCGGCGATCAGCGCGGTTAAAATGCCGCCAACCATCGCCATGAGCGAATTAACCGCGACCAGCCCGGTAATGCCGCTAACCGATTGTGCAGACATGACATTAAAGCCAAACCACCCCACACATAATACCCACGACCCCAGGGCGAGAAAAGGGATGTTGGACGGTGGAATACCCACCAGTCCGCCGGTTTTGGTATAGCGGCCTTTGCGAACGCCCAAGTGAACGACTGCACCAAGGGCGATCCAGCCACCAACGGCATGAACCACAATTGACCCGGCAAAATCATGAAATGGTGCGCCGAAAATGTTGGTAATAGCATTCTGAATGCCAAAATTACCGTTCCAGACAATGCCTTCAAACAGCGGGTAAAACACACCGACCAGAACGGCGGTGGCAATCAGCTGTGGCCAGAATTTGGCCCGTTCGGCAATGCCACCCGAAATAATGGCCGGGATGGCGGCGGCAAATGTCAGCAAAAAGAAAAATTTAACCAGATCAAAGCCACTGCTGGCAAAGGCATGTTGGCCGTTTACAAGTTCGGCCCCACGTAACACATTGGCATTGCTGAAAAAAAATACACCGTAGGCCACAGCATAACCGATGAAAAAATAGGCAATGGTTGAGACGGCAAAATCAACGATGATTTTAACCAGGGCATTAACCTGGTTCTTTTTTCGAACGGTTCCGACTTCGAGAAAGGCGAAACCGGCGTGCATGGCAAGGACCATAATGGCCCCCATCAGCACAAAAAATACGTCCGAGGCAGTTTGAAAAGCCTCCATGAGACGACCTCTGTTTTTGTTTGTAACGTTTCCTCTTGGTGGGCGGCCCAGATCAATATCTGTGCCAACACCATTGTTTGCCTGGAAAATTCGTTAAAAAACAGAAGGTTGATGGCGTTCATGTGCTTAATGGCAATGTCTGGTGTGCTTTTGCTGTTTTGCGGGTATGCCTGCCAAGTGACCAAATGGTTGCTTAAAAAGGCAGCACAAAAAGAAAAGACCCGCCACAAGGGCGGGTCAGTTGGTCTGACAGGTAGGATGCGTTAGCATCCGTCAGGAAATTGTTGTGCAGGGCATCTTAGAAGCGCTGCGAACCTTTACCGAATTCCGGATAGGCTTCGAGGCCCAGTTCTGCAGCATCGGTACCCAATGCTTCGTCTTCTTCCGACAGGCGGAGGCCGACGGTAAATTTAAGAACCAGCCAGACAATGGCCGAGGTTACCAGGGTGAAGGCGCCGATGGCGACTACGCCGGTCAGCTGGACACCGAAGGAAACGTCGGCATTGGTGATCGGAACAGCCAGGGTGCCCCAGATACCGCAAACAAGGTGAACAGACACAGCACCGACAACGTCGTCGATTTTGCATTTGTCAACCAGCGGAACGGCGATGACAACCAGGATGCCGCCAATGGCACCGATGATGATCGCTGCACCGATGGACGGGGTGTCCGGACCGGCAGTGATCGACACCAGGCCAGCCAAAGCACCGTTAAGGGCCATGGTCAGGTCGACTTTTTTGTAGAGGATCTGGGTCAGGATCATGGCTGCGATCACGCCACCAGCAGCTGCCATCGAGGTGTTGGCATAGATGTTGGCAATGGCAATAACGTCGCCAGCGGTGCTCATGGCAAGCTGCGAGCCGCCATTGAAGCCGAACCAGCCGAGCCACAGGATCATGGTACCGATGGTGGCCAGGGTCAGGTTGGAACCCGGCATCGGGTGAACCGAACCGTCTGCACCGAACTTGCCTTTACGTGCGCCAAGGATGATGGCACCGGTAAGGGCTGCCCAGCCGCCGACAGAGTGAACAAGGGTTGAACCGGCGAAGTCATAGAAGCCCATTTCGGCCAGCCAGCCGCCGCCCCACTGCCATGAACCCGTGATCGGATAAAGGACCGAGGTCAGGACAACGGTGAAGATCATGAAAGGCCACAGTTTGATGCGCTCGGCAACCGTGCCTGAAACAACAGAAGCAGCAGTTGCCACAAACACCATCTGGAAGAACCAGTCAGAGGTGGATGCATAACCGGCAGAATAATCGCCAGCAAGGGCTGCGGCGTCATCTGCGCCCCAGATGCCAAAGCTGCCAATCCAGCCGCCATCAACACCGGCATACATCAGGTTGTAGCCGACGAGGTAATACATGATGCCCGCTGCCGCAAACAGGGCAACGTTTTTAAGCAGAATGGTGGCAACGTTTTTGGAGCGAACCAGGCCAGCTTCGAGCATGGCGAAACCGGCAGCCATCCACATCACGAGCGCGCCGTGGATCAGAAAGCTGAAGGTGTTGAAAATGTAACCGGTTTCTGCCGAAACCCCGGAAGCGGCGGCTGCATCCTGTGCAGAGGCCGGTTCGATCATCGCCAGTGTGGCTGCCCCAATTAGCCCGGCAAGGCCGGTATTCTTCATCGAGATTTTCATAATGTCTCCCCTTGTCTCCGGGCTTACAGGGCGTCGTCGCCGGTTTCGCCGGTGCGGATACGAACCGCATGGCTTACGTCGAGAACGAAAATCTTACCGTCCCCGATTTTACCGGTCTGAGCCGTTTTCGTGATGGCTTCGACAACCTGATCGACCAGATTATCCGTGATCGCGACTTCCAGCTTTACCTTCGGCAGGAAGCTGACCATGTATTCGGCGCCACGATAAATTTCGGTCTGACCCTTTTGACGGCCAAAACCTTTGACTTCGGTGACCGTCAGACCCTGAACACCAAGCGCGCTTAACGCTTCGCGAACTTCATCAAGTTTGAACGGTTTGATAACAGCAGTAACCAATTTCATAATATGCGACCTCCCGGCACATCCGTTGACCACCAGTGTGGCAATCACGATTTCGCAGTCACAGCAGGTAAACCAAGAATCGTGCCAGATTCGAAATTCATCGAATAAAGCATTGATTTATTTTGGTTTATTGAATTTATGGTGGGATGCTTCGGGGAAATGGAATCACCACGGGCGCGTATAATTTGTGCAAAGAAAACGCAGCGTGATTAAAACTGCATCAAAAATGGGCATAAATGTGTCAGGTGATTTTTATCATTGATTGCATGAACTTAGACTCGCCCTATTCGTACATATAGATAGCGATAAGGCTGGCGGAAGCGGTTTTGACAGCCTATGTTGCGTCTGATTTTAGCCGCCCGGGTGTTTGGGCTCCGGGAAAATGCAGGCATTGGTGGGCTTGTGGTAACATCAGGCTCTGATCTGCCACCGGGATTGTACGAGGATTATGCAGCGATCATGTTTTGGGCATGTGCTGTATGAATGATCATAAAGATCACATCGTATGCAGGTGGAATACAGGCAGATGCCGCGTGGTAACCGGGCAATGACAGGATCAATAAAGATGACGACGAATGATGTCCTTCATTTTGATGTGATTATTCTGGGGGGTGGCCTGGCAGGGGCCAGCATGGCAATGGCTTTGGCGCATGGTGGATTGCGCAGTGTTGTTATTGACCGGGAAGATCCGCAAATATTGCTGGGGGCCAACCATGATGGTCGTACCTGTGCCATTGCTGCGGCATCGCGTGCGGTGCTCGATGTTACCGGTGTATGGCAATATATGAAAGCCGATGCCGAGCCGATTTCGGATATTCGCATTGCCGATGGCAAAAGCCCGCTTTACCTGCATTACGATCATCGTGATGTGGGAACGGAAGCACTGGGTTATATTGTTGAAAACCGGGTTACGCGCCAGGCGCTGTACCGGGCAATGAATGAAAATGATCTTGTGACGCTGATGGCACCCGCATCGGTCACGGAAATTACCCGCGATAGTGCCAGTATGGTTTTAACCCTGGACAATGGCTGCGTTGTACATGCGCCGTTGGCGATTGGTGCCGAAGGCCGGGGGTCGCCGTTGCGCAAATGGGCTGGCATTAAAACCTATCAGTGGCAGTACAATCAAAGTGCGATTGTCTGTACAGTAAAGCATGAACGCCCACATGAAGGTGTTGCGGTTGAGCATTTTTTGCCCGCAGGCCCGTTTGCCATTTTGCCAATGACTGAAAACCGGTCATCCATTGTGTGGACCGAAAGCACAGCAATCGCCAATTATCTGGTCGGGCAAAGTGATGAAGTCTTTCTGGATGAGCTCTATCAGCGTTTTGACGGATATCTGGGTGATCTTGAAGTGATTGGTCCGCGGTTTTGTTATCCGCTGGGATTGCAACATGCCTATCATTATAGTGATGCCCGTTTGGCCCTGATTGGCGATGCCGCGCACGGAATGCACCCGATTGCGGGGCAAGGGCTGAATATGGGGATTCGCGATGTGGCGGCTTTGGCCGAAATCCTGATCAATGCCCGGCGGTTGGGGCGCGATATTGGCATGCAGGATGTGTTGGCAGAATACGAGCAATGGCGCCGTTTTGATAATACGGTGATGCTTGGGGTTACCGATGCGACCAATCGGCTATTTTCGAATGATATTGCCCCGGTTCGGCTGGCGCGGGATGCAGGACTGGCCGTTGTGCAAAAAATTCCGGCGTTGAAACGTACCTTTATGTCTCATGCAATGGGCTATGCGGGGACTTTGCCGCTGCTAATGCAGGGTAAATCTATCTAGGGCCAAATTTCTCGCGGCACTGGATTTATGTGATTATGGCTTGTTCAAAACCGGTTTGTCCTGGTTTTAGAAAGTGCACGTTTACCTTTACCTTTACCTTTACCTTTACCTTTACCTTTACCTTCGTTGTGCTGCTCGCTACCGGATTGATCAGGGCCACACTAATATGATTCCGGTAATGAATAGCGGTCAGTGCGAGTCGTTAAATCGGCGCCAGTCGACTCGCTATATTTTTCGAAAACAGGATATTTTCCGGAATTGTTGCATCAAATCACATTTTTCCGGCTAAAAAAGTGCCCTGAAATTCGTATGACACGCGCATAGTTAAAAACCATTCTAAAAGACACTTGATTTCGTGTTGTTTTCTTGATGTGGGTCAAGCTATTCGCACGCCAATTGCACGATGCTCCGCCTCGATCAATTCTTTGACGAAGGGGAGTCCGTATTATGCGACTGATCAATACTCTTAAAGCTGCCGGTGCAGTTGCTATTCTGGTTGCGGCTGCTGCTGCTTCAATTGCTCCGGCTTCGGCCGAAGATATGGGCTTCAAGGGCAAATCGGCAGGTGACATCCTGATCCGTGGCCGCGTAGTAAGTGTCGTTCCTGATGAGGACATCAAAAGCAACACTCTGCCGGGCGAAGGTAAAGTGGATAACGATGTTATTCCGGAACTCGATTTTTCTTATTTCATCACCGACAATATCGCACTTGAGTTGATCGCTGGTACGTCCAAGCATGATGTAAAGTGGAACACCGGTGCTGCCGAAGTCGATTTGGGCAGTGTTCGCCTGTTGCCGCCTACTTTGACTGCCCAGTATCACTTCCTGACCAAACAGCGTTTCAGCCCGTATATTGGCGCAGGTGTGAACTACACATTTTTCTATGATGAAAAATCAGGTGATGCGCAGTCAATCAATTATGAAAATGGCTTCGGTCTCGCCTTCCAGGCTGGTTTTGACTATGCAATTTCCGGCCCGTGGTCTTTGAACGTTGATGTGAAGAAAATCTTCCTCAACACCGATGTGACCACCAATGTTGGCGGCACCACGTACAAAGCCGATGCGGATCTTGATCCGTGGCTGTTCGGTGTTGGTATCGGTTACCGCTTCTAATCTGTTCTTTCGGGGACAAAAGCAAAAAAGACCGTCGCAGTCCTCTGCGGCGGTCTTTTTGTGTGTGGTCGCCAGGAGCGCGAAGATGCCCGGATGGTGTGCAATTTGGCAGGATGGTGTTGTTCAACGCATTGAGGGCGGAGGACGGCTCTTACCTCACAGCCCTGCTTGCGTGCTTTATGCCGTGGCGAGGGCTGGTGCGGGTTCAGGCCGGCTTGCGTGGTTCACGAGATAGCCCGCGATCTTTTAGGGCCTGTTCGTAATCCTGCCAGAGCTTGTCCTGGTTTTCGTGCAATTCGCGCAGGTAGTGCCAACTGTAAATGCCGCTGTCATGCAGGTCATCAAACGTGATTTGTATCGCGTATTGGCCAACAGGCTCGATATTAATAATCCCGACATGTTTTCTGCCGGAAATAATCCGTTTTTCAGATGGGTGATGTCCCTGTACTTCGGCAGACGGGCTTTCGATGCGCAAAAGCTCCGCACTCAGGCGGGTGTTCTGGTCATCGTCCCAGATAATTTCCAGTATACGGTCATCTTTGAGATAATTTATCTCGACCGGGATGTGATTTGGCGTGAAAGCATTGCCGGTCATGATTGCAAGCCTGTCAGTCTTCGATGACGCGGGCTTCGTCGGGCAGCATGATGGGAATGCCATCACGGATCGGATAGGCAAGACCGGCCTTGCGGCTGATCAGTTCGCGGTTTTCGCGGTCATATTCCAGTGTATCCTTGGTTACCGGACATACCAGAATTTCCAGAAGTTTCGGATCAACCGGGCTGTGATTTGCGGTCGTCATGTTAAGTTTGCCTTGTCTTTGCAAAATGCATTCACACACCAGAGGTTATGAAGCATCCATTCGCGTCTGTTTTGGCCCAGAGATAAACCCTAGTTGCTGGCAGCCTTGTTTGTTTGCGGGTGACATGCCATTTCCAGCAAGGTTGTCAGCATGTCGCCACGATCATACAGACTTGGACATTCCAGCAAAGCCTGTTTTTCCAGCGGATCAAGCTGGCAGCCCATGGCGATGGCGGTGACCAGCATTTCATCGTCGGTATCGCTGATGGTATCCCAGCACGACCGCAGGGAATGGTGGGCAAAATAGGCGTCCAGCGCACGGCGCAAACGTGATCGGTTCAGGGGCTGGTCCATCGACTGGATGTTATAATCGAGATCACCGCGCCAGCGTGAATAATCACATCGGACGGACCGGTATCCACCTTTGGCCAATGGTAATTCTTCGGCGATATCAAACCGGCATACGCCGGTAAGGGTGACCAGAAAACGCCCGTCATCTGTTTCGCTAAAAGCAGAAATACGGCCCACACACCCGGTGCCAAACATTTCGGCAGTCGATGTATCGGCATTGTCGTTGCCTTTCGAAGGCGTGTCGGAATGGCGCGGTTGCACCATTCCGATCATGCGGTCGCGGCCCAGGGCATCCATGGTCATGTTCAGATAACGCGGCTCGAAAATATTGAGGGGTAAATGACCGCGGGGCAGTAACAGCGCGCCGCTAAGCGGAAACACCGGTAGCGTTGCCGGAAGTTCTGAAAAATCTGGATCAAATGGGCCGCAAATATTCATGCAAACAATACCGTTGAAAGGGCGCGGCGACCAGCAACACTTGCCGGATCCATTGGGCCCCATGCCTCGAAAAACTTGATCAATTGGGTGCGCGCACCATCATCATTCCATTCGCGGTCCTGGCGAATGATCGCAATCATGGTTTGCACAGCTTCTTCACGTTTGTTGGCCGCAAACAGGGCCATGCCCAGGTCAAATTGTGCCTGGATATCATTCGGGCTGGCCTCGGCATTTGCGCGTGCAACATCGAGGTCTGCGTTGTGAAACCCTGCTTCGGCCAGTTCAAGTGCGCTGATGGCGGCTGCGACCGGGGTTTTAAGCCGGGTTTTGTCGTCCATGTCATCAACAAATCCGCGGGCGTGCTCGGTTTCGCCCATGGCGACCATGCAGCGCAAAACACCGCCCAGTGCTGTGTCATTGTCTGGTTCGCGTTCCAGAACATTGCCATACAGGCCATAGGCGGTTGTCGCATCCTCGTCCGCGAGGGCAGCATGAGCCTTTTCCAGCAGCATCTCGATCGGGCTTTCGATCGGGCCGCCGGCAATACGTTCAAAAAAGGCACGGACTTCACTTTCGGGCTGTGCACCCTGAAAGCCGTCAACCGGGCGGCCATCCTTAAATGCATAAACCGTTGGCACCGACTGGATGCGTAATTGCATGGCAAGGTCCTGGTTTTTATCGATATCGATTTTAACCAGCTTCACCCGCCCGCCCGCTTCACGCGTGACTTTTTCGATAATTGGCGTTAGCGTTTTGCAAGGTCCGCACCAAGGTGCCCAAAAATCAACAACAACGGGACCTTCCATTGACGGTTCGATCACATCCTGCACAAAGGTTTCGATGCCGGAATCCTTGATCAGGTCAGAATTTGCCCCGGACTGTGCCGACGGGGCTGGGGCATTGGGATCAAGAATAATAGACATGATAAGGTTACTCGCTGTTGGTCGTATTTTAAATGAGGGTCCTTATCCACAAGGACAAGGGGCAGTGATTTAGATTACGTTTTTGCAATGTTTGGCAGCGGGATCGGCAACCCCAGCAATCTGGGATATTCAATCGCGAATGCAACTGTTTTTCAGTCGCTTTCGGCAATTTCTTCTTCAAAATTCAACATTTTGGGATCATATCCCAGTGAAGTGACGAATTTTAACAAATCTGCCGGTGCAATGGATGTTGTGCGGTCATTTCGCAACGGATGAAAATTCAGAACATTGTCTGGATTGCGAAAAAAGGCACTGTCAAAGGCCACATTAACGATTTTGGCATCATCGTTGATTAGGGAAAATGGCGTTACAGAGCCGGGCATAACGCCAAGCGTTTCGAGTAAAAGATCGGAATTTCCAAAGGATAGCCGGTTGCAGCCAAGTTTTTTATGCAGGTGATTTATTCGGATCGGTTGGTTTTCTTCGGCAACGACCAGCCATAGCGCACCTTTTTTGTCTTTTAAAAACAGGTTTTTGCTGTGCATTCCCGGAAGGTCGCCGCGCAGGGCCTGTGATTCTTCGACTGTAAAAAGGGGGGCGTGTTCGAATGTGTTAAATTCGATTCCCAATTTGTTCAGACAGTCAAACAATCGAGTGGATGCATCGTCCATGTTATTTCCGCTATGGTTGGGCTGTTGAAAAATAATTGCCATAACAATAGCACAAAAATTACGCCAGATAGATAGTCACGCGCAAAAAACCAATAAAAACTGTTGGAAAACAGCCATTTTTTATGATGTGACATTTTCATCAAAAAAGGTGTTGCAATCACTCGTTCTTGGGCTATTATCCGCGCCGCTCCCCAAGGGGAACACAAACAGACTGATGAATGCGGGCGTAGCTCAGGGGTAGAGCATAACCTTGCCAAGGTTAGGGTCGAGAGTTCGAATCTCTTCGCCCGCTCCATCAGGTCGTTTGGGAATACCGCTTTCATTATGATGCGGGCGTAGCTCAGGGGTAGAGCATAACCTTGCCAAGGTTAGGGTCGAGAGTTCGAATCTCTTCGCCCGCTCCATAATGAAAGCATCTCAAGGCCGTCCTTCGGGGCGGCCTTTTGTTTTGTTCTCGCCAATCCGGTCTGCCGGTAGATGTTCCTATTGATGGCGTCGCGTCAGGCATTGGGTTGCAGGTGTTTATCCGGTCTGCAATGGGCCGGTTCATGGTCTGGCATTTTTATATTCGCGATAATGCTATTAAATTCCTTTCTGGTATTGTGATCCCTGATTTCGGGCTTGGTTTATGGGCAAATTCAAACGTGCGGGGATATCGGATAAATGCTTTTTCTTATCCGATTGTATATTGTGTTCAGTAAATTTGTGATAATTTCCGTTTTGAACAGGATGTATCAGGGCAGATTCTGGATATTGGGCCGCTAACCGGGGATAGATGTCATTTCCAGCCGTCATTTTTTATTTGCGCGCACGGTGCCCGCTATGTTGCTGGTGCTGCTTGTCGGGGTTTCAGGTTTTTTTCTGGTATACTGGGCTACCAGCGAGACTGATCGGGTGGCAACAGCACGTCAGCTTTATCTGCTTGATCAGGCGCAGGCGGAAACCTTGCGGGTTATCCCCTATGAGCAGGAAAGCACGACTGTTTGGGATGATGCGGTCCGGGCTGCACTTGGATGGGATAGCAGCTGGCTAGATGCCAATCTGGGATCGTGGATGCATGACTATTTCGGGTTTGATGAACTTTACGTTCTTGACCCCCGCGACGTTCCTGTTCTTGCCTTTCTGTCACGTACCGGTTTGCAGGCACATGTAAGCCCGGAATTTGGCGACGTTTTATATCCGCTGATTAACAAATTACGTGCCCGTTTGCGGGCCGGTGATGGCCCCAACGCCGCCAAAATGCAAACACCCGGTGAAACCGCACTTAAATTGGTGGGTGGGCATCCTGCAATTGTCAGCGTTAAACCGATTGTCAGTGACACCGGTAAAATTCGGCAAATACCCGGCAATGAATTTTTGCACGTTGCTGTGCGGTATATTGACGGGCCGGAATACCTGGCGGAACTGGAACGCAAATACCTGTTTGATCACCTACGGTTTTCAACCGTTCAGGATGCGGTTGGTAATGAACGCGTTTATCCGATGGTTACAAACGATAATCAAACGATAGGCTATTATATCTGGCAGCCATATCGTCCCGGATCAACGGTGATGGCTTATATTTCGCCCATGCTGGTGCTGGTGTTTGGCGGACTGGTTGCGGGGGTATTTGTCTTTATGTCGCTTATGCACCGCCGTGAGACCAGTCAGGATGCCGTTGAAGCCAGAATGCACTATATGGTGATGCATGATGCCCTGACCGGCCTGCCGAACCGGGTGCATTTTAACCAGCGCGTTGATTTGGAACTGTCCCGCCTGGCCCCAGGTGGAGCTGGTATTGCCTTGCTGTTTCTCGATATTAACGGGTTTAAGCAGGTTAACGATTCGTTTGGGCATCCCCTGGGCGACAAGTTGCTTTATGAATTCGGGCAGCGCCTGCTTTCCCTGTCGCGCGAGCGCGATGCGGCGGGACGACTGGGAGGCGATGAATTTACCCTGATGTTAACCGGTATTCGCCAGCGCGAGGATATTGAACGGTTTTGTCGCCGATTGATTGAACTGGCACGGATGCCTTTTAATATTGAAGGACATCAGATTTTTGTCGGGCTTAGTGTGGGGTATGCCTTTGCTCCGGAACACGGCCAGGACCGCAACGAATTGATGCGCAAGGCCGATGTGGCGCTGTATCACGCCAAAATGAACGGGCGTAACGATTTTACCGGTTTTAATCTTGAGATGGACGTGCTGTTGCGCAATCGCCGCCGGGTTGAAAGCGATCTGCGCGAAGCCATGGTTTCGTTCGACCAGTTCAAGGTCCATTATCAGCCGGTTTACGATGTTAAACAAAACAGCCTGATCGGCTTTGAGGCCTTGCTGCGCTGGCAGCATCCGGCGCGGGGCTGGGTCTCGCCGGAGTTTTTCATTCCCGTCGCCGAAGAGGCGGGGCTGATACGTGATTTGGGGCAGTTTGTTTTGCGAAAATCCTGCGAGGCGGCCTTGCAATGGCCGGGTCATACTGTGTCGGTGAATGTGTCGATCATTGAATTGCAGGATGCGGATTATGCAAAAAATCTTTCGGCAATGCTGGCGTTAACCGGCCTGTCACCCGCCCGGCTGGAGCTGGAAGTGACCGAAACGGCCGTGGTAACGACCGGGGCTTGCGAGGATAATCTGCAAGCCATTCGCATGATGGGTGTTCGGGTGGCACTTGATGATTTTGGAACCGGCTTTTCATCACTAGGGCGCCTAACCCAGATTGATGTTGACCGCATCAAGATCGACAAGACCTTTATTCATGGTTTTGATCAGTCTGACTGCGACAAGGCCATGGTGCGTGCGATTGTCGAGCTTGCCCAGGCAACATCACTTTTAACAACGGCTGAAGGCGTTGAAAATATCAGACAGGTGGAGTTCCTGCGCGAAATTGGCTGTGATGCGATTCAGGGTTTTTATTTTTCCGAAGCCGTTCCTTCCGACCAGGTTTTGGCATTGATTGCAGCCGAACCGGACCGCGCTGTGTTATTGGGCGACCGGAATCACTAAAATGCGGCATCAGTACCCGCATGCCCGGGTCGGGGATACCTGATCAATGTATGCGCATTTCTGATAACAAGTACGATGTTGGTGCGGTTTTTTTTGGTGGAAGAATTTGGTGGAAGAATAAGGTCAGGGTCTAATTTTAGTAGTTTGTTGAAGTTGAAAGATCACGCCATTGGTCCAGTTCATATTGATGATTGGCGATTTTGGTTGTCATGATTTCAACGGCATCAGGCCCGACAGGAAAATGAAGCGGCGGTTCATCATCATTTGACAGGCGCACCAGTGTTTGCGCCAGTTTACGCGGATCACCAGGCTGCTGATGGTTATAGCTGCCATAGGTGTTTTTAAGGTTGGTGGCGGTTTCCTGATAATCTTCAATTGTGCTTTCCAGAAAACGAACGGATGATTTATCGAGAAAATCGGTTCGGAAAAACCCGGGTTCGACAATGGTGACGTGAATGCCAAACTGGGCCACTTCCTTTGACAGGGATTCGGAAAAACCGGCAATGGCATGTTTGCTGGCGCAATAAAGCGACCCGCCAGACCCGCCGCGCAACCCGGCGATGGAAGACAGATTGAAAATATGACCCGACCGTTGCCGACGCATGGTGGGCAGCACGGCACGGGTGACATTCATGGCACCAAATACATTGGTTTCAAACTGGGCGCGAATGTCTTCATCGCTTGAATCTTCAAACAACCCGAAATGCCCGTAACCGGCATTGTTGACCAGAACGTCGATTTTGTTGAACTTTGCAGATGCCGCATAAACAGCACTCTTGGCATGGCTCTCGTCGGTAACATCAAGTGTCAGGGCAACGAAACGGTCCCCGGCCGATTGAAACTGATGGGCAAGATTGTCACGGTTGCGTGCGGTGCCAATAACGCGGTCCCCTGCATCAAGGGCCGCTCGTGTGATTTCGGCACCAAGCCCGCGGCTGGCACCGGTGATAAACCATGTCTTGGGCATCAATGCCTCCGTTTGGTCGTTATATGACTGTGATGAAGCCAACTTATCTGATGCAAGGCATTATGCGGTAGACTGATCCCCGCAAAGGATTGCACAATCCTCTAACAAAACCGGTTTGATAGGGCTTATTAAGTTGATCGGAGCCTGCAATGTTGCCTGATCATCGGACTTTTACCCTGTCATCACCGCCTGGAGACGAGCCGCAGGAGTATCGTTCGGCTTCAAAAAGTAACGCCGACGGGCAGGGTTTGCCGTCGGCGTTAACAAGTGCATTTAACCGTTTAACAGGTAAGGATGTGTCGCAGCAGGGATAGGGTTACCCCATGATATGATAGCCGCCGTCTATGTGAATGACATCGCCTGTAATGGCCCGCGACCTGTCGCTGGCTAAAAATGAAGCCAGATCGCCGATTTCGTCGATTGTGACCAGGCGGTGTTCGGGCGAACGGGCGCGGGCCTGTGTCATCAGGTTATCAAATTCGGCAATGCCCGATGCCGCACGGGTAAGGAGCGGGCCGGGCGAAATGGCATGGACGCGAATGCCTTGTGGGCCGAGTTCTGCCGCCATATAGCGGGTTGCAGATTCAAGAGCTGCTTTAACCGGTCCCATAATGCCATAATGGTCGATCACGCGTTCCGATCCCATATAGCTAACGGTCAGCAAGGCGCCGCCATCGGCCATGAGCGGTTCTGCCCGTTTGGCAATGCGCTGAAATGAATGGCAGGAAATATCCATTGCGGTTAAAAAACCGTCGCGCGAACAATCAACCACGCGGCCATGCAAATCATCAGCCGGGGCAAAGGCAATGCAATGCAGGACAAAATCGAGTTTGCCCCATTTTTCGCCAATATCGGCAAACAGGGCGTCGGCCTGGGCCTCATCGCAAACATCAAGCGGTGCAATGATCGACGCATCGACATTTTCGGCCAGCGGGCGGACATATTTTTCCGCTTTTTGATTAAGATAGGTCACGGCAAGGTCGGCACCGTCGCGTCGGAAAGCCTGTGCACAGCCATAGGCGATGGATTTATCGTTGGCGATGCCAATCACCAATCCTTTTTTTCCTGCCAGCATCCAGATACCCCTTTTGAAATTTAAATCACGCTGCAATTGCGAAAGTTTTTAAAAAGATCGTGTCAGAAGAAAGTCTAAACCAGTTTGCGATGCAGCAAATGGCAAAGTTAAGTGACATCGAATATACGACCTATGCAAGTGGCACATAGCCGAACCGATTGAGAAATCAAATTTTTTACATTCCAGACGTAGTTTTTGAGCAGGCGATAAGCTATGTGTAAGTCTGGATGAAGGCGGCGTTTTCGTGTGTTTTTCTTTCCCAGGGTGGCGCTGCCGGAGTCCCAAAGCAATGTGATAATCCGAGGTGTTTAGTATCCGTCGCAAAGACGGGTGCAGGCGGTTCTGGCAAACAGAACCGACAAAAAGGGAAATACGACATGAAAGCCCGAACCGACGACCCGAAACGGGAAGTCATTGACAAAGTTGTCGAGCAAATTCACCTGCGGCTGGCAGGAGACGTGGCGAAGGATGCAGAAGCATTCGTTCGCCTTTTTTATAAGAACGTTCCGCCCGACGATATGGCCGGACGCTCAGTCGATGCCCTTTATGGCGCGGCATTGACGCTTTATAAATTTGCCCGCACGCGACCGACCGATAATGCTGCCAAGATCCGGGTTTATAATCCGGACCTGGAAGAGCACGGCTGGAAATCCGATCACACCGTGATCGAGATGATTAATACCGATATGCCATTTTTGGTGGACTCGGTAACGTCTGCGCTGAACGAATTTGATGCCACCGTTCATCTGGTGATTCATCCGATTATTCGAATCGCGCGAGATGGCGATAACATTTTACAATCTGTCAGCAGTGTTGAAGACTCCGATGCACCACGTGAATCGGTTATGCATGTCGAAATTGATGAGCAGACAGATGAAAATACCCTTCAGGCGATTCATAATCGTCTTGAAGATGTCCTGACCGACGTTGCCCTGGCGGTGCAGGACTGGCAGCCGATGATGTCGCGGGTAAAGGAGGTTCTTTCCCAGATTGAACAGGCGCCCGAAGGCATTTCAGAAGATGCCGTGCAGGAGACCCGTGATTTCCTGGATTGGCTCTATGACGATCATTTCACCCTTTTAGGATACCGCGAATACAAGTTTAGCGGTGAAGGCAAAAAGGCCAAGGTCGACGTTAATACGGACAGTCAGCTTGGTATCCTTCGTCGTGAAGGGACCCACATATTTGATGAATTGCGCCAACTGGGCAAATTATCGCCCGAAGTGCAGGACTTTGTTACCAAACCAAACCTTTTGATGGTGACGAAGGCCAACAAACAGTCAACAGTTCATCGCGCCGTTCATCTTGATACCATCGTTGTTAAACAGTTTGATGAAACGGGTAAGGTAATTGGCCAGCACCTGTTTGTCGGTCTTTTCACATCGGTTGCGTATAATTTAAGCCCGAAACTGATCCCGCTTTTACGGATGAAGCTGGCCGAAACGGTCAAACGCGCCGGGTTCCCGCCCAACAGTCACGATGGCAAGGCGCTGGTCAATATTCTGGAAACCTTCCCGCGTGACGAACTTTTCCAGATCGAACTTGATGACCTTTACCACATCTGCATGGGCATTCTTCATTTGCAGGAACGCCAGCGCATTGCCCTGTTTGTGCGCCGTGACGCCTTTGAACGGTTTGTATCGTGTCAGATTTTCTGCCCGCGGGACCGTTTCACGACCAAGCTGCGCATAAATTTCCAGCGGGTGGTGGAAGAAGCCTTTAATGGCACGGTATCGGCCCATTACACCCAGATCGGCGATTCCCCGCTTGCGCGTTTGCATGTGCTGGTACGAACCACACCGGGCGAACTGCCTGAATATGAAGTCCAGGACATTGAAAAACGGCTGGTCGAGGCCGCACGGGACTGGAATGACACCATGCGCCAGGTTTTGGTGCGTGAAATGGGCGAAGAAAAAGGCCTGTCACTTTATCGGCGTTATGGCGATTCCTTTGCTACCGACTATCAGGACCGTTTTTCCGTGGAAACTGCGGTTCTTGATATTGAACGGTTTGAAGATGTTCTGAATTCGAACGATTTACGGGTTAATCTTTACCGACCGATTGAAGCGGCTGAAAACGAATTACGCTTTAAAATTTATAACCCAGCCGCACCGGTGCCTCTGTCCGATGTGTTGCCGATGCTGGAAAATATGGGTTTGAAGGTGATCACTGAAAACCCGTTTGCGGTAACCCCGCGTGACAGTGCTGTCGGTGTGCGCATTCATGATTTTGGCGTCATTGTTGATGGCACGTTTACGCTGCATGAAGTGCGCAACAAGTTCCAGGAACTGTTTGTGCGCATGTGGCACGGCGAAGTTGAAAACGACGCCTTTAACCGCCTGGTATTGCTGGGGGGGCTGGATTGGCGCGAAGTTGTTATATTGCGGACTTTTGCCCGGTACATGCGCCAGACCGGGTCGGCATTCTCGCAGGATTATCTGGCAAAAACGCTGGCAAATAACGCAGCCCTGGCAACGTCGCTGGTGGAATTGTTCATTGCCCGTTTTGACCCGGACCGCGATCTTGGGCTGGAAGCCGAAATTGGTGCAATTGAAAGCGATATCCTCGCCCGGCTTGATGACGTGATGAACCCGGATGAAGACCGTATTTTGCGGGCTTTTCTTAATCTGGTGCAGTCCAGCCTTCGTACCAACTATTTTCAGGTTGGTGCAGATGGCAATCCCAAGCCGTATCTGTCGATCAAGTTTAATTCTGCCGAGGTCGAAGACCTGCCGCTTCCGCGCCCCTGGCGCGAAGTGTTTGTCTATTCCCCGCGTGTTGAAGCGGTGCATTTACGTGGTGGGCCGGTCGCCCGTGGCGGTATCCGCTGGTCCGATCGCCAGGAAGACTTCCGCACCGAAATTCTTGGGCTTGTAAAGGCACAGATGGTCAAGAATGCCGTTATCGTGCCGGTCGGTTCCAAAGGCGGCTTTGTCGTCAAACGTCCGCCGGTTGATGGCACGCGCGAGGCTTTCCTGGAAGAAGGTATTGCCTGTTATAAAACGTTGATGTGCGGCCTGCTTGATATTACCGACAATATCGTCGCCGGTACGGTGGTGGCGCCAGAGCGGGTCCGTCGTCTTGATGAGGATGATCCCTATCTGGTGGTGGCTGCCGACAAGGGCACTGCGACATTTTCCGATATCGCCAACGGCGTTGCGCGTGATTATGGCTTCTGGCTGGATGATGCCTTTGCATCGGGTGGCTCGCAGGGCTATGACCACAAGAAAATGGGCATTACGGCCCGTGGGGCATGGGAATCCGTCAAACGGCATTTCCGCGAAATTGGCAAAGATATCCAGAAGGAACCCTTCACTGTTGCAGGTGTTGGCGACATGTCGGGCGATGTGTTTGGCAATGGTATGTTGCTTTCCGAACAGATCAAACTGATTGCAGCTTTTAACCACCTGCATATTTTTGTCGATCCTGATCCGAACCCGGAAACCAGCTTTGCCGAACGCAAACGCCTGTTCGACCTGCCGCGCTCTAACTGGGCGGATTACGATGAAAAGCTGCTGTCCAATGGCGGTGGTATTTTTGATCGCCGTGCTAAAACACTGGATCCGTCGGCCGAAGTGCGCAAATTGCTGCATTTGGGCAGCGGTAAAGTCACCCCGGCTGATATGATGAAAGCCATTTTGAAGGCTGAAGTCGAATTGTTGTGGTTTGGTGGTATTGGCACATACATCAAATCGGGCAACGAAAGTAATGCCGATGCCGGGGACCGGGCCAACGATGCCATTCGCATCAATGGCGGCGATGTACGGGCCAAGGTGATTGGTGAAGGTGCCAATCTGGGCTGCACGCAACGGGGGCGGATTGAATATGCCCATCACGGTGGCCGCCTGAATACCGATGCGATCGACAATGCTGGCGGGGTCAATTGTTCTGACCACGAGGTCAATATCAAGATCCTGCTGGGCGAAGTTGTCGCCAATGGCGACATGACGGAAAAGCAGCGTAACAAGTTGCTTGAAGACATGACCGAAGAGGTTGGTGAACTGGTGCAGCGCGATAACTATGTGCAAAGCCAGGCCATTTCCAACATCTTTGCGGGTGGGGGTGACGCCCTTGATGCCCAGGTTCGCCTGATCAGGATGCTGGAACGCGAAGGGCGCCTGAACCGTGAAATTGAATTTTTGCCCGATGAAGAGGAAATCACCCGGCGTTTCAATGCCCATGAAGGCCTGACCCGGCCGGAAATTTCGGTGCTGATGCCCTATGCCAAACTGTGGCTGTATGACGAAGTGCTAAATTCCGACCTGCCTGACGACCCGGTTCTGGTCGAGGAACTGGTGCGGTATTTCCCGACGCCGCTTCGTAAAAAATACGCCGATGCTGTGTCACACCACCGTTTGCGTCGCGAAATTATTGCCACAGTTGGCATTAACAGCCTGGTTAACCGGGTTGGTGGCACCTTTGTTCACGATATGATGGAGGCAACCGGCTTTTCTGCCGTGGATGTGTCGCGTGGATACCTGATTTCGCGGGCGGTGTTTGGCCTGCGTGATATCTGGGCTGGCATAGAAACCCTGGACAATATCGTTGCTGCCAATGTGCAGACCGAAATGTTTAAGGATGTCGGTCGCATGGTCGAGGACGTGACATTATGGTTCCTGCGTAATTGCGAGGAATTGAATGTTGGTTCCAAGATTGAACGGTTCCGCCCGCAGGTCATGCGTGTGATTGAAGCGTTTGATCAAATCATTCCTGGCGATGCAGCCATTCGTAATGGTCTGAAACAACGGGTGGATCACCTTAAGAAACAGGGTGTGCCCGAAGATCTGGCCAAACGGGTGGCCGCAATGCCACAAATGGTGGCCGTATGCGATATTGTGCGGATTGCCGAAGGGGCTGATCGCGATGTCCTTGATGTCGGGGCGACGTATTTTGCCGTTGGCTCGCGTTTTCAGTTGGGCATTTTGCGGGCTGCCGCCGAAACGGTGGAAGCCGAAACCCACTGGCAGAAACTGGCACGCAATGCTGCAATTGATGATCTGTTTGGTCATCAGCGTGAATTGACCCGTGTGGTTCTGGCCGAAGACCAAAACGGCATCATCGGCCCCGATGCTGTTGAACAATGGGTCACGGCCCATCAACGTGGCACACAGCGGTGCGATCAGCTGATCGACGAATTACGCGCTGTCGGCCAGATCGACCTTGCCATGATCACGGTTGCCAACCGTCAGATCAGGGCTTTGATTGGCGGATAAGAGCCCGATCAAATATCTTGCGAAAGCACAAGGCGGGGGCGGCAACAGTTGCCCTCGCTTTTTTATGGGCATGTTATACCAATTGTCGATGAATTCTTCTCATCGACAATTGGATAGGCACACGGCGCCGCGCGACCAATACCGCAAAATGAAAGGGCTTTGTCGGGCCCGCCCGCCGATTGAGAGGCTTGCGGATCGGTTTCGATCAACGAGCTTTGGTATTGGATATTGCCGGGTGGTTTCTTGATGGCCGTCAGGCTTGAAAACCGGGATTTTACCTTTTGGTTCCGGCTGCGTTAACGACTGCGACCTAATTCACAACGAAGCTGCTTCCGGCTTGTGCGAGGCATAAAATGGCCTATCTTTTGGCCGATAAGCCGAATGGAGGAAGACCAGTATGAATTATGTGCGGACCGGATTGTTGCTGGCGGGCATCACAGCGCTATTTGGTGTGGTCGGCATGATGATCGGCGGGCAGCAAGGCATGATTATTGCCTTGTTATTTGCCGGGGCAATGAATGTGTTTGCCTATTGGAATTCCGACAGCATGGTTTTGCGTATGCGCCGTGCCCGACAGGTAGATGAAAATACCGCCCCTGAACTGGTGGGGATTGTGCGCCAGCTGGCCCTGCGGGCTGATTTGCCAATGCCCAAGGTTTATATTGTTGAAAACCCGCAGCCTAATGCCTTTGCTACCGGGCGCAACCCCGAACATGCGGCGGTGGCGGCAACCACCGGGTTGTTGCAATTGTTAAATGCCAACGAAATTGCAGGGGTGATGGCCCATGAACTGGCCCATGTCAAAAATCGCGATACATTGACAATGACAATCACGGCGACCCTGGCAGGGGCGATATCGGCCTTGGCGAACTTTGCCATGTTTGCCGGTATTTTTGGCGGGCACCGTGAAAACAATAACAACCCGCTAGGCGGATTTGGAATGATTCTGGTCGCCATTTTGGCCCCGATGGCGGCCGGCCTGGTGCAAATGGCGATTTCGCGTACCCGCGAATATGAAGCCGACCGGATCGGGGCGGAAATTTGCGGGCATCCGTTGTGGTTGGCCGATGCCCTGGGGCGGCTTGATCGCGGGGTGCATTCGGTGCCCAACCCCGATGCAGAGCGCAACCCGGCAACGGCACATATGTATATTGCGAATCCGTTATCGGGCAAAGGCATGGACAGTCTGTTTGCCACGCACCCGGCGATGGAAAACCGTATTGCAAAACTGCGCGCGATGGCTGGCGCAACGGTTTCCGCAACCCGGCGCCGTAAACGGCCCTGGGGTTGAAATTTATCCGCTCATTTCCTATTCTTTGGTATTGGTAATTTATACGCCGTTAATAATTGACGGAGACCTGTTTGCGTTTGATCATGTCCTTGTCAGATATGGTTTTCGTTGTGGCTCAGTATATTGCCGGGAAGGAATAGCGGAGGATGGCCGGTTTCTGGTCAACACTCGGTCTTGTGTTCAAAGCGGTGTTCGGGGTTGTGCCGGGGGAAACTGTCCCTAATCCGCGGGCGTCTTATTCACACCGACATTCGGGTGATCCGCAATTTGTTTGTGGCATTGCCGATTTTGGCACGGCGGGGCAGGATATTCAGGCTGCGATCAAAGATTGCCTGTCGGATTTTACCGCGTTTTCCTGTGTGACTGTTTCCCAGCAATTGTCGATTAGCGCCGATGCGGTTGATCCGTTTCATGCTGTACGTGATGCCCAGAACTGGGCCTGGAACGCAGCTTTGCGGCAAAATTGTACGGCGCTGTTATGGGGGGTGGCTGCGCCGGACCAAAATGGTGTTAATGTCTGGCTGGCCAACCGGCAAAACACGTTTGCTCCTCACGAGCTGTTTTTGTCACAAAAATACAGTTTCAAATTACCTCTGGCCGAAGATTTCACACAGGCAATACAACTGCTATTACGTGCAACATCCCTGCGTCAGGTCGATGACCCGGCCCGGCGTATGGTGATTTCGACCGAACTGTGCAAATCGCTGGAACAGCAGCAAGACCGGGTTCGTAACCTTGATCTGCTTGATGAATGCGGTGATGGCGTGGTTTTGTGTTTTGCATCGGCGGCATTGGCATTGGCCGAAAATGGCGATCGAAGCTGGTGCCAACTGGCATCCGAGGCGCTGGAACCTTTGGTCGCCCGATGTTTTGGTTTTGATGATTGTGGTGACCGTGACCGGTTGGCCATGATGATTTCGGTGGCCGGGCAATCGGGCGTTGATCAGCTTCAGCCCGAAGACATTGCCTTGTTGGCACTATATGGCCATTTGCTGAACTGGTCTGTTTTGGGCAGCTCGGCCACCCGTGTTTCAAAGTTGGCGGTCGAAATCTGGCGGATATTGCATCGCCGTTTTGAATTTGCAGCTGGTGCCAGTGTTGCACAGGCTGTTTGTTTGATGCGTTTGGGAGAAGCTAGTGGTGCCCAGGCCCGTGAAACCCGGGATCCGGACCTTGCTGCCGAAGCCATCAATTATCTGCGGCGGGCCCTTGGCGCGACGGATGCCAAAACCTATCCGGTACTGTATGGGCTGACAGCCTATCATTTGGGCGATGTTTTGATTGCACACGGAGAACTGGCAAAAACCGGCATTCTGTATGAAAGCATCATTCCATTTTTTCAAGCGACCCTAAAAGTATGTTCCCGGCGGGAAAATCTTTATCTGTGGGGGCGGGCGGTGTTTGCCCTGGCAACCGTGCAAGCCATGCAGGGGCGTGAAAACGGTGACGTGGGAATTTTGCGGACGGCAAAAATGAATTTCATACAGGCCCAGCAAAACCTTGAAGAGGCGGGCGCGCGTTCTGCGGCGCGTACTGCAATGGGCGGGCAAATGCGGGTTGAAACCTTAATGGCCGAAATGTCCGCCCGGGAGGACGAAGGGGCATCCTCTTCCTCCCCGCGTCAGGCCAAGGTTGCCGGATAATATCTGCCATATCCTGCTTTTGACGTATGGCTTCGGCTTTATCTGATATGCCTGTGTAATTGTGCCAAAACCATAAAGCCTGTTGATCAAAACCGATTTGTTTCGCGCCTGATGTGACATCGGGCTTAACAAACCGTCGAACTTTTGCCGCATACATAACGTGTAATCTGTGGGGATTACTGTGCCATCGGATATGGCACACTGGCATTTTTGCCAGCATCGGATGATTATGGAGAGGGTAAAAGCACGACAGGACTGCCCATAAAAAACACCCCCGCAATTCATCAATTGCGGGGGTGTTGTGTGTGGCAATGATGCCAGACCTGTTAGTTGCGCGAATTACCAAAGAAACGCAGCAACATGATGAACAGGTTGATGAAATCAAGATACAGCTGTAAGGCGCCAAAAATGGCCTTCTTGCCAGCGGTCGTGGCATCGTCGTTTTCCCAGTAGCTTTCCTTGATGCGCTGGGTGTCATAGGCGGTCAGACCGGTAAAGATCAGAACACCGGCAGCCGAAATGATAAACTGCAACATGGTGCTGCCAAGGAAGATATTCACAACGCTGGCAATGATGATCCCGATCAGGCCCATGAACAGGAAGCTGCCCCACGCAGACAGATCCTTTTTGGTGGTGTAGCCATACAGGCTCATGGCACCAAAAGTACCGGCGGTGATGAAGAAGGTGCGGGCAATGCTTTCACCGGTATAAATCATGAAAATCGACGACAGCGACAGCCCCATCAGCGCGGCATAGGCCCAGAACACGCCCTGTGCTGCAGGCATGCTCATTTTGTGAATGCCAAAGCTAAGAACCATGACCAGCGCAAACGGTGCCAACATTACGATCCAGGAGAGACCAGTTCCGAAAATTGCCTGTTGTACCGCTTCGTTGTGTCCGGCTGCATATGCGACAATACCGGTTAAAGCCAGCGCAGACGCCATATAGTTATAGACGCGCAGCATATAGGTCCGAAGACCGGCATCAATGTCGGCCGCCGACTGGCCAGCCGAGACAGAATAGCCGCGTCGTTGCGTTTCGAAAGCCATTGAATTCCCTCATATGATCCAGATTGAGCGGGATTGTGCTTACAACCCGTCACTGGTCAAAATATGGCAGGATTTGCCTGAAAAGCAACGATTGCGGGCTTTTGCGACGGGCTGTGGGTCAAACGGTTGTGATTTTGTTCACAATTAAAAATATGACAAAATAAATCAGGCGCCAAAATTCTCGCTATAGTTGGGGTGATAAAAGGAATCGGATTACTGTCGGGGGAGTAAGGGATTTCGTATGGAATTGAAAATAAACACTTTAATTAAAAGTATCAGCCAAATGCGCAACGCGCTGTTTCTGGCCGCAGTGATCATATTTGGCAATTTTATGATCATGTCTGCGGCGGCTGGTGCCGAAGTGAATGTTTCCTTATCAAAACAAAGTGATCAATTGGCAGCCGATTTTTGCGCCGATCCTGCTTTTGATACGCAGCCTTGTCCGATTCTTCCTACCGACATTGCTCAGTTTGACGCCAGTTTTATCTATCGCTTTGTTGGGCCGGAGTCCCAGCGCCCGTTCGATCAGTTTTCGTGGCAGTCTTTTATCGCAATGACATGGCCGTTAACGGCCAACGGTGTGGCGTTGCCCTATGGGCAGGCCGCCCATCCCGCGAAGGGAGATGTGCCGCGTTGGCAACGTCTTGTGAACCGTGATCAATTAATCACGGGGGAGGGCGGTGTTTCACCTTTTGCCCGGGCGGAGGGTTTTTGTGGTGCTGGCGATAGTCCTTCAACCAGCCTGCCACCAAAACCTGCCGATACATTGTTATTATATGCCTTTCATCAGGCAACAGGCGATGTGCTGGTCGACCAGGGGGGAAATTATGTTCTGTATGAAACCAGGCTAAACGATGTTGCCGCTGGCTATATCCGCGATAGCCAGCTTGCATCATTTACAGGGCGCAGCAGGCGGGCGGAAACCGGCAATGAAATTTCGTTTCCGATGCAAGACCCAAATAAACAAGACCCAGGCAAAAATGCCGATGGTTCCGGTGATATATCGGGTAAGGAAATTGCAGGTGGGGATCGGCAGGTTTTAAAAAATGTGGAAGGGCACCGTGTTGGACCCGGGGCAACGTTGTTGAAGTTTGCCTGGCGGGTGTTAAGCCCCGGCGATAATCCCGCGCAGTTTCTAACCCGTAATGCCCGGCTGTTTGTGCCAGCCCGCGACAGTGTTTCGGGAAACCGGTTTTGCCGCGATGTGGTTGTCGGCATGATTGGCATGCATCTGGTTCAACGGGTTGTTAGTGGTAATGGCGATCGCTGGATCTGGTCAACATTTGAACATGTCGCGAATGCCCCATTGGCAGCCAACGCGCGGCGACCCAACAGCTTTATTGCCAAAAAACTGTTCCCCGACGGGTGTTTTGCACAAACCGGGCAGGAGCCTGGCATATTGCAAACCGGCAATGAGAAAAACATTGCAAATCTGCAACGATTTAACCTGTTCGGCATGGCAGGGGGTATAAACATCCCGCTGGAGCAGGCGAAAAACCGACCGTCACCAAACCCGGATACAATAATGATGAAAACCAAAATAACGGGTGTGGCCGCGACGACAGGCGCAGGCACAATGCCGGCTGTGGCAGGATCTGGTGGCGAAACGGTTAATCAGGGCGTTGTCCGCCCTGCGTTGTGGGCAGAGCACGCACCTTATGCTGTTGACCAAACCGGGCAAGCGATTGCCCCGTCGCAAATTGTGCGTTGCTGGCGTGTGTTTGAAGGAACGGACAAAACCAACACCCTGTGGCATCAGGCGTTGGCTGGTAGTGTATGGGATAACTATTTTCTGGTCGGCACCCAATGGATTGGCAATGGCGGTGGTGCGCCGTTTGGCGTAGGTGAAGTGCCGCGGTTTTTAAGTAATGTGGCATTGGAAAGTTTTATCCAGCATCAGGAAACTGGAACCTGCCTTGGTTGTCACAGCACGGCCCGTAGCGATGCCGGGCAATTGTCTAATTTTACGTTTGTGCTGGCACCGGCGAACTGATCCGCAGTTTAATATTAGAAAAAGCAACAGAATAGTTCTGTTTCCCCGCATTCCGTCATAGGATGCGGGCGATAACAGCAATCTGTCGTAACAGACCCGAATAACGGGCAAGACAGATTTCAGGCAGGGAGGAAACATGCTGCCAGCAGGCGATGATTATGCGGCACAGGAGCGGGATTTTGCCTGGGAAGTGCCGGAATTTTACAATATCGGTGTCGATGTTTGCGATAAATGGGCCGATGACCCGACACGTTTAGCCCTGATCCACCGTCGGGGCGACGGGACGCGCCGTGATTACAGCTTTGCCCAGATGCGCCGTTTGTCCAATCGTTTCGCAAACGTTTTATCGCGGCATGGGGTAGGGCGAGGCGACCGGGTGGGCATATTGCTGCCGCAATGCCCGGAAACGGCAATTTCCCATATCGCGACTTATAAGCTTGGCGCAATTGCAGTGCCGTTATTTACCCTGTTCGGGGTGGATGCCCTGGAATACCGGCTGGGTAACTGTGCGGCGCGTGTTTTGGTAACAGATTTGGCCGGGGCGCGCAAAATTGCTGAAATCCGTGATCTTTTACCTGCCCTTGAACATGTTTATGTCATCGATGGCAAACCCGACGATTGCCTGGATTTCAAGGCGTTAAGTTACGAAGCCAGTGATGATTTTACCCCGGTTAGAACCCGCGCCGATGACCCGGCCCTGATCATTTACACATCGGGCACCACTGGCCAACCCAAAGGCGCGCTTCATGCGCACCGGGTGTTGTTGGGCCATTTGCCCGGTGTTGAAATGTCGCACGATATGTTTCCCCAGCCCGGTGATTTGATCTGGACGCCAGCAGACTGGGCCTGGATTGGCGGCTTGCTGGATGTGTTAATGCCGGCCTGGCATCACGGGGTAGCGGTGGTGGCCCACAGGTTTGAAAAATTCAGCCCCGAACGCGCCTTTGCCTTGATGGCCGAATATGGCGTGCGCAATGCGTTTTTGCCGCCCACGGCCCTTAAGATGATGCGCGCCGCCCCGCAAAGCAGTGTGGCACACCATCATTGTCAGCTCCGCACTATTGCCAGCGGCGGCGAAACCCTGGGGGCTGAAATGCTGCAATGGGGGCGCGATACATTTGGCTTAACGATTAACGAGTTTTATGGCCAGACCGAATGCAACATGATTGTCAGCTCGTCATCGCGCCTTAAGGCGACATCAGCGGGCCATATGGGGCGTGCTGTGCCGGGCCATGATGTGCGGATTATTGATGAAACCGGAACCGAAATGGCCCTGGGTGAGGTTGGTATGATTGCGGTACATCGCCCGGACCCGGTGATGTTTTTGCAATATTGGCGGAATGACGCGGCCACACAGGCCAAATTCATTGGCGATTGGATGCTGACCGGGGATTTGGGGGCCAGGGGCAAGGATGGTTTTATTCGCTTTGTTGGCCGTGAAGACGACGTGATCAGTTCTGCCGGATACCGCATTGGCCCTGGCGAGATTGAAGATTGCCTGATTGCGCACCCCGCCGTGCACATGGCCGGTGTGGTTGGCAAGGCAGACCCGGTGCGCGGGCAGATTATCAAGGCATTTGTGGTGCTGGGTGATCAGGATCAACAAAGCGATGCCTTGGCAGGGGATCTTTCAGACTTTGTTCGCACCCGGCTGGGCGCACATGAATATCCGCGTGAAATAGCCTTTGTTGATGCCTTGCCGATGACGGCAACGGGCAAGGTCGTGCGCAGGGCCTTGCGCGATATGGCTTAGGTTTTGGTGTATGGCTTGGCAGCGTGCTGGGCCATGAAAATCGAATCGTATGCGATTTGATCGCCATTTTCAGGCGGATGTTGGCCTTAAAACAGAAAAGCGGGCAGAACCGGTAACAGGGTTTTGCCCGCTTTTTTTCATGGGCGGTTATTCATTGCGCAAAATCGGCGCTGCCGGGCTGCGCAAGGCTTGCCAGGTGCCGATGAACCCGGCTGTTAATGTGGCGATTAATCCGATCAGGATCGGGCCAAAAATGGTTACGGGTAACAGCGTCCAGCTTGCGCCCATTACCAGCACCAAAACGGCCCACGCCGCCGCACTGCCAAACAGGGCCGCAATTAACCCGGTCGACAGGCCCAGAATACCGTATTCCAGCGCATAGGCGTATAAGATGTTGGCTCGTGTTGCGCCCAGCGTTTTAAGAACAACGGCATCATAAATGCGTTTGCGCCGACCGGCGGCGACAGCACCGGCCAGCACCAGCACCCCGGCAATAATGGCGATGGAACTGGTTGCACTCAGCGCAAGGCCGATCCCGGCCAAAATGGTATTGGCTGCTTCCAGTGCCTCGCGCACGCGAATGGCGGAAACATTGGGGAAATCCTTGCCAATCATAAGATCAACCGGTTCTTCCATCGCCGGGGGCATGTGGGCGGTGGCGATCAGGCTGTAGGGGGCCTTGTCGATCAGTCCGGGAGAAAACACCATGGCAAAATTCATGCGCAGGCTTTGCCAGTCCACTTCGCGCAGATTGGCAATTTCGGCGGTAATGTCACGGCCCAGCACATTCACCGTTAAGGTATCGCCCGGTTTCAGGTTAAAGCTGGCCCCGATATCGGCGGTCAGCGATACCAGCGGCTTGCTGGCATCGTTATAGTTTTCCGGCCACCACTTGCCTTGTGTGATTTTGGTGCCCTCGGGTGCTGTTTTGGCAAAGGTTAATCCCCGATCACCGCGTAAAAACCAGCGATCATCACCTGGCGGCACATCGTTGGCGTTTACCCCGTTTAACGCAGTAACACGGCCCCGTAACATTGGTGTTTGTTCAATGTTATCAACGCCTTTTTGGCTGCCAAGTTCGCTGCGAAACGCATCGATCTGGTCAGGGCGGATATCGAGAAAGAAAAACGCCGGGGCGGATTCTGGCAAGCGGTCCTGTATCTCGTGGTTCAGGTTGCCTTCGATGCTGGCAATGGTGACCAGCAATGTCAGCCCTAATCCCAGCGATAAAGTAACGGCGGTGGTGGATGTGCCGGGCCGGTGCAGGTTGGCCAATGCCAAACGGGTAAAGGCGCTGCGCCCCTTTGTGAACCGTTTTGATATCGATATAACAGCGCGCCCGGCCAGTGTGAAAATGACAATGGCGGCAATGGACGCGCCGATAAAGCCCAATGCAATGGCTGTATCGGTGGCACTGGCAACTGTCAGAATAAGTAATAATACCAGCGGAACTGCCAAAACCGGCAGATCGCGGCGGCGAATGAAATTACCGGTTAATCCGGCACCTGAACGAAACAGTCGGGCTGCGGGAATTTCTCGCGCGCGCAACAAGGATGGCAGGGCAAAAACCAGCGTGGTTAAAATGCCAAATGCTGTTGCAATCACAAGCGACGGCAAGGCCGGCCCGGCGGTAACCGCTATCGGCAGCTTGTCTGCCAGAATGGGGGCGACAAGCATGGGGGCCAACGCCCCGATAAGAAGGCCGATAATAATCCCCAGAAGGGCTATTGTCAGAATTTGCAAAAAATAAATCCGCAATACCAGACTATGCGTCGCGCCGATTGATTTTAACGTCGCAATTACAGACGTTTTGCTTTCGACATGGCTGCGTACGGCATTGGCAACACCAATACCGCCCACCAGCAAGGCGGATAACCCGACCAGGGTTAAAAACAAGGTGAGCCGTTCAATAAAGTTTTTCAGGCCGGGGCTGGCATTGTTGGTATCGCGTACGCGCCAGCCTTCGTCGGGATAGGCATCATCCAAACGGGTGCGAAAGGCTTTGATCGTGTCGCTGTTTTTCAGATCGATCAGATAATGATAATGCACAAGGCTGCCTGGCACGATCAAACCGGTATCGGCAAGCGCTGGCAGGGCCACCATCAAACGCGGGCCAAAGTTCAAAAAGCCAATGGCTTTGTCGGGTTCCTTGGCGATGATGCCGCGAATTTGCACATCAACATCGCCCAGTTTCACCGTATCGCCGACTTTGATGTTCAGGCGTTCTAACAATCCGGCTTCGGCCACCCCGCCCCAAAGACCGTCTTTTTTGGTTAGGGTGCTTGCAAACGGGGTATCGTTTTGCAACTGCATCTGTCCAAATAGCGGGTATTGATCATCAACTGCTTTTAATTCGACCAGGCGGCGCTGGTTATTGCCATAGGCCGTGGCGCGTAAGGTGGCAATCTGTTCAACCCGCTGCGCGTTATCTCTAAACCAGTTCTGCTGGGCCGGGCTGGCAGGCATATTGACCTGTTGAATTTCAATGTCGCCGCCCAAAAGGGCCCGGCCATCGCGTTCTAGCGCCCCTAAAACCGATTGCGAAACATTTCCCACGGCGGCAATGGTGCCAACGCCCAGGGCAAGGCAGGCCAGAAAAATCCAGAAGCCGCGCAAACCGCCGCGCAATTCGCGACGTGCCACCCGCCATGCCAATCCCCACTGGTTTGGTTGCGTTGTTTCAGCCCCCATTACGCACCTTCCCCATCCGAAACAATAACGCCGTCACGCATGGTGATGGAGCGATCACACCGGGCGGCCAGCCCTTCGTCATGGGTAATCAAAAGCAGGGTTGATCCCTTTTTGCGCGCCAGATCAAACAGCAATTCAATAATCGTTTCGCCTGTGTGCCCATCAAGATTGCCGGTGGGTTCGTCAGCCAGCAGCAATTCCGGATCGGTTGCCAGCGCACGGGCCAGGGCAACACGCTGTTGTTCGCCGCCGCTGAGCTGACCGGGGTAATGGTCCAGACGATGCCCAAGGCCAACGGCAGCAAGTTCTTCGCGGGCGCGCTCAAACGCATCGGTACGCCCGGCAAATTCCATCGGCAAGGCCACGTTTTCAAGCGCACTCATTGATGGCACCAGGTGAAAATCCTGAAATACGATGCCGACATGGTGACGGCGAAACAATGCCAGCCCGTCTTCGTTAAGCTGGCGCAAATTATGGCCGCAAATTTCAATTTTACCGTCGTGGGCCTGTTCCAGCCCGGCAATGACCATCAAAAGGGATGTTTTGCCTGAGCCCGAAGGGCCAATTAAACTAACGCGTTCACCGGCATTAATGGCCAGATCGATATTTTTAAGAATATCGACCGTCCCGGCAGGGCCTTTCAGGCTTAGTTTCAGGCCTTTGACATTAATTGGCAGGCTTGCCGGCGGAGTAACCGTTTCGGGTTGGGTGGCGGACGATGACAGGGACGAGGCAGAAGCAGAATCACGCATGAAAATTCCAGTCAGGGTTGCGCCATTGCGATTTGGTAGGCATTTGACAGAGACAAACAGCCATTGCGATGATTAGTTTTCATGCAATTTGGCGGTAAACACCAAAATACCCGAATATTGCGCCAGCATAACAAGAGGAAGCCAATGATTACCTGCACAAATGTGTCAATATCCATATCGGAGCAAGGCCCCGGTGTTAACAGTTTCACTTTTGCACAGGCGGGGCGCTATTTTTCCGGGGCGCGTGCACGTGTCATGCAGTGTGTTTTGGCATTGCTGGTTTTCGTTTCGGTTTGTGTATTTTTACAATCGGCCCACGCGCAAACTGCAAATGGCGCAAACGATTCTTTGCAAACACCAACCATTGTTCTGTTTGGTGACAGTCTGATTGCCGGTTACGGCCTGCCAGATCAGGATGGTTTCGCGCCTAATCTGGCGCAATCCCTGAAAAATGCGGGGCTGGATGCCAAGGTTATTAACAGTGGTGTGTCGGGCGATACGACGGCGGCCGGGTTGGCACGGCTTGATTGGGCATTGGTCGATAAGCCCGATCTGGTGGTGCTGGAACTGGGCGCAAATGATGCCTTGCGTGGGGTGGATCCGGCGCAAACCCGTAATAATCTTGAACAAATCATTGAAAAGTTACAGGCAGATCAAACCCGCATTTTGCTGGTCGGTATGTTGGCACCGCCAAATATGGGTAAGGAATATGGGATCGAGTTTAATTCGATCTATCCTGATCTGGCACAGAAATTTCAGCTTCCGCTTTATCCGTTTTTCCTCGATGGGGTTGCTGCAAACCCGGAACTCAATCAGGGGGATGGTATGCATCCTAATGCCAGGGGTGTTGATGTTATTGTGAAAAATATAACGCCAGATGTGATTGCGGCCCTAAAAAACTGATCGGGGGCGCTGCGTTGGGCTTGTGCTGTGGACGGGAAGGACGGCATTCGGGGAACGAAAGGTCAGATATCAGATGCAAGGCAATGGTCTGAGGCGAAACAGTGTTGCTGTCTGAACCAACAGTCTACAATGCGATCTGTTCCGGTTTGATTTTGGTTAGTGCATTGTATTTTCTTCATTATTCTTATTTCTGGGGAACGTATGGCGCGATGAATCAGGCTGTTTTTTGCTGTTGATGCAATGTCCTGTCAAATTCGCATGGCTGAATAATCGCATCATATAAAAATGCCGTGGCTTTAATGGCTTGGGTCGTAATTTTGACCTGAATTAGGGTGTTTCTGGCTGCAAAAGATGCCGCAGGGCAAAAATCTGTCTTGTAAAACTGCAAATGTAGATAGTTTTCGTAACGAAAAGGCAACGATGTTTGCCGTGATCTTTGATACGCAATGGAAGATTTTCTCTTTTCGTATTTTATCGTTATATATCAATAGTTTATGTTTATTTATCGGTGTCAATATTGCGGTAAATCTGTTGGAAATGACCCCAAAAACCAGCAATTTTCGCGGCGAGTTGTGCCTGTTAAGAACTTGTTTACTTTCGGCTGTGTTCTAATTGTCGATGTCGCAACTGCATTCGTAGATTTTTAAAGAAGCCAATCGATTTTGCATCGCGGGTTGGTGCCAAAATTCAAAAATTAGGCCGCAAACCGAAACAAATTTGGGGTTTGAGCAGTTTCGAGAAACGGGTTGCGATCTTTACTTCCAAATTATCATAACTAATTGTTATATATATGTTTTTAATGGGCGGAAAACGGGGTTAGGTCGAGGCTGCGGTTGGCTTGCATAGCTCTGGCGTGTTTTGTTAATACTTTGTTATGCATTTTCCGAATGTCGAATTTGGATAATGAAAGTTAAAAAATATCCATATATTTCAATAATTTAAGTTTTTGGAATAGCTGTTCTTTGCAAAAAGTCGGTTTCAAACCTTGTTGCAAACCGGATTTTGACTCGGAAGCGATTCAAAACTGTCTACTTTTGCAGTTGCACGGTTATATGCCCTCGCATACACTGTGCCCCGCGATTATCGAAGTTGAAGGCGGGCTGTTTTTCCATTCCGGTCGCACTTTATCAAAGCCATTTTCGTTACAAGGGGCTTCATGGCGTCGCCAACTGTAAAGCAGTCCTATACCATTCCCTGTGCCAGTGTTTTTCGCGATGCCGTGCTTGATCTTGCTGCACGACGCGAAGTGAATGCCGCCGATCTGGCACGTTCTGTCATGCTGATTGTGCCGCAAGACGTTATTGACGGCTATGTTGACCCTGGCGACCCGCCCGCAGGGGACCGTGAAACCATCGTGCTTAAATCCGGCCCTGCCGAAGGACGCCCGTGGCGCCGCAAACCGCGCCTGCAATTGCGGTTGCCGTCGGGTTATTCGGTTATCACGGTGCGCAAGGCCCTGAAAATGGCCCTGGATTTTGAAGGGGGAGATGTCCGCATCCGGGTGGACCGTCCTGATGTGTTGGCCGCCGAGCGCCGGGCGTTACAGGAAGTTGCCGATCTTAAAAAACGTATCATGCAACCCCCTGCAGAACTGACGCAATCGCGCGAGGAGGTCGAACGGTTGCGCCAGATAGTCCATAATCTGGCGTTTGATCCGCTGGACCGCGGGGTTAGTACCTATAACGATGCGTTGCATGTCATGGGTTTTGCGCCGGGGGCCCGGCCCGATTTGCGGGCCATTCGGACCAAATACCGGGTGCTGGCCGCCATTCACCACCCCGATAGCAATTATGGTTCGCATCAGCGGATGACACAGTTAAATGCGGCGATGGAACTGTTGCGGCGCCATGTCGGTTAATCCGGGGTTTTGCGGCACATATATATTAAGGCACTGTTATAATGTGTCGCGCTGGTGTTTTGACAGGTCTGTGTTTGCCCCCTTGTGATCAACCTGCTGGAATGGTTAGATCAAACGGTCAAAACAACTTGTTTGGCGGGGAACGCGATGGGGCGCATATTGGCAATGGATATGAACAATAATCCTGTTTCGCATATGGTCGCCTGGGTGTTTGCGCCAATTAACGGGGAAATATGATGACAGCGGAATTTATTGCGGCCCACGCCAGCGGTGAACACTGGGCAGCAATTTCGTCGGAACTGGCTGAAAAACTCGAACGTCAGGGACCGATTGCCGGTGGACTGGCGTTTTTATATGTTTCCGAGCCGATAGCCGGCGATATGGCCAGTATGTTGACATTTCTGCGGTCCCGTCTTGGGGTTGAGTGCTGGGTCGGGACATCGGGGGTTGGCGTTTGTGGGCCGGGGCGGGCCTATTTCGGGGTGCCTGCGGCATCGGTCATGATTGCCCCGTTGCACGAAGACAGTTTTCATGTGTTTGATCCCATTTGCACCGATGACGATATTGATGATGATGCCCTTCAGGATGCCATCACCCGGCTGGAACCATTATTCGGCCTGATCCATGCTGACCCTGGTGTGCCCGAAGCCCTGAAACTTTTGCCCGAATTGGCCCGTACCGGGTCAACCTATCTGGTGGGGGGTGTTGCGTCGGGTAATGACAAGGGGGCGGCGCAAATTGCCAACAAGGTAACCCGTGGGGGGCTTTCCGGGGTTTTGTTTGCCAATGACACCGTGGTGCAGGTTGGCTTAAGCCAGGCTTGTTCGCCAATTGGCCCTGTGCACCGGGTTACCGAGGGGCGGGGCGGCATTATATCACTTTTGGATGACAAGCCAGCCTATCAGGTATTTTGTGACGAAATGGCTGCCGATGAAAACGGCCTGTCGTTGGCGTCGGGGGGAGGCACCGGTGCGCAATTGGGTACCGGGCGCTATCACATTGCCTTTATGGTGCCCGGTACTGATACCGGTGATTTTGTCGTACGTAATTTGATGGGCATTGACCCGCAAAACAATCTGATAGCCGTAAATGACGACGCCCGGCCCGGCGATGCTGTGCGCTTTGTTCGCCGTGACAGTGTAACAGCCGAACAGGATTTGCGCCGAATGCTGGCCGATTTGCAGCGTCGCCTGCCTGGCCGGCCGCGTGGCGCGCTTTATTGCAGCTGTGTCGCCCGTGGGCCGCATTTGTTTGGCACCGAAAACCGCGAAATGATGATCATTCAGGAAGAACTGGGGGATTTGCCCCTGACCGGTTTTTACGGAAATGGTGAAATATGTAACGACCGTTTTTACGCTTATACGGGTGTTTTAACCCTGTTCATGTAATATCGTGATGAAATTTCACGAAAAAAGGCTCACAGCGGTTTCATTGTCGCCAAGGCAGGATATATTCATCCTATTTCCAAAATGAAACAGTCCGCAAACAGGGCTGTAAAAAGGGGACTTTTAGGATGGAATATCGCCGTTTAGGGCGTACTGACATCGATGTCAGTGTTATCTGCCTTGGAACCATGACCTGGGGACAGCAAAACACCCAGGACGAAGCCTTTGAACAGCTGGATTATGCCACCAGCAACGAGATCAATTTCATCGATACCGCCGAAATGTATCCGGTTCCGGCGATGGAAGATACCTTCACCCGCACTGAAACCATCATTGGCAACTGGCTGGAAAAACGCGGCAAGCGCGATGATCTGGTGATTGCTACCAAAATTGTTGGTCCGGCGGAGCGTTTTCCCTATGTGCGGGGTGGCCCGCGCCTGACCCGTGACCAGATTTTTACCGCCATTGATGGTTCGCTATCGCGCCTGAAAACCGATTATGTCGATTTGTATCAGCTGCACTGGCCGGATCGTAATTCCAACTTCTTTGGCAAGCTGGGGTACGAGCATGACACGAACGAGGAATTCACGCCCATAGAGGAAACCCTTTCCGCCCTTGATGAACTGGTCAAGGCGGGCAAGGTGCGCCATATCGGCCTGTCGAACGAAACCCCCTGGGGCCTGATGAAGTTTCTGGAACTGGCCGAGAAAAAAGGCTGGCCCCGGGTTGCTTCGGTGCAGAACCCGTATGGTTTGTTGAATCGTACCTATGAAGTGGGTTTGGCTGAATGCTCGATCCGTGAAGATGCCGGTCTTTTGGCCTATTCACCGCTGGGCGGTGGGGCACTTTCGGGTAAATATCTGAATGGTGCGCGCCCGGAAGGGGCACGGACAACCCTGTGGCCGCAATATTTTGGCCGCTATCTTAAGGAAAATGGCATCAAGGCCACCGAAGCCTATGTCAAACTTGCAAAAGATAACGGGCTGGACCCGGCACAAATGGCACTGGCCTATGTGAATTCACGCTCGTTCCTGACGGCAAACATCATTGGTGCCACATCGATGGAACAGCTGAAATCCAATATCGGATCCGCCGATATCACCCTGTCGGACGATGTTCTGGCCGAAATCGAAAACATCCAGACCCAGTGGCCCAATCCCTGCCCGTAAGCAGGCTTTGGGTTAAGGTTTGGTGTATATTTATGATGCCGGGGGGCGTTGGTGCCACCCGGTAACGCCGATATAAAAGGAGGCGTCGTATGGTAGTGATCGTTTCAGGCAAGGAAACCGACCTGGAAGGAATGTCCGTGCGGCGCCTTTTGCCGCATCGCGATGTGCGTTCGGTTGGTCCGTTTGTATTTTTTGACCATATGGGACCGGTCAGTTTTGACGCCGGTTCGGGCATTGATGTGCCGCCCCATCCCCATATTGGCCTGGCAACGGTGACCTATCTGTTTGACGGGGCGATTTTGCACCACGACAGTCTGGGAAATCATCTTGAAATTACCCCGGGTGATTTAAACTGGATGACAGCCGGCCGTGGTATTGTGCATTCAGAACGTGAAACATCGGATTTGCGTCATTCCGACCATAATTTGCACGGTTTGCAATTATGGGTCGCCTTGCCCGAGGCAGACGAGAACTGCCCGCCTGATTTTACCCATGTCCGAAAAGATGATTTACCGGTCATTCATGAATCCGGCCTGCATATGCGCCTGATCGCGGGCGAAGCCTTTGGTCTGACGGCCCCGGTGCCGGTGAAATCAAAGCTGTTTTACCTTGATGTGCATATGGATGGCGGGGCGCAATTGTTACTGCCCGGTGAAAACCAGCAGGCAGCCTTATATGTTATTGACGGGGCATTGCGGGTGGATGGTGTGCGCTATGAAGCCTTTAGCTTCATTTACGTCGCACCCGAGGAAATCCCCGATATTGTTGCTGAAAACCATTGTCGGGTGATGTTGCTGGGTGGTTTGCCGTTGGGGCATCGCCATATCTGGTGGAACTTTGTTGCCACCAGCAAGGATAAAATTGAACAGGCCAAAGCGGACTGGCGCGAGGGCCGTTTTGCCCCGGTGCCGGGTGAAGATGACCTGGTGCCGATGCCCGGCACATCTCAAAAAGTTACACCCCCGCCCGCGTCGTAATATGCATGTGAAATTTTGTTGATGACATTTCGTTAACATGTCCCGTCTTCGGCGGGCGAATTTGCGTAAGCCCATGCCCGTTACGGTATTGTCCATTTCATCACGTTCCGATGAGGCGGTTTTATGACGTTTGAATATTATATCTGGTTAAGGCTTATGCCCTGAACGGCCCGGTAAGTATGACTTTACCGGGCACCCGCCTGATGATCCCATCTGCAATGCGAGACTGAAAATGCGCCTGTTTGTCGGTATTCCCATCCCGGTCGATATCGCCGAAAATCTGTATCCTGTTGCCCGTGCCATTCGCGGGCTGGAGGCCCAAACCCCCGAAAATATGCACCTGACCCTTAAATTCATTGGCACAGTTCATGACCGTGTTACAGCTGTCAGTATTGATGATGCGCTGCTTCAGACCCGCTTTACACCGTTTGATTTGCAAATTGCCGGGTTGGGGATGTTTGGAACAGACCGCAAGGCACGCATTTTGTGGGCAGCAGTACAGGCGCAACCGTTATTAAACCAGCTTGCCCATCGGGTGGAATCCGCCCTGTTTCGGTGTGATGATATTTCCGGCCAGCTTGATCGGCGTAAGTTCACCCCGCATATCACATTGGGCCGTAACCGTTCTGCCAGCCGGGCCGTAATAGGGCAGGCGGTGGCCGATCACGCCGACTTGGTCAGCCGGTCTTTTCAGGTGGACCGGTTTTGCCTGTATCAGTCGATTTCAACAGGCGATGGTCCGGTTTATCAGGTTGTGGCGGAATATGACGGCGTCGGTATCGACCAACCTGCAGCACGGGAAACCCCCGCTTTTTGCGATGATGAGGCATTTGCCGATATTGATTTTACCGCAGGACCCAAACGCTAACAAAAACCCCCGACCGTGCAAAATGCACAAGATCGGGGGTTTAAATACGTTTACAGGCTTACTTTTGCCTGACGCTGGTTAGGCTGCCCGGCGACTATGTTTGCCTTCGCTAACTTCCTCGACAATCTTGCTGACAAACGCATCAAGATCATTGGGGTTGCGCGAGGTAATAATCGCCTGATCGCAAACCACTTCCTTGTCCTGCCATGTCGCACCGGCATTTAGCATGTCGGTTTTGATCGATGGATAGGACGTTGCCTTGCGATTGCGCAGGGCATCTGCCTCGACCAGCAACCACGGGCCATGGCAAACTGCGGCCACCGGTTTGCCTGATGCGACAAATTCACGTACCAGCGACACAGCGCCTTCGTCATTGCGTAACAGGTCGGGGTTAATTTGCCCGCCGGGAATAACCAGTGCGTCGTAATCCTTGATATCAACGTCTTTGACCTCAAGGTCGACATCAACACTGTCGCCCCAGTCGCCTTTGTCCCAGCTTTTAATGCTACCACTTTTCAAGGAGGCGATTTTTACATCGGCCCCATGGGTGGATAGTTTGTCGCGGGGAACCCTTAGTTCAGAGCGTTCATAGCCGTCTGTCGCAAGGATCAGGATTTTTGCGGTATCGATAGCAGGTATAACGTCTCTCCTTTCATTTGATGTTCGAGCGTTATGTCCCCTCAACGATATGGCGGCTAAAACGTTCCTGATTTTTTCAGAAAAAGGTTCACTTTTTTAGTTTAAATATTTGAAATAAAATATTTTTATTTTATTTCTTGTGCTTTGATCAGGTGTTTTTGCGCACCACACGCACCGTGCCGCTATTGCCGCCGCCACAGAAGAAACGGTCTTTTCCATCAAACTCCATCCCCGATACCCCCATACCATCCGGCATGTCGATCCGGGCAAGGACGGTACCGTCAGTGGCGTCGATATGGCGGATATCACTTTGTTCATTTTCCCAGGTGCCGTGCCAAAGTTCGTCCTCGACCCAGGTGATACCGGTGACAAAGCGATCTGATGTAATGGTACGGAGAATTTCACCGGTTTCCGGGTTGATTTTGTGTATTTTGCGATCACGATATTGCCCAACCCATAGTGAACCCTCCGCCCAGGCCATACCTGAAACCGCCCCGTTGCCGGGGCCAGGGGCTGGGATGGTTGCTAAAACCGCGCCGGTTTCCGGGTCGATCTTGTTAATACGGTTATCGGCAATCTGATAGAAATAGGTGCCATCAAAGGCGGTTCCTGCATCGGCCTCGGCCGCAAGAGTTTTGGTTTTGGTGCCGTCTTCGGGGGTAATCGCGATCAGTTCTGCTCCGGCGGCAAACCAGATTTTTTGCCCGTCATATGTTACCCCGTGAACAGTGCTGACCCCGTCAAACGGGCCAAGTTCTGCAATAATCTCTGCTGCTGCGCGTTTCATGTTCTGTTTCCTTATGGTCTGGATGTTATCGGTGCTTCCAGTTTAGGTGCCCGGCAGCGGACCAGGGAGTAACAAGGTTGTCGTGAAACCGGGAAAGGGCGGGGTCATCCAGCGTTTGGCGCGTCCTTTGCCATAAAACAGGATTTTATCTTTGGCTGCCAGGTCGTCCAGTGCCCTTTGTATCGTGCGTTGGCTACATCCCAGTGCCATGGATAATGCGGAACTTGACCAGGCTTCGCCGTCGGCCAGCAATGCCAGAAGCGGCGCGTGGCGGTCTTCAACCGGTGGGGCAAGAACGACGATTTTTCGGTTTTTGTCGCATGGGTGCAGTGCAAACCCGGTTTTGGTGGCACGAATGGCAGCAATTTTACTTATTTTTGCCCGCAATCGTCCAATTTCGACGCGTAACCGTGCGCGATGGGAATCATCCATATGCCGGGCATTAAAGGCCGTTTGTAAAAGCACCTCGCGGGAAACATCATCGGGCCAGGCTTCGGCCAGCTTACGTAATAATGAAAACAGCACGGGGCGTGATGTCAGCAGCATCGCATTACCATCCTGTCGCAGAACATACCGGCAGGCATCAATCAATATGTTCTTTGACATAATGATTGATGCCACGTCATCTGGCAAAACAGGATGTTCCTTGCCGCTCTCGATCAGGCGGGCAGCAGGTGTATTCAGGATATGCTGTGCTTTTTCGACCTCGGCGATCATCATGGGGACATTCATGCTATCGGCAATTCGGGCGGCATGATCCAAAGCTGCGCGGGCCGTTTTTATGTCAAGACGCCGGGTGGCAATGCCGGCAATTGCCAGTTCGTGTGCGGCCCGCAACAAGCCAGGCAGTTTTTCTATTTTTATTGCACCTAGTAAACTTTCAGCCTGATCGATATGCCCCGATAGCAACAGGCGATGCGCTTCGATATGGCGGGCATGGGCGCCATTGGCGGCATCGTTCATTGCTTCAAGGGTTCTGCGGGCGGCTTCCAGTTTTTTGTCATTGCGGTTAAGGTCGCGTGAAACAAGGGCAATTTCTGCTTCGGCAACCACACATCGCGCGGCGGCAAGCGGCTCGTTGCTGCCAAAGGTGCGGGCTGCTGTTTTTAACAGGTTTCGGGCGCGTTCAAAATCACCCAGTCGGGCCATGGCAATGCCCCTTAAAGCCAGTGCCGGTGGGTCATCACGTAATGAAACGCGCCCCAGTGCGCCCAAGGGATCCCCTGATGCCAAGGCGCGTGCGGCGGCAGTGATTACTGAATCCATTTAAATCGCGTCATGTTTGCCGCTCCTGACGGGAGAATTCCATGTTTATGGTTTTCCCAATGATCGCCAATTTCCGGTCTTGTGACCATGCCGGATAAATCGGTCGTTCCGCAAAGGATGCAAAGAAATCACGCTGAAAACCAGCATAAATGCCATTTTCGACCCGGCAGAAAATATCGTGCCCCGTATGGCTTTGCCTGGCGGATGGCAGGCACACATAAGGATACGTTGGAACGCGAACAGGCTTCGTTTCAGGAGTAAAAATTGTTTTAGGGCGGCGTGTTTGGCATAACTGCGCAACCGGGCATGGCCGGGGGGTGAACCATGCGAGCCAGCCGGAAAATCATGCACAGGCAGATCCAGCGAACCTTACGGTTTCGCAGGGTTGTTCCTGGCAGGATACAAAAATAATAAGGGAATTTAGGGGTGGTGGCAGAGAGAAGGGGATTCGAACCCCTGAGGGGCTTGCACCCCAACACGCTTTCCAGGCGTGCGCCTTAAACCACTCGGCCATCTCTCCACATGCGATCTGTATATATCGCGAAAGCGGGCGGACATTAGCCGACAGCATCGGGGATGACAAGGCCAAATTCAGCGCAGCGGGACGATTTTTGATTACCGGCCATTTATGAACCCGGAAGGGCGAAAAAACAGAACGATATGGGTAATTGCTAACACTTTTGATCTAACATGTACTCTGCAATCAAATGTTTGCCGTAATTTTATGCATTATGGGACGTTCGGTTATGTAGTGCCCCTTTACGGCAGGTGTCTAAAACCGTTACGGTGTCGGCAATTATATCGAAACCGAAAAGTTTGAAGCCGAAAAGGCGGAGAAGAGTATGTGGTTTTTCAGGGTGCTGGGCTGGCTGTTTTTATTTGCCTGTCTGGCTGTACTGGTGGGCGATGGGGTTAGCGCGCTGCAAACAGGAACCATTCGGTTCGTTGCAGGGGGCGAGCTATGGTATCGGCTGGATGCAGGAAGCCTGAATTTACTGCAAGCCCTGATCGAGCGTTATGTCTCGAGCTGGCTTTGGGACAAGGTTTTTGTTCCCGGCTTGCTATTACCTGCGTTTTTGCTGTTGCTTGTGCCTGGGGTGCTGCTGAGTTTTCTGGCACGGCGCAAACGTAAACCAAAGTTTTTCTGATCATAAATTGTGGTTCGTGTGGCACATTGCGGCTGACTGGCTTTTTATAAGCTGCTTTCATCGGAAACCGGTTTGACGGGATCAATCTGCGGAGAACAGTAATGCGGGCCATGATGTGCGAAAAGTTTGGTGTGGCCCCGGTGATGCGCACGGTGGATGACCCGCAGGCCGGTCCGGGCCAGGTGGTGATTGACATATACGCCTGCGGGGTCAATTTCGCCGATACCCTGATCATTGCAGGAAAATATCAGCAACAGCCTGACATTCCGTTTATTCCCGGTTTTGAAATTGCCGGGGTTGTTGCTTCGGTGGGCGAAGGTGTTGATTCCACTGTCATTGGGCAACGGGTGATGGCAATGGTCGCCAGTGGCGGTTTTGCCGAAAAAATTGCCCTTGATGCCGGGCGGATTATTCCCATTCCTGATGGTGTGGCCTTCACCGATGCTGCGGCATTTCAAATCACCTATGGGACATCGTGGTTTGCATTGAAGTATCGCGCTAATGTACGCGCAGGCGAGGTTGTGCTGGTGCATGGTGCCGCCGGCGGAGTGGGTGTGACGGCGGTTGAATGCGCCAAGGTTTTGGGTGCGAATGTGATTGCGACAGCAGGCGGCCCTGAAAAATGCGAGATCGCCCGTCAGCATGGTGCCGATTTTGTCATTGATTATAAAACCGAAAACATAACCGACACTGTGAAGGACATTTGCCAGCGGCACGGATGGAAGGCCGGGGTAAATGTGGTTTATGATCCTGTTGGTGGCGATGTGTTTAATCAGTCCTTGCGATGTGTGGCACCCGGCGCACGTTTGCTGGTCATTGGGTTTGCCAGTGGCGATGTTCCGCAAATTCCGGCCAATATCCTGCTGGTGAAAAACATTGCGGTGCTGGGGTTTTATTTTGGGGCCTATCTGGACCAAAACCCCGAAATTGCCCGCGATGGTATGTCGGAGCTGCTCCATAATCTGGCGGTTGGTCATATAACACCATCGGTTTCGCGGCAATTTGCCCTGGATGATGTATCACAGGCCTTTAGTGCCTTGCGTGACCGCAGTGCGACAAGCAAAATGGTTGTTCTGTGTCGCGAAGATGCTCAATAACACCACGTTATGTCGCTGTTTTTTTAATAGCAGGGCTGGCATCGGGTTACATTGGCTTGCCATTGGCGCAAAAACCATGAATTTTAAAGGCTTGGCCGCGACAAATGCGGATGCCCCGTGTGATCGGTATGATGTTTTCTGATTTGGGGCGTTCCGGCATATCGTTGGCCGCGCAACCCGATGGCATTTTTCAGACGAAAGCATCCCTATGAGCCGGTCGAAACCCAGCAAAAAAAATGCCAGCCGTACCCGTGACCAATATGAAACATTCCCATATCCCGCGCGCCAGGCAGAGGACGAGGACAAGCGCCTGATTGCCGGGTCACCCGGGGATTGGGGCGAGGTTGTTCATTATATTTTTGGCGGGCGCGACCCCGGGAAAAATGGCGCACCTTTGCGTATTCTGGTGGCAGGAGGTGGCACTGGCGATGCGGTGGTGATGCTGGCCCAACAGGCGCAGGATCGCGGTGCAAATGCCGAAATCATCTATATTGACCTGTCTGCCGCATCGCGCCAGATCGCCGAAAGCCGGGTTAATCGGAGGGGTTTGAAAAACGTAACCTTTGTGACCGGGTCGTTTGTTGACCTTGCGGGACAATATGGTCCCTATGACTACATTGATTGCTGCGGGGTATTACATCATTTGCCTGACCCGGATGCCGGGTTGCGCGCCCTGACCGAAAGCTTGAAGCCGGGGGGCGGCATGGGCCTGATGGTTTACGCCACCCTTGGCCGTACCGGCGTTTATCATATGCAGGAAATGATGCAGCGCCTGTCGGCCGAGGCGGCAGGACGCGCCCGGCTTGATGTCGGCAAGTCATTGTTCGAGGGGTTACCGCCAACCAACTGGTTAAAACGCAACCCGTTTGTGAATGATCATATTCAGGGCGGTGATGCCGGGTTTTATGATTTGTTGTTGCACCAGCAAGATCGGGCCTATCGTGTTGACGAAGTTTATGATTTTGTCGAACAGGCGGGTTTGCGACTGCAAAGTTTTGTTGAACCGTTGCGTTATGATCCGGTGATTTACACCACCAGCGCCCCTGTTCGCGCAAAGCTGGCCGGGCTTTCTTCGCGTGAACGGTGCGCCATGGCCGAATTGCTGGCTGGCAATATTACCAAGCATATTTTTTATGTCGTCAAAGCAAATAATAAAACACGTCCGGTTGAAATTTCAGGACGCGAGAAAACAGGAAAAATGCTGGTTCAGGGGCAGGATTTGTCGGTGATGGTGCCGTATCTGGGCCGAATAGATGGCGCGAAACTGGCGGCATCCGTAGCCAAAAATGCGCAGATCAAAATCAATTTTAACGGTTTTTCACTGACACGTGCGCTTCCCCCGGCCAGTGCTGCCATTTTGTCGCGGGTGAACGGGCACCGCAGTTTGGAAGATATTCGCCAGTCGTTTAAGCCGTTACCCGAAATTGAACCATTTTATGCGCAGGTGGCGGCCTTGTTTGCGGTATTGTCAGCAGCAAACCTGATGTTTTTGTATCATCCGGCCTGATTGAAATGTGCAAAAGGGCGCGTGCGGCCTGCTTTGCCCGAGATGCGAAAAAGGGGTGGTTTTGGGCAAAAGAAAAGCCGGGCATCTTGCGATGACCGGCCAGGTTAGCTGCGTTTCAATGACGAACCCGCGGCTGTGTATGGGAGAATGCACGAAGAAGGGCATCAAGAACTTGCAGGGGGAATGAAAGGCGCCCCTGCAAGCTGAAAAATCGGGGAGACATAATGAATTTCCGGGTTTGGCAGTTTAACAGGCCGGAATGCGACCCGGCCCGGTCGGCAGCAAAAGATTTTGCCGCTATGGCTGGTCGATCAGACCTGCCAGAAAGGTTTTTTGGCTTCGATCCGTGCGTCGTAAACATCCCAGCCAATGTCGCGCAGCAAATGGGCGTCCATGTCGGCAAGGCGGTTGCGCAGGGTAAAGCGTGCGGCCCATTGGCGCGGCAGGGCAAGCAAACGATCAAGAATGTCGTTGTTGCCAGCACGGGGGGCGGTGAATGCGGCAGTGTTCTTGGTGATCGCGACCATAATTGTATTCCTTCAATTTGCTGGCGGCTCTCTCAAGGGATGCGGCCATGAATTTCGTTTCGTTAAACCCAGAGTTACGCCGTTTTTTGCTTGCTCTCAAACCATATTTTAGCATCATTGCATGAGGTAAACTCATGCAAGAAAGGCCGCTATGAAACGTCGTCCCTTGCCGTTGAATGCTTTGCGTGCTTTTGAGGTCGCAGGCCGACTTGAAAGTTTTACCAAGGCTTCACAAGAACTTAACGTTACTCAGGGCGCGGTCAGCCGCCAGGTTCAGCATTTGGAGGATGTTCTGGGGCGACGTCTTTTTGAGCGCCATCACAGGCGATTAAAACTCACTAGGCCGGGCCGAATTTTGTTAATGTCGTTGACCGAGGCGTTTGATGCGATTGAATCTGCGGTCGGACGAATCGAGGATCGGCCCGATGATACCCAGTTGCGGGTGCTGGCACCGTTAACCTTTGCCATGCGCTGGATTGTGCCGCGGCTGGGCCGGTTTCAGTCGGAATATCCCGATTTGCAGGTGCAACTGGGCACCTTTAATGACGACAGCCTGCCGGTTGATTTTTCCGAAACCGACATTGCCATCCGCTTTGCCGATACCCCGGGTGACCAGCTGGTGCATGAATTTTTAACCGGTGAACGGTTGTTGCCGGTGTGTCATCCCAGCCTGGTGGCACAATTGTCGCAGCCCGAGGATTTGGCAAAGGTGCCATTACTGCATTGTTCGGCCCAGCGTGAAGACTGGCGTATATGGCTGAATGGTACGGGTATAAAAGGGGTGGATGCCGACAGGGGACCGGTTTTTGCCACCCTTGATATGGCAATGGAGGCTGCCGCCAGCGGTTTTGGTGTGGTTATTTCCGATCCGGCAATGATTGGCGAATATGTGGTGACGAACCGTTTGACTGTACCGTTTGATTTGCCGGTCGATAGCCCCTATGCCTATTCGCTGTGCTATCCGGATGGAAGACTGGAGCGGCGCAAGGTTCGCGCCTTTCGCGATTGGTTGATGAGTGAAATTACACTTGAAACCACAAGGCGCAAAACAGTTCAAAAACAGGTGTAATGCTTTATGATGCCTTGAAATTGAACCATTTTGTTCCCCATTATGAACAAGCAGATAAAGGGCATATTTGCCTTGCATCACCAACCGCGATCATTGGAAAAAACGGTTATTTTGATGGATATCAGTACAGGTGAGGTGGTTCGGTTGGGTTTTGTGCGGTGTAAAAAGCATATGATCAGGGCATGGATTGCGGGATGTGTGGTGCTGGCATGGCCCGTTATTAGCCCGGCTGAGGAAGCCAAACCCAATATCACCCCTGCGCCGACCGTTGCCGTGAGCGAAGAACCCCTTGCCAGTCTGGCGCGGCCTGAATATGCGATATCGCTGTATGGCGATTTAAAATACGGGCCGGGTTTTACCCATTTTGACTATGTTAACCCCGATGCGCCCAAGGGCGGGACCTTGCTGGATAGTTGGACCGGATCGTTTGATTCGCTGAACCCTTATATTTTAAAGGGCGATCCGGCGATCGGGCTTGGGTTGATGTATGATACCTTAATGGTGAGTAGTGATGACGAGCCTTTTTCCGAATACGGGTTGGTCGCGCAAAAGATTGAAGTTCCCGAAGACCGATCTTATGCGACATTTTTCATCAACCCCAAGGCTCGCTTTCAGGACAACATCCCGATCACGGCCGATGATGTGATTTTCTCGTTCAATGCACTGATTGAAAAAGGAAATCCGCTGTATCGGCAATATTATGCCTCGGTTGACCATCTTGAAAAACTGGATGATCTGACGGTCAAGTTTGTATTCAAGCCCGGCGATAATCTGGAATTGCCGTTGATTTTGGGTCAGGTCCCGGTATTACCGGCCCACTACTGGAAAGACCGGGATTTTACCAAAACTACCTTTGAAATTCCGGTTGGCAGTGGCCCCTATAAAATCAGGGATTTCGAGCCGGGCCGTCATATTACCTATGAGCGGGTCAAAAATTATTGGGCCAAAGACCTGCCTTCGGTCAAGGGCATGTATAATTTTGATACCATTCGCTACGATTATTACCGCGATCTTGATGTTGAACGTCAGGCGTTTTTTGCCGGTGAATATTATTATCGCGGTGAACATTCATCGCGTGAATGGTCGACCGGGTATGACAAACCCCCGGTGCGCAATGGCGATATCAAAAAGGAACTGATCCCCAATCACCAACCCCGCGGAATGCAGGGTTTTGTTATGAATACACGCCGTCCGATTTTTGCCGACCATCGGGTGCGTCGGGCCTTGCAATATGCGATGGACTTTCAGTGGTTGAACCGGGCCATGTTTTATGGCGCGTATCAGCGCACAGACAGCTATTTTTCTAATTCTGAACTAGCATCCTCAGGCCTGCCCAAAGGCGAGGAACTGGAAGTTCTGAACAGGTTCCGGGATCAATTGCCATCGGATCTTTTTACCAAGCCCTATAGTCTGCCAGATTATGATCAGGAAAATGGTCGCCGAAAGGCCCTGCGTGAATCCATGACATTGTTAAACGATGCCGGGTGGATTTTGCGAGACCGGAAACTGGTGAATGAAAAAACAGGCGAATTGTTTCATTTTAACTTGCTATTACGCCAGCCGGGATTTGAGAAAATAGCCCTGATGATGCAGGCGCGTTTGCGCCAGTTGGGTATTGAAATGGACTTCCGCCTGGTCGATACCGGTCAATGGATTAACCGGATACAGGCGCACGATTTTGATATGACCACGTTCTGGTGGCAGCAAACCTTGTCGCCGGGTAATGAACAGCGCGACTTTTGGTCCTCTGCTGCGGCCGACCAGCCAGGCAGCCGTAACTTTGCCGGTATCAAGGACCCTGTGGTCGATCAGATTATTGATCTGGTGATATCTGCCGACAGCCGCGATAGCCTGGTGCAACGTACCCGGGCACTGGACCGTGTGTTGTTATGGGGGGATTATACCATTCCGCAATGGTATCAACCCGCGGACCGTTTGGCATATTGGAATATTTTTGGTCGGCCATCGGTGGTGCCAACCAAAGGCAATTCAATGATGACATGGTGGATTGACCCGGAAAAATCAAAAAAACTGGGCAAGGGGGGATATTAAGCCATGCTGAATTATATTCTGCGTCGCATTCTTTTGATCCCGGTGACCCTGTTTGGCATCATGGTGTTGAACTTTGCCATTGTTCAATTCGCGCCCGGTGGCCCGGTGGAACAGATGGTCGCCCAGCTTCAAGGTGCCAGTGTCTCGACCACGGCACGCATTTCAAACAATGGTGCCGATACTGGCGGTGGTGCCCAAAGTGGCAATAATTTTTCAAGCGATTCCAATTACCGGGGCGCGCAAGGCCTGGACCCTGAAGTGATCACCCAGCTTGAAAAGCAGTTTGGGTTTGATAAACCGGCCTATGAACGGTTCTGGATGATGATGAAAAATTATCTGACCTTCGATTTTGGCCAAAGCTATTTTCAGGACCGCGATGTTGTCGATATCGTGATCGACAAGCTACCTGTGTCGATCTCTCTGGGGTTGTGGTCCACGCTGATCATTTATCTGATTTCGGTGCCTCTGGGCGTTGCCAAGGCCGTGCGCGATGGCAGTAACTTTGATGTCTGGACTTCGGTTGCCATTATTACCGGCTATGCCATTCCCGGTTTTCTGTTCGCTGTGTTGCTGATTGTGTTGTTCGCAGGGGGGACATATCTGGATATTTTTCCATTGCGCGGTCTGACGTCAGCTGGGTGGGATGACATGTCGCTTCTTGGTAAAATAGGTGATTATTTCTGGCATTTGACCTTGCCCATTATCGCGCTAACCATTGGGGGTTTTACCACCCTGACCATGCTGACCAAAAATTCGTTTCTCGATGAAATCAACAAACAATATGTGGTGACGGCCAAGGCCAAGGGTCTAAGCGAAAAACGGGTTTTATACGGGCATGTGTTTCGTAATGCGATGTTGTTGGTTATTGCCGGTTTCCCCAGCGCGCTGATTGGCTTGCTGTTTACCGGATCGGTTCTGATCGAGGTGATTTTCTCGCTCGACGGGGTGGGGCTTTTGGGGTTTGAATCCGTCATGAAGCGCGATTACCCGGTAATGTTCGCCACCCTTTACATGTTTACGCTGGCAGGGCTGATTTTGAACCTGATCAGCGATCTGACATACCATTTCGTCGATCCGCGTATCGACTTTGATGCGCGGAAGGATTGAGACATGGCAAATCCATTGCACCTTTCCCCGCTAAACCAGCGTCGTATCGAAAGTTTTTGTGCCAATCGGCGCGGCTATTGGTCATTGATGATTTTTGCCGTGCTGTTTGTGATTTGCCTGTTGGCCGACGGGCTGGCCAATGACCGGCCCCTGATCGTCAAATATGATGGCAACTGGTACTTTCCCATTGTCGAGGATTACCCTGAAACCACCTTTGGTGGCGATTTTGATGTCGCGACCGATTTTTACGATCCCTATTTGCGTGGAAAAATTCAGAATAACGGTTTTGCCGTTTGGCCGATTATTCCGTTTTCCTATGACACTATTGATTTCAACATGCGCGAACCGTTACCCGCAGCCCCATCCTCCCGGCACTGGCTGGGAACCGACGATCTGGGCCGGGATGTATTGGCGCGGCTGATATACGGGTTTCGCATTTCGGTTTTATTTGGCATGGCCCTGACCCTGATCAGTTCGGTCATCGGTATCGCGGCAGGGGCGGTGCAGGGATATTTTGGGGGCTGGGTTGATCTGACATTTCAGCGTGTGATTGAAATCTGGGGCGGGCTGCCGCAACTTTTTATCCTGATTATTCTCGCCAGCCTGTTCGCACCGGGTTTCTGGACGCTTTTGTTTATCATGGTGCTGTTTAACTGGATGAGCCTGACCGGCCTTGTCCGTGCCGAATTTTTACGCGCACGGAATTTTGAATATGTCCGGGCGGCCAAGGCGTTGGGTGTGGGTGATTTTCGCATTATGACACGTCATGTGTTGCCCAATGCGATGGTGGCAACCATTACGTTTTTACCCTTTGTGTTAAATGGTTCTATCGTTGCCCTTACATCGCTGGATTTTCTTGGCCTGGGTATGCCACCGGGTTCACCGTCGCTTGGTGAATTGCTTTCGCAGGGCAAAAACAACCTACAGGCACCGTGGCTGGGCATTACCGCCTTTTTTGCGATCGCCATCATGCTGAGTTTGCTGATTTTTATTGGTGAAGCCGTGCGTGATGCCTTTGATCCGCGCAAGACATTCTAGGGGAATTTGATGTCAGAACAGGGCAAAGCCGAATATCTTTTGGATGTCAGCAATCTCGCGGTGCGCTTTGGCAGTGTCGATGCGGTGCGCGGTGTTTCTTTTCGCATGCAGCGCGGTGAAACGCTGGCTCTGGTGGGTGAAAGCGGGTCGGGAAAATCGGTAACGGCAATGTCGATTTTGCAATTGCTGCCTTATCCGCGTGCCATGCATCCTGCAGGGTCTATTCTGTTTGACGGGCAGGAAATGGTCGGTGCGCCCGAACGCACCTTGCGCCAAATTCGCGGTAACCGCATTTCGATGATTTTTCAGGAGCCAATGACCTCGCTTAACCCGCTCCATAATGTGGAAAAGCAGATCGGCGAGGTGTTGTTGCTGCATAAAGGCCTGCGCGGGGCCAAGGCCCGTGAACGTATTCTTGAGCTTCTGGATCTTGTCGGTATTCCCGATCCGAAATCGCGACTGCGATCGTTGCCGCATGAACTTTCGGGCGGGCAACGCCAGCGCGTGATGATTGCGATGGCGCTGGCCAATGACCCGGAACTGCTTATCGCTGATGAACCGACGACCGCGCTGGATGTGACCATTCAGGCGCAAATATTGCAGTTATTGCGTGATTTGCAAAACCGGCTTGGAATGGCTTTGTTGCTGATTACCCATGACTTGCAAATCGTTAAGAAAATGGCCGATCAGGTTTGTGTCATGAAAGACGGCGAGATTGTAGAATTTGGCGATAACACGCGCCTGTTTGAACAACCCCGTCATCCCTACACACGGCGTTTGCTGGATGCCGTACCCTCGGGGCAGGCGCGGCCTTTGCCCGATAACGCGCAGGAATTATTGCAAACCGGCGATATTCACGTGCGGTTTCCAATTGGTAAAAAAGGCATTCTTGGTCGCCCGGAATATTACCTTGATGCGGTGGATGGTGTGTCGGTATCTGTTCGGCAGGGTGAAACACTGGGTATTGTTGGTGAAAGTGGGTCGGGTAAAACCACATTGGCCCTGGCAATATTGCGCCTGTTGCATTCCAAGGGGGATATCCGGTTTGACGGGCAGGATGTTCGTGCCCGCGAGGGGGCACAATTGCGCGCCTTGCGCCGTGATATGCAGGTGGTGTTTCAGGACCCGTTCGGTTCGCTCAGTCCGCGTATGTCTGTGGCCCAAATTGTTGGCGAAGGGCTGGAAATTCACCAGCCGGAACTTGGCCGTGCCGAACGCGAAGACCGTATTGCCCAGGCTTTGCTAGAGGTTGATTTACCCGAGAGTGCGTTGCACCGTTATCCGCACGAATTTTCCGGGGGGCAGCGCCAGCGTATTTCGATTGCACGGGCTTTAGTCTTAAAACCTCGCTTTATGGTCCTTGACGAACCGACCTCGGCACTCGATATGTCGGTACAGGCGCAAATTGTTGAATTGCTGCGCGATTTGCAAATGCGTCATAACATGGCGTATCTGTTTATCAGTCACGATCTGAAAGTGGTTCGCGCCCTTTCGCATCGGGTGATGGTGATGAAAAGCGGGAAACTGGTTGAAAGTGGTGCCGCCGATCAGATTTTTGATCATCCGCAACATGTTTATACCAAACAGCTTCTGGCCGCCGCGCTTGACATAGATGCCCCTGATGGGCGAGTTGATGCGCTATAGCATACAAAGAAGCATATAAAACGTGATAGTAGGTTGGAAATAATGGGTAAAACCCGGAAGACAGCACAGCGGAAAACTGTGCCGCTGGCAGCCCGTATTTGTATATTTTTCGGCATAGCCGTTTTTGCCCTGACGGCATTTTCCATTTCAAATGCATATGCCTCTTCGGGCGAAGGCAAGGAGGCTGCGGCAGAAGGTGAATCTGCTGGTGTGGCCTTGCCAGCCAATGTATTCGAACTTGAAAAAGTTGTGACATCTATTGTCTTGCCGCGTCAGGGCATGATCCGCCAGATCGCGGCAGATGTCTGGCTTGAGCTGTCCTCTGTCGAACATCGTGCCATTGTAACGCGTATTCAGCCCAAATTGTTGAACGCTTTTTTGCGCGATATTCAACGTTATTTTTATCGCGACACCCAGTATCGCGCCGAAAAGGTTGCCAAGGGCAAGCGTGGCTATCATTACGAAGCGCCGTCACTGCTTTTGCCGCCGAAACCAAAACTGGATGAAGACGGTAACGAAATTCACGAGGAACCTGCCGAAGGCGAGGCTGAAAAACCGCTTTTTTCCCCGTTTAAACCAACGCCGGACCCGATCATTGTGGGCCTGCAACGGCGTTTGCTGGCAACCTGTAACAAGGTGCTGGGCCCCGATATTGTGAAGTCGGTGCAGGTGCGCGGTCTGTTTGATCAATGGCCCAATGAACGATAGGAATGCGGGTATCCACCCGTCATTCCGGTAACAAGCAGTAACGCACGCTGATTAAACCTGGTTGATGCTCCCGTTATTACAACGGATGTTCTGTTAAACCCGGCCGGTCGGTCGGGCTGGCAGGGTCAATTTCCTTGGCATGGTTGGTTTGCCCGGATTGCGCTTGTTCGTGCGATTGGCTGTGATACACCCCGCAATTATTGCCAGGTATCGGGGTGTTAAATGTCGTTGCATATATGGATCAGTTTTTGCGCGCTGGTGGTATTGATGGTGTCAACGCCAGGTCCAAGTGTGCTGATTGGTATGTCGCATTCCATGCGGTACGGTCCTGTGCCAACCTTGGTAACCGCATTGGGCGATGTTACCGCCAATATGATTCAGATGGTGATTGCAGCAGTTGGTCTTGGGGCCATTCTGGCAACATCGGCGACAGCATTTTATACGGTCAAATGGGTTGGCGTGGCGTTTTTGCTGGCAATGGGGCTGGCGGCGTTTTTTCGCAAGCCCGCCGGAAAAGGCATTAAAAACGATATCGTAATAAAAAATATAACAGGCCGTGAACCTGCGCGTCCGCTTAAAATGTTCGGTCAGGGGTTTTTGGTTGCGGCCGGTAACCCAAAGGCGATTGCTTTTTTTGGCGCTTTGTTTCCCCAGTTTATTGATGCAACACAGCCTTTGCTGCCTCAGCTTTTGATTTTGGGGGGAACCTTTGTTGTTTTTGATTACACTGCCGTAATGGTTTACGCGGCGGCGGCATCGCGCATTACGCCTTGGGTAACCCGCCATGGTGGTCACCGTGCCATTGGCCGTTTTAGCGGCGGTGTGCTGATCGTTGCGGCAATGTTGCTTTCCCTGATTGATATGCCAGGCAGCTTTGCCGGTGAGAAATAATCAGGTGCGGGGGAGCATCTGCCGATTGACCCTGCCTTTTATTAAGTGATGTCTCGGCCGATGCCCTGACCCCGGTTCCATCTTTTTTGGTAATTTCATATCTGCCATCTGTGGGCAGAAGCCTTAAACGGGCTTGGCAATGTATAATGCATTGGGGGACCGTAACGCTGCATCGCAACGTGTTTGACGGTATTGCATTTGCGCGAATGCCAATTGGCCCGGGCAAGATGATAACATGTTGAGTGATACCCTGTTTCAGGGCAAGGGACGTGTTCAGGTTATTTGGCTGTGCTAGGCTCAGGACTCATTA
>NZ_JFJZ01000079.1 GCF_002115825.1 Thalassospira sp. MCCC 1A01428 | reverse complement strand
CAATTGGGTTCAGACCCTAGACAAAAGCTGTTTTGATCGATATTCCGCTCTCTCGTGAATGGCTCAGCAGCCGGACAAAAAACGTGTCCGGCTGCGTAAGTGAACCTTGGAATAACTGACGTGCAGATTTTATAACGTGTCGGTTACAGCTTTGCCAAAGTCACTACAAGACAAGTGCCCACCCAGATCCCTGGTGCGGGTATCCGGGTTTTTCAGGGTTTTGATGATGGCTGTTTCAAGCTTAATGGCTGCATCCTGCAAATCATTGCGCCCGGTTTGAGTTCCTTTCCAATCAAGCAATAGAACCGTAGACAGCAGGAGGGATACCGGATTGGCGATATCCTGACCGGCAATATCCGGGGCTGAGCCATGTGATGCCTGCGCGATTGCATTTTGATCGCCGACATTAAGGGACCCGGAAAGACCTAGCCCTCCAGCCAGCTCGGCGGCCTCGTTTGATAAAATATCGCCGAACATATTTGTCGTGACGATTACGTCAAAAGCATCGGGTGTTCTGATCAGCAGAGACGCCATGGCATCGACATGTTCGTCGCGAACCGTAAGTCCGTCTTGCTGTGCTGCGGCCTTTCTGGCTTCGGCCAAAAACAGCCCGTCACTCAGTTTCAGGACATTGGCCTTATGCACAATCGTTAAATGTTTGCGGCGTTTTGCGGCCAGTTTTGCAGCAAAGGCTGCCACGCGATAGCTGCCCTTGCGGGTAACCTTGCGCATGGCAAGGGCAAGGTCTTCTGTCGGCATGACCTCTCCGGTACCTGCGAACATCGTGCGGTCAGCATAGAAACCTTCCGTGTTTTCACGCACAATAACCAAATCCATGGCTGGCGTACGTGCCGAAAGCCCGTTTATGGTGCGCGACGGTCGCACATTGGCATAAAGATCCAGATTGATCCGCAATGCAGCCGAGGGATTGATCCCGCCTTGTTCGGCGGGCGGATAATGTGCAGTGTCGACCGGTCCAAGGACGGTCATATCGGTATTGCGGACCCGCTTGATCAAATCAGGCGTGATTGTTGCACCATGTTTTTCCAGCGACGAAAATCCGACATCCTCTTGCGAAAAGCAAAGGCCAAGTGACATGCTGCGATTGAGTTTCTCAAGGATTGTTCGGGTTGCGGCCGTTATTTCCGGCCCTATCCCGTCACCGGGCAGAAAAAGAACCTCCATTACGTGACGACCCTTTTCACAATGTTTTCCGGCACCAGAACTTTTCCTTCAAACAAACGGCGTGCCGTACGCACCACACCGCCGGAAACAACAGAAAGATTGGGGCCAGATCCTTCAAGTGTCAGTTCTACAGCAATCATGCCGCTCGGATGTTCAATCTGGATCCATTGTTGCGGCATGGCCTTAAGGTCGATCATACCGTCCGCGATGCTGCCCGAAAGGGACGCGCACGCGGCAACACAGATAGCCCCTGTTACGGCATGGGTGGCGTGGCAATTATGGGGAACAAAATAGCGCGAAGTAATGTCTCCGCCCCGGGTCGGGTTTGACAATATCGCCATTTTGGGCACCACCTTGCCCGTGCAATCTCCCAGCCCCATCAGTTCGGAGGCTTTGCGTCGGATAGCTTCAAGTCGCGCCAATAGATTGGCGTTTTCATCCAGTTCGGCCTTGCTTTCATGGCCGGTCAGGCCAAGGTCGTGTGCGCGAAACATCACCATGGGAACAGCAACATCGATGCAGGTTACTTCTACCCCGTCGATATAATTGATCGGCTTTCCTGTTGGCAGTAACTGCCCTGTTTTACTGCCCATAATGTTTTTAAAACGCAGGATTAGCGGGGATGCCGTACCCGGAACGCCGTCTATCGCGGCGTCCCCGTTATAGGTAACCCTGCCGCCTGGTGTCGCCACCAGCACGTCAACCAGGGCACCAACATTGCGGTTATAGATACGAACCAGTGTTTGATCCCCTGTAATGGGTACCAAACCTGCTTCAATCGCAAACGGGGCAACGGCGGCGGTCATATTGCCGCAATTGGGGTTCACATCAACTTCGGCCCGGTCAATGGCCACCTGGGCAAACAGGAATTCCACATCGGCGTCCGGTCTGCTCGATGGTGCAACGATACAGGATTTGCTGGTTAAGGTATCGGCCCCGCCAATACCGTTTATCTGGCGTTTATCTGGTGAACCCATTGCCGCAAGCAAGATCTGGTCACGCAAGGCAATATCATGGGGAAGGTCACTTTCCAGGAAAATGGGTCCTTTTGACGTTCCGCCGCGCATCATGACGCAGGGCAGCGCATATTGATCATTTAATATTACGGTGTTTTTCATCATGCTCACCCTAACGGCCATGGAAGTTCGATCAGGTCCTGAAGCAGGCCCCCCGGAAAATCGAGAACCAGCGACCATGCCAAAAAGCACAAACCGCCAATCGCCAGGGTTGTTAGCAAAATGCTCCGTACCCACGATGCGCCGGCCTTTAATCGAAGAAAGGCAACGAAAAACCCGGTAATGGCGATCAGGAATCCGAACAGCGCGGTTCCGGCGACTAGTCCGCCAACCCAAAGGACGTAGTGCCAAAGGCCTGCTGTTGGTTTTTCTTCGTGCTGTGCCAATTCGAATTCATGATCAAAATTCGCACCATGTGACGGTGGTGATGTGACCAGTTGCCATATCAGGATGGCGGTAACCACAAACATCACAACCGAAACAGAACCGGTAAAAACGCTGCCAAGGAATGAATGCTGGGTTGCATCCCATATGCCGAGGGAGAAAATCGCAAGGATCAGCCCGGCAAACAAAATTTGCGGGGTGCGATTTGGCGTATGGGAATGGCTGCTTTCTTCTTCTTCGACCGGATTGACCGGGTGCTTGCGCATGCCCATCAGAATGGAAATTACAGTCAGCGCCAGAATGATCATAACGCCCGGACGTACCAGAAATCCCCAGTCATAGAATTGCAGGGCCTGATACAGATAAGTTTCGGTGTTGGATGCCAGAACAAAACCAATCAGAAATGCCGGGCGGGGCCATCCAAAACGTTTCATTAACACGCCGAAAACCCCAAGGGCCAACAGAGCAATCATGTCGGAAAGGGAACGTGTTGCCTGGAACGCGGCAAAGCAGATAATGGTAATCATAAACGGCGCAAGATAGCCGTATTTGATCGTTGTCAGCCGCGACACAAAAGGCGACAGCAACAGCGCGCCACCTGCACCAGCCACGTTGGCAATGGCCAAGGACCAGATAATTGTATAGGTAATGTCAAGGTCGCGACCAACCATGGCCGGGCCTGCTTCAAGGCCAATCAGCACCATGCCGCCCAGAAAAACAGCCATACTGCCCGAACCGGGGATGCCAAATAACAGGGTGGGAACAAGGCCGCCGCCCTCTTTGGCATTGTTTGCACTTTCCGGTGCCAGAACGCCGCGAATGTCGCCTTTGCCAAACTGGGATTTGTCCTTTGCCGTTTGCACGACATGGCCATAGGCGATCCAGTCAACAACACTGCCGCCAAGCCCCGGCAAGGCGCCGACAATGCTGCCAAGCCCGGCGCAGCGCAGGCATAGCCATTTATGGCGGATCATATCACGCACGCCATCGCGCCAGCCTGACCCCAGCGTGCCATTGTCGGAAATCGAGCGGTTTTGCCGGCAGAGATCAATAATTTCCGGAAAGGCGAACATGCCCAGACCGACAATGACAAGCGGCAAACCATCCATGAGATAAACGGAGTCAAAGCTCATGCGAAGTTCACCCGTTGCGGGGGCACCGCCAAGTGCGCCTAGCAACAGGCCAAGACCGGCTGCAATCACGCCTTTGGGCAGGCTTTTGCCTGCCAACACACCGACCATCGACAGGCCAAGAACCGCCAGCATGAACAATTCGGCCGATCCGAACGCCAGAATGAGCGGCCTTGCAATGACAACAAAGCCAGTCAAAATAACGGCCCCGACCAGGCCCCCGACCAGGGATGCTGAAAACGCGGCGCCAAGGGCGCGCGCACCATGGCCTTTTTTCGCCAATGGAAAACCGTCAAGCACGGTTGCCTGTGACGCGCTCGACCCGGGAATGCCCATCAGAACAGATGTAAAGGTATCCGATGTGGGGATCACTGCTACCAGGCCGATCAGCATGGCAAGGGCTGAAATCTGGTCCATGCCATAGATAAATGGCAATAGAAGCGATAGCCCTACGATTCCTCCCAACCCTGGCAGGATACCGACAATCATTCCCATTCCAACGCCCAGCATCAGATACATCAAATGTTGAGGCTGCGTGAAATGAGACAATGCTGTCATCATTGCATCAAGCATTAAAAAAAACTCCGGTAGAAGGCAAAGTTCGCCTGTTCCCTGCAAGCGACCGTAAGGTCGGCGGGTGAGAAAAGAGGGGTGGACGATGTCCACCCCGGATCAGGAAAAGGGAGACTTCAGGTTTTCAGGCTTAGAACTGAACCGAGTATTTTTCAGTCAGCCATTTTTGAACCCATTCACGTGCGTCGTCAGGAACGTCGACAGCCTGACGGAAAATGCGTTCGGCAGGTTCCCCGACAATTTGCTTGTATTTGCCAAGGGTGGCTTCACGGTCGGCAAGGAAGCTTTTGTCTTCGGTTGCTGTCTGTGCGGCAGTGCGATAGGCCTCGACAATGTTTTCAGGCGTGTCTCTGGGCAGGAAGACCATTTTCTGTGCCGGGAACCCGGCGATGAAAAAGGCTTTGTATGCTTCCCAGGCCGGACCGGAGGGTTTTTCACCCTTCATCATTTCATAAGCTTCAGGGAAGCTTGGCAGATCTGGAAATGAGGGGTCACGGACAATATTGCCATCGTCATCCATCGCCCCCCATGAGAATAGGGGCACGGCACTGCCAATATCGACCAGCGGGGTCACATTGTTGATAAATGCCGACGAGGTTTGATAGTCGATGTTGACTTCGCCCCGTTCAAAAGCCAGCCGACCGGCACCACGCCCCTTCATGCCAAATACGGCATCAACATCAAGGTCAAGAAGTTCGAATGCCAGCAAGGGGACAAGGTCCAGCGATGTTGCGCCCTGGCTGCCATAGCGCAAGTGAATACCTTCCAGTGCTTTAATATCTGCGGCTGATTTAAGGCCGAGGTCGGAATTTACATAAACGACACCGCCCGTTGGTGATGCCAGCACAACGCGCCAGTCGCGCATTTCATATTGGACACGTTTGTCGCGCAGCAAATAGGGAAACTGTGTAGAACCCGAGGTGCCGATTACGGTTAATCCGTCGGGTTTTGCACGAGCTTCAAACTGGTTTGCCCCCGAAGTGGATCCCCCGCCTGGAATGTTTTTGACAACCACAGTTGGGTTGCCGGGCAGAAAGACACTGAAATAGGGTGCCCAGAAACGGCCCCAGGTATCTGTGCCACCACCTTCTCCAAACGGAATGATCAGTTCAACACGTTCGCCGGAAAAATCAGGTTCTTGTGCCATTGCGGTTCCGGCAAAACCAAAAACAATGGTGGCGGCAGCACATACTGCCTTTAGTGAATAACGAGTGGATCTTCCCCATGACATCAGGCATTCCCTCCAATAATGTTGTTGTTTCTCAACCGGAAGGATGCGAGCGGCACATAATATGCGGCATGTACAAACAAACGATTTCCTCCCGATCAGGCTTTCGGCTGTTTTTTATTCCGGTCATTGCCGGCGCCGCCGTGTGCCTGTGAAATTAAACCTAGTCGATAAATGCTGTCAGTTTGCTGTCGATGTTGTAATTTTTAATTTCTGCGTCGATTTTTGATGTTATTGAAGATATATGCGCATCCTGATCGTAGAAGATAACCTTGTTCTGGCCGACAAAATTGCTGCTGCGATGCGGCAAATGGATCATGCTGTTGATCTGGTGCATGATGGCGAAGACGCCTTGTCGCTTGTCGTGCAGGAAACCTTTGATCTTTTAATTCTCGATCTGTCATTACCGGGCATCGATGGTCTGGAAATTCTGAAAAGCGTTCGACGTCGTAAAATCAATTTGCCGGTCTTGATATTGACAGCGCGTGGAAATCTTGACGAACGGGTAGCGGGCCTTGATGCCGGAGCCGACGATTATATGGTTAAGCCATTTGAATTGTCAGAACTCGAGGCGCGGGCGCGGGCGCTTTTGCGGCGCAATGTCGGGGTACGCAACCCGAATATTTCGGTGGGGAAGCTGGTCTTTAATTCAATCGACCGATCCGTAAGCGTAAATGGCGCGTCCATTGCCTTAACACCGCGCGAACGGGGTGTGTTGGAAGTTTTGTTGCTAAATGTCAGTCAAGTGATCAGCAAGGAAAAAATCGCGCTGCATTTGTTTGGTTTTGATGATGAAGCCAGCGTGAAATCGATAGAGCTTTACATCAGTCGGTTGCGTAAAAAGATCGCAATGGCCGATGTGGAAGTACGGACAATTCGTGGTCTCGGTTATATGATTGACGAATGACGGAAAATATTAAGACAACTTCCCTGCGGGCAAGGCTGCTGCTTTGGCTTTTATTGCCAGGGCTGATTATGGCATTCGGTCTTCTTGCTAAAAATTACCTTTCGGTTAGTGAAGTCGCGAACCGTATTCAGGACCGCCTTTTGGTCGCGTTGGCTGTTACAATTTCCGAACATGCGATTAAATCCAGTGGTGATCTTTTATCGCGCGATATTGAACTGCTTTTGGAAGAATTTACCCGCGAGAATACCTATTACAGGGTGCAGGGGCCAAATGGGGCTTTTGTGACAGGGGACTTTGGTCTTCCGCGTGCCCCCAAAGATTTGGTTCTGCAACCGGGGGTTCCGTATTTTTACAATGCTTATTACCGGAACGAGGATGTGCGGGCAGTTGCCATGAAATACCTCGTATCGGACCCATCGTCGAATATTCATGGATGGGTTACGATAGATGTAAGCCAAACGCGTCGGCAACGTGACACCCTTATTCATGATGAACTATTGGGGTCGACCACCGATTATCTGGTTTTGATGTTTATCAGCGGTGTTTTTGCATGGATTGGCGTGACGCATGGTCTTGCTCCGCTTCAACGTTTGCAACAGGCCATTCGACGCCGATCCACTGATGATTTGCGCCCCATCCGCCATGTGATGCCCAAAGAAGTGTCCGATGTGGTGATGTCGCTTAATGCGCTCTTGGCCCGTCTTGAAAGTTCAATTACGGCGAATCAACGCTTTATTGCCGATGCTTCCCATCAATTACGAACGCCGCTGGCAACTGTGCAGGCCGAAGCAGAGTGGGCCTTGCGCGATATCAGAAACGAAGAAGACAGACAGGCGCTTGAACGTATTGTTCAGCAAACACGCCAGACCGCCCGTCTTACCTCGCAGCTTTTAAATCTGGCGCGTGTCTCGCCCGAAGGGCGCAAAGTTAGCTGCAACGAAAAGATTAATCTTCTGGCATTCGCGGCTGATGCGACATCGGAAATGTTACGATCTGCCGTGCGCCATAACGTTGATCTGGGGTTTGAGGATCAAAGCGAGGGTCTGAGCTGCGACATTGAAACCGGTAACGAGGTGCTGTTGCACGAAGCACTCGTGAACCTGATCGATAATGCGATTATGTACAGCCCTGCGGGCTCTGTCGTTACTGTTCGGGTGATTGGTAGCGGTGCCGCAACCGGGCCGATGCTGGAAGTTGAAGATAACGGGCCGGGTATCCCCGAGAAAGACCGGGACGCCGTTCTTGAACGGTTTGTAAGGCTTGACAACAATAATAAGCAAGGCTCCGGTCTTGGCCTTGCGATTGTTAAGGAAGTCGTCGAGGCGCACGAGGCAACTTTAAGTCTCGACGCAGGGGCAAATGGCAGGGGATTGCGGGTCCGAATTGCTTTTCGCTAACAAATTTACCGTTTGAGGCAATAAGGCCCCGCAATTGATAGGTGCTATTATTCTGGTGGTCGTGCTTTGGAAGCAATGGGGGCTATGACCGGTTTTTGCTGTCGCAGACACCGACAACTGCTTTGTGGTCATTCTTTTCAACCGCAAAAACAATCAGCGCGATCAGACGATAAAACCCGTGTATGAACTTGCCATAAGGCATGGACAAAAACAGGGTTAAAACGACACCCAGATGAAGGCAAAGTGCTATGCCAACATAGGGCGTGTCACGAACAATCATCAGGCCAAGCCCGGTTATGCTGGTAAGCAGCAAAAGTACCAGAAAGCTGATATCCATGCCTTTGTTGGTTTTGCCTTTTGGGGCGGTATCGGCCCTTTTTTTAAGCACAAGTAAGCCAATGGGGCCGACAATCAGGCCCAGACCACCCACAATACCAAACAGTTTAGGCAGGCTTGTAAAACCGTATGGGGCCTGCATGTCAAACCCGTAATGCATGATCGTACCTGACGATGTTGCCGCAAAACACAGCATGAAACCCCAGAATGTCATTTGATGGAACCAGCGGCGTGCCATCGACGGGGTTTCATCGGGATAAGAACAACCTTGTCCGTTACCACCATCAAGATATTTGAGCGACAAGGCATCTTTTATACCTTGATAAACTTGGGGATAATCAAGTTTCAATGGGTTTGGCAGTTGCATTGTTCGCCAAAATTTGGCGGTTGATGCGATCAGTGCCAGCAAAACGAAACCACCCACAGCGCCAAATAGGGCGGCCAGAACATTGTGGGGTATTACACCGTAAAATGCAGTGTCGTGAACGGCAAAAAAGTCGGCACCGGTTAGAATAACTGTTGTGGCAAAGAATGCGGCGATGACGACAATTGACAACAGGCTGACCCAAAGGCCGTTATTGACAAACAATTTGCCCATGAAGCCAGGCCAGGCATAAACGCCATAGTTTTCCTGACGCAGTTCAGCCATGGCAGCTGACACATTAAGCTGGAATTCGTGCGGGGGGGCATATTGGCAATTGTGATAACACGCCCCGCAGTTATGGCAAAGATTGGCCAGATAATCGACAGTGTCGGCATTAAATTCCAGTCGCAGTTCCATCGCCTGGAAAACAGCACAATGGCCCTCGCAATAGCGGCATGCGTTACAGATGGACATCACCCGTGCAGCTTCGGTTGTTTTATCGGTTGAGCGCATAATCAGCAGCCTCGCTTCCTGCAATTCGTCCAAATACATTGCCAATCGTCATGCCGATGCCGGCCAGATATCCTTGGCCCAGTACATTCCCGGCCATGATCTCGCCGGCGGCATAGATGTTGTTGCTTAGGGTGCCATCAGCCATTTTCATGCGCGCTTTCTCACTGACTTCGACGCCGAGATAGGTAAATGTAATACCCGGGCGCAGGGAATAGGCACTATAGGGGGGCTGATCAATGCGGCGGGACCAGTTGGTTTTGTTAACGGTCAGTCCGCTGGTACGAAGACCGTCCAGTGTTGTGTGGTCAAAATCACCGGGTTGAACCGCGTTATTGAAGTTCGAAACAGTTTGCTCCAACACATCGGGGTCCAGGCCGATTTTTTCGGCCAGTTCCTTAATGGTATTGGCAATAACGGCGGGGAATACCGGGGGCATGAAGCCGCCTTTGGCTTTTTGGTCAATGATCACATGGGCGACCTGCCCTGGCTGATCTGCGACCAGTCGTCCCCAAATGGCATAGCGTTTGGGCCAGAAATCTTCACCTTCGTCGTAAAAACGCTTGGCATTTTCATTGACCACAATACCAAGCGACACACAATCAACGCGGGTGCAAATGCCGCCATCAAATTTTGGCGCGCGCCCGTCAATGGCAACGGCATGGCACTGATTGGGTTCCCCGATCTGGCTGGCACCATTATCAAGCAGCATCCTTAAAAGATCGCCTCGATTATAAGGTGTGCCGCGGATCAGGAAATTTTCGGCGATGTCGCCCCAGGCTTCTTTAAGCCATTCAATATTGGCTTCAAATCCGCCCGCGGCCGCAATAAACGCCGTGGCTGAAACAGTGTCATCCCTGATACGAAGGCTTTTAAATTCGCCATTCCGGATATCGATGCCGGTTACCATTGCATCATAGTGAATTTCGATGCCCAGTTTTTCAGCGTGG
>NZ_JFJZ01000078.1 GCF_002115825.1 Thalassospira sp. MCCC 1A01428 | reverse complement strand
AATGAGTCCTGAGCCTAAACACTGTTGCAATACAACGCATGCAATGCCAAACAAATTCCGGTACGACAATATGTATATCCGCCACAGATATAGGCTAGCCTATTCTTTGGAAGTCCCCTAAGCTGCCTTCACGCTGGCGTGAAGTAAGAACCGTGAATGATGCGGCACCGGGGCGCAAACGAATTCATATCTTCAAGGGAGGAAGACCTGATGACATCCATTCGTGCGAAATCCGTACTTGCAGGGGCAATGGCGGTAGCACTGAGCTTTGGCACAGCCTCTATGGCCAAAGCCGACGAATTTATCAACGTTCTGACCGGCGGTACTTCGGGTGTGTATTACCCGTTGGGCGCGGCGCTTGCCAACGTCTATGGCGAGAAAATTGACGGGGCCCGCACACAGGTCCAGTCCACCAAGGCATCGGTTGAAAACCTGAACCTGTTGCAGGCAGGTCGTGGCGAAATCGGCTTTGCGCTGGGCGATTCGGTTAAACTGGCCTGGGAAGGCAACGAAGAAGTCGGCTTTAAAAAGCCGCTTGATAAACTGCGGGGCATTGCCGCCATTTATCCGAACTACATCCAGATCGTGGCCTCCAAGGAATCGGGCATCAAGTCGCTGGCCGACCTGAAAGGCAAAAGCGTTTCTGTTGGTGCGCCAAAATCAGGCACCGAACTGAATGCCCGCAAGATTTTCGAAGCCGCTGGCATGTCTTATGAAGACCTTGGCAAAGTTGAATATCTGCCGTTTGCAGAATCGGTTGAACTGATGAAAAACCGTCAGCTTGACGCGACCTTGCAGTCGGCCGGTCTTGGCGTTGCATCGCTTAAGGATCTGTCGGCTTCAATGGAAGTAACCATTGTATCAGTTCCTGCCGAAGTCGCCGAAAAACTGGGCGCACCTTATGTTGCTCGCGAAATTCCGGCTGGCACCTATGAAGGTCAGGCCGATGATGTTCCGACTGTCGCCATCGTCAACTTCCTGGTCAGCCATTCCGGCGTTTCCGATGAAATCGCCTATCAGATGACCAAACAGCTGTTTGAAAACCTGCCGACCCTGGAAGCTGCCCACAATGCAGCCAAGGCGATCAAGCTGGAAAATGCCATTAAAGGCATGCCGTTGCCGCTGCACCCGGGTGCAGAACGTTACTACAAAGAAAAAGGCATCATGTAATCGCCTTGCACAGGCAGGAAACCGCCCACAGGGAACCTGCCTGATGCTGCTTTTTCACCGGTCGGGGTGCAATGCTCCGGCCGGGATTGCTTTTGTGCCGCGCCGTTTTAGCCGCACATTCGAAATCCCTTTTCTGCCTGTTGCCGACGTTGCCGGGGACCCTAAAGCATGTTTCCTTTGAGAAGACCCATTTTGTTTGTTTTTGGCGGGTCGTTTGACAAGGCACTGCGTGCGGCACGATACGGCGCATCGGGCGAGCGATATAACACGACCAAACACCGCCAAAAACAAACCCTGCGGGCCAGTGCATTCTGCCGCCTGGCCGCGTCAAAATCCATGCCCGTAAACCCATTACGCTCTGCGGACTTCTCCTTGCCAGGCGGCAGAATGCGCTGGCAAAATGGATCTTGTTAAAGGAAATATGCTTTAAATGTCGCAAGACCAATCCGCCCACCACGCACCTGCCGATTCCCCTGACCTGGCCATCCATGACCCGCTGGTCGACAGCTTTGCGCCGACATTTGAAGGGCGTTTGCTGTTCTGGATCGCATTTGTTTTTTCGGCCTTCCAGATTTCAACTGCCGCCCATCTGATCGATTTCCCCAGCCAGGTTACCCGCGCCATCCATGTCGGGTTCCTGATGCTGCTGATTTTTCCGCTCATCGCGATTGGCCGCAAATCCAGCCTGCCGGTTAAAACACTGGCATGGATCCTTGCGCTGTCCGGTGTGGCTGTCGCGGGGTATCAATGGGTCGAATATAACGACCTGATCCTGCGTGCGGGTGATCCGGTTACCACCGATATTGTCTTTGGCATTATTGCCCTGATCGGGGTTTTTGTCGGGGCTTATGTCTTGATGGGCCCGGCCCTGCCGATCATTGCGGCGTGTTTTTTGGGATATTGCCTGTTTGGGCAGTATTTGCCGTCACCGCTTAATCATCGCGGTTACGACTTCACCCAGGTGATCGACCATATGACCTATGGCACCGAGGGTATTTACGGCATTCCGATTTATGTGTCCTCGACCTATATTTTCCTGTTCATCCTGTTTGGGGCGTTTCTGGAAAAGGCCGGGATGATTCAGCTTTTTACCGATGTATCCATGGGTCTTGTCGGCCATGCCCGCGGAGGACCGGCCAAGGTTTCCGTTATTTCATCAGGATTGATGGGCACCATTTCCGGGTCGGGCGTTGCCAATGTGGTGACAACCGGCCAGTTCACCATCCCGTTGATGAAACGTTTTGGCTATCGCCCGGCCTTTGCTGGCGGGGTTGAAGCCACATCAAGCATGGGTGGCCAGTTAATGCCGCCGGTGATGGGGGCTGTGGCCTTTATCATGGCCGAAACCCTGGGCGTTGAATATTACGAGGTTGTGCAGGCGGCGTTAATCCCGGCAATTCTGTATTTTGCCTCGGTTTTCTGGATGGTACATCTCGAAGCAGGCAAATATGGCCTGTCGGGCATTGCAAAATCCGAACTGCCATCGCCACGCGCGGCCATCCGCAAAAGCTGGTATCTGCTCCTGCCTCTCGCTGTACTGGTTTATTTGCTGTTTACCGGTTACACCCCGCTTTTTGCGGGTACCGTCGGCCTGTCGCTTACCGTTCTGCTGATTTTGGGAAGTTCAATTATTCTGGGCCTGCCCAAGGGAACGATCCGCACAATTTTCTGGATCGGCCTTGGTCTGATTGCCGCAGCTTTCCTTGAATTTGGCATTTACGTTATTGTCACCGCCATTGTCGCATTAATGGCATGGTGTGCCCTTTCAAGGGGCGGGCGCGAAACCTTGCTGATCTGCCGTGATTCGCTGGCCGAAGGGGCGAAAACGGCCCTGCCCGTTGGCGTGGCCTGCGCCATTGTCGGCATCATTATTGGCACCATGACCCTTACCGGGGTTGCCAATACCTTTGGTGCTTTCATCGTGCATGTCGGCTCGCAAAGCCTGTTTTTATCGCTTGTGCTGACCATGATCACCTGCATCGTGCTGGGCATGGGCATTCCGACCATTCCCAACTATATCATCACATCGTCCATTGCCGGGCCTGCGCTGTTGCAACTGGGCGTGCCGTTGATTGTCAGCCACATGTTCGTGTTTTATTTCGGCATTCTTGCCGATTTGACACCGCCGGTGGCACTGGCCTGCTTTGCCGCAGCGCCAATTGCCCGGGCAAGCGGGCTTAAAATCTCGTTCGAGGCGATAAAGGTGGCGGCGGCAGGTTTCCTGATTCCGTTCATGTCGGTTTATACCCCGGCATTGATGCTTCAGGATGGCGGCCCCATGGCCGATGAAATCGGTTACTGGCCGGCAGTGGCCTATATCTTTATCAAAACCACCATTGCCATTGGCCTGTGGGGCATGGCCGTGATTGGTGCGCTTAACATCCGCCTGACGGTGCCCGAACGGTTGATTGCGGTGGCAGCGGCTTTCACCCTGATTGCGGCATACCCGGTAACCGATATTCTGGGTTTTGCCCTGTTTGCCCTCTTTTGCGTTATGCACTGGTTGCGCTTACGCAAAATCAGCGACACGGCGGGGGCCTGAACCGGTGGGACTTTGCATACTGACAGCCGGTAAAGCCATCAGCCTTGCCATCAGCGCCTTTACATTGTCGTGGATGCATTCGGTGGAACATACCGGCTGGCAGGAAGATTACCAAATTACCCCGGCGGGCCTTGAACTTGTGCAAGCCCGCGTCAAGGGTAGCGGCGCCGGAATGGAACCACCACCTGACGCGATTTTAAAAAACGACTGGTGGGTTTACACCCCGCATCTGCAACCGTTGCCCGAACTTAACCTTGCAGCATCGGGGGCCACCGGGGGTGGCTGGCATGTATGTAGCCCCCAATTAAAGGACTGCCTTGATCTGGGCGAACAGGCACAGGCCAGCATCAAAGTCACACCATGCGATGTTGACGGCCCGCCCGGAACAGTAACCTCGCACGGGTAATCAATGCCGAACCAGCCCGATATACCGATATCGGGCCGCAAAACCCGGCTCAAATTTCAAACGGCATTGCCTTGATGCAATGCCGTTTTTTTATACGCAGCCATCTTAACCGCCTGTTTGGTCATATGGACCTATCCAGCGGGGCGGGTAGACGCCACTGCCTTGAATCGATACAATTACCGCCATATTCACGATCAACATTCAAACCTGCAAGTTATTCAATGGCATTTTTTAACCTTTTGCGGCAGGCACCACGCCCGTTGGCTTTTGGTGCCTTGCATAGTTTCGGCTCGGCCTTTGGGCAAACATTTCTGATTGCCCTGTTCGTACCGTTCATTTCGCAAAGCATGGGTATTAACGAAACCGGCTTTGCCAATATGTATGCGGCCATCACCATTGCCAGTGCAGCAGCCCTGCCTTTTATCGGTCGCATGATCGACCGGATCGACATGCTGCGCTACAGCCTGATCGTCATGATATTCCTGGCTGCGGGCTGTTTTGTGATGTCGGTTGCAAGCAATGTTATTGTTCTGGTTGGCGGGCTGTTTATGTTGCGGTTCGCCGGGCAAGGCCTGATGAGCCATGTCAGCATGACCAGCGTCGCGCGTTATTTTGACCGTAACAGGGGGCGCGCCCTTGCCATTGCCGCTTTTGGCTTTCCCATGGCCGAGGCGATTATGCCTGCAATTTTTCTGGCCCTGATTGCCGCCCTTGGCTGGCGCGGAGCCTATATTGCGGCAGGCATTACCATTTTGCTGGTGATGATGCCGCTTGCAGCCTGGCTTGTGCATGGAAATAGCAACTTTCGCGCCATTCCTGCGGTGGCTGAATTGCCCCCTCAAACACCCGAACCAGCGGCAAAAACCGGCACACAAGGCAACGCTGCCCCACAAAACCGGCCTGATCGGCACGATCAACCCGCCGTTTCCTTGCCACAACAAGATGACAGTCGCAGCCAGCCCCATCCACGCCTGTTTAAATCGGCCTATATCTGGTTATCAATGCCCATGATCGCGGGACAACCCCTGGTGTTAACCGCGCTGTTTTTTCATCAGGCCGTTATTGCCAGTCAAAAAGGCATCGAACTGGGCTGGTTTGCGGCAGGTTTCACCCTTTTTGCCATAACATCGGTACTGGGGGCCTTTGGCAGTGGTCCCTTGATTGACAAACTGGGCGCACGAAAACTGTTTCCCTATCATTTGATACCCTTGATGATCGCGGTCATGGTGTTGGCAATGACCGAAAAGGCACAGTTTATTCCGGTTTATATGGCCCTGGCTGGCTTTACCACCGGGTTTGCCACAACGCTGCGCACAGCAATTGTCCCCGAACTGGTGCCGATGCACGAAATCGGCTCGATACGTTCCAGCCTGACAGCAATTATGGTGCTGGCCTCCTCGGCGGGGCCGCCCATATATGGCTGGTTGTTTGCCGCTCATGTGAATTTACCAACAATATTGATGGCCTCGGTGGCGGGTATGGCCATTGCCACCCTGTTATCATGGCTGGCAGAACGGCCAGGATTTTATGTGCCCCCGCATTTCAGGCACCCTCATACCGCCTGACGTTTTGCAACGGTGCCAGCTTGAACCAAGCGATAGCATTTGCAAAATTAGCAAGGATCCAAAGACAAAGGCCAATTTTGACCAACCCGGCATTAAACAGGTTAAATCACGGCCATCTTGCACATTTCGGCACAAACAGGTGTCGATGAACAAAAAAATGGCCCGGAACACAAAAGTGTCCGGGCCAGTCGGGAAAACAGCGTCATAACTTGGGAGGAAGGACGCTATAGTAGAACTCGGGTAGATACCGGAGCGCGGGCAACGCGCTCACGGTTAAGATCGTCATCAGTGATCAGGCTGCGCCGCCAACGGTACCGGCAGGGGTCGCGTTGTGGCCAGCTTTTGCATCGGAACCCTTGAACAGGTTACGGAAAAAGCTGCTGATATATTCAGCGCGAAGCTGCTGGCCCTTACGTACGCCAGCTTCGATCTCGCTGGTTTCAATCGTCAGCAATTTGATGTCAGCAAACGTCCTCATAATGGACCTCCTTGAATTTCGTTTTTTGCGGCACCATCGCCGCCTCGTCTGAAAAACAATCTAATTCTCTTTACTGCGAAGGGGAATTACCTCAATATGCACATTACTTATGAACAATGATCACAAATCACGAAAATGATCTGAGGAAACGCTGATGGATCGCGCTGCAGAAATGGAAATCTTTGTCTATGCTGTTGAAGAAGGCAGCTTTTCCGCAGCGGCCCGGGCCTTGCGCCTGTCGCCATCGGCGGTATCAAAATACATATCAAGGCTGGAGGACCGGTTAGGGGCACGTTTGCTGATGCGGACCACCCGCCAGTTGAGCCTGACCGAGGAAGGCCGCGCTTTTTATGAACGCGCCCGCACCATCCTTAACGAAATAGAAGAAGCCGAAGAAGTTGTAACCCAGCTTTATGCCGCGCCGCGCGGCACATTGCGCATCAACGCATCGGTGGCTTTTACCAAATACCAGGTGGTGCCGCTGATTCCGGAATTCCTCAATATGTATCCCGATGTGCGGATCGAACTCACCCTGGATGATAAATTTACCGATCTGGTCAACGATGGTTACGATCTGGCGATCCGGTTATCCGAACTTGAGGATTCCTCGCTAATTGCGCGTAAATATGCGGTGAACCGGCGCTTTATCGTCGCATCGCCCGATTATCTGGAAAAGAATGGCATTCCGCGCAAGCCGCAGGATCTGGTGAACCATAACTGCCTGCATCTATCCTCGCGCGAAAGCTTCAATGACTGGCATTTTGAAACCCCCGAAGGCCATATGTCCTTTCGCGCCCAGGGCAGTTTTTCGGCCAATGATGGCGATGCCCTTCACGCCGCCGTTGTCGCCGGTCTGGGCATGGCACGACTGGCCGAATATCTGGTCCATGAAGACATCCGTGCGGGCCGCCTGACCCCGGTTCTGACCGATTTTATCCATGATCGTGCCTGGATTTCGGCGGTGTATCCGCATAAACGGCACCTGTCACCGAAGGTTCGCGCCTTTGTGGACTTTTTGGCCGAAAAATTCACCCCGGTCCCGCCGTGGGAGCTGGGCATGCGGGATGCCCGTTCCGTGCGCCGCGAAGATGGCAGCCTGCCACAAACCAGCCAAAAGGCGCTGAACCCCGAAGCCGCTGCCAAAGGCCAGGCAAGCTAGACCGGGGCCTCCGACACAAAGACAATAAAAACAGCCTGATCAATCTGGTCAGGCTGTTTGTGTATCAGGGTTAAAACCGCCATATGGATGACCGGCCAAAGCCACACAATTAAAGCACGTCGCGTTTAATCTACGCCAACACCGTAGCCGGTTCGGCGCGAAAGGCCAATTCTGTCGATTTGCTAAGGTCATCAAGGATGCGGGTCTGACCGGTTTCGATGAAACCGCATTTACGGTAAAAATGATGACCGGCAACAAAGCGGGTATCTGTCCAAAGCACCAGTTCCTGACAGGCGGGGTATTGCGCCAAAAGCCAGTCCCGCGCACGGGATAAAAGACGCTGGGCAAGGCCCTGCCCGCGGCTGGATTTATCAAGATAAACCTTGTGCAGTTCGGCGACTGTCTCATCATCGGAAAGCTTAATGCCAAGACAGCCGATAATTTGCCCCTCCGCGTTTTCAGCCACCCAGATCGCACCCAATGGCGCGAAATCATCGGCGATGGCATCCAGTTCGGGAAATTCAGCCGCCCGGTCAAAAACACAACCGGGATATTCGGCAAATACTTTGGCAATCAGATCGCTGATCTGCTCGCCATCGTGATTGGTGGCAAGGCGAATTTCCGTCATGCGTCATTCCTGTGGGGCTGGTGGGGACAATTGGCACATTAAAGGAAAAGTGCTTTAAGGCTTTGCCTCCACGATAACGGCAAAATCAGGAAACGATAACGCCTTTTGCCAGTTTGTCATAACCGCGCAAGACCGCTTCGGTATCCATTGCGGCCTTGCCCGGACGTTGAATGCGGGTCGGCCGCAATCCCCCACCGGCACCACACGCAATGGTCAGCTGATCATCGATAATTTCGCCGGGCTGGCCGCTGGCATCGGCAATATGCACTGCCGACTGCACCTTGATGCGTTCCTTGCCAAAATCGAAATAGGCCCCGGGCCAGGGCGTAAAGGCGCGAATCTTGCGTTCCAGCAGGGCGGCATCGTCGGTGAAATCCAGTTTGCCTTCGGTTTTTTCCAGCTTGGCGGCATAGGTAACGCCATCCTCGGGCTGAACCGAGGCCGAAAGCTGCCCGGCAGGCAGTTTTTCAAGGGCTTCGATAATTAACCGTCCGCCCATTTCGGCCAAATCATCGTGCAAGCCGCTGGCATAGGTTTCCGGGGTGATGGCGATTTCATCCATCAGCAGCATATCGCCCGTATCCAGGCCAACATCCATTTGCATGATGGTGACACCGGTTTTGGCATCACCCGCCAAAATCGCCCGCTGGATCGGGGCGGCCCCGCGCCAGCGCGGCAACAGGGAAGCATGAATATTCAGGCAGCCCATTTTGGGCGCATCCAAAATCGCCTTTGGCAAAATAAGGCCATAGGCCGCGACCACGGCGATATCCAGGTTCAAATCGGCAAAGGCCTGTTTTTCGGCATCGGATTTTAATGAAACGGGTGTCCGTACCTCGATCCCGTGATCGGCAGCCCAGGCATGAACCGGGGTGGGGGTTTCCTTATGCCCGCGACCGGCAGGGCGCGGCGGCTGGGAATATACGCACACCACATCATGACCTGCCTTGACCAGTTCCTGAAGTGCTACCAGGGCAAAATCCGGCGTTCCCATAAAGGCAATTCGCAATTTCGTCATGACCAAACCATTTCATCGTAAAGGGCAAACTGATATGCGGGCAATTTGGCGTTATGATCGGCAAAATACAAGCCGCGTGTCGGTTTACCCGCATCATCGCCGTGTCGCCCAAACAAAGACACCCTGATATGCCCTATAAGATCGATGAAATTTACCATGCCGACTGGTCTATCGCGTCAAAGGGCCGCTGGAAGGCCCATGCCCGGCGCAATGATAATGGCTGGTTGATTGATAATATGTCGCCGGTTGGCGATATCCCGGCCTTTATCTAAACCCTGACAAGCAAGGCACAAAACCGAACAATCTGGCTGGGGTTCTACTTCCCGGTGGGCTTGTGCCGGGCGTGGTATGAAAAAACCAGGTTCGAAAACTTTTCTGCCGTGCTGGAATGGCTTGAAAATGCGGACGGACATCGCTTTTTTAACATTTACGACGACCGCACGCACCTCAACGGCATTCGGTAACATCCTTCATCAAATCAGGTTTAAGTGACTGAATGATTTGATCAAACCCCAAGTGCAAAAATACCGGAACAACGAGACACGCTTGTTTGGACTTGGGACTTGGGACTTGGGACTTGGAACTTGGGATTTGAATGTGTGAGCAGATGTTTGAAAACGAACCTGCCGCCATCGCCGCAGGTTAGCCTTTAGGTCATGCGGCAGGTTCCGCTGGAAAATCTATCTGGTCGAACTTCCCACCTGTGATGAGGTCCTGGATCCGCGGGTCATCAAGCACAGTGTAGGGATATCCCCGCGCTATCGCACTAACGCCGTCAAGGCGCGATACCTGCTCTGGCGACAAAACGACCTGGGCCGCGGCCAGGTTGGATTGAAGTTGGGAAAGTGTACGTGGCCCGATAATAGGGAGCGAGCCCTTGGCCGCCACCCAGGCGATGGCTATCTCGCCGGGTGTTACGCCGGCCTCGTCGGCAACATCAATCAAGGTATCAATGATCGCTGTCCGCTGCTGTGAATTTTCAGGTTGGAAACCCGCGCCGGCCCAAGCTTCGTCTCGTCTGTTTTCGGACTTCCCCGAACGGTATTTGCCCGTTAGTTGTTTAGTCCCGGCAT
>NZ_JFJZ01000077.1 GCF_002115825.1 Thalassospira sp. MCCC 1A01428 | reverse complement strand
AGGCTATCAAAGCCAGACGGGCACCGTACGTGCCGCCTGGGATTTTTAGGGTCGTATTATTTAATAAAACGGCGGTCCTGGTTTTGGGCCGCCGTTTTTGCTTGAACATTTGCTGGCTATCGCGAAGTGTTGCATGGGGTGGGAATAATTTGCAGTTTCACGCCGCCATTTTATCAACATTGCCAAAAATACAAGGTTGCCTGATGACGAAACGAACAAAAACAAAAGCAAAGTCGTCTGCCTCAACAGGTGCATCGGGTGATTTGACCGTTCCTCAGGCCATAGAACGCGCTTATGCGCACTGGAATGCCGGGCAAGCCCAGCAGGCAGAAGTTTTTGCGCGCCGTGTTTTGGCTGTGTCACCGGCACAGATTGAATGTCTTCATTTGCTGGGCTTGATTGCTCATGCTTATGACAAGATGGATATGGCACTGGATTATATGCGTCAGGCTTGCGGGTTTTCCTATTCGCCGGGGGGCTATTTTAGCAATTATGCAGAAATGTGCCGTCAAAACAGATTGTTGGGCGAGGCCGAAAAGGCCGCGCGGACTGCTGTTGAACGTGCGCCGGAAATGGTTGGTGCATGGAATAATCTGGGGATTATTTTACAGGAATCCGGGAAACTTGAGGAAAGTATTACATGCCTGAGGCGGGTTGTGGCATTGGAGCCAGAGAACCCGGAGGCTTGCAATAATCTGGCCAATACATTGTTACTGACGGCAAACTTTGATGAGGCACAGCGTTTTTATGAAATGGCGCTGGCGCTTCATCCCCGATACGCCGAGGCGAACAGCAACCTGGCAAACCTTTTGATGAAGCAGGGTAAGTTTGACGCGGCAGAGACCTATGCCCAGCGTGCCATTGACGTTAATCCTCAACTTGTTACGGCATATCTTAATCTTGTGGAGATCGCCATCGAGCGTCAGCAGTTTGACCGTGCGATGCAGCGTCTGGATGCCTTGCTTCGGTTTGCGCCCGAAGATCCCTCGGCATTGGCCGCACGGGCCACCGTGTTGCATCGCCGGGGAGATTCCGACAATGCATTACGTGCTGCGATGGCAGCGGTAAAGTTTGCACCGGAAAGTGCCAGTGCCCACAATATATTGGGCAAAACGCAACAGGCACTTAACCGTTTTGAGGACGCAAGGAAATCTTTTGCGCGGGCTCAGGCGCTGCCGGGGCTTGAACGAAATAATGCGCGTATCAACCTGGCTGAAATGTATGCCGCGCAAAATGACAAATCGGCTGCCGTTGCAATTTTGACTGAGGTTGTGGCTGATGACCCCGCACACGTTTTGGCTTGGGGGCAATTGGCCGATATCAAAAAATTCAGTGTTGGAGATCCTCAACTTGAAGCACTGAAACATCTCTACGCCGAGAATATTTCGCGTTTTGGGCTGACCGATCGGATGGTGTTGTGCTTTGCATTGGGAAAGGCATTTCTTGATGTTGGTGATGGAGAAAATGCTTTTCGCTATCTTGCGGAAGGAAATGCACTAAAACGCGAAACCTTTGATTACGATGGTGTGCAAACGAGTCGGTGGTTGCAATCGATTTCCAGCCGGTTTTCGCAAGAATGGTTAAAGGAACGCGCAGGCCGGGGAGATCCTTCGGCCATGCCGGTTTTTGTGGTGGGAATGCCGCGTTCGGGCACGACCCTGATTGAGCAGATCCTGGGGGCGCATCCGGATATTTATCCTGCTGGTGAATTGCGCAATATCAGTACCATTATTGCCAAAAATGATGCTGCAATGTCGCAAGGTAATTGCGCGGGAATGGAAGACCTGGCGGGAATGGCCGGGCAATATTTGGCATCTGTCATCGCCATGGCGGAAGGCCGACCCCATGTGGTGGATAAAATGCCAGCCAATTTTTTACATGTGGGCATGATACATGCAATGTTTCCCAATGCGCGGATTATTCATTGCAGGCGCGACCCGATTGACACGTGCCTGTCATGCTATAGCAAGTTGTTCGCGGCCGAACAGTCATTTTCCTATGATCTGGCGGAGCTGGGCCAGTTTTACCTTGCATATCGCGATTTGATGGCACATTGGCGTAATGTTTTACCCGGTGATCGATTTATTGACGTTGATTACGAAGCCGTTGTTGCCAATTGCGCAGTTGAGGCACGGCGACTAACCGATTTTATCGGGGTTCCCTGGAATGAAGCTTGCCTGGCGTTTCATCAATCAAGGCGCCCGGTCCGCACAGCAAGCGTTAATCAGGTACGTGAACCGTTATATACAACCTCTGTCGGGCGTTGGCGGCCTTACGCCAAACATTTATCACCATTGCTTGCTGCATTTGGCATGGATGAATAGCTATTTGTACAGCTTACCAGCCGGGAATTGTTTTTAGTTCCGGGCGGATGCTTAATTGCTGCCAGTTCTGCGCCCAGCAACAGAAATGGTCAAACCGGGGCACTTCAATGTGTGATACCGGGGTGTTTGCGGGTAATTTTGCCATAAAGGCACGGGTGACGGCGGGCCCAACGGTTGTGTCTTCGACGCCTGAAAAATGAACCTGGGGAAGGTTTCCCAGCCGGGCGGCGAAATCGGCTGGATCAAGCGAGCCCGTAAGGGATGAAACCCCCGCGCGGTCAGTCCAGTACCGGGTATCAAGGTTGGCTGCAACTGTAATAATGCCTGCTATATCATTGCGTTGGGCTGCCAGTAATGTTGCCAGGGCCCCACCGCCGGAATAGCCGACGATAACAAGTTTCCGGATGCCGAGTTTGTTTTTGAAAAGGTTTAGGGCCGTGTTAAGGCTTGTGACAATTTCCGGTGCATAGCGTTTAACTGTCCAGTAAGGGCGTGCGCAATTACGGCCATGATCGGGCATGACATATTGGCATGGCCGTGCGAGATACAGCACAGGTCCCTGGTGGGGATCGGCGATTGCCATGCGCAATGCAACAGGGTTATCCGGTGTCGGATTGGTTGATGCGCGGTTGGGTGTAATATAGGCAAGCCCATCGCCTTCCAGATAGACAAACAGGGTTTGACTTTGCCCTGTGTTTTTCCAGGATGCGGCAATATCAAATTCACCGGACGGTACAACGCCAGATGACCAACCCGCTTTGGCAACCAGTTGGTCGCGCAAGGCGGCGCGTTGGGGGACGGTGCTACAGGCAGCAAGACCCCACAGGGCAATGACCAGTAAAAAAATGTGTGCGGGCCTCATGATCGCAATTTCGCCAGTTCGGTTGCCATGTTTTGTACGACACCGGACCAATCGCCAGAGGCGGACTGACGAAACAGTTTCACACTGGGATACCATGGCGTGTCATCACGATCGAGCAGCCAGCGCCAGTCGGGGACAAAAGGCAGCATGACCCATGCGGGGCGGCCTAATGCCCCTGCCAGATGGATTGGTGAACTGTCGACAGAAATCAGAAGGTCGATGACGTTAAAAATGGCGGCTGTATCCTCGAAATCAGAGATTTCGGGGCCAAGATTAATCAGGTTCATACCCTCTGGCGGGGTATTGGCATCGTCGGCACGGTCACCTTTTTGAACGGACAGGAATGTTATGCCATCCATGCCAAGCGGGGCCAGTTTTTCCAGCGACATGGATCGTGCGGCATCATTGAAATGGGTTGGTCGCCCTGCCCAGACCAGCGCAACCAGCGGGCGAGGAAGCTTTGCAAGCCGTTTTTGCCATTTGCGAATGCGTCGGGGGTCGGCGGTAATATAGGGTATCTGCCCGGGTAGATCTGCCAGTGTCAGATCGGTAACCTCTGGCAGGGTCATCATTTGGCAATGCATGTCAAAAGCTGGTGGAAGTTCGCCTTGTCGGACAATTTGATCGATCCCGGACATGCGTTTGGCAAAGCCTTCCTGTTCCTGGCGAATTTGCAGAACTATTTTGGCCTGGCTACGCTGTTTTACCCACGGCACCATGCGTAAAAACTGGAACGTATCGCCAAATCCCTGTTCGTCATGAATCAATAAGGTTTTATCGCGAATAACCCGGCCATCCCATAGGGGTTTTTGAACCTTGCGGTCCAGAATTTTGGTATGGTCCAGGCTGTAGCGGTATTGATATTCCCGCCAGCCGCGTTTGAAATCTCCGATCAGGAGCAAAACTTCAGACAGATCAAATCGCAAATCCAGATTGCCAGGTGCATGCTGCACCAGCATGTCAAGAATTTCCAGTGCTTCATGTACCTTGCCCTGTCGGCGCAATGTTGCAACCAGCAGCCGCCAGATATGCAATTGTCCGCCATTTGCCAGCAAGGCGCGGGTAAGGGTTTCGGCTTTGACGAAATTGTTGGCGGCAAGTGCGGCGCGGGCTTCTGCCTCGGCCTGTTCCGGAGTTAAGCTGTTCATCGGGAATGCGGCTTTGCCATTATTGTGCGATATGTTCCGTGGTGAGGGCAATCATCGGAGGTCTTGTTTATGGATAATTGCCCTGTCGCGTTCATAACAGTGCGATGGACGTTCTATTCTACACCTTGATACCACAGAGTTTACATCGGAATAGAGCAAAAGACGGTATGTGCTTTTGTATTTCGAACCTGTTTCGTGCGTTTACTTGAATTTTCCGATGCCGGGCGGGGTCATTCTGATCATGGTGATGCATTAAGCCTGAGTGTGCGTGACGTAATGTTGTTTTTGTGTGGGAAAATACACTTACTTCAAGCATAGGCGGACGATTGACAATCGTGACTGTGCTGCCTGCTGGTTTGTATCGTGGTGTTTGTGTTTACCAAGCTGAGGTTACCAGTTGTTTTCCGTTTTGTTCCCGGATTTCCAACTTCTTGACGATTTTCGTTTAATCGATAATCGTTCTTTATGATTTAATTATTTGATAATATAGATTTTATCTATTTTGTGAGCGAATAATGGCAAAGCTTGGGTGATGTCATAAAAAGGCCACCCGGCTGGCGGTTATGCCGGGTGGCTAGAAGGTCAGGCTGACTCTGTAAGAAAGACTTACTTCTTTTGCAGCTTCGCCTGTTCAAGTGACCAGTATTCCATATCAAACAGATCAGCCTCGTCGATGGGTTGGAACGTGCCAATCTTTTCGGCAGCATTAATGATGCGGGCGGTTTGTTCGCCCAGATCACCGGCAATGGCTGCGGCTTTTGCATCCTTGCCCAAACCCACCAGCCCGATATTTCTGATCATGACAATACGGGGCCAAGGATCCAGCTGCACTTTTGGCTCGCTGGCATTGGGCGCATTGCGATTGAAATAGGCACTGTATTTTCCCTGGTAATCATTAATTGCGGCCAAAATGGTACTTTCATCCGCATCGGCATCAATAATCATGGGAAATGGTTTAATCCGGATAACATGGTCCGGTGTGGCTGTGCCGCGTTGGGCAATTTTTTCAAGCTCCGGGTTTTCCAGATAAGCCCGGATCGACGGGGTGCTGCGAAAGTCCAGTGCGATGTTGGCGGCAAATGGTGACGCCCCTTTTTGCAGGGCTGCGGCCAACCGGGCTTCAATCGCCGGGGCCAGGGTGGTATCGGAAATTTCGGGGCCGGGCAGGGCAATACCTTTGGCGGCAATGTATTGTTCGGCCTCGGTAACAAAATCAATCATGCGATCATATGATTGTTTTGCTGTCGCCCCAAAGGTAAATAAACCGTGGTTTTTAAGCCACAATCCCTGACAGTTCGGGAACTGGTCAAACAGGTCGGCCCCGGCGATGGACAAATCATAACCCGGCATCACATAGGGCAGAAAGGCCAACCGGTCGCCGTAAATCTCGCGCATGATCTGTTCGGAATTTTCCTGATCGGCCAGCACCAGCACGGCGGTGGAATGGGTATGATCCACAAATGTATCGGGCAGGTAGGCATGCAACAATGCCTCGACCGACGGGTTCGGCGCATCGGCATCCAGCAAATTGCGACGCAGCAAGGAAACCATTTCCGGGTCCGTCAATTTGCCGGCATGGCGGGCATCGTAAAGCGGTTGCAGATATACGCCGGGCAGACCCGGTGCCTCGATGGTTTCAAGGTCCCAGCCACTGCCTTTGACATGGATGATCCGGGTGCCATCGTCCTGTGTGATCTTGACCGATGTATTGCCACCTCCGTGCAATACAAGGTCGGGCACCTGCCCGATAATGCGGGATGTGTAAACCCGTAGTCCAAGATCGGCGGGTTGGCCCTGTTTTACGGCCTGATCGATATAAAATTGGGCGTCCTGATCATTCCAAAGGTTTTTCATGGGCCGTTTCCGTTAATTGAAGACAAAAAATAATCTGACAAACAAATAAGGTGGCGCGACACCGAGGGAGGGCGGTGCCGCGCCATGATTTCCGGGTTTGGAAATCAGAAATCAAAATCGTCGATATTGTCCTTGGTGAACACGGTACGTTGCGGCAGCAAAATGATCCCGTTGCCATCCGCTTCATAGTCGTAGCCCTGAACGCTGTTTGGCGAAACTTCGACGGTGCCGATGCCCGGAATGTCGAGTTTGTCGCCAACATTCATCGGGCCGTCTTTAAGAACATGATCAGCAACATAAACTGCGATCTTGCCCTGCTGGGTTACATCCCACAGGCCAAAACGTTCCACTGTGCCGCGTTTGACATAGGGGCGCATGACGTTCGGGGTGCTGAACCCGACAATGGCAACCTTGCCCGCACGATCCAGGTTTTCAGCTGCCTGTGCCGTTGCCGGAAGGGCATTTGCATCCGGGGCGATAATGGCATCCAGATCCGGATAGGCCTTCAGGATGCTTTCCGCGGTTTGAAGCGATTTTTGCGCATCATTATAACCATACTGGGTGGTAACAATTTCCCAACCCGGATGTTCTTTGGCAATTTTGGCCTTGGCGGCATTGGCCCAGGCGTTCTGGTCAGTTACCGTCGGGCTGGAATAGAAAAAGGCAACCTTGGCTTTTTCTTTTTTAATGCCGTCATTTGCCATGTCGACCAAAAGGCTGCCCAGTTGTTCAGGGGTGCCCTGATTGACATAATAGCTGCGGCATTCAGGTTTAACATCGCTGTCCCAGGTCATGACCAGAACATCGCGGTTCATGGCGCGCTGCAATGCCGGGCACAGGCCATCGGGCGAAACGGATGACAGGATTAGCGCATTGTAACCCTGATTGACGAAGTTGTTCACAAACTGTACCTGGCCGGAAACACTGGGTTCGGTCGGGCCGTCATAGGTGACTTTTTCGTTCAGTTCCTTGCCGGCCTCCAATGCGCCGTTACCGCCGCTGGTGAAAAAGCCAACCCCGACAAGTTTCGGGATAAAGGCAATCTGGTTTTCAGCAAGGGCAGGCGATGCTGCGGCAAGGATCGACCCCGTGACCGCTGCAGCGATAGTCCATTTAAAGTGACGTCCAAACATGTCGTTCCTCCTCACGATGCTGCGCGTTTCCGGTTCGTCGCCATTATTCGCGCAGCGACAAAGCTGGTAAGCACTGCGCTTCCGTGGCGCAATGCTACCGCAACCACCAGCAACGCACCTGAGAGCGCGCTGGAAATTTGACTGGGAACCCCGCTCATTTGCAGGCCCTGCTGCAAATAACCAATGACCAGTGTGGCCATAAGGGTGCCGATAATGGATCCTTGTCCGCCGTAAATGGATGCCCCGCCCAAAACGGCGGCGGTAATGGCAGGCAACAATGTTGCCGTACCCAGGTCTACCCGGGCCGACCCGAAATAGGCGGACAACACCAGCCCTGCGACACCGGCGAAAACACCGGTCATCACATAGGTGATGGTTTGAATGGTGCGAATGGGAAGTCCGCTATAGCGGGCGGCATGTTCGCTTAGTCCGCATAAAAACACTGCCCGGCCAAAACGGGAAAAATGCAGGATCACGAACAGGATGACAGCCTCAACCAGCAACACCACAAACGGTGCGGGCAGACTTGCGACTTCCAGATAGGCAAAGCTGGTAAAGCTGTCGGGGAAGTTGCCAATGCCTTCATATCCTCCCGCGCCGACCACACCGGAAAGAACCGTTGCTGCTCCGCTAAACAGATAAAGACTGCCAAGGGTGACCACCAAAGGCTGAATACGGGATAAATGGATCATGCTGGCATTAAACAGCCCCGCAACGGCCCCGGCACCAAGGGCTGTGGCAATACACAGCGACAGCGGCAGCCCAAAGAAGTTGGCAATACCAAAAATGATCGCGCACAGACCAACAGTCGATGCAAACGATACATCAATGCCCCCGGCGATGATCACGATGGTCAGCGGTAAGGCGACAATGCCAATCTGGGCAAAGTCACTGGTGCTGTAAAGCAGGTTCGAGAGGTTTAAAAACCGCGGGTTAATGGCGCCGAAAATTGCGAATTCGGCCACAAGCATGGCAAACAACGCCATTTCCCAGCGCAGAAAAATACGTTTCATTGGGTGGTCTCCTGCGCGGTGGGGGCTGTGGCCGGTTTTGCGGGGATAACTGTTGTCTTGTTTGGTGTGTGGACAGCATAGCGTTTGGCGCGGATGGCTTTTTCAACCGCGATCCTTACGCGACCGTCAAGCAGCAACACCAGCAGCAACACGGCACCGGCAATAAAATCGTTCCAGAAGGCCGGGATTTTCAAAAAGACCAGGGCGCTATCGATTGAGGTCATAAAGATAACCCCGACAAAAACACCCGGAACCGACCCGCTGCCGCCCAACAGGCTGACGCCCCCCAACACATTTGCCGCGATCGCCTTAAGCTCAACGCCATTACCGGCCTGATTGGGGATAAATCCGATTTGGGCGGCAAAAATAATACCGGCAAGGGCCGCCAGAACACCCGCGGCAACAAAGGCGCTGATTTGCACCAGATTAACCCGAATGCCTAAATGTCGTGCTGCTTCGCGATTGTCACCAACCGCATAAAAATAGCGACCAAAACGGGTATGGCGGGTAATTGCCCATACTCCGGCAAGAGCAATTATGACAGCCACTGTCAGAACCGAAATTCCGATGCTGCCATTCTCAGCCAGGAATTTAAGTGATTGCGGTAGTTCCTCGATCCATTTGCCGCCGGTCAGGATCAGCATGATGCCCCGAAACAGGCCCAGTGTCCCCAATGTTGCAATAATGGAGGGCACACTGAAAAACGTGACCAATATACCGTTAAACAGACCAGCCAACGCACCCGAGATCAGGCAAACAATGATGGCGGGAACCAGCCCGACATCGTTATTTAACAGCAAACCCAGAATAACGGCGCTTAGACCCAGTACCGAGCCGCTCGATACATCAATATTTCGCGTCAGAATGACCAGCATGGTACCCAATGCCACGGTCATCAGAACCAGGCTGTTGGACATGATAACCGATGCGGTCGAAAGCGAAAGGTAACCAGGGGCCGCCATGCCGATCAGAATAAAGGCCAGAACGGTAACGCCAAAAAGGGTCGCAACACGGTTACGGGCGAAAAAATCAAGCATGGCTTGCCGCTCCGGATTCAAAGGCTAAATGGGCAATGGCATCGACATTGATGGCATGGCTTGAAAGCTCGCCGCATTGATGCCCGTGCGCCATCACAACAACACGGTTCGCAAGCTGTTCAATTTCGTCAAAATCCGACGAAATCAGCAACACGCCCATCCCCTTGTCGGCTAGTTGATGAATAAGACGGTAAATATCGTTGCGGGCCGCAACATCTACCCCGCGTGTTGGTTCATCCAGAATAAGAACCCGCGGGTTTGCAGCCAGACATTTGGCCAACAGAACTTTTTGCTGGTTCCCGCCTGAAAGGCGCCCGGCGGATTGGCCGGGGCCTTCGCACTTTATGCCAAGCGCATCGCGAAATTCCGAAAATTCGCCTGTTTCCCGTCGTGATCTGGGGAAAAAACCCAGCCGGTGCATCGTATAGCCCGACATGTTCCACGCCAGCGATGCTTCCAGAAACAGGCCGTTTTGCTGGCGATCTTCGGGCAGGTAAACAAGGCCGGCATCGACACAATGACGCGGTGACCGTTTGCTAAGCTCTCGCCCCAACAGCCGAACAGTGCCATCATTTGCCGGGCGTAGGCCAAACAGGGTCTCTGCCAGTTCCGACCTCCCGGCTCCAACGACACCTGCAAGCCCGACAATTTCGCCCGCATGTACGGTAAAGGAAATATCGCGAAATCCTTCGCCACTAAAATGATCAAGTTCCAGAACGCAAGCGTCACTGGTGAAATCCTTGTGGTTTTGCCGGCTTTGGGATGTGGTAATCTGGCTGGTGCCAGCAGTTTTTGTCATCGCTTCGACAATTTGCTGGTCGTTATATTCTTCCAGTGTGCCGTAAAGAACGATGGCGCCGTCGCGCAATACGCTGATAACGTCGCAAATTTCACGAATTTCGCGCAATTTGTGCGAAATAAAGAAAATACCAACCCCCTGGGATTGCAATTGCCGAACCCGATCAAACAGGGCATTGGCTTCGTGCGGGGTAAGT
>NZ_JFJZ01000076.1 GCF_002115825.1 Thalassospira sp. MCCC 1A01428 | reverse complement strand
GGTCGGCCTTGGGTGACGAGCGCCGATTTGGCGCGGGCGCTTGGCTATGCCAATGCTAACAAGGTAACGGTTCTTTATAATCGCCTAAAAGACGAGTTTTCCGACGATATGACCCTCTTACTCAAATTGAGTACGAGGGGGCAGGTCGCGCCAACCAACCACCGGGTATTCTCCCCGCGCGGGTGTAGAACAATAGCGTTTTTTGCCCGCACCGACCGCGCCAAGGAATTTCGCCGGTGGGTGCTGGATGTTCTCGAAGGGCTGGAAAAGCCCGCGCCAGCCCCGGTCAAGGTGCGCGGGCGGGTTTTGACCCGCATGGATCATCGTTTGATCAACCAGCGGGCACAACAGATTTTAAACCAGCATTTCCCTGCCGTGCGCGATGATTTGGCCGGGCAGGCACAGGCGATGCTGGATTGCGGGCAGGTGCCCGATATCGCCGCGCTGGATGTGGTGGACCCGCATTATTTTTCGCGTGCGCCGCATTATGCGCCGTTTCAAAACGGTATGGGGATTGTGCGGGTTGAGGGCCGGTTTGTGGTGTTTGATGCCAGCGATTGGCAGGTTTGTGCCGGGGCAAAAGTGGTTGCGGTTGCGGTCGATGATGGCCGGTTGATGCTGGCCGATATTGCCGACCCTTTGGCCGGGCAAGGCTGGTTTGACCGCTGCATGAGGGCGGGCCCCCCGGCCCGGCAGCCTTTTGCATCCGGTCGTGGTGGTTATTGGCCGGGTGGTTTGGGAGGAAAGCTGATGGTTAGCCCGTATCTTATAGAAGGCCCGGCGGTGATCAGCTTTAGCGGCGGGCGTTCGTCTGGTTACATGCTGTACAATATCATTCAGGCGCATGGCGGAGCCCTGCCGGGCGATGTGAAAGTGATATTTTGCAATACCGGCCTTGAGCATCATGAAACACTGGATTTCGTGCAGGAATGCGCAAGCCGGTGGGGTGTTCATATCACCTGGTTGGAATGGCGCGACAAGGCTGTTTTTGGAGCGGCGTTCGAGGTGGTTTCACACAACAGCGCAAGCCGGAATGGTGAGCCGTTCCGTGCGTTGGTTCGCAAACGCAAGTATTTGCCGAACCCGGTTAAGCGCCTTTGCACCGCAGAATTAAAAGTCAAAACCACCGAGCGTTATTGCAAGCAGGTTCTTGGGTTGAAGGAATGGACTTCGATTGTTGGCCTTCGGGCAGATGAGCGACACCGCGTTGCAGGCATGAATGCCCGGAATGAAACTGGAAAAGACGCATGGGAAACCATGTTGCCTATGTTCGAGGCAGGGGTAACAAAGCGCGATGTTTCCGCGTTTTGGCAGTGTCAGCGGTTTGACCTTGGCTTGCCAAATATCAACGGATCAACGCCGGGTGGAAACTGTCGCCTTTGCTTCATGAAGGGGCAAAGAACCATCATGGGGATCATCAGGTTAGACCCGCACAGTGCAGACTGGTGGGTCGATACTGAAAAGGAAGCCGGAGCAACGTTCCGTTCGGATCGACCTTCCTATGCAGAGATGAAACAGCTTTCACAAGATCAGGGTGATTTCGGCTTTGAGGCCGATGAAGGTCTGCCCTGCATGTGTACGGATTGAGGTGCTGGCATGACGAAAACAGAGCCCGTTGTTTTGCTCTGCGATGCCAAGGGGTGCGGCAAGGCGGGAAGTCATATCATGACCGGGCATGGTCGATGGTGCCGTGCGCATATCCCGCCGGAATTTTACCGTGAAAAACGCATTGCCGAGGGGCAGGAACGCGAATTTGAACCGATGGGGCCGGTGCCCCGGGAAGCGAAGAAACCAACGCAAAGCAGGCTGTTTTAAATGACGAATATTGATGCCATTTTCGGGGCAGCCCCGGTTGAGCCGCACCACGCCGAGGCCGAGGCGTGTTTGCTGGCGAGTTTGATGGCGAATAATGACGGGTTTGACGAGGTGGCCGACCGGCTGCGGCCTGATCATTTTTATGACCCGGCGCTAGGGCGGATTTATGAGGCTATAGGCGATTTGATTGCGCGGGGGCACAAGGCCAACCCGGTGACGTTAAAGCGCGCTGTGCCCGATGATATCGACATTGTGGTGGAGGTGGCGGCGGCGTTGATCAGCGTTGCCAATAACGCGCAATATTGCCGGATCATTTTGAACATGTGGCAGCGGCGCGAGATGATGCGCATTGCACAGGCGTTGCTGGATGATGCCTGTGATGGCGCGGTGATGGACGATGTGGATTCCATGCGCGAGATGGCCGAGGGTGCGCTTTTTGACCTGGCGACGGGGGCGGCTGGCGGCGGCGGGGCCAAGGCGGTTGCCGATATGATGCCTGATGCCCTGACCATGATTAATGATGGCATTACCGCACAGCGGGCTGGAAAGGTGACAGGTACGCCGGTGGGCATTGCCGACCTTGACCGGGATTTATCGGGGTTTCAGCCGGGGAATTTGATTATTCTGGCGGGTCGCCCAAGCATGGGAAAGACGGCGCTGGCGCTTACGATGGCCCTTAATGCGGTGCGCGACCGGCAAAGGCCGGGCGGGGTGGCTTTTTTCAGCCTTGAAATGAGTGACGCGGAACTGATGGAACGGCTTTTGAGTAATGCCGCCGATCTGGATTATACCGCGATTATCAAGCGGGTGTTGGCCGACCGGGATTTTATGCGCCTTAGCGAGTTTGGCGAAGGGCTGCGCCGGGAACCGTTGTTTATTGATGACCGCCCTTCGACCAGTGTTGCGCGGATGCGCACGGAATGTCGCAAGATTGCGCGGCAGGCCGGGGGCCTTAAGCTGGTGATTGTGGATTATTTGCAGCTTATGGCCGGATCGCGGGATTTCAGGGGCGAACGATACCAGCAGATTACCGAGCTTTCGATGCAGTTAAAGCAATTGGCAAAGGAGTTGAACGTGCCGGTGATTGCCCTGTCGCAGTTATCGCGGGCTGTTGAACAGCGCGATGACAAGCGGCCTTTGCTTTCCGATTTGCGTGAGTCGGGATCGATTGAACAGGATGCCGATGTGGTGATGTTTGTGTACCGCGAACAGTATTACCTGGAGCGCGCCGAGCCGGTGCAAAAGCAGGGTGAGAGTGCCGACCGGTTTGGCGAGCGCTATATTGCGTGGCAGGAACGATTGCGGATATGCGAGGGCACGGCCGACATTATTGTTGCCAAGGCGCGACGCGGCAAGGTGGGCACGGTTCGGTGCGCGTTTTTGGGGCATCGGCAGCGGTTTGCCGGGCTGGACAAGGCAGCGTAAGGAGGGGGTTATGGAAGATACTGGCGGATGGATCAAGCTGCACCGCAAGACCCTGAAATGGGAGTGGTACGAGGATGTGAACGTTGCGCGGGTGTTCATACATTTGTTGCTTACAGCGTCGCATTTAAAGCGGCGATACCGGGGGCGGGACTTGCCTGCCGGGTCGGTTGTGACGGGGCGCAATGCGTTGGCCGATGAATGTGGGCTTTCGGTGCAAAAGGTGCGCACGGCACTGGATAAATTGCAGTCAACCGGGGAGATAACCATCACGGCAACGGCACATTATTCCATAATATCAGTGCTTAAGTGGGATGATTACCAATCAAATAACCATCAATCAACCAGCAACCAACCAGCACCTAACCAACAGTTAACCATCAATCAACCAGCACTTAACCATCAAGTAACCACTATACAAGAATGTAAGAATGAAAGAATGGAAGAATCATCGGGGGCGGGGATCGTTCGCTTTCCGGGCGGGCATTCGATTGTTTCTGATGGCGCAGACGGCAAGGCCGTGGTTGGGGCCGGGGCGAACAAGGGCAAGCAGGTGGATGTGTGCCGCGATATTCTGGTGGATTGCGGCTATGACTATCTGGCGTTTGAAGCCAATGGCGGGCATTACCGTGCGATGATTGATTTGCTTGATGCCGGGGTGAGTGTTCGGGCGCTGGAAGTGGCAGCACAGCGGTGCGGGACGCCATCCAAGATTGCAAGGCCGCCCGAATACATCGCCAAGGTGTATCGCGCCAATGTTGATGCTATCGAGCGCGAGATTGCGGTAGACCCGCACAAGGCGGCGTTGGGCAATGCGATTGCTGCCTGGCAAAAGGGTGGCAAGGTGGGGCCATGCCCCCGGCCAGATGACTTTGATGCGAACGGCAACCCGGTTAGGAGGGCGGTGAATGATGCGTAAGTGTGACAGGATGGATGTTTGGGCGGCGTTGCAATGGGTGGTACAGGACCAAAAAGCGGACATGGCCTATAACGATGGCAACCTGTTGGGCTATGGCGAACAGCCGGGGAGTATTACGCGACGGGTGATGAACATGGCGCAATATGGTGCTGTTATTGGCGGTTCTAATGGATCGATGCCTGATCTTGACCCTGATGCTGAAATTATATGGATTGGTGTTGAATGCCTGTTTGAGGCGTGGCGCACTGGTGCGCTTGTGGGTGAGGTTGGCCTTAATGTTCCGGTGCAGATGCAACGCTGCCTTAAGAAATGGCGGCGCAATCCTGTGGCTGAAATGGTTCTGTCGGCGCGGTCTGGCGTGATGCCGGACTGGATGCCGGGCGGTTGGCAGAGCGATTCGGGTCTTACACGCCGGGAAGTAGAGGAATGCAGGCTTAATTACATCATGGTCTGGGATATGCTGGCGGCGTTGTGCACGAGGTTGCAGGGCTCTCACAGGCTGGGCATTGTTGTCGAAATGCCCGGTATTCCGCGCCTTCCGTGGCATGGTCGGAAAAAAGTTCAACAAGCCTGTTGACAAAATTCGGGCTTTCAGCGTAAACGGAAAGAGTATTCCTAATATTTGCGCCCGTTGGAGTAATCCGGCGGGCGTTTTTGTTTTTGTCTTTTGCTTCTCTGATCAACTCAAGGCCCGGCCATTGTGCCGGGCCTTGGCTTTTTCGGGGTGATAGGATGTGTGATGCCTGCATTGCCAAGGAAGCCTTGTGCCTTTGCCCGATGTGGGCGGTTGACCGAACCGGGGCAGCGCCATTGCCAGTTGCACAAGCGGGAACGCCAGGTGCGGCAGGACAAGGAACGGGGAACGGCGGCGAACCGGGGCTATGGCTACAAGTGGCAAAAGGCACGGGTTGGTTTTTTAAAGCACCATCCATTGTGCTGCCGGTGTGAACAGGCGGGCTTGGTTGTCGCGGCGGCGGTCGTCGATCACATCAAGCCGCATCGCGGTGACATGGTTCTGTTTTGGGATCGTGCCAACTGGCAAAGTTTATGTACCGCTTGCCATAATACGAAAACTGCCAAGGAGGACGGTGGGTTTGGTCGCCGGTTGACATGAATTTTATGGGAACATCAATAGGAACTTATCGTTCTTTTTATGTTCTTCATTTGTATCATCTTGTTCTCGTTAGGGGTGGGGGAGGGTCTGATTTCTACGGATATTGACCTCAAGACCGCTCTGTGCACACGCATTTACTCGTGAGAAATTGAAAAGGAAAAACCCATAGGAAAAAAAGCCTAGTTATATTTCTTCGGGTTGTTCTTTTTTTTTGCGTTTTGGTTGGGCGCGGTTAGGGTCGGGGATCACTCCCCGGCCCTTTTATTTTATGGTGGCGAGGATGGCAAAGGGACGTAAACCGGATGTGAGCAACGTTATTCCGTTGACCGTCGATGGTCGCGACGTTGGCCCCGCTGCGCGGATGGAAGATGCACGGGCATCGGCGGCGGAATTGAAACCGGCCAGCATGAGCGACGGGGCGGGTAAGGTCTGGGACCAGGTGGCGCCGGTATTGGCCGAAAAAAACCGGCTGGATGCATTGTTTGTGTGGGCCGTTGCCGAATTGTGCGAGTGCCTGGCGCGGATGGAAGCGCACCGCGCTGCCTTCACAATGAAGGATGAAACCTACGAGGTTGATGGTCGTAACGGCACACAGTTTAAGACCCGGCCCGAGGTTGCGCAGTTTAATGAAACGCGGCGCACCGCTTTGCGGCTGTTTGCTGAATTTGGCATGACGCCAAGCGCGTCTCGTTCGCTTGCGGCGGCTGTTGGTCAGGGTGATTTGTTCGATGACTTTGACGATTTCAGGGAAAGCAGGGGGACGTAAACGCCGCCGCAATATCAAGCGGGCAGAACTGGTGCGCCGGTTCAAGGGCAACCCGGCGGTGCTGTACCATATCAGCACATGGTATGCGCTGGCCGTTGTCGAGGGCAAAATACCGGCCTGCAAGCTTCGCATTGCGGCCTGCCAGCGCCAGATCAATGATTTGATTGACGGGCCAAAGCGCGGGCTGATGTTTTCGATGCCCCGCGCCGATCATGTGATGGCATTTTTCCCGCTGTTTTTGCGCCATTCCAAGGGGGAATGGGGCAACCACCGGTTCGAGTTATCGGACTGGCAAAAGTTTTGCCTGTCGGTTCTGTTTGGCTGGCTGGTCGCGGAAACCGGGCTGCGGCGGTTTATTTATGCCTATTTCGAGGTGCCGCGTAAAAACGGCAAATCAACATTCCTGTCGGGTGTTGGTTTATACATGTTTGTGATGGATCAGGAGCCCGGTGCCGAGGTTTACACTGCCGCGACCAAGTCGGAACAGGCGAAAATCATCTTTTCCGAAGCGCAGAACATGGTGCGCAAAAGCCCGAAACTGCGCAAACATATCCTGTCAATGTCGCGGCATCTGGAACATCCGCGTTCGGCGTCGATTTTCAAATATATTTCGGCAGATGCCAAAACGCAGGACGGGTTAAACAGCCATTGCAACCTGGTTGACGAGGTTCACGCGCACAAGGATCGCAGCCTGATCGAAGTGCTGGAAACCGGCATGGGGGCGCGGCGTCAACCTTTGCACATCGAAATCACAACGGCGGGAACGGACCCCTATTCGGTGTGTCGGGAACATCATGATTATTCAGTCAAGGTGATGACTGGCGTTTTTGATGACGACACATGGTTTGGTTTTATCTGTTCGGTCGATAAGGGCGATGACCCGTTTGCGGAATTAAGCTGGCGCAAGGCCAACCCGAACTGGGGTGTGTCGGTACGCGCCGATAACTTTGAAAAGATCGTGTCAAAGGCGCGAAACAACCCTGCGTCGTTGGCATCGTTCAAGCGGTTGCGCCTGAATGTTTGGGGGCAAACGTCGGAAATCTGGCTGGATATTGCCCAATGGGACAAATGCCATATCGAATTTGACCGCGAAAGCCTGCGCGGCAAGCGGTGCTATATCGGCATGGATATGTCGTCGGTTAGCGACATTACGGCGGTTGTGCTTGTGTTTCCGCCAGAATTTGAGGGTGAAAAAACACGGATATTGCCGTTTTTCTGGGTGCCCGAGGCGACCATTGAAAAGCGCGTGGAAGATCGCGCCGTCCCCTATGATCAGTGGGAAGAAATGGGGCTGATCCGCCGCACAGAAGGCGGTGCAACGGATTATGACGCGATTGAAACCTTTATTCTGGGCGACGATGACGCCGGGATTGAAGGGCTGCGGGATGAATTTGAAATTGTCGAAATCGCTTATGACCGGATGTTTGCCGGGCAGATTATTCAGCACCTTGAAACACAGGGTTTGACCTGTGTTTCGATGGGGCAAGGCATGTATGGCATGGCGGCCCCCTGCCGGGAACTGGAACAGTTGGTGATTAGCGGCAAAATTGCCCATGACGGCAACCCGGTTATGACCTGGATGATTTCAAATACTGCGGTCAAAACCGACGATCACGACAACAAAAAACCGATCAAGCCCGATAGCCGCAAGGATATGCGCAAAATCGACGGTGTGGTTGCCATGTTGATGGCGATTGGCCGGATTATTTCAGCCGAGGCCGATGAAGAAGTGTCGGCGGAATCAATATTTGGTGGTGTTATATGAAACTGCAAAAATTGACCGGCTGGATGAAACGCAGTTCTGCCAGTGATCGCGAAATTAACGCGCTTCGCTGGCAGAACTGGCCGACAATCAGCCTGGGCGGCCTCGCTGGTGATGGCCCGCCAATCAGCCATCACACGGTATATTCGTGCATTAACGTGATTGCCGAGGGCTGCGCGATGCTGCCGTTTTTGCTGTATCGGCGGCAAAATGACAGCCGGGTTATCGCGCTTGATCATCCGTTGCATGATATTTTGCAATTCAGCCCGAACCCGCACATGACGGCATTTCAGTATTTTCAATTGCTGATGTTTGAAAAGCTGAATTACGGCGATCACTTCGCCCTGAAAGTGTTTGATGATCGTGGGCGATTAAGCGAGTTGTACCCGATTGAATACAGCCGGGTGCTGCCATATTGGTATCTGGAAAAGGAAACCGGGCTGCGCCGCCGTGCCTATCGCGTAAGCGGCTTTTCAGGGCTGCAATCGGTCTTTCTGGAAGATGAAATTTTTCATGTGCAGTTCAAGCCGGTTTTGAGCGGCGATAATTACGGGCTGCGCGGGGCATCGGTTTGGCAGCAATACCAGCAAGGCACCATCGATAGCGCCCTGACAGCGGAAAAGTTCGTTGCAGACGGGTTTCAGAACGGTGTGAATATGTCCGGCCATATCAGTGTGGACGCGCCGTTAAAGGCCGAGGAATCGGATAAACTGCGCGAGCAGATCAAGAAAAGTTATGGCGGCCGCAACGGCGCAATTGGCGTTTTTGGCTATGGTGCGAAATTTTACGCGCACAGCCAGACCAGTAAAGACGGGCAAATTCTGGAAACCCGGCAGTTTGACCGTTCAGTGATCGCCGGGATTTTGCGGGTTTCCGCCCATTTGATCAATGATCTGTCGAAGGCCACGTTCTCGAATGTCGAACATCTTGACCTGGCCCATTTCAAACACTGCCTTTTGCCGCACCTGATCGATTTACGGCAAACCGCCCGCAAGGATTTGCTGGCGGAAAGCGAGCGCAGCGCGTTTGAGTTTGACCACGACGAGACGGTTTTGTTGCGTGGCGATCAGAAAAGTTTCGCCGAGGTGCTGGAAAAGGCCGTGCAAAACGCCCGTATGACGCCGAACGAGGCGCGAAAGGCCACCGGGTTGCCACCAAAGGAGGGCGGGGACCAATTGTTTATCAATAGCGCCAGCATCCCGCTGGACGTGGCAGCAAAGCAGACTGCGCCAAATCAGAAAGGGCCGGCAAGTGAATGAACCTGATTTGAAGGATGGGCCGACGCCCACCGATTTTGAATTGCGCTTTACGCTGGCCTCTGAATTGCGGGCGGAAAGTGATGCCGCACGTAAGGTAACTGGTTATGCCGCGCTGTTTGGTGTCAAAACGAAAATACGCATGTGGGGCGGTTACAGCTTTGAGGAATGGCTTAATCGCGGCGCTTTTTCGTCCAGTCTGAAATCAGGCAAGGATGTTCGCTACTTGGCCGAGCATCGTTACGATTTGCTGCTGTCGCGTGTTTCTGCCGGGACGTTGACCCTTTTGGAAGATGACAAGGGCCTTCGGTTTGATGCGGATTTGCCCGATACAACGGCGGGACGAGATACTTATGAGCAAATCCGTAACGGCAATTACAGCGGCATGAGTTTCGGTTTCAAGACGGTTAAAAACCGCGCTGAATATGATGATCGTGGCCGTCTTGTTCGCATTCAGCACGATGAAGTTGACCTGGGCGAAATCTCGGTCACATCGATGCCAGCCTATCCTAAAACCAGCGTTGCAATCCGCTCGCTGGCAACCCGGCCCGCGCCGGATTTGCGGGCATTCCGCCTGCGCGTTCTAAAACTGAAAGGTTAACTCCCATGACACTTAAGGAAATGCAGGCCCGGCGCGCCAAAATGGTCGCCGATATGGATAAACTCGTCTCTGGTGATGCCCTGACCGACGAACAACGGTCGCAATTTGATGATCTGGAAAAGCAGATCGGCACCCTTGATTCTGATATCAAACGCATGGAAACCATTGAAGCCCGGCGTTCGGAAGCGGCGGCACAGGTTCCTGCCGGTGGCGGTTCCAATGACGACCCGGCAGCGGGTGGCACCCGGTCGCAAGACCCGTTTGGCGGGCGGCCTGGTTTGGTTCCGGCCCAATTTGCAGAGCAGCGTGATCTTGGCGATGATTTTGGCGCGTTTGTGCGCTGTTATGGCGCGAGCCAGCTTGAATTGCGTGATGGCCGCTCGTCCAACCCGGCGCAGGTTGCTGCAAAGTTGTATGGTGAAGGACATCCGGTGGTTGATGACCTGACCCGTGCCCAGACCATGTCCGATAATGCTGCGGGTGGTTTCACTGTAACGCCGAATTACATGCCGGAAATCATCAAGTTGATGGGGCCGAAAACCATTGTTCGTCAGCGGGCTACGGTGGTGCCTGGCAATGCGACCTACATCAAAGGTAAGGATGCCGCTGTCGTTTCATACGTTGGTGAAAACGAACAGGGCAATACGACCAAGGTTACTTTCGGCACCATGACGATGGCCGAAAAGGATATTTCGGCAATCTTGCCGATTTCCAAGAAGCTGCTGCGCACCACGTCCTACGGCGTTGAAGCCTATTGCCGTAACGAATTGATTCGCGCTGCTGCGCGGTTTGAAGATCGCAAGTTCCTGTATGGTACTGGTACAGGCAAGGAAGTTAAGGGTTATAAAGGTTCGATCCTTGCCGTAAACAAGATTGACGCCGCTGATTTGACGGCGCCGACAAACAAGCAGGTACGGGCTGATTTGCGCAAGTTAATGAAGCCGATTATTGCAGCGGATATTGAGCTTGGCGGTGAAAATACCGCTTGGTTCATGAACCCGCTGGTCAAGATGTATCTGGAAGATTTGTATGAAGGCGATAACCTGGCTTTCCCGACTTTGCAGGGTAACAATCCTACCTTGCTGGGTTATCCCGTTGATACGACCACAACTATTGCCGGGGCATCCGGGGACGGTGGTGATATCTTCTTTGGTGCGCACGGCTATGCGCAGGTTGCTGACAGTGTTGCGCTATCACTTTCAACCAGTGATCAGGCATCTTTTGTTGATGCAACCGGTGCCACCGTCAATATGTGGGCGATGGGAATGCTTGGTATCAAGCTGGATATGTCGCACGATTTCGCATTCCGCTATGAGCAGGCATTTTCGATGCTGCAAAAGGTGAAATGGGGCCAGTAAACGGTCAATAAAGATGTAATCAGGCGGGGTGCCATGCTCCCCGTTTTTCTTTGTTTGAAATGAAGGAAATCAACCAATGTTGACAGCCCTTGGCCGTGATGATTCGGCCTATATGACGCCAGCCTTTGCCAAGGCTG
>NZ_JFJZ01000075.1 GCF_002115825.1 Thalassospira sp. MCCC 1A01428 | reverse complement strand
GGGCCGCAATCGAAATAAAGCCGTCAATTTCCGGACGGCGCATCAAAAGCTGCATTCCGATCCAGGCGCCAAACGAATACCCCGCCACCCAGGTCGAGCGCGAGTTGGTATTATAGGTTTGCATCCAGTCAAGGGCGGATGCCGCATCGGACAGTTCGCCAATACCGTGATCATACACGCCCTGCGACCGGCCAACGCCGCGAAAGTTGAACCGCATCACGGAATAACCGCGATCCTTGAACATATTGAACAGGTTAAAGCACAGCTTATTGTTCATTGTTCCACCCTGTTGCGGGTGTGGATGAAGAATAAGGGCGATGGGCGAATTGTCAGCACCGTTATGGTGGTAGCGCCCGTCAAGGCGCCCTTCGGGGCCGTTAAAAATGACCTCAGGCATGGATCAGACAGCTCCTGTCCGCAAATGGGTGTGCAGTAGGAAGAATATACCCGAGTAGATTTGTGAGTTTTTTTGTTCTGCTGGCATAAATTGCTTGGGGCAAATACTTGACCACGTTACTCGGTTATCCTATATTTCAGTCAACCGGACAGCCATACCGACCTGTGTTGCATCTTGTGCGACGCTGCGCCGATATGGGTGGTTGCCGGGAATCGAAACTACTTATTACACAGGGGACTGCCCCATGTTCAAGATAATTCGCCAGGAAATAGACGCGATGATCGCACGCGATCCCGCGGCACGGTCCCGTTTGGAGGTCGTATTAAGCTATCCGGCGTTTCATGCGATCATGGGGTATCGTGTTACCAACTGGCTGTGGAAGCGTGGTTTTCGCATTACTTCCCGGTTCCTGTCGCAAATTTTTCGCTGGCTGACCGGTATTGAAATTCATCCTGGTGCCACGATCGGGAAAAGATTTTTTATTGATCACGGCATGGGTGTTGTTATTGGCGAAACCGCCGAAATTGGCGATGACGTTACCTTGTATCAGGGCGTCACGCTGGGCGGAACGGCCCCCAGTGTCGATAGTGACGGCCAACGGGGCCTGAAACGCCACCCCACACTGGAAGATGGTGTGATTGTTGGTTCGGGCGCGCAAATTCTGGGTCCGTTCACCGTGCGCCGTAATGCGCGCATTGGCGGCAATGCTGTTGTTCTGGCCGAAGTTCCCGAAGGGGCGACGGTTGTGGGTATTCCGGCGAAAATTGTTCGCCGCGAAAAAGATGACCGGTTCTGCGCCTATGGTACCCCGGTTGGCGATTTGCCCGACCCGATTGCCCGCGCTCTTGAAGATCTTTCGCGCGAAGTCCAGGGATTGCGCCAGCGTGTGGTTGAACTTGAAGGTGAACAACAGGGCAGTAGTTCGGCACCGGCTGCCGCCCCGGAAAAACCACGTATTGTGGTTGCTTCGGAATAAGTCTGGTCTGTTCGAGCGCCGCACTGCGGCACACTGAAATCGAAAGCCCGTGCATTGTTTGATAATGCGATGCACAGGCAGGAGGACGCACTGTGAAGTTAAGTACGAAAGGCCGCTATGCGGTAATGGCAATGGTTGATCTGGCTGATAGTGGCCGGGATCGCCCCGTTGCCCTTGCTGACATTGCCGAACGTCAGGAAATTTCGCTGTCCTATCTGGAGCAACTGTTTGGCAAACTGCGCAAGGGCGGACTGGTTCGTTCGGTGCGCGGGCCAGGTGGTGGTTATATGCTGGCACGGACAGCGCAGGAAACCCGTATTGCGGATGTGATTTTGGCCGTGGACGAACCGATCCGCGCAACGCGCTGCAAGTCTGGCTCGCCCAAGGGCTGCAAAGCCGATAAAGGCCGGTGTCTGACCCATGAATTGTGGGAAGAACTGGGCAATCAGATCTATCTGTATCTGTCGTCGGTCAGCCTTGCTGATGTTGTGGATCGTCGTATATCGGGTGTCAGTCGGATGTTTGATCGTCGGACCACCCAGGTTCATGAGCCGCAAGTGGCGGCACAATAAATTGCAAATATAATTTCGGTATCAAATCAGCCCTTAAATGTGAAAGGCCCAGTTCAAGACGTGATGAAACAGCCGGTTTACCTTGATTATAACGCCAGTGCGCCGATGAACGCTACCGCCCGTGACGCGGTGGTGGCAGCACTTGACGTTGCCGGAAATCCGTCTTCTGTGCATGGAGCAGGGCGTGATGCCCGCAAGATTGTGGATCGTGCCCGCCGTCAGGTTGCTGATATGGTTGGCGGTGATCCCGAACGGGTTATTTTTACCAGTGGTGGTACCGAAGCCAACAACCTTGCCCTGAACGGGTTGGAAGATGTGGTGGTGCTGACCAGCGCAATCGAACATCCCTCAGTGATCGAGGCGCGCCACGATGCCCGGCGTATTGCCGTAAATGCAAACGGGGTCATTGACCTTGGCGCACTTGAAGACATGTTAAGGGTATGCCGGGAAGCTGGCGAAAAGGTGCTGGTTTCGGTGATGCTGGCAAATAATGAAACCGGTGTCATTCAGCCGGTGGCACAGGCCGCACTGCTGGCCCGTGAATATGGTGCCAAAATCCATTGTGATGCCGTGCAAGCCGTTGGCCGGGTGCCGGTGGATATGGGGCGCCTGCTGGTCGATATGGTTTCGGTATCGGCCCATAAAATTGGTGGCCCCAAAGGTGTTGGTGCCCTTGTTATTGCCCCGGGCGTGATGCTGGTGCCGCAAATTCGCGGTGGCGGGCAGGAAAAATACCGCCGGGGTGGCACCGAAAATGTTGCCGGTATTGCCGGTTTTGGTGCCGCAGCGGCCCTGGTTGACGGAAAATTGGCCAATATTGACGACATAACAGCCAAGCGGGACCGTTTGGAAAACGAAATTCTGGCTTCAGCGCCAGAAGTGGTGATCGCAAGCCGCGATACCGCGCGCCTTGGCAATACCAGTTGCCTGATCCTGCCCGGTATGCCCGGTGAAACGCAGGTGATGGCAATGGATCTGGCCGGGGTGGCAATCAGTTCGGGATCGGCCTGTTCATCGGGCAAGGTTCGCGAAAGCCACGTCTTGAAGGAAATGGGCGTTGCAGAACCGGGATCGGCCATACGGGTCAGTCTGGGTTCTGAAACAACCAACGAAGAGATCGATATGTTTATCCGTGTTTGGAGCCGGATGCGGGGCAATGCGGAGCGCAAAAAACTCGCGCGCAATGCTGCCTGAGAAAATGAGTGAGGATGCCTAAAAATGAACGAGCTTAAAGCAAAGCCGATCTATCTGGACTATCAGGCGACAACGCCGACCGATCCGCGTGTTGTTGATGCAATGCTGCCTTATTTTTATGAGAAATTCGGTAATGCCCACTCGCGGAACCATTCGTTCGGCTGGGAAGCAGAAGATGCCATTGAACTGGCCCGTGGCCAGGTTGCAACCATCATCGGGGCATCGCCCAAGGAAGTTATCTTTACATCCGGTGCGACCGAGTCAAACAACCTTGCGCTGAAAGGCGTGATGAAGTTTTACGGCAAGAAAAAACCGCACCTGATTACGACGGTGACCGAACATAAATGCGTTCTCGACAGTGCGCGCCATCTGGAACAGGAAGGATACAAGGTTACGTATCTGCCGGTTCAGCAAAATGGCCTGGTTGATCTTGAACAGCTTAAAGCTGCGATCACCGATGAAACGGCCCTGGTTTCGATCATGGCGGTTCACAACGAAATCGGTGTGATCCAGCCGCTTAAGGAAATTGGCGAGATTTGCCGTGAACGCGGTGTGTTCTTCCATTGTGATGCGGCCCAGGCCGTTGGCAAAATTCCGCTTGATGTCAATGACATGAAAATCGACCTGATGTCGATTTCGGGTCATAAAATTTATGGTCCGAAGGGCGTTGGTGCGTTGTTTGTGCGCCGTCGTCCGCGCGTGCGTGTTGTTGCCCAGATCACCGGTGGTGGTCAGGAACGCGGCATGCGTTCAGGTACCTTGCCAACCCCGCTGATCGTTGGTTTGGGCAAGGCATGTGATATTGCGCTAAACGAAATGGCCGAAGAAAACGCCCGCATCATGGAACTGCGTAACTATACGCTGAACCGTTTCCGTGAACGTCTGGCCGATATCTACCTCAACGGTGATGAAGAAAACCGTGTTGCCGGTAACCTCAATATCTCGTTTGCCTATGTCGAAGGCGAAAGCCTGTTGATGGGCATCAAGAACATTGCGGTTTCGTCCGGTTCGGCCTGCACCTCGGCGTCGCTTGAGCCGTCATATGTGCTGCGCGCCCTGGGTGTGGACGAAGAACTGGCCCATACGTCACTGCGTATTGGTATTGGTCGCTTCACCACCCGCGAAGAACTGGACCAGGCTGTTGATGCGATCTGCAATGAAGTGGAACGTCTGCGTGAAATGAGCCCGCTTTGGGAAATGGCGCAGGAAGGCATCGACATTAAATCAATCGAGTGGGCCGAGCATTAATTGCGACGCGTACTATATAATAGTTACAGAGAGACACAGGACTTCTTAGGAGGGTTCAAACCATGGCTTATAGTGAAAAGCTTCTTGATCATTACGAAAACCCGCGCAATGTCGGTTCGTTCGACAAGAACGAAACCGCTGTCGGGACCGGCCTTGTTGGCGCCCCCGCATGTGGTGACGTGATGAAACTGCAAATTCGTGTTTCCGCCGACGGGATCATTGAAGATGCAAAATTTAAAACCTTTGGTTGCGGTTCGGCGATTGCATCAAGCTCGTTGATCACGGAATGGGTTAAAGGCAAGACCATTGCCGAAGCGGGTGCGATTAAAAACTCGCAGATCGCTGAAGAACTGGCGTTGCCGCCGGTTAAAATCCATTGCTCGATCCTGGCTGAAGACGCGATCAAAGCCGCGATTAGCGATTACAACACCAAAAACGGCAAAGCCGAGGTTGAAGCGGCTGAATAAGCTGCTTTACCCTGATAATCGTATGATTATCCGCAGACAAGGAGACCAGGATGGCATTACCGTCGCCAATTAACGTAACACCGAATGCCCTTGATCATATCAAGGCGTTGCTTGATAGCCGCGGCAAACCGTCTGCTGGGATTCGTCTTGGTGTGCGCAGCAAAGGGTGCTCAGGTCTGTCATACACGCTTGAATACGCCGATGATGAAAGCGGATTTGACGAAATCGTCCAGCTTGACGACGGTGTGAAGCTGATGATCGACCCCAAGGCAATCATGTTTGTGCTGGGTACAGAGATGGATTATTCGGTCGACAAAATGGAAGAAGGTTTCGTGTTTCGCAATCCCAATGAAAAAGGGCGTTGCGGGTGCGGGGAGTCCTTCCACGTTTGATGCCGCCGGTTTCCGGCCCTGATCTTGTCGATGGCCCCGGTGCTTGTCACCGGGGTCATCACTTGATGGCATATGTTTTAACCGGCATATGAAACTTTTGGGCATGTGGGTCTTATCCCTTTGGTCGCAGGTTTCATATGGTGGCTGCGAACGGGTGTTATGGCCCGCAAGTCCGATCAATGTGTTGAATGATACAGGCCCGAAATAAAATGACTGCTGCGTCAAAACACACTGCTACCACTGGCAATGGCAATAAAATTTGTTGGTCCTGCAAGGGGCCGGTCGATGCTGTTGCGCTGTTTTGCGATACCTGTGGTGCCATCCAGGCGCCGGGACAGCTGGATCATTTTGCCCGGTTTGAATGCGCGCGCGATTTTAATGTCGATATTGATGCGATCGAAATTCAATACTTAAAACAGCAACAGGCCCTGCATCCGGATCGCTTTGCGACGAAATCGGCCCGTGAAAAGGCCCTGTCGCAACAACAGGCTGCCAGCCTGAACGAGGCCTTTGAAACCCTGAAAAACCCGGTGTCGCGTGCGGAATACATGATGCGTATGAACGGTGTGGAACCCGAAGGCGGTGAAGGCCAAACGGTGAATGACCCGGCATTGTTGATGGAAGCAATGGAAATGCGCGAAGCCCTGGATGATGCCGGGGACCGGGCGGCAATTGATACGATCATTCGAGATGTGCGCAAAATGGCGCGCGATTGCGAAAAGGAAGTTGCGACCGCAATTAATGGCGGGGCCTATGATGCGGCCCGCAAATTAACCACGCGGTTGCGTTATCTGTTAAAAATGGCGCAGGAAGCGCGGGCCAAAAAGGCACGCTTGGCTGCGGCCTGATATAATAAACGGATTGAATTTTATGGCTTTGCTGACCATCCACGAACCCGGACAAACCCCGCTTCCCCACGAGGAAGAACGTAAACTGGCGGTCGGGATCGATCTGGGCACAACCAATTCTGTTGTCGCCATGTCGCGCGCGGAAAAATCCGAAGTGTTGCGCAATCCCGATGGCGGGTCGGCCATTGTTCCCTCTGTTGTGCATTATGCCGCTGATGGGACGGTAACCGTGGGCGAAGCCGCCCGCGATTTGATCGATAGCGAGGCAAGCCAGGTGGTGTCTTCGGTTAAACGATTGATGGGCCGTGGCCTTGAAGATGTGAAATCGGTTGCCGGCACTTTGCCTTATCATGTTGAAATTCCCGAAACGGTGGCGGGTTCAGATGCGGCCACTGCCGAACCGCAAATGGTGCGCCTTAATGTTGGCAACCGGGTTTTAACCCCGGTCGAAGTTTCAGCCGATATTTTGCGCGCCCTTAAGGCCCGTGCCGAAGCGGCCCTTGAGCAGGATGTGGAACAGGCTGTTATTACGGTTCCGGCCTATTTTGATGATGCCGCGCGTACGGCCACCAAGGATGCTGCCAAACTGGCCGGCATCGAGGTGTTACGTCTGGTGAATGAGCCAACGGCGGCTGCGTTGGCCTATGGCCTGGATAACGGGGCAGAGGGGCTTTATGCGGTTTATGATCTGGGCGGGGGTACGTTTGATATATCCCTGTTGAAAATGCAAAAGGGTGTTTTCCAGGTTAAATCAACCGGTGGTGATGCGGCATTGGGGGGCGATGATTTTGATCACGCCATTGTTGAACATATTCTGGCGGCGCGCAAAGCTGACGGTATTGACGACACGATTGATTCCTCGGCCGCTAAGCGTCTGTTAAAGGTCGCCCGGGCGATCAAGGAAGCCCTGACCGAACGTGATCAGATTGATGTTGCGGTTGATATCAACGATCGCGAAACCACACACAGCATCACCCGTACCGGTTTTGATGCCATGATCGCGAAGATGGTGGCGCGCACGGTGTCGATCACTGAACAGGTGCTTGATGATGCCGATGTGCTGCCCGAAGACGTAAAAGGTGTTGTGCTGGTGGGCGGTTCCACCCGTGTTCCTGCGGTGCGTGCGGCTGTGGCATCGCTGTTTGAACAGGATCCGCTTTCTAACATCGATCCCGATGAAGTGGTCGCCGTTGGTGCCGCATTGCAGGCCGAAGCCCTGACCGGTGGGTCTGATAACCTGTTGCTGGATGTTATTCCGCTGTCACTGGGTCTTGAGACCATGGGCGGGATTGTTGAAAAAGTGATTGATCGCAACACCCCTATTCCTGTTGCCAAGGGCCAGGAATTTACCACCTATCAGGATGGTCAAAGTGCCATGATGATTCATGTGGTGCAGGGCGAACGCGAAATGGTGGATCAGTGCCGGTCGCTGGCGCGGTTTGTTCTTTCGGGTATTCCGCCGATGGCGGCAGGGGCTGCGCGCATTCGTGTGACGTTTCAGGTTGATGCCGATGGTTTGTTAACCGTCTCCGCGCGTGAGGAAACCACAGGAACCGAGCAGGAAGTCGCTGTTAAGCCGACCTATGGCATTAATGAAACCGACATGGCGAATATGCTGCGCGACAGTATGGTTAATGCCCGCGGTGACATGGAATTGCGATTGTTGACCGAGGCCCGGGTTGAAGCACGGCGTAATATTCTGGCAGTGCAGGCTGCGATGAAGGCCGATGCCGAATTGCTTGATGCTGATGATGAAGGCGCGATTGCTGCGGCAGTTACCGAACTTGAAACGGCGATGGCAGGTGATGACCGCCAGATTATCAATGATCTGGCCGAAGCACTGGATACCGCATCGCGCCCGTTTGCCGAAAAACGTATGGATCGTGGTATTCGCCGCGCACTTGCGGGTCAAAATGTGAATAGTGTCGGCACTTAACCGGGTGCAGATGAATTGACAAATTAGGCCGCTGCGGCGATTGTCCCGGCACATCGCTTAAGCGGGTCGATAAACAGAGATCGAAACAGAATTTAATTCGAGGAGAAAGGCGCAGATGCCCAAGATCGTTTTTGTGGAACCTGACGGTTCGGAAAAAGAATTCGAAGTCGCCGACGGGTTGTCCGTTCTTGAAGCCGCGCATAAAAACGGCATCGATCTGGAAGGTGCATGTGAAGGTTCGCTGGCATGCTCGACCTGCCATGTCGTTGTTGACGGTGACTGGTTCGATAAACTTGAAGAACCCAGCGAAGACGAAGAAGACATGCTTGACCTCGCATTTGGCCTGACCGAAACCTCGCGTCTTGGCTGCCAGATTATCATGAATGATGAACTGGATGGTTTGCGTGTTATGCTGCCCTCAGCGACGCGCAATATGATGGTTGATAAATAATCTGGCCTGTTAACCGCCGGGCCTTTTCACCCGAAAAAGGGGACGACGATGCGCTGGACAGATACAATCGATATCGCGATCGAACTTGAAGAAGCCCACCCGGATGCCGACAACGTGCATCTGCGCTTTACCGATTTGCATAAATGGGTTTGTGCGCTGCCGGGCTTCGAGGATGATCCCGAAGCATCGAACGAAAAGATCCTTGAGGCTATTCAGATGGCCTGGATCGACGAACGCGAAGACTGATTGCCGAACCATCTTTGACCCCGCTTGCAGGCGGGGCAGGGGATGGAAAACGCCATATATCGCCAGATCAAGGACCAGTCCCGCCAACGCGGGCTGGTCTGATCTGTTTTTATGTATCGCGCGTATGCAGCGGAGCCATTTTAATGACCAGCACCAGTGATTTTACCGACATTATTCCAGCCGAAAGCCTGTTTGGGCAATTGCGGGCCAATGCCCCTGATGTCTGGAACAGGTATGTGGATCATGAGTTTGTTCGTAAGCTGGGCGATGGCACATTACCCGAAGAATGCTTTCGCCATTACCTGATTCAGGATTACCTGTTTCTCATCCAGTTTGCCCGTGCCTATGCCCTGGCGGTTTACAAGGCGGGCGATTTAACCGCGATGCGCCAGTATTCCCAAACTGTATCGGCAATTCTGGACATGGAAATGAGCCTGCATCTGGATTTTTGCAACAGCTGGGATTTAACGGAAAGCGATATCGTTAGCCAGCCCGAAGCCCGTGCCACAATCGGCTATACCCGCTATGTGCTGGAAAAGGGCAACCAGGGCGATATTATCGACCTGCATGTAGCAGTGATGCCCTGTATGGTGGGATATGCCGAAATCGCAAACCGCTTGATGGCAAGTTCTGATACAAGGCTGGAGGGGAATCCCTACCAAGCGTGGATTGAAATGTACGCGTCAGATGATTTCCAGAATGTCGCCAGGGCTGAAATCACCCTGCTTGACATGCTGGCAACCCAGCGCGGGGCCGCCGGCCGGATGGATGATTTAACCCGTACCTTTACCATGGCAAGCCGCCTTGAAGCCGATTTTTGGCAAATGGGCCTTGATCTGGCAAAATAGGTGACTGGGCCCATATAGGGCACACATAAATAGCGACGGTGCGAAAAACGCCCCGTTAAAATACCGGATCAGAGATCGACACAATCTGGTCGCCATCGCCTTGACCGATGGTGGGCCAAGGGAATTTGACGATGAACAGTCTTGGAATAGACAAAGCCCCCGAAGATACCCGCGTGGTTGTTGCCATGTCGGGCGGGGTGGATAGTTCGGCGGCAGCCGCGCTTTTAAAATCAGAAGGTTACGATGTGGTTGGGATCACGTTGCAGCTTTATGATATGGGGGCGAATGCGCCGTCACGAGCAAAATCCTGCTGCGCGGGCCGCGATATTTACGACGCCCGCAAAGTGGCCGAGGATATTGATATTCCCTATTACGTGCTGGATTACGAAAGCCGTTTTCGCGAAGAAGTCATCGACGATTTTGCCGATAGCTATTTGCGCGGCGAAACGCCGATTCCCTGTGTGAAGTGCAACCAGACCGTCAAATTCCGCGATTTGCTGGAAACGGCCCATGATCTGGGGGCGGACTGCATGGCAACTGGCCATTATGTGCAGCGTAAACTGGCCGCCAACGGCCAGGCGGAATTGCACCGTGCGGCCGACGCCAACCGCGATCAAAGCTATTTCCTGTTTACCACCACCCAGGAACAGCTCGATTTTTTGCGTTTCCCCTTGGGGCATTTAACGTCCAAGGCTGAAACCCGCGCCCTTGCGGCCCGGTTTGGCCTTGAGGTGGCCGATAAACCCGACAGTCAGGACATTTGCTTTGTCCCCGATGGCAAATATGCCCGTCTGGTGGAAAAGCTGCGCCCCGAAGCGGGTGAACCCGGCCAGATTGTGGATGTGGATGGAAACGTGATGGGCGATCATCGCGGGCTGATCCATTACACGGTCGGGCAGCGGCGCGGCCTTAATATTGGGGGTACGGCAGAACCGCTTTATGTGGTCAAACTGGTGCCTGAAACCCGCCAAGTCATTGTCGGCCCCAAATCGGCGCTGGCAAAGCACAGCATTTACGTCAAAGACCTGAACTGGCTGGGCGCATCAGCCATTGACCCGGCCGGGATCGAGGTTGAAGTTAAGCTGCGCTCTGCCATGGCACCCGCCACGGCAACGCTTTATCCGGTTGCTGATGCACCGGGGCAGGCGCGGATCGACTTGCACGCACCACAGTTCGGCATCGCACCGGGGCAGGCTGGCGTGATTTATCAGGGCGACCGTGTTTTAGGTGGTGGCTGGATCAGCGCGCAGGAGCATCAGGCTGTTGCTGGCACGGCGCAGGTCACACCGGCTCGCGACACAATTAGCGCGGCCTGACCATCGTTTAAAACGGCCTGTGGCCGGTTTCGCATCTGCCTGTGCTTATATTGGCCGGGCAGGGCGAAAATGCCGATACTACAGGCCGTATTATCAAGGCTTTGTGCCACTTGTGATTTTGGCGGAATCTTTTTTGATAAAAACGTCAAAAAGGCGCTTGACGGGGGCGGTTCCCTGACGTAAAAACCGCCCCGTTCCGCACGATACGGAACTGCGAAAGACAAAGCCATATGGCGGAGTAGCTCAGCTGGTTAGAGCAGCGGAATCATAATCCGCGTGTCGGGGGTTCAAGTCCCTCCTCCGCTACCAATTAAAAAGCCCGGTCCGAAAGGATCGGGCTTTTGCCTTATCCACCTTCGGTTACGCGCTGCTGGAATGCTATAGCGCGGCGCGATTTTTTGCACAGTTTGGCAATCCATTTTGCATAGATTTGGTGTTGCAGCGGAGCGGTGGTTTATTCTCTGGTGCTTTCGCAAAAATGTTGCTCGGATTGGGCTGGACTTCCAAAGCGAAGAGATTGCAACTGGTCCTCGTTGAATTTGGAACGAGGATGCAGAACATGGCGATTACACCGATGCCGACCAAGAATAAGGACTGGGGCTTTTGGGGAACCGCCCGGGTTTCTGAATATGATGTTGAAATGACGTGGGATACGGTTTCAAGATGGTTAGCAGATCGTTTAAATCTCACCGCTTTGCAGGTTCGGGATACGCTTGATAGCCGTTTGGGCCGACATCTTTGTGATGATTTGTCCTCCATTGACCGGGGGCCGAGATCTCCGGCAGTGATCAACACGCATCTGGATCGGCGTTTGAGCAAGGGAAACTGGAAGCGCCAATTTCAACAGTTGGCACGTTAGGCTGATAAGGCATTTCCGTTGAGAGTTGATTACAAAGCAAGCCGGGGCATTTACCCCGG
>NZ_JFJZ01000074.1 GCF_002115825.1 Thalassospira sp. MCCC 1A01428 | reverse complement strand
TTAATAGGTCCTGAGCCTAGCGTGTCTGCGATTAAATTGAATTGCTTCCTAGCGCGAGGAAAATGCCAGACGCGCACTTAGCACTACAAATATTCCGGCGATGCTTCGGCGGAGCCACACCATGACGTTGGGGCGCGTTAAAACATAGCGCCGGGCGAGGGCGGCGAACATGCCGTATCCCACAAAAATCACAAATGTCATCGCCATAAAAATGCTGCCAAGCAGGATCATGCGGGAAGTGGTATCTGGCGCATCCGCAGGAATAAATTGCGGCAAAAATGCCAAAAAGAACAATGTCAGTTTCGGGTTGAGGATATTGAGTAAACATCCGTTGATCGCGACAGTCACATTGCTTTTGGAAGGCATATTTTCCTCGATGACCATCATTGAACGATCACGCCAAATGGCTTGTGCCATATAAAGCAGGTATAACACCCCGATATAGCGCAGGGCCTCGAATGCCAGGGCGCTGCTGTGAAGAAGGGCGGCGAGGCCCGTTACACTGGCGACGATGGCTGGAACAATGCCAAAGGTGCAGCCAAGTGCGGCCCATATGCTGGTTTTCCAACCCTGGCTAAGCCCCGATGCCAGGGTGTAAAGAACGCCACTACCGGGCAGTAATACTAAAACAAGCGAGGTTATAAAAAATTCGACCGACATGCTGGCTCCTGACGCAGGTAAAATATACTTGCCCAATATGGTGCGCGCAGTTTTGCCGGTCTTGAATAAAATTGCATGGCATGGTGCGTTGCCTTAGCGGCCCGCTACCGTTTTTGCCAGCTTGCCGGGGCTATAGCCATAAAAGCGGATAAACTGGCGTGTCATATGACTTTGGTCGGCGAAACCGGCTGTCATCGCGGCGTCTGCCAAAGGGGTTTTTTGTAAAATCAGGTGTCGTGCCAGAAGGGCGCGTTTTTGCATGATGTAGGCGTGTGGGGTATAGCCGGTATATCGGCAAAAATCGCGAATTAACTGAAATTTCCCTATGCCACTGGTGTGTGCCAGGTCGTCAAGCTGAAGAGCTTCGCCCGGGTCATCGTCAATTTGCTGTTTTGCTTTGTAAATGCCAGGGGCAATCATCATGCTTTCGCATGGCCGGGTGCTTTGCTCAAGGCTTGCCCGCGCCAGAAGAATAAGCAGTTCTTCGTATTTCATTTTTGATATTTCGCTATCGCCAGGGATGTTTTGGCTTATGACGTGGTTAAATATCAGGTTGAAATATTGCGCCAATGCAGGGCGTTTAAAAATTGGGCTGGTAAATTCATGCTCGGGTGCTGTGCCCTCAAACAGGGAATTCATCGCATCGACCAGAATATCGGGGCGGAAATACAATATCCGCCATTTTCGCGCTGCTCCGCCAATTGGTATACCGTCGTGGATTTCACCGGGATTAACAGTAATGATTGTTCCTGGGCCTGCCTCGACCACGCCGCGCCCGCTAGCCGATTTTTGCGCCCCGCCATCAATCATGCCAATGCCAAATACATCGTGGCTGTGGCGGGAAAACTGGTGCGCCGAGCAAGCAGCGATGGCCTCGATCCCGGGCCTTGAAGTTGGCAAGACGGCGATATGCCCTTTGGTCATGATCCGGGTCCGTTTGTGATGCCAGTAAAGGGATCAGAAAGCTTGGTGGTGGTGACCAAAGCTGGAATGCCTGATCAGATTTGTGCAAATACACATCGAAAAATTGCAGAATGATAGGCACTTTTCAATGTTTTACGACATGGAGTTGGGCAGAGGAGCCTGCTGCTTATAATATTTATGGTATAGCCGTTAAACATCATCAAAAAGTCTGCTGCTGTTAAGGGCCAGTTTTAAGGGGATTTCTTACGTTGTCGCTTAGATGATATCTTGTGCCGGTCAGAACAGGTGCGCCGTAAAGGGCTGGCGCACCTGCGATTATGTCGTTGATGGCATCATGCTAATTTATGCAATTAGCCATAAAAGGGCGACGCCATATCGCGACTGGCTGCTTCGGTTACCGTCGCATCAAATATGCGGGTATAAAATGCGGCGTTAAGCGCTGCCGTTTCTGTCGGAAAATAATCCAGCGCAAATGTCTTTGCATTTTCAAGGCTATCAAACGCGTAAAAGCCACCGACGGTGCCTGTGTGTAGCCCCGATAGCCAGGTTTTGGATAGCAGGCCGGGTTGCTTTTTTAATACAGGGTTCAAATCGCGCCATGGTCCCCGGTCAAAGGGAAGAACGCTCAATTGGACCTCGGTATAAACAAACGCACCGGGGTTTTTGCCAGGTTTATGGCCGAAATGTACTGAATTCATAGCGATGCTGGCGGCTTTGGTTGCGTCAGCGTCAAAAATACGCGTGGTTTGGGCGACGCCAAAATTTCGGGCTTCGGCCGGGAAATAGCCGGTGACAAAGGCCTGGGCATTTTTAATGGAGTCAAACGCATAAATGCCACCCGCAGAATTATTGCCATGCCCGGAAAGCCAGGTTTTGTTCAAAAACCCCGGCTGTTGTTTGATTGCAGTGTTAATGGGTTACCACGGAACCTGATCGAACGGGGCTGAAATTTGAAGTTCAGTATAGACGAATGCGGATAAAGACATTGCTGTGCTTTCATAATGGGGCGTTAAACCAAGGTCCGGTGCCAAAAGGCGCAAACGGACAGATGCTGTGGTTGACCGGTAAATCACAGTGGCTTTCGGCATGTTTTTGGTAACTTTGCCAAAGCAAGGCAGGCTTGCCTGAATAGCAAAGGATTAAAGATGAATGCGTAGAGAGACATCGTGAGTTAAAAATATAACGATCGCTATATTTAAAATCTGATCGACAAAGCAGACGCTGTCAACTAAAAATATAACGATCGATATATTTTAGGAAAAAGCGGGAGAACAGCCGTGGTCAGTAACAGGACACGCAAGGAAGAAACCCGCCAGAATATGCTGGCAGCAGCCAGCCAGGGCTTTCGGGCCAAAGGGTATGCCGGGGTTGGCGTAGATGGCATTGCAAAGGCTGCCAATGCAACATCCGGTGCATTTTACGCCCATTTCGGCTCAAAGGATGGAGCGTTTCGCGCGGCTCTTGATTTGGGGCTGGATGAGGTTATTGAAAATATTCCCCGATTTCAGCGCGATTTCGGCTCGCACTGGACGGGTGCCTTTATTGATTATTATTTAGGGCGCGCTCATCGCGACGACATTGCTTGTGGTTGTGCCATGACCAGCCTGTCACCCGAAATTTCGCGGGCAGATGCCGAAACCCGTGCGCTTTACGATCACAAAATGAACCGGATTGCCGCCCTGATCGCAGCGGGGTTACCCCACATCGCCAAAGACCGGCAATTGGCAAAGGCGTGGTCGTTTCTGGGTATTTTGATAGGGGGGTTGACCATAGCACGCGCTATGGTCACGGAAGATTCAATTGCGGGTGTTTCAGATGCCATCCGCATATCGGCCGCAAATATCCTGATGGTGGATTAGGCTGTTTTTCAACTTGATCCGTTTCATCAAATGGCTGGATCAAGCATTTTCCAGATGTGGTCAAACCTCAACAGCAGGTTCCTGCAATTGCAGTTCGCGTGCGACAATGACCGCCTGGGTGCGGCTATGCACCGATAATTTGCGCAAAATGGCCGACACATGCGCCTTGATGGTGGCTTCGGTCACATCAAGTTCATAGGCAATCTGTTTGTTCAGCTTGCCTTCTGTCAGCATGTTTAAAACGCGCAACTGCTGTGGTGTAAGCTGGCTTATTTTGGCGGCAATGTCGGTATTGGCATCTTTTTGTGGTGAATTTTCAATTGCGTCGCGCGCCCAGTCCGGCATCCACATTTCACCATCCAGCACTGCGCGCAAGGCGGCACCAATTTGCTCGACCGGGGCAGATTTGGGAACAAAGGCAGCTGCACCGTATTCAATGGCACGGCGCACTACCGGCATATCCTGGCTGGCGGAAACAATGGTAACAGGAATATCAGGGTAAGAAGCGCGCAGCGTAAATAGACCGGTAAAGCCATTCATACCCGGCATGTGCAAATCCAGCAAAACCAAGTCAATATCGTGGTCTTGCTTGCGGCAGGCTTCAATTGCGGCAATGGCCTCGCCCAGGTTCCCGGCCTCATGGATGGTAATGTCGGTTAGTTCTGATGAAACGGCATGTGACAGGGCACCGCGCATCAGCGGATGATCGTCAGCAATCAGGATGTGAAAACCGGTGGTCATAAATGAACGATCCCCAGAAACAGTAAAAATATAACCGGATCGCGGGTTAGCCCACAATCGGTTCATTGTGCTTGCGCGGCACTTTCTGTCCTGCGGGATTTTTGTTTTTGGGTGCGACACCGGAAAGGAGTGAGGGAAACCAAAGAACACCTTCGCCCCACGAATGTGAAACTTCGGCCCCCCTCGCGCCACCATCTATGATTATGACGTGTAATTGCCGCCACGTAAACTCTGCATTTGTGGGTATGGGCAATCCGCGCTATTTGTGGGGGTGAAACAGTCGTTAAAGCGTGCGTCGATACGGGGTGGCTGCCACTGCCATACTGTTTCGAAAGCGCGAAAGAACAAGGAAAAGGACCATTTCATGTCGGAACAGCCCCAAGTGATTCGCCGCGAGGATTATACCGCGCCGGCTTTTTTGATCGAAACAGTCGAACTGGTTTTTGACCTTGATCGCGAGGCGACAACGGTAACGTCGCGGCTTTCGTTGAAGGCGAATCCGGATCGCGATTCAGGTGCCGGTGACCTGGTGGTGCTGGATGGCGAGGACATGAAATTGTTGTCGGTTGCCATTGATGGTGCTGCATTGGCCGCCAGCGATTATCAGGTTGATGCGACCACACTGCAATTCAAGGCCCCGTCCGAGCAGTTTGTAGTAGAAATTCAAACCCGGATATCGCCGGTTAACAACACCCGTCTTGAAGGGTTGTATGTATCGCAAAGTGCTTATTGCACCCAGTGCGAAGCCGAAGGTTTCCGCCGGATCACCTATTTTCAGGACCGGCCCGATGTGATGGCGACCTATCGTGTCACCATCAATGCGCCCAAGGATAGCTGCCCTGTATTACTGTCTAACGGTAATCTTGTTTCCAGCAAGGATCTTGAGGGTGGTCTTCATCAGGCTGTGTGGGATGATCCGTTTCCCAAACCGTGTTATCTGTTTGCGTTGGTTGCCGGTGACCTTGCCTGTGTTGAAGACAGCTTTAAAACCATGACCGGGCGTGATGTTGCCCTGCGCATTTTTGTCGAACACGGCAATGAAGACAGCTGCGACTATGCGATGGATTCGCTTAAACGGGCGATGAAATGGGACGAAGATGTTTATGGTCTCGAATATGATCTGGACCTGTTTAACATTGTCGCCGTGTCGGATTTTAATATGGGCGCAATGGAAAACAAAAGCCTGAATGTTTTCAACGCCAAATATATCCTCGCCAAGTCTGATACGGCGACCGATACCGATTTCGAACTGATCGAATCGATTGTTGCCCATGAATATTTCCATAATTGGTCGGGCAACCGTGTCACCTGTCGCGACTGGTTTCAACTGTCACTAAAAGAAGGGCTGACGGTTTTCCGTGATCAGGAATTTTCCTCTGACGAACGCTCGCGTCCGGTGCAGCGCATAAAGGATGTCCAGCGTTTGCGTGCCGGGCAGTTCCCCGAAGATGGCGGCCCGCTGGCGCACCCGGTGCGGCCCGACAGCTATATGGAAATCAACAATTTCTATACCGCAACGGTCTATCAGAAGGGTGCTGAAGTCATCCGTATGATGCACACCTTGCTGGGCACCAGGGGCTATCGCAAGGGTATTGACCTTTATTTTGAAAGCCATGACGGGCAGGCCGTAACTTGTGATGATTTTGTCCGCGCGATGGAAGATGCCAATGGTGTTAATTTTGACCAGTTCCGCCTGTGGTATTCGCAATCGGGGACACCTAATCTGGTGTGGAATGGCGAATATGATGCCAAACACCAGACTTATCGCCTGACCATCGAGCAGAAAACCGAACCGACGCCAGGCCAGGTAATCAAGTCTGATTTACAAATGCCGATCAAAGTTGGACTGCTGGGGCGCAATGGTGACGAACTTCTGGCTAAAACCATTGATCTGACGCAGGGCAAGCAGGAATTTGTGTTTGAAGATATTGCGCAAGAGCCGGTTGTTTCATTCAATCGCGATTTTTCCGCACCGGTTAATGTCGGCACAACGCCGTCGCATGATGATCTGGCATTTTTGATGGGCAACGACACCGATGCCTTCAACCGCTGGGAAGCCGGGCAGAAATATGCATCAGACCTGTTGATTGACGGCATTAAAGCCTATCACAATTCGGGGGATGCCGATGCGGCCCTTGGCAATGTTGATGCATTTTGCTCCGCCTTGCGCGCGACACTCATCAATGACGACCTTGATAAAGCGTTCCGCGCGCAGGCGATGATCCTGCCAGGTGAAGCAATGTTATCTGAACAGTTGCAGCCGGCGGATCCCGAAGCAATTTATCAGGTGCGTCAGGCGATGCGTCGTAAAATCGGCATATCCTTGCAGGATGAATTCGAGGCGGCCTATCGTAACAATGCCTCGAACGATTCATATAGCCCAGATGCAGCATCGGCTGGCCAGCGTGCCTTGCGTTCTGTCGCCTTGTCTTATTTGGCGGCAACAGGTGAAAACGTATTTGTTGATCTGGCGCTGGAGCAATATCGAACGGCTGATAATATGACGGATCGTATGGCGGCTTTGGTTGTCTTGAACGATCAGGACCATCCCGGGCGGGACGAAGCATTGGCCGATTTTGAAAACCGCTTTGCCAGCAACACTGTTGTGATTGACAAGTGGTTTTCGCTTCAGGCGATGTCATCGCGCAAGGATACGCTTGATCAAATCAAAAAACTGATGGAACACCCGGCCTTTACCATGCGAAACCCGAATAAGGTGCGCGCGTTGATCGGGGCGTTTGCCATGGCCAACCAGCGTAATTTTCATGTTGCTGATGGCAGTGGCTATGCGTTCTATGCTGACCGTTTAATGGAGCTTGATAACCTAAACCCGCAAGTGGCGGCCCGTCTGGCCGCGCCTTTGGGCAAGTGGCGCAAATTTGACGAGGGCCGGGCGGTGAAAATGAATGCGGAGTTGAACCGTATTCTCGCCAAGGAAAACCTGTCGCGCGATCTTTATGAAATCGCCAGCAAGTCAGTTGCGGAATAAAGATTTTCGCCTGTTCTTACATATGCTGACACAAAACAAAAGCGGAGCCGATATGTTCGGCTCCGCTTTCTTGTGACCGGGAAACGGTCCTTTGATTTAGGTAAAAGCGCGGTGTTTTTTAAGACAAAGGCTTTTTAAAACGCCAGCAAGTTAACTGACCCCGATGATCTTTTTGGGTCACCGGGATACAGTTTTAATCGCCAATTTTCACGCGTGAGCTAAAGGCTGCCATGCGATCAGACAGGCTTTTTGCCATTTGCGAAAGTTCGTGACTGGCGCTGTTAAGGTCATAGGCCGTTTTGCCAGTGCTTTGTGCACCACCATTCACAAACCGGATCATTTCATCCATCGTGCCGGCACCCTGGGCGATGCGCTGAACGTTTTCTGAAATTTCACTGGTGGCACGGCGTTGTTCATCAACCGAACTGGTGATGGTATTCTGGATGTCATTCACCTGATGAATAACATCACCAACCGTGCTGATCGAACGGGCGGCTTTCTTCACTTCGGTTTGAATGGCGCCGGTCAGATCACCAATTTGGCTTGTGGCATTTGCGGTTTGGTCCGCCAGCGATTTAACCTCGTTGGCAACCACAGCAAAACCCTTGCCCAACTCACCGGCGCGTTCGGCCTCGATCGTGGCATTTAACGACAGTAATTTGGTGCGATGGGCAATGTCGTTAATCAGATCGATAATGGATCCGATTTCCGAACTGGCATTTTCCAGCGAAACGATATTACGTTGCGATTCCTCGGCTTCCGAACGCGCCCGTTCCGTAACCGAGCTAGCATCGCCCGCCTGTCGGTTAATTTCCGCAATCGAGGATGAAAGCTCCTCAACCGCTGTTGCCACATTCTGGGTGTTGTTTGCAGCATCGCGCGAAACATCCAGTGCCGTTCCCGACTGGGTGACGGTTTCTTCCGATTGGTGGGTCAGGTTATTTGCCAGTTCCAGCAGCATTGCTGATTGTTGTGTTACCGAGCGGGCAACGTTTTCAACCTCAACCACCAGTTCCTGAATGGCAATGCGGCCTTCCTCACGTTCGGTCACATTGTTCCAGGCCAGCATCGTGCCGACAAGTTCGTCATCCTTGTCACGCACCGGCGCTGCCAGAATATCAAGATGATCATTCCCCGATTGAAGAACGTCTTCAAACGGCAAATTGGCCGGGTCGCGTAATTTACGCTGAAATTCGGGACCAAGCTCCAGAAAGTCCTCTTTGACGTCCTGAATGTCACCGCCAAGATACTGCTTGGCGCTGGCATTTAAATAGGTCAAATCCCCTTCGGGCGATATTAAGGCCGTCATTGTCGGGGTGTTTTCAACCATGTTTTGCAAAATCATGGCCTGGCGAACAGACTCACGCAACTGCACCAGGGCTTTGCGCATTTCACCAATTTCATCATTGCCAACCTTGGGCAGGCGAACGCTGGTGTCCCCTTCGGCAATGGATGTCATGGCGCGGGCAAAGCCGCGCAAATTGCGAAATACCGTTAAACGAAGCAATAACCAACCTGCAATCCAGCCAACAGCCAGCACCGCGACAAGTAATTCAATCGACAAATTACGTAATTCACCGGTACGGCTGTAAAATTCGGTGATGTCACGGGTAAAGGTTGCCTTGGCCCACTGGCCGCCACGACCATTGTCAATACTGATATCAACAGATGCCCGGCGATGTGTTTTATCGGTATTTTCGTTTGCCTGTTCTATTTCTGCTGCTGCTTCGTCTGCATTTGCCTCTGCCGGTGCGGTATCCTCGGTTTCACCGTCATTTTCCAGGCTTTCGAACAATACCTGGCCGTCATTGCCCACAATGCGGAAGTCGCCACCCAAAACGGCTCCCATACCCTGCAAAATGGGCAGCGGGTCAGTTACAACTTCCAGAAACCCGACTGCCTTGAACCCGCCAATTGGCAGGATCATGCTGAAAACCGGTCGTCCATCACTCATATGCCAGATATAGGAAACAGCCTTGCGGGCTGCGGCCTTATCGCGTGATTTTAACATTTCATTCAGGGCAGGGTCGTCCGCAACGCTTTCGCCTGTACTGTTGTCCGACGATGCAACCTTATTAAAATTGCTGTCATAGGCAATCGTTTCAATCAGGTTGATTTCCCCTTGTGTCACCTGACTGGCATTTGAAAAGAACGTAAGTTCGGTTTTGATATTGTCGACGTTGTTTTCCTGTAGCGCCTTTACCAGCCGGGTTGTGCGTGACCAGTCATTGGTAACAGGTGTGATTCGATTTGCGTAGTCGTTGATGACCCGCGATCTTACAAAAAAATTCACCGTGCTGCTAACCGAGTTATTTAACGTTTCAACAGCAAAGTTGCGGTAATTGTCGCCAGTCCATAGCAGCATCCATGCCACAGCCCCTGACAATAAAAGACCAATTACCAAGAGGATACGGCGCAATGTAAAGATACTTGCGCTCTTGCTCCCCACAGCCGTATTTACGGCCTTTACTCCCTTCATCCAACACCCTCCTCAGTCACTTGGATTTTTATATGTGTATTAATTGTGACCTCCCGTTGCGACCTTTTGGCCGCATTGGAACCAATCCAAGCAGAGGTTTCATATAAAGACAACAGTTCTGACGCATTTTGCGTAATTTTCGTGATGGCAAGAACCATAGGGAAACCCTTGCCTACGACTGCTTCGCGATGATGAAATTGCTTTTCGCGTATAGCGTGTCGTGTCGCAGCTGGCGTGAGGGAGAGGGAAGGTTGAAAAAATAATTGCGAATGTGTGTGATAATCGTTTGCATTTGAAATTCAGGTTGTTTATAACTGTTGTTGTCACTGGCCAACGGAATTTCCGTTGGTGACATGACTTCCGGAAAACATGGCGTATCTGGAAGTCCTTCTTCGGGAACTCTCTCCCCGAAGGTCGATCTCTCTCACTCGAGGGGCTGGCATCCGGTATTTGTGCGGGACAAAGCCGGGCTCAATGCCAGCCCTTATTTTTTGCCATATTCAGGTTCATGTTGTGTTTTATGCTGCGAATTTAAGCAAATTCGTCGGCATTTAAGTGTTTTTTAAACCGCCTTGCGGTTAGAAATACCCGTAGCCATGATTTTATCACGGGCTGGAACGACACGACTTTAAAACAAGGCGCAAAAAACAGTGGCCGCGAATGACCCGGAACATTCCAGTACAGACCCGCAAGGGCGATCATCAAAGGCGCCTTTGCCAGCATTTTTTTACGGACAGGGTAAAAACAGTGCCGGGTCAAAAAATGTCGGGCCACTTGTGGCCGGGCAAAAAGATGGCCATTCGCCCGCATATTCTACCATTAACAGGACAATAGCAGACATGGATCGCAAAACATTGTTGGGGCTAATAACCGGGGCCTGCATGCTTGGCCTGGTGCTGTTTTTTGGCGGTATGCTGGTGGGGGCCGGTTTGTTTATGGGGCCTGATGCGCCGCAAACCAGTGACGTTGCCAGCGGCGATAAAATGGAATTGCTGGCGCAAAATACTGCTCCGCGCATTCAAACCGATATTACCCAAAAAAATCCTCAGCAAACTGGTCCGATGTCACCTGTTGACGGGGGCAGCACGGATAATGCACCGGAAACCACCAGTGATATGCCGTCAACCGATGCTGCCGGGAGCAATGAGCCGCAGGGGGTTGACCCTGTTGGCGATTTAATTGCGGAAAAGGCAGCGGGGGATAGCGATGCCGATCAGAACAATCCTGATGATAATGGCGCCCCAGCTGTCCCCGATATGGGGGATAGCGCATCCTCGAATGCGACGACACCCGATGCCTCGGCAATGGGTGCTGACGAAGGCGAGGGGGCAGCGAACAGCGCGGGCACTTCAGATAGTGCCGTATCCTCTGACGATCAGCCAGCAGCCAGGCCGGTTGCACCTGATATTCGCAAGGATGCCAAGCCCCCTAAACCGGCACCTCAAAAAGAAACGGCTGTAAAAGCCCCCAAAACTGCCGAAACGGAAACAGCGGCATCTGCTGCCCTTCATCGCGAACCGGGCAGCAAGAACATGCCTTATTCCATTCAGGTCGGGGCCTTTAAGGTAGATGCCAACGCCCGTCAGCGTGCCGGTGAATTGCGTAAAAAAGGCCTCGAAGTTGCTGTAGTTGAACGCGGTAGCAATGATGGTGCCTGGTATTATGTGCGGGTCGGGGCGTATCCCAACGCGACGACAGCCCGGACCGGGGCTGAAAAAGTTAAAAAAGATACCGGAATCGATGGGTTCCCTGTCCGTGCGGAACCCAATGACAAAACCATCGATTAACTGTTGGTTTCGTTTGGGGCTTTTTCCGTTCTGATAAATGCCGGTGTCTTGCTCTGACATCGGCATTTGCTTTTTATAGGGTAACTGCGGCATGCTATTTAATAGTGTGGGCCAACAGACTTGCCTTCTTGTGGTAAACCCGTTAGGTGACACCCCAATCATTTCTGGCGCAGTGTAATTGAGGATGGCTGGTACTATCATGAGCAATCAAACCGAATTTCCCAATCTTCACATTCTCGAACATCCACTGATCCAGCATAAGCTGACGCATATGCGCAAGGTTGATACCTCAACCAAAACCTTTCGCCAGCTGTTGCGCGAAATTGCCTTGTTGATGGGATATGAAATTACCCGCGAATTACCGGTAAGTTTTGAGGAAATCCAGACCCCGATTTGCAAAATGAACGCCCCTCTTATTCAGGGGCGCAAACTTGCCGTGGTGCCGATATTGCGGGCCGGGCTTGGCATGGCCGATGGTTTGATCGAACTGATGCCGTCGGCCCGTATTGGCCATATTGGCATGTATCGCGACCCGGAAACCCATCTGCCTGTCGAATATCTGGTCAAATTGCCCGAGGTCGAAGGCCGGACTTTTATTCTGGTCGATCCGATGCTGGCAACCGGTAATTCTGCCGTTGCGGCCATTGATGTCCTTAACAAATACGGTGTCAAGGATTGCGACATTCGCTTTATGGCGCTGGTGGCAGCACCGGAAGGCATGCGGGTTTTCCAGCAAGCCCATCCGGATGTCCCGGTTTATACGGCAGGCCTTGATGAAAAGCTGAATGAAAAGGCTTATATCGTCCCGGGGCTTGGCGATGCCGGCGACCGTTTGTTCGGGACGCGTTAACTTTACGCTTTAAAACAGCAAAAAGGCCGCTTTCCGATCTGTGGAAAGCGGCCTTTTGTATTATTATGTCGTCGATGGATAAGTTTGACTTATCCCTTGGGCGATACGGTAATATCGACAGTGGACCCGCTAAAGGATCCGGGGGTCAGTTTGATGGTCGCAACGCGACTTTCGCGGTCATAGACCAGAACACTGACATCAGCGCGCACAACGGTCACCTTGCTCCAGCCAAAATTTGGCATTTCACGTTCGTAAAAATCATACATCTGTGCGGGCGTCCCGCGTGAATTCAAAACCAGGCGGCCTGTCCACGCATCCGAGGCACCAAATATGATGCTGCGGTCCATATCCAGTGTCGAATTGGACGGCATTGGAATGTCGGTAAATTTGTTGAAAGACGGCATCGCTGATCCGCCTTTGCTGTTGTCCTGGTTGCTGGCCGACGTGCTCGAGGAACCAGATGCCATATGTGACAGGTTCTCGCAGCCGCCCAATACCAGCGAAGCCACCAACGCCACACTATATATGCCATGTCGTAATCTGATCATGTTTTCCTGTTCCCTCATCCCAATCGGCATACTCTAACACCTTGCATAATCAAGTTGTCTGGTAAAATAAAGGTTCACAATCGCTAAATTCTGTCTTTTTCAGACATATTTCCCGTAATCCAGCAATTTTTGGGGGTGTTGCTATCGGTTTCCCCCGGATCCTTGTTTGAAATATTCTCCCGCGAAGCCCATATGCGCTATCCTCGTGACTGGTATTTACCATATGGCAGGTCACTTCATTTCCCTCAGGGGGGCATTAAACTGCATGGTCTTGGCTGTCTTTCATCAGGATACTTTGCTGTCAGGCCGGGGGAAGCGGCATTGCATCAACCATTAATCACATCCCGGGTCTGCCGCAACTTCAGGGTTGATAGAGGCTTGTTCGCAAGTAGCTGTTTTAAAAGGTTTTTCCAAAAAAACGTCACAAACGTCATT
>NZ_JFJZ01000073.1 GCF_002115825.1 Thalassospira sp. MCCC 1A01428 | reverse complement strand
AATGAGTCCTGAGCCTAGGCTGCTGATGGATTTTTCGTCTATGATATATAGTTATTTTTCTTGAAATTCCTTTTTTTGATTTTTTAGGTTAACCCAACCCCCCTCAAAATAATCCGCACCACATTTTCCTTCGCTTCTGCAAATTGTGCGTCACTCAACGGCTGGTTGCCGTTGAAAATTTCGATTTGGCTGGAGAAGTCGGCATAGTGCTGGGTGGTGGCGAAGATCATGTACATCAGGCTGTAGGGTTCAACATCGTCCATTTTGCCTTCCGCGATCCAGCGGCGGATGATGCGTACCCGGCCATCGAGCCAGTCCTTGACCGTGGTGGAGATATAATCGGACGAAAATTTGGCCCCACGGACAATTTCATGGGCCCAGACGCGCGAGCCATAGGGGGTGCTGCGCGAGAGGTCCATTTTGGCTTCGATATAGCCGCGCAGGATGGTGGCGGGGTCGGTAGTGTTTTCAAATGTCATCGCGGCTTCCAGCCATTGCGAGCAGACATTTTCGATCACGCGGCGATAAAGCGCCTCTTTGGTGGCGAAGTAATAATGGACATTGGCCTTGGGAACATTGGCAACCTCGGCAATGCGGGCGGTGGTGGCCCCCTTGAAGCCGAAATCGGCAAAAACCCGTTCGGCTGCGGCAAGAATCTGGACTTCGTTTTCCAGACGGATGGCAGCTTTGTGTGCGCCGTTTGCCGGTCTGTTTGATGCGGTCATCAACCCCGTCCCGTGTTTATATGTATTTATCTTGACCGTTTGGTCAGGTTCAAATAATCTCTGTTTTAACAGCTAAAAAGCAAGTCTGAATTTGCGAGGCATGTTTTCATCCCACATGTGCGGAAACAACCGCGCCGGGCAGTGAAGATAGACATAAATGTGTCGTAAACAATAAAAAACAGGGATCGCTTCGATGTCATGCTCTTACGGGTTAGTTGCACGAAATCGGTACTGACAGCTACAGTCATTGTGCTGTAGTTTTGCATGTCTTGATCGCAAGATGTCATGCGAGATACCGTTCTGTTGCCGATGGCAGGCAAGCGTCGTTGCTTGTCAAAATTCGGCTGTGCCATGATCGACCAGTTGACTGGCATATGTGATGCCAGCAAAGCCAAACAGGGTTCGGGAGACCTGATAACAATGACTGCCGCCACATCAAACAACCGCCCCAATGATTTGTCCGCCTTCTGGATGCCGTTTACGGCCAATCGCCAGTTCAAGCAAACTCCGCGCATGCTGGTTTCGGCCGAAGGCATGTATTACACCACCGATGATAACCGCCAGATCCTGGATGGAACGGCGGGTTTGTGGTGCTGCAATGCCGGGCATAAGCGCGCCAAAATCAATGAAGCCGTTCGCGCCCAGCTTGAAGAGCTTGATTACGCCCCGGCCTTTCAGATGGGCCACCCCAAGGCGTTTGAACTGGCAACGCGCCTGGCACAGTTGATGCCCGGTGATTTAAACCATGTCTTTTATACCAATAGCGGGTCGGAATCGGTTGAAACCGCGCTTAAAATTGCCATTGCCTATCATCGTGCCCGTGGCGAAGGCCAGCGCACCCGCCTGATCGGGCGTGAACGCGGCTATCACGGGGTGAACTTTGGCGGCATTTCGGTGGGCGGCATTCCGACCAACCGGAAAACCTTTGGCACCATGCTGGGCGGTGTTGACCATATTCGTCATACCCATCTGCCCGAAGAAAACAAATTTATCCGCGGCGAGCCGACAAATGGCGAATGGCTGGCCGAGGACCTGGAACGCCTGTGCGCCTTGCATGACCCCTCAACCATCGCTGCCGTGATTGTGGAGCCGGTTGCAGGTTCGACCGGTGTGTTGATCCCGCCGCAGGGTTATTTGAAACGCCTGCGCGAAATTTGCACCAAGCACGGCATCCTGCTGATTTTTGATGAAGTTATTACCGGCTTTGGTCGTATTGGTGCCCCGTTTGCCGTCGATTATTTTGGTGTACAGCCCGACATGGTGACGACGGCCAAGGGCCTGACCAACGGCACCATTCCGATGGGCGCTGTTTTTGCCACCGATGCCATTTATGATGCCTTCATGACCGGCCCGGAAAACATGATCGAGCTGTTCCACGGTTATACCTATTCGGGCAACCCGGTTGCCTGTGCCGCGGGCCTGGCAACGCTTGAGATTTACGAGGAAGAAGGCCTTCTGACCCGTGGGGCAGAGCTTGGCAAATATTGGGAAGATGCGGTGCACAGCCTGGCTGACCTGCCGCATGTGAAGGATATTCGTAACCTTGGCCTGATTGGCGCCATCGAGCTTGAAAGCATCGAGGGCCAGCCGACCAAACGGGCATTTTCGGCCTTTTTGCAGGCATTCGAGAAGGGCATTCTGATCCGCACGACGGGCGATATCATTGCCTTGTCGCCGCCGCTGATTATTGAAAAATCGCATATCGACGAATTGTTCGGAACCCTGCGCGATGTTCTGAAGAATCTTGACTGATCCAGCACGGAAAGAAGAGTTATGAAACGTATCGAACATATCATTGGCGGCGAACATACCAGTGGCGAGAGCACACGGACCGGCGCCATCTTCAATCCGGCAACCGGGGAGCAGACTGGTGAAGTGGTGCTGGCATCGGAAGCCGATGTAAACACCGTTGTTGCCACGGCCAAGGCTGCGTTTGAAAGCTGGTCGGCAACGCCACCGGCCAAACGCGCTCAGGTGATGTTTGCCTATAAGGGCCTGCTGGAAAAACGGGCCGATGAAATTGCCAGCACCATTTCGGCTGAACATGGCAAAACCCACCCCGATGCGCTGGGCGAAGTGGCCCGTGCCTTGGAAGTGGTGGAATTTGCCTGTGGTATTCCGCATTTGTTGAAAGGTGATTTCAGCCGCAATGTCGGCACATCGGTGGATGCCTGTGCGGATCGTCATGCCCTGGGTGTTGTTGCCGGGATTACCCCGTTCAACTTCCCGACCATGGTGCCGTTATGGATGATCCCGATGGCGATTGCGTGCGGCAATACCTTCGTTCTGAAACCGTCCGAACGCGACCCGTCGGCAGCCAATCTGGTGGTGGAATTGCTCCATGAGGCCGGGTTGCCCAAGGGCGTTTGTAACGTTCTGCATGGCGACAAGGTCGCTGTTGATGGACTGTTGCATCATCCCGACGTACAGGCCATCAGTTTTGTTGGTTCCACCCCGATTGCGGAATATGTTTACAAAACCGGCACAGCGAATGGCAAACGGGTCCAGGCGCTTGGCGGGGCGAAAAACCACATGATCGTCATGCCCGATGCCGATATTGACCAGGCCGTGGATGCCCTGATGGGCGCTGGCTATGGTGCGGCGGGTGAACGCTGCATGGCGGTTTCAGTGGCGGTGCCTGTTGGTGAAGAAACAGCGGATCGTTTGGTCAAGGCGCTGGCACCCAAGGTTGCCGCGCTTAAAATTGGTCCTTCGACCGATACCGACGCCGATATGGGCCCGGTCATTACCGAAGCACATAAGAACAAGGTTCTTGGCTATATTGATGCCGGTGTGAAGGAAGGTGCCGAACTGGTTGTTGATGGCCGTGGCTTTAAGCTGCAGGGCTATGAAAACGGCTATTTCGTGGGTGGTTCCCTGTTTGACCGCGTTACCCCGGACATGTCGATTTATACCGACGAAATTTTTGGTCCGGTTCTGTCGGTTGTGCGTGCGGACAGCTATGACACGGCGGTTGATTTGATCAACAAGCATGAATATGGCAATGGTACCGCGATTTTCACCCGTGATGGTGATGCGGCGCGTAACTTTGTTGATCGTATCCAGGTTGGCATGGTCGGTGTGAATGTGCCCATTCCGGTGCCGGTTGGCTATCACAGCTTTGGCGGCTGGAAACGGTCGATTTTCGGATCACACGGAATTTACGGTCCCGAAGCGGTGCATTTCTATACCAAGCTTAAAACCGTTACCATGCGCTGGCCGACAGGCATTCGCTCCGGTGCGGAGTTCAACTTCCCGTCTAACGGGTAACAGGCAGGCGTGGCCCGGTGCGGGCCGCGCCGTCTTATTTTGTCGGGGTCGGTCGCATCCAGGCAAACAAAGATTCCGGTTTTCGCCATCAACCGGGTTTGATGGCGAAAACCAACACAAGCGTTCACATCCAGATCGGTAAAAACCGGCAAGAACGCATACATTATCAAGGAGGTATCTCGCATGTCGATGCTGAGAGGCGGATTGATTCAGATGTCTTTGAAAGGCAGTACGGATCAGTCACCAGAAGAAATTCGCCAGGCCATGATCGAGGCGCATCTTCCCTATATCGAGGAAGCTGGCAAAAAGGGGGTGCAGGTCCTGTGTTTTCAGGAAGTGTTCACCCAGCCCTATTTCTGCCCGAGCCAGGATGCCAAATGGTATGCGGCGGCAGAGAAAATTCCCGACGGGCCGACCACACAACTCATGTGTGAACTGGCCGCCAAACATAAAATGGTGATTGTTGTTCCGATCTATGAGGAAGACATTACCGGGGTTTATTACAATACCGCCGCCGTGATTGACGCCGATGGGACCTATTTGGGTAAATATCGCAAAACCCATATTCCGCAGGTTTCCGGGTTTTGGGAAAAGTTCTTTTTCAAACCGGGCGCGTCCAACTGGCCGGTTTTTGAAACCCAATATTGCAAATTGGGCGTTTATATCTGTTATGACCGCCACTTCCCCGAAGGCTGGCGCGCATTGGCCCTAAATGGTGCGGAATATATCGTTAATCCGTCTGCTACGGTTGCAGGGGTTTCTGAATATATCTGGAAGCTGGAACAGCCGGCATCCGCCGTTGCCAATGGCTGCTATATTGGTGCGATTAACCGGGTGGGCCGCGAGCAACCCTGGGATATTGGCGAATTTTACGGGCAAAGCTACTTTGTTAATCCGCGCGGCGTGATTGAAAAGGAAGCATCACGCGATCAGGACGAGCTGATTGTTCATGACATGGACATGAATATGGTGCGCGAAGCCCGCAATAACTGGCAATTTTTCCGTGACCGTCGCCCTTCGACCTATACCCGCCTGACGGACGGCAACTGATTTCTAAAGGCGAACGGCCCGTTCGTTCGCCAGACTGCTTTGACCGGTAAAACACCTGTGCGCCATCTGTGCAAACGGGCCATAAAATAAACCGGCAAAGTTCAGGGCAACGTCCCTGAGGGAGGTTTTTGAGAGACATCGATCAGGGGAACACCCATGACGTTACAGGCAGTCGTCAATAATGTGGCGCCGATGGCCGCATCGAAGGATGTGGTTGTTGATATTCAAAAAATGTCGCTGACATTTCAAACCGCCGATGGCCCGGTTTATGCGTTATCCGAGGTGGATTTAACCATTAACAAGGGTGAGTTTGTTTCGTTTATCGGCCCGTCGGGCTGTGGAAAAACAACGCTTTTGCGTGTCATTGCCGATCTGGAGCGGGCAACGGGCGGCGATATACTTATAAACGGGGTGTCGCCACAACAGGCGCGTGAAGACCGTTCCTATGGCTATGTGTTTCAGGCCCCGGCTTTGTTGCCGTGGCGCTCAATTGAACGCAACGTGACCTTGCCACTGGAAATTATGGAACTTTCCAAAGAAGAACGCCTCCGGCGCGCTCATGAAGCCTTGAAACTTGTGGAATTAAACGGGTTTGAGAAGAAATTCCCCTGGCAGCTTTCCGGCGGCATGCAGCAACGCGCCTCTATTGCCCGCGCGCTCAGCTTTGATGCCGATTTGTTATTAATGGATGAACCGTTCGGGGCGCTTGACGAGATCGTGCGGGATCATTTGAACGAACAATTATTGAAATTGTGGGCGCGGACCAACAAAACGGTTGCGTTTGTCACTCATTCCATTCCCGAGGCGGTATTTTTGTCGTCGAAAATTGTGGTGATGTCGCCGCGCCCGGGCCGGATCATTGACGTCATCGAAACCGATTTCGCCAAAGATCGCACCCTGGATATTCGCGAAACCCCGGAATTTCTGGAAGTGGCCCATCGTGTACGCGAAGGGCTGCGGGCAGGGCATAGCTATGACGACTGATGCTGCAACCTTGCCAACTGCTGCGGCGGGGCCAACCCTTTGGGGCCGCATGATGAAAGGCCAGACCGGCCCGGTTTGCGTAATGCTGATCGGCTTGTTTGTCCTTTGGTATGTCGGGGCTGTGTTTATGAACATGCCTGGTCAGATTGACCGTTATGCCCGAGCCAAACAGGACTGGACGCCATTGCAACTGGTGGAAGCAACCCTTGCGCAGGATCGCCCGGTATTACCCGCCCCGCACCAGGTGGCGCAGGAAATGTATAAAACCATTTTTGCCACTAAAATTACGTCCAAACGCTCGCTGGTTTACCATACCTGGGTAACGTTATCCTCTACCTTGTTGGGTTTTGGCATTGGCACGCTTTTGGGTATTGTGCTGGCTGTCGGCATTGTTCATGTGCAAACACTTGAAAAAAGCCTGATGCCGTGGGTGATTTCATCCCAAACCATTCCCATTCTGGCCATTGCACCGATGATTATTGTGGTGCTGGGGGCGATTGGTCTTAAGGGTTTGATCCCCAAGGCGATGATTTCAACCTATCTGTGCTTTTTCCCTGTGACCATTGGCATGGTTAAGGGGTTGCGCTCCCCTGATCATATCCAGCTTGATTTGATGCGCACCTATAATGCATCACGCTGGAAAACCTTTGCCGCCCTGCGCTGGCCATCGGCGATGCCGTTTTTGTTTGCCAGCCTGAAAGTGGCGATAGCCATCAGCCTTGTTGGTGCCATTGTTGGCGAATTGCCAACCGGCGCACAATCGGGCCTGGGCGCACGCTTGCTGGCCGGGTCCTATTACGGGCAAACGGTGCAAATCTGGGCTGCATTGTTAACCGCAGCCTTTGTGGCTGCGATGATGGTGGTGATTGTGGGTTTAATGGAAAAACGGGTGCTTGAACGCATGGGGGTGCGGGCATGACCGGTAAACTTGATAAATTTTGCCTGGTGGCCGCAGTTTTTGCGTTGCTGTCACTGGTGTTTCCATTATCGGGTGTCGACATTGATACCGGCAAGAATGTCGCCTTTGTTTCTGACTTGCCCGGGCTTGCCAGTGCGATGGTGGCCTGTGTGGTCGCCGGTGTTGTTTTTACCTGGTATGGCGTCACCAGCGTTCTGCGCGCCTGCATTGTATTGGCAGTTGTGGTTTTTGGTGCCTGGCAGGCCGTGGCGGCACTCTATCATCAGGGGCTGGCAGGGTATGCATCCTATGGTTTCTGGATGTTCATTTTCTCGTTATGGGCGCTGGTGTGGCGCGCGATAGACGTTATTGCCAATTATCACAGTCTGGAAAACGGTAAACAGCAAACCGCTAATATTATTGTGCCGGTGGCCTTTGGTATCTGGTTGCTGTTTTTATGGGAAGTTATCACGGCCGGGTTTGGTGTACCGCAGGTATTGCTGCCACCACCAAGCATGATTGGCGCGCGCTTTGCCAGTTCGACCGGCATTTTGTGGGATGATTTCCGGCAAACCTTTTTGAAGGCCGTGATTGCCGGGTATGTTTTGGGATGTGGCAGTGGCTTGATCGTGGCGATTGCGGTTGACCGGGTGCCGTTTCTGAAACGCGGTCTGTTACCGTTGGGCAATATGGTTTCGGCTCTGCCGATTATTGGTGTCGCACCGATCATGGTGATGTGGTTTGGCTTTGACTGGCAGTCAAAAGCCGCGGTGATTGTGATCATGACGTTTTTTCCGATGCTGGTGAATACCGTAAGCGGTTTAAGTGCGGCAGGAAGGCTGGAAAAAGATCTGATGGCGACCTATGCGTCGGGTTATTGGTCCACGCTGTTTCGCTTGCGCTTGCCAGCGGCCCTGCCGTTTATCTTTAACGCCCTTAAAATTAACTCTACCCTGGCGCTGATTGGCGCAATTGTGGCCGAGTTTTTTGGCACACCCATTGTTGGCATGGGCTTTCGCATTTCAACCGAAGTCGGACGCATGAATGTGGATATGGTGTGGGCAGAAATTGCATTGGCAGCCCTTGCCGGGACTGCCTTTTACGGAGCTGTGGCCTTTGCGGAACGCAAGGTAACGTCGTGGCATCCGTCATTTCGGGTACGTCGCCATTAAGGCAGAAAAAAAAGACGACCCGTCGGGAGGATTGAATTTCAACCTGTGGAGAGGCTTCAATAAAATGAAAAAAGTGTTTGCGACGGCTCTGGGGATGGCATTTGGCCTGACATCGCTTTCGGCGATGGCGGCTGATGAAGTGACCTTGCAGCTTAAATGGGTAACCCAGGCGCAGTTTGCCGGGTATTATGTGGCCCAGGATAAAGGATTTTACGAAGACGCCGACCTTGATGTCACCATCAATCCCGGTGGCCCCGACATTGCGCCGCCGCAGGTGATTGCCGGTGGTGGTGCCGATGTGGTGGTGGACTGGATGCCGTCAGCCCTGGCATCGCGTGAAAAGGGTGTGCCGCTTGTCAATATCGCCCAGCCCTTTGCCAAATCGGGTATGGAGTTAACCTGCCTGAAAGATACCGGCATTACCTCGCCCAAGGATTTTCCGGGGCGTACCCTGGGTGTCTGGTTCTTTGGTAATGAATACCCGTTCCTAAGCTGGATGTCGAAACTGGGCATTCCGACCGATGGCAGCGACAAGGGTGTTACGGTTTTAAAACAGGGCTTTAACGTTGACCCGTTGTTGCAAAAGCAGGCCGATTGTATTTCAACCATGACCTATAACGAATACTGGCAGGTGATTGATGCCGGTATTCCGGCCGAAGATCTGGTTGTTTTCAAATATGAAGATCAGGGTGTCGCGACGCTTGAAGACGGCCTTTATGTGATGGAAGACAAGCTGAAAAATCCGGCTTTTGTTGATAAAATGTCGCGTTTTGTTGCTGCCAGCATGAAGGGTTGGACATGGGCCAAGGAACACCCGGAAGATGCCGCGCAGATTATTCTGGATAATGATGCGACCGGGGCGCAAACCGAAAAACATCAGATCCGTATGATGAAAGAAGTTGGCAAACTTCTGAGCACGGATGGCGTTTTGAGCGAGGATGCCTATACCCGGACGGTTGACAGCTTGCTGTCAGGCGGTTCTGACCCGGTTATTACCAAAAAACCGGAAGGTGCCTGGACCCACGTCGTTACAGATAAAATGTAAGCTAACCTGAGTAACGCCCGGCGGCGGCCCCAATGTTGCCGGGCGACTTTCCCTGAAGTTACAGGGACCGGGTGCCAGCGCGTACCCATCCAACCCCGATACCGATAGATAAGGAGCCACCCATGTCCATGGTTATTCGTGGCGGAACCATCGTTACCGCAGACCTGACCTATGAAGCCGATATTCTGGTTGAAGATGGCAAGATAGCCGCGATTGGCAAGGGCCTTTCGGGCGACAAGGTGATTGACGCCGACGGGTGCTATGTCATGCCTGGCGGGATCGACCCGCATACCCATATGGAAATGCCATTCATGGGTACCTATTCGGCGGACGATTTTGAATTTGGCACCAAGGCCGCGGTCGCCGGTGGTACCACCATGGTTGTCGATTTTTGTTTGCCATCACCCGATCAATCGCTGCTGGAGGCGTTGCAGGCATGGGACAATAAATCATCCAAGGCGGTATGCGATTATTCGTTCCATATGGCGATTACGTCGTGGAGCGAACAGATTTTTGACGAGATGAAAATCGTCGTCGAGGAAAAGGGCATTAACACCTTCAAACACTTCATGGCTTATAAAGGGGCCTTGATGGTGGATGATGATGAAATGTTTGCATCCTTCTCGCGCTGTTCTGAACTGGGGGCCATGCCGCTGGTTCATGCGGAAAATGGTGACGTGGTTGCGACCTTGCAGCAACGCCTGCTAGATGCCGGTAATAACGGCCCCGAAGCGCACGCCTATTCCCGCCCGGTTGATGTGGAAGGCGAAGCGTGTAATCGTGCCATCATGATTGCTGATATGGCCAATGTTCCGCTTTATATTGTGCATGTATCGTGTGAACCGGCCCATGAAGCCATTCGTCGCGCGCGTCAGAATGGCAAACGTGTGTTTGGCGAACCGCTGATTCAGCACTTGGTGCTTGATGATAGTGAATATGCTAATGCCGATTGGGACCATGCGGCACGCCGGGTTATGTCGCCGCCGTTCCGCAGCAAACTGCATCAGGATGGTTTATGGAACGGACTTGCTGCGGGCAGTTTGCAAGTGGTGGCAACAGATCATTGTGCCTTTACTTCGGAACAAAAGCGCATGGGGATGGGGGATTTCACCAAAATCCCCAATGGAACCGGTGGCCTCGAAGATCGTATGCCGTTGCTGTGGACCAATGGTGTCAATACCGGTCGTTTGACACCCAATGAATTTGTTGCGGTGACATCAACCAACATCGCCAAGATTTTAAATATCTATCCGCGCAAGGGTGCCATTCTGGTTGGGGCCGATGCTGATTTGGTAGTGTGGGATCCGAAGGCTTCAAAAACCATTTCGGCGAAACATCAGGTTTCATCCATTGATTACAATGTTTTTGAAGGCATGGAAGTGACAGGCTTGCCGCGTTACACCATCAGTCGGGGGCGTATTGCTGCCGAAGAAGGCGTTGTGGTTGCCAAATGCGGCGATGGCGAGTTTATCCGCCGTGATCCGTACCCGGCCGTTAACAAGGCCCTGTCCAAGTGGAAAGAAATTACTGCCCCGCGCAGGGTGGAACGTAAAGCTGAAAACATGCCTGCCGGGGTGTGATTTTTGCACGACTTTTGGTTTGCAAGAACCTTGATATTAAGGGGTGGTTGGGTGCCACCCCTTTTTATGCGTGATATCTATTACGTTGAAACCAAGCATGTCATTTGTGACACCCTAAGCACGGAGGGTGATGCAAAAGCAGGCGGTGTTACTCTGGAATACTTGCTGAAATAGATGAGGGATATATGCGGGGATCGCGGTTCAGGGCTTATGATTGTCGGTAAGACGGATTTATTGATACAACCGGTCATCCCACCAGATCGGCTGTTCCAACCCGGTTGTGATCTGGCTGAAATCAGGATGAAGAGTATTAATTAGAATATTGTGTTCTTCGCGCGCAACAATGGATGGAACCAGCAAAATGCAGGAACGCTTTTCGTGGAACCATTTGCTACCAAACTGACGGGCGGTTTGTTCGTTTTCTGCGTGCCAGTCGGAGTGGTGGGCCGCGCTAAAAACTTCATAGGAAATCCCGGCCGGAAAGATGATTTTTACAAAGTGCTGACCATTGGGAACTTCGCCATTGAAATGCACCAGTTTTTCAAGCATCGCAGTTGAATAATGTTCGCTGCAATAAATAACAGGCCGCCCGACATCGTGCCAACGCCCGGCAAACAGACGGGCACCGTCGGCGGAATATACTGGATAAATGCCTGTTGGGTCACCGATGCGGTACCCATATCGCACATCAGGCAAAAGGCGGTGCGTCATACGGTAAGGCCAGCCTGAATCCGGTTAAACAGGTTCATGACCATATCGGCCCCGGCGCCCGACTTGCGGGCCAGTTCCAGCGGGGCAATACCCCCTAGCATCGGGTGCGGCTTTTGCAAAAACCGGACGGCTTTTTCCGGCTCGCCAGGATAAAGCTCCATTGCTTTTGCGGTAACTTTGATCACCGGATAAATTTGTTCGGTCGCTGCACGCGAGAAACGCAAGTTTCGGCTGCGCTTTATCCGCTCGATCGTAGAACGTGAAACCAAATGTTCAACAGCACGGCTTCCGGCGTCTGGAAACAAAAAAACGGCCAGTTTACGCACACCGGCAACCGGTATGCCTTTTTCAATCTGGTCCAGCAGGGCATGGGGCGATGTTCCTTGCTCGGGCAGACCGACAAAGGAATAAATCGGATTCGCTGGCGGTGCTGGCGGGACTGTCATGAGATGACCTTTTCAGGTGTCGATGTATCAAGTGACGTTAAATTATGTATCATATGACGCAATCGGACACAAGAAAAGGATATTCTCGTGAAGCCGGCTCGGGTGGTAAACGGTGTTGCAGGTAAAACAGGGCACGGCTCAGGGGTGATTAAAAGCTGTAATGCATCTTAAGCGCGACATTGTCGTTACGGCGATAACTGCCAAATGCCGTTTCTTCGCCGCCGTGAAAATCCATGGCGGTGACAGACAGCCATAGATTGTCGGTGGGTTCATAGCGGATAAACAAACGGGTTAATGAATCGCGATCACGGATCGAACGATCATAGGCGCCGCCAAATTTCCATTCGTCATTAACAGTTACGGTCAGTGCCGCAATGATGTTTTGCGGGTTTGGGCGTGTATCTTCCGAAGACACCGAATAATCAGGGTGCGATTGCTTTTGCAGGCGCCATTCCTTGTTGAATTCAACAATAGGTGTAATTTCGTTAAGGCCCAGAGAATTGGCAAATTTTGTTTCGCGATACTTGGTGCCCAGCATCATCCGGGCAACATCGTCATCCTTGCCGTGGTGGGCCCAATACCCGACACCTTCACCGTAAAACTTCCATGATCCTTCGGTGAATGTCGCCCCGGTTGATGCGATGCTAACCCTTGGATGTTCCACAGTAAACAGATTAAGTTTGGTTAACCGGGGATCCTTTAACACTGCATATGGGCTGGGGCCGGTATAGGCGCTGGCGAAATAATCAAACCCGGTTGCGGTTCCTTTATATTCGGCAAGATACCCCCAATTGCCGGGGTCATCATTGTTATAGCCAGCATCTTGTAGTTCGGCGGTCATGCCGAAGGGAACGGCAGGCAGTTTAAGGCTGGTAAATTCGGACCCGCTTGAACCGCCTGCATACCAGCGTGATTTGTCGTTGGCCGATGGCCCGCTTTCTGAAAGGGGCAGGACGATGAATGTTAGGCGGTCACTGCCGACATAAATGTCGGTTCGAGCCTGCCAGACACCAACATCGACGCTTTGCTGCGGATTGACCAGGTTGGTATTGCCATAAAGATCGGCGGGGGAATAAAGTTCGCCTACTCCCATCGGGATGGTGTCCTTGCCGAACAGGAATTCGGCATCATCTCCCAGATAGGAAAGGGTTAAACGGTTTAGGTCAACATATCGACCCTGACCTTCTCCTTTTCCTGGGGCTGTGAACATGCCTCTTTCGCCGCCCCGATAGGTAGAGGCAATGGCATCCAGTCCCAGCCCGAAGGACCAATAATCGCCAATGAAACTGTTGCTATCCATTGAAAGATGGGACCAGCCTTCAATTTTGTCGTCCTCAATTCCTTTGTTATCAGGGTCATTGGGGGCTTCGCGAAAGGCGGTTACAACGGCTTCGGACTGATAGGTGGCATTGCTGATAACCTGTTTGAAAAAGTCAGCAACACCATCCTGGGCTGCAACGGCGGAAACAGGCAGCGCACTTAAACCGGCTATTCCAACGAAAATGGCTGTCAGGCCGCGAACAGAACCAACGGAATTCTCCATGCTAGGCTCAGGACTCATTA
>NZ_JFJZ01000072.1 GCF_002115825.1 Thalassospira sp. MCCC 1A01428 | reverse complement strand
TTTGTGAGATATAACAAAGCCCCAAAGTAAAACACCCCGCTTAGCGAAAGCCAAGCGGGGTGTTTTATATGCTTTTCAATCTTCCTTATCGGCTTCGGAAAAGTTGTCGGGCGATATGATTGGCAACCGGATAACAAACTCGGCTCCTTCACCTTCATTGCCGATGACATCAATTGTGCCACCGTGCTTTTGCACGACGATATCCTGACAGATCGCCAAGCCTTGTCCGGTTCCCTGTCCTGGTTCTTTGGTTGTAAAGAACGGATCAAAGATGCGTTCGCACAGCGCTTCGTCTATCCCGGTGCCTGTGTCTGATATCCGTACTTCAATAGAGTCTTGGTTTTGTGTTGTCGTAACAAAAATCTTGCCTAGATAAGGTTTTCCCGATTTTTCGATAGCGTGGGCAGCATTAACAATCAGATTGAGAAAGACCTGATTTAATTTTCCAATGTCACACAGAAGAGGGCGCAAATTGGGATCGAAATTTTGCTCAAGCGTCGCGACATGCTTCCACTGGTTTTGCGATACCGTTAACGCATTTTCCAAAGCCCGGTTTATGTCAGCTTCAATTCTGTCAGTAATCCCGGGATGGGAGAACTCTTTCATGGACGTAACAATTCCGGAAATATGTTTTATGCCTTCGCGAGAATCTGAGATGGCAGATGCAACTTCTGTCAAATCATCCTGCCAGGATGAGCATGCCGGATCTTTTGCCATGTTTTCGGCAATGGTACGAATGAACTGCAGATTGTCGCCGATATACTGAGCAGGCGTATTGATTTCATGAGCGATGCCCGCAGCCAATTGGCCAACAGCTATGAAGCGGGCTGTATGGGCTGCTTCCTGCTGAACCTTTGCCAGTTGTTGACGCTCTTTCATATATTGCTCTACAGCGCGAGCCATTTCGCCAATTTCGTCATCACCGGTCACAGGTACGCCAGCATCTTTTGATGGAGCTTCTCCGGCTCTGCGTAAATAATGGCTCACCTTCTGAAGGCGGGATATGACAACCTTTCCCAGAAAGCGGGTCGATATAAACCAGGCTACGACCAGAGAGATAGCCAGCAGCCCCAGAACCTGAAAACGCCGGTTTTCCGCTTTTTGAGTTAGCTGCTGCACAGATTGCCGGTAGTCAGAGGTAAAGTCATTTGAAAGAGCTTCTGAAGCAACCAGAAGTTCCTGCCCTTGCTGAGCCAGATTCCGATTGAAAAGGTCCAGTCTGGTAGCCAGAATCCCGTTCTGGCTCTCCTCAATCTCGGTGTTCAATGCCTGATCATGCAGCTTGGCAAGTATATGAATGGAGCCTCTAAACAGCTGTGCAGTATGCTGGAACGCCAGAACAGAGATATTAATGCCAGCCCGCCCCAAATTGCTGACGAGATTGTCCATCTCATCAAGATGAGCAAGGATCCGGTTGTAGTGGCTCTGCATTTCTGCAGGTTCGGAAGCCATTTGCATCATCCGGGCTTCTCTCTCAAGCAGGAGTGCCGTGCGTACCAATGTTTGTGCGTCCTCCATATGCGTGAGACGATCTTCACTTAATCGATAGGAACCATTGCGCTGAAGGCGCCGGAGACACTGGGTTAACGCCTTTTGGGAAATGCCCTCTAGTTGGCGTTTGATCTCATTAAAACGCAGAGGGCCGTCTTCCAGTACAGTCAGCGTCATCATTGACCATTTGTCCGCGATCTGGTCGAAGAGAACACGGCTAGGACAGGCTGACGAGAAGTATTTAGGTTCGAGGTTGGGCACTATGTTTGTTGCCAATCTGGTTCCAAGAAGACAAACGCGAAATTTGCGTTGATTATATCACATTCGCCTTCACTTTGGTCAACCCCAATGAATATATCATTTGGCAATAGTGTACCGGCGACGTCTTGAAAGGTAAGGGAAGGTGTTTCAGTTTATTGTCTTTTTTTTGAGATTGATTGTCTATAGGTAATTTTTATCTCTGTTTTTCGAAGTGCAGGTCTTTGTACTTTATGTCTTTAACTATGTCGACATTGTTTTCTGTTTTCTCGAATGAAATGAACTTAGATTTAGTGTTTAGAAATGTTAATTGAGGCTCGTTTTCTAAAGATAATTTTACGTTCCCGTAACAGTTGGTATTCTTGGTTCAGCAACATCATGTTGGACGCGTGCTGCAACGGCAACAGTCAGGGCCTGCGCTAGACACATTGGTGCAGCTAACGAACGAGAAAATGTGTAGTCATGTTCCGGAACAGAAAAAAGAACTTTGGCCGATTTGGCTAGAGGAGATAGGGTGCTATCCGAAATTGCTACGACTGGGACGTTGGACTTCTCTGCTTCTTCTACAATATTCACGACTTCATTAGCATAAAATCGAAAAGAGACGGCAATCAGTACATCTTCAGGTTTCATGGTTTTTGCCATATGGGTGGCAAGCCCTCCGCCAGCATCAAGCAAGATGCATCGCTTTCCCAACATCGTCAGAATATATCGAAGCAATTCTACTACGGGAGCAGAACGCAGTTGACCGATAAGATAAACGTTTTCCGCATCTTCGATGAGGTCTGCTGCTAGTGCAAGTTCCTCGGGGATAGTCTTTTCGAGCATATCTTGTAGTGAGGCAATGTCACGGACAATGAGATCGCGTAAAAAGCTATATTCAGATTGGTCTTGCCGATCTTGTAGTTCGCTTTCCAAGGCCTTTCTGCGCGCTTCAAAACCTGGTGCCGCAGTTGCAAGCCGCTTTTGGAAAAGAGTTTGAAGCTCTTTAAATCCTTTATAGCCTAACGCTTGAGCAAACCGGACAAAACTCGAAGCATGAATGTCGCAACGTTCTGCAATGGCGTTGACTGACTGAACGGCAACGTCGTTTGGGTTCTGCGTCAAAAATACAGAAATCCGTTGATAGGTTTTGCTCATTTCATCATGGCGTTCGTGAATGAGGCGGATCAATTCTTCATAATTTTCTGGAGCAGTTTGTTCGGTTGCGTCTTTCCGCACGCTAATAGCCCTTGATTTTTTTGTGAACATTAAAATTGCAACTATTAACGGCATAGTGCAGGATCGCAATATTCATTGCAAGTTGCCCGGATTAGTTTTGTGGGAGCAACGGTCCTATTAGCTAGTCTCCTTTCAGAATTTAGTGATCTGGCGCCGTGTCAAGTTTGGTAATTTCTATGGCAAAGTGCTGTGCCAACGTGACTGCCTGGATGATGCTTGGATTGCATCAACGAGCTGCTGGATTCGCAGGCCTTTCCGAAAGTTGAAAGGCTCTACCCCGTTATTGGCTATTGCGCTGACATAGCCTGCTACTTCAATTGCCTTGAGATCGTTAAAGCCAAGTTGATGTCCAGGTGCTACGCAGAAGTTAGCATAGGGTGGGTGTTCAACTGCTGCTTCAATGCGGCGAAATCCCTGACGTCCGCTGGGGTCGTTTGTGGAATAAAAGTGAAGCTCGTTGAAATGCTCTTGACTGAAGACTAAGGCACCTTGGGTTCCATATATCTCGAAGTCATGCTGCATTTTGCGACCTGTTGCAATCCAGTTCCCCTCTATTGAACCGGTTGCTCCGCTAGCAAAACGTACAAATGCTCGTCCGATGTCATCCACTTCGACCTTGCGTGTTCCACCGAAACCATTGGGGCGTTCATTGATCATGGTTACACAATCCCCCAAGACGTCAGTGATAGGGCCGAGCAAGTACTCCGCAGTGGCTAAAGCATGACTTCCTAGGTCAGCGAGTGCCCCGCCGCCGGCGAGCGAATGACGAAAGCTGAAGGGAGTGCTGTCCGATGCCATATAGTCTTCGCAATGAAGACCGCGATAACCACGAATGTGTCCCAACTCACCGGCTGCGATCATCTCTTTGGCAAGCTGAAGCATCGGGTTGCAGATATAATTGAAGCCTACCTGTGTTTTTGCCCCGAATTTCTCGGCGGCAAGGGTCATTTCGAGAGCATCTTCTGCGGTACAGGCAAGCGGTTTTTCGCAATAGACATGCTTGCCTGCCGCAATTCCTACGAGCGCCATCTCTTTATGGAGACTGTTGGGTGCAGTAATATCGATAACATCTATTTCTGGATCATCGATCATTTCGTGCCAATTGGAGGTCCAATTGGCAAAGCCCAATTCATCTGCGGCACGACTTGCTGTTTCGTCAGTGACATCGGCAACTGTGTGTAAGTTGATCTGCATTGGCAGGTCAAAAACTCTTTGTGCGGCAGAAAAACCAACTGCGTGGGCTTTCCCCATAAAGCCGGTACCAATGAGACCGATACTAAGTTTTGGTTTGTCACGCATCTATCGTTCCCGCATTTACAATCAGGGAGCGATCAATTCTCCCTGAGAGGTAATTGACAGCGTTGTGAATAGAGGCAAGAGCCATTCGCTCGCTGCATTCCCTGGTTAATCCGGCTGTGTGTGGAGATAGCACCGCATTATCGTAAGTAAATAAGGGAGAGCCTTTTAGAGGGGGTTCCTGTTCGAAAACGTCTACACCAGCAGCGCCAACCTGACCGGAAGCAAGAGCGTCGGCGAGAGCTTTTTCGCAAATGACGCCCCCCCTTGCCGTATTGGCAATTATAACGCCGGCTTTCATTCGAGCAATCTCGTCTGCTCCTATTGCCGGTTTGTCGCCCTTCGGGATGTGGACAGAAATGCAATCGGCCCAGGCAAGGCCTTCATTCAGATTGGATATTGGTTCAACTGTACCTTCGGGCCACCCCTTTTTTTCCAGGAAAGGATCGTATGCCTTGACCTCCATCTCGAAGCCAGATGCCATACGTGCAAGATGTCTACCTATTCTTCCATAACCCAGAATGAGCAGACGTTTTCCCGAAATTTCCTGTTGTTCAAGGTTGTTGCGCCATTCCCAATTGTCTGGTTTTCGAACGGCCAAGTCTGAGCGTAAAACGCGTTTGGCTGCAGCCAGAAGCTGCATCATCGAATGTTCGGCAACGGAGACGGAATTAACATCACCCACGATGGTTAGTGCGATTTTCCTTGCGTTAAGTGCGTTGAGATCGACGGAATCGTAGCCAACACCATGCCTGGACACGACCTTCAGTTTTGTCGCCATTGCGATCGTATCTGCGGAAAGCGGTTGTGTTCTGATAACAAGAGCGTCGGCTTTATGAATGAGAGGTGCGTAAGAGGCTTCCGAGACTTCCTGGATGTAGTCGACGTGAACAATACCATCGGTCTCCAGTCTCTCCAGCAGCTTCTCGCCAGCGGGATGGAGTTTCCCGGCAACAAGCAGGTTCGGCATCAGTATCCCCTGTTCTTTGACGACTTGCCAGATAGCCCAGTGAGTTCGCGCCACGAATTGACGGAGGCCGAAGCCGCAGCAGCCAGAAGACGGGAATCTCCGGAAACGGTGGTCAGATCGAAACCCCATTCTATCGCGCGCGCGGCATATTCAGGTGTACCGCAATGCAGACAAGCTTTTATACCGTTCTCTTTGCACGCATTCAGAATACGCTTGATCGTCGCAATCATTTCGTCTTCCTCACGATCAAAACCTGGAGCAAGACGGCCATTTTGTGTCCCTAACGTAAGATCCGCAGGTCCGACATAGATTCCGTCAAGGCCTGGTGTTGCAGCAATCTTGTCGAGATTGTCCATGCCCGCCTGTGTTTCAATCATTGCCAGTGCGAGCAGTTCGTTGTTGGCTGTCAGGTCATATCCACCATAAGCGACGTTTGCACGCGTCGGCCCAAAACTGCGTTGCCCTTGAGGGGGGTAGCGCATAAAACTGACAAACTCCGCTGCTTCTTCGGGGGTGTTGATCATAGGACAAATGATCCCCATGGCACCGGCATCAAGTGCTTTCATGATTATGCCAGGTTCTCGCCATGGCACGCGTGCCATTGGTACAACACCGGAGCCACGCATGGCTTGAAACATTGGCAGACAGGATGAATAATCCAGGGCGCCATGCTGTATGTCGATGGTGATGGAATCGTAGCCTTGCTCCGCCATAATTTCAGCAGTAAAGGGGTTTCCTATCGACAGCCAGCCATTTAGAACAGGGTGTTGTTCTGCCCAAATAGATTTGAGTTTATTACTAATCATAAGTCAGCCTTTCAAAAGACTATCTGTGCGAGCTTGGTATCAAGGTAATCTTCAATACCCTCGCAACCGCCCTCACGCCCCATGCCGGAGTGGTTCGTTCCACCAAAAGGTACCTCAGATGCCGCAAGGGCAAAGCTGTTGATACCAACCATGCCGGACTTTAATGCTGCGACAGTGCGACGTGCGCGGTCCGGAGATCTGGTAAAGGCATAGGCCGCAAGCCCCATGTCAGAAGAGTTGGCGCGTTCAAGGACTTCCTCTTCTTCTGAAAAGCGGGAAATGGCGGCAATTGGGCCGAAGTTTTCTTCGATGGACACTTTCATATCATCAGATACGTTCGTGAGTACGGTCGGTTCGAAGAAATAGCCGGCATTGAATTGCGTTGGACGATTGCCGCCAAAAGCCAAGGTGGCTCCCTCTTTGAGGGCTCCTTCAACAATGTTTTCGATCTCCTCGAGCCGTGCTCTATTGATGAGTGGCCCCATTGCTGTTGCAGGATTTAGTCCATCGCCGACCTTGATTTTTGCTGTTCGTTCTACAAATCCCTCGACAAAGGCGTCATGAAGGCTGTCATGAATGAAAAAGCGATCCGGCGTAACGCAAACCTGTCCGCAGTTTGCGTATTTCGTTGGTACGATAGCGTCCAGCGCCGGTTCAATATCTGCATCCTCGTAGACGATGAGCGGCGCGTTTCCTCCTAATTCCATTGATACTTTTTTAACAGTGTCGGCCGCATCTCGGATCATTTGCTGACCGACCCGAGTGGAGCCGGTTAGGGAAACTTTGCGCACACGCTTGTCTGCCATGATTGTGGCATAGGTATCACTCGTTGACCCGACGACAAGGTTGATTGCTCCGTTGGGAAGTCCTGCATCCTTTAGGCAATCGACCATGACCATGGCGACGCCTGGTGTTTGCGATGATGGCCGTAATACGACGGAGCAGCCTGCAGCTAAAGCTGGAGCAAGCTTACGAGCTGGTAGTGCTGCTGGGAAATTCCATGCAGTGAATGCTCCTACAATACCAACAGGTTCGGCGGTAATTTCGAAACGTCCACCGGGGACACGGCTTTCCACAACCCTGCCGTAGATTCTGCGTGCTTCTTCTGCGTACCAGCGGAACTGATCGCAAGCCAGACTCCATTCCCGTTCAGCCTGAGCGATTGGTTTGCCCGTTTCAGAGGAGATCATATGTGCTGCTTCGCTTTTGCGTGAGATCATCGCATCAGCAGCGCGATGCAACGCATCTGCACGTTCGAAGCCGCCCATTTTGCGTAAGTCGGTCATAGCCCTTTCAGCAGCATCAATCGCAGATACAGTATCTCTGGGGGATGCCATTGATACTGTTCCAAGTACCCCTTCAGTGACCGGCGAACGGACTTCTCCATTTTGAAAACTCTTAATCCAGTCACCGTTGATGAACAGTCCGAATTTCTCGTACATTTTTTATCCGATTTCGCTAATGTTTACCGTGCGCGATTCTTTAGCAGAGCGGATTGCCGCCTCTGCGAGTATCAGCGCTTGGCGTCCGTCTTCGAAGCCGACTTCCGGGGCTATTCCACGCTCAATCGAATCAACGAACGCGTCGATTTCAGCTGCAAAAGCTGTGTCGTATCGATCAATGAAGAAATTGAGCAGCGGTGCTGCCTGGTCCGTGAAACCGGCGTTGTAAAGCCGTGTATGGTTCATCGGGCGATTTTCGGAAATCGCCATGCCCAGACTTCCCAGAGCTTCAACACGTTGGTCGTAACCGTAAACGGCACGGCGCGAATTGTTAATGATGCACTGTTTGCCGCTTGCCGTGGTAAGCACGGCAGAAACGGTGTCATAGTCGTCGCAGCGTTCCATTAATGCAGGAGACACGAGTCTTGAACCAGTCGCGCTGACAGTTGTTATATCTTCGCCCAAGATGAAGCGTGCCATATCGAAGTCGTGGATCGTCATATCGCGGAAGATTCCACCCGACACTTCAATGTAACTATCTGGTGCAATGTCGGGATCACGAGATGTGATGACTACCTGATGGAGGTCTCCGATCTTGCCTTCTTCGATGGCTTTTCGAACACCGCGATGTCCGATATCGAAGCGTCGTACAAAACCCAGCATGATCGGCACATTGGAATCGGCGATTTTTGAAGCGCAGGCATTAACCCGTTCTAGTGAAAGATCAATAGGTTTCTCGCAAAGCACTGGCTTTCCGCCGGCGATTGCCATCTCAATATAGTCTGCATGCGTGGGAGTTGAGGTTGCAATAAGGACGGCGTCAACCTCAGCTGACGAGAATACAGCCTCTGATGACTCAAAATTTGTTACGTTAAGAAGCTCTGAGACAGAGTGTGCTGCCGGCGGGTGGGCATCATATATGCCTGCAAGTGTTGCCCGAGGGTGTTGTGCGATATTTTCAGCGTGCATACGACCAATACGGCCAACGCCGAGTACTGCGATTCTTAGCATTCAAGATCCTCCCGAGTGTTATTTTGCAATATTCATTGCAAATGTATTGATTTGTCAATACTCATTCCTTACTGTTTCGGAAAGCAAGTTATCAGGAGGAAAAGCAATGCAGAAAAAAATACGCCTGACGATGTCTCAGGCACTGGTCAAATATCTTTGCAATCAGTTCACTGAGATTGACGGTGAGCAAGTTCCGCTCTTTGCCGGATTGTTCGGGATTTTCGGTCACGGGAACGTGACGTGTCTGTCTGAGGCGTTAGAACAGGTTCAAGATCAACTACCGACCTATCGCGGACAGAATGAGCAGTCTATGGCTCTTGCTGCTATAGGATTTGCAAAGGCAAAACGTCGTCGCCAAATTATGATTGCAGCGACTTCAATAGGACCGGGTGCCGCCAATATGGTAACTGCGGCCGGAACTGCGATGGCGAACCGTCTGCCTGTACTGCTTCTGGCAGGGGATACTTTCGCAAACCGTCTTCCTGATCCGGTATTGCAGCAGGTTGAGCATTTTGACGATCCAACCGTAACGGTCAATGACGCATTCAAGCCTGTCGTGCGCTACTGGGACAGGATTACCCAGCCCGAGCAGATCATCACATCGCTGCCTCAGGCTATCGCGACCATGCTTGATCCAGCCGATTGCGGTCCAGCATTTGTAGGTCTTGCACAGGATACCCAGGAAAAGGTTTTTGATTATCCTGAAGCCTTTTTTGAGCCGAAGGTATGGAAGATCCCACGCCCGCGTCCAGATCGCGGTGCACTAAGTGCGGCTGTTAAGCTTCTGATGACTGCGAAGAGGCCTCTAATCATCTCGGGAGGTGGGGTTCGCTATTCGTTAGCAGAGGAACAGCTGGCCGAGTTTGCTGCAAAGAGAGGTATTCCGGTTGTAGAAACGATCGCGGGAAAAGGTGCTCTTACACATGATCATCCTGTTCATGCCGGGCCAATAGGAATTGTCGGTTCAACATCTGCAAATGCGCTTGCGAAGGATGCAGATGTTATTCTTGCGATTGGAACACGACTTCAGGATTTCACAACGGGATCATGGACAGCCTTCTCACAAGAGGCGGAGTTTATTTCAATCAACACGTCCCGCTTTGATGCAACCAAGCATCGCGCGCTCTCGGTTGTCGGAGACGCTTTGGAAACATTGATCGACATTGACGCTGAACTGGATAACTGGATAGCGCCACCGGAGCGGATGGCACATGCAAAGGATCTGTTCGCTAAATGGAATGAAATTCTTGATGAGCACCAAAAACCTACTAATGCCTTGGTGCCTTCTTATGCACAAGTCATCGGTGTGATGAACAAAGTCGCCAGGCCGGAAGATACACTGATCGGTGCAGCCGGGGGAACACCAGGCGAGATCACCAAAGGATGGCGCGTAAAGAATCCCAACACATTTGATTGTGAGTTCGGATTCAGTTGCATGGGGTATGAAATTGCTGCTGGCTGGGGATGTGCGATAGCGCAGCAAGGGCCGGGGACAGCTGGAGGTACGCCGATCGTCATGCTTGGGGACGGCACTTATATGATGATGAACTCCGACATTTATTCTGCAGTTCTGACCGGCCACAAGATGATTGTCGTTGTATGCGATAACGGTGGCTACGCAGTGATAAACCGATTGCAACAATCGAAAGGGGTACCTGGCTTTAATAATCTGCTCACGGATTGTAACATTCAGTACCCAGAAAATCCTCCTCATGTGGACTTCGCGAAACATGCCGAAGCAATGGGCGCTGCAACCCGGAATGTTGAAAGTCTGGCAGAATTAGAGACAGCTCTTCAGTGGGCACAAGAAAATGATCGTACTACGGTAATTTCGATCGTGTCCGATGCCTGGAAGTGGGTTCCGGGGGATGCTGATTGGGATGTAGGTGTCCCGGAGAGCTCCAATTTTGAAAAAGTCAGAGAAGCTCGCCGAGCACAGGACGAGATCCGCGCTAGACAGCGTGTCGGAGTGTGAGAGGTGAAAGCAAAACTGGGAATTGCACCAATAGCTTGGTGGAATGATGATCTTGAGGAGCTTTCTGATGACGTGAGCCTTCAAGAATGTCTTCGGCAAGCTTCCGTTGCCGGTTTCACCGGGATGGAAACAGGCCGCCGCTTTCCTATGGATATGGACGAACTGGGACTGCTTCTAACGAAGCACAGTATGTCGGTTTGCGGTGGTTGGTTCTCCGGTCAGCTTCTTGATGGAGATATGGACATGGAGAAAGACCGGATTGCAGAACAGTTAGACTTTTTCAAAGCAGCGGGGGCCCCATGCTTGGTTTATGGGGAAACAGCCCGATCAATACAGGGGATAAAATCGGCTCCGCTCGCAACCAAGCCTAAGCTGACAGAGGCTGAAATTGCAGCTTACGGTCGCAAGGTTAGTGATTTCGCAGATTGGTGTGTCCATAACGGGATGCCACTTGCGTATCATCATCACATGGCGGCGGTGATTGAAACTGAAGACGAGCTCGACCTCTTGATGAAACATTCCTCTGTTCCCTTGTTGTTTGACACTGGGCACATGGCTTTCGCCGGAGGAGAAGTGCTGCGTGTTATCGAGAAGCATCATAACCGGATCAGCCATGTGCACGTGAAAGACGTTCGCCGGAACGTCGTTGACGAGATCAACCGTGAACAAGAAAGCTTCCTTGATGCGGTAGTTAAGGGGGCATTTACGGTGCCGGGAGATGGATCGCTTGATTTCGAGGAAATTGTGAAAGCACTTGCGGCGAATGGTTACGAAGGTTGGTTCGTCGTTGAGGCGGAGCAAAATCCGAAAATATCTCCGCCGCTGGAAATGGCAAAAAAGGGTCACAAAGAACTTATTCGCGTGATGGCGCTGTCCGGTTACGCAGTTGAGTAGTCGTAGGAGGAAATACAGTGAATAGAATAGATGGAAAGGTAGCCGTCATAACCGGCGGCACACAAGGGCTCGGCGCGGCTATCGCTCGGCTTTTCTCCGAAGCCGGTGCGGCGGGTATTGCGATTGTGGGGCGAGGTGAGGAAAAGGGACAGAAAGTCGCAAACGACATAGAATCCACCACTGGTGTCCCAACGAAAATGATTACAGCTGATCTCGGAAATATCGCCGATGTGCGTCGGGTCATTTCGGAAGCCGATGAACGTTTCGGACGGATTGACATTCTTGTGAATGCGGCTGGTCTCACCGATCGTGGCAATTTTCTCAACACCTCGCCGGAACTGTTTGACCAAATCTTTGCTGTTAACACTCGAGCTCCATTCTTCCTGATGCAAGATGCGGCAAAGGTTATGGTCCGCGAAAGACTTGAAGGGCGAATCATCAATATCGGTTCAATGTCACAATTGGCTGGCCAACCATTCCTTGCGCCATATTCTGCGTCAAAAGGTGCACTAGCAACTTTGACCCGTAATGGAGCATTCGCTCTGATGCGGCATCGTATTCACATCAATCAACTCGATATCGGGTGGATGTCATCGGATCATGAGCGTGCTCTTGTGCTTGAAGAAACCGGAGACCCCGAGTTTTTGGATCGTGCGGCTGCCAGTAAGCCCTTCGGTCGAATATTGGACCCGGCAGAAGTGGCCCGGGCCGTGCTTTGGATGGCCTCGGACGATAGCGGCATGATTACAGGGGCAGTGATTCCGTTCGATCAATCGGTCTATGGCGGATATGACGATGCACCAGTTCCTGCGACAAAACTGGGGGCATAAAAATGCGAACGATCAAAGGACCTGGTGTTTTTCTTGCGCAATTCGCCTCTGATGAGGCACCTTACAATTCTTTGCCTAGCCTTGCAAAATGGGCGGCGCAGAAAGGGTTCAAGGGAGTACAGATCCCGACATGGGACACTCGGCTGATTGATATGCGATTGGCGGCCGAGAGCGCTGTCTATTGTGATGAGTTGAAGGGGATGCTTGCTGATGAGGGTTTGGAGATTACAGAACTCTCCTCGCATATTACGGGGCAACTGGTAGCTGTCCATCCGGCGCACGATCAGATTATGGATGGATTTGCTCCAGAGCATGTACGAGGAAATCCAAAGAAACGGCGCGCTTGGGCGGAAGAGCAGATGCAATTTGCTGCGCATGCTTCGAAACGTCTTGGGATTGATCGACATGTGACGTTCTCTGGCGCGCTGTTGTGGCCCTATCTGTATCCCTATCCACAGTGGCCCGAGGGCTTAGTGGAAGAGGGGTTTGATGAACTTGCTCAACGCTGGATGCCAATACTCAACGAGTTCGATGCTCATGGTGTGGATGTTTGTTACGAGATACATCCGTGTGAAGATTTGCATGATGGGCATAGTTGGGAGATGTTTCTTGAGCGCGTAGGAGGACATCCTCGTGCAAACCTTATGTATGATCCTAGCCATTTTGTACTTCAGGCACTCGATTATCTGGCGTTCATCGACCACTATCACGACAGGATCAAAACCTTCCATGTGAAAGATGCCGAGTTCCGGCCTGATGGAAAATCGGGTGCTTATGGGGGGTATCAACCTTGGGCAAAGCGTGCAGGACGTTTCCGCAGTCCCGGTGACGGGCAGATCGACTTCGGGGCAATTTTTTCCAAACTATCCACTTACGACTTCGATGGTTGGGCTGTTCTCGAATGGGAATGTTTCCTGAAAAACCCGGAAGATGGGGCGGCAGAAGGTGCCCGCTTTATTGAAGATCACATCATACGTGTTTCAGATCGTGCTTTTGATGACTTCGTCAAATCAGGTGCAGATCGTAACGCAAATAGAGCCATGCTTGGATTGGAGGAAAAATGAGTATCGCAAAACCGCTACGCCTAGGAATGATTGGAGGCGGGCAAGGTGCATATATTGGTAATATCCACCGGATTGCGGCTCGGTTGGATGGCGAATGGCAACTGGTCGCGGGAGCCTTTGATGTTAATCCTGAATTTGGGCGTGAATTCGCACGGTCTCAGGGCATTGATGACGATCGAAGCTACGGGACTTATGACGAATTTATTGCTGGGGAGGTGGCGCGCGAAGATCGTGTTGATGCTGTTGCAATTTGTACTCCTAACTTCACGCACTATCCGATTGCAAAGGCATTGATTGAAGCTGGATTTGACGTCATCTGTGAAAAGCCATTAACGGCTACTCTTGAAGATGCGGTTCAGCTTGAGAATTTGGCAACGGAAACTGGTCGGTTTGTTGGTGTTACCTACACTTACTCCGGTTATCCAATGGTTCATGAAGCCCGCGTGCGTGTTGCGCGCGGTGACATCGGAAATATCAGAACCGTTCAGGTTGAGTATCCACTCGAATGGATGGCGACTGCCATTGAGCAAAAAGGAAATGCACAGGCAGCGTGGCGTACAGATCCGAAAAAGAACGGTCGCGGCGGCTCTATTGGCGATATTGGTACGCATGCATATCATCTGGCGGGCTTTGTTACAGGCTTGAAGCTCCAATTCTTGACGGCTGACCTTGCAACTTTTGTAGAAGGGCGAGCGCTTGACGATAACGCACATGTCATGATGCGTTACGAAGGGGGTGCGCGTGGCCTTTTGTGGTCCTCACAGGTTGCGCTGGGTAATTCTAACGGTGTGCGGCTGCGTGTCTTTGGCGAAACAGGATCTTTATCCTGGTATCAAGAGCAGCCAAATGAACTCATTTACGCTCCTCTGGACGGATGTGTTCAGGTGGTCAAACGTGGTGCTGAGAATTTGTCTGAGGATGCAAAAGTACGTACACGTACACCGCCGGGGCATCCAGAAGGATATCTTGAGGCCTTTGCAAATCTTTATGCGGGGTTTGCCGAGGCAATTGTTGCTCGTCGCGAAGGGCGTGCCCCAGAAGCGCTCGGGCAGAATTTGCCTTTAGCTTATGATGGGCTTAAAGGAGTGGCATTCGTCGAAGCTGTTGTAGATAGTAGCGAAGCGACCGAGCCTGTCTGGCTAAGGCCAATCGCCGTATAAAGCTAAAGACAAACGCTTAAATCAAAACACCCCGCCTTGCTTCATTGAAAGGCGGGGTGTTTTGTAATTTAACCATTCTGTTTGATGGTCATTGTCGCTACGAATTTACGTAAACGTCCTCTCACGGCT
>NZ_JFJZ01000071.1 GCF_002115825.1 Thalassospira sp. MCCC 1A01428 | reverse complement strand
TCAACCGCCAGCAATTCGGCCGCATTGGACGGTTTAACAGAACCACCGTAAAGAATACGAAAACCATCGGCGTCGCCAAAACGTTCTTTTAGCTTGCGTCGAATGGCGGCGTGCATTTCGGCAACATCTTCGACAGCCGCCGTCCGTCCGGTACCAATGGCCCAAACTGGTTCATAGGCTATTACGGTATTTTCGGCATTTGCCCCCTTGGGCAAGGAAACATCCATCTGGCCGCACACAACAGAAATGGCCGCTCCAAGGTCGCGTTCCTGCTCCGTTTCGCCCACACAAACAACAGCAATCAGCCCGGCATCATGGGCGGCAATGGTTTTCTGACGGATGACGGTTGAGCTTTCACCGTGATCGGCACGACGTTCCGAATGGCCCAAAATAACATGGCTGGCACCAATGTCGGCCAGCATGGATGCAGCGATATCACCAGTATGCGCGCCATTTTTGTCAAAATGGCAATCCTGCCCGCCCGCATGAATATCACAATGACCAAGGACTCCCACCACGTCAGCCAGCAAGGTAGCCGGCGGACACAATAATATATCGCAAACCGGTTTTTGCGCAGCAGACGACAATTTTGCTGCAAGGCCACTGGCCAGCGCCAAACCATCAGCACGCAAGCAGTTCATTTTCCAGTTACCGGCAATTAATGGACGACGACCTGGCATTGAATTTTTCCTTTTTTTAACCGGTGATGCGACAAAGCCCGGTATTATGTGACGGACGCCTTATTCGCAACATCAGAACCGAAGAGTTATAAAACGTTTCCTGCCCGTGTTTTAGCATGTGAGAACATCCGGGCCAACCCCGGTTGGAGGCCCTTGCCACAGCAATTGAAACGGCTTATGCAATCGGGTGTTGCCGCCCTATCCTCTCCCCATTAAGATGCGCCACCGATCCGCACGGTTTTTCCCGGTTACCGGGACCGTTTTGGCATGAAAAGTTGCCGGCCAACTGGCGCCGGTCCGACGCAACGAATTGTTAGGCTACTGAATATGCTATCTGGCATTCGCACATTTTCGAAATCCATCTTTGCCAAAGTTCTGTTTGGCATCATCGCGATCAGCTTTGTCGCATGGGGGCTTAATGCCTCGATGTTGAGCCTTGGCAATTCCCGCGAAGTCGCCGAAGTCGGCAGCCAGTCTATCAGTCCTGCCGAACTGGACCGCGCCTTCAAACGCAATATCGATAAAATGCGCCGGGTTTTCGGCCCTGGCTTTGATCAGCAGCAAGCCATTCAGATGGGCCTTCTGAACAATACGGTTCAAGGTCTGGTGTCTCAAAAACTGCTGGAAGAAAATGCAAGGGACATGGGCATCGGTATTAGCGATGACAAAGTTCGCGACAACATTTTCAATAATAAAAGTTTTAAGGATGAAACGACCGGCCAGTTTGACCGTCAAAAATTCCTGCAAATCCTGTATCAAAACGGATATAGCGAGCCGGAATTCATCGAAGGCATGCGAAGTGACCTGATGAGCCAGCAGGTTGTTGGTAGCCTGAGCGCCGCCAGCACCCCGCCGTCACCGTTGGTTAAAGCCATTGCGGCCTATCGCAATGAAGACCGCAGCGGACGTTTCATTACGTTGGGCGATGATGACATTGCCGCAATAGAAACCCCGTCTGACGATGTTTTGAAAAAATTTCATGACGATCATAGCGACCAGTTTACCGCCCCGGAAACCCGTAACGCGACACTGGCCTTGTTGACGGTTGATCACCTTGCACAGACTATGGACGTTACCGACGACGAAGTGCTTGATGCCTATAACCAGCGCATTGGCGAGTTTCAAACCCCGGAAAAACGTGCCGTAGAACAAATTCTGTTTGCGCCGAACGACAAGGAAAGTGCATCGGAAGCCTATAAAGCACTTCAGGGCGGCGAAGACTTTATGAAAGTCGCAACCGAGCAGGCAGGCATGAAAGAATCGGTTGTCAAACTTGGCGAATTCACCAAAGACAACATGCTTCCTGATCTGCGCGATACAGTGTTTGGCTTGCCTGAAGGTGGGTATTCCGAACCGGTTGAAACGGCGCTTGGCTGGCACATCATGCGCGTAACATCAATCACCCCGGCCCACGAACAAAGCCTGGATGAAGTTCGCGAACAGGTTGAAAATGGCGTAAAACGCCAAAAAGCCGAAGATCAGATTTTTGATATTGCTGCCCAGCTTGACGATGAGTTGGGTGCGGGTACGTCCTTAAAAGATGCCGCAGCAAAAGTGAATGCGCAGCTATTTACCCTTACCGACATTAAAAAAGGTCAGGATCTGGGACAGGGCATTGTTGACAGTAAGGAAATCAATTCGAAAATTTACGAATTGAACGAAGGCGACGAAAGCTTTCTGGAAGAAACCCAGAATGGCAACCGTTATGTCGTCAGCGTAACCAAGGTTACCCCGTCAGCAGTGCAACCGTTCGACGACGTGCGCGATGCCGTTGAAACGGCCTGGAAGGCTGACGAAAAACAACGCCTGCTGGGCGAAAAAGCCGATGCCCTTGCCGCCCGTATCAATGATCAGGGGGCAAAAATTGATGACATTGCTGCCGAACTTGATAACAGCATCGACGATACCGGCATGACCAAACGCGATGGTCGTGGTTTGTCGGCCGATGCCAACCCCGCCATTGCCGGTGCGCTGTTTAACCTTGCACAGGGCAAGGCACAGTCGGTTGTCGGGCAAAACGGTGTTTCGGTTGTTGTTCTCGACACCATCAAACCTGCCGGTGACACCACTGGCAAAGACGACCCGATTGTTTCGGAACTGCAAGACAGCCTGGATCAGGATATCGTTTCGCAATATCTGGATTATTTGCGCGATGACATTTCCATCAGCCTGAATAATGGCGTTGTAAACGGGCTGTATGCCCAAAACGCCCCAGCCAACTAGGCAGGACAACCTATGTGGGGCGATCCGGTAACCGGATCGCCCTTTTTTCATTCCAGTTACTTTTACGTTTGGTTTTGATCGGATTGCGTCATGGACATCAAACCGGATTTCGCAAGCTTTACCCGCAACCATGAAAATGGCATTGCGCAGGTTGTTTACACATCCCTTACCGCCGATCTTGACACGCCGGTATCAGCATTTCTGAAATTGGCCGAAGGCCTTCCCAATACCTATTTACTTGAATCGGTTGAAGGCGGCGCCAGCCGTGGCCGCTATTCGTTTATCGGTTTCAAACCGGACCTGATCTGGCGGTGCTTTGGGGACAAGGCAGAAATCAACCGCCGGGTTATGGCAGATGCGGATGCCTTTATTGCCCAGGACGAAAAACCGCTGGATGCCCTGAAATCCCTGATTTCCGAAAGCCATATCAACCTGCCCGATCATTTACCCCCCATGAGCGCAGGCCTGGTTGGTTATATGGGCTATGACACCGTTCGACTGATGGAAAAGCTGCCCGACAACAACCCTGATAATCTTGATGTTCCAGACGGAATTTTCATCCGCCCGACCGTCACAGCCAGCTTTGACACCATTGCTGATACTGTCACAGTGGTAACGCCTGTACGCCCGGAATCCGGTATTGATGCCGCCGCAGCCTATGACCTGGCATGTGCGCGTCTAAACGATGTAGTGCAGCACTTTCAGCGTAATCTGTTTATCGACCGCCGATCCCGCACCGTTCCTCAGGATCTGCCTGAACCGCAAGTAAGCGTTGATGAAGCCGGTTATTACGACATGGTCGAAAAGGCCAAGGAATATATCCGGGCTGGCGACATTTTTCAGGTCGTTCTGTCACAACGCTATTCCCTGCCCTATCAATTGCCGCCCTTTGCGTTTTACCGTGCGTTGCGACGCATTAACCCCTCGCCCTTCATGTTCTATCTTGATATAGGCGGTTTTCAGGTGGTGGGTGCCAGCCCGGAAATTCTTGTCCGCCTGCGCGATGGGGAAGTCACCATTCGCCCTATTGCCGGCACCCGCAAACGCGGCAAAAACTCCGAAGAAGACAAAGCGCTGGCCAAAGACCTGCTTGACGACCCCAAGGAACGGTCCGAACACCTGATGCTGCTGGATCTGGGGCGCAATGATGTGGGCCGGGTGTCAAAACCGGGCACCGTCCGTGTTACCGACCGCGAAACCATCGAATATTATTCCCATGTCATGCATATTGTTTCAAACGTGGTCGGCCAGATAGACCCGCAATATGATGCGATGGATGCCCTGAAAGCAGGATTTCCGGCTGGTACCGTTTCCGGCGCGCCCAAAGTCCGGGCCATGGAAATCATTGATGAGCTGGAGCCGGTGCGACGTGGCATTTATGCCGGATGTATCGGTTATATTTCGGCTGATGGATCAATGGATACCTGCATTGCCCTTCGCACCGCCGTCATCAAGGATGAAGTGATCCATATTCAGGCCGGTGCAGGGATTGTTGTTGATAGCAAACCCGACATGGAACATCAGGAATGCCGAAACAAGGCCGGAGCCCTGATGGCCGCGTGCCGCGAGGCCCATCGATTTGCCTGACCCTTGAAAAAAGCCTGAAAAACCAAAACGGGAGCCCCCTTTTTGCGGCTCCCGTTTTTTATTTGCTCAGCTGTTAAAAACCAAACTGTGCTGTCAGCCCGTCACTTTAACACCTGTACGACGAACAATATCGGTGGCCGGCACAAAGACAAACCCTGCGGCCTGCATTTTGGGAATCCATTTGGTCAAGGCTTCCAGCGTCAGATCACGAGGATGACCAATGGCAACGGCATAGCCACGTTTGCTGGCAACATGTTCAACACGATCCAGCATTGCCGAAATTTTGCCGGCATCATCGGCATCATCAATAAACACATCGCGCTCAATAGCAGGAACGCTGTATTTCCCGGCTTCCTGATACCCAACGGATTTTGCGCTTGTCCGCGAGTCTAAAAACATTAACCCTCGCGATTTCATTACCTGCATGACAACGGCCATGCGTTCAGGGTCCGACGTAAATTTACTGCCCATATGGTTGTTAACGCCAACATAACCGGTAAAACGGTCCAGCATCCATGTCATTTCGTTCAGGATCGCGACCTTGTCATAGCTGGTTAAAAGTGCGTGCGGCCCCGGATCAACCGTTCGTGATGTCGGTTCCATTGGCATATGCAGCAAAATTTCATGGCCGCGTTTGCGCGCAGTTGCCACCTGTTCAGGCAAATGGGTTGCATAAGGTAAATATGAAATCGTAATTGGCCCCGGCAACTCTGCCGCTCGTTCGGTTCTCAGTTTATCGATCCCTGCGTCATCTATGACAATCGCAATAACTGGTGCGGAACCGGTATCGGGTACATGAGTGGCAAATTTTTGCCATGCCAGTTCGGTGTTCGCCGGCGGTTCTGCATGCGGCAAAGGTTCAGGATTAAGCTTTGGTATTGATCCAACATTTGGCGACGGATTAGGCCTGGGCTGCGGCAAGGCATCCGGTTCGGTTTTATCAATGTCCTCCGGCGTTCTTTCCACCATATATCCGGGCCGGTTTGGTGCATCATATCCCTTGGAAAAATCCATTTTTGGCGGCTTTGATGTCTGCCGTTCCGGTGGATTCGGTTGTGTCGACGACCCTGACGACAAATCACTCACCGCCTTGTGGGCTGCGCGGTCAAGCTCCAGCATACTGCCTGCGGCAATCATTGCTGAAACAGCTCCGGCCACCATCGCGGCCCCTAACATAAGCCGTCGAAAACCGCCGGGCTTTTTCACCGTTTTCTTCCGGGTTTGTGCTTTGCCACGTGTCGCTGGCTTTTTCTTTTTTGCCGGTGTTGAGCGCCGTGCCACGCCGTATCTCCAATCCATGAAATTTCGGGTCTTGATGCCCATAATAACGCAAAGCACGTCTGCCTGTGATAAGGCAAACGAGCTACCAGATCGATCCTGGCGGGGTATTCTTACCTGATCTGTGGTTAGCAGCCTGTTAAAGGCCGAAAATCCATACCGCTATCGCTTGACGTAGCGGCAATGCCGTTTATTCTCGCCCGGTCTGAAACACAGGAAGTCCCGGGACCACGATGTATCTGCTCATCGACAATTATGACAGCTTCACATTTAATTTGTGGCATTTTTTACGTGAACTTGGCCCTGAGGTCAAAGTGGTCCGCAACGATGAAATCAGCGTTGCCGATGCCCTTGCCTTGCGCCCGGAAGGAATTGTGATTTCCCCCGGCCCATGTGACCCGCAGCAGGCGGGCATCTGTGTCGAGCTGATCAAACAGGCAGCCGGGCAGATAAAACTGTTGGGTGTTTGCCTTGGCCATCAGGCCATTGGCGCAGCATTTGGCGGCGACGTTGTACGTGCGCCCCAATGTATGCATGGCAAAACCGATGGAATGATCCACACTGGATCCAGTGTTTTCAAAGGCTTGCCTTCGCCAGTTATTGCAACACGTTACCACTCGCTGGTTGTTGACCGGGCGACATTACCTGATTGCCTGGAAATTACCGCCGAAAGTGCGGATGGATTAATTATGGGAATGCGCCATCGCGATCATGAAATTCACGGTGTTCAATTCCACCCTGAAAGCATCGCGTCCGAGCATGGCCACGAACTTTTGAAAAATTTTATTGATTTCTCCGCCGCCTGAAGTGTTCGGCGCCAACAAAAAAGGGAACATTCCATGTCAACGGAACATGATCTCAAACCGACACTGGCCAAAGTTGCCACTGGCGCCACCCTAAGCGAGCAGGAAGCCGAACAAGCCTTTGACGTTTTAATGTCAGGTCAGGCAACACCGTCGCAGATGGGGGCGTTTTTAATGGCATTGCGGCTGCGCGGCGAAACCATTGATGAAATCACCGGGGCGGCCCGTGTCATGCGCGCCAAGGCCACCGGCTTAACTGCTGCCCCCGATGCGGTCGACACCTGTGGCACCGGTGGCGACGGTAGCGGCACCTATAACATATCGACAGGTGCGGCAATTGTAGCTGCCGCTTGCGGCGCCAAAGTTGCCAAACATGGCAACCGGGCGGCCTCTTCCAAGTCCGGCTCGGCCGATGTATTGGCTGCATTGGGGGTTAATCTGGATGCCGATATGAGCCTTCTGGAAAAATCGCTGAAGGAAATCAATCTTTGCTTCATGATGGCCCCTCGCCACCATTCAGCCGTGCGTCATGTGATGCCAACCCGGGTGGAAATGGGGACCCGTACCGTTTTTAACCTGCTAGGCCCCTTGGCCAACCCGGCCAAAACAAAACATCAGGTGATTGGCGTTTTCGCCCGGGACTGGGTAGAGCCGATTGCCCATGTGCTGAATCGCCTGGGTTCGGAACATGCATGGGTGGTGCATGGCGATAGCGGGCTTGACGAAATTTCAGTCACCGGACCAACCTTTGTCGCCGAAGTCAAGGACGGCAAGGTTACAACTTTTGACATTGATCCGGCTGATTATGGCATCGCCCCTGCCTCGCTTGATGACCTTAAAGGTGGGGATGCCGAAACAAATGCTGCCGCCATTCGCAATTTACTGGCCGGGCAAAAAAATGCCTATCGCGACATTGTGCTGTTAAACGCGGCGGCAGCCCTTGTTGTGACCGGCAAAGCCAAAGACCTTGCCGATGGCATTGCACAGGCCCGCGCGGCAATTGACAACGGCAAGGCCGCGCAAACGCTGGAACTGCTTGTGAAAATCTCGAACGAAGGAAACGCGGCATGAGCGATGTTCTCGACCGTATCTGTAACGACAAACGCGATCACGTTGCAGCCTGTAAAGCCAAAATGCCGCTTTCCACGCTTGAAGCCGCTGCCGCCGCACAATCCGCGCCGCGCGGTTTTATTGCATCGCTCGAGGCGTCAATTGCCGCAGGTCGTTATGGACTGATTGCGGAAATAAAAAAAGCATCCCCGTCAAAAGGCCTGATCCGCGAAGATTTTAATCCGCCCGCCCTTGCCCAGGCCTATCAGGCTGGCGGGGCAAGCTGCCTGTCTGTCCTAACCGATATTCCCTATTTTCAAGGGGAGGATGCCTATCTGGTCGCAGCACGTGCTGCCGTCGACCTACCTGTTCTGCGCAAGGATTTCATGATTGATCCCTATCAGGTTACCGAAGCCCGCGCGCTGGGCGCAGACTGCATTTTGCTGATCATGGCCGCCCTTGATGATACACAAGCAGCCGAGCTTGAAGACCAGGCCCATCAGTTGGGAATGGATGTTTTGATCGAGGTTCATAACGCACCGGAACTTGAACGCGCCCTTAACCTAAAATCAAAACTTATCGGCATAAACAACCGAAATTTAAAGACTTTGGAAGTATCCCTTACCACAACCGAACAACTGGCTGCGATGGTAGACAAAGACCGGTTACTGGTTGCCGAGAGCGGAATTTTCACCCCGGACGATCTGGCCCGCATGGGCAAAGTCGGGGCAAAATGCTTTCTTATTGGCGAAAGCCTGATGCGCCAGGATGATGTCAAACTTGCAACCCAAACCCTTTTGGCAAAACCGGCATGACGAACAAACTAACCCACTTTGACGATGGCGGTAATGCCGTGATGGTGGATGTTTCCGCAAAGGACGTAACAACCCGCACAGCAACGGCCAAAGGTCGCGTTACCATGCAACAGGCAACTGCTGATCTGATTGCACGCCATGGCCATAAAAAGGGTGATGTCCTCGCCATTTCCCAGCTTGCCGGAATAATGGGGGCAAAACGCACCGCGGATCTTATTCCGCTGTGCCATCCCCTGCCCCTGGACTCGGTTTTAGTTACGCTAGCTTTGGCCGAACATGAAAGTGCTGTTGATATTACGGCAACCTGTAAAACATCAGGCCGCACAGGCGTTGAAATGGAGGCCCTGACAGCGGTTTCGATCACCGCCCTTACCGTTTTTGACATGTGCAAAGCCGTTGATAAAACCATGCAGCTCACCAACATTCGGGTGGTTTACAAAGAAGGTGGTAAATCAGGCACCTTTATCGCAGACTGATTGCCACCTTCCCCGGTAGCAAGCATTAAGCGCATTTGGCCCGGAAAAGTCATTTCGCTGCCTTTAACCACATAAAACGTGTGGAAAAGGTATGAGAGCACGTTAGATGCTTGACCCCAAACCGGAACCAAAGTAGAACATTAACGTATTCGATTTGTTCTTATTTGGGTTCGGGAAAACGCCATGCTGACGCGCAAGCAATATGAATTGCTGGTCTATATCGACAATCATCTTCGCGATCATGGTATCTCGCCATCATTCGACGAGATGAAAGAAGCGCTAAGCCTTAAATCCAAATCGGGCATTCATCGTTTGATCACCGGCCTTGAAGAACGCGGTTTTATCCGCCGGCTTGCACATCGCGCGCGCGCCCTTGAAGTTCTTCGCCTGCCCGACAATAATGACGACGATGCACCCGCAACAGCCACCACAGCCCGTGTTACGCCAATAACATCGGCGCGCAAAACCACTCATCGGCCTGCCATGGTGCCATCGGCCTTTTCCGAAATACAGGAAAGTGTCTCTCTTCCGTTATTTGGCCGTATTGCTGCAGGCACGCCGATCGAAGCCCTGCGTGATCAAAGCACACATGTTCAGGTGCCTGCCGCCCTTTTGGGAACAGGCGAACATTATGCGCTTGAAGTTTCGGGTGACTCAATGATCGAAGCCGGCATTCTTGACGGTGATACTGTTCTAATTCAGCGCTGTGAACAGGCCAACGATGGTACCATTGTTGTCGCATTGGTTGATGACAGCGAAGCCACGCTTAAACGGTTTAAACGCGGTTTGGGGCAAATTCTGCTTGAGCCTGCCAACGCGCGTTACGAAACCCGTTCGTTAACACCGGACCGCGTACAAATTCAGGGCCGCCTTGTTGGTCTTTTACGCCAATATTAAGGGGTAATCTACCCGCGCAACCAGTTTACAGGCATGCCTTTTTCTCGCAAAGGAACGGCAAGTTAACGTCCGCCAATGCTGATCCAGGGCCAATAACCGCTTGTGTCACGAACTGTTCTATACGTTGCTGGCTCGCCTTTTACCGGTAAAAAGGCGGCAGCTCCACCTTGCCACCACAAAACATCATCATCAATAATCAAGGGTCGTGTTTTGCAGGCTCCTTTCGGAAAATCTTGCTTCAGGACCACAATAATGTCTGCATGTCGGCAAATATAAAAAGGATCGTCAATTGTCTCGGCAATGACAATCCTTTGTCCATTTCGTTCAAACCAGCAAACGGATTCCCCACAGCGATCTGTTTGCATCACTGCCTTTGAAGGATTAATACCGAAACGTGACATCCAGATACTGCGATGGAAGCTGCTGATTTTACCATTAAAAACCAGTGTGCCGTTCACAGGATTATGGATAACCCAGTCCTTTTGACTGCCCCCGACCAGAATATCTGGCTGGTATACAAAAAACATTGTGCCAATCGCCCCCAGCACCGGCACCATTGCCAATCCCCGAACCGGCCATTTACGCCAGATCACCCCCCAAAGCAAAGCCAGTAATATCGGGGCGACCACCATTGCCGAAGGCCGGGCCACATACCAAAGCCCCCAATCCTGCCCCGCAACCAGGCGGGCCAGATGGATCAAAATCTCCAGCGCCGGAGATAATATTGTTAGCGGCACCACCTCCAGCCCGAAGGGCATAAAAACTAGCGTCGCGACAATGCAGGGCATAATCCATAACGCCATCAGGGGGATCGCCACCAGATTTGCCAACACACCAAGCAACGAAACACGCCCGAAATGAAACCCGATAATCGGCGCCGTAATTGCAGTCACCATGACCCCGGTAATCAGCAGCAACCCAAAATACCGCCCTGCCCGCTCCCAGGCGGCCACATCCCTGCCTGTCGCCATCCATTTGGCCCCTGGCCCCTGATAAAAGGCAACCAGCACTGTAACGGCCGCAAATGACAACTGAAAGCTAGCCCCCAATACCGCGTCAGGCCGCACAACCATAACCACCAGCGCCGCAATTGCCACCAGACGAAGCGATATGGCGCGCCGATCCACCAGCACGGCAAATAAAACAATTGCCGTCATCACAAAGGCGCGCTGGGTGGGCACCGTTGCCCCGGACAAAAACAAATAAAGCGCCCCAACCATAAAACCGGCCACTGCCGACCATTTTTTGATCGGATATCGCAATGCGATAGCGGGGATCATAGATAGCATCAGTCGGGCCACGAAAAACACGACCCCGCATAAAAGACCCATATGCAGGCCTGAAATCGCCAGCAAATGCGCCAGCCCCGATTTCCGCAAGTCTTCCGCCAGTTCCGGCGGCACGCCGCCGCGTTCCCCTACCAGAATGGCATTAGCCAACCCTGCTTGAAGCTCAGGCAGAGTCTGATTAATACGCGCCATGATGGCCAGGCGCAGCCGTCCTGTAGCTTCTAACAGACTGGTGCCAGCCCTGTTTTTCGGTTCTATTTGATAATTGCGCCCAAGAGCAAAACCGGTACCGCCGATCCCGTCAAAATAAAGGGCACGTGCAAAATCCGGGTCGCCAGGTGTTTCGGGCACGCCAAGCGGAAAAAGTTTTGCCTTGCCCGAAAAAATATCCCCGGGAACAGCATGAATTGCACCTTGCAACGAAATCCGTATTTTCGCCGGAACATCCGCATTTTTTATACCGTCAATTAATGACGGTGCAATAACCAGTCTGGTGCGCCCATCACGGGGCTCGACCGACACGATAGCACCAATCAACGACGCAGTATAAACCGGTTTTTTAAGAGTCGGCGCCTGCACCAGATACAAATGGAACTGCACCAGGGACGCGCCGGCAAATATCGCAAACAGCATTAAAACAGTAAAAAAGGGAATAATGCGCTGCCGACTCAGCCACAACCCAAAAGCTGATGCAATGAGGCCCGCGACCAAATACGCAGCAAAAGGTCGCGCATGAAGCGAAAGAAATATCGCCTGCCCCAACCCAAAGAACATGGCAAAGGACAAAATCCACTTTTCACGGTCATCGGCCAGTGCTGTTGCAATATGATTACAAACAACCTTAAAGCCTTGAAAAAAAGTAATTTGTCGCCATCTTATTCGACGAATGTTTAATAGTATAGCGTGCCTCGGGCTTTTATCTATCATCGGCTGTGGTGCAACAGCATTCCGAATATGATATAGCGTGCACGCCAAAAGTCTTAACGATAAGCGACAACATCCAGAAAAAACGGATAAAGCGAATGACGGTTGTTACCCGTTTTGCCCCGTCTCCGACCGGGTTCCTGCATATTGGCGGCGCACGTACCGCCCTTTATAACTGGCTTTATGCCAAACATACCGGTGGCAAATTTTTGCTGCGGATCGAAGATACCGACCGGGAACGCTCGACCCCGGAAGCCGTCGAGGCGATTTTTGCAGGCCTTGACTGGCTTGGGCTGAACGCTGACGAAGAACCGGTCATGCAGTTTGCCCGCCGTGAGCGCCACGCCGAAGTTGCGCATAGCCTGGTTGAAGCTGGCAAAGCCTATTTTTGTTATAGTTCGCCAGCTGAACTGACCGAAATGCGTGAAAAAGCCCGCGCTGAAGGCCGGCCCATGAAATATGATGGCCGCTGGCGTGATCGTGATGCGAGCGAAGCCCCCGAAGGTATTAAACCTGTCGTGCGCCTCAAATCACCATTGGAAGGTGATTCGGTTATTATCGACCAGGTTCAGGGTGAAGTAAGGGTGGCGAACGACCAACTCGACGACTATATCATCCTGCGTGCCGATGGCACCCCCACCTATATGCTTTCTGTTGTGGTCGACGACCACGACATGGGCATTACCCATGTTATTCGCGGTGATGATCACTTGACCAATGCCTTTCGCCAAAAAGCGCTGTATGACGCTATGGGCTGGGATGTCCCGACATTCGCTCATATTCCGCTGATTCACGGCCCTGACGGTGCCAAACTGTCCAAACGGCATGGCGCCCTTGGTATCGAAGCATATCGCGATGAAATGGGCTTTCTGCCCGAAGCTATCAACAACTATCTGCTGCGTCTGGGGTGGGGGCATGGCGATGATGAAGTCATTTCTGCCGAACAGGCCATTGAATGGTTTGATATTGCCGATGTCGGCAAGGGTGCATCGCGCTTTGACTTCGCAAAACTGACCAATCTGAACGGTATTTATATACGTCAGGCTGATAATGCTCGCCTTGTGGATCTGATCGAACCTGCCATTGCATCTGAACTTGGTGTGCGCAATTTAGATGCAGTGCAGAAAGAAACCTTGATCAAGGGCATGTCAGGCCTTAAAGAAAGAGCCAAGATCCTTACCGAGTTGGCTCAATCAGCCACTTTCTATGTCACAGACGGCGTATTGTCCTTCAATGACAAGGCACAGTCATTGATCGACGAGGCTCCCGCCGGATTATTTGCTGCATTAGCGAATGACCTGGCCGGGCTCGATACATGGCACGAAGAAGCCATCGAGACTGTTGTCAAGCAGATCGCACAAAGCAAGGACTTGAAACTGGGCAAGGTTGCCCAGCCCTTGCGCGCTGCTTTGACAGGCTCCAATTCTTCACCGGGCATTTTTGAAGTAATGCAGGTGCTCGGAAAACCCGAAACGCTGAACCGTCTTAAAAAATTTGAGGCGGCATAACAGCACCAAAAAAGCATCGGGAAACTTTAGTCTGTTTGCGCTTTGTGCGCTGCGGCATTATGCTGCACCCAATCGAAAACCATGTTCGTTAACAGGGAAGGAAAAAAGTCATGGCTCAAAATTCCAAGACTTCCCATACCGTGACGCTAACCGACAATTCCAACGGCAAGTCGTATGAGCTTCCGGTTCTTGAGGGAAATATTGGACCGTCGGTCATTGATATCCGCAAACTGTATGCTGATACCGGTTACTTCACCTATGACCCCGGCTTCACCTCGACTGGCAGCTGTGAATCAACCATCACCTATATTGACGGTGACAAGGGTATTCTGCGCCATCGCGGTTACGCCATTGATGATCTGGCTGAAAAAGCTGACTTCCTTGAAGTTTGCTATCTGCTGATCTACGGCGAACTGCCCAACAAGGCAGAACGCGACAAATTCAGCGCTGACATCACCATGCACACCATGGTGCATGAGCAGATGCGCAATTTCTATAATGGCTTCCGCCGCGATGCCCACCCGATGGCCATCATGTGCGGGTCTGTCGGTGCCATGTCTGCGTTTTATCATGACAGCACCGACATCAGCGATCCGAACCAGCGCCTGATTTCGGCTTACCGCCTGATCGCAAAAATGCCGACCATTGCGGCAATGGCCTATAAATACTCGATCGGTCAACCGTTCCAGTATCCGAACAACGCCCTGTCATATTCAGAAAACTTCCTGGCAATGATGTTTGGCGTTCCGTGCGAAAAATATAATGTCAATCCGGTTCTGGCCAAAGCAATGGATCGCATCCTGATCCTCCATGCTGACCATGAACAGAATGCGTCGACCTCGACCGTTCGTTTGGCCGGTTCTTCAGGCGCGAACCCGTTTGCATGTATTGCTGCCGGTATTGCCTCGCTTTGGGGTCCGGCACATGGTGGTGCGAACGAAGCCGTTCTGAAAATGTTGAACCAGATCGGTGATGTTAAAAACATTCCTGATTTTGTTAACAAAGCCAAAGACAAGAACGATCCGTTCCGTCTGATGGGCTTTGGTCACCGGGTTTATAAAAACTACGACCCGCGCGCCAAGGTTATGCAGGCGACCTGCCATGAAGTTCTTAAGGAACTTAATGTTCAGGATCCGCTTCTTGACGTTGCACAGGAACTTGAACGCATCGCACGCGAAGACGAATATTTCGTCGAAAAGAAATTGTACCCGAATGTCGATTTCTATTCGGGCATCATTTTCAAAGCGATGGGTATCCCTGAAAGCATGTTCACTGTTCTGTTCGCAGTCGCCCGTACGGTTGGCTGGATCGCCCAGTGGAAAGAAATGATCGAAGATCCTTCTCAGAAAATCGGCCGTCCGCGTCAGCTGTTCACCGGCGATGTGGAACGCGAATTCAAAGAAGTGGACGCACGTTAATAGCGGCGTTCATAAAACAAAAAGGCCCGGAGAAATCCGGGCC
>NZ_JFJZ01000070.1 GCF_002115825.1 Thalassospira sp. MCCC 1A01428 | reverse complement strand
ACTGGCGGGCAAGGAGGGATTCGAACCCTCGATGGGGCTTTTGACCCCATACTCCCTTAGCAGGGGAGCGCCTTCAGCCACTCGGCCACTTGCCCGTTTTGAGTGGTGTTCCGTGTGGAACGCCGCCTTTCTTAAACATCCGATCCGATACTGTCAATGCCTCAAAACCGGGTCAGGACAGTTTTCTTTTTACTATTGTGCATTTAGCGACATTTTTTGCAAAAAATCCGACCTGACCCGTCACAAGACACCCACTATTCAACCGCAGGACGACAGCTTAACGATCGTTCGGCACCACCATGCCACGTGCGACACCGTCCCGGTTTGAAATTTCTTTTTTCCACCGGCTAACATTCGGATACCCGGTCAGGTCAACCTGATGCCATTCATGGCGACAGACCCACGGGTAGCAGGCAATATCAGCAATAGAATACTCGTCTCCTGCCATGAAATGTTTTTGCGCCAGATGCCTGTCCATCACCCCGTATAAACGTTTGGCCTCGGCAACATAGCGTGCCTTGCCATATGGCACATCTTCCTTTGCCGCACGCAAAAAATGGTGCGCCTGCCCCAACATCGGGCCAAATCCGCCCATTTGCCACATCAGCCATTTGATGCATTCCATCCGCACATGGGGATCGGCAGGAATAAATTTTCCATATTTTTCTGCCAGATAAATAAGAATCGCCCCACTTTCAAAGATATCGATCCGTTTGCCGCCTGGCCCATCCTGATCCACCAGTGCGGGAATTCTGTTATTTGGGGCAATCGCCAGAAAAGAAGGCGCGAACTGTTCGTCCTTGCCAATATCAACAACATGCAAATTATAAGGAACAGCAAGCTCCTCCAGAAGAATAGAAACCTTGCGCCCGTTTGGCGTGCCAAATGTGTAAAGGTCAATCATGGTAAGGATAATCCTAATATATCATCGGGGTTTGCCTCAGTTGGCTTCAACCATGACACAGCTTTTGCCTTTCTGTCAGAGACAGACGCAATTTCCGTGGGCACTTTTTCGTGACTGTCTTCAAACAATCACACAGCTGTCACGGGCCGGAAAAGAATTTCTGGCATAAGGTCAGCCTACGGGATGACATTTAACGCCACCCGCCACCCGATGTGACAGAAAGACACCCAGGAGCATTTTATGCGGACCGTCTATCAAAGCACCGATGACCATGGCCATGTTTTACGCACCCTGAAACTTCAGCATGAAGACCGTCCCGACCCGGTTTATCTGGGCATTGTGATCCGTGAACGCGAAGTTCTTTTCCAGACCCGCGAAAGCACCTCTCGCGATCAGGTTCTGCAAAAAATCAAGGAATTCGTCGCCGCACACCGCCCCGCAATGTCCTTGCAGCCAGCGTAATCGCTGGCTTTTTTATCACCTGTAATCTGGCGGCCATTACCCGGTTTTGCCAGATTGCACATGATCGCGCCGGGGCGTTTACATTTTCGTATTTTGCGCCCCACATAACTGACCCGCCGGTTTTATTCCGGCGGGTCTTTTTGTTTAACCAAATCAGCAATTATCCCCGTGCCGATTTCAAACGAATGCGCCCCGAAACCAGCAAAATAACCAACCCGACCAAAACAACAGGCATCATCCCGATATTAACGGCATCCCAGCCTGCGCCAACGATAAGAGCACCGGCAGCAAAAGATGCCATCGCCCCCAAAATACCATTTGCGAGTTCCATTAATGCCTGCGCGTGGCCCCGCTCTGCGGCGGTGTGGCCTTCGCCCAACAGGGTTGTTCCTGCCAGAAGCATCAGGTTCCAGCCCAAGCCCAACAGCAAAGAACTAAACAGGAAATGCCCAAAACCAATACCCAGCAATGCTGCAAGCGCGCTTGCCAGCAAAATGACACTGCCGATACCGGCAATTTTTCGCGCCCCGAATCGGTCAATCAGGGGGCCTGCGACAAAGGCCGGTAAAAACATGCCAATAAAATGCCAGCGGATTACCTCTGAGGATTGGGCCACATCAAAACCGCAAAATTTCATGGCCAGGGGTGTCGCCGTCATCACCAGGACCATAACGCCCTGACCAATTGCACTGATTGACACCGCCGCAAATATTTTTGGCCGCAGTAACAGGTCGCGCATCACTTGCCCACCATTGGGGATGCGCGCGGGGATTTCTCCCTGCTGCACGCCTGTCAATAACAATATCGCCAGCAAAGCCATCACAATCATTGACAGATACGCCCCCAAAAACGGCACCACCAGCGCATCACGCGACCACACAGCAAGCTCAGGCGCCACAAGGGCCGCCAACACCCCGCCACCGGTTACATAGGCCGCGGCCCGCCCTTTATGGGCATTCTCAACAGCTTCCAGCGCGACATAGCGATAATATCGGGCCGATGCCTGATAAATACCGATTGGCAACGCGCCAAGGCAAAAGATGGTAAAATCGCCTACATAAACACCAAACGATGCAATGGCAGCCCCGGCAACGCCAAACCAGGCACCCGCCATCAAGCCTGCCCGACGACCGCGGCGCTGCATGAATAAAGACAACGGATGCACACCGCCCAAATTGCCCAGAACCAGCAAACCCAGCGGTAAAGTTGCCAAACCTGCATAGGGCGCCAGTTGCACCCCGACCAGCGATGTCAGCGTGATACCCACCATCGAACATAACCAGTATAATGCCTGAGCGATAAAAAGCAGGCGCACCTGCCCATTGGTCAGTAACAGCATGTTGCCAACTTTCAAAAACGGGAATGAATTATAAAAAGACCTGGTGGTCAGACCAAAACGGTACTAATGCCATCAAAATCAGCCATACCGAACCGTTCAGCGTAATCTTGCGGGCTGATGGATAAATGACGGTGAAATGCTCGGCGCATGGTTTCGGGATGCCCAAAACCGCACAGTCGCGCAACACGGTTAATTGAAATATCACCGGCCTGAAGAAGCCCCCGCGCCGCTTCGACGCGCACCCGTTCCACATAACGGGCCGGGGTTAACCCCATGTCACGGGTAAAAACGCGCGAAAAGGTTCGCGGGGACATACCAGCGCGTTGTGCCATGGCATCAAGAGACAAATCAGCCTGCAAATTTGCCGGAAGCCATTCCAGCAAGCCTGCCAACTGGGCAGAAGCGCCGATTGCCGGTGTAAGATAGGCACTGAATTGTGCCTGCCCGCCCGGACGTTTTAAAAACATAACCAGCCTGCGCGCAACTGCCAGTGCAATCGATCTGCTACAATCATGTTCAACCAGGGCAAGGGCCAGATCGATCCCGGCGGTGACCCCGGCCGATGTAAAAATGTGGGCATCGCCGTCAAGACCAGTGGGGTCATAGGTATGCAAACGATTTTCAACCAGACCAATCCGGGGATAGGCTGTGCGCATTTCATCGCAACGCGACCAGTGGGTTGTTGCCACCTTACCATCCAGCATACCTGCTGCTGCCAGCACCAATGCCCCCGAACAAACCGAACCAACACGTGGCACCAGTTCCGCTGCTGACTGAAACCAGCTTAAAACATCAACATTCCGGCGAACCCGGTCGATGCCGTCCCCACCAGGCACGAGCACTGTATCGACCACGTCAAGGTCAACATCCCGGCGTGCCATGTCAGCATGCAACCGGATACCCGCCGAAGTTTGAACCGGGCCGGATTGTTCGGCGAAAACCATAATTTCATAAGCCGCCGCCTGCCCCTGGCGCATCAACTCCACATTGGCAGAGGCGAAAACCTGCAATGGCCCGGTGATATCAAGGCTCATAACATTATCAAAGGCATAGCAGGCAATAAGCCGCACAGACGTCGGCGAGGAAACAGTAATCGGCATTGGCGCGGCTCCTGTGTAGGTCATGCCATTTTGACTGATCGCCACACTGGCAACAATGACAAACAGCCCACCAATTTTGCCAATTACAATTTAAAACGCCGATGCAGCTCCGCAATAAAAAACGCCCGCAGCATTTCGGGCCACGGGCGCTGCAAAGGCGCGGTATGTCATAAACAGGCGGGGACGTTAAAACCCGCTACGCTGTAAAAGAGCATAAAAATCGCGCAAGGTTCCTTCCTTTTCACCGGAATCCTGTAAATCATCGACAAGATGATCGGTAAAATTAGGTTGCCGTAAATAACTGACCACGCGCTTTCGGGCCATGGTTGCCGACTTTCCTTCGATCAGCACGCCACTGGAGCAAAATTTAACCAGCATATAAGCACGCTGGCGTAAATGCAGGTCGGGGTTGTCAATCCGCTCGATTACTTTTTCGCGGGTAAGATATTCAGCCAGGCCTGAATCCAGTTTTTCACTAAGATGATGCTTCAAATCTTCAACAAAATTGGAGCGCCCCACCTTGTCGTGCATGCGGGTAACCAGCGCCATTTTCTCGCGCGGTTTTGCTTCCGGTCCACAAAATGCGCGCAACCCGCGCATATCGGCAACCGTCTTGCGGGTAAGTTCGGCAAGCTCTGTTTCGATACCGGCGGCGCGGTCATTTTGTGTCACATCGGACAAAAATGCCAGGCGACGCCACCCCGGCGCAAGGCAGCTCACAATTTCCTCAACCCCCTCGCCAAAGGCGCGGCTGCCGCCAACATTGCGAACCCTTGCACCACGTTCCACCAGTGCTTCAACCATGGGCTGCCCAAAAACAACACCTTCGGCATTTAACAACCGATCCAGAATTTGCACCAGTTGATCGGCACCATCATCCTGGCGTGACAGGGCGTTGGCACTTTTCAGTTCGCGGGCAATATAATCAAACAGCACAAATTGTGCTTTTGGCAAAAGACCGGCAGAAAAAAGCGGATTTAGCAAATCCAGCACGTCCTGTGCAGCACCACGATTACCATTTGCCTTGCCCATCGCCAGATCAATGTGAAGCAAAACGGCATCGCCAAAACTGCGCGATGGACCAAGCAAATCTTTTAATGCCACAGGAGACCCAAGGATATCGGCAACAACATCATCGACCATTGCCCGGGCATGGTCATCTTTGGGGTCGCCTTTAACCTTCAACGCAAAATCAAGTTTACCAATCCAGCTGCGCGAAGACGACAATTCACGCGTCAATGCCACCATTGTCAGAAAATCGGTGTCTTCTGCCAGGCGCAGGCTTTGAATTTCGCGGCGGACCTCGGCTATTGTTGCGTCTTCAAACTGCGGCAGGTCGTATTTCTCAACCTGACGCGCCCGCGCAGCCAGCGTATCGATGGCACGATGCAGCTTGTTTGAGGCTTCAATATGATTACCTTCAGTGGTGCGCGAATGAATCGTCGCAACCCTGTCAACGGCACTTGGCAGTAATGTGTCATGATACATCAATTTGCGCAGGTTTTTAAAATTGTACATCACCTCTGTCGGGGTCAGTACTTCCTGTTCAAAATATTTGCGCAATAAACGATTGATGGTTGCCCGGCTTTCAACGCCCAGCAAATCCTCATCTGTTTCGCATAGGGCTGCATCCTCAATTGCGGTTACCCGAACAGGATCATTATCGCCCTCGCCCTGCCCTTCCTTTTCCAGAAGGACTTTTTCAATATGCCGCCCATCCTCGCGTTCCCAATCCCGAACAACGCGAACGGCCGACACTTTACCGCGCAACACGTTTTCGGCGTCTGCGACGGCTTCCTTGTCTGTGTTATATGTGGCATGGATGATCCAACGATCTCCACGCCGAACACGTACTTCGTACGTATAGGCTGTTGTCACCGGCATGATGCAACCTGGCTCCCCAAAACTACCTGTATCGGCGAATAACCACGGAAAGCAGCAGCTGCATGTCCCAAAACGAGGGCATTTTCCCTCTTGCAGACAGGATACCTAATAGAATTATATAAAACAACAGATTGCGACATAGCATTAGCACCTAAGGCATAACCCTATTGCCGCTATCACACACAAAACTTAACTTAATTCATTATGTATAATAGATTTTTTCCAATTATGCGGAGCTTGTTTGCAACTGCTATTTTTGACGCACGAAACAGCACCCCAACAGTCTAAAGCCCTAATCTGCCGTATAGCATTGCACAGACTCAGAGCAACGCGACGTCAGGACCGGATAAACGCCGTGGAAATATTGTCGGCAAAACGGCCCCAAAGCACGCTCATGGCTGCAACAATATCGGCACTGTCGGCCGATGCCGGTTTAATACGCTGATCAAACTGATTTGATAGAACAACTTCACCACTGGAAGCATCAATAATCTTCCACTGAGCATTCAGGCGGACTGTCCGGTCAGGCTGGGCTTCAAAGTTTGAAACATCAACGGCAATCTGCCAGTCTACCCCATCGCGACTGTTCCACGGAAACGCCTCCATCCGTTTTGGGGCCAGCCTGTCCTGTAAATCCTGCATCAGAACGCGCCGTGCCGTTTCGCGAAGCGGTTCTGCCCATTTATCGTTTTCACGCAAATAAAGCTCGTTTTGTCCGGTCCGCAAAACCAGTTGCGCACGATCGAGATGAGACGGAAATGAAATAGGCCCCACCCCCAAAACCGCTTTTACCACGCCAGATTGAACCTTGCTTTGCGACGCCGCCGGGGCCAAAACAAAATAGCGTCCACTTTGCGGTGTCGTACAGCCTGCCAGCGCAATTATGCCGCCTAAAGCAGCAATTACAGCACCCTTTTTAAATCGGCGTCCCAGCACTGAAAACCTGGAAGAACCAATGCCGGAACAAGTCTCAATACGGCGAGATGCGATGGACATTTTTATTCCTCCCGATTACCGGATTTGCCCAGAATCAGGGCGTTGGGATTTTGTTCAAGATAATCCGTCAATGTTCGAACTGAACGCGCCGCAGACGAAATTTCCTTCAGCGATTCTTCCAGATTGTAACGCACCGGCGAATTCGGCGCGGTCATGTCTCGTAAATCGGTCATGGTTTTGCGGGCTTCATCAAGGGCTTCACGCGTCGCTGGCAAAACACTGCTATCAAGGTTGGAAACCAGCTGATTAATGCCATTGCTGGCTTCCTGAATGCTTTCCATGCTTTTCTTTAACTCTGGCGAGGTAACAAGGTTTTCCATACCTTCCACCGTGCCTAAAACACGCATGCCAATTTGTTCAATCGGAATGGTTTCAACTTTGGCCAACAGGGATTGCAGAGAATCTGTAATCTCGTCAATCTGATTGGGCAAGGTTGGCAGTTCGTCGATTTTACCCTCACCATCCCCAAGATACCGTGCCGGTGCCAGCGGATACATATCAAGGTCAACATAAAGCTGACCGGTCAGGAAACTGCTGGTTTTAAGGCGGGCACGCAAGCCATGCTCAACCAGTTGTGACAGAACCTGCTTATATTCGTCGGCACTTTCGGGTTTATCCCCCACCGTCTGGATACGTTCAGGTTCCACTGTAATTTGTACCGGTGCCCGGAACATACCCTTGTCGCGCAAATATTCCAGGTTAACGCTATCGACTGTTCCAACCCGAATACCGCGAAATTCAACAGGTGCATCCGCCACAAGCCCCCGGATCGACCCGTCAAAATACAGCATGAATTTCTGGGTATAACCTTGCACCAGGCTTTCTGCCTGCTTGCGATTTTTATACAAATTGAAAACCGTATTGGACAGGGCCGGGCTGGCGTTGTCATTGCCCGGGGGTGTCATGAAATTAATCCCGCCCTGAATAACCGACCGGATCGATTGCGCGCGAACAGACACACCTTGCGCGTTCAGATCAACACTGACACCACTGGAATCCCAAAACCGGCTGTCATTAGTGACCAGTTTGTCGTAAGGCGACTTGATATAAATCGGGATTGATACTTTGCTTGCGGAGGCGTCAAGGGAGGTATCAAGCACCTCGCCCACGGCAACGCCATGCAGCAAAATTGGCGCGCCTGAGTTAATGGAACCAAGTTCATTCGCTGTTAGAACAAAACGTGTTCCCTCGCTGCCATCGGCCACAAATTGCGGTTCTTCCGAACCGACAAATTTCGTTGCCGGTTCGCCTTTTTCGTTTGGCACAATTTCGATATAGGCACCGGTAACAATGGTTTCGAGGCCCGATATCCCGCGCGACGACACGCGTGGGCGCACCACCCAGAACTTTGTCTTGTCGGTTAAATACTGCTCAACATCGGCATTCATCTGCAAGGTTAAAACGACCTTGCTAAAATCCTCGGACAGGGCAATTTTCTTAACTGCGCCAACATCAACATCGCGGTACCGCACTGCCGTTTTACCCTGGGTCAGCCCCTCGGCAGATTGAAATGTCACCGAAATTTCAGGGCCTTTCGACGAAACTTCGCGCCAAATCAGCCAGCCACCAATAATAACGGCAACCAATGGCACCAGCCATATCAGCGACAGGCTCTGCAAACCGCGCCGGACTTCCGGTTTTTGCGGTTCAGACTGTGACGCATTTTGGTTGTCGTCGTTCATGATAGCGTCCCTTGCTTCATTTTCAGTGTCGCGCGATCCCAGATCAGGCGCGGATCAAACGCCATTGCCGAGAGCATCGTTAGAATAACCACTGCACAAAATGCAACGGCACCAAACCCCGGCACAACGGTAGCAATATTCCCCAATTTCACCAAGGCTGCCAAAATCGATACCATAAACACATCAATCATGGACCAGCGCCCGATCAATTCGGTAATGCGATAAATCCGGGTCCGCTGACGCAGCGGTCCGGCCATCCCCAAACCAGCGGCCATATAAACCCAGCTCAACACCACAAGTTTAAAAATCGGCACGACAATACTGGCGCAAAATACCACCATCGCAATTGGCCACTCCCCGGCATCTATCAAGGCACCAACACCCGAAAGAATGGTATCGGCCTCGGTATTTCCCAACATGGTTACACTCATGATGGGAAATACATTTGCCGGAATATAAAAAATCGCGGCGCTAATCAGCAACGCCCAGGCCCGTGACAGGCTCGCCGGTTTACGATGATGCACAACCGCCCCGCAACACGGGCAAACGGCATGGTCGTTTTGAGCTGCTTCGCCTGTTAAAACAAACGCGCAGACTTCGCAGGTTACCCAGCGGTCGCTGCCTGGTTCCGGTACGGCAATATCGTCGGTGGTCGGGTATTTCAAACCCTTCGGAGCCAGACGATGCCAAACCTCTCTCGGGTCAAGTTGGGCGCTCATCAACAATGACATTGGAATAAGAATACACACCGCATAAAAGGCCGGCCCGGCAATAACGTCGGCAAAATCGTTCAACTTTGTCAGGGCAACCAGCAGACCAATCAAAAAAACATCCAGCATTGACCACGGCCGGGCAATGGCCAACACCCGCCAGACCTTGCGAATGGCAGGAAAACCCATACCAAACCGCAAGGGCAACAACACATAAATATAGGCTGAAATTAGCAAAAGCGGCGCAACAATGGACGTAAGGCCCACCATAAAGGCCAAAAACCAGAAACCTTCATTCCAGAATGTCAGGACACCGGAAATCAGGGTGTTACTTTCGCTACGCCCTTCCATGCTGAATTGTAAAATCGGAAATGAATTAGCCAGAATAAATAATACAAGGGCGGTAAAGGCAAATGCCAGAGACCGTTCAATACTATTGTTCTGGTTTTGATACAGGGGCGAACCACAGCGCACGCAACGGGCAACATGGCCCGGCGGAATTTCTTCTTCGGTATGGAGATAATCGCAATGATCACAAGCGACCAACCGATGCGTCATATAAGATTTACTCTCTGCTATAAAACAAAACACCGATCATTGCGGATGAACCGATAAAGTAAGAAGCAAAAAGCCCCTGCTGTCAAACGGTGTCAGCACATGCAAGTTCCCGACAAGTTGATATATTTATTGATGTTTTTCCATATTGTTCGCGTTTTTTCCATCAGTGGGCAAAAACCGCCGTGCTTCATCGCGCACGATATCATTTACACGCGATAATAAACGACTTTCCATATTCCAGTGATGCCAGAATAACGGCCTTTCAATGACATAACGGCAAGGCTGCACCAACCTTCCTGCCAAAATGCCCGGTGCGGCCTGATGCTCCTCAACCACGGCATACGCAATTCCCTGTTCGGCCATTGTCACAAACCCCTGGGAACTGGGCATGGTATGGGCAGGAAACTCGCCAGGGTTAAGCCCGAAGAAGCGGTAAAAAAACTGGTTTTGCAATTCGTCATGTTCGGAAAAATTAACCGCCGGGCATTGTCGTAATGCATCGGGCGTTACACCATCGGGGAAGTATTTTTGGGCAAATCCGGGCGACACGACCATAATATAGCGCATTATCCCCAATGGCCGCACCTTGCAGCCCTGCACCGGAATTTCGCGCGTGCTTACCGCCCCTAGAACGCGTCCACTTTGCAATGACTGATGGGTTAAAACCTCATCTTCTACTTTAATATCAACCAGCAAATTTAATTCATCAAACAGTTTTTTGGGGACATTCATAAACCACGTCGCCAAACTGTCAGCATTGATCGCCAAGGCAATATGCCCAAACCCGGTTCCCTCAACCAGATCAGGGACATCATCATGAAGTTCCTGTTCCAGCAGGCGCACACGTTGGTAATGCTGCAAAATACGCTCGCCAGGCTGGGTCGCCGCAATGGGTTTTGTTCGCATGATCAACGGCTGACCAATACGGTCTTCCAGCAACTTTACCCGCTGCGATACCGCCGATTGCGTAAGCCCAAGCGCACGGGCCGCTTTTTCAAAACTACCGTGGCGAATAACTTCTGCACAGGCTTCCAGTAATTTGTAATCGATCATACAATTATCAATTTTGCTTATGAAGCATCAGTATAATTCAATTTTCTTATTTCCCAAAATTGTTATGACCATGACTACACAACAAACAACTCAACGCAGTGGATGACGTAAATGCTTCTGACATACGCGACCGGATTTGGTTTAAGTGGCGGGCTTATCCTGGCTATTGGCGCCCAGAATGCCTTTGTCCTGGGGCAAGGTCTTCGTCGTCAGTACCCTGCCATGGTCGCACTTGTATGCGCCCTTTGTGATGCTATCCTGATCGTCGCCGGAGTGGCGGGACTTGGTACTCTGGTCGCTCACTATCCCCTGCTCACCCGAATTGCGGCCTGGGGCGGTGGTATTTTTCTAATATGGTATGGTATCGGCGCTTTTCGGCGGCTGTTTCAAACAGAAACCCTGTCGGAAACAAATGTTAAAACACATGGCTGGAAAGCCGTTCTATCCACAACGCTGGCCGTAACGCTGCTTAACCCGCACGTTTACCTTGATACCGTGGTAATGCTGGGCGGGATCGGCGGGCAATTTCCACCTGATGAACGGGTGTTTTTTGCACTAGGCGCTGTTAGCGCCAGTTTTATATGGTTTTTTGGCATTGCTCTGGGGGCGGCATGGCTGGCCCCCTATGTGGCCCGCCCGATTACCTGGAAAATTATCGACGCCACCACAGCCATTGTGGTGTGGCTGGTTGCCTGGCATCTGCTGTCACCGGAAATCAGCCGATTGCTGGCTTAACTGATCTCAAACAAGGATGCGACACGGTTACCGCCCCATTGCATCCTTGAAATGAACACGGCAAACCGGCACATAACGATCATTTCCGCCAATTTCAACCTGGGCACCTTCGCGCACCGGGTCACCATTTTCATCGATCCTGATCACCATGCCTGCCTTGCGCCCGCAATGACAGATTGTTTTAAGCTCGTTCAGCTTGTCTGCCCAGGCCAACAGCCATTTGGAACCTTCAAACAAATCACCCTGAAAATCGGTGCGAATGCCATAACACAGCACAGGCACGCCAAGTTTGTCCGCTACGTCGGAAAGTTGCCACACCTGATCTTTGGTTAAAAATTGCGCCTCATCAACCAGCAGACAATCCACCGGGCGGGTCGCAAGTTCCGACTTAACCAGTTCAAACAGGCCGGTCTCACTATCAAAAAGGGTTGCCGGGGCCTCCAGTCCAATACGCGAGGCGATTTTGCCCGCGCCAAACCGGTCATCCAGGGCGGCGGTCAGCAACATGGTTTGCATCCCGCGTTCGATATAATTAAAGCTGGATTGCAATAAGGTCGTCGATTTGCCGGCATTCATCGACGAATAATAAAAAAACAGCTTGGCCATCCATTCCCCCTGCCCTGAACTTCATGCGACATAGCCGATTAGCCCATGCCGATCAAGTTTGCACTGCCGTGGCCAGCCCTCCATCATCATCTGCAGTGTGAAAAACGCTTGACGTTCCATCCACTGGAAGGTGCAAACTGAAAAAAATCAAACGGATGGAGAATTGCCATGCTTAAGCTAAAAGTCGAAGAAATGAGCTGTGGCCACTGCGTCAAAGCCGTCACCGAAGCTGCCAATACGGTCGAGAATGTCGACAATGTTGAAATTGATCTTGAAGATGGACTGGTGACCATAACCGGCACCCCCGATAGCTCCGCCGTCATCACCGCTATCAGCGAAGCCGGATACCCGGCCCGACAAATTGCCTAGGCTGTCGTTACAAACAGGCAAATCAAACAGCAAAGGCCGCAATACCAGCGGCCTTTGCCTTGCACAATCGAGTGTCGATCAGAAATTAACTATCCTCCGTCAGGCATGATGCCGACCTTGATCCAGATTTGGCAGCAAAGCCGCCAGAAAACCGATTGCCGGTAAAAACGCACAGACCTTGTAAACAAAAGATATGCTGGTCCAGTCGGCAAGAACACCCAACAGGGCCGCGCCAATCCCGCCCATGCCAAAAGCCAGACCAAAAAACAAACCCGATATCATGCCAACCCGGCCCGGCACCAGTTCCTGTGCATAAACAACAATTGCTGAAAATGCTGACGATAGAACCAGACCAATAATAACACTGAGCACAATGGTCGTGGTCAAACCGACATAGGGCAACAACAAGGCAAAAGGCAACGTTCCCGCAATCGAAACCCAGATCACTTTTTTGCAGCCTATGCGATCACCAACCGGCCCGCCAATCAAAGTTCCAGCCGCAACAGCGGCCAAAAACACAAACAGATAAATCTGCGATTGCTGCTCTGCCAGCGTAAACCGCTCCATCAAATAAAAGATGTAAAAGCTGGTGAAGCTGGCCAGATAAAACCACTTTGACAGCATCAGACAAAACAGCACAGTTAAAGCCCGTGATACCTGCGGACCGGTTAAATGCGCATGCACAACCCTGGTCCGTTTTGCCGGAGGTTTCGCATGACCCTGGCTTTTATACCAGTTGCCCAACCCCACCATAATCACCATGCCGACCAACGCGACCAGTGCAAACCACGCCAGACTTTTTTGCCCGTTTGGCAGCACAATAAATGCAACCAGCAACGGCCCGATCGCCGACCCGACATTCCCGCCAACCTGAAAAATAGACTGCGCCAAACCATGCGCCCCACCCGATGCCAACCGCGCCAGACGCGATGATTCGGGATGAAACACCGATGACCCCGTCCCCAGCAACGCGCTTCCACATAAAAGCATGGCAAAGTTGGTGGAATAGGCCAAAACCAAAAGCCCTAGCAACGACACCCCCATACCAAACGACAGTGAATAGGGTTTTGGTCTGCGATCGGTATAACTGCCGACCAACGGCTGAAGCACCGATGCCGTCACCTGATAGGTCAATGTTAAAAAACCAAGCTGGGCGTAGCCAAGATCAAACCCGCCTTTGAAAATTGGATATGCCGCCGTAAACAACGACTGAATCATATCATTTAGTAAATGACAAAAACTGGCTGCTCCCAACACCGAATAGGCTGTTTTCACCTGCCTTGGCTGACCAGCAATCGCATCGCTCATCCTTGAAATCCTTTGACCCGTCGTTAAACACGCAATGTCGCACTTAAGGATCATTTTAAATAATGGACGATGGCCCGCCACCCGATTAGGGTCATTATATTATTCAAGTGGGCCAAGATGAATTTAACAGATCACAGTCACCAACATTTCCATTCAGTTCCCCGACCGGTCATCGCCCTGGGCGTTGATTACCCGGACGGGGAAATCATTCCCCCGCATCACCATAAGCATGACCAGTTGCTTTATGGCCTTACCGGTGTGGTTATGGCAACGACCCCCCACGGCGCATGGATGATGCCACCCCAGCGCGGCATGTGGATACCGGCAGGTACCGTGCATGAAGTTCGCACCCTTGGCGAGGTCAAAATGCGCAGCCTTTATCTAGACCCGGCCATTACGCAAGGGATGCCAACCAGTTGCCAGGTGGTTGGTATTTCATCTTTTATGCGCAATTTGCTGGAAGAAGCATCTGCCCTCCCCGTCGAATATGATGAAGATGGCCGCGGCGGTGCCCTGATGAACCTGATACGGTTCGAACTGGAACTATTGCCGCCAATACCATTGTCACTGCCGTTACCTGCCCATAAGGGCCTTGCAAGGCAATGTCACCATTTCCTGCGCGAACCAGAAGCAAACATTACGATTGATCACTGGTGTGATGCACTTGCCATGAGCCGTCGTACCTTTACACGCCTGTTTCGCCGCGAAACCGGGCTAAGTTTTGTCGCGTGGCGGCAACAGGCATGCATTATGGCAGCACTGCCCCGGCTGGCCCAGGGGGAAGCCGTTACAACCATTGCCCTTGACCTTGGATATGACAATCCCGCAGCATTCAGTGCGATGTTCAAACGCATTTTAGGAACAACGCCAAGCCTGTATCGACCCTGAACCGGCAAAATCATTATCATCCAACAGCCGCAACTATCCCGCATACGGTATTTAAGAGGGCATTTTGACAAATCAGGTTTTGGCTATTTCCGGAAGCCTGCGTAAAGCATCAATCAACAGCACCCTTTTGCGGGCGGCACAAATCGCTGCAGATAAATTTTGCCTTGAAATCGATATTTATACCGGCCTTGGCGACCTGCCCCTTTTCAACCCGGACCTTGAAGGCCGCGAAGCGCAATCTGTGCTTAATTTTCGGACAAAATTGCGAAGCTGTGACGCCGTTTTAATTGCCAGTCCCGAATATGCCCACGGCGTAACCGGTGTCCTTAAAAACGCGCTGGACTGGGTGGTTGCCAGTGGCGAATTCATGGGCAAACCTGTCGTCGTGCTTAATGCGTCTGGCCGGGCAACCATTGCCCAGGCGGCCTTGATCGAAACGATTGGCACCATGGACGCAACAGTGCTGCATAATGCTTGCCTGACCATTGCCTTAAACGGCAAAAATTATAGTGAAACAGATATCATAACAGCCAGCGACACCGCCCCCACCCTGCAAAAGGCGCTGGACATTCTACGCACCGAATTGCAGCAAAAATAACAATCCATAAACAGCAAAAGCCGCCCCGAAGGACGGCTTTTGTCTCATCATCTATATCCGGAAAACTTATCCCAGAATTTTATCACGCAGCATTTTATTAACCATACCAGGGTTGGCCTTGCCGCCGGTCGATTTCATGACCTGTCCAACAAACCAGCCCAGCATACGGTCTTTACCCGCGCGAATTTCTTCAACCTTGTCCGGGTTCGCCGCAATCACTTCATCAATCGCGGTTTCAATGGCGCCAGTATCGGTGATCTGTTTCAGACCTTTTTCTTCCACAATCGCTTCCGGGTCTTTGCCGGTTTCGATCATGATTTCAAAAACATCTTTGGCAATCCGGCCCGAAATGGTGTCATCGCCAATCAAGCCAATCAGCTTGCCAAGGTTTTCTGCCGTAAC
>NZ_JFJZ01000007.1 GCF_002115825.1 Thalassospira sp. MCCC 1A01428 | reverse complement strand
ACTTGGTTCTAGAATCTAGCGATGGCATTTTTATCAGAAGCAAAAGCGACAAAAATGTCTGGAAATATGTCCGCATCGCCGATGGTGGCGGCGGCAATTACAAGGCCAATATCTATGATGGCGGCTATCTTGATATCAGCAACAGCCGGGTGGAAAACAGCCGGAAGATTGGCATCCTGGTCAACAAAAACAGCGGCATTGACGGCCGCATCAGCATCACCAACGTCAAATACAAAGACAACGAAATCGACTATAAAGAAGAAAAATAGCCCGTAACGCGTTGTCTGAGATAACATCCGGTGTTTCCTGAATTCAGTTTCGGGAAACACATTTTTTTAAGGGCAAATTAAGGTTGTGCATCCCCAAACCGGTCAACAAAAATGGCCACATGCCGCGTGCGGATACTAAAGCAGGGGTAAATGGCGAACTGACCGATGCCCAAATCGTATCCGGTAAACTTTGACAGCCTCCAAAAAACGTTATAATCAAACCGCAGATTATTCCGAAATTGGACATTTGCCGTGCGTGCCAACCGGGCCTCATCACCGTCTGATCTGCGGGTGACCATCACAACGCTGGTGGCTTGCCTTTTATTGATCAATACGGTTCTGTTCGGCTTTATGCACGCCCCGCTGGCCGCACAGGCCCGGGCCGACGGCAGCGGCTATATTCCGATACTGATTTGTACTGCCAACGGCATTCAGGCCATTCGTCTGCCGTCCGATCCCAATGCACCGCAATCCGCCCCCGAAACATCGGGCCGGTATGACAGCTACGAAGCCTATCAATGTGCATTATGTGGTATCGGCATGCACGCAATGGCGCCAACGGCGACCTACGAAATTCCCGAACTTCACCGCATTTTGCTGTCTAATGCGGTTACCGCCCTTCATATCACGGCACACAGCCCGCGATTTTACCCCAAGGCAGGGTCGCCACGCGCACCGCCAATGCCAGCCGCAGCATAATTAACCGTTTTGTGGTTTATTTTGAATCGGGTTGCTCTGGCGCATACACGCCGCAAGGCTTTCTTCCGGCTGTCCTGCATCACCATTCCCGATCACGATAAATCTTTGCATTAAAAATGCCTGTTTTCAGCACTATCCGGCCTGCATTCCATATCTAAACCTGATCATGGTTAACGGGATGCCTGCCCAATGCTGCCTTACATTGTATTTTTTAATGCAGCATGGTTTTGCGTCATTTTGCCGTCGTGCTGAATACGGAAAATCCACAAAACCGGTGCTGGTGGAAACACCCCCTGCCCGTCGCCCGCCTTGTACATATTCAGGGCCGGGTTGCGGCCAAACAGCGCACCCTAAAACGGTTACGGATGCTGCCCCGTCTGATCTTTCCCGGGAAAGCGGGCCTTTAACATGGTTTGGGCCATGGGCCGGTTCCCCGGTGCCACATATTTACGAAATCAGATTGCACCCCATGTGTTCCCGCCAGACGGGAGCCATGGCAGTGCCTTGTCCTTGGGGATAAACCATGTCTAACCCGACCAGCGGTGCATCGCGCCGCCCCGAAAACACCAACGGCTTTTATCGCGCCGTCTGGCGCTGGCATTTTTATGCCGGGCTTTTTGTTCTGCCCTTCATTGTCCTGATGGCGATTACCGGCGGGGCCTATCTGTTCCGCGATGAAATCGACAATTTCGTCTATTCCGATTTAAAACAGGTTGCCGTGCCTTCCACCCCGGCCCTGCCCTATAGCACACAAATCGAAGCCGCCCTGGCAATGCAGGATGGCAAGGTTGTCAAACTGACCACGCCAGTCACGCCGGCATCATCCACCGAAGTTACCATTGCTGATGCCAACGGGGCGCGCCATGCGGTTTATGTAAACCCCTATACCGCACAGGCATTGGGTGAAATGGCCGATCGCGGCACCGTCATGTGGATCGTGCGCCGCCTGCACAGCCTGGCCGAATTTGGCACATTCCCCAATGCCCTGATCGAAATTGTTGGCGGATGGACCATTTTGCTGGTGCTGACCGGCATTTACCTGTGGTGGCCCAAACGGGTGGATGGCACATCGCGCCTTGCCATTCGCGGCAAAACATCGAACCGTCGCTGGTGGCGCGACAGCCACGCCGTGGTTGGCCTGTTTGCCGGTTTTTTCATTTTGTTTCTGGCAACCACCGGCATGCCGTGGTCGGTTTTCTGGGGTAAATATGCCAACCAGTTCGCCAATGGCACCCCCACGGGGTATCCGTCCGGCGTTCGGGTGGATGTTCCCCTTTCCACCGTTCCCATGATCGATGCCTTTGGTGAAACCGGCTGGACCACTGAAAATGCCCCCTTGCCGCTTTCCGTTGCCACCGGGCCGCAGGCGATTGGCATTGATGCCGCCACCCGAAAACTGAATGATCTGGGGCTGACACAGGGCTACGCCGTGAGCCTGCCCAACGGACCACGCGGTGTTTACAGCGCCTCCATCTACCCCGATGACCTTTCGCTGCAACGGGTGATTCATCTTGATCAATATTCGGGCCAGCCGCTGATCGACATGTCATATGCCGATTACGGCCCGTTAGGGCGCGGGCTGGAATGGGCGATCAATGTGCATATGGGGCAGCAATACGGGCTGACCAACCAGATTGTCATGTTGCTGGTCTGTGCATCGCTGATTTTCATGGCGGTTTCGGCGGGTGTGATGTGGTGGAAACGCCGCCCGTCCGGGCAAATGGGGGTTCCGCCCCTGCCGCGTGACGTGCGCAAGGTTTACGGCGTTTTGGCCATTCTGGCCATTGGCGGCATTATTTTCCCGCTGGTCGGCATGTCGATGATCCTGATGCTGGTTCTGGACCTGTTGTTTGTTGTCCGTCCGCGCCTGTTGCTTCGCAACGCCTGATCATTGTTTGGGCGCACGGTATGTGCCGTGCGCCTTTTCCCGCAAACACGAGGATCGGTCATGAATACTCCCGACGCCTTGCGCCAAATCCTGACCTATGCCGACGAAAAACCTGTTTTGCTTCCGGCCAACAACATTGTCGAACCGGGGCATGAAAGCCTTGCCAATGCCTATATTCTGGAACAGGGGTTAATTCTTCAGGGATATTATAACCGTGATGGGGACCGGCAAATTTGCCGGGTTTATCGCCCGGGGGATGTTTTCGGCCTCGAAGCACTGGACGGGGCAATGTCAACCACCAGCCCGCCCCTGATCAGTGAAACCCTGTCTCCCTGCCAGATCATAAGGGTTCCGCTGGCTCGGCTGCGCCAGCACCAACCCTCAAGCCTGTCGCTGGCACGGGTAATTTCACATTTTCTAAGCCGCGAAGTGATTGCCAGCCATTACTGGAAAATCAACATTGGCAGCGGTCCCGCCATCAGCCGCATTTGCCGCTTTTTGTTATGGGTGGCCCATCGCGACCAGTGCATTGTCCCCCCGCGCGACAAACTGGGCAGCATTGTTTCTGTCACCACCGAAACCGCCAGCCGCACCATCGCCAATTTGCGGCGTCAGGGATGTCTGGAACCTTTTGAATTTCGCCAGCGCGACCATATGCGCATCAACCGCGACGCCCTGCTTCATCATGCAGGCGATTTCTGGGATGATCGCGCGGCATGAATATGTGTTTTGCTCGCAATTAAGCCGTCACGGTAATCGGGGCAAAACACATATCGGCACACGAAAAACAGGGATAGACCCGGTTCATGTTTTCGGGCCCCGGGCGGCGGCTGTATTAACATGAATGGCATAAACGCTGGTTGTTGCCGTAATCAGCAATTCATTGTCCCGCGGCCCGCCAAAGGTCAGGTTCGAGACGGTTTCGGGCACCAGAATTTTGCCCAGCAAAACCCCGTTGGCATCCAGGCAATGCACGCCATCCGCCGCCGATGTCCAGACATTATCATGGCAATCCACCCGGAAACCATCCGGCAGGCCCGGCTCGATGGCCGCAAAATCGCGGCCATTTTCCAGCCTATTGCCACCGACCACATCATAAACACGAATGACCGATGGCACCGTGTCATCATGGCTTTGGCCGGATTCCGCCACATAAAGCCGCTTTTCATCGCGCGAAAAAGCCAACCCGTTGGGCTGGGCAAAATCATGCGCCACACTGGCAAGTTCCCCCGTGACAGTATCAAGGCGAAACACATTATGGTGGCGTTGTTCCGGGGTCGATTTATACCCTTCATAATCGGACAAAATGCCATATGTCGGGTCGGTAAACCACACAGAGCCATCCGATTTGACCACCACATCATTGGGTGAATTCAGGGGTTTGCCTTCAAACTGGTCGGCCAGCACCGTGATGGTGCCATCATGTTCCGTGCGGGTGACAGAGCGCGTGCCATGCTGGCAACTGATCAGCCGGCCCTGTGCATCGCGGGTATTGCCATTGGCAAAACTGGAATGATCGCGAAACACATTCACCGTGCCATCACACATCCAGCGATAAATTTTCTGATTGGGAATATCGGAAAATAACAGGCATTGATGGGCCGGGAACCATACCGGGCCTTCGGTCCATAAATGCCCGCCCGACAGTTTGCGCAGGCTGACATTCAGCAACACAAGATCACGGAAACGATTGTCAAAAATTTCATACGGGCCGTTCATACCCTGCCTCTTTTTTTACTGGCCAGTACCACCACCGACACAATGATCAGCCCGGTCAAAATCAACCGCACACCGGCACCCAAACCATAGGAATTCAACATCGATACCAGCAAAAACATGAACAATGCTGCCGCCCAGATGCCAGGCACATTTGAATTCCCCCCGGCAATCGAGGACCCGCCAATCACCACAACGGCAATCGACATCAGCATATATTCCGTGCCCATATTCAGGTTTGCACCGCCCGAAAAACTGGCCAGCAAAAAGCCGGTAAACCCGGCCAGCACCGCACAGCCGACATACACGCCAAAATGCACTGCCGTAACCGGCACACCGCCCAGACGGGCCGCACGTTTATTTTGCCCGCTTGCCAAAATCCAGCGGCCAATAATCGCGCGTTCCAGCACAATCCACGCCAGAACCGATACGCCAAGTGCCACCAGTGCGGCATTGGGAATGCCCAATGTGCCGCCCGTGGCAAAATCGGCAAGGCCTTCGGGCGGTTTGATGCGCAAACCACGGTTGGACCAAATTGCGACCGACTGAAACAAAAAGGACGAGGCCAGCGAGGCAATGATCGGCGGAATACGCATCAGCAAAATCAGGCCGAAATTAAACAGCCCGCAGCCCAGGCCAACGCCAATCGCAATCAACAGCCCCGGCACCACCAGCGCGCCGTCGCTTGCCATAAATTTCAGGGCCACCGTCCCGGCCAGTGTCATGGTTGCGGGAATGGAAAGGTCCACATTGCCCGGCCCCAATGTCACAACAAACATCTGGCCGATCCCGACAATCACGGTAAAGGAGGCAAAGGTAAAGGCGGCATATAAAAGCGATCCTGCCTCGGCCCCACCGCCGGACCCGGCCATCATCGCGGCAATAAATGTTGCCGCTGCGGCCAGATAGGCCCAAATCCAGGCCTTGCGCGACACCAGACCAAACAGGGCCTTCACACCGTTTTGCGGTGCATTTTGCACATTATTTTCCACAGTCATGCCAAGGCCTCCCGACGGGTAAAGACAAGGCGCACCGCCAGAACCAAAATCAAAATCGCTCCTTGCGCGCCAATCTGCCAGTCCGATGACAGATGCAGGAAAGACAGGAAGCTGGCCGCCAGCGTCAGGGTCATCGCCCCGATCACAGCCCCGATGGGCGACACCCGGCCACCGGTAAATTCACCGCCGCCCAAAATCACCCCGGCAATCGATAACAGGGTATAACGCAAGGCAATATTGGCATCGGCCGAGGTGGTTAAACCCACCAGCGCCATCCCGGACAACACCCCGAACAACCCGGCAATGCCATAGGCCGTTGCTTTCAGGCCCAGAACCGACCAACCCGAACGGTCAATGGCCTGGCTGTTGCCGCCAACACCGCGCAACAACACCCCCAATGATGACCGTTTGACAAAATAATGCATGATCAGCCCAATCACGACGGGCGCAATAATCGCAACCGGCACAAAGGGGGGCTTGGCCTTCATCATTGCATGCAGCCAAGCCGGGGCCGAGCCACCGGGCGAAGGCAAAATCAAAATCGCCATGCCCGACCAGAAAAACGACATGCCCAATGTCACAACAATCGCGGGCAAGCCACGGGCATGAATAATCGCCCCCATCGCGGCATAAACCGCAATGGCGCCCAACAGCATGGCATAGCCCACCACCGGGTCACTTTGCACAAAGGTTGCCGTGACACAGGCACAAAAACTGACAAAGGTGCCAATCGACAAATCAATGTCATTGACCATCAAAATCATCATCTGGGCAATGGTTGCCAGCGCCACAGGTACGGCGAGATTAAACAGCAGATTCAGCCCGAAATAGCTCATGGCGCGCGGCTGCAGGTAAAACACCCCTGCCAGCAACAAACCCAACGAGAAAATCGGCAACAAAATGCGTAAATGATCGCGTGTCATGATGTGGCCTCCTCCATCTAGAACGAAGCACGCAGCATGTTTTCTTCGGTAATGTCATCACCGGTCAGTTCGGCGGCAATTTCACTGTCGCGAAACACAAAAACCCGGTCACATTCCAGAATTTCGTCGGTTTCCGTCGAATACCACAGGAAGGTGCGGCCCTTTTCGGCTTCATCGCGAACCATACGGTACACTTCCTTTTTGGTGCCCACATCCACGCCGCGCATCGGGTCATCCATCACCACAATCGGGGCGGAGGATGCCAGGGCGCGTGAAAACAGCACCTTTTGCTGATTGCCGCCCGATAACGACAAAATCGAGCTTTCAACGTCATCGGTCTTGATCTTGATTTTCCGGTGCCAGTCCGCCACCAGCTTTTTCTCGGCCTTGCGGTCCACCAAAAACGACCGGCTAAATTCCACCAGGGTTTGCAAGCTCAAATTACGCAAAATCGACCATAGCGGCATCACGCCATCGCGCGCCCGGTCCCCGGCCACAAACACCACGGCTGGCGCCCGGTTGGCCCGCCAGTCCGATGATCGTTCCAGATAACACTGTGCCAGCGCCTCGGCCTGTCCATGCCCGGCAAGACCCGCCAAACCGACAATTTCGCCTTTGCGTGCCGTCAGGCCATTGGCCATGCGCAAAACTTCATCGCCCAATTCGCGCTGTTTGCGCCCGTCACCACTATCCGCACCATCGGCCACAACATGGCCCATTGCATCCACCAGGCTGTCGCGGGTAAAGGTGTGTGCCGCATCATTGGCAATAATGCGCCCGTCTTTCATCACCACCATGCGGGTCGCGACGTCAAAAATCTCGCCCAGCATATGGGAAATAAAAATCACCGCCCCGCCAGCAGCACAGAACTTTTTGATATAGGCCAGCAACTGGTCGGCAATCGAACCATCAAGCGAGGATGTCGGTTCGTCCAAAATCACCAGCCTTGCATCAATGTCGCGCCGGGAAAAAGCAATGGCAATTTCCACCATTTGCCGTTCGGCAATCGACAGGTCGCCCACCACACGATAGGGGTCAATACCATTGCCGGGAAAAACCGCATCCAGGGACACCCGCACCGCACTGGCGGCATTCCCGCGCCAATTGCGCCACGGCATATTGCGATAGGGAATGCGCATATTTTCCAGAACGGTTAAATTCGGGCACAGCGACAATTCCTGAAACACACTGCGAATGCCTGCCTGGCGTGCCCGTTGGCCATTGCGAAAATCGGCCTTGCTTTCCGCCCCGTCATAGCGCGCCTCGCCCGTCGTTGGCGACAGACGGCCATTAATCACATTCACCAGGGTGGATTTCCCCGCCCCGTTATGGCCAACCACGCCCACACATTCGCCCGGCATGATATTCAGCGCCACATCACTTAAGGCCCTGACCGGCCCAAAAGACACACCAATACCGGCCAGGGAAATGATCGGCACCTCACGGGTGCCGATCTCCTTGCGGTTTACAACCATAATCCTGTCGCCTTACTTCGTTGACTTGATCAGGGTTTGTGCATCTTCAAGGGAATATTCAACATTGGCGACCGACCCTTCCGGTGTCGTTGCCAGCATCTCTGCCAGGTTGTCCTGGTCCACCCGCAGGAACGGTACGGTCAGGTCCTTGGCAACTTCCTTGCCATTCAGCACCTGCTGTGCCACCCAGAATGCCAGGGTGCTGACCCCCGGTGCAATCGACAGCGAGGTGGTTTCATAGCCATTTTTGGCATGCTCGTCAGACCACCATTTCAGTTCATCCTGGCGGTTGCCCATAATGATGGTCGGCATCGGGCGATCGGTGGCCGCAAAGGCCCGCGCCGCCCCATAACCGTCGCCGCCCTGGGTCACAACGGCAGTAATGTCGGGCAGGCTGGGCAAAATACCGGCAACGGCCTTTTGCGCCACATCCTGGGCCCAGTCGCCGTGGACGGAACCCACAATCTTGAACTTGCTGTCTTTGGCCGCTTCATGGATGCCCGCACTGATTTCGTCATCGACGAAAACCCCGGCAAGACCGCGAATTTCCAACAGGTTGCCGCCATCCGGATAGCGTTTTTCCAGATATTTAACCTGTTCGCGACCCATTTGCCGGAAATCAACCGCAATGCGCCAGGCGCACGGCTCGGTCACAATCCCGTCAAAGGACACCACGGTAATGCCGGCATCACAGGCTTCACGCACGGCCCCGTTAATTGCGGTTGGCGATGCGGCATCAATCACAATCGCATCATAGCCCTGCAAAATCATGTTTTGAATTTGGGCCGCCTGTTCCGTTGCCTGGTTTTCCGATGTGGTAAAGGCATCGGCTGCGGCAACAACGCCGGTTTTTACCGCTTCACCCGTTACCTTGTCCCAGCTTTGCAGCATGGCCTGGCGCCAGGAATTTCCGGCATAATTGTTGGAAAAGGCAATGCGTTTATCTGCCGTATCGGCCATTGCGTGGGTGGATGCCAAAATTGTCGTTCCGGCAATCACGCCCATAAGCATGTTCTTGAATTTCATTTTTCCTCCCTGACGCGCCTGCGCACGTCGTGGTCCGTGTTGTTTATGTGAACTTTTTTGCGTTTAACTTACGCAGCAGTATCTTATTTTCAGGCTCTCGATTTACAGGCATCCGGATAAAATCGTAAAGAGCGCATGCCGCACCCGTCTTGCGGGTTCCCGCACCATCCTTGCGGACACACGCAAGACAATTAAATGCCGCCGTCATATGATCCACGCCGGAGGAAACATTCATGTCGGAACTTGCCCATTATCTGCGCATTTCCAACCTGCTTGCGGGCAATCTGGACATCAATTCTGCCCTGCATTCGGTCAAATCGGAAATCGACAAAATCATCGAATTTGACCACCTTGATGTCTGCCTGATCGACACCGGCAAAACATGGAATACCTCCTACGAGGTTGGCCTGCAAACAAGCTGGAGCACCTCGCGATCTGCTGTGCGGCAATCGCCGGTTCGCGATATACTTTATGGGAAAACCGATTATCTTCTCACCGGCAATGCCTTGAAAGACCCCCGCTACATCTTCCCCGATGCGGTCAGCGCGCCCATCCTCCATCACGAATTTCGCAGCCGGGTTAATGTAGCGATGAAAGTTCTGGGAGAAGTTATCGGCTCGCTCAACTGTTCATCAAAAAAAGAAAATTTCTATGACGAAACCCACGTCGAACAGGTGCGAATTCTGGCTGATATTCTGGCACCTTATTTTTATGCCTTGCGCGCCAACGAGAAGTCCAACAAGGAAGCCATATATCGCGCCGAAATTCTTGCCCGGGAAGAAGGTTTGCGCCTTGGCGCCCTTAGCCTTACCGACGCGCTGGAAGCCGAACGCCAACGCATCGGCATGGATTTACACGACCAGACACTGGCCGATCTTACCCGCATTGCGCGCGACATCCATCCCGGCTTGACCAACGCCCAGCATCATCATCTGCAACAGCAAATACAAAACATGATCCAGGATCTACGCGGGATTATTGATACATCAATTCCCTCTATCCTTGAGCTTTTCGGTTTTCATCATGCAATTGTCACCCACCTCGAACGCGCCATCAGCCGTGAAAGCACAATGCAATTCAGCGTTGATGACCATACCGACGGTGCGATAGATACCTTGCCCGAAACCATACGTATCGCCATTTTCCGCATTTGCCAGGAAGCACTTAACAATGCCGTCCTGCATTCGGGTGCCGACAAAATTTCTGTCATCATCCGTCGTGATGACAGCGGACATTTAAAAATCAAAATTATCGACAACGGCACGTTTCGCCCAACCCCGCGCGGGCCAAGTGGTGGTCTGGCGCATATCAAAACCCGCGCCCAGCTGATTGGTGCGCAATATCAAATCAGTACCGAGAACGGTACGCAAATAAAAATAAAGCTGCCCAGGGCAGCCCAAAATACCAAAGGGTCAGGCGATGAAAATACTGCTGGTTGAAGACGATAAAATGCACGCCGATTTCCTGCGGGAAACTGTTGAAAGTGCGTTACCTGAATGTACTGAAATCCTGATTGCCCGTGATGGCAAAGAGGGCGAAACCCTGGCCCACCGCCACAAAATCACGGCCATCGTAATGGATTTGCGCATGAAAGAACAAAACGGTATCGAGGCCGCACGGATCATTTGGGCCAGATGTCCTGAAACCCGCATTCTGTTCTGGTCAAACTATTCAGACGAAGCCTATTTGCGCGGCATTGCCAACATCGTTCCCCATGAAGCCACCTATGGCTATGTATTAAAAACAGCCACCGAGGACAGAATGCGCCTTGCCTTGCGAGCTGTCCTGATCGAAGCGCAGATCGTGGTTGATCGTGAAGTCCACCAGATACAAAATCAGCAAATGCGCTCCCGAAGCGCACTAACCGAATTTGAATATATCATTTTAATCGATATTGCCCTTGGCCTTCCCGACAAAGCCATTGCCACCCGGCGCAAACTGTCGCTTCGCACGGTTCAAAACCGCCTGTTATCCCTATATGACAAACTCGACGTGGGGGCGCTGGACCAAAACGACCTCGGCATTTTGCTAAATAAACGCACCCGTGCCGTTTCCAATGCCATCGCCCGCAAAATCATCAACCGGGAGGGCCTTTCTTCGGCTGAAAAGGAACTGCAGGCATGGCTTATCCGAAATGATGGCAAAACACCAACATCTGGCACAGGGCGTTTTTCCAGTCACAACACCAAATAACCCGCACATCAAAACGGCACGGCGAAACAAAACAGCACATCCGCACAAGGCCGGTTAATTCAATGTGCCTGGCGTGATGTCGCTTGCCAGTTGGGCACTCAACAAACTTTCCATTTCCGTGGCCGGAACGGGTTTGCTGAAATAAAACCCCTGCAATTCATCCACGCCCTCGGCACTGACCCGTTCAAGCTGGGTTTCGGTTTCAATGCCTTCGACATTGACCGACATGCCAAACGATCGCGCCATAAAAACAACCGCGCGAACAATGGCCGAATTGCCGTCTTCCTCGTCCATATCAACGATAAAGGACCGGTCAATTTTCAGTTTATCCACCGGGAAGCGCTTTAAATAGGCCAGCGACGAATAACCGGTACCAAAATCATCAATTGCAATGCGAATACCCTGATTGCGCAACATCCCCAGCGTAATGGCCGCTTCGCGCGGGTTATCCATCATTGCGCCTTCGGTTACTTCAAATTGCAACTGGTGCGGGTCCAGCCCGGTGCGTTCCAGCGCATCCCCCACACTTTCAATCAGGTCTTCATGGCGCGCCAGTTCCAGCGGCGATAAATTAACCGAAATCAAAAGCTTGCCCAATCCTTCATTGCGCCATTTCCGGGTTTGAATACAGGCGTTATTCAACACCCATTTTCCCACTTCGGCAATGATCCCCATGCGTTCCGCCACCGGGATAAAATCCACCGGGCTAACCATGCCGCGCGAAGGATGAAACCAGCGAACCAAAGCCTCCATCCCGACAATTTTCTGGTCGGAAACGCCGATAATTGGCTGATAAAACAGCTCAAACTCGTCATTGGTTATCGCGCGTGACAAATCGCGTTCCAGCGCCTTGCGTTCCTGCACTTCAAGCTGCAACCGGGTTTCAAAAAAGTGATACCGGTTGCGCCCTTCGGCCTTGGAACAATAAAGGGCAAGGTCAACGTTGCGCAAAAGGTCCTTTTCGTCGCGTCCATCCTTGGGATAAATACAAATCCCGACCGATGTTGAAACCAGCACTTCATTGCCTTCAAGCATAAAGCGCTCGCTGACCCGCTCGATCAGGCGCTGGGCAACAATGGCAATTTCCTCGGCTGACCCCGGGTCATGAAGCAGAACAGCAAATTCGTCCCCGCCCAGCCGTGCAACCACATCTTCATTCCGCAGGCGGACGCGCATGCGTTCGCCCACCCCTTGCAACAACAAATCGCCAATCGGGTGTCCAAGCGTATCGTTAATGTCCTTGAAATTATCCAGATCAAACAGCATCAAAACAAAATTGCTGCGTTCGCGTTTACCGCGTGCAACCGCCGCCGACAGACGTTCCTGAAACAATGTCCGGTTTGGAAGCCCGGTCAACCCGTCATGATGGGCCAAAAACTGAATGCGCGCTTCTGACCGCTTGCGTTCGGTAATATCGGTAATCGACCCTTCAATCAAAACCGGCACCCCGCGATCATCCCGGATCAGACGGGCGTTTTCCTCGATCCAGATAATCTTGCCGTCCCCGCGGCGTAATTCGGCTTCAAAACCCTGAACAAACCCGTCGCGCAATAACCGTCCGGTAAATTGCAGGCGCGTCCCGGGCTGCAAATAAAACCCGTCACGAACGGCGGTTTCCTTTACAACCAGTTCACGTTCATCGCCATATCCAAGGATCGAAACAAATGCCGGATTGGCCGATAATAACGGGCCTAGCGGTTTGGCCTGATACAACCCCTCGGCGGAGTTTTCAAAAATACCGCGATATTTTTCTTCCGCCAATCGCAGGGCGCGCTCCACGGCGGTTTTTTCGGTAACATCCTGACCAATGCAAATCACCCCGCCTACATTGCCATTTTCGGCAAAATGCGCCCGGGCATTCCATTGCAGCAATCGAACCTCGCCATCCTTGCGGCGAATGGAAATTACTTCTTCCTTGATAATTTCGCCCGCAATCAGGCGCCGCAAACGCAGGGCAACGCTTTCTCGTTCGCGTTCCACCACCAGAAAATCAAAGAAATTACGGCCCGCCGCTTCCATCCATGAATAACCAAAGGTCCATTCACTTTCGCGGTTATATTCCAGAATGCGCCCGGCAGTATCTAGGAACATAATGACACTGCCCGCCGTTTGCACCAGCGCCCGGTAACGTTCCTGGCGTCGGCGCAAATCATATTCAGCCTGGCGGTTTTTGGTCACATCAATCAGGGTGATGCTATATCCCAGCAAAATGCCGCCTTCGCCATGAATAACGGTGGCATTCATGCGCACCCATATCTGGCTGCCATCCTGGCGGCGCATTTCAATTTCACGGCCGCTAAAGCCATTGCCCCGGCGTAATTGCTGGCGCACATCGATCAGGTCATCATCGCAGGCATAAAATGCTTCGGGGTTCGATAAATACGCCTGCCGGACAGCCGCTGCATCGTCATAGCCAAACAGCGGCGCAACGGCATCGCTCACCGCTGTTACCCGCCCCTCGGCCGACAGGTCAACAATGCCCTGCACGGCATGTTCCAGGGCGCGGCGATAACTTTCCTCGCGCGTGCAATCACGGCCAAACCACGCAACCCCGCCCTGATCGGCCAAAAAGGTGCGTCGCCACTGAAACATACGCTGTCCGTAATGCACGGAACGCAGGGCTTCGCCCTGGTCTGCCGGGCCGCATAATGGCCGCTGCCCGTTGGGAATGGTCAGTGCGGCAACATTGGGCATCCCCACTTCCAGCGCCACCAGTTCAGCAGCGGCATTTCCGTGGCGAAATTCGCCGTCCTGCCCCAAAACCAGCACCGGCAAGGGGGAAATCATCAACCCCGATGATATCAGCCGGTCTTTTTGCGTCAGCATAACCACACGAATAACATTTCCGCCTTCAAGCGGCAGCCACCAGCCCAGAAAATAGTTCTGATCCTGGCCTTCAACAGGCATCACAAATGTTTCGCCCTGCGGTTGATCCACATCGCTGCAACGACGTGCCTGTTCAACAATCGCACAAACATGAGGAAACACGCCATAAGGCAGCCATGCAGGTTCGCCCGGCGCATCGATGCCAAACACAGTGGCCCACGCGGCATTTCCCAGCACCGCTTGCCGCTCGGGAGCAATTACAACCGCAGGCACACGGTCACACGCAACCAGTGCCGCTACCGTCGTGGCGACGTCAATTGAAATATTAACTCCCATTTACCCAGCTATTGTTCATCTGTTTTTGTTATAGCTGCGCGACCATAGCTTTTCGCAAACTCACTGCAAAGGGCTTTTTGCACCTGTGGGCATTTCCCCGCATTCCTCATACATTCAACAATTAGAAATTTATTAATTAATAAACAATTCAATTTCGAATTAGATTCCCTTTATACTACCTGACCGGGAAAACTGCCATTTTTAACCACAGTTCCTGGCGAATTACATCGCATTATCACTATTTTCACTTTTCATCCCCTTAAACAGTTGCGGGGGACCGGTTCCCGTTCTAATTTGATGAGCGATCAGGCCGTATGGCCCGTCGGCAGACACGCCCTTGTCAAACCCGGAATGTCGAGGAGAACAATGGTGATTTCTCATCAGGACGCATTGATCTACACTATGGTGATGGTGTCTGCAGCAGACAACGACATTACCGATGCCGAACTTTCCGCAATGGCGCGCCGCGTGCGTTATCTTCCCATCTTTGCCGGTTTTGACAGCGAACGCCTGACCGAAGTCACGCGTGATTGCGCCGCCCGGCTTGGCGAGGAAGACGGACTGGACAATACGCTGGTTCTGATTCGCGATGCCCTGTCGAAAAAAATGCGCGAAACCGCTTATGTTTTCGCGTGTGAAATCGTGTTGTCCGACGGCGAAATCAGCCAGGAAGAACTGCGTATTCTGGAACTGATCCGTCACCGTTTTGATATTGATCGTCTGGTTGGCTCGGCCATTGAACGGGCCATGGCCGCACGTTACTTGCGCCCCGGCGACGTATGATGCGACCGGCATTCCCGCCGGAGACCTCGGGTTTCAACGCTGTTTTGCCACAATAAACCGTAAACTGGCACCATAAAAACCCGCAGAAATTACCGGATTCCACTGTATGGGTCCGGTTTCTTTGCGCGGAATTGATGACATTTCATGTGCAGCATCCTGCTTGCGCACCATCGCTTATTGATCGCACGAACAAAGGGAACACACCATCATGACCGCACTGGCAGGCGAAAACATAGCCTTCATCGGACTGGGGCTTATGGGGCGCCCGATGGCCCTTAACCTGGAAAAGGCGGGTGCCAAGCTAACTGTCACCACCCGCAACCCCGAAACGCTGAACATGTTCGAAGACCTTGGCGTTGAAACCGCGGCCACCCCCGCCGATGCGGTTGCCGAGGCCGACATTGTCATCATTTGTGTGGCCGATACCGATGCTGTCGAAAATGTGCTGATGGGCGAAGATGGCATTCTTGACGGGCTGGAAGAAGACACCATCGTCATCGACATGGGCACAACATCGGTCGATGCCACCCGACGCTTTGCCGATGCTGTCGAGGATGCGGGCGGTGAATGGCTGGATGCCCCGGTATCGGGCGGCACGCAGGGGGCGCAAAACGGTACACTTTCAATCATGGTGGGCGGCGAACCCGATATTTTCCAGCGTGTCGACCGGATTTTCAAGGTGCTGGGCAACCGCGTCACCCTTGTCGGGCAGGCCGGTGCCGGGCAAATTGCCAAGGCTGCCAATCAGATGATTGTCGGGGTTACCATTGCGGCAATTGCCGAATCTTTTTCGATGGCCGAAGAAGCCGGGGTCAATATCGCCAGCCTGCGCGAAGCCCTGACCGGGGGATTTGCCGATTCAACTGTGTTGCAACAGCATGGCAAACGCATGATCGAACGTAATTTCGAACCCGGCGGCCGCGCCATTACCCAGCGCAAGGATTTGTATCAGGCGCTTGAATTTTCCGAAGCTGATCTGGGGCTGGAACTGCCCATGACCCGTCTGGCAATGGAACTTTACGACGAACTGATCGACCTTGGCGGCGGCCAGCTTGACCATTCCGCCCTGATCAAAATCTACGAGGAAGACTAATCACGAACTTCCCTGATTTAAACCGGTCAACCAGGCCCCCGGTGGGTGGGCAATGGCCAGGTTCATCAAAAAGGCAATAACCCGCCATCTTCCGGGGCTTATTGCCCGGCCTTTGCGCGCCCCTTGCTGGTAAATTTGTAAGCTGCCTATTTTCATCCCCCGGCCCGGGCCGGGGGATGTTTTTGTACGGCATCGGACATTATACAGGTTTGTATTTATGTTTACCCCTGTGTCAGGCATGATAAACCACCCGGGCCGACCGGGCATTTGCCGCCATAACCAAATACAGAGTCCCATGACAGACACAGACCTTGAAACCCGCATCATCGAACTTGAAACCCGCATTTCCCACCTTGATCAGGCAATGACGGACATGTCGATGATGGTCAAACGGCAGTGGGACCGTATTGATGTTCTTGAACGCCGCAACCATTTGCTCGGCGAAGACATGAAACGCATGAATGACTTCATGCAAACCGCCCCCGAAGACGACGTGCCCCCGCCCCATTACTGATAAAAACCGGCATGGCGGTATCCCGCCAAATGTTTTTCGCTGATACGAGCAAACTGTGCCCAATTCATACCTCGCCATCCCAACCTTTACGGAATTTAGCCAGATCCTTGATCCGGGCTGTTATCACCCGTTGCCCGACGACTGGTACGTTGGCATTGCCGATGTTGTTTCCTCGACCGAGGCCGTGGCACAAGGGCGCTACAAGGCAGTCAACATGGCCGGGGCGGCTGTCATTGCTGCTATTAGCAATACGTTGGGGCATTCTTCCTATCCGTTCATGTTTGGCGGCGACGGGGCCAGTTTTGCCTGCGCGCCTGACCACATCGATAAAATTCGCCTCGCCCTGGCCGCCACCCGGCGCTGGGTACACGAAAATCTGGAACTGGAATTGCGGGTTGCCCTGTTTAGCATGGCGGAAATCCGGGCGGCCGGGCGCGATGTGCAGGTCGCCCGCTATGCTGTTTCAAGCGCTGTAAGCTATGCCATGTTTCGGGGCGAAGGCATTCATTGGGCCGAAACCCAAATGAAAACCCATAATGACCACCATGTCGCCTCTGCGCCGCCCGGCACCCAGCCCGACCTGAACGGCCTTTCCTGCCGCTGGTCGCCCATTACCGCATCGGGCAACGGGTCCATCCTGTCGCTCATTGTTTTTCCGCTTGGCAATCGGCCTGCCTTTGATGCCGTCGTCAAGGATGTGCTTTACCTGCTTGACGAAGACCCCCGCCACGCCCATCCGGTCGGTGAAAATGGCCCGCTATTTCGCTTTCCACCTGCGGGCCTTAACCTGGAAGCCATGGCAAACCGGCCCCGGGGCGGATCCCTTTTTAATGCCCGTGCCAAGGTCTTTTTAACGGCCGCACTGGCCTTTATCCTTGATAAAACCGGCTGGAAACTTGGTGCGTTTGACCCGGCCCACTATCGAAAACTAACCGCCCTTAATACCGATTACCGCAAATTTGGCGATGCCCTTTTCATGACGGTCAATTGCAACAGCCAACAGGCCGATCAGCTTGAACAAATGCTGTCTCAAGCCGAAAAAGCCAATCACATTCAATATGGTTTACACCGGCAAAAAACCGCCATCATGACCTGCATCGTCCCCTCTGTGGTCAATGACACCCATTTTCATTTTCTCGATGGCGGCGAAGGCGGCTATACAGCGGCGGCGGCGGCCTATAAGGCCAAACGCGATGCGCGCCAGCAAACCCCGGATGCCCCACCCCCGCCCGCAGCAACGCCGGTTTTATAATTACTAAAATTAATCAGGTTGATCATTTTGATCAGTTTGTTGCATCATTCCATTTTGGGCATACCCATAAGGGGCCTCACGGAAGGTTTGCAACATGGACACCCGCGAATTACAAACCCTGATCGCCGTTGCCGAAGAAAAATCCTTTCATGGTGCCGCCAGTCGGCTGGGCCTTACCCAGCCTGCCATCACCCGCCGCGTTCAGCGCCTTGAAACCCGTACCGGCTGCATTTTGTTTGACCGCACGACCAAACCCTTGCGCCCAACCCCGGCAGGGCAACGCGCCCTGGCCGAAGCCCGCGATTTATTGCGCCGCCTTTCGGGTTTTGCCGATATTGTCAAAACCGGAACATCACCACACGGCCCGGTGAAAATTGGCGTTTCGCATGGGGTCGCCCCGCTGGTAACGGCACAAACCATTCGCGCGTTGCACCACGATTTTCCCGATACACAGCTAAGCCTGCGGTCGGGCTGGGCCAGCGAATTGCTGCCCATGTTACGACGCGGCGAAATTGATGCCTTGCTGACAATGGAGGAACCCCTTACCGGCATTGCCGGTGTTCCCGGCAGCGATTTGCCCAAATCCATTCGCATTGATCCCCTTTTTGACGATCAAATCGTCCCCATTGGCCCGGCAAACGACCCCAACCCGCCGACCAGCATCGTCGAACTGGCCCAACGCCCGATCATCCTGCTTCCCGAAGGATGTTCATTTCGCGCTTTGGGCAATGTTCTCGCCCACCGCAAAGGTGTCAGTTTTCGCGCAATACTGGAGGTTTCGGCCCTTGACCTGCAAATCGAAATGGTAGCCGCAGGGGTCGGATACGGCATCACTGCCAAACGCTATTGCATGCTTAACCGGTCGGCATCTGCCCTGTCGCTGCTGAACATTGCCGATGCCCGCTGGCCGATGAAAGTTGTTTTTCTGCGTCGCCCCGCCAGCACCGATATCGACACCGTGCTGGATGGCCTTGCCAGACTTCTTTCCGTTGCCGCACATCCGGAAAATACCGGCATAATGCATAAAAGTAATCGAATACATGAACCCTATGAATTGGACGCATGATTTTTGCCCCGCCATAGTGTCGGCCAAACCTTATTCATCAACGAGGCACCATGTCCAATTCGCTTAAAACAACCAAATGGTTTCCGTGGCTGGTTCTGATATGCGGGGGGCTGGTTCTGGCCGTCAATCTCGGCATTCGTCCGTCACTGGGCCTGTTTATTCCCGATATGCTGACGGCAACAGGCTGGACAGCATCGGTCTTTGGTCTGGCTTTTGCCATTCAAAACCTGTTGTGGGGGCTGGCGGCCCCTATCGCCGGGGCACTGGCAGACCGCTTTGGCACCACCCGCACGCTCATTGGTGGCACCGTTTTTTATGCGCTGGGTCTGTATCTGATGGGGCAGGCATCTTCGCCCATTGCGCTTTATGCAACAGCGGGCCTTTTGATTGGCATTGGTGTTGGCGCATCCAGCTTTGCAGTTGTCCTGGCCGCGATCAGCCGGGTTTTCCCGCCCGAACGGCGCAGCTTTGTTCTGGGCCTTGCCAGTGCCGGGGGGTCGGTTGGCCAGTTTTTAATGGCCCCCACCACACAGGCGTTAAATTCCGGCTTGGGATATGTCGGCGCGCTGACCATGATCGCCCTGATCAGCCTTATCATCATGCCGGCCGCCTTTGCCTTAACCGGGCGTGCCGACCATAAACCGGGCGGTGCCACCGCCGCCATCGATCTTGGCCCCACCAGCCTGATTGACGCCTTTCACGAAGCCCGCAAACACCGGGGTTTCCTGTTGTTAAATGCCGGTTTTTTTGTGTGCGGTTTTCACATTGCCGTCATTGCCACCCATCTGCCCACCTTTACCCAGCTTTGCGGTTTGCCGCCCTCGGTTGCGGCCAACGGGCTGGCCTTGATTGGCCTGTTTAACATTGTCGGCACCCTGGCTTCGGGCTGGTTTGGCGGGCGCTGGCGCAAAAAGTGGGGGCTGTCGCTTATTTATGGCACCCGGGCGCTGGTGATTTTCGTGTTTCTGCTGGCTCCCAAAACGGCTGATTCGATCTGGCTGTTTTCGGCCCTGATGGGGGCCTTGTGGCTTTCAACCGTGCCGCTCACCAGTGGCATTGTCGCCCAGGTTTTTGGTCCGCGCTATATGGCAACCCTGTTTGGCCTGGTGATGCTTAGCCATCAAATCGGCGCGTTCTTTGGCGCGTGGCTGGGTGGGGTTCTGTATGACATGACCGGCAGTTTCGATGCTGTCTGGATCATGTCTATCGCCCTTGGCATTTTTGCCGCCCTTATCCACATCCCGATCAATGATACCGCCTTGCGCACCGAACAGCCCGCAACCAGCAAGGCCTGATCCGGCATCACCAACACCGTTTTACCGGGCAGCGTTTTAAAGTATGTTTCCTTTAATTTAACGCTGCCCGGTTTCTGTTTGTGATCCCTCTTTTCGTTGCCCGCGCTTTGCGATAAAACCCCGGCATGGACAAACCAATTTACATCACCCCCGAAGGGCTAAACGCCCTGCGCAGCGAGCTGGACCACCTTTGGAAAAAGGACCGGCCCGAAACCGTGGCGATTGTATCGTGGGCGGCGGGAAATGGTGATCGCAGTGAAAATGGCGATTACATCTATGGCAAAAAACGCCTGCGTGAAATTGACCGCCGGGTGCGTTACCTGCGCAAACGCATCGAGGATGCCGTTGTTGTCCGCAGTGAAGACCAGCCCGACCATTCACGCATCTTTTTTGGTGCCGAAGTCACCTATGTAAATGCCCGCGACGAGGAAAAAACCATTCGCATTGTTGGCGAAGACGAAGCCGAAAGCCTGAAAGGCAAAATAAGCTGGGTTTCCCCGGTTGCCCGCGCCCTGATGAAACACGAAGTCGGCGATGTTATCACGCTAAACACGCCCGCCGGGCTGGACGAACTTGAAGTTCTGAAAATTACTTATCCGCAATAACACATCTGACACTGATCGACGTTCAATATGGCGGCCTGCCGGCTTTCACCCGGCAGCATCGGCGGCACTGATGATGGCAATTTCATATCCATCCGGGTCGCGGACAAAAAACTGCACAGCCCCGTTTTCCAGGGTATCAACCGGCTCCGGGCTGTAGCCTGCTTTGTTCAGGCAGTCATACAAGGCTGGTACGTCATCACATTCCAGATACCACACCATCCCGGCAAAGGATGGCCGCATCTTGCGTTCTTCATGTGATACGCCGCCATGTGCAGCCAGCATCAACCGGATTACGCCGGTATCCATATCATCGGGCCTGTTGCAGGCATGGGCGGCATCCCCGTTGTCACCTGCCGTTTTGCATGCCGGTTTTACCCCCAGCATGGCCCAAACCGGTTCCTTGCCAAATTCATCAACGGTTCGCGCCATCACAGCAAAACCAAGGCAGTGATAAAAATCAATGCTTTGGTCAATATTGGCTACACTTAGCAAAGGGGTCGCCGCACGCAGCATTCAATCGTCCCAACCGTTTATATGCACAGGCCTTTATGCTGCCAGAAAATACCCGGCAAAACTATGGCAAGGTCTCCATAACCGTTAAAGTATGGTTCCCTTAAACCACCGTGCCGACCCACCGGCCAATTATTGCGGTAACCACCATTGCCGCAGCGCCCCAAAACACCACCCGCACAATGGCATGAAACTTTCGCGCCCCGCCGATATGCGCGCCAAAGCCGCCCAAAAGTGCCAGTGCCACCAAGGCCGCCGCCCCCACAGCCGGTATCAGATACGCAACGGGCGCAAACAATACTGTCGCCAGGGGCAAAAACGCCCCCAGGGCAAACATCAGGGCCGATGTCACCGCGGCCTGCAACGGGCGGGCAACATTGACCGGCGATAACCCCAACTCGTCGCGGGCATGGGCAGCGATCGCGTCGCCTGCCATCATTTGCCGTGCCACAGTCAGGGCCAGTTGCGCATCCAGCCCCCGGCTTTGATAAATCGCCGCAAGTTCCAGCAATTCGCCTTCGGGGTCGATTTCGTGTTCGTGCCGTTCACGCGCAAGGTCGGCGTTTTCCGTATCGGATTGCGAACTGACCGACACATATTCACCTGCCGCCATCGACATGGCCCCGGCCATTAAACCGGCAACCCCGGCCAGCAACACATCGGCCCGTGCCGGATTTGCCGCCGCCACCCCGACAATCAGGCTGGCAATCGACACAATACCATCATTTGCCCCCATGATGGCCGCGCGCAGCCACCCCACCCGTTCCACCAGATGTTTTTCCTTGATGCGGTGCGACGTTTTCATGGCGTGCCTTTAATGCGGGTTATTCAGTTATTTTATATTGCCGATACATTTTTGCATCATGCCGATTTATTTTTCGGGCGTCTCTATCGGTTATGACATCATTCTTTGGGTGATAATTTTCTAGCTTTTCGGGCGTTTGATCCGCCGGGTCGGTTCGGCCTGTAACGGGTCGTCGGGCCAGTAATGCCGCGGATACCGCCCCTTCATTTCCGCCTTTACCTGCGCATAGGACCCCTGCCAAAACCCGATCAAATCCGATGTGACCTGCAAGGGTCGCTGGGCGGGCGATAATAAATGCAAGGTGACCGCCACCTTGCCCCCGGCAATTTTTGGTGTTTCGGTTGCGCCAAACATTTCCTGTAACCGCACCGGCAAGGCCGGGCCTTCGGGCCGGTAATCAATACGAACATGCGATCCGGTTGGCACGGTCCAATGGGTCGGGGCCAACTGGTCCAGTTTCTGGCGCTGGTTCCAGTCGATGCCCGACAGCAAGGCTTCGGCCACATTCACCTGGCGCAACTGGCTGCGCCGGATAATACCGGTTAAATACGGGGCCAGCCATGTTTCCAGGCTGGCCAGCAACCCGGCATCGCTCATATCGGGCCAGTTTTCGCTGTCCTGTTCATGCAAAAACGCCAGCCTTGCGCGCAGATGTTCGCTTTCCTTGCTCCAGTTCAGGCACGAAAGGCCCAGCTTGCGCACGCCATCGACCATCGCCTGTGTCAGTTTTGCCGGGTCCACCGCATCGTGAACCGGTTTTTCTTCCAATACCAGGGCACCAATGCGCCGTTGCCAGCGGGCCACCACCATGTCGTTCTGGCTATCCCAGAACACCTCGGTTCCGATCTGGATCTGGCTGGAAAAATGGCTTTCCAGGGCCGCCTTTGACACCGGGGCGGCAAGGTATATTTTGGCTTCGCGCGATTGCCCGTCAAGCTCGGCCACCGCCAACCATGGTTCGGGGGCCAGCCCGTCTTCTTTGGGCAACACACCCCCGCGCCCGCCCGACAGGCGATAGCGTGGTTCACCCCCGCGTCGGCGCTCGCCAATCCGGTCCGGGTAGGCAAAGGCGACGAGCAGGCCCACACGGTCGGTAAAATCAATATCGTTCGTGGCATCGTTAACGGTGCTGTTTACGGTTTTGCCCGCCTGTTTTAACCACCGCGAAAGCTGGCGTGTGGCCTCGTCCAACATGCCCGGTGCGCGCCCGCGCGCCATGGCCTCGATCCGCAGGCGCAAGTCGGCCCCGGCACTGCGCATAAAATCGCGGTCCGACAGCAAAGCCGCCAGCGCACAGGCGGTATCGGCCCAGCCCAATTGCTGGCCCCGCACCATCATATGCGCCAATCGCGGATGTACGGGCAAGGCCGCCATCGCCTGCCCCATTTGCGTTATGCGGTTGGCATCATCCAGCGCATCAAGGGCGCGCAACACATCGCGCGCCTGATCAATCTTTGCGGCCTCGGGCACATCCAACCATGGCAGGCTGGTCACATCGGCCACTCCCCAGCGTGCCAGTTCCAGGGTTAACGGGGCCAAATCGGCCTCGGCAATTTCAGGCGCACTAAATTGTGGGCGCGCACGGTGTTCGGCCTCGCCCCACAGGCGATAACAAATGCCCGGTTCCAGTCGCCCGGCGCGACCCCGCCTTTGTTCGGCACTGGCCTGCGATGATTTAACAGTCACCAGCCGCGTCATCCCCGATGCCGGATCAAACCGGGGCAGGCGTTGCAAACCACAATCCACCACCACGCGAATACCATCAATCGTCAGGCTGGTTTCGGCAATTGCCGTTGCCAGCACAATTTTGCGAAACCCCTCGGGTGCGGGCTGAATGGCAAGATCTTGCGCCCTGGTGTCCATCGCGCCATACAGCGGGGCGATAATAACCTTGTCTTTGGCCGTAAATAACGGTCGAAGCTGGCTTTCCACCCGGGTAATTTCGCCCTGCCCCGGCAAAAACGCCAAAATAGAGCCATGTTGCGTTGCCAAGGCCTCGCAAATGGCCGCAACCATGGTGGTTTCAACCCATTCGCGTGGTTTGGGCGGCATATAGGTGGTTTCAACTGGAAACGCCCGGCCTTCACTGCTGATCAGCGGGCAATCGCCCATCAAAGCCGCAATCGGCCCGCCATCCAGCGTGGCCGACATTACGATAATGCGCAAATCATCGCGCAAGGCCGCTTGTGATTCCAGTGCCAGCGCCAGCCCCAAATCCGCATCTAATGATCGTTCGTGAAATTCATCGAAAATCAGCGCGCCAATGCCCGAAAGCTCCGGGTCATCCTGAATCTGGCGCACCAAAATGCCTTCGGTTACAACCTCGATCCGGGTTTGGGCGGAAACCTTGCTGTCAAACCGCACGCGATAGCCCACCGTTTCGCCGACCTGTTCACCCAGCAATTGCGCCATGCGCCGTGCACTGGCGCGTGCCGCCAAACGCCTTGGTTCCAGCATGATAATCTTGCGCCCGGCCAGCCAGTTCGCACCGCGCAAAGCCAGCGGCACCATGGTGGTTTTGCCCGCCCCCGGCGGGGCCTGCAAAACGGCATTGGTGCCATCGACAAGCGCTGTTTTCAGGGCGGGCAGAACTGCATCAATCGGCAGGCTGGGAAAATCAGACGTCATAAAACCCCGACAGTTTCCGGCAAAAAAGGCTGTGCGTGTTATTCGACATTAAAGCCGATCTGGCAAGCCGCGAAACGTTGCCCACCTTACGGTGAAGGCCGCCTGACCGTCAGAACAAAGCCCCGTTCCCCGCTGATCCGCTGCAAGGTTTTCAACCCTCGTGTCAGGGCATAAAGCCGTTCCATATCGCCGTTCTGGCGGGCGATGCTTGCGGCATTGCGGGTCAGTTGAAACAGGGCCTTAAATTCCACCGGATCAAGGCTACGCAAAACAGCTTCTTTTTCCGCACGTTTCTGGTCCGGGTGATCAAAACAAAGGGGTTCCATCATCTTCCCTGCCTGCCACCGCCCGGCATTTCCTTATCAATCATGATCGATACTGCCCACACCATCCATGCCTGCGTCCAACGGATAAAAACCCGCCGGTCTTTGCCAAACCGCCCTTGCCCTGCATAAAAAACGCCGCGCTTGTGGTCAAAAAGCGGGTCAATGGCAAACAGGGCCACATCCCGGGCCTGTGCGAAGGCCCCAAACCGGTGCAATGTTGCCATTGCTTGCGCCACTGCATGGCTATCAAGATAACGGTTTTTACCCGCAAAGCTGCGCGGCAAACCCTGGTCATCAAAACAGGCACGCTGATAAAACTGCCAGCCCCGATCCATCGCATTTTGCAGGCCCGGCCACCCGGCATCATCAAGGCGATGCAGCAAGTCCAGAATATATCCGCTATGAAAGCCATCAATAAAGCCGTGATGGGGCCGTTTGCCATACACCCACGCGCCATCATCGCGTTGTTGGCCCAGCACCCTTTCAATTGCAATCTGTGAACAGGGATTATCCCGCACCAGCCGCCATAATATCCACGCGGCCCACAAGGTTACATTATGAATTTCCGCATTCGCACCGGCAATATAGCCAAAATAACCGCCATCTGCCCCGGTTACGGATGGATCCCGCCACAAACCACGCCGTAAAAACATTGCCGCCGCTTGCAATGCCGAATGATCGGGCGGTATTTTCCCCCCGTTTAACAAACCATCCACAACAAAACAGGTCACAATGGCGTTCGATTGCCCGCCTTGGGCAAAAAAGGCCCGCGCCTGCCATGCAAACGGATACCCCCAGCCGCCATCGGGGTTTTGCAAGGCCAGCAACTGGCGGGTTAAATCCGGGGCGACCTTCGCCCCGTCAAAAGCCGCCCCGGATGCGGACCAATCCGAAACCGGTACGCCGTCACCAGCACCTAACAGCAACGCCAGCGTTTTCGGGTTTATCATAGGGGGAATGGCGGCATAGTCGCGTATCTTCGCCGGGGCATGCTTTAATGCCTGCAACCATGCCAAACGGCTGATACGATGGTTCATTATGGTCGATCCGGCGCAATATTTGCTGTGTAATCCATCAAACGGGTCGGCCCCGGCAAAACGGTGATCCACCATATGCTGCCACACCCGGCCCCGTACGGCGCGCAGGCGTTCGGCATCAGCCACCGTCATTACGTTGTTAAAACTCACCGTCATCCGCCTGCATTTGCGTGTGCCATGCCACCCCGGCAGCAAGGCCGCTGCATAGCAAATAATGCCCGTAAGACAATGTATTGTCCGTGATCATTGTGACCATAACCGCCAGCAAAATATAAACCGCCCCCCTGGATGCCCGCACCAGCCAAATCATCATCCCCCATCCGGTCAACCACAAGGCCGCCCCGACGATACCGCTTTCATACAGCATGTGAAAATGGTCGTTATGCAAGGCCCCGAACGAAGATGCAGTTTGCAAATGCTGCAATTGCCGTTCAATCGCCCCGGCCCCAAAGCCCAGCCAGCGGTTTTGCGCCGTGCCCTGCCACCATTGCTGCCAAAACAGGTACCAATAGGCCAACCGCCCGCTGGCGTGAGTAAATAACAGCCGTGGCAAGGCATCCATTACCGCCCACAAAACCAGCCCCGCCAATGGTAAACCCAAAAGCCAGGTCCACGCGGAAACAAACCGAATGCGCGCCGCCATAACGATGGCCATTGCCAAAACCGCAATCCGGGTTTGGCTGGCAAATATGCCCCCCACCGCAATCACAGCCATCGCCAAAGACAAAAAACCGGCATTCCCGGTTTCCCCGGGCACATTCGGCTTTGTGCGCCACGCCACCGCCATCACAAACAGCGCCAAAAACAAAAACGGATTATTCAACCGCCAACCTTCGCTGGTCAGCAAAAATTCGCTATCGATTAAAACATAAACCAGCATTGGTATCATAACCGGCCACAGGCAACGCTGCCCCACCATCATGCCCACAGCAAGGCCTAGCGGCAAAATGGCCAGGTTTCCCGCCAGCCGAATGGCGGCACCCAAATCCTGGGAAACCACCACCACCCAAACCAAAAGCCCCGCCCCCACCAGCAGGGCCAATGCCGCATCCAGCCCCAATGCCTTGCGCCCGACCGCGCCCGAAAGCCCGGCCAGCGCCCACAAAATCAACAGGATTTTAGTAATCGTCCCGCCCAGTGGCAACGCCCATAACGACACCGCAATAACCGCCATGCCCATAACAGACACAAAAAGCTGCAATATCCCGGCGCGCCTTGGCCCCATATAGGGCATGTCACGATAATGCCCGGTGTTATCGCCTTTTTTCTTGCGTTGGCGGCTTTGTCTGGGGCCGGTTGATGGGCTCAATTCTTTCTCATTATTCTGCGCGCCGAAATGCCATGACACCGGGTCTGGTTAAACCTACACTTAGGCCCTGCATCTTCAGGGGTCAAATCCCGTCATGACTGCTGCTATGACCCGTTGGGTTCTGATATTTGAAATACTCGCCGCCCCGCTTTTGCTAGGCGGGGCGCGGCCATGGGCGATGGCCCTGCTTTCGATACCGGTTGCATGCGCCCTTGTCGGTCAGTTCCTTCACCAGCGCAAATCACCAAAATGTGGTTTTTCAAATTCCACGCGGGGTATCTGCCTTGCCGGGGGCATCGCCTGTCTGTGGCTTATTTTGCAATCTTTGCCCCTGTGGCCGCATTCCATGACGCTGCCGTTTCAAACAGCCTCGCTGGCACTGGCCCCCGCACGCACGCCCGATGCCGTTCTTTATGTGTTATGGCTTGTGACCATTGTTATGCTGTGTGCCACCCAAAATGATCTGAAAAATCAGCTTGCCGTCATCTGCCGGGCGCTTGTCAGCAGTGCCGCCCTGCAAACCGCCGTTGCATTTTCATTGTTTGCGCTTGATGCACCGGGGACGGTGTGGTTTGTCAAAACAGCCCATATCAACGATTTCACCGGCACATTCGCCAATCGAAATGCCTTTTGCGCCCTGATGGCGGCGGGGTTTTTCGCCTGTCTTTATCTGTGGCACCGGCGCGCTTACACAATCCGCGACAAACTTGACGGGCAAGGGGGCTGGCTGGCATTGGCGGTTTTGCTGTTTATGTCGGCCCTGTCCAGCCATTCGCGGGCCGGTATTGTGGCCCTGTTCATGGGCAGCATCGCCTTTATCTGGCTGGCATCGCCGGGGTGGAGCAGGGCAAAAATCCTTGCCCTGCTGGCAACTGTTCTTGCCATGGCCGGGGCTGTTTTTGCCACCCCTGCGCTTGCCACCCGCTTTGCCCAACTGGCCCGGCGCGACTGGCTTCAGCGGGATGATGTCTGGCAAAGTGCATTCAATGCGATCATGCACCGCCCGCTTACGGGCTATGGCCCCGACGGCATCGCCACCGCCCTGGAATACGCCGCTTCACCGGGTTTAAACACACAGGCGCGCTGGGCCAGCAGCCATAATTTATGGCTTGATGGTATATTGGTTATGGGCCTGCCCGTCTTTCTGCTTTTATGCGGGCTTACGGGTTATATCGTCCTGTTCACCCTGCGCAATATGGCGCGCCAAACCAAAACACGCCCGCAATTTGCCCTTATCATGGCTGTTTTAACCGCCTTTATCGTGCAATCCCTGTTTGATGGCATTGCCGCAATGCCGGCGGTAATTTTACCTGCCCTGATCATGGTCGGGCTGGCAATGCATCGTCATCAAACCTTACCCGTGCCTGCATCATCACCGCTGCCAGCAACCTCTCGGCCTGTTGCCTGACGACTTCGTTCGTGCCCGCCAGGGCCATAATCACCCGAAGCGCATCGGCCAGTTCTGCCCGGTGTTTGGCCTGTTCATCGGGCATGTCGGCAAATTCGGGCAACATTAAAATCCGCATCCGCACATCTTGCAGCAACACATTCACATCATTGGGATAAACACGTTTTAACTGTGTTAGCAGGGCGCTGGCACGGGGCCAATCCTGTGCGCGCATTGCCGTGTCAATCTGCTGGCGCACATTTGCCAAAACAATGCCATCCGCATCGCGCAACGCCGCCTGATAATCGCTTATATCGGGCAACACCCGTGCTGTTTGCCATAACTGCCATCCTGCAAGGCCCAACATCATTACCACCATTGCCAAACCCGCAACGATGGTAAGTCGTACCCTGCATTTTGCCCCCCAACCGGTTTGCAACGGGTTTTGCGGGCCAATAGAACCATCAACATCTGTGTTTGGTTCATCTTTATGCTCAAAATCGGTGCGATTATGGGCTGTCATGGTCGTTTTCGCCGTTTTTTGCCACCGTAATAGGCGCCCCGGCGCGAAACACCGCTAAAAATAAAGCCATCGGCACGGCAACCAGCCTGTTCCAGCCGTTGAACCGCATCAATTATATCCTCCCGGCGGCTTTTTTGCGCACGGATCAACAATAACCGGTCATCCGCCGCCCGCATCAGCCAGATCGCATCGGCCACGGCTAAAACCGGCGGCGCATCCACCACAATGTAATCATAACGATGGCGCAAATCCTGTATCATGCCCATCAGCTTTTCGGCCATCAACTGCCCGGCAAGGGCCGATGACACCGCATCTTCCGCGCCTAGAAAATCGTAATAGACATCGCCCGACCTGCCATCCCCGCCGTCCTCAAACCGGATTGAAAATATGGCCTGATCCAGCGTTGCATCCCCTTGCAAAACCAGCGGCAAATCGGCCTTTATGCCGTTGCGGGCAAGGTCATTTTCCATCCGCCCTGCAATCGGATGTGTTGCCAGTGTCGGGCGGCGCAAATCACCGTCCAGCAGTAAAACCCGCTGGCTGTTTTGGGCAAGGCGCACCGCCATTTTTTGCGCCAGACGGCTTTTCCCCTCGCCCGGCATCGGCGAGGTTATACACACCACCCGCCCGCCAAACCCTTCGGCAGGGCCTTCACTGCGCGGGATCTGCCCCGCATCACGGCGCAAACGAAGAATGGTTTGCAAATGACCAATCGCCTCGTTTTCTTCTTCTGTTACCCGCCGCGCCGGATGGGGGGAAACACGCGGCAAGACGGCAAAAACAGGCAGACCGGTTAGTATTTCGGCTTCGCTGGCACGGTGCAGGGCGCGGTCAAAATATTCACGCAAAATGGCCGCTGCCATCGCCGCCACAACCGACAGCGCAATCGCAATCATGGCAATATGTTTACGCGATGGAAATACCGGTTTACCTAGTGTTTCCGGAATTTGCACAATTTCCACATCCGGGCGCAAGGCGGCAAGTTCCGACTGCATAAGGCGTGCCCTGTCTGTCAAAACCGACACATCGGCGGTTGATGCATCAAGTTTGCGGTTAAGCTGATCAAACGCCAAACGGTCGCGGTTATCGCCCGCCGCCTGTGCCAGAACCCGGTCATATTCCTGCGCAAAGGCCCCAAACCGGGTGGCAGCGTTTTGCGCATCGCGGTCAATGGCGGCGATCTGTGCCGATATCGCCGCCCGCACATCATCATTCGCCTGTAAAATTTGCGCATTATTTGCCATCACCAATGGGTGACGTGGCCCATATCGCCGCCCCAAATCAGCCTGGGTGCCGCGTAACACCGCCAAACGCAAATTCAGTTCACGCACGGTTTCGCTGTTGGAAATTTCAGGCAATTTCATTAATTGGGCGACATCCCCCTGTGCTGCCGCAATCGCCTGTTGCCGGGCCTGCAACCCCAAAAGGTCAATCTGTGCTGCCTGGCGCTGTGCGCGAATATTTTCCAGTTCGCGGCCCAAATCGCTGTCGCCTGATCCTGCCGCCTTGCCGTCACCGCCCCCCCTTGGGACAAAACCACTGATGGGGTGCTGATCCTGCCAGTCAATAAGGGCTTGCTGATCCTGCGCCAGTGTGGCTTCGGCTTCGCCGCGCTGGCGCACGGTTTCGTCGTATTGATCAGTTAATTTGCGGCGTAAATCCTTTTCGCGTTTCCACACATAACTATCAATTACGGCATCCAGCATTCGGCGTGCGCGTTCGGGGTCGGTGTCAAACAGCGATATTTCAATCACCCGGGCATTATCGATTTGCACGGTTTTGATCTTGCCGCGCAAAATGGCGATATCGCGATTTTCGCGCACCATTTCGGCTGTCATGCCTGGCGGCACAGCCATCGTATTTTGCGACGGTGTAATGCCCAGCCATTGCGCCAGCGGGGCTGGCGGCGGATCAAAATTAATGCCATCCCCCCGCAAAACCGACCGCGCCGCAGACAAAACCGCCGTACCGCGCACCATTGCCATTTCCGTATCCAGATCGGAAATTTGAAAAACCGGCGCAGGACCAACCGCATCTTTCAAGGCCAGCGGGGCCGGCGTTGCCGGTAAAAACCCAACCTGCCCCGATGCCCGAAACTCCGGTTGCCAAAAGGGCACCAAAAACGCACCCAGCGCCATGCAACAGGCAAAAACCAGCAATGCGACACCCCGGCGACGCCAGACCAGCGGCACCATATCGGCCAACGTCACAGCCGGCCCCGGCGTTTTGATCGGCGACAAACGTTGCGTCATCGGTTTTTGTCAACAGTCGGCACACTAAACCTGTATATCAGGCCTGAAACATGGGGGGAAAATGACGGGCGCCATGGAAAAAACCTAACGGGGGCTGGCATCGTCGGGCCACCAGTCATTGTTACCACCGGGGGTTTGGGCCAGCGGTTTTTCGTCTTCAAACGGGGCGGGGATATATTTATCGCCATGGTCAGGGGCGGCAAAAACCTGCCCGACCACACCGGGGCGATAAACATCAATGCCCGTATTTTGCGGGGGCTGCGCGGGTTGATTAACCGGCGCGAAACGCTCGAACCCATCGCCCGTCATGCCAAATGCCGCCGCCGACAGGCCGGGCGCATATCGAAAGGCCAGTTGCGCCGGGTCGCCCCCGCCTTTGCCATAGCGCAAAATCGCCACCAGCAAAGCCCGCATCAAAATGCCCTGTATGCCGCCCATCAACGTCGCGGGGATAAATTGCTGCACAATCAGCTGGGCAAAACACTGTTCCAGCGATGAAATTATTTTAATGCCAATATTTTGCCGGGGCTGTGTGGCGTCCTCTCTTTCGAAAAACGTGGCCAGAATGCCGGTTAGGGTTTGCCCGTCAATTACGGGTAAAATTCCAGGATGTTGCACCTGCACCAACGAGGTAAAAACACCTGCCATCACCGTGGCGACAGATCGTACCGTATCACTGCCTTTACCGGTTGATCCTGCCCCGCCCGGGGTTAGCTTTGACAATTGCTGTGTTAACTGCGCGCCCGCATCTTGCGGCCCCATAACCGCCGTTCCCGCCAAACCGGTCGAAGGTCCCGTTTGCCCCCATGCGGACCCGGCCCCCAAAACCCCGCCCATCAGGGCCACAATCGCCAGCAGGCCGACCTGTTTAATGCGCGACAAACCTGCAATTTGGGTGCTGTGTTTTTTTCCCCATCGCCATGTCACCAACATGGCGAACTGCCACAAGCCCCTGGCGTAACGCGGGCTCATGGTGCGCGGGGCCTGTAACACCCGCCATAACCATTCCAATCCGGCATTTTGCCACAGCAGTGGCGCACGTTTTACCTGGCCCGAAATAACATCAAACGCGCCCCCAACACCAATCAGCAACCGCGCCCCGCATGCATCGGCATACTCGACAACAAAACGTTCCTTGCGCGGGCTGGGCAAGGCAACAAACACCACATCCGCCCCGCTTTGGGCAACCATATCGGCCATTTCGGCGTCGGTCGCATCATAGCCATGCCGACAGCCCACAATGTTTAAACCGGGATAATCATGCAGCAGGCGATTGCGGGTCTGCACGACAATATCAGGCCTGGCACCCAGTAAAAAAACCGACAATCCCTGTTGGGCCAGCCCCGGCATCAGGGCGATCATTAAATCAATTCCGGTAACACGCCCGGCCAGCCGATATCCCAGCAACTTTGCCGCCCAGACAATGCCCATGCCATCGGCGCTAAGGCAATCGCACGACAATAAAGCCCCCCACAATGCAGGGTCCTTGCGGGCAGCAACCAGTTTGATGGCGTTTAGGGAAATATGTCGAAGGCGGTGCCTTTGCATCAGGCCCGCAAGAATATCATCCCGCAACTGGTTCGGTCCCCGCCTGTCCAGTTGCAAATCAAAAAACGTCTTGTTCTCCGCCATGCACCCTGCCCCCGGTTCAGTTTGCTATCAAACGAAACGCTAGGATGGCATAAGTTAACAAAAAAACATCCCTATATTGAAAGTTAAACGTGAAAATTGCACTGATCACCAATTTGATCCCGCCTTACAGGCAGCATAGCCATACGATACTTGCACAAATGGTGCAGGCCACAGGCGGCGATTTTTGCATTATTCGTACCCATAAAACCGAACCGCAACGCAACTGGCCCCAACAAACCGGGCCATTCTCGCAAATCATTTTGCCCGGTATTCGGTGGGCATTATCTGAAAATCGCGCTATCGCCATCACGCCCTCCCCCGTTGTCCATTTGGCGCAATTTAAACCCGATATTGTAATTCTGGCAGGTTTTGGCCTGGCGATGTGGCAGGCGCACCGATGGTGCCAGGCGCACAATGTTCCCTATATCATCCGCTTTGATGGCTGGGCGCAGTCCGATGCCGTCTTTAACAACCGGCTTCGGGCCAAAATGCGCGGCGTCATGATCCGTCATGCCACAGCGGCCATCGCCGCCAGTCATCCGGGTAAACAGTGGTTTTTGGCACATGGTATGGCGGTCGATAAAATTTCGCTTGTTCCAATTGCCCCGTCATTTGCACCCTTGCCGGGCACAGCACCACCGAAATTTGCGCAACGCCCCTATGACCTTTTATGGTGTGGCCGCCCCACCAAACCCAAGGGTTTTGCCCATTTTCTGGCCATTGCGGCGGCCCTGTATCGGCAAGGGGCCATTTCGCGCATTTGCATTGCCGGTGTGCCGACAAAAGATACCGCCAGCTTTACGAAAAAACTGGCGCAAGCCGGGCTTTGCGACATCACAACCATATTACCGCCGATGGCCCCGCACAGGCTGGCCGCGATCTATGCCAGCGCCCGGCTGTTTTTATTACCATCGCTTGGCGATGCCTACGGCGTTGCCGTGATCGAGGCAATAAGCTGTCGCACACTTGTTGTGGCATCAGATAAGGTCGGGGTTGCCCATGACGTGCTGGTGGCGGGTGAAACCATGTTGCCACTGCCTTTGCCTTTTGCCCCGCCCGGGATCAAGGGCTGGCTTACCGCGATCAAACGCCTGTTGGCGGACCCCGCATATTGCGACCGGCATTTAAACTTGCAAAACCACGCCATCCTTAACGTCAGCCCCCAACAAATTGCCCGGCAAACATGGAACGCCTGCCGGGATGCCCTAGGGTAAAACACCACGCACCAGCATCAGGATTGCGGGATTATTTTGCCTCAACCCGTAATTGTCATATATGATTTTAACATTAAGCAACATTGCGGGCATATTGGGGGATTGGCCGTTTATGAAAATGCTGGACGCGTTATTTATTGGCAATTCTGCGCACGGCAATGCGCGATGACTGCCGATATATGGATGATTGGCCGCATAGACCAGTTTGCCATTCTGGGCGCATATCTGACCCAACAGGGCAGGCTTGCCCGCTGGGATAGTTTCTGGCGCCACACGGACCAGCCAATTACACCGCCAGCACGTTTTCCTCACGCCCGTCGCCATCGCCCCGGCCTTTTTTTAAACCGCCCGTCCCGCCGGGTTGATGCCTGTATGGCGGCCATTCCCGGTCGCCATATCCTGCCCGATCTTTTGGGTTATGCGGCGCGTAAATGCCGCCTTCCGGGCCATAATCTGGCATCGGACCTGCCGTTATCGTGGCTGGCCGCATCGCATATGCCCGCATCGGCACGCATCCTGCACGGGCAAGGCAATTACAGCCTTCCTGCCATGCAAAAGGCCCGGAAAAACGGCATCTTAACCATCAGCGATATCACCGGCCAACTGGCCCCCACCCGCGCCCGGCAGCTTGACGATGAATACCGTGCCCATCATCAGAAGTGGCGCGAAATATCGTCTTTTCTGGCCCGTCGCCGGGTAGACGAAGCCCGCTTTGCCGATGCCGTTTTTGCCCCGTCGCAAAGCGTGGCACAGGGCCTTGTCGATTGTGGCATTGCCGCCAACCGCATTCATGTCGTGCCATTCGATGCCCCGCTGGCCCGGAAATGCCTTATGCTTGAATGCCCACAGGATGTTTCACTGGCCCGCGATACATTTGACCTGCTTTATATTGGCGATATGGCGCTGGCAAAGGGGCTGGCGGTATTGCTTGACGGTTTTAAAACCCTGCGCCGCCAATTTGGTCCAAGGATAACATTATCGCTGATTGGCCCGGCGCGTGACTGCGCCCGGCACCTGCTTGCTCCCCTGCCCGATGGCGTAACATGGCATGGCCAACAACCGCAAAACCATGTTCCTGATGCCCTGCAAAGGGCAGATCTGTTTGTATTGCCATCCCTTTCCGAAGGTTCCAGCCTGGCGATACAGGAAGCAATGGCAGCGGGCCTGCCCGTGATCACCACCACCGCTGCCGGCAGCATCATCAAAGACGGGCATGATGGCATATTGGTCCCGCCGCGTGATCGCAACGCCCTTGTCAAGGCGGTCACCAGGCTTCTGCTTGACCGCGCGTTTGCCGTAAAGCTGGGCGAAAAGGCAAAATCCGCCATTAGCACCCAGCTTGCCGAAGGCTATGGGACCCGGGTAAGTGCAGCCTATGACCGGGTATTGACCTGTCATGGATAGTCGCGCCCCGATTTGGATGATTGCGGCAACCGTGCTTAACCGCGCCGGTGGGTTCATCATGGTCCTGATTTTGGGTCACGCCATTGCCCCCGGCCTTCTTGCCGATTATTTCAGCGCCCTTGTCAGCATTGGCGTTGCGGTCAGTATTACCCAGGCCGGATGTGGCCCCTTGCTGGTGCGGCTGGCACAAAACCGGCAGAAAACCGCTATTCTCGGCATTGTTAGTTTGCGCATCATTCTTGCGCTGATTGCCATTACTTTCCTTGCCCCTGCTTTGCCGCCGGTGGCGTGGCCTGTTCTGATCATGCCGCTGGCCGCCGCCCTGTCGCCCGACTGGATGATTACCGCCCGCCTGCAATTTCACCGTATTTTATGGATTGGCGGGCTTGGGCAACTTGCGGGTATCGCCACCGCCCTTTATGCCGGCACCACATCGAATGGCTCTGTATGGCTTTATGCGTGCGCCCCTGCCATTAGCGCAACGTCGTGTCTGGCATCGGCTTTTTGGGCATGGTCTGGCCGAGGCAAACCCCGACAAGGCCGGGCAAACACTTCGCCTGGCCTTCCGTCGCTAAACATCAAAATCTGGCCGCAACTGGTTCTGTTCACTTTGCTGGCGGGGGTATTGCCCAATATTGATGTTGCCTTTTTGCAGTCATCCCTGCCCCAAAGTGATCACGATGCCCTGATGCTGGTTCATCGCCTGTTATTGCTATGTGCCGCCGGTTTTAGCGCCATTTCCGGCGTGTTATTTGCCCGGAAACAAACCGGTTTCGCACGCGATGTCTGGCTGGTTTTACCGGCCTGCGGCATTACGCTGGCGTTGCTTGTTCTGCCCGATATGGCCTTGTCCGTGCTGTTTGGGCATAGCCCTGTTAACAATGCCGACATATTGCGCATAGCTGCGCCATGGCCGCTGTTGCTGGCAATTGTGTTGCGGCACATCCTGATCGTGCAGGAACGCGCCGGGCACCTGTTGCTTGCTGTTGTGGTGCTGGTGCTTTGTGTTGGCGGGGCCGGGGTGCTGGCGCAATATGGGGCGGTCACCACCATTATTATGGCTATGAATGTCAAACTGGCCCTTCTGGCAGGGCTATTAATTTGCGCGCCCCGCTTTTTCGTCTGGCGGCAAAGGTATTTTGCATGTCAAAGCTAAACACGCATATCGTTGATAACCAACTGATCAGCGGCAGCTTTGGCCCTGTTCAATTTGGCCCCTGGGGGTTCGAGGCCTCGGACCGGGTTTCCTTTTTCACGCTGGACAATAACAGCCGCCATATAACCCTTGCGGGACAAGATGTTATCTTTCAAAATTCGCGCTGGCGGCTGGACTATGAAACCCGCCAGTCGCAACAACACGGCAGCATCACGCTTTCTGCCCGCTTTACCGCCCTTACCGGTGGCCCCATACAGGATGCGGTCGTGCGGCTGGTGTTTGATAAAACCGCTATTCACCACGGCATCATTGCCAACCGGAAATTCCTGCATCATAACAGCGACAAATACCGCCTGTTTCCCACCCGAAAGGTTCAGTTATTCACGCACGATCATCATCACATCGACGTAACATTGGACCACGCTGAAGGGACCGGGCGGTTTGCCCCCTATATGTATTTGCGCGACCGCGATGATTGCTGGATTATTCATGCACGCCTGTTACCAGCCGAACCGATAGATGATATCTGGCTACGCTGGGCCAACCGGTTTTTCACGCTGAGTTGCCCGCCAAAGCTGGCACGCCTGGTGTGGAAAACACCCGGTGGCAAGGCAATATTCTGGCGATTGCGCGAAAAATGGGGCCGCCGCGCCCCGGAAATACAAGCTGTTCCACTTAACATTTTAAAACCGGGGCAAAGCCTGTATCTGGAGGTTACATGCCGGTTTCATTAAACCCGCCAGAAGGCACACCGGCAAAAACGCAGCCTGCGCAACACGGCCTGAAAGCCCCTGCCAGCAGCACGGCACCTGCCCTGGCGGCACAAACGCGGGCAAAACGGCTGGCTGTTTTGATTGCCGATATATTGCTTAACCAGCAAACTGCGGATGGCAACTTTCCCCGGCACGGATTTTACGCCACGGCCTTTGCCCTGGCGCTGTGGCAAGGGCTTGGGGATACCAAATATCAATCTGCCATCAATCGCGCCCTTGATGCCTTGCAAACCCTGCCCGATACCGCGCATTACCACCGCGAATTCATTGAATTTGCCCTGCATCAGACACCGGGCCTACCCAAGCAACTGCGCAAACGTATTTTGGCAGGCAAAACCTATCGCAATGCCCGGGTTGCCAACTGGTTGATTTTGCGAATGCTGTGCCTTGAAAAGGGCAATCTGCCATCGCGCCTTGCGGCGCGTATATTATGGTGGTTCATTGCCCGAAACTTTCGTAGCGGCCCGGCTTTTATGGACCGTAAAGGGAGTTTTTCAGCGCAATATCATGCTTTTTGCGCTGCCCTTCTTGGCTTTAGCACCCAGCCTTCCTGTCAGGGGGCCGGGCGGGCGGCAACCGGGCTCATCGCAAATCTGGTTGCAACAACCGGCCATGCCAACCTGATTGGCCGGGGGGCCGGGCAAAGTTTTGGCACCATTAGCGCCCTTTATGCCCTGCTTTCTGCCGGGGAAGATACCCTGGCAACCCCGTTGCTGGACCAGATCGAACAAAGCCTGATGGCGCACGGCACCTTGCCCCTTAATTTGCTGGCAAACGCGGGCGAACATTTATCTGTGGCGCCTGTTCCCTCGCCCGGCCCATTTCCCGCGCGCGCCTTCCCGGCGGGTTTGCATGCCTCCGCACAGAGGACAGAACCATCATTATCGCCCGCACCGGCCACGCCCCTTACACCGCCGACGAATGTGTTGCATTTACACGCCCATTTAGCGCCGCACACCTATCATCCGGCCAAATCATCGTTAAAGGCGATCCCGGCCCATAAACCAAACCGGCCTTTCCCCGAAAATGCAGGCCCGGACACCCCGGAAACACCAGGTTGGTACAGCTATAACCGCCATTTTGATTATCTGGCGTTTGCCGGTTTTTTCCTGCTACGCGCAGGTCAGCTTGCAATTAACACATCGGCACATTGCACCACCGGGGCCGTGGCGCCGGATCAACCTGCACAGCAAAATACCACCACACCGTTTCACCAGCATTGCACCCCGTCTTATTCAGCCCTGTTTAATTTATCCGGGGCAGCACAATACGACGTTACACCAATGCCGGTTGTTACCTCACGCCATGGCGATATCATTTTACCGGCCTGTGGTGGTGAACAGGATTTTGCCAGCCTTTATGGCGCTGCCAGCCTTCCGCTTCCAAGTTGCCCGCGGCAAAATCATTTTGCCTGTTATGACACCGCAACGTATCAGGGCGATACAATTTTGATGCATTACCATTTGGGCGGCTATGCCGGAACACGGCGAATTGTTTTTTTACCCGATGCGATCGAATTTACCGATCATGTCGAAATCGCGCCGGATGGCGAAACACCGTCACACCAAGCCCCCCGCCCTGACGATGTCATTCGCCTGTTTCGGCTGTTTTTACCCCATGACCTGCACGCAACACAGCATCATCCCAACCGGCTATCGTTCCCGCAAATCGGGCTGGAAATAACCGGATCTTCGCCGTTGAACTTAACCCCTTCAAAGCATTTTTCGGCTTTTGGCCCTGTGCAAACCCTGTTTTGCCAAAAACCCGTTGCCGACGATGGCACCTGTCAGGCATCGCTGAAACTGCATTGGCGAACACATAATTCATGACGGAAACTACCGGGATCACCTGCAATAATACCATCACCGTGGTCACAACAATTCACAACGGGCAGGGCCACTGGCAGGGTTTTTTCGCCAATCTTGATGCCATTCTTGGCCCAGGGGATGCCGCCATCATTGTTGATGACGGGTCATTTCCTGCGGTTTCTCTGCCGGTATCCTTGTGCGATGACGCAAGGATCAGGCTTTTTTCACCCGGCAAAATCGGGCGGGGTGCCGCGCTTAATCTGGCGATTTCACAGGCTGAAACGCGCTTTATCGCCATTCAGGATATAGATGATCGCAGCGCCCCTTCGCGCTTGCCAATCATGAAGCAGCTTATTGCGCGTTATCCTGATCAACTGATATTTTGCGAGGCCACATGCCTGAAGGAACAGGGGGCGGCACCGGCACCACACAGCCCCGAACCAGCACACCCCTTAAGGCCTGACGACATGCCGGTTCGCCCGATACCGGCTGCTCGTCTTTATCGGGGCAATCCGTTTCATCATTCCTGTCTTGTCTTTCCCAAAACCCTGTGGCGAACAACCGGGGGATATGACGCATCCTTGCCTTGTTGCCTGGATCTGGATTTTTATTTGCGATGCCTGACGCAATCGCAAAGGCCTTTGTTGTTGCTGTCCCGCCCGTTGCTGCAACGAAACATCGGCCCCCATCGCCATTATTCCGGGCTTCCTGCCCGTCTTTATCATGAAACGGTGTTAACACTGCGCGCCAAATACCGGCACAAGGTTCAACCGCCCTTCTGGACACGCCTTTATGATCTGCGGCATTTCGCCCTGGCCATGTTGAATCGCATCAAAGGGTGGTGCAACAATGCCTAGGCCCAAACACATTCTGGCTCTGATACACCTGCCGCCGCCCCTGCATGGCGCAGCCGTCATGAACCAGCGGGCCATCGAGGTTTTGCAGGGTCGCTACCCGCTTACACTTTTGCCATTTCGGTTTTCGCGCGACATTGCGCAAATAGGCCACGCCAGCCGCGCCAAATATGTGATGGCGTTTTGCTATCTGTTTCGCCTGCTGGGGCAGTTGATGCTAAACCGCCCCGCTGTGGTTTATTTCAGTTTCGCCCCTGCTGGCGCGGCCTTCTGGCGCGACAGCCTGTATGCCTTGTTGGTCCGGGCATTTGGTGTATCCATTGTTTTTCACCTGCATGGCCGTGGCCTGAAAACCCTGCGGGATCATTCAAAAACAGCGACGTGGCTGCAAAAGGCCGTTTTTAAAAAACAAACCGTCATCGTTTTAGGTGAGGCGCTTCGGCCCGAACTCCACGGGTTAAATTGCGATATCGCCATTCTTGCCAATTGTGTCGACATCCCCCAGTTTTCGCCTACGGAATCACATCGACCGTCTCAACCCGCCGCCTTGCGTATCCTGTTTTTGTCCAACCTTATCCGCAGCAAAGGGATAGACACCCTGATTAAGGCGCTGGGCATTTTAAAACAGCAAGGTGTGCATTTGCGATTTGATATTGCCGGGGCGGAAGGCGATGTATCCGAATTACAGCTGCGTCAGCTTATGGATAATGCCGACATCAGCGATATCAGCACCTATCATGGTGCCGTTACCCCGACGACCAAAACCACATTGCTGCGCGCCAGCGATCTTATGATATTCCCCAGTCGCTATGCCAACGAAGCACAGCCCCTTGTGGTGCTGGAAGCCATGGCACATGATGTTCCCGTCATCAGCAGCAACGTTGGCACACTTGGTGACATAATCATTGAAGATCAAACCGGATTTGTCCTAAACGACACCGCAAACGCACAAGAACTGGCGAATATTATTTGCCGGGCCCACAACGCCCCTGCACACCGGGCAAAAATGGCAAAGGCCGCCCGCACCCTGTGCAAAACGGCCTTTCATCCCGATCTTTTTGCGCAAAAACTGCGCGATATCTTTGCCCGGTTGCTATGACAGGGCGATCATAACCGCCACAAATCAATTCCGTCCGGGCGATCTTCGCGGGGCAGCATCGCGCGTACATCGGCAACAAACCCCTTGCCATCGACCAGCATGTTTTGCACCAGCGGCCAACCGCCCCTTACATAATCGCGGTGCGAAACCGCCATTACCACGGCATCAGCAGGTTTAAGATCCTCAAACGTGCACAGCTTTAACCCGCCAAATTCGTGGGCAACTTCATCGGCATCGGCCATTGCGTCATGCACCTGCACCGTAATCCCGGCATCTTCCAGCTCGCGGATAATATCAATCACGCGGGTATTGCGAATATCAGGTACATTTTCCTTAAAGGTCAGGCCCAGCACCGTCACTGTCGGGTTAACAACCCCGCCTTTGCGCAAAATCGCCCGGATCACCTTATTGGCAACAACCTCGCCCATGCCATCGTTAATGCGGCGACCGGCCAGAATAACCTGCGGGTAATAACCCAGCTCTTCGGCCTTGTGGGTCAGATAATAAGGGTCCACCCCGATGCAATGCCCCCCGACCAGACCGGGGGTAAAGCGCAGAAAGTTCCATTTGGTTCCGGCGGCTGCCAAAACGTCGCTGGTATCAATACCGGCACGATCAAAAATCAGCGACAATTCATTCATCAGGGCGATGTTCAAATCGCGCTGGGTGTTTTCAATCACCTTGGCGGCTTCGGCCGCCTTAATCGTCGGGGCCTTGTGAATGCCCGCCGTTACCACACTGCCATAAACGGCTGCAACAATTTCCAGCGTTTCCGGCGTCTGACCGGAAACAACCTTGGTAATGGTGGTAAAACGATGTTCGCGATCCCCGGGGTTAATCCGTTCGGGTGAATAGCCCACCGTAAAATCAATACCGGCCTTCAGGCCCGATTGGGCTTCCAAAATCGGCACGCAAACATCTTCGGTCGCCCCCGGGTAAACCGTGCTTTCATAAACAACGATGTCGCCTTTTTTAAGGATGGCGCCCACCGTTTTTGATGCCGACCGCAATGGCGAAAGATCAGGCAAATTGGCCTGATCAATCGGGGTTGGCACGGTCACAATGTGAAAGTCGGCCTGGGCCAAATCGGCGGCATTGTCGGTCAACAGCAAATTGGCGGCAGCAAGTTCCGGGGCATCAACCTCGCCAGTTGCATCATGACCGGCACGCAATTGCGCTATCCGGTTTTTGTTAATGTCAAAGGCAACGGTTTGCCCATTATGGGTACCAAAGGCCACCGCGACCGGCAACCCGACATATCCCAAACCAACAACCGAAATCTTGCGTCCGTGGCTCATGAAGCTGACTTTCTGATTTTCTGAAATGACCTTCTGCTTCTATCGGCTGTTACAAACAGCGTCAACGCATAGCAAGGCGTTCGAGGCAACTTTCAGGTTAATCCCGCCAGTATTCGGCAATGAACAAAACATAAACCGTCATCAGTTCCAGCCGCCCCAACAACATCGCTGCAATCAGCACCCATTTGGTCGGGTCTGACAGGGCTTCAAAATTGCCCGATGGGCCGCCCAATGCGCCCAACCCTGGCCCGGCATTGGCCATCCCCTGCGCCACCAGCGTGATCGCCGATAAAAAGTCCGGCCCGGTTGCCATAACACCAACGGACAGAACCAGAAGCGTCATCATGTAGATGAAAAAGAAATTTCGCACCCCCAGGATGGTCTGGTCATCAACAGCGTTGCCTGCATAGCGGGTCAATAAAATCTGATTGGGGCGAATCATCTGGCGAAGTTGACGCATCAGCCCGCCCCACAGAATTTGCCAGCGGAAAATCTTGATCCCGCCTGCGGTGGAACCCGCACAGCCACCAATAATCATAAGCATGAAAAACAGGCCGGTGGCAAAACTGCCCCAGGCACCAAAATCGGTGGTGGCAAAGCCGGTATCGGTTAAGACAGACGTCACGTTAAACGCCGACACCCGCAACGCATGCCAAACCGGCATATGGTTGGTATCGACATTCCATGCGGTCATCAGCACGATTGCCCCGACCAAAACACATAAAAATACCAGAACCTGGCGTTCCTGAAAAAAGGCCCGGCTGCCTTTGGTAAATAAATGCGCATAAAAAATCAGCGGCAAGGCCCCGGCCGCCATAAAAACGATCCCGACCACTTCAATACCGACTGAATCAAAATAGCCCATCGAGGCGTCCTTGGTCGAATAGCCGCCTGTCGCAATGGTTGCCATGGCATGGTTGATGGCATCAAAGCTGCCCATGCCCGCAAGGTCATAGCCAATGGCGCACAACACCGAAAGCCCGACATAAACCGCCACCGTCAACGCTGCCATATGCACCACACGGGCCACCGGCTTGCCGGAAATATCCGATGATTCGGTGCGAAAAAGTTGCATTCCGCCCACACGCAACATCGGCAGCAACATCATCGCCATCACAACGATGCCGACCCCGCCAATCCATTGCATCAGCGATCGCCATAAAAGCAAGCCCGGCGCCATATCATCAAGGCCACTTAAAACCGTAGAGCCCGTCGTGGTTAACGCGGACATGGTTTCAAAATAGGCATCCGTAAAGCTAAGCCCCAGGCTGGAAAAATACAGTGGCAAACACCCGAATAAACTAACCAGCACCCAGGCCGACACCGTTAGCAAATAGCCCGCCCGGGCATTTAACCGGTCAGACAAGCCCCGGCAAGACAAGGCCAGCGATGCCCCGATGAATGCGCAAACCCCTGCCGACCCGGCAAAAGCCCACCAGTCGGCATTTTCCATACCAAGATCCACCAGCATCGGGACTGTCATTGCTGCGGCCAAAACAACCAACAGCAAACCATTGACAAACAGGACAAAACGCAAGGCATTGCCAAACGACGTCATGAATTCTCCGGGGTTGCGATATGGGACAAAGCAGCACAGACGATCCCTGTTTGCATCGGGCCACGATCTCATATCTGGAAACTTAACGGTCAGGCAGAATAACCTGACGGCAGGATTTATTGCGCTGCAACAAATGTCTTATGCCATAAAACAGAGCTTTAGAAGCCCTTTAATCGGGAAACCGATATTTGCGAAATACGCATGACACAAACAAAAATGGCGCGCCCCGGATGCTTCCCGGCAAGGCGCGCCATTTTTAAAAATCCACCGTGGTTTTAACCTTTAACCACGATATTCACCAGTTTCGGCGTCGGTTTGGCCACATAGATCAGCTTGACGATTTCCTTGCCTTCAATGTGGCGGGCCACATTTTCTTCAGCTTTGGCAAGGGCCTCGACTGTGGCCTGGTCGGCATCGGCGGCCACCAGAATGGCGCCGCGTTTTTTACCATTGACCTGAACCGGGACTTCAAATTCATCGTCCTTGGCTTTTTCGGCATCAAATACCGGCCAGTCAAACCGGATCACCGATTTTTTGGCGGCAAATTCTTCCGGTGCCAGCGTGCTTGCCAATTCTTCGCCCAGATGCGGCGCAAACGGGGCAACCATCAGGGCAAGGGCACGAATGTGGTCCGCGTGAACCGCATTTTGTTTGCCAAGGGCGTTGGTCAGTTCGATCAAGGCGGCCAGGGCGGTGTTCAGGCGCAGATTGTCAATATCGTTGCCCACCTTTTCGATGGTTTTATGCACCAGGCTGTCAATTTTCGCATCGAGCACATCGGTGCGTTCCGCCTGGGTTGCCAGTTTCCAGACATTGCCCAAAAACCGCAACATGCCAACAATGGCATCAGACTGCCACGGTTTGGAGCTGTCAAGCGGCCCCATATACATTTCATAGGCCCGGAAAGTGTCGATCGTGTATTGGTCGCAAATTTCTTCCGGCGGGATACCGTTTTTATAACGTTTGCCCATTTTACCGGGCACCGTGATCAGGGCTTCGTCGGTTTTGGCGTTAAACGGGCGTTTTTTGCCATCAACATCACGCATTTCAACATCGTGAATATCAACATAAACGCCGCGGGCATCGGTATAGGCATCCGCCGTGATCATACCCTGGTTAAACAGTTGCTGGAACGGTTCCGGGGTTTGCACATGGCCCAGATCGAACAACACCTTGTGCCAGAAACGCGAATAGAGCAAATGCAGAACCGCATGTTCGGCCCCGCCCACATACAGATCTACCGCACCGGCCAACGGCTTGCCGTTGTCATCCAGCGTTTTGGACCAATAATCGGCCGCTTCGGGCGCCACAAATGCATCATCGTTATGAGCATCGAAATAACGCAGGAAATACCAGCATGACCCGGCCCAGTTCGGCATGGAATTGGCATCGCGCTTAAAGGCACGTACCGGATATTCAACGCCATTATGCACACAGGTTTCACCGGCTTTGACATCGACCGGCAGAACCGCCCCATCATCGAGAACAATCCCGGCGACTTCCATCCATTCCTTGGCCCGCGCCAGGGGGGGTTCGGGTTCGGAATTAGGGTCTTCGTTCGATTGCGGCTTAAAATCGGTCATTTCGGGCAGCAAAACCGGCAACGCGGCTTCCGCCACACCATGTACCTGCCCGGTTTCAAGGTCAAACAAAACCGGGAACGGCTCACCCCAGTAACGCTGGCGCGAAAACAGCCAGTCGCGCAATTTATATTGCGTGCGACCCCGGCCAATACCACGTTCTTCCAGCCATTCGATCATCCGGGTTTTGGCATCCGGTGTGGCAAGGCCGTTCAGCGAAATGCTGTCATTGGCAGAATTGATGTTTTCACCAGTGTCGGTATAGGCCGCGGCAAATGCTTCCGGGCCTTCAACATATTTCGCCAGCAATTCATCGCCCGAAAGAGCAACCGCACTGGCAGGGGCGTTATCCTTCAGCCAGTTTTCGCTCGGGCGCGTGGTCGCCTTGATCGGCAGATTAAACTTGCGGGCAAATTCAAAGTCGCGCTGATCGCCCGACGGCACCGCCATAATGGCACCCGTGCCATAGCCCATCAAAACGTAATCGGCAATCCAGACCGGGATTTTATCGCCGGTGACCGGGTTGGTCGCATAGGCGCCAATAAACACACCGGTTTTTTCGCGTTCGGCGTCATCCTTGGCCGACACGGCCTTTACCTCGGCGGCCTGCTGGCGATAAGCGGCAACCGCGGCTTTGGCATCGTCGGCAACCAGGGCATCGACCAGCGGATGTTCGGGGGCCAGCACCATATAGGTGGCGCCAAAAATGGTGTCCGGGCGGGTGGTATAAACAGCAATTTTGCTATCCACACCCGAAACAGTTTCAACCGGGAAATTCACCCGCGCGCCAACCGAACGGCCGATCCAGCTTTTTTGCATTTCAACAACGCCGTTTGGCCAGTTCAGACCGGCAAGGTCCGACACAAGGCGGTCAGCATAATCGGTAATGCGCAGCATCCACTGTTTAAGCGGGCGTTTGTAAACCGGGTAATCACCGCGCTCGGACTTGCCTTCGTTGGTGACTTCCTCGTTTGACAGCACGGTTCCCAGCATCGGGCACCAGTTGACCGGCACTTCATCAACATAGGCCAGACGCGACCGGTCGATGGCGGCGCCAATGGCGGCACCTTCGGCCTTTGCACCATCGCCCACCATGCTGGCGGGCTGGGCCACGCCATCTTCATCGAGCAACCATTCACCGGCTTCAAGCAACGGGCGCAGTTCGGCAATCGGGCGGGCACGGCCGATAACAACATTGCCATCCGGCCCGGTCCATTCCATCAGCGGGTCATAAAAGCTGTTAAACAGCTGCAGGAAAATCCACTGCGTCCATTTATAATATTCCGGGTCGGTCGAGGCAAAACGACGATGCGGGTCATGGCCGAGGCCAATCACCTCGAACTGGCGCAGCATATTTTCAATGTTGGCTTCGGTGGTAATGCGCGGATGCTGGCCGGTTTGAATGGCAAACTGTTCGGCAGGCAGGCCAAAAGCATCAAACCCCATGGAATGCAAAACGTTAAAGCCGCTCATGCGTTTGTAACGCGCCTTAATGTCAGTTGCGATATAGCCCAGCGGATGGCCAATATGCAGCCCGACCCCGCTGGGGTAAGGGAACATGTCCAGGATCACGCTTTTCTTTTTGGACGGATCAAAATCGGCATCACCCGGATTTGGGGTGCGATAAATATCGTTCTCGCGCCAATATTGCTGCCAGCGTTTTTCAAACGCCGAGGCGCTTTCCTGATAATTTGCGTTTGCCACTGTCGGGTTTACCACTGTCAAACTGCTCCTGCATCTGGTCAGGGTCAAACCGTGGAGAATTCTCGACACGCCCTGACCGGGTAAATTGCGAATTAAACCCTGTTCAATAATCGGGCTTGGCCCCCGGTGCAATCCCCCATCGCAATTATCGCCATCAAATGCGCTGCATATCGGGCTGTTACGGCCTGCCTAAAGACGATTATGCGCATATTTATGCATTGGTAATGCATCAGATCCGGCATAAACCGCATATCCCCAAACGCGCGCCGCAATATGGGGCGTCGGCGTGCAAAACATTGCTTAAACAGCGCAGACCCACCCTTCACTCAACCCTTTGGTTAATACTTCGCTGGCTTTTTTCGCAAAAATATGTCAGTGTCGTTAGTTGAAAATTAACGCGCGTTCCCGCGAATGATCGCAGGAGTTGGGAAATGGACATCTTTATTGGTGGCCAGAATATTCAAAATACCGCAATATCAACACGTTCTGCCCAGGCCTATTTGCCGGGCGGTGATGCTGCGTCTGGTAAAAATGCATCCCTGACGGGTAAAGACTCGGGATCGAATATCTTTGGCGATGCCACCAAAATCTCGCTTTCCAGCGGATCTGCCCAGGCGTTAAGCACAGATCAGATTATTTCCGCGATCAACGAAAACCTGGCCAGTTCGGGCATATCAATCGAAGGTGTTAATCCCGATGATTACACCCCCGAAGCTGTGGCAGACCGGATTTTAACCCAGGTATCCAACCTGATTACGGCGCGCGCCGATAACGGCGACGAAGCCCGGCACATTCTGTCTGAAGCCTCGAAGGGGATCGCCAAGGGGATTGATCAGGCCCGCGATATTCTGGAAGGTTTGGGCGCGTTAAATGAAACAGTTAACGCCAGCATCAACGATACCCAGCAGCGCCTTGACGATGGCTTGAAATCGCTTGATGCGCGCATTACCGAACTGTTTGGCCCGCAAAAAGAAGCAACCCTTGCGGCTGCGAAACCTGAGGGTGACGAACAGATCGTTCAGACCCAGATTACGCAAACCGCACAGGCCAGCCAGTATTCGGCACAGGCCGCCGTGGCGCAAGACCGCAATAGACCACAATTTGGCACTTATGCCTGATGTCGCGGCCTAAACGGGCTCGAAAACCGGCATTTGAAAACTGTTGGCCGTTTAATTCAAAAAAAGATATCTGCCGCTATTGAAAAACGCCATCGGCCGCCAATATCCGAAAAACAGCATAAGACCGAGCAAGCAGCAAGAAGTAACCGGCCTGACACTCCCCCGTCAGGCCGGTCTTTTTATGTGCCAATCACGGGTGCCACGATACGCCTGCGCGGCATAAACCGGGCTCGACCATCAAGGATCATTCATAACGATTGTTCTTTGCCCCGGCAGGCGGCAGGCGACAGGCGACAGGCGACAGGCGACAGGCGCACTTAAGACGGGCCGCAATCAACAACAAGGATAACTTCACCGATAACCAAAATCACCTTTAAACCTTTAAGGGTGTGTGCTGCGCACAAAACAATCTTGTGTCCGGCGGGAACAAAGGAAGGGCTGCACAGTTCAATAAGTTAACAAATCAATAAGGAGAACACCGATGCGAGCCATCATCGCCCCCCTGGTCGCCCTTGTGGCGGGCGCCGTTTCACTGGTCGCCTTTCCTGCCTTTGCCGAAACCACCGCCACCGCAACCTTTCACAATGCCGAAGGCACCAATATTGGAACCGCTGATTTAACCGAAACCGGTGGCGGCGTTGTGATAAAGGCCGCAGTCACGGGCCTGCCATCTGACCAGTGGGTTGCTTTTCATATCCACGAAAATGGAAAATGCGATACTGCCAGCAATTTTAAAACAGCAGGCGGGCATTTTAACCCGACCCATAAATCACATGGCTTTCTGGTAAAAGACGGTTCCCATGCGGGCGATATGCCCAATCAATATGTTAATGATCAGGGGAAGATGTTCAGCCAGGTGATTAATACCAATGTGACACTTGATGACAAAGAAAATGGCGTGCGTGGCAAGGCCATCGTTATCCATGCCGGCGCAGATGATTATATGACCCAGCCATCCGGTGCAGCTGGTGAACGTCTTGCCTGCGCGACCATCAAATAAGCAAGGATCGTTAATTTTATGGGCTGGCAGCAACAGAACCTGGCAGCACCTGCAATTAAACCGACCACAACCGTTCCACGACAAGAAGGGAGTGTTTTGCCCCGCGCCCTGATCAAAGGCAAAGCGGCCTATTGCGGGAATAACGGTGTAATCAGCACAACATCATCACGACGTGCCGGATTATTATACCCGCCCGGTGCCCCTCCCCCGATGGAACGTCCATCCCCGGAGCCGGGCCGGCACAGCCCCTCCGACTGCACGACAGCAAATCCGCTTTGCCAGGATAAAGCAAATACACATCGCCATAACCTGCCCCGACCCGTACAAAAAAACGGGCACCTTTTGGGGTACCCGTTTTTAGGAAAATCAAGACGCCGAAAACTTAATCGTCGTTGCTAACGTCGTCGTCGCTCATATTGGTCATGCTTTCGGCGATCAGGCCGGCACTTTCACGAATGGCGCGTTCAATTTCGTTGGTCATTTCCGGGTTGTCGCGCAGGAAGTTTTTGGCATTTTCACGCCCCTGACCAACCCGGGTGGAATTATAGGAAAACCACGAGCCCGATTTTTCCACGATCCCGGCCTTAACGCCCAGATCAAGAATTTCGCCCATTTTGGAAACGCCTTCGCCATACATAATGTCAAACTCGACCTGTTTGAACGGCGCGGCCATTTTGTTTTTAACAACCTTGACCCGTGTCTGGTTGCCGACAACTTCGTCACGGTCCTTGATCTGGCCGATGCGGCGAATATCCAAACGAACAGAAGCATAAAACTTAAGCGCGTTACCACCGGTCGTGGTTTCCGGGCTACCGAACATCACGCCAATTTTCATGCGGATCTGGTTAATAAAGATAACCATGCAGTTGGACCGCGAAACCGAGCTGGTCAGTTTACGCAAGGCCTGGCTCATCAAACGGGCCTGAAGGCCGACATGGGTATCGCCCATTTCACCTTCAAGTTCGGCGCGCGGGACAAGGGCAGCAACAGAGTCAACCACCAGCACATCAATCGCACCGGAACGCACCAGCGTGTCGGAAATTTCCAGGGCCTGTTCACCGGCATCGGGCTGCGAAATCAGCAATTCATCGACATTAACGCCAAGTTTGCGGGCATATCCCGGGTCGAGCGCATGTTCGGCATCGACAAACGCACAGGTGCCACCCGCTTTTTGGGCTTCGGCAATCACATGCAGGGCCAGCGTTGTTTTACCCGAACTTTCCGGGCCATAAATTTCAATAATACGGCCTTTGGGCAAACCACCAATGCCAAGCGCAATATCAAGTCCCAGCGAACCCGTTGAAATGGCCGAAATATCAATAACACTGCCGCGCTGCCCCAGCTTCATGATCGAGCCTTTACCAAAGGCGCGTTCGATCTGCCCTAGGGCGGCTTCAAGTGCTTTTTGCTTATCCATAGTATCCTTATCCACCAATTGCAGCGCGGTTTGAATCATCGCTCGAACTCTCTTATTCCACAGGGCCGGGTCAGATGCAACGCAGGCGGTTCCCCGGTCCGAAATGCGGAACGCCACCGCTGGGTACCCTGCACAAAAGAACGGAACATTTCCCGGCCCTTCCACGCAGAGGCGTTGAGAACATAATGCGAACACTGTCATATATTTTTCGATGTTGCAAGTTTGTTCTCATTCCACCGGTCGAAATTTGTCAGGCCCTATCCCCCGCAAGCGACAAAAGTTTTTCCCGCTAAAAAACAAAGGCAACATATCCCTGCTTATGGCAAACCCGTTTCCTGCCCCCATCAGCGCGCCATCGGCAGGCTGATGGGCAAACCGCCCCTGCCAGTCACCTCGCCCGCCATATGGCTGCGTGATCAGGCCGGTCGCGATATGCCGGTTTGGGCAAAACCGATATTCAGCACCAAATATCAGGTCGTGATTTTCAGATGTTCGTGTTTATGCGTATGGCCATCTTCGCCGTGGCGATGGGCTTCAATATGCAATTCACCGGGAACGGTATAAAGGCTGCCGTGGCGGACACCGGGCTGGGCCAAAATCTGGTCAGCAAATTTGCGAATGTCGGACAGCTTGCCTTTTAATGTCACGATTTCAAGGCACGTATCATGATCGATATGAAAATGGACAGTTGAAACCGTCAGATCATGATGTTCATGCTGGGCAGACATCAACCGGCTGGCCAGCATACGTTCTTCATGGTCATAAACATAGTTCAGCACGGCAATGCCACTGCCGTTTTTATCGTCGGCCAATTGTTCCTGTTGCAGCTTTTCGCGGATCAGGTCGCGAAACCCTTCGGAGCGGTTGGTATAGCCGCGCCCGTCAAGAAATTCGTCGAAGGCCGACATCAAATCGTCCTCGATGGAAACGGTCACGCGCGTCATTCCATAATCCTTTCCTTAATCATCGGGCATATGTACCTGGCAGATATACCACCTGACCAACGTTTATGACTGCCAATTTCACAAAGGATGACCGATGTTTCAATCAAACTTCACAACGCTGCTGCGCGCCCTCGCCTGTCACCCCGGCACAGGACAGGTCCATACAATAACATTCCTTATGCAATCCTGACAAATTCAAACAATTACAATAGTTTGAATGACAGCCATAAAATTACCTCATATGACTTGCGGGCATGAACGGGCGTGACTTCCCTGTCCTTATCCGCCCCGCTTCATGCATTTGCTCGTGTCCCACAGATATATTATCTGTATTTAACTAACAGCCTGCTCCGTCGGAGTATGGCTGTTTTTTTTGGACATAATGGCATGTCACGACAAAAACAGAATGGCGACCCCGGCAAAGGCCATACATGTTCCCAATGCCGCCTGCCAGCCAACCGGTTTGCGCAGCACGACACCTTCATAAATAATCAGCAAAACCGGTGGCGTTGCCATCAGGGTGCTGGCAATACCGACATTGGCATTTTGCACCGCCAGCATCGATAACCACACCCCCATGGCCGGACCAACAAATGCCCCCAACATTAACCAGCCGCGCACGTCGGGTGCCGTGCAGGACACCAAAGTGCGGCGTATCCGCCCGCTCAAGGCGGCAATACCCCACATAATAACCACCGCCACCAGGGTTCTGATCCAGGTGGCTGACAAGGCGGAATAGCCGCCAATCAGTGCGTATTTGGCGGTTATCAGATTGGCAACCTGGCCCACAGCGCCGCCCAGCCCGAACAGAATACCGACCAGATATTGCCGCCCGTTCAAATTGGCCGGCCGCCCCTTGCGGATCATGATCACCGTCAGGATGCCCCCCACGCCCAAAGCAACCCCGCCGATCTGAACCGGTGTCAAAACCTCGTCAAACAGAAACCACGCCAGGGTTGCCCCCATAATGGGGACAGACGACATCATCAGCATCGACAGGCGCGCGCCCAGAATGGCAAATGCCTGAAACAGCATGGCATCGCCAATCACCAGCCCCAAAACCGACGACAAGGCTAACCAGCCAATTTGCTCCGGGGTGGTGGCGTGCGGCCAGGGTTGGCCTTCAATGACCCAGTGAAGCACCGTCAGACAGGTGATGGAGCATAACAACCGCCCGCGATTAACACTTTGCGCCCCGGCCTTGCCACTGATGTTGGAGAAAATCATGCTCGACGTCGCCCAGGACAGGGCCGCCATCATCGCAGCAGCTTCACCGAAAAATGGGATCATGCAAGGAACATCCAGGCGCGAGGCAGGCTGCCTCGTTTAAAATACAGGAAAAACTCGGAAAACGTTTCAATCACACATCGGCAATTTTCGCAACTGGAACCGCACGCTAACCGGCAAAGCCAACATCCCCCCACCTTCGCCAGTTCCATTTCCGCCCGCCCCGCCTTTGAACGGCATAAAACAGCCGCGCAGACGAACAAGCCCCTGATTTGTGACCGCAAAAAACTTCAAAATTCACATTATAATTAAAATTGTTTTATTGCCCCGTTGCGCAACCTGCGGAATAATTTCCCTGGGTTGTGCAAACAGGGGAGATAACACGATGAAATCGACAACAGGCACCAAAGGCGTCAAACGCCGGGATTTTCTGGCAGGCGTTGGTGCAGGGGCCGTTTTAATGGCGTTTCCCATGATCGCCAAGTCAGCCATTAGCAGCAAAAACACCCCGAAGGCCGCCCCCAAAGGCGCAAAAATTGCCCGGGTGGGCATTTACCCTGCGATTGGCATTTCACGTGTAGGTGGCAGCAAGCAGTGGTTTTTGGCCCCCGAAGTTCCCGGCCTGCCGCCCCGGCCCGAAGGCGGGTTTAAAGATGGGCGACAATTGATCAAAAAGCAGGTTCAACGTTTTCGCATTTATGCCTTTGATGACCAGGACCGCGTGATCGGCGAAATTACCGGCAATGATGCCACCATTGACTGGCAGGTGCATGTCGCCAACACCAAGGCCGCCTGGTACGGGTTTAACAACCCGCTTGATAATGGTGATTTGGCACCGGGCCTACCTGGCCAGATGCGTAACCAGTTTTTTGTATCCGATAAAAAACGCGAAGACATGCTGGTGATTGACGGGGGTGCCACAACAATTTCAGGCAAGGACACCAACAAGGATGGCGGCCTGGATGATTTTGCCATGGGCGGGTCGTTTTATGGTGATAACCCGGTGGGCCTTGGCGAAGTGCGCACCGATGATGCCGGGCGGCTGATGGTGTTTCCGCCCGACGGCAAATCATCCAGCCCTGTCAATGCGGGGATTACCAGCTTTGCCGACAACGATGGCTGGCATGATGACTGGTGCGACGGCCCCGTCACCGCCAAAGTCAAACTGGGCGATGGCACCGAAATGGTCGCAGACCCGGCATGGATTGCCTGTGTCGGCCCCAATTTTGCCCCGGAAATTCCGCCCATCACCACCCTGTACGACGTGATTGACGATTTGAACGTGTCGGAAAAATGGGCTGATGCCCCCACTGAACCGCTGTCATTTCGCAAATATATTTACCCGACCTTCCGCCGCCTGGCATTGATGGAATGGCTGACAAATGCCGCCAATTTCCGCGAAGGCTGGCTGGCCGTTGGCGATTTTTCCGACCCCGCCTATATCGCCAAACTGGCCAATCCATCGGCCGACAACAAGGCCTTCCGCGCGGAAATATTTGCCAAGTTCCGCAACCCCGAAAATACCGGCCCCAATGCCTATAAGGAAGAACAGCTTAAAATGCCTTATATGCTGGGCGACGGGGTAAATTACGATGGCAGCCCGTTGCAATGGTTCCAGTTTCCCAAACTGCAATATTCCTATTTGAAGGCATGGGCGGCTGGCAATTTTATTGACGATTTTGATGACACCGAAGCCGACGCCGTTCACGAACTTGACGACATGGATGTGGCCCTGCGCCCCCATGCCTTAACCGAAGCCGCCCTTGAACCCTGTTCGGGCGGGGCGTTTCACCCCGGGGTCGAGTTGACCTATTATTTGCGGCTGGCACCGATGTATGAACGCAACCGCAATGACAAGGCCGAACCATTCCGTCTCGCCCATGGCGACCGCCCCAGCCTGATCCAGAATATTGGCCGGTTGTTAACGCCCGAAAAGGCCTTTAACGGTGGCAATGGCGCGCCGCCGCCCATTGGCCCGCAAATGCCCGGCGATTTAACCCGCTGGATGGGCCTGCCATGGCAATGCGATGCCTTTAGCTGCCAGCAAGTGCTGATGCAGTCGGAATTTCCCACTGCCGTCTGGTGGCCGGCTTTACTGCCGATTGATGTGCTGCCCGAACGCTATTACGACGAAATGATGCGCACCGACCTGTCAGCCGAAGAACGCAAAAAGTTTTTTGAAAACCGCGTGCCGTGGTCGCGCGGGGTGGCGGGCATTGGTTACCATGCCAATGGCAGTTACTGGGATGGCATCACCAACATGATCGCGTTATGGCAACGCATGGGATTTGTGGTGCGCAAACCGGGGCCAAGCGATGTTAACCGGCCCAAGGGTGTCCCTGCCGAGATGTTTGTTGAAGTAGAACGCAGCGACATGGAAATGAATTACGTCTGGACGCCCGAAGACGGTGAATTGCCGAAATGACACGTGCCGATATTGCCGTTATTGGCGGCGGCATTGCCGGTGCCGCATCCTGCGTTGCATTATTACAGCGCGGGGTGCGCCCGGTTTGGATTGCCCCTGCCCCCACCCCGGGACGAGACCGGATTGGCGAAACATTATCGCCTGCCGCCAACACCATTCTGGCGGACCTTGGCCTGGCCAGATTGCTCGCCCGGCCCATGCATCGGGCGGCCAATACCAGCTTTTCGGCCTGGGGCAGCGACCAGCTTGTTGAACGCAACGCCATTGTCCATCTTGAAGGGCCGGGCACGGTGCTGGACCGGGCCGGGTTTGAAGCCGACCTGTTCACAGCGGCCCTGCAGCGTGGTGTGACCCATATTGATCGGACCATACACCATGCCGTCGAAAATGATGGCAAATGGAAGCTGACATTTGCCAATGGCAAAAGCCGTGTGTTTCCCTTTGTTCTCGATTGCACCGGCCGCAGCAGCACACTTGCCATCACGCAAGGCAAGCGCCAGCGCACCGACCAACTGGTGGCGGCACATTGCTTTTTACGGCAAACCGACATGGATGTGGAACCCACACCGGCCACCCTGATTGAAGCAACAGAAAACGGCTGGTGGTATGCAGCCCTATTGCCCGACAGCCGCATGGTCGTAAGTTATTTTTCCGACCCCGACCTGCTGCCATCCGGGATTAGCCGGGATTTTAAAACATGGTCGTCGCTGGTTGCACAAACCCGCCATATCGCCCGCTGGATCGACAGTGCCGGTTTCACCCTGCATGATTTGCCAATCCTTGCCAGTGCCGGCACCACATGGATGACCCCGATTTCGGGGCAAAACTGGGCGGCAGTTGGCGATGCCGCCGCAGCATTTGACCCGCTATCATCGCACGGCATGACAACGGCCCTCTGGATGGCCCGCCAGGCCAGCCATGCCATTTGTGCCGCCCGCAAAGGGCAAACCGACGCTCTCGCGTCCTATGACGCTGCCGTCAAAAAGGGGATCGACGATTTTCTGGTTCAGCGGCAAAAAATCTATCAACAGGAAACCCGTTTTTGCCAGTCGCTTTTCTGGCAACGCCGCCATGGCAAACATCCTGAAACCTGATCTTTGCCTTTTGGGTCACAGGCCAACAGGTTCAGAATAAATTCAGCTTTTTAAACCAGACTGCCCCTGCTGTGCTGTATCAACATTCAAAGGGGCGGGGTTGTGAAATACCTATCGTTAATGATTGCCATTCTGGCCGGGGCATGGGCCGGCACATGGGCCACGACAGGCACGGCACAGGCAAAAACCATTACCGTTTGTACATTGGTTGCGAACGCCCAAACCGGCGAAACCCTGCTATCGCAGGGAAATTGCACGCAAAGGGCCACCGCCGCCTCGACCTTTAAAATCGCAATCAGCCTGATGGGATATGATGCCGGGATTTTAACCGATGCCCACCACCCGGTTTTGCCATTCAAAAAAGGATACCCTGACTGGCGAACGGCCTGGCGTCAGGATACCGACCCAGCCCGCTGGATCAAATATTCCGTCGTTTGGTATTCACAGCAGATCACGCAAAAACTGGGCACGGCACGCTATGAAAATTATGTCCGCGCATTTGACTACGGCAATCAGGATGTTTCAGGCGATACTGGCAAAAACAATGGCCTGACCCGTGCGTGGTTAAGTTCCAGCCTGCAAATATCGCCTGAGGAACAGGTCGCATTTTTGCAAAAACTGGTCCGTCGGGAATTACCGGTGGCCCCAAACGCCTTTGATACAATACCCGCCCTGTTTGATATCGGCAGACAACCCGGTGGCTGGCATGTTTATGGCAAAACCGGTGCCGGGCTTTCGCAGCAGGCCGATGGCACCGTAATCAAAGGCCAACCGGTGGGCTGGTTTGTTGGATGGGCCCACAAAGGGCAGCAGTCTGTTGTCTTTGCCCGACTAACCCGTGATACCACCCGCCCGGCACAATCTCCCGGCTTTGCCGCGCGCGATGCTGTCCTGATCGACCTTTTTGCCAACGATCACGCCTTTTAATACCAGTTTCACACACAACACCCCGCCAAACGCGCCGACGGTCACATTCCCCGGCACACCATATAGCCATCACCTTGCGAAATATGGCGCACGCAGTATGGTGGAGGCGGTCGCCAGCAACAGGAACGCCTTAATGAGCCGGAAAAACACAGAAGACGCGCAAACCAAACCTTTTAAGGGGATCCGTCGCCATTTGCATGATGGCGAGGTGGTAATCATGGATTTGCCGTTATCGCCAACATCCATTCTGGTGCCCGGCATCATCAAGATCATCTGGCTGGCGGTGCTTATTTTTGCAGCCTATCATTATGCCGAAATATACGATTTTCTGCGCCCTTATCTTAAATCCGCCGTTACCGGGCCGGATGCCTTCGCCGCCTTAAACCGGATGTGGGAAAATTACGAATTTGTATTTTCCATTGCCCTGTTTGGCGTGATCATTGCTGCAATATCGATTATCTGGCGTCTGTTTCGCCGTGCGCTGGGCATTTCAACCGCCGCGGCACGCGACAGCATATTGTTGCCGATAACCGCAATACGCGACCTGTTCTTTTTTGAACGTGTTATCACCAACAACCGGATCGTGACGCGCAGTGGTGTTTTTATCAAGGATCAGGACGACACCGGTTTTGAAGCCATCAAAGCCACCCAGATATACAAAAGCGTGATTGGCAATATTTTTGATTTTGGCGATTTACGTATTACCGACCGGCTGGGTTACAGCTTTGTTTTGCGCCAGGTTACATCGCCCGAAAAAGTTGCCAAGGAACTATCGGATTTCTTTGGCCGGGTGACATCGCACCGGGCCAGTGAACCGGTAAATATCACCGGGCGCAGCCGCGAAACCATTATCGACACGCACAACCAGAACCCCAACCTGCCACATGAAACCGAAACATTCTAGCGCAGTTGGCATTGTTTCCACACCAGAGCCGTTAAACGGCCCGGTCTGCCTGATTTAACGCCTGTTGAAGCAGGGCAATGCCCTGTTCGGTATTGGCAAACACGGCAATGCCGTTGCGCTGTAGCAAGGCAACCGTTGCGCCAACACCGTTATGGCGCGTGCCGTTAAATTGCCCGTTATAGATAAAACTGCTGCCGCAAGACGGGCTGCCATCGGTTAGCAACGCAAACCGGCACTGGCGGGAACGGGCAAGATCAAGCGCAATTTGTGCCCCCGATAAAAAGGCATCGGTAACATCGCGCCCGGTATTTTCAACGACACGGGCGTTGCGCACCAGAACGTCGGTGCCGTCATATCCCTGTTCGATTTCGGCGGGGGGCCGTGGAATGGGCAACCCGGCCGAAATTTCGGGGCATACTGGCACCAGACGCCCCTGTTCCTGCCAAAGTTCAATCGCATCATGAACCAGCGTTTTGGCAGAGCCATTGTAACGCACCGGTGCGCCCAGCAAGCACGAACTGATCAGGATACGGGCTGGCACAAACAGGTTCTCCCAACGGTTAAACACAATCAGAACGAAATCAAAGGACGTTATCCCGATATACCATATCCTGAAAACAGGACGAGCGGATCAGAACTGTTTCGCCCCGCCTTTAAGCAACTGCTGACGAAATATGACGGTTCCGGCATCCAGTTTGGGCAGGTAATCGCGATGGCGGGCCAAAACCCAGCTATAAACCGTGATTTCGCCGATGCTGCGGGCGTGAAAACCGGGGGGTACGCCCCCGCTTGCATCAAGGGAATAACCATCCAGCAACATGGCATCGATATGGCCCTTTCTGATCATGCCTTGCATCATCACAGGGCCACCTGGCACACGCACCACATTCGGGTGGTTTGCCAGCAACGTATCAGACCATTTTGACCCCAGCCAAACACCGACAGACTGATTGCGCAAATCACCCAGCCCGGTAATGCCAGCATCCTTTGTTACCAGCATTTCCGACACCCGGCCCACACGGCTTGCCCCCGAAAGAACCGAAACAGAAACTTCGTCTTGAAACCCGGCAGGACGGGCAAAAATGCCATCCACATGCCCTGTTTCAAGGGCCAGAACGGCCCGTTGATTGGGCATCCATACCGGATCAACGCACAAACCGGCCTGTGCCATTGCCAGAATGTAATTTTCGTAATTATGTTGCGGTCCTAAAACTTCGGGCATCGCCATAACAAGGCATTTGCCCTGTGACAGGCTATTGGCCTGCGCCCGATAAAACGGCAATGCCATCATAGCCAGCAGCACAATAAAGGCCCGCCCCGCAAATTTGCGGGCGACATGAAAAACAAAATAGTCCTGCACGGTCAGGCGGCTCCATTCGGGCGCATAAAATTGATGGGCAGGTTTAAGCACATAATGGTTGCGCGTGCCATGCCCTGGATATGTAAAAATAAAAAAGTGCAAAACCGGAAGTCCCGGTTTTGCACCCCTAAATCATCAGCACGCTGGCAACCGCCATTCCTGAGCCGGAAAAGGTTAAAGAACCTCTTTTACCTTGGTTGCCAGTTCCTTAAGCGAGAAGGGCTTGGGCAGGAAATGAACACCGTTTTCTTCATCAAGCTCGTCACGATAGGTATCTTCGGCATAGCCGGAAATAAAGATGACTTTCAAATCCGGGCGTTCAGCCCGTAATTTGCGGATAAGGCTGGGGCCATCAAGGCCCGGCATCACCACATCGGAAATCACCAGATCAATCGTTTTGTCCGTGTTTTCCAGAACCTCAAGGGCATTATCCCCGTTGCTGGCTTCCAGAACATCATAACCTTTGCCCCGCAAGGCACGCGCCCCAAAGGTTCGCACGGCATCTTCGTCCTCGACCAGCAAAATCGCCCCGCTACCGGTTAAATCACGTGACGGGGCTTCTTCGCTAACAGCCTGGCTGGCGGCCAGTTCTTCGGCGGTAATTTCATAACGGGGCAAATAAATGGTAAAGGTTGTGCCAACCCCCATTTCGCTTTCTACCGAAATAAAACCGCCCGTTTGCTTAACGATGCCATAAACGGTTGAAAGGCCAAGGCCGGTGCCTTCACCCCGTTGTTTGGTAGAAAAGAACGGTTCAAAAATGCGGGTCAGGTTATCTTTGGGGATACCAATGCCGGTATCGCGAACTTCGATACGCACATAATCGCCCGCCGGGATAATTTCGGTACCGGCATGTTTGGTTTCATCAACAATTTCATTGCTGGTCTTGATTGCCAGCACCCCGCCGCCCTGCGACATGGCATCGCGCGCATTGACCACAAGGTTGATAATCACCTGGTCCAGTTGCCCCGGATCAACCTTGACCAGCCCGATATCGCGGCCATGTGCCACCTTAAGGTCAATCTTTTCACCAATCAGACGGCGCAACAGGTTTGACATTTCGGCCAGGGCATCGGTGATGTTAATCACCTTGGGCTGCAAGGTTTGCCGACGCGAAAACGCCAGAAGCTGGCGCACAAGGTTCGCCGCCCGGTTGGCATTTTGTTTGATCTGCATAATATCGGCAAAGCTGGGGTCGCCCGGCCCGTGGCGCGACAACAGCAAATCGCAAAAGCCGATCATGGCGGTTAGCAGATTGTTGAAATCATGCGCAACACCACCCGCAAGCTGGCCAACGGCCTGCATTTTTTGCGACTGGGCAAATTGTTCCTCAAGGTTTTTCTGCTCGGTCGTATCAAGGAAGTTAAGCAGCAACGCACCGCTTTCGCCCGACCGGCCTGCAACCCGTTGCAGGTAAATATGGGCCGCCACCCCGCGCGATCCTTGCAGGCGGGCTTCAATCTGGCCGCCCTTGCCCATGCCCATCACAGCCTTGGACAAATAGCGCGCCACATCGTCGCGGTCTTCGGGCAGGATCAGTTCAAGAATGGAACGACCAATAACCTTGTCGCGTTTTTGCCCGGCGGTATCGATAAAGGCGCGGTTGGCATCGGTGACGGTGCCGCTCATATCGGCCAGAATGATGGAAAGCGGACTGTCATCAAAGAACCACCGCACCCGGCGTTCTGTTTCGGCCAGGGCGTGTTCCCATTCATGTGCGGGCATCGGATCGGGGAAAACAACGGCCTGGCTGCGAATCGGCCCGGTATTGGGCGCATTGATCGAATGGGTGATAAAACATTTGATCGGCTCGCCGCCGCGCACCTTAAGGCGCACTTCGCCATTCATGCCATCGCCAACCATCAGGTCGGCCAGCTCAACCGCGCCATCGGCATAGTCTTCGGGTTTACCGCCCAGCCATGTTGCCAGGCGCTGATTGACATAAAGAATCCGCCCGTCTTCATCCAGGCCAAACACCCCGACCGGCAAACGTTCGATCATCAGATCGGCATGCTCGAATCCCCTGGTGCCCGCAGGAAGATGCGATGAAATACCGCCAATATGGTCGGGCACATCAGGGGCAAGGTGGCTGGCAACGGCGGTTGCATCCTGCAAGGCAAGCTGACGGCCCTGTTCGACAACAATGGCGTTGCGGCTGGCGGCATCAACACCATCAACCGTCCATAACATTTGCCCGCGCCGGGCATTGGCCGGGGTAACCGACAAACGCAATATTCCGGCACGGGGGGCCGGGCCTGTTGCATTTACGCCCGATATTGCGGCTTCATCGCTTGCGGCGGGGGCAACAATATATGATGCCGGTCCCTCTGGCCCGGCTTTGGCATCATCGGTATCGGTTTTTTCCGCAACAGAGTCGAAATAAATTTCGCCAGCTTCGCCGCGCATGGCGCGCGCGCGCAAATCCGTCAGGTCCGCACTGTCAGCGCCAAGGAAACTTAACCGGCTTTCCAGCGCAGCCAGCATGTCTTCGCCCGGTTCGATACCCAGTTTTTGGGAAAAGGCAGGATTGGCATAAAGGGTCCGCCCATAGGCATCGATCAGGGCAATGCCAATATCGGATGTTGCAAAACCGGACATAAGAGGCGCCAGATCACGGTCGCCCTCACGGCGACGCGCGGTCACCGACAGGATGCCCACTGCCAATGCAGCGACCCCTGTGACCATCGCACCAATGATCCACATCAGGCGTGGGTCGATTCCTGCCTGTGCCATGATTTGCATCAGGACATAGATGAAACCGACAAACGCCACACTTACTGCAAGGATTAACCCCCGTAACAGCACGTCACCGCCTTTATTACCAACAGCTTATTACGACAGCCTATAGTTTTAGCTGCAATTACGCCCACTGGCTACCAACAAGTTTCACCGGCTGTTCCCCCAAGGACGCCCTATCGAACATCGAAATCACGGCATCGTCATGGCAGAATAGGAAAATTTGGCACAATATCCCCCATAACCAGATGTTTTCCGCCATACCTGCACACAAAATCCACCCCGGCAAACACCCCCGTAGATCAGGCTCCATCCCGCCATCACCCCAGATGACATGATAATCCAAGGACAGAAACACAGCAAAAAGGGCCACAACAGTGGCTGTTGCGGCCCTTTATACGTCACCGGCATTAAATACCCGGACATCATTGATCAAAACCGGCCAATCAGGCCCTGTGTTAACAGGCTGATTATCGCCCCCTGCCGATCGCGTCGCAAGCCCGGCGCACCCTTGCGCCCAACCACCCCTTCATGATCCATTTTCACAGAAAGCCGGTGTCATTATCGGGGACAGGTTTTACTGATTTGGCATTACAGGTGTCGTTCAACCAGTTTTTTCAACGCAGCCCGAACACTTTCACTGGCATTAAATTCGATGCTGACTTCCGTTTCATTCACCGCACAAACCCGGCCCGATATCCAGCCCGAAACGGCAGGAACTTCCAGTTCGATAGATGTTCCAAAGGAAACCGCGGTTGCGGTTTTCACCAGGGCGCCCCCTTCGGAAATATTCACGATCTCACAATCATGAATGTCCCCCCGCAGCCTGACCTTGGTTTTTATGGAAACCTGCGCGCGCGGCGCGCCGCGACGGTCAACATCGCTTGTCGATGTGCGCACAACATCAACCAGAACCTTGCGCAAATCACGCACAGCATGGGCCACCTGGCTGGATAACCCGCCAACTTCCTTGGCCAGATCCCCGGTGACGGCGGCTTCGGTGGATACTTCGCCAATCCGGCCCGAAACCTCGCGCGAGGCCGATGCGCTATCGCTCACATTACGTGCGATTTCACTGGTTGCGGCACTTTGTTCTTCAACGGCGGCGGCAATCGCTGTTGAAATCATATCAATATCGCGAATTTTTTCAGCAATCCGGGCAACGGCATGAACCGCCGTTTCTGTAACGGCCTGAATTTCCCCAATCTGACGGGTGATTTCATCGGTCGAACGGCCCGTCTGGGTGGCAAGGTTTTTCACTTCCTGCGCCACCACGGCAAATCCCTTGCCGGCTTCACCGGCACGGGCGGCTTCAATGGTTGCGTTCAGCGCCAAAAGATTGGTCTGGGCCGCAATGCCCGAAATCAGTTCGACAACCTCGCTAATGCCATTAACCGTTTCAGCCAGTTTGGCAATGGTGCTTTCGGTTTCGTTGCTGGCAGAGACAGCCTCGGCGCTGATGCGGTTGGCGTGATCAATCTGGGTGTTGATTTCAATCAGCGACGAATTCAGCTCCTCGCCTGCGCCGGCAACGGCCTCGACGGTTGCGAGTGCCTGATGAGACGCACTGGCAACCGAATTGGCATTGGACTGCACGGTATCGGCCGATACCGACATACGATTGGCGGCTGCGGCCAGGTTGCCGGTTTGCTCGGAAATGGTTTTAACAACTTTTCCGGTTTCGCTTTCAACCTTTTCCGCCATTGCCAGCAAAGCACCCCGGCGGTTCTTTTCCGCATCAAGGCGCTGCTGTTCCTGCTGCTTGCGCAATTGGTCGGCCTGAAGCCCGGTCGACCGGAAAGACTCAAGCACACGGCTTAAATCGCCAATTTCATCGTGGCGGTCGGACTGAACGACAACAACATCATAGTTGCCCTCGGACAGTTTTCTTAAATTGCCAACCATCCCGGTCAGCGGAATGCCAATACGCCGATGCATAAATAATGCAATCAGGCCACACACCACAATTGCCGCCACCGTCACACCGGTTGTCAGATAGAAAACCTTGCTGATATTGGCATCGAGTTCGACCAGTTTGCTCGACAGATGATCTTCTGAACTGGCGCTAAAAACCTGGGTTTCCTGAACCATCACAGCCAGGGCATCGGACATTTTTTCGGCTTCGGCATCAAATTTGCCCATCAGGCGGTTACCCTGCTCGGCCCCGCCGGCAATATAGGCCTTCGCCATTTCCTTACCCTGCGCATAATAGGATGGAAACGCGGCCTCAACCGCGCCCAGGGCCGTAACAATTTTGTCCTGATTTAAGCGCATCGCGATTTCGCGGGCCGTGTTGATATCTTTTTTCAGGGCCTGGGCGGCTTCTTCTGCCTTGTCAAAACCATCATCCAGACCATCCATGCCGCGGGTTGCCGAAATATCCGACAGCCATTGCTGAACCTGCACAACATTATAACGGGCATCGGAAATATTATGGATAAGCACCGGGATATCGCTTGTGGTAACCGCGGCGATTTCAACAGCCTCGGCTGTTGTGCGCCGTGCATTAAGGTCAACAAAGCCGATACCCACCGCAACGGCAATCAGCATGACAACGATAATGGCATTAGACAGGGCGATCTGCCCTGAAAGACGAATCTTCATAAAGACGTTCCCGAACTTATCACCCCGGTTTTGCAGGGTTTGTTGGCAGGTTAAACAGCAGCCCCCCAATCGAAACAGGAAGTCACCATGAAAACAGGTTACAAGATGCAGATCCTATACCTTGAGAAAATAAATTATATCTTGGGATATGATTTTCAATACGGCTTTTAAACAAATACATCGGTCGATGAAATATTGTTCAAAAACGCCCTGATTTTAGCGGCAAATCAACATTGCCTGCCGCTCATCCCGATCATGACACCCCGTTGTCACACGGGACAAATGCCTTTTACCCGCAGGCTCGCAAAGACAAAACAGCATAGGCACCAAACCTGGCCCGGGTAACTTTCCCTGATCGGAAACAGGTATTATCCCAGCTTTTTGCCGCGCAGACGAAAAACATAGGATATGATTTCCGCGACCGCCTTGTAATGCTCGGGCGGGATTTCCTGATCGATCTCAACCGTGGCATACAGCGCCCGGGCTACCGGCGGATTTTCCAGCACGGTGACATTGTTTTCCTTGGCGACTTCGCGAATACGCAGTGCAACATTATCCTGCCCTTTGGCAACACAATGGGGCGCCTGCATCATGCCAACATCATATTTCAAGGCCACGGCATAGTGGGTCGGGTTGGTGATAACAACGTCGGCGCTGGGCACATTTTGCATCATGCGTTTTTGCGCCCGCTCCATCCGGATCTGACGGACCTTCGCCTTGATTTCCGGGCTGCCTTCGGTTTGTTTGTATTCGTCCTTTAATTCCTGTTTCGACATGCGCATGGTTTTGTTGAAGTCATAACGCTGATAGGCAAAGTCCATGCCTGCGATTACGGCTGTCAACGACACCGCCGCAATCATCAGCATCACGATCAACTGATAAAGATGGTCCAGAATTTCGGGCAGCGACATTTGCGGATAAAGTTCGATATCATCCATTTTGGGGATGATCACAATTGCCAGCACCACGCCGACAAGAACGATTTTCAGGATATTTTTAACGAACTCGACCAGTGTTTTCATCGAAAACAGGTTTTTAAGCCCCTTTAGCGGGCTTAGTTTGGTGATGTCGGGGGAAATACGTTCGCTTGAAATCACCAGCCCGTTTTGAACCAGGTGTCCAGCAGCAGCAAAAAACATCAGCAGCAAAAATGGCACGCCCATGATTTTGAAAAAACCCACAATCATATTCAGCCAAAGCTGGCGGATACTTTCGGGGTCAAAACTGAAATCCTGGGGATGCATGACAAACTGCATCGAAAAATCGCGCACCCCATCGGCCATCCCCGGCGCCATCATCATGATCACCAGCGCCCCGCCAAACAACAGCATGAAATTGCCGACTTCCTTGGAAACCGGCACCTGGCCCTTCTCTCGCGCGTCATCGAGCTTTTTTTGGGAAGGGTCTTCTGTTTTTTGGCTGTCGTCTTCGTCGTCGGCCATACTCACATCCTGGATGGTTGCGGCTTAGGGAGCCAGGAAATTTTCCAACCCGTTTTCAAAATACCCTGAAAACACCACCATCATGGACGGCAACGCAACAAGGAACAAGAAGAAAGCCACAGCAATTTGCACGGGCATGGCGACAAAAAACACCGGCAATTGCGGCATCAGCTTGTTTAACAGGCCCAATGCAGCCTGCAAAACAACCGACACCACCAAAAATGGCGCCGACATTTTCATGGCAATGGTAAAACTGTCATTGATGGCCCGCGAAATGAACTCGCTCATATCGCCAACAGGCAATGTGCCGCCCGGCGGAAACAGCGTATAGGTTTCAAACATTGCCTGGATCAACAAATGATCCAGCCCGGTAGCAAACAGCAACACCAGCCCGACCTGGCTTAACAAACGCCCCGTTACCGCACTTTGCTGCCCGGCAATCGGATCATTGGTAAAGGCGTTCGCCAGTGACGACGAATAGGCAATAATCATCCCGGCGGTTTGCAAGGCCCCCATCAATATTTGCCCGAACATGCCAAAAAACAGGCCGATGGTAATTTCAAACGCCAGATACACAAAAAGCGTCGGCGCATCATCAGGTTGAACCGGAATAAGCGGCGAGGTCAACGGCGAGATAAGCACCGAAATCCACAGGGCCAGCAACAGGCGCACCTGGGCCGGCACCATGGTCGACCCGAAACCCGGCATAAACGCAAAGGCCGCCCCGACCCTGGCGAATGTCATCAGGACAACATATAGGTTGAGAACAAGTAGGTCCTGCAAGGACGACATGGCAAAGACCCGATCCGGGCGAAACAGGGTTACAGGCAGTCAGACCGGCAGGCGCGCCTGCCAGCCCGGTTCGGGCTAATTGGGCAAGCCAACAAAATGATCGACCATACGATTGGTAAATTCAACCAGTTCGGTCATCATGAAAGGCAGCAATACCAGCAATGAAATGAAAATAACCAGAATTTTGGGAACGAAGGTAAGGGTCATTTCCTGAATTTGGGTCAGGGCCTGAAACAGGGCAATAATCAAACCCACACCCAGCGCAATCAGCATGATCGGCCCGGACACCTTGATAAGGGTCCATACCGCATCATAGGCCACGTCCATAATCTCGGCCTGATTCATCGGAAAAAATGCTCCGTCCCTGTGACGCCGCCAGACGATGAACGACAAAACCGTTCACGGCGACCCAATACCAGTTCGTTCTTCATACAGGATGACTGCCCCCTGTCGCCATGATTTTGTTTGGCATGGCGCGGACAGCAAAGGAAAGAAAAGCCAAAAGAAAAAGCCGCATCCCTGTGCATTGCGCACAATATGCGGCCCCTGCAAAATTTGCCGACCCGTTACCGGGCCAGACAACGGATCAGATCGGCATCCGTAAAATTTCCTGATAGGCCTGCAAAGCCTTGTCGCGCACACCGACAACTGTTTTCAAGGTCACTTCAGCCGCCGAAACCGCAGTAACCACATCATGCAATTCCGCTTTGCCGACAATGGCTTTCTGGGTCATGGTTTCGCTGTTCATCATGGTATCACGGGCATCAACTGCCGCGTCGCGCACCATATCGGAAAAACTTTGCCCGGGGTCAACGGCAGTGCCGTTATTTGCCCGGTCCGCAATCGTGTCGGTTTTGCCATCTGCCGCATTGCGATAGGCAGAAATTGCATTGGCAAAGCTGTTATTGATCATGACGCGGACTCCTTATCCTCACAGACCTACCTTAACGGATAATATCCAAGGTCTGCAACAGCATGCTGCGCGAAGACTGTATCACATTGAGATTGGCTTCATAACTGCGTTGTGCTTCGCGAAGATCCATCATCTCGATCATCGGCGCCACATTCGGAGTCTGTACATAGCCCTGGGCATTTGCTGCCGGGTGGCCCGGTTCGTATTTCATGCCAAAGGCTGATTTGTCATCATACACCTTGTTGACCTTAACCAGATCAACGCCGGTTTCACGGTCCATAACATTCTTAAAGGTCAGAATCTTGCGACGATAGGGGTCTTTGCCTGCTTCGGTGGGCAGGCTGTCGGCGTTGGCCATGTTTTCGGCGGCAACGCGTAACCGGGTGCCCTGTGCCTTCATGCCTGCGGCTGAAATCTGAAATGCGCGGTAAAGTTCCATGTCATTTAATTCCTATAGAATGCAACAGCTTAGCTTGTACGACCAACAGCCGTTTTCATCAGCTCTGTTTGCTTGGCATAAAGGCGGGTCATGGTTTGAAAATCGATCCGGTTTTCGTTCATCTTGACCAGCTGTTCTTCCAGCACCACAGCGTTCTTGTCCGGGGCAACTTCATAGTTCTTGCGAACTTCTTCAGCCTTGAAATTGGCGGGTTTGCGAAGACCGGTGCTATGGCCCGGTGCGGTTTGCGCCATCGCCAGAATGAACTGGCGATCATTGCCAACCTTGGCCGGGTTAAATTCTTTCAGATCTTCCGGGCGATAATTCGGGGTATCGGAATTGGCAATATTCTGGGCAATCACCTGCTGACGCTGGTTCAGCCAATCCATTTTTTCTTTCATGTTGGCGAACATGCTGAGTTTGCCGATATCCATGATCTTTACCCTTTCGTTATCCGACCCAGTATCGGGATTTGTAGTAAAGCCTGTGTTAACGACCGTTTCCTGATCTTCAACGCCTGGCTGGTTTTACCCGATTTCATCTGGCAAGCATTTCCTTGCATATCCCGTGCCACAATCCTAAAAGGCAGGAATTGCTTTAGACTTCTTGCCCTCTGGACCAATGCGGCCAAAGCGGGCATAGTCATGCAACGCGAACCAGACGGGCCACAACCCGATCAAAAGAACCAGGACCGAACATGCTGTATCTGACCCGTAAAGTCGGCGACTCCGTTATCATTGACGACAATATTGAAGTCACTGTGGTCGAGGTTCGCGGGAAGACAGTAAAGCTGGGCTTTACTTTCCCGGAAAACATTCAGGTGCTGCGCCGCGAGCTTTATGACCGCATCCAGGACGAAAACCGTTCGGCCACGGCCAGCGTTGATTTTGCACGCATTTTCAGCCGCACCGACGATACACCCGACACCCCTCCCGCCGACGACGACAATGACACCCCCAAAGACGGCAGCGACCGCACATAAACGCGGCCCGATGCCCCGTCTGTTGGCCTGTTAACGCGCACATAACGCGCGTAAACGATGTAGCCATTGTATGGTGTTCGGTATGGTGGCAGTGCGGCAAAACCGGGCATGATGCTTGCGTTGGCCGTGCGTACCTGCGAGATGGTAAAAATTGCACCATCACGGTTATCGCAAGGATTTATTGACCAACGGCCCTCTATGATCGACCTTGCATAAGATGTTTTGTAATGGGTCGCTTTTATGCGAACCGGATAATGGGCAAAAATGACCGGCAAGAAAAACAACATCGACCTGCTTGATGAACGTCAGGCGCCCGGCGGGGAAAAACTTGCCGCACCGGGCAGCAAGGACCAGGTTGCGGTTGCATTGCGGTATCTTCAAGGTCGCGATAACGCCCCGGTTCTGACGGCAAAAGGTCAGGGCAGCGTTGCCGAACAAATTATGCAAGTGGCCTTTGATCGGGGGATCAAGGTTCGTAAAGACAGCGACCTTGCCGAAATCCTGATGGCGGTGGATGTTGACAGTGAAATTCCGCTCGAAGCGTTTGCCGCTGTGGCCGAAATACTGAACTATATTTACCGCATCAATCAGATCTATGGCACGCATAACCCAGCGGCCGGGCCTGATAATGATACAATTTCCCGGCTATCGACAGATGGTCACAAGCAGGAACCACCCCATGACGCTTGAACAATTCAAACAGGATTTAAAGCGGGTTTTATCCCTGGTCGCCACCAGCCAGCGCTTTCTTGATGAAGGCAAGGTTGTGGAACTTGGCTCGCTTGAGACCAAAATTGCCGACCTTTGCCGAAATGCCCAAAACCTTAGCCCCCAGGATCGCCAGGACGCCGCCCCTTTTCTGGCTGCCCTGCAATCAGACCTGAACCGGCTGGAAGATGGCATGCGCACTGAACATGCCAGTTTGCAACGCCAGCTTAAAGGGCTTAACAATTCCAACCAGGCGGTAAACGCCTATGCCCAGGCGGCACGCAACCGCTAGGCTGCACATCTTGCAAAAACTGCCGCCAAATCGGGCCCCACGAAACGCAAGAACAGGCAACATGGCCATTACCGCCCCGGCATCTGGAACAACCTTGCGACTTGCACCCTGGCCGACAGTGCGATAATCCACAAGAGAGGCACAACCGTCGCCCGGCGGGCCGGTTCACAAAACAGGGGATAGTCTGCCCGCGATGGATATGGAATCATATTTCCGCTTTGTCGCCGCACTGGTATTTGTGCTGGCCATGATTGGTGTTCTTGCACTGCTTGCGCGGCGTTTTGTGCCCGGTGCCCGGTCAGTCAACCGGGGGAAAAAGCGCCGGCTGGCCCTGATCGAGGTTTTACCGCTGGATGCCAAACGCCGGCTGGTTCTGATCCGTCGTGATGACACCGAACACCTGATTGTGCTGGCCCCGAATGGCGACATGGTGGTTGAACGCAATATTGGTACCACCTTTGACCACCTTTTGTCCGATGAAACGGCCCTTCCCGGCACAACAGGCACAGATGCCGCAAGCCCCGCAAATGCAGTTGCAGCACCGACAACCGGAACTGTTTTGCCATGATGTTTTCGCACCGGACCACCCCTGCCAAGGCACATACGGATCAGGCAGCGTCCCGTATATCGGGCTGTAGCGACGCGGACAATACCACGACCCGCGCTGCAAGTTTCACATCCCCCCGGCGGTTCCTGTCGATGCACGGCTTAAAAATCGCTGCTTTCTGGTCATTATTACCACTGCTGGCGATTGTGTTTGGTGGCGATGTGGCCCATGCGCAGTCGTTTAATCTGGATCTGGGCGATGGCCCGGGCGTGACATCTACCGGCCGGATGATCCAGCTGATCGGGCTGATCACGGTTTTAAGCCTGGCCCCGGCCATTTTGGTGATGGTGACATCCTTTACCCGCATCATTGTGGTGCTGGGCCTGTTGCGAACCGCCCTTGGCATTCAGCAATCACCACCCAATCAGGTGATGGTCAGCCTAGCGCTGTTTTTAACCCTGTTCATTATGATGCCAACCATGGAACGATCATGGGACGAAGGGCTGCAACCCATGATCAATGGCGATATTGACGAATTTGAAGGCATGGACCGGGCGATCAAACCCGTTCACGACTTCATGATGACCCAGGTTCGTGACCGCGATCTGGAGCTTTTTGTCAATATTGCCAAGGTCAATGTTTCCTCGCCCGATGATATTCCATTGCGCGCCCTGATCCCGGCTTTCATGATCAGCGAGTTGCGCCGGGCCTTTGAAATCGGCTTTCTACTGTTTATTCCGTTCCTGATTATCGACATGGTGGTCGCCAGTATCCTGATGTCGATGGGGATGATGATGCTGCCGCCTGTGGTGATATCCCTGCCGTTCAAACTGATCTTTTTTGTGCTGGTTGATGGCTGGTATCTGATTTCCGGGTCGCTGGTACAAAGTTTTGGCCCCGGTTAACCCCATGTCGAAACGCAGGCATACCCTACCCGCCAATATCATTTTGGTGCGTAACGGAAGGTAAGACATGTCCGATGTTGAAATTAACAGTTCTGGCGGCGTTCTTGTTTTAATGCTGCTAACAGCATTGCCTGGCATCGTCTTGTCTATTCCGGGGTTAATCCTGGCTTTCTACAGCTTCTTAACCAAAAAGAACCTGTGCGATCCCCGAAAAACGGCCCTGATCTCGGTTATTCTGATCTGGATAGACGGGATCGGCCTTTATTTGATGGCAAATGTTGATGGCCTGCACGGCTGGTTATTCCCGCAAAACAACGGCCTGATATTTCCCGTAATATTAGCGCGCCTTTCCATAGAAATCGTCCTGTCCCTGCTGATTTTCCGATTTGTCGAAAAACTCGCCGAATTACGAAACCGGACGTAAAACCACGCGACCGGTAAAACGTCGCAGATAACCAACGATCAACGATCCCCAGGCGCGCCACAAAGGATGGCCTGGCAAAGCCCGGCAACCACGTCACACAAGACCAAGCGGCAATATGTTGACATAGGCCAGTGTTAATTCCTGCCCTGCCGCCACCCGTTTTTATGAAAAACAAAAAGCCCCCGCACATGGCGAGAGCTTTGAAAAATGCCAGGTAAATTTGGCATCGTATTTGGCAGCCGGCATGGGTTTATTCGATGGTGCGCAAACCCACATGCGAACGACGCGGTGCCGGGTCGCTGATAAACAACTTGTCGGCACGGTGAATTTCTTCAACGGTCATACGCGCACGCACCGCATCAAGTTCGCGGTAAGCCAGTGTGTTTTGGGCCGGTGCCGCCAGTTTCAGCCAGTAATAAGCCTGAACATTATCCTGTCTGACACCATTGCCAATGGCATATAGACGCCCAAGGGCAGACTGCCCGTTGGCCGACCCCTTGCGTGCCGCGCGTTCATACCAGCCCGCAGCCCGTTTCATATCAACCGGCACACCAAGACCATGTTCATACATAACACCAATCAGGTGATACCCGCCCGGATGGCCAAGTTCAGCCAAATCCATCGCCAGATCAAGCGCCTTGCTATAATCGGGTTCACGATGATTAACGCCAAAGATCAAAATCTGGGTCATCTGGTATTTGGCCGAGACGTCGCCCTGATCGCAGGCAAATGACAACATTTGCCAGCCCCGATTAAACAGCTTTAATTCCGAGCTATGGCAGAAATACATTGCCAGATTGGCCTGGGCATAGGCATCGCCCTCGCCCGCAGCCAGTTCAAACCAGCTGATCGAGGCTTCGATATTGCGTTCAGCCCCTAGGCCGACACCAAAGGCATAGCCCAAAGCAGAGGCCGCCTCGATGCTGCCGGCACGAGCAGCGCGCAAGTTATATTCAAACGATTTGCCAAGGTCGCGTTTTACACCGCGCCCTTCCAGATACAAATAAGCCAGCACACTGGCCGCGGTGACATCGTTATGATCACAGGCAGATTGCAACAGTTCGACAGCCTTGCTGTCATCCTGTTCAACCCCCCAGCCATTGAGATAACAGACGCCAAGGTTATAAATGGCAACCGGCGACCCGCGATCGGCAGCATCACGGAACCAGTCGGCAGCCATATCCGGATTTTCTGGCACACCAAGTCCCTTGGCATATAAATAGCCAAGATTGCTGGCCGATGTCCCGGCACCGGATTCAGCTTCTTCGCGGAACCAATAGGCCGCTTCGCGATACCATTGCTGGCCTTCGCCAGAATCGCGGCTAACCCCGATCCCCTTGCTGCGCATAAAACCATAACACACAGCAGCGAAGGCGCGGCTTTGACGGTGAATTTGATCAAGGATACGACGGGTAGCTGACTCATCGCGTGGCATACCGATGCCGCGGAAGTTTTTCAGGGCAAGATTCAACTGCGCGAAGATGTCGTGTTCGACATCGGCGTCATCGTAATAGACCATTTTAAGTGCGCGATCCATCTGCCCTCAGCTTACACACACTGGAAATATACCGTTCAAAGAATAGACGAATATTTTCAAAGTGCAACTACCTATTCTTACGGCTAGCAGTCGCCCATGGTCATCCCATTGGTAAAATTAGGCTTATTTAATATAAAACCGACAGAAAGACTTTACCCCGGCAAACGCAAAAACAGGCGGTAAAGGACGCCCTTAAAAAACGGCAAAAACCGATGACCACAAGATAACGACGAAACCTTCGCGCAAATATCTTGCGAAGCCCGCCCACCGGCGCACGGCCCGGAATTCGCCTTTAGTTAATAGCGCTAAGCTGGGTTTTCTCCAATTGATCCCGATAGTTACCAAGAAAACCCTTAAAATCCTCGACTTCCTTGATCTCGTTGGAAATCGAGCGGTAATCGATCAAACCGCGGGTCGGGGCCGATGTTATCAGCTCAAACCCCTTCGCATATGGCCCCTTTGACATCAGCGCGCCATAGCGCCGTTTGACCATATCGAGTTCGCGTTCACGCCCTGCCATGGCCAAATTAATAGCCCAATTCAGAACATATTGCGCGCGCTGGTCGCTAAAACCATCGACGATATTTCCGGGATCAGAGCCGACCAGCCGCTGAAAACTATCGGCCATCGCGCCGTAATTTTTCTCTTTTCTGTAATTATCGATTCGCAAAAGTTCGGCTTCCGGCGTCAAATCATCTGCCAGAAGTGCCATTGCCTCGTCCCCCTTGTCGATATCCATCAGGGCACGGGCGCGCAGATGCAAGCGCTGTGCGACCAGATCGTCACCCAGTTCCGGGCTGTCACTGTCATCCAGAACATCAATCGCCTTTTGCGGTTTGTTATCGAGCAAATAGACCAGTGCCAACCGCGCCGCAACACGGGCCTTTTCATGACCGGTCAGACGAAAATCAATCTGATGAAGCAGCAAATCTTCGGCGCGACCAAACAGCTCGACGCTGACCATGCGATCCGCAAGGCGGCGGATCAACTCGTCGCCTTTGTCGCCAGCCGGGGTCAGTTCGCGAAATTCGTCATACAGGGCCACTGCCTTGATCGCCGAAATATTGTTGATGTCATCCCCCAGATACAAATCTTCAAAGGTTTTGTGCATCTTTTCGGTTATCGCCGGTGTCGAGGGATGATTGGGGAAGAAAATAGCCGCCTGCCGCAAGGTTTTTAACGCATCGCGATAATGTTTGCCATCAACCTGCAAATTCCCCAGGCGGCGTAACACGGCCAGCTCAAAATCATCCCCGCGCCAGGCAAAGCGCAGTTTCTCCAACTGGGCAATCGCGTCATCAACGGTCAGACGTTTCAGTTTTAACAAAAGCTCGGTACGGTCGAAAATCGCGTGGGCGCGGGCCTTGCGGTTATTACCGTCTGCCACCTGGTCCCAGGTGGCAATTGCCTGATCAAACTGCCCGGCTTCCTGTTCGAACAATCCTTTCAGATATTGAACATCAAGCAGCTTGTTTTCCGGGGCGTCTGGCGTTTCAAGCATGGTGTTGATCACATCCATGCCCGCTTTCGGGTTTTTAACGATCAGGGCCTGTTCAGCAGCCACCGGCCCCAGCCGCATCAAAAGCTCGCTGGGGTATTTGTCCAGCAGATGAATGGAATCCATCAAATCGCGCGCACCTTCATTGGGGCGCCCGCGCGCAGCACTGTTTACCGCCCGCCATAGTTTAACCTCGGTCAGATCGGCAATACGCGGATCGCTTAACAGGCGTTCGGCATCGTCATATTGACCATTCAAAAACTTTGCCGCCCCTTTCAAAGCACGAAATTCCGATTTCTGCCCAATAAGCGGATCGTCATGTTCCATCATTTCGATCATCGCATTGGCTTCGGGGCCTAAACCGTTCGCCATGTAAAACCGGGCCATATCAAGCCGGGCCTTATTGCGATGTTCATCGCCACTATCGACCACTTCCTTTAACAGCGAAGCAATCGCCCTGTTATAATTATCAAGCCCACCCTTGCGCCAATCCGCCAGATCAAAAATACGGCCTTCGTCGGCATCCCCGGTCCGGGCACGCACACCGGTCGCAGATGCCAGCAAACGGGCCCCTTCGGCGGAAATGTTCAAACCGTTATCGGCAGTCACCACCACAGCTTCGCCACTTGCAGAAGGTGCCTGGGGGTCAGCAAGGTCCGTGCCATCCGGGGTTGTTACGGGCGCCGGGGCCGCCCGATGCGACACCTTAACCCTGTCATTTACCGGCGCAACAACCACCCCCTGGAATGATGGCAGAACGTCAAATTCCGGGTAATGCAGTGCGGCCTCTATGCCGTAGCCAGGCTGGGTTGTCGGCACAACCCGCAAACTGTCGCCAACTTCGGGGTCATTCACCGTCATGGTATCGTGAACGCCGGTTAATGGAACAGCCAGCCGGGCGCGGGTATCACTATCAAGTTCGATGGTGGGGCCTAATCGTTCCACAGGCTGCAATTCGCCTGCTTCCATCGCAATGACCCAGCCGCCCTGTTCATCCTGCCGGGAAATAAGGCCGACCCCTTCGGGAATGGTCATGCGCACCAGGGTGCCAAACGGGCTGTCGAGCTGTTCGATCACACCCACAATCTGATTGGCTTCCTGGCGAACCCGGCCCAGATCCAGGTCAGCACGGGTATCAAAGGCAAACCACAGAAACCCGGCCCGGCTCCAGATCGCGGCCCCGGCGGGCCGCCCGAAAGGAAAGGACAGTTCCAGCTTTGTTGCGTCCTGATTAACACCGACACTGATTTTGCCAATGCTGTCAACCGGCCGCGCCTGCCCCTCGCCCGTCGCGGCGGGTTCAACGGTGGCGGTATTGCTTTGGGTCGCCGGGCCAAGATTGCGCGGCTGCCCGCCGGTCGTTTCCGCCGCCGGGCCGGAACGCCCGCTGGTTTGCGGCGCAACCGGGGGGGTTATTTGCTGTGTCGTCCCCGTCGCGGGGGTGCGGCTGGCATCTGCGGGTGATGTTGCGCTGTCTTCATCGCCCTGGGGGTTGCCTTCAACGCCCATCACGTCAACAACCACCTTGGTTCCCGACCGGAAATGGCGCAGGATGCGGGCCGGGTCTGTTTTTATATCGACAGCAAGGGGGCTGGTCGCAGCCTGCGACAAAGTGACGCCCCGTGGCAAACGCCGTGACGTTGCAACATCGTCGATACGGGCCGGGCTGTCAAAAGAGATACGGCTGTTACCGTCTGTGCCGCTAACCTGGTAATTTACGGTTTTCGGCCAGTCAAAAACCAGCCGGTAAAATGTTGGATGACGCCCGACGCGCACCTCGAGTAAAGGCAAGGTTTGCCCGGCATCCGGTGTGGAGGTGCTGCCCGCCGTCGCCGGAGCATTGGCAGAGCCTGATGTGGTATTTGCCGACGCCGAAGCCGAAGCTGGCGGAGAGGTTGGTGTTGATGTTGATGTCTGTGCCGTGCCCGATGTTGCCGGTTTTGCCGCAGGCGGCGGCATGGTGCCTTGTGCCGGGGCGCGTGTGGCCGGGGCCTGTTCTGCGGACGGCGCAGGGGCGGGCGCCGGGCTGGCAGGTGGTTGCGCGGCGGGTTCCGATGCAGCAGGGGCGGGTGCTGGGGCTTGCTTGTCAAGAATATCAAGCACCACATTGGTGCCCACATTAAAGGCCCGAACATCGAAATCTTCGCGCAGCACAAACGCCACAGTTTTGCCGTCGGGGTCAAAAAATGCATCGGATACGTAATCGGAAATCGGGTCAACCACACCGCTTAGCGATGCGACAAAGGGCTGGTCAAACCGCACGACAAGCTGATTGCCGATAATTTCAGCGGTGTAATTTACCTTGTGGTCCCACTGCACCACGATCCGGCCATAACCTTCGTGGTTGCCAGAACGCATGATGACCGGGTTTGCCGCCTGGGCATAGGCAACCGATGCCGTTTGCGTTGCGACCACCAAACCGGCGGTCGCGACGGCAACAGCCAGCAACAGTCGCGTTAACCCAAATCGCATCCCTATGAACCTCCGAGACCACTCCCGCCGTGGGGTTCAATGACGATGTCAACACGACGCGCCATCTCATAGCGCTTATCTTCATCATCAGTCCGCGGCAGGTCGTCGTACCTTGATGCCGCAAATCCGTAAATATTTATGTAATCCAGGTAACCAGACCTTTTTAATTCGTTGGCAACCTCGGCGGCACGGGCCAGGGAAAGTTCCCAGTTTGATGTATAACGGCTTTGCCCGCTTACCGGGCGCGGGTCGGTATGGCCCTGCACACCTACACGATTACCAATGTTTGACAGCACCCCGCCCAAAACAAACAGGGCCTGACGGGCATTTTGCGCCAGCTTTTCACTGCCCGGCACAAACATCACATCGCCGGGCAATGAAATAATCAGTTTATCCGAGGCATGTTTCAAACGGGCATGCATCAATACCGGATTATCACGGATGGCACCTTCGATCACGGAACTTAAATAATCCAGGTTCATCGCCGGTTTGCGATACACACGCGGAATATTCATTTGGGCTGTGGGCTCGTCCGTCGGGTCAACCGGCGAGGGTTTGATCGATTGCGACAGGGAATCAACCACTTCGTCCCAGCGATCCACCTTCACGCTCGACATGGCAAACAGCATGACAAAAAATGTCAAAAGCAGCGAAATCAGATCGGCCAGACTTAGCATCCAGATCGGTGGGCCGGATGGTTCTTCTTTTTTGGGTTCGTCCATCATCCGCCGTCTCCCGGTGCCGGTGTTGCAGACGGGGCCGCAGGGGCCACCCCGGGCGAAGCCATTGGCAGAGGAATGGTCACCGAAGGCCCGCCCGTGCCGGTTTTTGGCAATGACGGCAACGGAACCGTGGTTGTAACAGAACGCTGCTTGGCGGCGGCGCGTTCGGCAGCGGCCTTGGCCTCGGCAGTCTGATCCCAGAAAAACCGGAATGTGACAATGAAAGGATCGGCACTGGGGTCAATCCCGACATCGACCGAACGGGCGGGTGCCCCCTGGGCAATCACCTGGCGGGCAAAGGCACCGGCACGGGCAATTTCCAGGCTGCCTTCAACCGGCACAGTTCCATATTTACCCAGATTGCTGCCCAGCATCATTTCCATTTCATATTGCGCCCCGCCTGTTGTATCGGCCAGCGCATGGGCCAGATTGGCAACAAAACCTTTCTGGCGGTCACGAATGGTTATTTTATCGGGATCAAACAGCTGGTCGGTATGCATCATCACTTCCATCAGCTTTCCTGGCTGAAGGACTTCGACACGTGCCACTTTTAACGGGGACTGAAACAGATCGCCCAGCTTTTGCTGGGTTTCCTGTGCCGCAAGCAACGGCCCATCAACCGATGTAACCGTATCAAGGCTGGTGGTGGGCGGCAAAATAGAGGCAAAGGCCGATGACAGACTTTGCTGCACCTTTTGCGCCTTTACCTCTTCATAGGTCGAGATGGTGTTTAACAGAATGAAAAAAGCCAAAAGCAAAAGATAAAGCGACAGGAATAACGCCGTTGTACCACCGGTCACGGCGACTACACGTTTTGGGGCGTCATCTTCTGCTTCTGCCATACCCGTTCGTCATTTCGCCCAAGGGGTCAATTAAACATCGCGTCAATATCGGCCTGCGACACGCCCTTGCCTTCAAGCTGCGGGCCGTTCAACAGGGCGTCATCCCCCTGCTTTTGTTCCCTGGCCTTGCGCGGGTTGGCTTCGGCATAACGCGCAATTTCTGCACCAAACGCCGTTACCAGCCCTTCAACCCGTTCTTCAATGGCTTTTAACGCCTTGACAACCTTGGTCGTTCGCTGACCTGTAATATCCTGGAAATTACAGGCTTCATAAACCCGCATGGTCGCATTGGTTACAAGCTCTGCCTGTTCAGGCGGCAGGGTAGCTGCAAATTCTTCAAGCGAGTCCATCGCATCAAGAATTTCATGCGTTGCCCCGGCTGTCGCATCGACAATGGCGTCAAGCTCGTCCGTGGCATTCGGGATATATTCGGCCTTGATATCATCAGGACGCAATGACGCGATTTCCGATTTCATCTTGCGAATGATATTGGAAAGCTCATCAAGTTCGCCAAACAGGCGTTTTTCATCCTGATTGTCGGTCTTTGTGTTGGCCGGAAGAAACTTTGCCAGACTTTCGACAAGCCCGGAAACTTCTTCAATTTTCAGATCGCCTTTTTCAAGACGCGTCTTTAACTGGCCCAGCAGATCACGTAATTGGCTATCATCCACGGCGGTATCACGGGACAAAATGCCCCGTGCCCCTTTTTGACTTAGAAATCACCAAGAACCGTGGTCAGCTTACCCTTGAGGGTTTCGGCATTGAACGGCTTGACGATATAATTTGATACGCCTGCTTTTTTAGCCATAACGACGTTTTCAGTCTTGGCTTCGGCAGTGATCATGATGAAGGGAAGGTCCTTCAGTTTCGCATCCGCGCGAACTTCCTTAAGCAACTGAAGACCGGTCATCGGCTCCATGTTCCAGTCGGAAATAACCAGGCTGAACGGCTTTTCACGCAATTTGCGCAACGCCATGCTGCCATCGGTTGCTTCTTCAATATTGGTGAAGTTCAACTGGCGAAGAAGATTACGGATGATACGCAACATGGTTTTGTAATCATCGACAATCAGAATTGGCATATTGGGATCGACGGACATTTACCACTCCATGATGCTGTCAATCTGGAAAACTACCCAGCTTTTGGTTCGGAACATTATATTCGTGATGTACCTATTTAATTTAGGTTAATCAAGGCTTTTCACTTTGATAAAAATGAGTGTTTTTCATCTGATTTCAAGAACTCCGGTTAAAACCAGAGGGTTATTTTTCAGTTTTGTCGGCCTTCGGGTTTAATTAGAGGCAGACCGGTTACGGATTTGTCAATGGCAGCGTACTTAAATCACGTTTATAGGCAAGCTCGGTTGTCAGGGCGCGGGCGCGATCGGGCGTCATTTCCGCCAGGACCGCTGCGGTATTGGCTTCACGCATGCCCTGGGCAACCTGCAACAGAATGCTCATATCCAGATCATTCCAGATCCGGGCAGCATCCTTGGGTTTCATTTTTTCATAAACCGTAATCAGCTTCTTGATACGATCATCGTCTTTCTCGTCTTTCTTTTCAACAAGCTGCGCAATCGACGTCTGCAATCGTTTCATTTCGGCAATTTTGCTATCGATCCGTGCTTCGGCGGCCGTGATCAGGCTTTCGCGTTCGTCAAGGCGTTGCTCGCGACGGTCCAGCTCGGAGCGGCGCGCCGACAGATTTTGCAAAAGATCAATTTCTTCCTGGGTAAACAGGGTCGGGTCCCCACCAAAACCGGGGGCCTCGCTGCCTGCATCGCCGCTGGCGGCAGCTTCCTGATCCATTGCCGGGGTCAGCGCGTCATCCATCGGGGCATCAAGCCCCGGCTCGCCCGCTTCGGGGGTGGTGTTTTCCTGGGCACGGGCGGCCTGTACCATGCTGACCGCAGCCGCTTCCTGCACATCCCCCCCATCGCGCCAGATCGACACGATATCCGCGACCTTAAGCGACAGGACAAGCCCTGACACCAAAATCAGCAAAGGTAAAATACGCAAAGAAGACATCCATTCACCCGATAGTATCTGCCGGTCCGATCCCGAAACGGCATATAAACCCTAGTCGCAAACTGCACGCACCAACAGGCCGACCCATTATATAAATTGGGTAGTTTCCACTACAAGAACAAGCCCGTGTTAAAAAAACAGACCCGCCTTTTACCCGTTGATAACGTCACAATTCCCCGTTTTCGTCCCCAAAAGTCGCCCTACCCGGCCAACCGGCATATCAAGACAGGTCATGCGATATTAACGCACCGAACGCAATGCAGCCAGCAATTCCCGCTCTGCATCGGAACGCCCGGCATCCTGATCTGAGTCTTCATCGTCAAGAAGGTTGGCGCGACGGTCGCGATCATCGCGCGACAAAGATGACGATGAGCGATCATCCCCCCCGGCATTGCGGCCGCCACCGCCATCATAGGCATTTCGTGCATTTGTCATTTCGGTATCGCGGACCATGCGCGCGGCAAGTTCCTCGGCCCGCGTTTCAATGCCCACACGGTCATTGCGTTCATCAAGCGGCGGCTTTCCTCCACCCCCGCCCTGCCCGGTCAAACCGGTATCGGACGATGCCTTTTTACGCGCGGCATTCACACCGCTTGCCGCCTTTTCAAGGCGGTTGGCAATGGCATCACCACGATCAACCATAAACGATAAATCCTCGTGCAGGCCACTGGCCCGCTCAATATCCTCGCGCAACGCATCCCCGCTTTGCGATGCCATTTCCTTCAAGGATTGAATCAGTATTTCGGCCCGCTCGGTAGCGGCATGAAATGCCGACAGAAACTGCTCCATATCCTCGCGGTTACGACGAAAGGCTGCAAGCCTGCGATTAAGCATCAGCGCATAGATGATTGTCGCCAACAGCAAAACAATCATCAGGAGATCGAGATAGAACTCGAAATCCATCAGCCGGTTTCCTCCTTGTTCTTACGCGCGCGTTCCCGCACCTGAATGGCGATTCGGTCCCCTTTTCGCCCCATCAGGCCCCGAAACAGGGCAACATCCCCGCAACGTACTTCCACCGGCGATGTTGGCCCGGTATTGAGCAACATCCGGTTCCCCACTTCAAGATTGATCACATCGCCCAGCGACATGACCTGTTCATCAAGAACAGCTAGCAAATTAACATGCGTCTGCCAAAGTTCATTGGCAAGGTGGTTTTCCCAGATCGAGTCACGGCCGAACTTTTCGCCCATGAACATCTGAAGCAGCAATTCGCGCACCGGCTCCAGCGTGGCATAGGGAATAAGCAGTTCCAGCCGCCCGCCGCGGTCTTCCATATCAATGCGCAACTTGGCAACAATCGCGGCATTGGCATGGCGGGCAATGGTGGCAAAACGCGGGTTGGTTTCCAGGCGTTCAAACCGAAAATTCACCGGGCTTAACGGATCAAACGCCGCCGAAAGATCGCCCAGCACCACATGGATCATGCGTTCAACCAGGTTACGTTCAATCGTCGTGTAAGGGCGGCCTTCAATACGCATGGCCGCCGTGCCCCGGCGCCCGCCCAGCAACACGTCCACGATCGAATAAATCAGGGCCGAATCAACTGTCAGCAGACCATAGTTATCCCATTCCTCGGCCTTGAAAACGCCCAGCATCGCGGGCAAGGGAATGGAATTAAGATAGTCGCCAAAACGCAATGACAAAATATTGTCGAGCGAGACTTCAACGTTATCCGAGGTAAAGTTACGCAACGATGTCGACATCATGCGCACCAGGCGGTCAAACACCACCTCGAGCATGGGCAAACGTTCATAGGCCACCATCGACGAGTTAATGATGGCCTGAATGCCGGACTGATCCCCCGACCCACTGCCATCATCAAAGCCCAGCAGGCTGTCGATTTCGTCCTGGTTTAGAACACGCGCAGAGCCGGGGCCGACAAGTTCTTCCTCCTCGCCGCCATCCTCGCCAAGCATGGATTCCCATTCGGCGGCCATATCATCGCCGCCGTCGCCGCCGTCACCGTCGTCATCGCCGCCCCCGGCCATGGCTTCCCATTCGGCGGCCAGTGCATCATCATCGTCTTCTTCGGCCATCGGCGTTTATCCCAGGCTTTTATCTTCGGTCCTGCGCGGTACATTATTGTACCAGCATTTCCTTGAACAAAACGTCGTTAATTTTGGCAGGCTTTGCGGCAGCACTTACCCGGATCAGCAATTCTTCGCGCAGGCGAAACATACCTTCGGACCCGGCAAGGTCTTCCGGGCGCAATTCGCGAAGATAAACCTGAAAATTGTCAACAATGCGCGGCATCATCTGTTCAACTTCCGGCACCTTCAACTGGTCCGCAACTTCAAGGCTGACGCGAATTTTCAAATAGCTTTGTTTGCCCGAACCGGTATTAAGGTTTACCAGAATTTCCGGCAAATCAACAAAGCCAACATTTTCCGGCACGCCGGGTGCCTGTTCGATCGAGGCATCAGGTGCTGTTTCCTCGGTGGTCTGGCTATCATTGCCCAGCACCATATCGATGACCGGCTGCATCAAGCCGGTAAAATACGCCGCCGCAGCCCCGCCAACCAGCAACAAGACCAACAGAATAATAACAATCAGCAGCTTTTTACTGCCACCCTTGCCACTGCCACCGCCTTCTTCAATTTCGTCAACGTCGTCACCCATCAGCCTGTCCTGCCCTGCACATCGTCACGTCAAACCGGCACACGCACCCGCACGTCCCACAATTTTGACAGCTTTAAACCGGCCACGTTAACATTCCGTTGCCCATAATAGCTGCTAAGCCGTCGGTCGACAACAAAAGCCCCGTAAAGCCATTGCCTTCGCCCCGCCACGCGCCGCCCAAAGACAGGGCCTTGCCCGCAGCATCCCTTTAACATCTGGGATCAAACCTGCGCAATACCAGCTATACGGGGTTGTTAAAGCAAAAAAGCTGCCAGTTTGCCGTTAAAATCACCGGACGGCATTTTCTGCCCACGGGCATCCCCCTGCCCTGTCGCCAACGCCCGGCAGATTAGCCAGCCAATATCGCCGTAAATACCGTGCGAACCGCCGCATATGGGCGCTGTTGCGGCACCTGCCGCCAAAGTCTGTGCCATGTCCGAACACGGCAAAGGGCAATAACCGGTTTTGCACCCGGTATTCCACAATCGCCGGTACAGGGGCCTTTCTTGCCTGATCAATGGCATATTTTAATCCGGCAAGTTTTACCCAATGCGCTCATTGCATTGTTTTTATTGAATTTTATCAATCTGGCACGGCATTCGCATTATCGTTGGCAACCAATTTTGCCTGCAAGCGGGATATGACCCACCATGGAAAATACATCCTATATCGCCCTGTCGCGCCAGATGGTTTTGCGTAGCAAGATGAACACCATCACGCAGAACCTGGCCAATATGGACACCAACGGGTACAAACAGCAAAACATGATGTTTACCGACTGGATGGCGGCAAACAAGGATGCCCCGTTTCGCGGCGAACGTAAAATTGCGCTGGTACAGGATATTGGCCAGTATCGCGATACCACGGTGGGCAATATCGAAACCACCGAACGCGATTTTGACGTGGCCCTGACCAAACCCGACATGTATTTTTCGGTCGATACCCCCAATGGCACCCGATATACGCGCAATGGCAATTTTTCGCTGGATCCCGGCGGGCAGCTGATCACATCAGAAGGTTATCCGGTGCTGACAGACGCCGGACAGCCGCTGTTTTTTGGTCAGGCTGACACCCGCGTGACCATTGCTGGCGATGGCACCGTTTCCACCGATGTCGGCCAAATCGGCCGCCTTGCCGTTTCCACCTTTGATAATATCCAGCAGTTAAAGCCTGAAGGATCGTCCCTGTATAATACCGATCAGCAACCCCAGGCGGTTGAAAGCCCGGGGATTGTTCAGGGGTCTTTGGAAAAATCCAACGTCAATCCGATTACGGCGATGGTCGATATGATCGAGGTTTTGCGAACATACCAATCGGTTACCAGAACCCTTGAAAATGAAAACCAGCGCCAGCGCGACATGATCAGCAAACTGGGCGATGTCCGCGCCTGATTGATATGAACCGTTTGTTCTGCCCCCGGGGCAGAACCACCAAGACAGCGCATCACGCGCAGAGAGGAGACAAAAATGCGGTCACTCGATATCGGAGCCCTTGGCATGATGGCACAATCCACCAACGTGGATGTGACATCGAACAACATCGCCAACATGACGACGACCGGTTATAAACGCCAGCGCGCCGAGTTTCAGGACCTGTTATATCAGGATTTGCGCCGGGCCGGTTCACCGTCATCAGACACCGGAACCATTGTGCCGGTTGGTGTGCAGGTTGGTCTGGGTGTAAAAACCGCCGCTATTGGCCGTTATACCGGCCAGGGCAGTGTTACCCTGACCGAAAACGAACTTGACGTTGCCTTGCAGGGACGCGGGTATTTTCAGGTCGATTTGCCCAGTGGCGAAACCGCCTATACCCGTGATGGTACGTTCAAACTTGATGCTAACGGACAGATCGTCACCAAGGATGGTTATGCCATTCAGCCCGGCATCACGGTGCCAAACAATGCAACATCGGTTACCATTAACGGATCGGGCGAGGTTTACGCCGAAATTGACGGGCAGGTCGCCCCGCAGAATCTGGGCCAGATTCAGCTGGCAACCTTCATCAACCCGGCCGGCATGAGCGCACTTGGTGACAACCTGTTTCTGGAAACCGACGCATCGGGCACCCCCAATACCGGCACCGCCGGATCGGTGGGGTTTGGCACCCTGCTGCAGGGATATCTTGAATCATCGAACGTTAACGTGGTTCAGGAAATCACCAACCTGATCAAGGCCCAGCGCGCCTATGAAATGAATTCAAAATCCATCTCGACGACCGACGAAATGATGAGCGCAATCAGCAACCTGCGATAATTAACACCGCACAGGTTCGTTAAAACCAGAACCCGGAAAACAAGACCCGGCATTGCGAAACCGGCCAGTCCGGCGTTTTCCGGCCTGAATTGTCCGGTTTGTGTTTTGCTTTACCTGTCATTGTTATTTTGGTGCTAACATCACAGGCATGATGATGCGAAACACCCTTTCTGCCCTTGCGCTGGCCTTGTTGTTCCTGCTGCCGGGAAACCTGCAAGCACAGGAAATGGATATTCTTTTGCGCCCACAGGCCCATATCGAAGGGGCCTATGTCACCTTGGGCGACCTTTTTAGCGGCCTGCCGGTTGAACAGGAAGATGTTGCCGTGGCCCACGCACCGCAGCCTGGCCAACAGGCAGTGCTTGATTATCGCTGGCTGGCAGGAATTGCCCAGCGATACAAGGTTGCCTGGCGCCCGCGCACAACAGCCGACCAAACAATTGTAATTCGCGACAGCCAAACCATCGGCATGGATGAAATTTCCGATGCCATCCACGGGGCCTTGTCGGAAAACGGCATACCGGCACCTTTTGCCGTGGATATGGGCGGGGAAACCTTTCGCATCGAGCTGCCGGTTAACGCCCCGGTTCAGCTTGAAATCACCGGTATCAATATCAACCGTCGCACCGGCCGGTTTATTGCCGACGTTACCACAGGGCGCGGCACGGCCCAGCAACGCACCTATCGCATGAGCGGGCGTTATTTCCCCCTTGAACAGGTACCTGTTTTAGTTGATTCGGTACAGCGCGGCGACATCGTGCGCCCCGATCAGGTCGAAATGCGCGATGTTCGCAGCGACCGCCTGCAAGCCAATGTCCTGCGTGACCCCGCCGATGTTATCGGCAAGGAAGTACGCCGCAGCGTCAACCCCGGCGAACCATTACTAAACCGCGATTTCACAGCCCCCATTCTGGTAAAACGCGGGGCAATTGTGACGATCCGGCTTGAAACCCCAAACATGTCGCTTACCGCACGGGGAAAAGCCCTTGAAAACGGATCCGCCGGGGATGTGATCCGGGTGGTTAATTTGCAAAGCAACAAAACCATTCAGGTTGAAGTCACCGCAGAAAACGATGTGCGCGCCATCCCGGCCATGAGCCAGTAATCTCGCGACATCCAAACCCCGGACAAACCGGGCAAAGCACCTCTCCTTTAATCCAGCGCTTTCTGAAGACGGTAAAGCAGGGCCAATGCCTCGTCCTCCGAAAGAGGTGCCACGGCTTTGGCAAGGGCTTCCTCGACTTGCACAATTGCCGCTCGGCCTTGCAAGGCCAGTTCCTCGCCACTTGGGGTTAACCGGGCAAGTTGACGGCGCTTGTGGTGATCGTCCTGCCGTCTGACCACATATCCCGCTGTCTCCAGCCCCGCCAGCACAGATTGCATGGATTGCGGCGTGATAAATGCTGCATTTGCAAGATCGGCATTTGTCATGTCTGGCTGGGCCATCAGCGCGGCAAGCACCGCATTTTGCGCTGTTGATAAACCACAGCTTTTCAAGGCCTCGTCCATCCGGCGACGCAAGCGATGCTGGGTTCTTTTTAAATTGTAGCCCAGAGACCTTTCCAGACTGCCTTCCTTTATCATATCAGGTTCCTTATAACATATCAGGAAGTTGATATTATACATCCAATCAGGAGAAAAAGTATGGCATATCTTACTGGCATCGATTTTGTGGGCATTCAGGCCGATGATCTGGAAGCCGCCAGGGATTTTTACCACGGCAAGCTTGGCCTTCCGATCATGCAGGGGCCTCCGGGTGCTGTGGTGTTCGACAGCAAGCCGGTCCCTTTCGCGGTTCGCAAACCCATAACAGACCTTTCATCTGCGAAAGATTTCCTTGGGGCCGGTATCGCACTCTGGTTTGCCTGCAATGATGCCGATACCCTGCACGCGGAACTTGCCGCTGACCGGATAGAGATCGTCTTCCCCCCAAAAGATGGCCCGTTTGGGCGATATTTCGCATTCCGCGATCCCTTTGGCTATACGATCACCGTTCATACCGCAATGGATCAGAAGGTGTGATATGACCCGTTACTGGATGGGCGTTGCCTGCGCCCGACATGCAAGGGCAGGCCGTGATGGCGGGTTCGCCCAGCTTGGACATGGCAAGCAATCTGCCATAAGCGGACTACAGAAAGGCGACTGGATTATCTATTATTCTCCGCGCGAAGAAATCGACGGCGGTGTGCCTGTGCAAGCGTTTACGACGATTGGTCAAATTACGTCCGAAAAACCCTATCAAGCGGATCAATCCATGGGGTTTCATCCGCACCGTGTTGATGTGGATTACCTGCTTGCGGCAACCCCTGCCCCGATCCGGCCACTTCTTGAAGAACTGGAACTGACACAAGGCCGGGCGGCATATTGGGGCTTCGTCATGCGAGGAGCAAAACGAAAACTCTCCGAAGCCGATTTTCAGAAAATTGCCCTTGCGATGGGCGTTACCATTTAATCAGCTGGCACGGCCATAATGCAAAACCGTGTGACGGCAGGTTGGCAGATTAAACATGTAACCATAACCTTAACCATCCTCATTACCGACAAAACCAAAAGATCTGCCCCAGTCGCGGATATACCCCCCTGTGATGGCTCCCTCCTCACGCCTTCCTGGTTTTATCCATCGTCAGGTAAGGACGTTGATTTTTTCTGACCAGAATTTTGGGGTATTGCCCGGAACTCCGCCCTGTTTGAGCATGGCCGGCCCGCCCGGCACAGGCCCGGCAAGGTTTGCCGTCCTGGGCGACACATAACTGGCACGAAGGTTGCTAGTTACACTGTGCGGAACCCAGGAGGATAAAATGACCTTTATCAAAACCCCGACAAGGGTGCCCTCACGGCACCCGAATAAATTTCCCCGGCTGGCAATGACCCTGTCGCTGATATGTGCGACGGCCTTGTTATCGGGGTGCAACACCATGCGTCGCCTGTCAGAAGTTGGCGAGGCACCGAAACTGTCTGGAATCAATAACCCGACCCAAAGCCCCGGCTATCGCCCGGTCAGTATGCCCATGCCAGCCCCCCAGGTTGCCGAAAGCAACCCGAATTCGTTGTGGCGCACCGGGGCGCGGTCCTTTTTCAAGGATCAGCGCGCCAGCCAGGTGGGTGACATTTTGACCGTCAGCATCGCGATTGATGACAAGGCGCAATTGGCCAATACAACCGCACGCACACGGAAAAATTCCGAAGACATGGGGATTCCGTCGTTACTGGGGCTGGAAAGCCAGTTTACCAAGGTTTTGCCAGAAACGATTGACCCGTCAAATCTGTTTAACATCGACAGCAATTCGTCCAATTCGGGCGGCGGCACGCTGGATCGTACCGAAACCATCGATCTTAAGGTCGCGGCGATTATTGTGCAGGTTTTGCCTAACGGCAATTATGTCATTCATGGCCGGCAGGAAATTCGCGTTAACGCCGAAGTGCGCGAAGTGCAGGTCGCCGGTGTCATCCGGGCCGCCGACATTACATCGGCCAATACCGTATCCTATGACAAAATTGCCGAAGCCCGCATTTCATATGGCGGACGCGGCACCATTTCCGACGTGCAACAACCCCGGTATGGCAGCGAGATTATGGATATCCTGTTACCGTTCTGACCCTGGCAGATTGTGAATAAGACTTCGGGGGTTCCGCAGACGGGCATGTTGCCCGCCCCGACGACCGGCTGGCAAGAAATTGCCAGCCGGTTTTATTGTGCCGACATGGCAACGCAGCCCATTCCCCTTGACGCAAAGACACAAAATCTACCCGGCTTGCGCCCAAAAGAAAGGGACCGGTCTGTTTGGACCGATCCCTTGCCGGGTATCCCCGTTTTAGCGTTTCTCCCACAAGAAACGAATTTTTTCGGCTGCGGTTTCTAAGTCGATCCCGTCTTTTTACCGTATTTTTTTACCGCTGCGATCAATCGTCGCGGCGGGTACGCTCCATCCGCTCGTGGCGTTCCTGGGCTTCAATGCTCAGGGTTGCAATCGGACGGGCTTCAAGTCGTTTAAGGCTGATCGGTTCGTCAGTTTCTTCGCAGTAACCGTAGGATCCGTCTTCAATGCGGCGCAAAGCGGCGTCAATCTTGGAAATCAGCTTGCGCGCACGGTCGCGCGTCCGCAACTCAAGTGCCCGCTCTGTCTCCGCAGAAGCGCGGTCGGTAAGATCGGGTTCTTGCAATCCTCCGTCCTGAAGATTCGCCAATGTTTCTGATGATTCGTGCAAAAGTTCTGCCCGCCAGGCCAAAAGCTTCTGACGGAAATATTCCCGCTGACGCGGATTCATGAACTCTTCGTCCTCGGCGGGACGATAGTCAGGTGGTAATGTGATAGTCATGTATGCCCTCTATACAGGACTCACCGATCGCGCGGGAATATAGAGGCACCAGCCTATGCGTGCAAGCTGATTGAACAATTTCGCCAAATCTATCGTAAAAAAACCGGAAACAGGTTAAATTTCAACACCCTAAGGGAATTGCCATCAACTAACGCAAACCGGCAACATCCAGCTTTGCCAATTCAACCCGTGCGCGCAGCTCTATTTCATCAAGAACCTCACTTAACGCCGGATCGTCAACTTCTTCGCGTTGTTTTCCCACAACATCAACCAGTTGCGCCAGTTGCGACGCCGGAAGGCCTCCGCCCAGCAAGGCCTGACGCACCCGGTCAAGCTGATCAAGCAGCGTCTTTGCGCGTGCAACAGAGCGTTTCCGCGGGGAATCCAGCGCGTCACCGCTTTGTTGCAGGGCCAGTAACGCATCAAGCGCGCTGACCGATGATGGCGCATGCAATCCACCCGCAGCCGCAGCCCGTTCCGGCCCGGGGCCACTGGAACGCATGGCATTGGCAAACCCCCGGTCATTACCACCAGTGCCCGAAGCCTTGCGTGTCGACGCACCCGACGTGGTGCCTTTTGATCCGCTAACCTTCATTTTGTCTACTGCCTTATTTTTGCGTTCCAGGCCCATATAACGACCTGCCGGAAAATCACGATCAATTCCGTATCCTGCCCTATATCTGGCGACAAATTGATCCTTTGTCGAGTCTTCCCCAAAGTCATCGTTTCAGCAACCGGAAAAAAATGCCGGGTCAGGCCGCCAGAGGCTCCTTTTCATCAGCCAGATGGGCATAAGCAGCTGAATTTACTGGAACCGTTTAAATTTCCCTAACGCGCGAACCTTGTGAATGCTCGATTGGCACGTTTTTCGCTTTGTATCTGGCGAGGGCATTTCACATTGCCTGTCAGCCCAGTTAACCGGCGTAACTTTCGCCCCCGACACAGCGGAATGACCAACATGATCAAGCGTCTTGGCAAATATGCATTTCAGGCAGCGATTATCGCAGCGCTGGGCATTTTCGCCCTGGCCCCCATATCAGCCGCCCATGCCCAGTCCCGCATCAAGGACATCGCCGATTTTGAAGGTGTCCGTGACAACATGCTGGTGGGTTATGGCCTGGTCGTTGGTTTGAACGGCACGGGCGACGATTTGAAAGACGCCGAATTTACCCGCCAAAGCATGGTTGCCATGCTCGAACGACTGGGCATTAACGTGCGCGACCAGATCGAAAACCTTGATTCCGACAACATCGCCGCTGTGATGGTCACAAGCACCCTGCCGCCCTTTTCGCGCCAGGGGTCGAAAATTGACGTCAATATCAGCGCTATTGGCACCGCCAAAAGCCTTCAGGGTGGCACCTTGCTGGTAACCCCGCTGGTCGGTGCCGACGGCGAAGTTTACGCTGTTGCCCAGGGGCCGGTTGCCGTTGGCGGCTTTAGCGCGCAGGGCAATGCCCAAACCGTGGTGAAGGGTGTTCCAACCGCCGCACGCATTGCCAACGGCGCCATTATTGAACGCGAAATCGACTTTAATCTTAATGCGATGAAAACCATGTCGGTGGTGCTGCGCAACCCCGATTTCACCACGGCACGTCGCATTTCCAACGCCATTAACGCCTATCTTGGCGAGGTTGCCTCCCGTCCCAGCGACCCTGGCACTGTTCGCCTTACCGTGCCGGACCGCTATAACAAGGATGTGGTGGCGTTACTGACCGATATCGAACAGTTGCGCGTCGAACCGGACCAGATTGCCAAGGTGGTGATTGATGAATCGACCGGTACCATTGTTATGGGCGAAAATGTGCGCATCAACCGCGTTGCCATTGCCCAGGGCAATCTAACCATCCGGGTCACCGAAACCCCGCAGGTCTCCCAACCTTCGCCTTTCTCGCAAGGGGGCACCACCACCACCGTCCCGCGCACCGATGTGCAGGTTGACGAAGGGGCGGACAAAAAGCTGGGCATTCTCGATACCGGTGTCACGCTTCAGGAACTGGTTAGCGGTTTGAACAGCCTGGGCGTTGGCCCGCGCGACATGATCACAATTTTGCAGGCCATCAAGGCATCCGGTGCCCTTCAGGCCGAAATCGAGGTGATGTAATGATGATTGATGGCACAAGCGCCCTTATGGCGCAGGCACAAACCAGCGCACAAGCCAGCAAGGCATCTTCCATTGCCTCACAGGCAAGCGGGCTTGGTAACGGCAAGCACAAAACACTGGCCCAGGCCGAGGAAGCCGGCAAAAAATTTGAAAGCATGTTTCTGTCGCAAATGCTGAGCCACATGTTTGAAGGGATCGAAACCGATCCGAATTTTGGCGGCGGGCATGGGGAAACAATGTTTCGATCCATGCTGGTTGACCAGTACGCGCAAAAAATGACCAGCGCGGGTGGCGTAGGAATTGCAGATGCGGTTACACGCGAAATCCTCAAGACGCAGGGAGCCTGATATCATGACAACGGAACAGATGGTAATTGAGCTGAAAAGCGTCACTTTTGACCTGATTTCGCTGCTGGAGCGCGAAACCGAGGGTATGCGTACCCTTGAAACGGCAGAATATGACCGCTTCGTTGCGGAAAAATCTGCCCTGTCGATGCAATATGAACAGCTGGTGCTGGAATTGCGGACCCGGGCGGAAGACCTGAAAAACATGCCCGAAGACGAAAAAGTTGAACTACGCGAATTGCAGGCCCGTTTTCAGGAAGCCGCAAAGCGCAATATGCGTGCGCTCAAGGCTGCCGAAATCACCAACCAGCGCATGATTGACACCATCGTTCGTGCAGTCAAAAGCCGCGCTAATGAACAGGTCACAACCTATAACCGGGGCGGCTATGTCAATAGCCCGGTTGGTCGGGGTTACAACACCACCAAAAATCGCGGCACTCTTTCCATCAGCCTGAACGAAACGTTTTAAGGCACAGGGGAAATACCATGTCACTGACACAGGCCCTTAATTCGGCAATTTCAGGTTTGAATACCGCGCAGTCGCGTATTTCGATTACGTCATCGAACATCGCCAATGTGAATACAGCTGGCTATTCGCGTAAAATTGCCGGTCAGGAATCGATTACCCTGAACGGTCAGGGTGCCGGTGTTCAGATTGGCGATGTCACCCGCAATGTAAATGCAGGTCTGCAAAGTGAATTGCGCGGCGAACTGGGCAAAGCCGGCACCGCGGAAGTCCGCGATGAATTTTATCAGCGCGTTCAGGTGCTGTTTGGCACCCCGCAGTCAAACTCGGCCATCAGCCAGCGCATCAGCGACCTTTCCGACGCATTTGAACAGCTTAACAGCACCCCGGAACAAAATTCGCCCAAGGTGCAGGTTCTTGCAGCAGCAACACAGCTTGTCGACTCGTTTGGCAAACTGTCTGATCAAATTCAAACCCTGCGCAGTGATGCCGATGACAGCATTAACCAGGAAATCAATGACGCCAATTCATTGCTAAGCCAGATTGCCAAGCTCAATACCGACATTGTGCGACTGGGCAATATTGACCAGCCGACCACCGAGTTGCGCGACCAGCGCGACCAGAAGGTCAATGCGTTATCGAAAATTATCAATACATCGACCTACACCCGTGAAGATGGCTCGATGGTTATTTTCACCGCCAACGGCTCGCGTCCCTTGTTGGACCGCAGCCCCGTCACGCTGAATTTTTCGCCAACTGCAGGCTACGAGCCAGGGTCAAGCGGCTCTGGCATTTCACTGGATGGCGTTGACATTACCGACGAAATCAAATCGGGCACCTTGCGCGGGCTGGTCGATATGCGCGACCAGGATTTGCCCCAGCTTGCCGACCAGATCAACGAGCTGGCCACCCAGTTGCGCGACGCCATTAACGCCGAACACAATAAAGGCTCGGCCTTTCCGCCGCCCACCAACCTGACCGGTTCGCGCCAGATCGAAGGCACTGATCCTTTTGCAGCGACCGGAACTTTTCGTGTTGCCGCCCTTGGCACCAACGGCGACATTGTAAGCTATTCCGACATCGACCTGTCGACCTTGTCAAGCCCGGTAACTGTTGCCGATCTTGTCACAGCGATCAACGGTTCATCCTCGGGCGGTGATCTACAGGCAAGAATTGCCGACGGTCGCCTGGTGATCGAAGGTAAAAACGGCAATCGGGTTGCTGTAAACGAACTCGATAGCGCGGTCACACTTAGCGATGGCCGCAGCCAGGGCCTGTCGCATTACTTTGGCCTGAATGACCTGTTTACGACGGCAAAAAACTCCAGAATCCTGACATCTACCGCCATGCCCGATGCGTCATCTGCGCTGGGTGTTTCGGGAACATTAACATTGTCGGCAGGAAGCAGCGGCACATTGGCAACGCCAATCAGCGTCAGCTACACCAATGGCGATAACCTGACGACAATTCAGAACAAACTGCGCGGCCAGCTAACCGGTGCGCTGGGCCTGAGCGCGGATCAGGCATCGAACATGGTTTATATCGCCAATGACGGTGATCGTGCACGCCTGGTTATTTCAAGCGATGCCAACATGTTCGCAACAGATACCGGCAATCTTTCAAGCAAGATCGGCCTGACCGAAGACCAACCCGACATGACCGGCAGCCTGACCGTTTCGCAAGATATCGTCAACGATCCGTCGCGCCTGTCGCGCGGTACGTTAAATGCCGATGTTTATGAATCAAAAACCGGCACTGGTGGCGTGACGATTGCCGATCCTTCGGCATCTATTGCTGGGCTGGCAGCGCCAACCACGGGGGACTACACCCTTAACATCACCGGTGATTTTGGCACTGTTTCCATTTCCTATAATGGCAGCAAGAACGACTCGCTGAACTCGATTGCCGACCGCATTAATGCCGATTCGACCCTGACCGACAACAATATCAACGCCGAAGTTTATTTTGATGGATCGTCTGGCTCCTATAAGCTGCGTATTCAAGATAGCGGTGGCGATTCGATGTACATCACTGATGATTTTGATCCATCGACAGCCACCAACCCCCTAGCAGATAAAGGCCTGATTGAAACGCTGGGCCTTGGCATTCCTTATGGCCTTCGTGAAGGTGACAATTCGTCGGCGGCAAGTCTGGCCGGGGCGTTATCCCGGACCGATATCAACTTTGATGCAGCAGGCGGGTTATCGCCGGAAAAAACATCGCTGATCGATTATGCCGCCAGCATTATCAGCACCGCATCGACCAAAGCGGCGACCGCAAGCGATGCGAACGAATTCCAGAACACGCTGGCGAATGATCTTGATACGCGGATTCAGAACGAAGCCGGCGTTAACCTTGATGAAGAAATGTCCGACCTTATCATCTTCCAGCGCGCATACTCGGCCTCGGCCAAGGTTATATCGACGGTTGATGAATTATTTGATACGTTGCTCAATGCAGTTTAATATTCTGCATGTGATGGAGAATTAGAATGGTAACCCGGGTAGCAACCTTTACCACTCATACATTGTTAAGCAACCAGGCGCTGAAAAACGCGGCAAAATATAGCGAGCTCAGCACACAGTCGAGCAGCGGCTACAAGTCGCGCGACTATGCCGGTATTGCAGGCGACACCCAGCAGTTGCTTAACCTTGAAGGCTCGCTTACCCGCAATGGCCAGTATCTGAACAACATTACCGAGGTAAAATTGCGCCTGCAAAACATGGAATCGGCTACCGATTCCATGAACGACATTGCAGTACGAATGAAAACCCTGTTGCTACAGGGTCTTAGCAATTCACAGGCGGACGACCTTAATCTGGATGAAGAAGGCAAACAGGCCCTTGACCAGGTTAAATCCCTGCTTAATACCACGCTGGACGGACGTTACCTGTTTGGCGGTGCGACAACAGATAACGCTCCGGTCAATTTCGACTCGGCCCCGCTGCCCGACACCTATTTTGCCACCGTAAGTGGCACCTCAAGCGCGCCTCTCAGTACATTGGGCGGCACCGTTGGCGGCAGCCTTGATATCAACGGGCAACCCATTACCTATTTGCCAACCGACACCGCACAGGACCTGGTAAACCAGATCAACCAGCTCTCGCCGCCACCGGCGATTGCATCGGTTCGCGCTGATCCGGGAACCAACAATTACCGCCTTGTGATCGAGGATTTTTCCGGTAATGCCATGTCGATTACGGAAACCGGTGGCGGCAACCTGCTTGACGGTTTGTCACATAACCCGGCTCTGGCCACCGATACCGGCTATTATCAGGGCGACCAGAAACATCTTTCGGCCCGGGTTGATGAAGAATATTCCGTCAAATATGGCGTCAGGGCCGATGACCCTGCCTTTGCCAGCCTGATTGCCGGTTTGCGCATTATCAGCACATCCACCGACGAGGACTCGTTGCGCATTGCAATGGGGCATATTAACTTTGCCATCGAAAACCTGCCCAATGTGACATCGAAAATCGGTATCGACACCAAAAACGTTGAAACAATTGCATCCCAGCACGAGGATTTTAAGGTTTTTGCCAATAATGCCATTTCCAACATTGAAAATGTCGATGTGCCGCTGACGCTGGCGGAACTTGAACAATATAACACCGCCTTGCAGGCAAGTTTCCTGACCATTTCCAAGTCTGCAGATCTTTCCCTTGTCAATTATCTGCGGTAAGGCTTGATATAAAACATGGAAGCCACAGCAAAACTTGACGATCCTGCCAGAAGGCATCACATGCTTGATGTGTTACATTGGGGAAAGACAGCGGGAAATGACCACTCAGCCAATTGATGAAGCCAACGTACCCAAATCGATTCTTGTAGAAACCCGGTTTGGCGATATTGAATTTGTCTGGGACAAAGCAATTTATATGCCGGTCGGTTTACTTGGATTTACCGATCAGCATGTTTTTGGTCTGGCCAACATTCCGGGTAAAAACCTTGACCAGTTCAAACTGTATCAAAGCCTGACGGACGCAGACCTGTCGTTTATTGTCGCCCCTTACAATTCCGATAGCGGCATTTATGACGCTGCCGATATTGAACGGGCTGGCAAAAGTCTGGCGATCCCACAGGAAGACCTGGCTATTTTGCTAATTGTAACGGTGCGTCCCACCGGAACCGATCAAAACTTTGCCATGTCTGTTAATTTGCAGGCACCGGTTATTATCAACACCAGCCGTCAGATTGGGTGGCAGCACATCATGCCGCACGACAAATACCCTGTCCAACACGATATCTGACGGCCGACTCAAGACACGAAACGACCCGGTTTTCGCTTCGTGAAGACTTTCCCTCGCTTACCGGATTAACCAAATATTAACCGGTAAAAACCGAAACCCGTTATTATCACTAGACAATTCGGGATTTCAAAAAATACTAGACTCTATCTTGGCAGTTGGGTATATTTTGACTATCGAATCGGTAATCCCTGATCAAGAAGATCTCGGTGCCTTCCGGTGAGTTTGCCGGGTTTGATTGGCAAAATCGCCAATTGCAAGTGATCCATGTAGGAGTATATCACTATGGCCTTGAACATTATTTCCAACTACGCAGCCAACGTTGCACATCGCAACCTTCAATCTTCTGACGAAGCAGCGACCCGTTCGCTCGCGAAGCTGTCTTCGGGTACCCGCGTTGTCTCTGCACGTGACGATGCTGCTTCAATGGCCATTGGTGCCCGTCTGAATGCGGAAAGCCAAGCCTTGAAGACTGCCACGGTTAACGTTGGTCAGGCAAACTCCATGCTTCAGATCGCTGATGGTGGCATGAACACCATCAACGACGTTCTGACCCGAATGAAAACGCTGTCTGTTCAGGCATCTTCCGGCAACGTATCCGACACGGAACGTACCTATCTGAATGACGAATTCGGCGCGCTCAAGAACGAAATTGACCGTGTCTCCAGTTCGACCAGCTTTAACGGCGTTCAGTTGCTAGGCAGCGACAGTGCTGTGGAAGCAACTACTGCCACTTATGGTGCTACTACTGGCTTAGCTCTTTCCAGTGCGAACGGTTTCCAGGCTGGGGGCGTTACCATTTCAGGTAGCTCGCCGATTGTAGATGGTAACACGGTATCTGTCAGTCTTGATGAAATCGGCACGACCGGCCAAATCATGATGACTTTGACCGGGAGCGGTGGTCAGGCCCAGTCGATTGATGTTACCGAATACAGGGCAGGCCCTCCTGCTGGCTCTAAAGCAATTGATACTGGTAAAACAGCAACTTTGAACTTTGACGAACTTGGCATCAAGATCGAGATGAACGAAAACTTTGGTGCGACAGTTACTAACGTTGATGTCAATGGTTCAAACGACTTCACCGGTGGTGGTGCTGAAACGGCTCTGACTTTCGCGGTCGGTACGACTGGCACTGGCGCAGCCCTCGGCAACGTTGACTTCCAGATTGGCACCGGTAACGGTGGAAATGACAAGATCTCAATTACCCTGACTGCTGTTGACACGAGTAACCTTGGTAACAAGATCAACACAACTGGTACATTGCTCAAGGATGCCGACCTGACCACAGCAACCAACGCTGGTCTTGCCATCGACGTTGTTGGCGATTCGATCAACGATCTTCAGAAAGCTCGTGCCAGCATTGGTGTTTATCAGAACCGTCTTGACTTTGCGGCTCAGAACCTGTCGACTTCGCAGGAAAACACCGAAGCGGCCCGTTCTACCCTGATGGATCTGGACGTTGCATCTGAAATGACCGCATTCAGTGCAAAACAGGTTTTGGTCCAGTCTGGCGTTGCCATGCTGGCACAAGCCAACCAGATGCCGCAGAACCTGCTGCGTCTGTTGCAGTAATCCGGATATTCGTGACGGAACGGGGGAATATCCCCCGTTCCTTCTACGGATTATCCTTTGTCGATTTCATCGGCATGGGAGGCTCAAATGGAAATTACCCAATCTTTATCGCCGCTTCACGGTTCCGCTTCTTCATCGAACGGCACTGCTGCGGCTTCTGGTGTTTCTACCTCTGGGCTATCATCCGTAAATTCGGGTTCTTCTTTAGCCCCTGCAACCGTTACACCGGTATCAAGATATCAGGCATCTGGGGATATTGCTCCGATTGATGCGACAGATCAGTTAAAACAGGCTTTTGCCGACCTTGACCTTACAGGCCGCCCAATTGACAATTATCGGGTTGAACTTAATTTCAACCGTGACACAGGGCGTGTTGTTGCCAAGGTAACGGATCGTACAAACGGCGAGATTCTTCGCGAAATTCCGTCAAAGGAACTTCAGAATCTGTTTTCCCAAATTCGTGATTACCTCGGTACCTTTGTAAACGAAGAAGCTTGATTTTTACGCCGCCCGCATTTCAGGCATGGTATTTGCGTAAATATCTGCATAATCGTTTTGGGGCAGGAATTGCCCATCAATATCGACCGGGACACGCAAAATGAGCAGCGCCAACTTAAACAACGTCTATGTCGGCAGTAACGGTAGAATTCAGCTTTCAGGCTTGAGTTCCAATATCGACTTTGTCGATGTTGTCGATCAGATGATGAAGGCGCGCCGTATTCCGGCTGACAATCTCGAAAAACGTATCGATTCCAATGACGAAAAGCTGACGGCTCTGCGTGAACTGCAGGACCTCGTCAAAAACCTTCAGACATCGATGAACACCCTTTACGGGGCCAACAGTTTTGACGGGTCAAAAAACAGCTTTTCCAGCAAACAGGTTTTTGCCACTTCGTCTGACGGCTTGGCGTCCAGCTTGGCAACCGTGACTGCAAGCAACAAGGCGGTTGCTTCCAATTACACATTGCAAATTGATCAGGTTGCGACCAAGCACAAGGTTTCGGGCAATACCATCAATGCCAACCCCGGTGATACCCTGTCGACGGCACAGAACGGCAGTGGCACTGCAATTGGTACGGGTACGTTTACCGTTGGCTCAAATGGTAATTCTGCGCAGGTGGACGTGTCAGCAACCGATACTCTGCAGGACGTGCGCGACAAGATCAATGCCGTAAAATCAACAACCAACGTTCAGGCAACCATTGTCAAAGTGGCTGATGGACAGTCCACCCTGATTATGTCCTCGACGAAAGAAGGGGCAGCCAACCAAATGACGCTGAGCGATGACAGCGGTTCTATTTTGCAAAATCTTGGCGTGCTGGCAGCAGATCCCAATACCGGCGTGGTTGGTATAAATACCGATAACGAGATTCAGGCTGGCCTTGATGCTTCTTTCAAGCTCGATGGTGTTACGGTAACGCGGTCGTCAAATACGATTGACGATCTGGTGGATGGACTGACATTCGACCTTTACGAAGCATCGCCGTCAACGACGATCAATATTTCCGTCGAGCAGAATTTGAGTTCGGCCAAAGATGCAATATTGGGTTTTGTTGATGCCTATAACGCCGTACGTAGCTACATCAACGAAAAGACCTATGTAGACCCCAACACCAATGAGGCGGGTGAAGGGTCGGTTTTGCTTGGCAATTCGTCGGTCAAAACGATTGAAAATGATTTGCAGCAAATTCTGGCCTCCACACCAATTCGCGGCGGTGGCAGCTCGGCGGATGATATTTCCGTGCTCGCCCAGGTTGGTCTGACTTTCAAATCAGCTAGCGAAGTCACTTCTGACGACAAATATTCAGTCAGTACACTTGTGCTTGACGAAAAAAAACTGAATGAGTCCCTGATCAACAATCCTGACGAAGTGGAAAAACTTTTCAATTTCAGTTCAACAACCACCAATCCATCTTTGCAGGTGACCAGTTTTGGCGCGGCAACAGGCGGCGCGCAATATGACTTCTCTGTGACCAAAGATGCCAGCGGAGCCATCACCGCCGCAACCTACACCGTTGGCGGTGTTACCAAGGATGCCACCATTAACGGTACCAGCCTGTTAACAGAGGACGGGCTTAAAATATTCTATAACGGCCCCGACGGAGCCACGCAGACAGGGACAATCACAACATCTGTCGGGATTGGCGCTAAATTGCATTTTTCCATGGTCGATATGCTTGATAGCAATAACGGCGTCATGACAAATGCAATTGATTCGCTCGAAACGCAAAATACGAGCTATCAGGAAAAAATCGACAAAATTGACAGCCGCATTACCAGTCAGCGTGAAGTGATGATGAACAAATTTATCAATATGGAAACGCAGCTTGCCAAGTTGAAAAACGTCCAAAATTCACTTGATGAATTGATGGCAGCGGGCAAAAGCAACAATAACTAGGTGATCAGGACCCGATGTCGGCCCACCCCAACTTGAATATCAAGGAATATAGCATGAATACAAACGCAGCCCGCGCCTATGGCGACCAGCAGGTCAACACGGCATCGCCGGCACAGATGGTTTACATGCTGTATAACAAGACCATTTCGTCGCTTCAGGAAGCGGTCAAAGCGATTGAATCCAACGATATCCAGGCCCGCTGCAACGCCAATTGCAAGGCAATGGAAATTATTGCCCATTTATCTGGCACGCTTGACCTGGAGCAAGGCGGCGAAATCGCCAGTAACCTGCGTGAACTTTATCGTTTTTCCACAGTTCACCTGATGAAGGTTGACCGCAACAACGATAAACAGGCAGCACAGGATGTTATTGGCCTGCTAACCCCAATGCGGGATTCCTGGGCCATTCTGGCCCGCAAAAGTGCAGACGAATTGCGTCAGGCTGTTCAGGGTGCCAAAGATGGCAACGCAGACCAGCAAGATATGTCCCAGTCAGCACCCGCCGATGCCGAAAAGAACGGCGACACGGCAGAAACGGAGACCAAAGAACAACCACGCCCTTCCGGCATTTCCATTTCAGCTTAACATTTTGCAAGCTGACAGGGATTGGTTTCACATACCCGCATCCCTGCACAAGGCAAGGCATCCCAGGCCTGATTACGGGTTGCCCTAACGAAACATACTTGAATTCTGTTTGTGTCCCCCGATCCGTGATTGGGGGATTTTCTTTTGTGCGTTCCTTCCCGCACCCGTCTGCCGCATATTTTACAGCCTTGCGTTCCACCCGAGGGATTACAACTGTCTGGCTGGGTGGCTTGGCATAGCTGGGCCAGGCCTGGATATTTTAGCCGATGGCCGAATTTACCGACCAGAAACCCCACGGCATTTGTATCGGCAAAAAATGCCGCATCCATCGCCCCTGCCCTAACATATTGATCACAATTAACATTTGGTAAACGTCAAAACTGGCCCGCCACTTGCATTATCTATTGCAGACTTACAAAAGGGACCGTGTCATGCACAGCTCTGCGATCGATAAAATCAGTACACCGACCATATCGGTGCCCGCGCAGAACCAACCTGCCAGCAGCAGTGTGGCCTTCGCCGACATCATGGAAAAGGTACAGGCGGACCGGGCAGACACCGCTGCCCGATCCCAAAAACACCCGGCAAATACTGCCGCCGACACCCTGGCATCGCGCGACAACCGCAGCGACCAGGATCGCCGGGCTGTGGCTGACGACACACCGGACGAAGATCGTGACGCGACGCCGCGTACCGATCGCAACAACGACACGCGCCCCCGCAAAGCGGACAATACCCAAAAAGACAAAGTCGACCACAAGGACGACACAGACACGCCTGACAAAAATGTCGCAAAAAACGACGCGTCAGATGAAAAACCGGTTAAAGAATCCACACAGGACGACACCGGTGCTGCGAAAGATCAAACCGCAGCCAGCGAAGATAACAACACGACAGCAGACACGAGCAAACCTGCGAAAGACAGCACCGAAACGACAGCCAAGGCCGGGGATGAAACCACAGCCGAAGCCATCGCCGGTGCCAGCCAGCCTGTTATTGCCAGCCAAACACCCATAGGGGTGCCAGGCGTACCGGGCGCACAGGCTGCCACAGTAACAACGGGGGATGGCGCATCCGCCAAGGACGCGCTGTTATCGTCAACCGCCCTGTCGCAATCGGCCACGGCCAATGGCACCGCCCAAAATGATGGCAGTGCCGCCAAAACCATGCAGGCCGCAGCCCTGACCGGGACAGATGCGAATGGCGATACATCAACCGGTACGGATGCCAAAGCCGGGTTTGAAGCCGCCCTTAAGCAGCAAACACCCGGTAATGGCAAGGCCGACGCCAATGCCGGTAATGGTAATGGCACCAGCCAGAACAGCCCCAATAACGGGGCAAATAATACTGGTGCCAACGCACCAACCGCAAACGGTGCAGCCCAGCAAGGCACAAATACGGCTATGGCAAATCTTGCCGCCTTGCAAAATGCGGCAGCCCCCCAGGCAACGACGACACAAACAGCAACATCGGCCACCAGTGGAACAGCCGCAATCGGGGCAACGGATGGCACAAACGGAGCGGTGCCTGGCGTTGCCGGACAAACCGTTAACGGCACAACCACCGCCACCGCACAGGCCGCGGCCAACCAGGCTGGGCGGGGTGCGGCAGCCGCTGAAACTGTTCAGCAACAGGTCGCCGTTCAAATTAAAAAAGGTGCTGGCGATGGCGTTGACCGGATTTCCGTGCAACTGCGCCCCGAACATTTGGGCCGCGTCGATGTGAAGCTGGAAATTTCCCATGATGGCCGGGTGCAAACCGTGGTTCAGGCCGATAACCGCCAAACCCTGGACATGTTGCGCCAGGATGTCAAAGGCCTGCAACAGGCGTTGCGGGACGCGGGTCTGAATGCCGATTCACAAAGTTTTACCTTTGAACATCGCCAGGATGGCGGACAGGGGCAAAACCCGAACCAGAATAGCGGCAGTAACGGGCGCGCAGGCGCCTCCCGCCCGAATGAAGGCGATATTATCAGCGGTGCCGAACTGGCCCAGCATGTTGCTGTGGGCTATGGCATAAATTCCAACGGCCTTGTCGATATACGCATTTAGCCCGGGAGATAAAAGATGACGGTTTCTTCCTTAACCAATATCGGTCTTCAGACCTCGAATGCGAACGCTTCTTCGTCAAATTCGGCCGCATCGCTGTCACAGAACTTCGATACCTTCCTGACACTGCTGACCACGCAGTTAAAAAACCAGGACCCGACCTCGCCGATGGAAAGTGATAAATTCACCGACCAGCTCAGCCAGTTCGCCCAGGTGGAACAAGGTATTCAGACCAACAAAAACCTTGAAAACCTGCTGACCATGCAAGGCCAGCAACGCCAGCTTTCGGCCCTGTCCTATGTCGGCGCAGAAATCGAGGCCGTTGGCGATACCAACTGGCACACGCCAGGCGAAAACCTTGATTTCAAATACAATATTTCGCCCGAAGTACCGTCCGCCCAGCTTCAGATCGTCGATCAGGAAGGCAAAACGATTTATTCCGAAACAGTCGAAGATGTATCGGGTGTTCAGACCTTTAGCTGGGATGGCAAGAACAATTCCGGCACGGATGTTGCCGAAGGTGCCTATACCCTGGTTATCAAACCGCTGGGTAAAGACGGCGAAACCTTCAAGGATGAGAAGGGCAAGGAAGCCTCGGTCTCGATTGGCATCGTCGGCAAGGTCGATAGTGTCGACATTGGCGATAACGATATTTACCTGCGGATTGGCGATGTCTCGGTTCCGTTCACGACCCTGACCAACGTCAAACTGGCCGCAACTGCCTCTGATAACGCCAGTGATGGCAACTCCGGAACAGGTAGCACCGGAAACGATGGCGACGATACGGCGAGCGACGAAGCCGCCTGATTGATCGACCACTTTTGAACCTAACAGCCTGTAAGCGCAGGAGATAAAAATGAGCCTTTTCGGTGCAATGATTTCCGGTGTATCCGGCCTTAACGCCCAGAGCCAAAACCTTGGTGTTATTTCGGATAATATCGCGAACCTTAATACAGTTGGCTATAAAAGCACCGTGGGTCGGTTTTCGACCCTGGTGACGCAATCGGCAACACAGACCAATTATACGCCCGGTGGCGTGCAGTTTCATCCGACAGCCCTGATCAGCAAACAGGGCCTGTTGCAGGCAACGTCATCGACAACGGCAGTTGCCATTTCGGGCGATGGTTTCTTCCTGGTGCGCGATACCGCAACCCCGGGCGAAGACAGCGAACTGTTCTTTACCCGCGCGGGCGACTTCAAACCCGACGATAACGGTTACCTTAAGAACACTGCCGGCTATTATGTGCAGGGCTGGGCAACCGACCGTAACGGCCAGTTGCTTGATAAAACCGGTGCTGTCACATCGTCGAACAGCTCGGCTGCCGGCGATTTGCAAATTCTCGACATCAACTCGATCCTGACAGCCGCGGCATCGACCACTAAAATCGAATTTGGCGCGAACTTTAACGCCAACGAAACACCGTTGAACGGAACACCGACAACGTCAAGCGCCACATCCATTGTTGCCGACACAACGGACCTGACGACACTGGGCATGGCCGTAGGTGATTCTTTTGACATTACCGTTGGCACCGGTGCCACCCAGACCGTTACGATTGGCGCAGGCGAAACCCTGAACAGTCTGGCTGCCAAAATTTCGGCCCTGACCGGCGTAACCGCAACGGTTGATACCACCAGCACCAACCACACATTGTCAATTGCCTCGACCGACCCCGAGGAAACGCTGACACTGGCAGACAACAACAACACGCCGCTGGGGGCCCTTGGTTTTGGCACCCTGACAACGACGGCTGCCTTTACACCAGGTGCAGGTAACATTGCATCGGGCTCGATTACGGCCAACAATTCCCTGCCGATCACGGTTTATGACTCATTGGGGACAGCCCACAAACTGAACCTTCAGGTGATTAAACTCGGGCAGAATAAATGGGGCTATGAACTGACCGGGGCCACCACCACCGGCGAGCTTGATACAGCCGCCCATCCCAATGGCCTGATTGCATCTGGCACCATGACCTTTGACGGGAACGGCGCGCTTAAAACCTTTACCGACGAAGGGGGCCTGTCGCGGGTTAATCAACCCGTTACCGGGATCACATGGACCAACGGTGCGGAACCCAGTTCCTTTACCCTGGATGCCGGTACAATTGGCCAGACGGACGGCATTACCCAGTTTGCTGCCGGAACCGACGCCAACGGCAACCTGGTTGACTACACCACCCACTTCATCAATCAGGATGGTGCCCAGGCCGGTACAATGGTGAATTATGGCTTCACCGAAGATGGTTTCTTGCAGGTCGAGTTTGCCAATGGTGTCAAACGCCCGGTCTACAAACTGGCCGTTGCCACCTTTGAAGCCCCCGATCAGCTGGAAAACCATACCGGCAACGTTTATCGCCAAACCCGTGAATCCGGTGACTATCTGTTGCGTGAACCGGGCCTGAACGGTGCGGGTTCGGTTGTGGCATCCGCACTTGAATCCTCGAACGTCGATCTGGCCGAGGAATTCACCAACATGATCGTGACCCAGCGGGCCTATTCGGCGAATACCAAAACCATCACCACAACGGATGAAATGCTCGACGAGCTGATCCGGGTGAAACGTTAATCTCAGGCTGGCGCGGGTTAAGTTCCCGCGCCATTGCCACGGCAGTTTCTGCCACAGGCTTACTGTTAGGGACTCGCCCGGCTTTGGCCGGGCTTTTTTTTCGTCGAACCAGTACCTACATAGTATATGATCGTGCTTTCAACCCAAGATGCCCGAGCGCGGACATTGGTGGGCAAAAATTGCCGGTCGTTAACCTGTTCTTCAACTTGCCCCCCTATTCGTGATAGGGGTTGGTTAGCGTCATGACGCCAGACCAGTTTGGGAATTGGGGTGACCGAGCGGGATAGGAGCAGCCTGAATGGGCGGCATTTTACAGACTCTCAAGAGCCTGGGGCCGACACGTCTGATGGCGTTGTCGGGCGTTGGCCTATTGTTGATTGTGTTCTTTGCTTTTTTAATTTTGCGTGTCTCACAGCCAAATATGGATTTGCTGTATCGCGACCTGTCACCGGCCGATGCCGGGCAGATCGTTGACCGTCTTGAAAGCCAGCAGGTCGATTATCAGTTGCTTAAGGGTGGCACCGAAATTCTGGTTCCCGCGGACCAGGTGAACCGTATGCGCATTTCCATGGCCGAAGCCGGACTGCCATCGGGGGGATCGGTCGGTTATGAAATTTTCGACAAACAGGACGGCATGGGTTCGACCAGTTTCGAGCAAAATATCAACCATGTTCGCGCCCTTGAAGGCGAATTATCCCGTACCATTGCCTCGATTGATTCGGTGAAACAGGCGCGCGTGCATCTGGTTTTACCCAAACGGCAAATGTTTTCGCGCGAAACCCAGGAACCCAGTGCGTCCATTGCCCTGCAATTGCAAGGCAAAACACTTGATGCCGAACAGGTAACAGCCATTCAGCACCTTGTTGCTGCTGCTGTGCCGCAACTGGTGCCCAGCAAGGTTTCCATCATTGACGAGCGCGGGCATTTGCTGGCCCGCGGCGACGGCGAACAGCAAACCGCCACCTTCCTGACCCAGACCGCCGATGAAATGCGCATTCGCAACGAAACCCGGTTGCGCAACACCATCGAAGACCTGCTGTCGCGCTCGCTTGGCTATGGCGAAGTGCGGGCCGAGGTATCGGTCGATATGAATTTCAACAAGGTCACCACCAATAACGAACGGTTCAACCCGGACGAACAGGTGGTACGTTCAAGCCAGACCGTTGACCAGACATCGACCAACACCGAAACCGATGGCACCGACCCGGTAACCCTGCAAAACAACCTGCCCGACCCGAACCTGGGCAGCAACGGTGCCGGCAGCAACAGCCAGGAAAACCGGTCGGAAGAAACGGTTAATTACGAAATTTCCAAAACCACCACCACCAGCATCAAGGAAGTCGGCGAGATTTCGCGGGTGACCGTGGCGGTACTGGTTGATGGCACCTACACCACCGACGAAAATGGTGACAAGGTTTATCAGGAACGTTCTTCGGGGGATCTTGATAAAATTGCGGCTCTGGTGCGCAGCGCCATTGGTTATGACCCCAACCGCGGTGACCAGGTTGAAGTCATCAACATGAAGTTTGCTGATACCGGCGATATGTTCAGCGATGCACCGGTTGATACATTCCTGGGGCTTGATAAGGCCGAAGTCTTCCGCATTGCGGAAATGCTGGTACTGGCGATTGTTGCAATCCTTGTTATCCTGCTGGTGGTTCGCCCGCTTCTGACCCGTGCCTTTGAAACCTTGCCCAGTGCCGCCGACATGGCACAGCGCCAGTTGCTGACCGAAGATGGCAGCATGATGGAAGGTGGCACCCCTGCACTGGCGGGCCCGGCCCCGGTGCCTGGCGGGCACATGAATGAAGAGCATGACGAACTGATCAATATTTCGCAGGTTGAAGGCCGGGTTAAAGCATCCTCGGTCAAGAAAATTGGCGAAATCGTTGACAAACACCCGGAAGAGGCCCTGGCGATTATTCGCAACTGGCTTTATCAGGAAAACTAGGGTCGGGGCCTGTTCGAACGGGTGCAACGTTTGTTTGATATTTCTGATCCGGGGTTACGACCCCGGACTAACACCTGACAGATTGCCGAAATGATATGACTGCGATCGAAAAATTCAAATTTGAACTTAACTTTGATGATGCCGATACTGTCATCCGCCCGGCTGGCGCGGAAGAGGAACATTATTCGCTAAAGCGCAAATCGCAGCGCAAGAAAAAAGAAGAAGAAGATGTGCCGCCGCCACCCCCGGCGATTTACACCGAAGAGCAAATGCAAACCATGCTGCGCGAAGCCGAAACACGCGCACGCGACGAAGCATTGGCACAGGGCCACGAACAGGGTTTAGCCCAGGGGCGCGAGGAAATTCTGACATCGGTACAAAAAGCCGTTGCAGATACCGCCGGGCAAATTGCGGCCCGCCTTGAACATATTGATGAAATCCAGAAACGCGCCCAGGCAAGCATTGCCGAAGATGCAATTCATGTCACCCGTGCGATTGTCAAAAAGCTGCTTCCGGCGTGGACACAGGAAAACAATACCACCGAAATCGAAAGCATCGTTCGTCAATGCCTGTCCAACCTGTTTGATGCGCCCAAGGTACTGGTCCAGGTTGATCCCGATATTGCCGTGGAACTACAAACCCGCGTGGCCGAAATCGCCCGTAGTCGCGGTTTTTCGGGGCAAGCGGTTGTTGTTGGTGAAGCCAGCATTGCCAAAGGTGACTGCCGCGTTTCATGGGGCGATGGCACCGCGATCCGCGATCAGGCGCGAACATGGGGGGAAATAAACGCCATTCTCGATGCCGCGATTGCCGCCCACCGCGAAGGGTTTGACCTTGACGACAACAACCCGATGGCGGACCCGGAAATTCAAAAAAGCCGGAAACCGGAACCAAAACCCGAAACGGTTGCCTCCGACCCGGCCCCTGACGTAACCGGGCAGACCGAAACCGGGGATACACCTGCCCCGGCAACACCGGAAACCGGAACACATAGCACCGACCCGACCGGGCAAACCAGCCAGACAACAGAACGAAACATGCCTGATGATGCCCCGCCGGGCCCCCAGGCCAGCCCTGCCGAAACACCGGATGGCACGGGTTTGAACCGCAATGGGGACCTCGCGTCCCCCGGCACAACCTGAACCCAAAAAAAGATAGCACTGGCTGTTTCAAACAATAGATTGCATCAGTGCGGTGATGAAAGCGACAATACGGGTTCGGCAGGCGCAATCCGTCCCGACACAAGCAGGAGAACAAAATGGCAGATGATGACGATCTTGAACTGTCCGAGCTTGATGATGACGATATCGAGCTGGAAGGCGAAGGAACCGAATTGCTGGCCGGACTCGATACCAGTGGCGAAGGGATGAAAACATCCAAGGATCTTGAAGCGGTATATGATATTCCCGTTCAGGTATCCGCCGTGCTGGGAAAAGCGACGATGCAGGTAAGCCAATTGCTGAAATTGGGCCGTGGTGCTGTCGTGGAGCTTGACCGCAAGGTTGGGGAAGCTATTGATATATATGTTAACAACCGCCTGGTCGCCCGCGGCGAAGTGGTTGTGGTAGAAGACCGTCTGGGGGTGACCATGACGGAAATCATCAAATCGGAACGAAACTAGGCTGGTCAGAAGGATAGCTGTGAATGGCGGACGGGGGGACGAAGACGACGTTCGACATCGCAACGGTGGTCGGACTGACCGTCGGGTTTGCGCTGGTTATTGCGGCGATTTTCCTGGGGGGATCGCCCGGGGCATTTATTGACGTACCGTCAATCCTGATTGTGCTGGGGGGGACTGCCGCAATTACGGCGGTGTGTTTTGCCCTTGGCGAGTTTTTAGGGGTTGGCAGGGTTCTGGCACGGACAATTTTTCATCCGTCGCGCAATCCGTCGGATGCCGCCTTACAAATTTTACAACTGGCTGAAATTGCCCGCAAAGGCGGTGTTCTGTCCCTCCAGGGGCATCTCGACAGCCTGCTAAGCGAGGAATTTCTGTGGAAAGGGTTGTCGCTGGTTGTGGATGGCACCCCGCCCGAAGAAGTTGAAGGGATCATGCGCAAGGACATGAACGCCACCATTTCGCGCCACCAGAAAGGTGCCAGCATGTTAAAAAAGGCTGGTGACATTGCCCCGGCAATGGGCCTGATCGGGACATTGATTGGTCTGGTGCAGATGCTGGGTAACCTTGACGATCCGTCATCGATTGGCCCGTCAATGGCGGTGGCCCTTTTGACAACGTTTTATGGTGCGGTTTTGTCAAACATGGTGTTCATGCCGCTCGCCGCCAAACTGGAACGCAACTCGCAGGAAGAAGAATTATTGAACTCGGTCTATATGGTCGGTGCCGTGTCAATCGGGCGACAGGAAAACCCCCGTCGCCTTGAAATGTTGTTAAATTCGATTTTGCCGCCTGCAAAACGGGTCAGTTATTTCGATTGATCACCGATTGCCATTTTTCGGTGACAAATCAATGGTATCAATGCACAGACACACAAAAAGCGGATCGGAAAGAGATTAGGTAATGCAGGTATTGATCGTTGGTGGACTGGGCGGCCAGATCGGCGCAGCCAGCAAGATCGCGATGGCGCGGGGTGCTTCGGTTCAATTGGCCGAAAGCGTTACGACAGCCTTGAACATCCTGCGCGCAGGCAAACGCATTGATCTGGTGATGGCCGATATTGCGCTTGATGTTGGTGCCCTGATCACGGCCCTGTCGACCGAACGTATCAGCGTGCCGGTAGTGGCCTGCGGCGTTGGCAATGACATTAACGGTGCGGTAAATGCCATTAAAGCCGGGGCGCAGGAATATATCCCCCTGCCCCCCGAAGCCGATTTGATTGCCGCCATTTTTGAAGCCGTAACCGAAGAAAGCCACGCCCTGATCCATCGTGATCCGCGCATGACAGAAACCTTGCGGCTGGCCGAACAGGTATCACGCAGCAACGCATCCATCCTGATCACCGGCGAAAGTGGCACCGGCAAGGAAATTCTCAGCCGGTTTATTCACCGTAAATCCAACCGGGCAGACAAGCCGTTTGTTGCCGTGAACTGTGCCGCGATCCCCGATAATTTGCTGGAATCCGAGCTTTTCGGCCACGAAAAGGGCGCTTTTACCGGTGCCCAGGCCCGCCGGATTGGCAAGTTTGAAGAAGCCAATAGCGGTACCTTGCTGCTAGATGAAATCAGCGAAATGGATGTCCGGTTGCAGGCCAAATTGCTGCGCGTCATTCAGGAACGCGAAATTGACCGGCTGGGCGGTAGCAAACCGGTCAAGGTGGATGTGCGTATTCTGGCAACATCAAACCGCGACCTTGAAGCCTATGTGCAGCAAGGCAATTTTCGCGAAGACCTGTATTTCCGGTTAAATGTTGTCAATCTGGACATTCCGTCACTGCGTGAACGCCCCGGCGATATCCCGGTTCTGGCAGAATTTTTTATGCGCAAATATTCCGAAGCCAACGACATGCCGCTTCGCCCGATCAGCCCGCTGGCCATTGAACGGCTGGTGGGCCATTACTGGCGCGGCAATGTGCGTGAACTTGAAAATACCATGCACCGCGCCGTATTAATTGCCGGGCCAGACGAAATTGGCCCGGAATCCATCATGCTGTCGGGCACGGCCCCCCAGGCCGTTGTTGCCCCGGCACCGCAACAGGCTGCTCTCGCACAACAGCAAGGCTATGGCAATAACGGCCCGGACCCGCGAGACATTGCCCGTAATAACGCGGCAGCATCGGCCTATAACCCGGCCTATGTAAACCAGGCCTATCGTAATTCCGGCGGGGCAGCAGGCGGATATGGCAACAGCACGCCCGATAATGGCGGGTATGCGGCCCCGCGTGAACCGGCGCAGCCCCCGCAACCTGCCAGCCCCCCGGCATCGCACGACCCGTACGCCACGCCATCGTCAAACGGCACACCGCCTCCGCATGACCATGCGCCCGAAGGCGAGGACACCGGCGTTATTTCCGATCACGGGTCCATCACGGCAGCCCTGGTCGGGCGGACAGTGGCCGATGTGGAACGGGAACTGATTATTGATACCCTGAAACATTGTTTTGGCAATCGGACCCACGCCGCCAATATATTGGGAATATCTATCCGTACCTTGCGCAACAAACTGCGCCAATATAACGACGAAGGGGTAAGTGTCCCGCTTCCGGGTAACGGATAAAACCGGTTTTGCACAGTCCGGGGTACTGTGCCGCTGTTACATATAAATAAGCTTTGGGCTTGATGTCGTAAAAAACACCCCATAAACACAAACCGGGTTTTCCCGGCGCGACGGGCAACAAACAGGAACAACAGCGCACAACATGGCAGATGGTCGCCAGATAACCCCGTCAGGGGCCGGAAAAAACGACGGACAATCCGGCGGCAATGCCGTTATGGGCAATTTGCAAGGGCGGTTCCGTTCGGCAATGCGGCGTGGCGACATTGCCATGGCGTTGGGGTTCGTGCTGATCCTTGTGATCATGATGTTTCCGCTGCCGACCTGGCTGCTGGATATGTTTTTGGCCCTGTCGATCAGTTTTTCCATCCTGATCCTGATGACAGCGCTGTTCATCCAAAAACCGTTGGAATTTAACTCGTTTCCAACGATTTTATTGGTGGCAACATCGCTGCGTCTTGCGCTTAACATCGCCACCACCCGCCTGATTTTGGGTCATGGGCATGAAGGCCCCCAGGCCGCCGGACACGTGATCGAGGCATTTGGCGCCTTTCTGGTCAGTGGCAATTTTGTCATCGGTATTATTGTTTTTGCCATTCTCGTGATCATTAACTTTGTCGTGATCACCAAGGGTTCGGGCCGTATCGCCGAAGTCGCCGCGCGTTTTACCCTTGATGCCATGCCCGGCAAACAAATGGCGGTAGATGCCGATTTGTCATCGGGCCTGATCAACGAAGAACAGGCCAAGGCCCGGCGCAAGGAACTGGAAGAAGAAAGTTCTTTTTTCGGCTCGATGGATGGTGCATCGAAATTCGTGCGTGGCGATGCGGTTGCCGGTATTCTGATTACCTTCATCAACGTAATTGGCGGCATCATCATCGGCACGGCCCAGATGGGGCTAAGCCTGAACGAAGCCACCGAAACCTATACCATTTTAACCGTCGGTGACGGCCTGGTATCGCAAATCCCGGCGCTGATCGTTTCGACAGCCGCCGGTTTGCTGGTCACCAAGGGCGGCATGGAAGGCGCAACCGAAAAGGCCGTTTTTGGCCAGGTGTCGAACTATCCTGCCGCCTTGGGCATTGCCGCGGCCATGATGGGCGGCATGTCGCTGTTACCAGGCATTCCCATGGTCTGGTTTATGGGCGCGGCAATCGGCATGGGTTATCTGGCCTGGATGCTTGGCAAGCGCAAGGATACCGCCACTGCCAACGCCATTCAGGAAGAAAGCGATGCCGCAGCACAGGCCGCCGCCCCCCCCGCCGAAGAGCCCATCGCCAATGCCTTGCGCATGGATTATGTCCGGCTGGAACTGGGATATGGCCTGTTATCGCTGATCAGCACGGAGCGCGGGCAAAAACTGACCGACCAGATCAAGGCGCTGCGTCGCCAGATGGCGGCCGATATGGGCTTTGTCATGCCCAGCGTGCGCATTCAGGATAACATGCAGCTTCCGGCCAATACCTATGTGGTACGGGTGAAGGAAATTGAAGCCGGGCGCGGCGATTTGCGCCCCAACATGTTGCTGGTGATGGACCCGCGCGGCGAGGAAATTACCCTGGCGGGTGAAAAAACCATCGAGCCGACCTTTAACCTGCCTGCCATGTGGGTGGAACAGGGCATGAAGGAAGAAGCCATGTTCAGGGGTTATACGGTGGTGGACCCGCAAACCGTGATCACCACGCATTTGACCGAAGTGGTCAAGGACCACATGCCCGAACTGCTATCTTATGCCGAAACGCAAAAGCTGCTGGACGAACTGGAAGACGAACAGAAAAAACTGGTCGAGGATATTATCCCCAGCCAGATTTCGGTGGGCGGGGTTCAGCGTGTGTTGCAGGCCTTGCTGACCGAACGTATTTCAATCCGCGATTTGCCGACCATTCTGGAGGGGATCGGCGAAGCCACCGCCTTTACCCGCAATCCAACCTTTATGACCGAACATGTGCGTTCGCGCCTGGCGCGCCAGTTGTCGGACACCAATTCCAACGGCGATGGTGTGATCCCGCTTGTTACCCTGTCCCCCGAATGGGAACAGATTTTTGCCGAAAGCCTGGTGGGCGCCGGCGAGGAAAAACAGCTTTCCATGCCGCCCAGCCAGCTTCAGGAATTTATCAACAAGGTGCGCACCACGTTTGAACGCCTGGGCATGATGGGGGAATCCCCCGTCTTGCTAACCAGCCCGGGCATTCGCCCTTATGTGCGGTCCATTGTCGAACGGTTCCGCCCGGCAACGGTTGTCATGTCGCAAAACGAAATTCACCCCAAGGCACAATTAAAAACAATGGGGCAAATTTGATGATCGGGCAAAAAGAGGCGTTCCATGCGTCTTAAAACCTTTACCGCCCCCACCATGAGCGCCGCGATGGCGCTGGTCAAAGAACATATGGGGGCCGATGCCATTATCGTATCGACCCAGGATATTCCCGGTTCGGGCGTTCGTTTAACCGCCGCCATTGACAGCGAACCCGAGTTTGAAATAGGTGCGGGCGGCATCAATGATGACGCCGCCAGTGGCCCAACCCTTGGCGAATTGATCGACGAGGCCGAGGCTGCCCTTATCCGTCATTCGGTACCCGAAAGGCTACGCCTGCGCCTGTGCGATGCCATGGGCCGCGAACGTAACCCCGGCAATGTGCAACAATTGCTGGCCAGTGCCCTTGATGAAATATTTGAATTTACCCCGCTGCCCGAAAAAAGCAGCCCGCGCGTCATTGCCTTTGTCGGCACACCCGGGGCGGGTAAAACATTATGTGTTGCCAAGGCCGCAGCCCGGGCCGTAATGAAAAAACGCCGGGTTGCCGTGTTAACCAGCGACACCAAACGGGCGGGCGGCGTTGACCAGCTTCGGGCTTTTACCAAAATCCTGAAAATTCCGCTGGGTATTATCAAATCACCCGAGGATTTGCGCGAACAGTTTGATGCCTCTCGCGGGGCCGATCTGGTATTTGTCGACACGGCGAACTGCAATCCTTATATCCAGAGCGAACTTGCCACATTGAGCGAATTTTTACATGCCGTTCCCAGCGAACCCATTCTGGTTTGCCCGGCCGGCGTCGATGCCGAAGAAACAGGCGACATTGCCAATGCCTTTGCTGAATGCGGAACAACCAGAATGCTGATTACGCGCCTTGATGTTGCATCCCGGCTGGGAGGCGCGTTATATGGTGCGGATACAGGAAACCTTTCCCTATGCAATGTCAGCATGACCGCACAGGTTGCAGACGGGTTGACAGCCATTAGCCCGGTCGCCCTGGCAAAGCTGCTTATTCCTGCCAGACACACCCACAAGAAAACGAGTTTCGCCGAGGTCATGAAATGACAGCCAAAACTGATGCCACCCCAAAACAGGCTGGACGCACCAAGGGACGCAATGTCATTGCCGTTGCGTCGGGAAAAGGCGGCGTAGGCAAGACCTGGTTCGCCATTTCGCTATGCCATGCACTGGCTTTGCATGAACTGAAATCATTGCTGTTTGACGGCGACCTGGGCCTTGCCAATATTGACATTCAACTGGGCCTGATGCCCAAACATGACCTGGGCGGTGTTATTTCCGGGCGTATTGCGCTTCGCGATGCCATTACAACCTTTGAGAATGGCGGGTTTGACATTGTTGCCGGGCGCAGTGGTTCGGGCACCCTTGCCAACCTGTCGGCCAGCCGCTTGCAGGCCCTGTCAGACGATTTGCTGCAAACCGGCAAATCCTATGACAAGGTTGTCATCGACCTTGGTGCCGGTGTTGACCAGGGCGTGCGCCAGATGACCAGCCTTGCCAATACTGTCATTGTCCTGACCAATGGCGACCCCACCGCATTGACCGATGCCTATGCCTTTATCAAGGTTACCCATATGGCGCGGCCCCGGGCCGATATTCGTGTTGTGGTTAATCTGGCAAAAGACAAAAAGGAAGGCGAGGCTATTTATGGTAAACTGCTTAAGGCGTGCGAAGGGTTTTTGAAAATCTCGCCGCCGCTTTTGGGCGTGATCCGGGCAGATAGCAAGGTATCGGAATGCATTCGCAGCCAAACCCCGCTGCTTACCCGCCATCCCAATTCCATTGCCGCACAGGATATCGAGGCGATCGCAACAAGGCTGATCGAGGGATAACACCATCATGGCAGACATAAGCCCCCCTGTTCCGTCTGTCTCCGGTGCCAACGCCGTTGGCACCGGGGCAACAGGTGCGGGCAATGCAAGCGGCACGGCAGTCGCCCAAAATCCGCCTGCCGCCCTTGCCAAACTGCCCGTTGACACCCTGATCCAGGCCACCATTCAAAGCAAAAATGGTGCGGAAGTAACCCTGCAAACCAGCGCGGGAAATGTCACACTGAAATTGCCACAAGCCCTGCCTGCCAGCCTGAATGATCTGGTCTGGGTGCGGATCATGCCCCAGACCGGGGCTGATGGCAGCAGTGGCCTGCGTTTGCAGGTATTGCCACAAACCCTGATGACGGCCGGCAATGGTGCGGGGGCCAGTGCCGGTGCAAGTGGTGCCGCAACAAATGTAGCCGCCAACCCGGCCCCCCTGATGCCCGGGCAAAGTTTTACCGGCGTTACCACCACCAGCCTGACATTTCCCGGCGGGGCCACCTTGCCCGCCGGCAGCCAGATGCAAATGGTGTTTGTTGGCCCCGGTGCGGCGTCATCGGCAAAGGCCGCCGGGGTCATTGCATCGCAAATGGCGGGGCAAACGCCTGGTGCGGGTACGGCCAATAATGCAAACATTGCCAATTCCAATATCCTTGCCGGGAGGGCCGGGTTTGCAGGGCAAACCGGCCAAACGGCAGGCATAACCACCGGCACAGCAACCTCGGCCGCATTGCTTGCCGCCGGTGCCAAAGGGGCCGGTCAACCTGCCATGGTCCTGACCGGCACGGTATTACCCGCCAACAGCCCCGAAGCCCGCCTGTTGCCCGATGGTTTTACAGCCCTGCGAACCAATGCCGGTGTCATTGGCGTTCGGCTGCCCGTCCCTGCCCCGGTCGGTGCAACCTTATCTTTTGCAATCGATGCCAACAGTGCGGCTGCGGCGCGTATTCCCCAGCCGGTGATGACGGAAGGCGAACTTATGGCCCGTGGGCAAGCTGCCAGCCTTAGCCACGACTGGGACAGCCTGCAACGTGCCGTCGCCGCCCTTGCCCAGGCCGACCCACAGGCCGCACAGGCCCTGTTAAACCAGATCCCCGCAGCCGGCCCGCGCCTGACCGCAACCATGATGTTTTTCTTTACCGCCATGACAGGTGCTACCGGCACCGCCAAAGGATGGCTGGGGGAACGCACCATTGGTTCGCTTGACGGGCGCGATGGCAAGGATGCCGGACTGGGCAAAAAGCTGGAAAAAGATTTTAACATCCTGCGCAGTATGGCCAGCGAACCGCGATCGGACGGCTGGCGGGTAATGTCAATGCCGTTTCACATGGGGGAGCGGATTGAACAAATGCAACTGGCATGGCGACAGGGCCAGGGCGAAGACGACGACACACCGGAACGCAAGGCCGACGACCCCGGCACCCGTTTTTTGCTGGATCTGTCTTTTACCCGGCTGGGCCATACCCAGCTTGACGGGCTGGTGCGCAAGGAAACCCAGAAATTTGATTTGATCGTGCGAACCGAAAATGCCCTTGATGGCCCCCAGCGCGACGACATTCGTGCCATTTTTCATCAGGCCCTGTCATTGGCAAAGCTGGGCGGAGCGCTGAATTTTCAAAATGGCCAGCGCTTTGTCGAGGTCAGCGCCGACCCTGCACCGTCCGGCCCGCACAAACGCGGACTGGAAGCATAAGACAAAAACACGGGCGCACGCCCACCACGGCACCGCTGGCATTAATTGCCCGCCAGTGCGACGCCCAACAACACATTTTGATCAGGAACAGGCCCATGCTGGAAATTTTTGAACGCCGCAACCTGCTGGAAACCGAGGCCAACCCCGGCATTCAGTTCGATTATGTCGTAACATTGCAAAGCGAACTGACAGGTGCCGAAAATGTTTTTCCGGCCCGGCTTAGCCTGCGTTACGTTCCTGACCGCCTGCTTTTGAAACCGGCCTGCCTGGCGACCTATTTTCAGGAAATCGAAACCATAACCTTTGATAACCTTGAACAGGCCGCCGTCCTGTTGATGGAAGATTTCAACAACGAACTGGTGCCCCGCTGGATCAACATGCGGTTAAACAAACACACCGCCGATAGTGGCACCGTGCAACATCATGAAGCCACCCTGGAAGATCGCCAGCCACGCTGGCACAATGCCCGCCTGATTGAACGCCTGGAACGGTATTAACCGCTTAGCGAAACGGTTGCCCATGTACCCAGCAGGTTAACGAAAACCGGGTTCCGGCAATGGTTGGGGCAACGCGGTGCAATACAAAACTGGGAAACAAAATGGCCGTGCCGCGTGCCATCGGCGCATCGACAATGTGGCCTGCCGGGTTCATCTGCAATAACCCGCCTTCATAATCGGCGGGGTCGGAAAGCTGAATTACCATTGTCAGCTTGCGACGGCGTGCAACGTCAGATGCGCCAATGTCGCTATGCCAGTCATAATGGCCACGCTGGTCGCCTTCATAGCGCGCAATCTGTGCATTTTCGGCAAAGTCGGTTAACCCGAAATCAAAACAGGACCGGTTGGCCGCTGCAACCAGATCAACAATCTGGCGCATTACTACGGGTTCCTGTTCTTCATTAAACCAGCCAATCTGGCTGCGGCGAATATGGCTTGCGGCCTGCCCCTGCACCAAACCACCATCGTCAAGCCGGTCATTGAAATTGGCAATTAAACGATCACAGGTTTCAATATCGAGCGCGTCTGGCACAACCAGAGACATTTCGTCGGGAAACATTTCGCCAAAACTCCAAAACACGCCCTATTGGCGCTGCCGCCGATCTATACCGCTTTGCAGCACCTTACCAGCGCAAAAAACGCACGGTTCCGCAAATTTTCAGGCGGGTCAATTCACGCTAACAACATCAGCTCACTATGTTGATTTTTAGACAAATACCAGCTTCAGAGCATGACGCGCGTGCCAGTCACATCACAAGCCCCCTGGCACCCCGGCACCATTGCGCCAAACCGGCGTTCCATACCTCATGCCCATAGAAAGCAGCGATCAAGCCGTTTTAACCCGGCTCTGCGACATCGTGATTTTGCCCTGTCAGGGTCAATATCGCCCCGCCTGTGGCCGCCGCGTCGTCCGGGTCATGGGTCACCATCAGGGTTGGCAAGGCTTGCTGGCGGGCCTGATCAAACACAAACCGGCGAAACTGGTCGCGCAAGGCGGCATCAAGCTTGGAAAACGGTTCATCCAGCAACAAGGCGGATGGCTGCGACAATAAAACCCGCATCACCGCCACCCGTGCCCGTTGCCCGCCCGACAATGTTGCCGGGTCACGGTCGGCAAAACCAGCCAGATTTGCCGTTATCAGGGCCTGTTCCACTGCATCGCGCCGTGCGTCCCTGCCCCTGACATGGGCCGGCAGGGCAAAGGCAAGGTTGCCGCCAACCGACAAATGCGGAAACAGCAAATCATCCTGAAACAATATGCCGACATGGCGGTCCTGCGGCGGCAAATTATCAATTTGCGTACCGTTTAAAAATACGTGCCCTGTCACATCAAAACCATGCGCCAGCGTACCGCAAACATAGGCCAGCAAGGACGACTTCCCCACGCCGCTTGGCCCCATCAGGGTTGCGATTTCACCCGCACCAACGGCCAGGTCAACCTCGCACAATTTCTGGCCCTGTATGGCAATACATACCCGGTCCAGTTTCAACCCGGCCTTCTGACCGGAAAGACGGTGCGATGATGCAGGCATATTGGATCTATCCCGTATGTTCATGTGCCACTTCGCAAACCGCGACGCCGACGAAACAAAATTGCAGGCACCAGCATGGCAATGCCGAAACCGGCAAAGGGCAATATCGTTTGCAAAACGCCGTAAATGCCAATCATACGCCGGTCATTCCCCGCCGCCAGAGCCACCGCATCGGTGGTGATGGTGGCAAAGCGACCAGCCCCGATCAGCAAGGTTGGCAAATATTGCCCGATGCTAACGCCAAAGCCAACCGCCATAGCCGCCAGCACGGGCCGGGTTAATAACGGCAAAATCACCCGCCAGAAAACCCGGTCGGGCGATGCGCCCAAACACAACGCAGTTTGGCGATAGCGCGGATCAAGGGCGCGAAACGGATCGGCCAGCGATAAAAACACATAGGGCAGCACAAAAACCAGATGCGCCAGCACCACCGAAACAAGGGTGCGTTCCAACCCCAAAAAGGTAAAAAACACCTGCAAGCCAAACATGAAACTGATTTGCGGCATCAGCAACGGCACATAAATCAGCCACAACGCCCCGCGCCCGGGCCGGGAAACGGTGGTACGCTGTTCGCGCTCCAGACACGCCACCACCAGAACAATCGCCAGTAAAACAGCAGCACCACCGATAATGATGGTATTGATCACACCATCGCCCAGGGCCGGTAATTCACGCAGCCATAATTTCAGGGTCCATTGCCCTGGCAACATATCGGGGAAACGCCAAAACCCGGCAATGCTCCAGACCGCCAAACCGGCAATGCCCAGCAACACCATGCCCGCCGCAATCAGGGCTGCAAGTGCGCCTGCGGTCCGCACACTGCCTTCGTAACGATAGCGTCCACCAGCTTCGGCCCAGCCGCGCCCAAAGCGGGCCACCAGCTTTTCACCCCCCCACCAAAGCACAATCAAAGCCACAACCACGCCCAGTTGCACCAAAGCCGCCGCCGATGCCATAAACCGCATGGATAAATCCGGGTCGGACAACCAGTGTAAAATACGCACCGCCAACGGAGCCGGCGTGGTCGGGGCCAATATCATCGCGACATCAACCACCGATGCCGAATAGGCCAGAACCGCAAAAACCGGTAATTTTATTTGCGGGTAAATACGCGGCAATACGGTTTTAAACCAGCCCGCCACCCGGCCATATCCCAGGGTTAAGGCAACATGGCGGGTGCGTTCGGCATCGGCCTGTGGCAACGCGCCCAGCGTCATTAAAAACAAAAACGGCACTTCCTTTGCCACCAACCCGGCGACCAGTGCCAAACCCCACCCATCCTGCACGGTCACAATATCGGGCGGGCGGTCCCAGCCGCCAACTGATGCAACCGCCCGCATAACCCAGCCCGATGGCGCAATTAAAAAGGCAATGCCAAAGGCCGCTGCGGCATGGGGCACCGACAAAATCGGTGCCAGCACGCGTTGCATCAGGGCAAAGGCACGTGTGCCCTGCCATGCTGCACAAAAAAGCATAACCACAAAAAAGGATATCACCGTTGCCAACAGGCCGGTCGTTGCCGAAAGCCTAACTGAAATCAGCAATCCCGGCTGGGCAAATAATTCCTGCCACGCTGCCAGCGACCATTGCCCGCCGCCCAGGGCCGGCAAATAACCAAAGGCAGGCAACACCGTGCCCAACAGCCCGGCCACCAACGGCCCGACCATTAAAAACACGGTTAAACCCGGCGCATATTTTAGCAGCTTGGGCACATATCCCCCGTCACACCGGCCATATCCCGCACCGGGCATGGCCATGTTGGGGCGTTCGCAAGCGCCGGAAACAGGATTGGAGGAAAATCATTGGGCAACGCCATAGCGTTTTTGCCATTCACTTTCGACCAGTTCCATCCAGCTTGGGTGCGGTTCGGGCAGGACATTGCCCATTTCGGCTGGCGACAGGGTGGCAACACCCAAATCAAGCGCGTCAAATTTTGCACGGTCCGCCGCCGGAATTTTAGCCATATCCAGCACGGTAAAACTGCCCCAGATTTCCGGGTTCTGTTTGCGCAACTGGGCCTGTGGCGACATCAAAAAATCGGCCAGCACCACGGCACCGGCCTTGGCCGATGCATTAAACGGAATGGCGACAAAGTTGGTATTGCCCAATGTGCCACCGTCAAACACAAAACTGCGAACCGTGTCGGGCAATTCAAAATTGGCAATGGCGGACGATACCTCGGCCGCACTAAAGGAAAAACCAATATCAATTTCGTTATCGGCCATCATGGCGCGCAAGGCCGCCCCGTTGGCCGGATATGCCTTGCCCTCGCGCCATAAAACCGGCTGCATTTTTGCCAGATAATTCCAAAGCGGCGCCAACACCTTTTGCGCATCGGCGGCGTCTGCCGGTTTTTGCAAAACTGCCGGGTCATCGACAACCTCGGTCAACACCTGCTTTAAAAAGGACGATCCCATATAGTCGGGCGGCTGCGGATAGGTAAACCGGCCCGGATGGTTTTGCAGCCACGCCAACAAGTCCTGTGCACTGTGCGGCGGGGTTTTCACCCGGGATGTATCATCAAAAAAGCTCAGCTGCGCCATGCCCCACGGGGCTTCCAGCCCATCGGTTGGGACGGTAAAATCGTTGATCGTGGTGGGCTTGCCGGTAACATCAACATATTTGAAATTGGGCGTTTGTTCGACCCACGGACCAAACAGCAAATCATTGCGCTTCATCGCGGCAAAGTTTTCACCATTAATCCAGATCATATCGACCGCGCCGCCATCGGTGACCCCGGCGGCCTTTTCCGAAACCACCTTTGATACCGCATCGGCGGTATCGGCAAGTTTGACCTGTTTGACGGTAACGCCGTATTTTTCCTGCACCTGGTTGCCAGCCCAGGCGATGTAATCGTTAATGCGTGGCTCCCCACCCCAGGCATACCAATAAACGGTCTGACCTTTGGCCTGTTTTAAAACCGCATCCCAATTGTGCATATCGGGCGCCGGGTCGGCGCTGGCAAGGGGGGAAAATCCGGTCAGGCTGGCGCCAAGCGTTGCCACCACGATCAAACGGGCCATTAATCTGGGCATGTATGTTTCCTTCCCCCGAAATTTACGCAATCGACATGCGCGTTAATTGTCTGTGACAGGGGGAAACGGAACAATCAATTTTTGCCACCGTTATTACCCTGCAATGAATTGTTTTCAGGCCTAAAGCCCATGAAATCAATTCACGCTTGCGTTAAGACAGCACCAAACACATCTTGATGCGACGATGCCGCAAGGCCACAACACAGAAATGGAACCACTATGTTTGACTGGATTGCCGATCCCCATATGTGGGTAGGTCTTGCAACGCTAACGGCTCTCGAAATTGTGCTGGGCATCGACAATATCGTTTTTCTATCTGTCATTGTCGCCAAACTGCCCCAAAAACAGCAAAAAGCTGCCCGGCGCACCGGTCTTTTGGGGGCCATGCTGATGCGCCTGTTGCTGCTGGCCTGCATGGCATGGGTAATGGAGCTTACAACCCCGTTATTCGACGTGTTTGACCGCGGCATTAGCGGGCGCGACCTGATCCTGATTATCGGCGGGCTGTTTTTGATTGCCAAGGCATCAATGGAAATTCACCACACCATCGACGAGCCGGGCGAACATGAAGCAAAACCCGTTGCCGGGTTTGTCGGCACCATTGTGCAGATCATGCTGCTTGATGTTATTTTCTCGCTCGATTCCGTGATTACCGCTGTCGGCCTTGTGGACCATCTGACCGTGATGATGCTGGCCGTGATCATATCGGTCGGCGTGATGTTAATGGCAGCACGCATGATTGGCGATTTTGTCGACAAGCACCCGTCGATCAAAATGCTGGCCCTGTCGTTTCTGATATTGGTGGGTTTTGTGTTGCTGCTGGACGGCGTGCAAATTCACGTTCCCAAGGGTTACATTTATTTTGCCATGGCGTTTAGCCTGGGCGTCGAAACACTTAACCTGCTAAACCGCCAGCGTAAGAAGAAAAACCGGCTTAAAAGTCAAACCGGCACCCCCCAATAAGCCAATACGTTTGGTTTCCCTTACATTCCAGTGCCATCGCTTGTCGATCAAACGGCAGGCGATGGCACTGTTCGTTTCGGCCTACCAGATCCAGAACATCAACACCCACGCATAAACCGGGGCGGCCAGCGCCAGCGCAAACATCAGCGATGCCGCAACCTTTTGCACGCCCCGCCCATCCTTGCGAACCAGAATGGAGGTTCCCAGCCACCACGACCAGGCCGTCGCCGCAATCAGCAAGGCCAGGCGCGCCATTGGCACCCATGCCAAAGCAACCCCGTCCGCCCGCAGCAACGTTACCGTTTGTGCCGACAACCCCAAAATCACCCCGCAGGCTGCCAATGGAATAAGGGCATGAGACAAATGGAAAAAGGGCTGCCCGCCGCGTGAACGCATCAGCAAACACGCCAGCTTCAACGGGATCGAAATCAGCACCGATAACACAACTGCGGTTGTGGCAATATAGCCCAGCAACACCGCCCCATCGAGGACGGTCAACACATCATTCTGGGCGGCATAATCGGTTAAAATCCACCATGGCAAGGTCGCCTGCAATGGCCAGATAATATTGTGGTTCACCAGTGCCATCGCCAGCATCTGCTTGATCTCGACAAACCAGGGGCTGCTGCTCCATTCAAAGGCCCCGATGGCAACACCCATCAGGCCGGTAATGATCAGCAAGCTGTCCCAAATTGTTGCCGTGCGGCTCGACAAACGCACAATTTCATCATTCGGATGGCGGGCTTCCAGGGATACGGCATCGTGAAAACCGCTACACCTGCCACACATATGGCAGGGCGACGGGCTTTCCATATTTTTCACCGCCACCAAAGGGGCACAGTTAAACCGGTGTTCGTGACTGTGGCTTGCAGCATTCAGGTCCCATTTCGCCCGATCAACGCCGTAATGCATCGGGGCCAGCTTGGCCAATAACCCAAAAACACCGTTTACCGGGCATAAATACCGGCACCAAACCCGTTTGTTACGCCCGTAAAGATAGCCAATAATAATCGCCCCGACGGTTGATCCGCCCAAAACAAGCAAAACCGGGGCCGGGTATTGATAAACACTGGTCATTTGCCCGTAAACAGTGGTTAACACAAACGCCACAAACGGCCAGCCCGGCCACCGCACCCAGCGCGGAATGGCCCGGCCCCGCCCGTGGCGGCTGGCAAATTCCGTCAGCGCCCCTTCCGGGCACAAAAGCCCGCACCACAACCGACCAAACAGCAACATCGACACCAGCACACCGGGCCACCAGATGCCCCAGAACACGAATTGCGCAAACACAGTGACATTGTTCCAGATATGCGACGCCAGGCCCGGCAAAGGCATAAGAACCGGCACAATCAGCAATATCGCATAAATGCCAACCACCGCCCATTGCAGGCGGCGAACAACAACCTGGTGGTTGCGCAACCATAATCCAAACGCCAAAAGCCGCCCGGACGGGGCGGTCGCAGAACCATTTACTGTTTTTGTGAACATCGTCATGTCATGAAGGCCGCTTCACAAATACCGGGCACCATATTCAGGTCGCCCGGCTCCCTATTTCGCAACGATAACGCCATTGGCCGTTTCCTGGTCCATATGGAATTCGTCATAAAATTCGTATGTCCCGGCAGAAAGACGGCGGATCACGACAAAGGATGTCACACCGGGTGCCAAAACCTTTTCGCGATGCAAACGCAAACTTTCAAATTCCGCCGGGCTGCTGCCCGAATTGGTCACCACAATTTTAAATGTGGCACCCGCTGCAACGTCAATGCGGTTCGGGGTGATGACACCGTCTTTGATGTCCATATTGATGATTTGCATCTCGTCGGCCTGTGCGGCACCAGACAAACAGGCCGCGCCAACACTTGCCACGATCACAGCCAAAATCGTGAAAACAGCCTGTTTCCATTTTTGCATCATGCCCATTCCCTTAATTAACAAGCAGATAAAAAAGCTGGCACATCACACATGCGCCAGCTTCACAGGCCGTTTTAATAACCGCCCTTTTTGCCAATACCGGCAAAAACAAAGTCATAATCTTTCTTGAAAGGTTTGAACCACGGCGCAACGCCGGTTTCCTTATCGATGTGACGCCCGAATTTCGACGCTGCCGAAGGCGGGGCAACATCCAGGGTCAAACGGTATTTGCCTGGCCCCATCAATTTAACGTTGTCGCCATAATGCGGGCCGTCATTGGCCACCATCGGCATCAGCATCCCGGATTCAGATTTGCCGTCGTCAAGTTTGGTCAGGGTATAACCAATTTCCAAATAAGGTGCCCATTCCCCCTCGGCCAAACCGTTTTTATTGTCGGCCAGCGCATGAATATCCGCCTCAAGATGCACATCAGACTGATCTGCCGGTCGCATGATCCCTTCGGGTTCCATGGTAATCGGTTGCAAATAGACCGCTGCAACCTCAAGTCCGCCCCCTTCCTGGGGTTCACCAATAGGATATTCAAGCGCCTGTGCAGGCAATGACATCAACAATGCAGACACACCAAGACCGGCAGCACCAATCCTGGCAATCCAGGGGGCTTTGAATTTCATAAGGCACACTCCTTCTTGCGATACCGCCAAATGCCAACAGGCACGCGACGACAAACCGCAGGTGATAACGACGTGTTCACAGGTTTTATGATGAGGGCAGAAAGGAAGGGTTTAAGAAACAAGGCCCCCAAAATTCGTGAGAAGGATTATCATTATCATGTCACGGAGACCAGAATAATCGGGAAAAACCGGGATCCGCGGGGAAAATTACCGTCAAAACAGCGCCCGATACAATCAACAGGGAAATCAGAATATTTGCAAAGTGCGGGTTGATTTACATCCCTGGAATGACTTCAGATTTATAAGCCTCAATCCGGGGCAGAGTCGCCCGCGCCAAACGTTGTCGCGAAAACGGGTTTCATGGTGAAATGCTTTGGCAATAAAACCCCGAAAAGTTATTGTTTTTAACCCTTATTAATCACAGCCAACAAAGCAGCCACCCGCTTATGAAAAAAATAACGCCGCCCGCCAGACTTGCCGCCGCCTTTGAACAAGCCGGTTTGACCGATATTGATGTGCTGGAATTCCCCGATGGCACCCGGTCTGCCGCCGATGCCGCACGGGCCGTTGGCTGCGACATCAGCGACATTGGCAAATCACTGATATTTCAGGGCCAAAACAGCCAAAGCCCGGTCCTGATCATTATGAACGGGGCGGATCGGGTTTGCGAAACCAGGGTTGAAGCTGTTATTGGCGAAGCCATTGGCAAGGCCGATGCAACACAGGTAAAAAACCATACCGGATACGCAATCGGAGGCGTACCACCCTTTGGTCATGCCAATGCCATACGCACGCTGATTGACGAAAAACTTCTGGCGAAACCCGCCATCTGGCTGGCAGCAGGAACACCGCGCAGTGTGTTTTGCCTAACCCCGGCCCAATTGTGCCATATCACCGGCATTACAAAGGGCCATGCGTTACATCAGGACGCATCATAAACACCGGAGCGCCGGGCCGGTAAAATGCAGGGCCGAAACCACCTACATCAGGCCATCCTTGCGGGTGGCGGCACGCGCCCCAATTTCATCCAGGCTTTCCTGTTCCTTGCGGTCCTCTTCGGCGCGCACGGCGGCAACGCGGTTGCGTTCGGAAATTTCGGCGGTTTTCATATCCTTGAACGCCTGTGCCACCACATCGCGGAAATTGTCAATTTTGGCTTCCTGTGCGGCAATCTGTTCGGTCAGCGCGGTGCGTTCGGCAATAACAGCATTGGCAAAATTGCCATAAGCAAAACCGGCCGTTTGCGGGTTTTCCGATGCCACTTTTTGCTCGGCCTTTAACGCACGGCCCAGTTCCTCGCGCTGTTCGATCAACTGTTCCAGCACGCGCAGCATATCGCCCAGTTCGCGCTGTTTTTCATCCAGCGTCCATTTGCGAATACGAACAAGGGTTTTAAAGTCCTTGGCCATGCCAGGCCTTTCGTGTTTGTGGTGTCATCGTTTTAGGCGGCTTCTTTTCAAACGGCACATCTGCATCCACCATATCGCCATCATGCCCAGGCAGCACATTTCGCGGCAGGAAAATGTCCCTCGGATACGGGTTTATTGCCCGCCGAGGGCCCGTTTCGCCGCATTCAAATCCGTTGGCGATTGCCGGGACTGGCTGTTTACCGCACTGCCCGGCCTTGCGGCATGGCCGGCATTGCCCGCCACCTGGGCGTTGCCATCCTCCACCGGGGCCATATCCAGCCTGCGCGCCAAATCGGCGTAACCTTCGGCAAGGCGGGTGCATTCATTTTTACGCTGGCTTAAAAATTCCTCGATCAGGGGAAAATAATGAATGGCTTCATCCACTTTGGCATCGGTCCCCCGACGATAAGCCCCCAGCCGGATCAGTTCCGCCATGTCATTATAGGTTGCCAGCAATTGCCGGGCGCGCCGCACAATCTGGTTTTCATATTCATTGTTACAGCCTGGCATGGTCCGCGATACGCTGCGCAAAATATTGATCGCAGGATAACGGCCCTGTTCGGCAATCGCGCGGTCCAGCACCACGTGACCATCGAGAATACCACGCACCGCATCGGAAATAGGTTCGTTATGATCATCGCCATCAACCAGCACGGTAAACAGCCCGGTGATGGACCCTTGCCCCGGCCCGCCCGGCCCGGCACGTTCCAGCAAACGGGGCAATTCGGCAAATACGGTTGGGGTATAGCCCTTTGACGCTGGCGGTTCCCCCACCGACAGGCTGATTTCGCGCTGCGCCATCGCAAAGCGGGTGACGGAATCCATCATGCACAGCACATCACGCCCGCGATCCCGAAAAAATTCGGAAACTGCCATTGTCATAAATGCCGCCTGTCGGCGCATCAAAGGCGGTTCATCGGATGTTGCGACCACCACAACAGAGCGGCGCAAACCTTCCTCGCCCAGATCATCTTCGATAAATTCGCGGGCTTCGCGGCCACGTTCACCAATCAGGCCGACCACCGATACATCCGACGTGGTATGGCGCGTCATCATCGACAACATGCTCGATTTACCCACCCCGGACCCGGCAAAAATACCCATACGCTGCCCCCGGCAACAGGTCAGAAAAGTGTTCATGGCGCGAACGCCCAAATCCAGCTTGCCCGAAACACGTTGGCGGGTATGGGCAGAAGGCGGCGTGCGCCGGATGGCATAGGGCGTGTTCCCCTGCGGCAATGGCCCTTTGCCATCCACCGGGTCACCAAAGGCATTAATCACGCGGCCCAGCCAGCCGTCATCGGGGTAAATTTGCGGTTGGGTATCGGCCAGTTCAACTTCGCAGCCAATGCCAATGCCATCAAGCGCGCCAAATGGCATTAACAAGGCCCGTTCACTGCGAAAACCGACAACTTCACAAACCACTGCCTCGCCATCGCGACGAACAACCTTGCAGCGGTCGCCAATCGACAATGCGCCTTCAACGCCGCCAATTTCAACCAGCAAGCCCAAAACAGCCGTAACACGGCCCACAACCCAATATTCGGGGACACGGCGAAGGTCGGCGATAATATTTTTGCCAATCTGGAACATGGAGCCTGCTTTGGTCGGGGTGATCGCACTGCGACGCGGGGGTGGAAACCGGCGCCGCATGTTCCAAATATAGAAGAGAAGACCGGATTTACAAAGCTGCCAGTCGGCATTGGCCGTAATGACGCCAAAGTTCTGGCCTAGGGAATGGGGCTTAAACCACTGTTAAATCTTTATTTGGTCATGACGGGAACAATATGGCGGTAAAAAAGTTAACAAATTGCGACTCGTGCGCTTGCCACGAGTCGCAAAGCAACGTATCGTTAACAAAACGGGAAAAATCCCACGATACGGCTGCTGTTGGGGCATAGCCGGGACAGTCCGGATAAACACCAAATTTATTGCGGAATATGGTAACGGAGCGGAGCGGAAAATGCGGGTGCTGCTTGTTGAAGACGACGACGCCATGTCGGACAGCATAGAACTTATGCTGAAGTCCGAAGGAATGGTTGTGGATACCACCGATCTGGGCGAAGACGGCCTCGAGATTGGTAAATTATACGATTACGATATTATTTTGCTGGACCTGATGTTACCCGACATTGACGGGTACGAGGTTCTGCGTCGCCTGCGCGATGCGCGGGTGGAAACACCGGTTTTGATTTTGTCGGGTCTGACCGAAACCGAAGACAAGGTTAAAGGCCTTGGCTTTGGCGCGGACGATTATTTGACCAAACCGTTTGATAAAACGGAATTGCTGGCACGTATCCAGGCGATCGTGCGCCGGTCCAAGGGCCATGCGCAGTCGGTTATTGCAACCGGTAAACTTCATGTCAATCTGGATGCCCGGACCGTTGATGTGGCTGGTTCACCCCTGCATCTGACCGGCAAGGAATATGGCATTCTGGAATTGCTGTCGCTGCGCAAAGGCACCACGTTGACCAAAGAGATGTTTTTAAACCATCTTTATGGCGGCATGGATGAACCCGAGCTGAAAATTATTGACGTGTTTGTGTGCAAATTACGCAAAAAAATTCAGTCCGCGACCGAAGGCGACAATTACATCCACACTGTTTGGGGGCGCGGCTATGTTTTGCGCGACCCGGAAAGTAATGGTGCCCACGCCGCCGCCTGAATTTATGACATCCGCTATCTTTTCTGCCAAAAACACCTCGCCATCGTATCGTTGGCGGGGTGTTTTTTTACTTTATACCCGTTCCCCATCTATAAAGGCGTCCTCTATCCATGACGGGTAAAGTGCAACGCTTAAAGCTATTGAAAAGGGCATCGTTGAGCCAACCCGCCGCCTGGGGAACAGCGTTAATCTGCTTTAATGCATAGCGTCTGGTATTAAGGCGCGTCACAAACAAAAAACGCCCGGAACATTGACCGGGCGTTTGTCGTGAAATTTGGCAAGCGGTTCGGGTTTTCCCTTCCCGCCTAATCCTTTTTATCATCCGGCTTGCGCGGGTATGTCCGCCCCAATGTAGAGGATGACGGCCGGGTAGAAGAATAGCTGCTTCCTGTCCCCGTCCCCGCAGGCCGTGCCGGACGCTGATAGCTGCTGCTATCTGATGTGCCACTGCTACCTGTTCCAGCGCCGGTACCGTAACGTGATGTCCCTGCTCCGCTGGAACCGGCTGTACCAGCCGTGCTACTGGTCGATGGTCGGCTATAGGTGCTGCCTGTAGTACCGGTGCTTCCTGTACCGTAGGTTCGCGGTGGTGTGCCGGTTGTTGAAGGCCGCGTCGTGGTGGATGGCGTCGTTGATGCACTGCCTGCTGCGGCGGCGGTTTGCATGGCCTTGGGTTTGGGAAAGGCAAATCCACCCGCGCCCGCACCGGCGGCTGTGCTTGCAGCCCCGGCTGCCTGTACTTTTTCAAGGGCACTAACGTCAACATCGGGCGCACCGGGACGGTTAAGCTGGTAAATACCGCGTTGCCGGGCCAGTGGTTTGAATTTGTCGGAAATACCCAAAACCGTTTCGGCACCCCCCAAAAACAAAAATCCGTCATCAGGCATTTGCGCCGAAATGCGCGACAGCACATCGGTTTTTGTTGGCTGGTCAAAATAAATCAGCACGTTACGGCAATAAACAACGTCAAACTGCCCCAGCGATTTCAAATCTTCCAGCAGGTTAAATTCGCGATATTGCACCTTCGAACGCAGATCAGCCGAAATTTGCCACATATCCTCGGCCTTCTGGAAATGTTTGACCAGAAGGGTAATTGGCAAGCCGCGCTGGACTTCAAACTGCGAATACAGACCGGCACGCGCCTTATTCAGGATTTCGCGGGAAATATCGGTCCCGATAATGTCGATCCGCCACCCGGCCAGTTGACTGGCGAAATCCTGCAAGATCATCGCCAGTGAATACGGTTCCTGCCCGGAAGATGCCGCAGCACACCAGATGCGCAAATGACGCTTGCTGGCACGGGCCTTGATCATGTGGGGCAAAACAACATGGCGAAACTGATCAAACGGTTTGGTATCGCGAAAGAAAAAGGATTCGTTGGTGGTCATGGCTTCGACCACGTCTTCGACCAGCGTGCGGTCCATGCCGCGTAACGCCCCGATCAATTCGCCAAGGTCTTTCAGACCACGCTTGCGCGCAATCGGCATAAGCCGGCTTTCGAGCAAATAGAACTTATCCTGCGTCAGGACCAGGCCCGAGCGGGATTTGATCAATTTGCTTACGAAATCAAAGTCTTCCGGCTTCAACATCTTGTGTTAACGACCTCCGGCAAATTTTTTCACGTAAGGGGCAATGCCCCCTATTGGCAGTATCGCCGTACAAATTCCGGCCTGGGCCGCAGCCCCGGGCATACCCCAGACAACACTTGTTGCTTCATCCTGGGCCACCACCATACCGCCAGCCCCAACAACATTGCGACCACCCAGCATACCATCCTGCCCCATTCCGGTCAGGATGATTGTTAACAAATTACCACCATAACTATCGACGAGACTGCGCAGCATCGGATCAACGGACGGACGGCAGAAATTTTCCGGCGCATTCTGGTTCAGGGCGACCCGGCGGTTATTGCCGCGCCCCTCCACTACCATGTGGTAATCCCCCGGGGCCAAATAAACCCTGCCGGGTTGAACGTTTTCACCATTCACACCTTCACCGCATTTTAAACCGGTCAAACGGGTAATGTGTTCGGCCAGAATGGTGGTAAAAGTAGCGGGCATATGCTGGGTAATAAAAATCGGCTGACGCACCCCGACCAGACCACGTAAAACCTCGAACAATGCCTGCGGCCCACCGGTCGAGCTGCCAATCGCAATCGCCTCGACATTGATATGCTTTTCAGGTTGCAGGGTTATCGGGCCCTGGTTATGCCGCCCGCGTCGTGCGGGGGCCGGGGCGTTACCTGTGGCAATGCCACGCTTTGCCTGGACATCCGCCGGGCGCGCAGCCACCGGTGCCGGGGCACGTGCGGGAATATCACGTTTTTGTCCTGCCCCCCGCAGCGAGGCCGCATCGCCCTTAACGCCTGCTGCCTGTGCCGCGGTAGAAACCGGCCGGGTGCCGACAGGTTTGCTCACGACCCCGGGTTTTCCCATCGTGCTGGCAACAGGGGATCCGCTTGCTGCTTTTTTGGCGGCAACGGCGGCATCCTCGATCAGGCGGCCCGGGTCGCGCACAATGGGGCTGCCATCGGGTTTGGCATGGGGCGCAGGCATATGGCCGGTACCATCGGCATCCCGCAACGGCGATGCCGGCATCGGCCGCATTTGCGGACGCATCGGTTGCTGCATCGGTCGGGGGCGCAGCTCGGCGGTAAAGCGCTTGCGCTGAATACGACCCGGCTTTTGCAAAACCTGATGTTCGGCCGACAGTTCGGCACGAAACGGTTTTTCACCGTCGACAGCGTGTGAATCGTGGTCAGCACCATCTTCGACCATATCGGCCGGGGCACTCGCATCCCCGCTGACAGACGCGGCATCCACCACGGTGTCGGCGATATCGTCAAATTCGCCCTCGTCAAACGCGGCCGACTGTTCAAGCATCTTGCGACGCTGTTCCGACCACGCCTTGACCTTGTCAATCAGTTCGGTACGAAACCCCGAACCGACATTAATATCCTTGGCCGAGGATGGCTTGGGAATATAGTCCACCGCCCCCAAGGTCATGGCCCGAAAACTGATATCGGCATTTCGCTTGGTTAAGGTGGATGCCATGATCACACGCACGGTGGGATCAATCTCCAGGATTTTTGGAAGCGCCGTAAGGCCATCCATCACCGGCATCTCGATATCGAGAACAACAGTTTCAATGCCACCGTCCTGCATTACCCCAAGGGCATCTTCCCCGTTGGCAACCGAGCCGACGACTTCAATATCGGGATCATCCTGCAACATACGCGCAACAAGGCCGCGTACAATTGCCGAATCATCAACGATCAGGACTTTGTATGGTGGATCGATGTGGTTTTGTTCCACAGGCACGATGTTCCCGCTTGGTCAAAAGGCCGCAACGCCCCGGATGATGTCGCGGCCACAAGGATCAGATCAGGCCAACCTGTTCAAACTTGGCCTGGATGATCTCGCTATCAAAGGGTTTCATGATGTATTCATTCGCCCCGGCGGTAATGGCTTCCTGAATATGCTCCAGGTCATTTTCCGTGGTGCAGAATACAACAACGGGTTCATCCCCTCCCGGCGCTGCACGCAGATCCCGGAGGAACTCGATACCGCTTTTGATCGGCATGTTCCAATCTAGCAGCACCGCGTCAGGCATGTCGGAAAGACACTTTTCAAGTGCTTCCATACCGTCTTCGGCTTCGACAACCTCGAATCCCAATTCCTCAAGGATACGGCGTGCCACCATTCTGATGACTTTTGAATCATCGACGACGAGACAACTCTTCATCGACTTCCTTCTCGCAATTTCATTTGTTAAGCCACGACCGGCAATATCCGGGCGCCGGGCGCGCCCGGAACATCTTTAACAGACCGACATTAGCCCGCCTGCTTTACAGACCCGGCAAAATCAAGCAGCCGGGTCACATCAAGAATAACCAGCAAGTTCTTTTCCAGACGAAAGATGCCATCAGAAAATTCCCGCCAGCGCGGATCAAGTGTGGCCGGGTTCCGTTCAAAGGCGTTTTGCGGCACGCTTAAAACTTCACCGACCTGATCGACCATCAGGCTGTAAAGTTCACCCCCCTGATCGACAACGATGCTCATTCCCGGATCTTCGACTTCCTTGTTGCGCAAGCCAAGACGTTTGCGCACATCAATCGCGGTAACAATACGGCCCCGCAGGTTCAGCGAACCGGCCACTTCCGGGGGTGCAAGCGGGATGCGGGTAATACGTTGCGGGCCAAGCACATCCTGAACGGTCAGAACCGGAATACCAAACATCTGTTTGCCGATTGTCGCCGTCACAAAATCCTTGGTTGATCCCCCCAGATCAAGGGCCGAGTGGCGATCGGAACTGGGGACAAGTGCGTTTTTGTCACTCATGATACTTTACCTTCGACTTAGACAGCTGCCAGCGTCTGGATCAGGGTCGACACCAGGGCATCGCGGTCAAATTTGGCAACATAATCGCTAAATCCGGCCCGACGACCCCGTTCGAAATCCTCTTCGCTGGTATGAGAAGACAGGGCAATAATCGGAACTTCGCCCCAGGCTTCGTCATTTTGCAGGCTTTCGGCAAATTCAAAACCGTTCATGCCAGGCATTTCGATGTCGCTGATGATGGCATCAAATGTTGCGCCATTGTTTTTCAGCTCAATCGCCTGTTCGGCACTTTCAACCGACGTTACCTTGAACCCGGAAACCGACAGCATCGGCGTCAGCAAATTGCGGAAGAACGGGCTGTCATCAACCAACAGCACTTTTTTCTTCTCGCCCGTTGCCTCTTCCTTGCCAAACCAGTCGCTAAAGGCAAGTTCAAGATAATAACCCGCATCGATCAGGTCGGTTGCCTTGCCGTCAACCACGGCAGACCCAACCAGGCCATCACGATCGGCTGTCAATTCAACATTTAGAACATCATCAACAATATCAACGATTTCGTCGACGACAAGCCCCATTGTCCGTTCACGATCCTGGAATACCAGGGTCGGCTGACGGCCTTCGGACTTCATCTGATAGGCCCCGTCAATAAAGACCAGCGGCATCAGCTTGCCACGATACTGAACCAGCGGGCGCCCGTTGGAATATTCGATGCTTTCCACATCGATTTCTTCCAGTCGTGCCACCAGTGCCAGCGGCACGGCGCGAACTTCATTCCCACCGGCACGGAACACCAGCATCGAGGTGGTTTCGCGATCGGTGCTTTCGGATTTGGCCTTGGATTCAACACCCTGCTGGCCACCAACGGTGATTTCACCGGTCCGGGTTGCAATGCCGTTCGGATCCAGGATCATGATGACGCTGCCGTCACCCAGAATGGTATTGCCCGAGAACAGCGACAGATCACGCAGGATCGGTGCCACCGGCTTGACCACGATTTCCTCGGTGTCAAAAACGCGATCTACAATGATACCGAAGCTGTAAGTGCCAACCTGGGCCACAACGATGAAGGCTTCTTCATCGACGTCGCTTTCGGCAGCCTCGTCCAGACCAAGAATTTTCTTAAGCGTAACCAGCGGCAACAGACGATTGCGCAAGCGCAAAACCGGCGTGTCGTGGATCCGTTCAATCGAATGCTCGGAATTGCTCGACGCACGCACCAGTTCCAGAACGCTGATCTGCGGAATGGCAAAACGTTCGCCGCCACTTTCAACGATCAGAGCCGAAACGATGGCCAGGGTCAGCGGAATTTTAATAATGAAAGTCGACCCGCGACCTTCAACCGATTTCAGTTCGACCGTGCCGCCGATCTTTTCAATGTTGGTACGAACCACGTCCATACCCACACCACGACCGGAAACCGATGTAACCTTTTCCGCGGTCGAGAAACCGGCCTTGAAAATGAACTGGTGGATCTGCTGATCCGACATGCTTTCCAGTTCACCCTCGGACACGATGCCATTGGCAAGCGCCTTTTCCTTGATACGGGGCACATTCAACCCGCGCCCGTCATCGGAAATCTCGATAATGATATGACCGCCTTCATGATAGGCGTTCAGCGTTACCGTTCCGGTTTCAGGTTTGCCAACATCACGGCGGCCCTGAATATCTTCCAGGCCATGATCGGCAGAGTTCCGAACCATGTGCGTCAGCGGATCCTTGATCAGTTCAAGAACCTGACGGTCCAGTTCGGTATCGGCACCAATCATTTGCAGATCGATTTTTTTGCCCATTTCAAGGGCCAGATCGCGAACAATACGCGGCAGTTTGGCCCATGCATTGCCAATCGGCTGCATACGGGTTTTCATCACACCTTCCTGAAGGTCGGTGGTGATGTGCGACAAACGCTGCAACGGCACGGTAAATTCGCTGTCATCCTTGCCACGTACCATCTGCAACAGCTGGTTACGCGTCAGCACCAGTTCGGAAACCAGTGTCATCAGGTTTTCAAGCAATTCGACATTCACACGAATGGTCTGTGCCGCAACCGTGCTTTCCTTGGCTTCGTTCCGCGCATGCGGGTCGGCCTTGGCACCGGCATCCTGTGCGGGTGCAGCCGCCTGAACAGCCTGCGATTTCGGGGCTGATGGCGGTTTGGCCGCTGCCGCAGGAGCCTTGGGCTCTTCGGGCTCCGGCTCTGGTTCAGGGGTTACTTCCGGCTCTGTCTCGGGCGACAGGAAAATTTCAGGCCGAGGCGGCGGCGTGCTTGCTGCGGCCTTGGGCATGGCAGCCCCGGCAGCAGGCAATGTGCCGGTATCGGCAAAATGGTTCAACCGGGCGATGAGATCGGCGTCGTTGCCTTCCGGTTCCGTTTCGTTGGTTTCAAGTTCGCTCAACAGATATTTAATCGTGTCGATCGATTCAAGAACCAGCGTCACGGCGTCAGGGGTCACGATCAGTTCGCCATCGCGAATTTTACCCAGCACGTTTTCACCTGCATGGGCAACAGCTTCAAGACGCGGCAACCCCAAAAAGCCGCAAGTTCCCTTGATGGTATGAACCAGACGAAAGATATTCGACAGAATATCAGGATCGTTCGGGTTCTGCTCAAGTTTCACCAGTTCAACGTCCAGCGTTGAAAGACTTTCCGAAGTTTCGGTCAAAAATTCACTTAAAAGATCGTCCATATACCCCCTCCACAATGCCGGCAATCAGACCATCACCGGACCCGGGACGTCAACCGCATCAAATCTGCCCACTCAATTCTGCTCGTCTTACACGAGAGCTACCATGTAGGTAGAGCCTAGCATACGGTTTTACTATACTGGCACGGCAATTTTTTTAAACATAGATCAAAGTGACTGAATTTTCTTCTGCCTCTACCACCAGACGCTTCCCTAATCTTTCAGCTAGGTTCCGGGCAAAAAAGCCCTGAATGTTCCTTGGATCAAGGTCTTGCGGGTCTACCGGGCCTGACAGCACCTTTTCAATTTCCGGTCTGATCGCTGCGCGTTTTCCCTGTGCGCGAACGCGAATATTCCTGTCGGAGTCGCATTGAACAGAAATATCACCGCCAAATGGCAGGGCCTCGCGGGCCGTCATGATCATGTTCAACACAACCCTGCCCGTTACGGCATCAATATCGCGGTGATCCGCCCAGTCCAGCGTCACCTTGCCATCCGCGTCATAGGCCTGCATCACTGTTTTATGCATTGTTGATGCATCAACACTGTTGCCTGCCCGGCCATAAGCCAGTCGAAACAGTTGCAGGCGGCGCTGGGCCTCCTGTCCACTGCGTCGCATCAGGCCCAGGGCTTCGTCGTCTGTTCCGCCCGCCTCTTCCATCAGTTCGGCCCCGGCGTTTACCGCGCCAACCGGGCCAACCAGATCGTGACAAATACGCGAGCTGATAAGTTCTATCAGGATAAGCTCTAGCTGCCTGTCCTGTTGCATGCACCTTGCTCCAGATTCTGATGGTGCGGCTTCCCCTGAAACCGCATCCCCACATAAAAAAACCGGATCACACCCGTTATGACCGTCATCCGGACCCTAATGTGCAAAACAGGTATTAAAACCTTATTTAGATGATAGGGCAAAATCGCATCGGCACGTATGGCAATTCGACAGAATGATATTTTTCGCCCTTTGTCAGCGGTGCTTTGCGATGCTAGATTTATTTAACATTAATAAAGAACACCCTGTTGGCAGGTTTCGCAAGCCGGTGCAAAATTCGCCCCGACCCGGCACCTGATAAACATCGTTAATGGTTGGGATCGCAGTTTTTATGGATTTTCTTCTGACACCAGGCACCATTGTCCGTCACCCGTCACAGCCCGATTGGGGCCTTGGCCGCATTCAGGCGGTTGATGGCGACAGGCTTGCCGTTAATTTTGAAGAGGCCGGACGCCAGATTATTCGCACCCGGCACGTTGCGCTTGAAATTGTCGAACCTGCCGTGGGTTACGAATAGGCGAGTTCCGCGCCTGCATTTCGAAAAAATGTGATAAAATAGCGAAAAGTGCGGCTTAAGCCCTAGCGGCGACATCGCATTTTCATGACCCCGAACAATTGCGGACACCTTGTAAATGACAATCAGCGAAATGCCTTTGGCCCCGGACAGCTTTAAAAAACGCCACCATGACGCCGCCTGGGCCGTGCTGGAGCGTTTTGCCACCGGGCTGGCCGACAAGGCCCGCAGCCAGGGCAATGCAATTAGTGTGGAAGACATCCACAAGGCGCTGGTGTCGCTCAAAGCACAACCAAACCTGTTTGACGATGCATGGCACGCCCTGGAAACAGAGGTTACAGCCGCAAATGCGCGGCGCACCCCGTCTATCCGCAATGATCCGTTTGGCCGCCTGCTGGTCAGTCGCTTTGCCCATTTGCTCGAGGGCCGCGAAGCCGGTGATCTGGAACACGGTGCGCTGTCGCGCGAAATGCTGCATCCGTTTTTTCAGGTGATTCGCATGATGGTCGGGGCTGATACCATCGAACAGATCGATTCTGAAATTCGCGCCATTGTCGACACCCACGCCCACGAAGAAGACGAAATGCGTGATGCCACCGATTACTGGGATCACCTTTCGGCAAATCCGCTGGTGTCAAAGCAGATCACGATGGTGTTTGTGCGTATGGCCATGCATTTTGCCGATTACCAGAAACGCAAAAACTGGTTCATTCAGCTGGTAAACGACAATATCCATCGCAATGGGTCCAGTTGGGAATTTACCGAGGATCATTTTATAAAACTGATCCACGCAATGTTTCGCGATGTACGTACCATTTTGTCCAGCCCGGAACGCTCGGCCTTGCTGGCTGCCGAGATTGACCACGACAAGGTTGCCGTTTTACGCCGCGTCATGGCCCACCTTGATCGCGACATTGCCGCCCTGCATAACCGCGAAGCCGCAGCCTGGCAAAATGACGGGCCGGCCTGATAACAGCCTTGCTCCGCAAAAAGTGAGGAGACGGGCCTTGCCCGTCCCCCCATCCATGCACTATCTGTCATGTAGGGTATCGGGAACAAACAGAACATCCAAAACTCAGGCAGTGAAACCGTGCACAAACCGCTGATCGACAAATATGGCCGTCATGTCTCGTATTTACGGGTTTCCGTAACGGACCGCTGTGATTTTCGCTGCACCTATTGCATGTCGGAAAACATGACGTTTTTGCCAAAATCACAGGTTCTGAGCCTTGAGGAACTTGATCAGCTTTGTACCGCTTTCATTTCACGCGGGGTGCGCAAACTGCGCCTGACCGGCGGCGAACCGCTGGTGCGCCGTGGCATCATGGATTTGATCCGCGATTTGTCGCGCCATTTAAAATCCGGCGCGCTGGATGAACTAACCCTGACCACCAATGGCAGCCAGCTTGCCACCTATGCCGATGATCTGGCACGGGCCGGGGTTAAACGCCTTAATATTTCGCTCGATACGCTGGACCATCAGAAATTTGCCGAAATCACCCGTCGTGGCCGCCTGGAACAGGTATTAACCGGCCTGCAAGCCGCCAAGGAAGCCGGCATCGGCATTAAAATCAATGCCGTGGCCCTGCGCGGGCAAAATGAAGACGAATTTTCACGCATGTTGGCCTGGTGCGGGCAGGAAGGTTTTGATCTTTGCCTGATCGAAACCATGCCGCTAGGCGACATTGATGGCGACCGGACCGACCATTACTTGCCGTTGACCGTAGTGCGCGAACGGCTGGAAAAAGACTGGACACTGGTGCCCAGCAACCATGTCACACCCGGCCCGGCGCGCTATGTTTCCGTTACCGAAACCGGTGGGCGTCTGGGCTTTATCACGCCCATGACCCATAATTTTTGCGAAGGCTGCAACCGGGTCCGCATCACCTGTACCGGCACGCTTTATATGTGCCTGGGCCAGGAAGACCATATCGACCTTCGCGAAATTCTGCGCGAAAACGACCCGGCATTGCTTGATGATGCCCTGGACCGCGCCATGCTGCTTAAACCCAAGGGCCATGATTTCGTGATCGAGCGCAAAGGCGCAAAACCTGCCGTTTCGCGCCATATGAGCATGACGGGCGGGTAAACCACCCCATAGGCCGCGATAAAGCCCGTTCAAATATCGCGGGACATCACCGCTGAAAAATGACCGGGAACCAGTCCTCGCGCAATTTTTGCCCGGCTTGCATGTCATGGCCGGGAAAGGGCGGGGATGTGGGACCGGGCCGTTCAACATAGCGGGCATCATCGCCCACCAGCCGTACAGAAAAGGCCCGGCGGCGGTTACCTGTCAAATTGCCGCGTGCGCCGTGCAAGATACGAAAATCAAAGGCGACGGCATCGCCCGGTGCCATATGCCATTCGCGAATTTCCATGCCTTCGGCATCCGGGTCGGGCACCGGCATATAATCATCTTCGTTGGGATAAAAACTTTGTTCTGACAACCACCGGGTTGGCAACACGGCGCGCGGCCATTTATGCGACCCGGCAACACAGCGCAAGGATGCCTCGCGCACCGGGTCCAGCGGTGACCAGAAACTGATCGTCTGCTCCCCCTCGACAAAATAATACGGGCTGTCCTGATGCCACGGGGTCGGCTTGGACGTGCCCGGTTCCTTGACCAGGACATGATCGTGAAACAGCTGAACGGCTTGCGACCCCATCAAATCTGCCGCAACCTCGCCCAGTGCCGACTGGCGGATCACCTGTTCAAATTCGCCAATACGCTGCCAGTTACAATAATCATCAAAAAACCGGCCCCCTTCGCCCGCTTTCAGGTTTTCAGCAGCATAGGGACCAGGTTGTCTCATGTTAGTTTCAATGCCTGCGGCCAGCTGATCAACATGGTTGGCAAACAGCCCCCGGATCAAAACAACACCGTCACGCTGCCAGGCTTCAATATCGGCTAGGGATACAAGGGGATGAACCATGGCAAAAGCTCCTGTCTGGCAATATGGATACTTGCAATGCCAGAAATTTGCCCTACCCCAAAAATAACTTCCAATAATACATTCTAAAGTTAGAATTAGTCTGATGTTATATTTAACCTTGCGTCAGATCGAATATGTGGTGGCCGTTGCCCGCGCCGGAAGCCTGGCACAGGCAGCGCAAAACCTGCATGTTTCGCAACCGGCCCTGTCTGTTGCCCTAAGCGTGGTGGAAAAAAGGCTGGGCCAAAAGCTGTTTAATCGCCGCAAGGGAAGCCCGATTACCTTAACCGCCTTTGCCCGCACCTATATTACCGAGGCCGAAGCCCTTTTAATACAGGCCCAACGGCTGGAAGACCCGGCATCCTTATCACGCATTGTGAATGGCACACTAACACTGGGCTGCTTTGAAGATTTAGCCCCCCTTTATCTGGCGCCGGTTTTAAAGGCCCTCCGCCAGGGCTTGCCAGATGTCGTTCTTCGCTGGCGCATTTATAACTTTGAAAATCTGGCGCGCCACATGCGCGAAGGCCAGATTGACCTTGCAATTACCTACGACCTTGGACTGGACGCCAATTTCGACAAAACACGACTGAAAGCGGTTTCACCGCACGCCTTTATGGCCGCCGAGGCCGCACTTGCCCGGCAACCAACCCTTAGCTTTGCCGATCTCGCGACCGAACAGCTTATTCTGTTTGAAGAAGGGTTATCTGTCCGCCATATGCTTAACCTGTTTCGCCAGGGCGGCCATAACCCCAAAGTGGCGCACCGGGTACATTCGCTGGAGGTCATGCGCAGCCTTGCGGCCAACGGCGAAGGAATCGGCATTGCCTATACCCTGCCACCTGGCGATTTTTCCTATGATGGAAATCGTGTTGTTACCCGAAAAATCAGCGATCAAACCGCGATTGAGCCTGTCATTCTTGCACGCAGCAATCACCTGCCCGAGCTAGCGGCAGCAAACAGTGCCCATCACATAATTTGCCGTGTTTTCACCGAGAAAAATCAGGCGGAAGGGCTAGACCCTTAAAATATCCTGCAGTCATATCAGCCTGCCTCACTCAAAACCGATCAATACATCCCTGATCGACGAGCGGGTCGCCAGGCCCTTACCAATCACTTCACGGTGCCATGACATGTCATGGCACATCACGCCTACCCCATCTTTAACAGGGGGCCGGATAGATAAGCAAAATCTGCTGTGCTTTTTCACCGGGTCAAATGATCTGTGCAACGTCTTTCGCCATATTCTCGGCCCGATAGGCGGACGGCGTTGTCCCCGTGATCTTTTTAAAAGCCAGATTGAACGTCGATTTTGAATTAAATCCAATGCTGATGGCTATATCAAGGATCTGCCGATCAGGCTCCTCGACCAGCAAGCGCAAGGCGTGATCAATTGGCACCGAGTTAACAAAATCAAAAAAGCTTTTCCCAAGATACCGATTTAGCACGAAGGAAAGCTGATTAGGTGTCACCCCGACAATTTGGGCCAGCTTGGGCATCGAAAGTAAGGGATCAAATATGACCTCGTCGCGTGTAACGATCTTATCTAGCCGTCGACAAATGCGCCTGACCTCATCTTCATCCACAAGATTGCGCGATGTTGCATTGCTTCCCGGTACACCGTCAGGCGGCACCCCCTCTTTGTCCAAGACATCATAAACGCCAGCCACACCTGCCTCGACAAAAAGCGCAGGGTTGGTTGCGATGACGTGACTGATACGAAAAAAGACCAAAACAAAACCGCAATGAGCAAGAATAATCAGCCATTCGCTTCTTAATACAAAGATATCAAACAGGTTAATCGCTGTATAAATCGCAAAGATAACACTTGTTTCAACAAGCAACTCGATAGTCCAGTTGCGCAATACCGCCCCATCAAGACCAAACTGCTGTTGCACCTGCCTGTGATAGACCAGACATGTTCGCCATATCGCAATCATATAGGCAATAAATTGCCCGCAATACACGGCAATCATCGCCAGCATCAACGCCGTTACCGAGACAGGGGCCTTCCAGTTCAGACCAAGCCCCTGATCTGTCAACAACAGGCGGTTTACATCTGTATTGCTATGAATAGCCCAGACAATGACGGATGTGCAGATGGCGACAAGCAAAACAATGGCGAAATGCCTGGCCGGTTGCGGCACAGGACGACCGGAAATTTCGCGAAAATACAAATAAGTTGCCGGAATGGAGGCAAAAACAAAGGGCGAGAATAAAGGGGCAAGATACAAACGTATCAATGGAGACAAGAAAACGTCGAGAACCTTATCAACAAAAATAATACAAACGATCGCTGTAAAAAACATCAACCAGCGATTGGCCCGAAAGGCACGTTTGCCTTCCTGAAGCAGCAATAATATCAAAAAAAGCGCCTGGCCGATCCCGACGACAGCAATAATCAGCAGGGCGACACCTTTCAGTTCAAGCATGTATCAGGCCTAACAGAAATTAAAACGCCACCCGAAACCGCAAAATGATCCGGGAAATAAACCTTCGGCACCGCACCACTATCGCGTTTCCATCCATCCGGATCAATTACGAACAGATACAGACCATACCCGACGATCATAAACAGGGAGTACCATAAAACAACATCGAACATTTTCCCTTCAACTCAGACGGAAGAGGTATTTTTGATGCTGTTCAATATGTTAACCGCCATTAAGGCTCCCCCTGGAACTGCCAGCAAATGTGCGGGGCATACCGCACAGTCAGAACTGCCGAAACCGGGAACAGGAACCGCAAGTAAAAATTGTTCACGTAACCAGCGGCATAAATCGCATTCATTGCCGTTCGGCACTGCCAAAACCGACATAACCTTGCCAACCGGCATTATTGTCAGGGCATCGATATGCCAGTGCGGCTTTTTATCGCTGGCACAATGACGTTTGACCCGCGCAGCAATGCCACCAGCGCCGCGCGCACTTCCACAATAAAAATATGTCCCCTGTTTAATAACCTTGCCGGCAAACCGGTGCCGAGTCAGGACAACATCGGCTTTCACGTCAATGTGCAAAATATAGGCTCCGGCTGCTTTGGGCAGCAGCCGGAGGGTTTGGTCATCAATGGTGGGCAAAAGCAGCATTCGCAAGGTTGGCCGCGCTATAACAACAAATCAACCGACAGGCCGGGGCCACGCTGGCCCGATGCCAGAACCGGTTCGCAATCCTTGTTGATCCGCGCAGCTATACGCTGGCGAAAGCCACTAAAATGTTTCGAGGCCACCACATCCACAGCATGGTCAAGGTGCACCTCGATCCGATACACGCCACCGACAGGTGTACGGGTTAATCCCAGTATTTTGCCCGATACGGCATGGCCCAGATAAGACCCGGCAAAGCGTTTGCCAATGCCAAGATCTTCAATACTGATAGCCGTGGAATTACGCCGCGTCATGGCAAGGGCGGTATTCCAGTCGCGAAAGCCATAACTTTGGGCCATCAGCTCCAGGCTACCGGCGTGCGACACCATCACATCCCGGTTTGCCAGGGCGGCACGCAAGCGTTTGGCCTGGGCCTTTAGTCCATCAGCCGCATCATTGGAAAAGTTTTTCGGAGTCCCGTCTGCGGGCTTCATCATCGCCTGGTCAGGCGGGGTTTGTTCGACCGGGTTTTGTAAACGCATCATCGTCTCCTGACAGGAGGCCGGGTGTTCGCATTGCCGGTCCGACGCGGAACCGATAATTTTCAAATGCAACATTCACCTTCCCTTGCGGGCGCGAACGGCTGGCTGTTGCAAGGCCGATAAAGGCAATAGCGCAAAGATTGGCAAAATTCAACGCAATGATGCCCCGATGGCGCATATCTGGCTGCAAACGCGCCGGGCCTTCACCCGTCAATGGCGCGACATGCCTGCAAAACCATTCAACCCGCCCGCCTTGATTGACAGCCCCGGTGGCGCAACATATACCAGAACCAACAATGATTTATTGGCAAATCCGCCCACCCGCACGGGCCACAGGATTTGCCCCAGAAAGGATGATACACATGGCGATGGCAGCCCACGAAATTGAAAGCATGATCAAGGAAGCCCTTCCCGATGCGCAGGTACGAATCGAGGATTTGCGCGGCGACGGTGATCATTATGCTGCGATGGTTGTCTCCGAGGCATTTCGTGGCAAAACCCGCGTAATCCAGCATCAAATGGTGTATTCGGCCCTGAAGGGTAAAATGGGCGACGAATTGCACGCTCTGGCGCTGCAAACCTCGGTTCCTGAATAAAATCCGTTTCGTTTTCGGAAATCCTGCCCGATGCGCCGCCTTTAACCGGGCGGACGCACCCGGTTTCCGGGGCCAGATTACGCCCCAATAACTGACCCTGGTTCACCTGATATGTCGAACGCGAACAAACCAGCCCTGATCGGGGCAGGTCCACTGGCCGGCCTGTTTGCCTTTATTACCTGGGGGGTCGCGGGTGCCTATTTTCATGCGGTCGGCTTTGCCGATGCGATGGAAATCCTCAGCCACCGTATCCTGTGGTCCGCCATTTTAACCCTGATCCTGATTTTTGCGCTGGGCCGCAAACCGGCATTGATGACCCTGTTGCGTTCGGCCCGCACGATGGGGTTGTTATTTATTACAAGCCTGCTGATTGCCGGTAACTGGCTGATTTATATCTGGTCGGTCAATCATGGACATGCGCTTGAAGCCAGCCTTGGCTATTACATCATGCCGTTGATCATGCTGGTATTAGGGCGGATTTTTCTTAATGAAAAACTTAACCGCATCCAGATTTTATCGGTCGTTATTGTTTCTGCCGGGGTTTTAAACCTGCTGATCTTTTTTGGCACCCTGCCCTGGATCGCCCTTAGCCTGGCGTTCCTGTTTGGCTTTTATGGCCTGCTGCGTAAAATGATTCCCGCCGACCCGATTGCCGGGCTGTTTGTTGAATGCCTGACGCTGCTACCCGCTGCCCTGATTTATCTGGGCTGGTTGCAAAGCAACGGCGAAATGGCGTTTCTTCATACCGGGCCAGGCCATGACGCCCTGCTGATCGGTTTGGGGGTTATGACAACCGTGCCGCTGGTGATGTTTGCCTTTGCCGCGCGCAACATGAAATTCGGGGCGCTGGGATTAATGCAATATATAAATCCGACCCTGCAGCTGGTTGTCGCCGTTTTGCTGTTTGGCGAAAACTTTACCCATGCACATCTGATTACATATATTTTTGTCTGGTGTGGTCTGGCGCTGTTTACATGGGACAATTTGCGAACTGCTCGCCGGTTGCGCGCCAACAGTTGACATAAACGCCACAGAGCGCCATATCTTCGACCAGAAACATTTATATCGGCGGTCGTGCGCAGTACCGCAATTATCACAGTCAAGGATACCCGCAATGTCCGAAAATCCGGTTTTTGACCGCATCCAGAAGGATATCGACGAAAACGACGTCGTTCTGTTCATGAAAGGGACGTCCATGTTCCCGCAATGCGGCTTTTCTGCCGCCGTTGTGCAGGTTCTGGCCGAACTTGGCGTTCCGTTCAAGGACGTGAACGTTCTGGTCGATCCGGCCATCCGTCAGGGAATCAAGGATTTCTCGAACTGGCCGACCATTCCCCAGCTTTACGTCAAAGGCGAATTTGTTGGCGGCTGCGATATCATTCGCGAAATGTTTGCCAATGGTGAACTGGGCCAGCATATGCGTGAAAAAGGCGTTGCTGCAGCAGCCTGATTTTCGCGTTACGAATCTGATTTATAAAACACGCCCGGCGTTACATCGCGGGCGTGTTTTTTATTGGGTCCTTACGGGTTTTACCAGTTGGTACTATCTGCGTTGCCCGCCTGCTTTCCGTTCTTGCAAGGGGCTTGTGGCACCGGGAACAAAACATCGTAGGCCCAGTTAAAAACAAACGCATACACCAGATAAAACGCCGAAAATGATACATCCATCATAAAAGCCTGCAACAGGCTGACATGCAGATACCAGGCGATCAGCGGCATTAAAACAACCAGCAAGCCCGCCTCGAACAAAACCGCATGTGCCACGCGCAACGGTACTGTTTTGTGAACATTGCCCCATAGCGCAATCATGCTGCGGTCAAACAGCACATTGAAAACATAGTTCCACACCGCTGCCAGAACGGCACTAAACAGGGCCACCACACCAATATCATGGATTGGCATGTCAAACGCCCACGTGCCCAGCGGGGCAACAATGGCAAGGCCGATAATTTCAAAGCTGAGAGTATGGCGGATACGGTCAAGTGTCGTGCGCATGGCGACCTCTTATCTTATCGGGTCGTCCCGAACATATAAAACCCGAACCGGGCGAGGTCGTCCTCGTTTTGATATGTCATTTTGCCTGAACATATCTGATGGATCAAACACCATCAAATAACCGGCACAAAAAAAACGCCCGCTGAAAACAGCGAGCGTTTCTTTTTGTATTCGGCGAAACCTGTAAAACAGATTAACGCGAATAGAATTCGACAACCAGGCTCGGCTGCATCTGAACCGGGTACGGGACTTCGGCGAATTTCGGGACGCGAACGAAAGTACCTTTGAAGGCTTTCGGGTCAACTTCGAGATATTCGGGAATGTCACGTTCTGCCAGGGTTGCAGCTTCCATAACCATCGGGATTTCGCGCGAAGCCGATTTGACTTCAACAACGTCGCCTTCCTTGACCAGGTAAGAAGGAATGGTGACCTTCTTGCCATTGACCAGGACGTGGCCATGGTTCACGAACTGACGTGAAGCAAACACGGTCGGAACGAATTTCATACGATAGACAACAGCGTCCAGACGGGTTTCGAGAATCCCGATCAGGGTTTCCGAGGTATCACCCGGGCGACGCGATGCTTCTTTGAAATAACGCAGGAACTGTTTTTCCGAGATCGAACCATAGTAGCCTTTAAGCTGCTGTTTGGCGAACAGCTGGATACCATAATCGGTCGGTTTTTTACGGCGGGTTGCGCCGTGCATGCCCGGAGCATATTCGCGCTTGTTCAGCGGCGATTTGGAACGGCCCCAAAGGTTTACACCAAGGCGGCGGTCAATTTTATGCTTGGCAGCAATACGTTTCGACATTGTAAACTCGCTTTTTTAAAAGTGCTTTGTTGTCCCGATAGTTTCTGCAAACAGGCTGTTTGCAGAACGGGGACGCAGAACCTTGCCGCGACCCGCTTTCTCGGAAGTGAGGCGCAATATAGAGATGAATCCGCACGAGTCAAACGGAAACCGCAGAAAACCAGCCTGTCTGGTCGATTGAGTGCATCTTTTTTCCGGTCGTTTTCCGGCATTGCGGAGGCACCCTGCACTTTTTTGTCAAAAGTTCCAATCCAGTTCGCCCGTCGCCGCGTAACAATTTTTACCATGCGTGTTCAAACCGGATCAGCTCTTGGGACCCGTTTTGACAATAATGAAGTTACGCGGCGAAACACGCAGGATAAAAAAAGACAAGCCGCGAACGAACGAGCTTAGGACATCGAGACCATGAAATTTCGTTCCATGATGGTAATTGCATCCGCGACAATGGCACTTGCGCTGGGTGCGTGTTCATCTGACATGCACGCGAACAAAGACGACATGATGAAGTCCAACACCGCCATGACCCCCGAAAAACATGTGGTGATGGTGGGCGGTGCGCCGATGTATCCGTCAAAAAACATCATTGAAAACGCGGTCAATTCCAAAGACCACACAACCCTGGTTGCTGCTGTCAAAGCTGCGGGCCTGGTTGATACCCTGTCTGGCCCCGGCCCGTTCACGGTATTTGCCCCCACCAACGACGCCTTTGACAAACTTCCCGCTGGCACCGTCGACACCCTGTTAAAGCCGGAAAACAAACCGACCCTGACCAAAATCCTGACCTATCACGTGGTGCCGGGCACACTGACCGCCAAGGACCTGATGGAAAAAGCCATGATGATGGGTGGCATGTATAAAATGACCACCGTTGAAGGCGGCACCATTACCGCCGAAATGAAAGACGGTGCGCTTTATATCGTCGATGAAAAAGGCAACTGGTCAAAAGTTACCACGGCCAATGTCATGCAGTCGAACGGCGTGATCCATGTGGTCGATACCGTGTTAATGCCAAACTAGGCTGGCATTCCTCGCACAACACGGCCTTTTCAGGCCCTATATGACAAGCCCCCGGAACATTTTCCGGGGGCTTTGTCTTTGGTTATGTCCTGGCCTCAGCGCACAAACAGCCGCAGGTCTAACGGCCAATCAGGATTTTGGTTTGGGTTTATGCTTTGCCCCGCGCATGGCCGATACCATCCCGCGAATGGTTTGCACCTCCTGGTGGGTCAAACCGATACGGGTAAAAATATTGCGAATATTGCGTTCCATTGCCGGTCGCTTTTCCTCGACACGGAAAAAACCGGATTCATCAAGTTCATGCTCCAGATGCACAAACATCCGTTCAACCTCGTCATGGGTGGCGGGGAACGAATCGTTCATCATCATCTGGTAATCGGGCACATCGACCCCGGCCTGCCACCACTCATACCCAATCAAAAGCACGGCCTGCGCCAGGTTAAGCGAGGTAAAACCGGGATTAAGCGGCACGGTAACAACGGCATCCGCCATGGCAATATGTTCGTTGCGCACACCGGTGCGTTCCGGCCCGAACATCACACCAATTTTTTCGCCCTTGCCAATATTGGCACGCATTTCCGGGGCAAGCCCCCGCGGGGTAAAAACCGGTTTAACAGCATCACGGGTGCGTGCAGTTGTCACATAAATACGGTTCAAATCGGCCAGCGCGTCTTCTTCGCGTTCAAACACCCTGGTATTGTCGATCACGATATCCGCGCCGGACGCATTGGCAGTTGCCCGTTCATTGGGCCAGCCATCGCGCGGGCGCACCAGCCGCAAATCCACCAGCCCGCAATTCAACATTGCCCGCGCCGCCTTGCCAATATTATCGCCAAGCTGCGGTTCAATTAAAATGATAACGGGTGGGTTAACCACACCTGCCGTTTCGGGGCGGGCCGCAGTTGGGGTATCACTCATCCCCTGAAGTCTCCTATAGTGTTCATCGGCACCGTTACACACCAGCCAATAACCGGCACCAATCCATAAAAGGCGGTAAACCCGCCCGTGATTGCGCGCTGCTTTAGCATTTCCTGCCGCGCAGCACCAGCATCAGCACACACATAACCCTATAGGGCCGACGCCGGGCACGCACGACACCACCCGATACAGCAAACAAACGCATTCATCACGAATGCTGGCTGCGAATCCCGGCTTTAAACAGCTTGTAACTTATGGAATCGCGCAAGGCGTTATAGGACGCCTCGATAATGTTGCTTGAAACACCGACGGTTGCCCAGCTGTTGCCTTCGGCATCGCGGCTTTCGATCATCACGCGGGTAACCGCACGGGTGCCGTCGCCACGGGTTATGATCCGCACCTTGTAATCGATCAGTTCGATCGGCGCGATGACCTCGCGGTATTCCGGCACAGTTAACAGCACCTTGCGCAGGGCAGCATCAAGGGCGTTGACCGGGCCGTTACCCTCGGCCACCGACATGAACTGTTCGTCGCCTACCACCACTTTTACCGTGGCTTCCGACATGGTGATAACCTGTTCGTCCTGTTCATCCACCCAGCGGCGTTCGTCGATCACGCGGAAAGATGTGACACGGAAATAGCGTTCAAGTTCGCCCATCGCCTTGCGGGCTAACAGTTCAAAGCTGGCTTCGGCCCCATCATAAGCATAACCGTCAAATTCGCGCTGTTTGACCAGTTCCACCAGCCTGCCGACTGCTTCGGATTTCGGGTCAACCTCGACACCAATTTCGCGAAACCGTGCCAGAATATTGGAACGCCCCGCCTGGTCTGACACCAGAATCTGGCGCTGATTGCCAACTTTTTCGGGTTCGACATGTTCATAGCAGGCCGGGTTTTTCTCGACCGCCGACACATGCAAACCGCCCTTATGGGCAAAGGCCGATTCACCAACATAGGCCGCCTGGCGGGTTGGTTCGCGGTTGAGACGGTCATCGAGAATATGCGAAATACGACGCAACTGGGTTAGTTGCTGTGCGCTAATGCCCACGTCATAGCCCATTTTCAACATCAGGGTCGGGATGATGGAAATCAGGTTGGCATTACCGCACCGTTCCCCAAGACCATTGAGCGTGCCCTGAATTTGCCGTGCCCCGGCCCGGACCGCCGCCAGCGAATTGGCAACCGCATTTTCGGTATCGTTATGGCAATGAATGCCAACATGGCTTCCGGGGATGCGGGTGCAGACATCGGTCACAATGTCAAAAATCTCGTCTGGCAGGGTGCCGCCATTGGTATCACACAGCACAACCCAGCGCGCACCGGCATCATAAGCCGCCTGAATGGCTGACAGGGCATAGTCGCGATTGGCTTTATACCCATCAAAGAAATGCTCGGAATCAAACAGCACTTCCTCGCTATGCTGTTTCACATGCGCGACCGATTCCGAAATCATCGCGATGTTTTCATCCAGTTCGATGCCTAACGCCTCGGTCACCTGAAAATCCCAGCTTTTGCCTACCATGCACACCACCGGCGCATTCTGGATCAGGGTGGCCAACCCCGGATCGTTCGAAGCGGAGCGACCGGCACGCCGTGTCATGCCAAAGGCAGTCAGACGAGAATTTTTAAGTTTGGGCGGGCTGGCAAAAAACGCATCATCCGTCGGGTTTGCGCCGGGCCAACCGCCTTCAATATAGTCAATCGACAGCTCGTCCAGTGCCTTGGCAATCGCGGTTTTATCCGCGGCTGAAAAATCGACGCCCTGGGTCTGTTGCCCATCGCGCAAGGTACTGTCATAGAGATAGACGCGCTTGTCAGACATATTGGTTCCAAATCTGCATTGATGCGGCGCCACACGGGCAACCATCGAAAAAAGAGGTGTGTCCCCGATATCCTGTACCGGGACGGTCTGGCAAATTGCCGCAAAACCTCGTCTGGCGCAACCTCGTTACCACACCAGAGAGAAAAACGGCAAAATCCGCCGTTTCACCGCCTTTAGAGTAGCAAACCTGTCCCCCTGCATGATTGTGCAGGCGATAGCGGTGGCACTATATTGATATATACACTTATAGATGCAGTGCCTCAGTCACCTCAACATAGCGTTGCTATACATGCGATTAAGGACTTATCACTTGGTTCTAGGGAAATAGTCATATGGCTCGTATTGCCGCCATATCGGAATCGGACGATCTGATTTTTCTGGGCGGGCTGACATGGCATCGCGACGGAAAGCATTGCTGGCGCGCGGCTGACCGTTTTGCAGAATACACCATTTGCCGCGACACGGACGACAGATGGCATGGATACTGGATGCGTAACGGCATTAAAACCCGCGCCGAATGGTCCTGCCCGACGATAGAAACATTTGCCGAATACCTGATTGATCAGGTTCGTCATGCCAGGCTCGATATTAACTGATCTGACCTGCCAGGGTGACGGGCACCCTTCCTGTGAATTTCAAACAATCGGCAATGGCAAAATCAACCGATGGCAAGCCATTGCCCCGTGCCCCTTTGGTCACAATCCCTGATCCCCTGCATTAACAGGAACTGTTTTATCAAACGAATGATCAACCGGCACTGCAAGAATGGTTGCGTTCCTGCGACAAGGGCTTATGTCTGGGGCAAGTTCATTCATAACAAAAGGTCCCGGCATGACCCAACCGACCAAAATGCAGATCGACATTGTTTCCGACGTTGTCTGCCCGTGGTGCATTATCGGCTATAAACATCTTGAGCAGGCCCTGCAAAATCTGGAGGGCCAGATCGATGCCAAATTGCGCTGGCACCCGTTCGAATTAAACCCCGACATGGGGCCGGAAGGCCAGGAGCTGGGCGAACATATTCATGAAAAATATGCCCTGACCCCGGACCAGAGTGCCGAAAACCGCGACCGCATCCAGATGATGGGCGAAAATGCCGGTTTTGACATTCACTTCAGTTCAGACAGCCGCATTTACAACACCTTTGATTGTCACCGCATGCTGTATTGGGCAGGCAAAAAAGGCAAACAGACCGAACTGAAAATGGCGCTGTTCCGGTCCTATTTTCAGGAGGGCGAAAACCCCGGCGACCATGGCGTTTTAAAACGCTGCTGCGAGGAAGTTGGCCTGTCCCCCGAAGAAGCCGGTAACATTCTAGACAGTGACACCTATGCCAGCGAAGTTCGCGCCGAGGAAGAAGAATTTAAAAGTGCCGGTATTACGTCGGTTCCGACCTATGTGGTAAATGGCAAATACGCCATTAGCGGCGGCCACCCGCCCGAAGTTTTTGAACAGGCCCTTTCCGAAATTGCCCGCGGGGCAACTGGCGAATAGGCGGCACATTTCCCAAACACGTTTTGACAAAGCCCGGCACCCCCTGCCGGGCTTTGTTTGTATCGGGCTTTTATAACGGGCGCTGATTTTTATGTGCCTGTGATTTTTATATGCCTGCCTCTCGTTGTCGGGCAAAACCAAACTGCTGCCATTTACCGCATGTTTCAGGTCAGTTCGCCCTTTGCCAGTGCAGTCCCCATTCTGCAAACCTATCCTGACAATTCCGGCAGCATGGAACAAAACCGGCCCTTTCTCTCATCGACGCTGCCTTTGTTTGGGTTTAGATTTTAAAACACGCAAACAATGGGGCTTCCGATGACAGAACTTCATTTATATCTGCCCGGTATTTTGCTCGCTTATGCCGCCTTGCTGGTTGGCCTGATCAGCCCTGGCCCTGCCTTTATGGCGTTAATGGGCGTATCGCTTGGCGAAGGCCGCCGGGCCGGGCGTTACTTTGCCCTGGGCATTGGCAGCGGATCATTTTGCATCGGTGCCATAACACTTTCGGGCCTTTCTGCCCTGCTGGTCGCCTATGCCGATGCCATGTTTGCCATTCGCATTGCCGGGGGGTGCTATTTATTATGGATGGCATTCAAGGCCTTAAGATCTGCCTTTCGCCCGGCACCTGCCGATGCCAGGGCCGAAAATGGCCCGTTACGTGCCCCAGCCCACTATTTCAGTCGCGGGCTGGCCCTTCATTTAACCAATCCCAAAGCCATCCTGACCTGGATCGCGATTATTTCCATTGGTTTGCAACCCGGTGCCCCGTTATGGGTGGGCCTGATCATTGTGGCAGGATGCGGGGCAATATCGACAGTGATCCACCTGTTTTATGCCACCGCTTTTTCAACCCGGCCTGTCATTGCGGTTTATCGCCGTATGGCCCGCTGGATCAACGGGTTTCTGGGCGTCTTTTTTGCAGCCATCGGGGTGAAACTGTTATTTAGCCGCTAACCCGAACATCCCTACCGCATCGCCAATCTGTGATGTTGCTATTCTACCAAACCGGCCGGGTCTGCGGCCCCGCGTTGTGCACGATTTAAATGCACGGGCGAGGTTGCTTCCGGCTTGCGTGTCACGCCACTTTTGGCATCCATCCAGCCGCCCAAAATCGCCAGCCATGCCGCAACCAGCGGCAACCACGCAATATCCTGGTCCATCGCCCATAATGTCAGGCTGGTAAGAATGCACCACAAAACCGGAGCAGGCAGCAACAGCCAGCGCCAGGTACCACGCATTAACAACACAAAGCCCAGGGTGCCGATAATTGTCGGGTCCGGGGCGCTGCCAAAAAGTTCGGCGGCCAAAACATCGTGACCGGCCAGCACGCTAAAAAACGGATAAACCGGAATTGCCAAAATCAGCAAAGCCACCCCGGCCATGCTGGAAAAGTCACCACGCCAGCAAAACACAAGCGGCGTTTTACGCAAGGAAAACAGCACCATTATCACAGCCTGGAAAGCAAATATCGGCAGTATATATGGCACGGCCCAATTGATTGGCCGGTAATAATGCCCCATGAAAACAGCACCGGCCCATGCCCACATCACGGCCAAAACAACCAGAATACCCCGTTGAAACAGCCGCCCCCCGCGCAAGCCCCTGTAAACCAGCACCGCGCCCGCAAGATACAACACCAGGTTAACCGGCCAAAAAGCCAGATTAAAGCTGACAAACAACCGGTAATAAACCCGGGTTGAAAACAGCAAAAAATCAATCAAATGATAATCCCACCAGTCTGTCACAGGGCATCTCCTATGGCAGCGGCGATGGCATGTCGCATATCCGGGGTGGGCAAAACGGCATCTTTTTTACCCTTGCCCGGCATGGCCGCCGCAAGGTTTTCACGCACATGGTCCACCCGCGTTGTTGCGGGAATGGCGCAGGTAACAGCCGGATGGGAAACGATATATTTCAAAATCAGTTGCGCCCAGCTTTGCGCGCCAAGTTCGCTGGAAAATTCAGGAACAGGCACCCCACGCAGTGCCTTGGTCAAATGCCCGCCGCGAAAAGGGCGATTAATGATAACGGCCATACCGCGTTCCTGCGCGATTGGTAAAATGCGGTTTTCAACTTCACGATCCAGCGGGTTATAGGTCACTTGCACAAAATCAAGCGGTTCGCGCTGCATGATCACCGACAACAATTCATGACGTCGTCCATGCGATGTGGTGACACCGACATACCCCAGTTCACCGGCAGCCTTTTTAGCCTGTAACACCGGCAACTGGTCCTCCCAGTCGCGCAGATTGTGGACTTGCAACAAATCAAACTTTGAAATGCCCCAGCGCCGGGCGGTTTCCGCAATTTGATCACCGCCCCCGTTTTCGTCACTGGTCCAAACCTTGTCGGTCGCAAAAACCTGATCGCGATGAATGCCCAGTGTTTTCAAACCATGGCCGATGGTCGCCTGCGATGATCCATACATCGGTGAAGAATCAATCATTTCGCCGCCCCCGGCAAAAAAGGCAGCCATTACATCAGTGCAGTTTTTCAACAAAACCGGATCAACACCGACATTAAAAGTAATCCAGCTGCCAAGGCCTATGGCGGGAATTGAGACATCGCTACCAGGTATTTTGCGGCGTAATACACCGGTCGCCACCTGCCCCTGTGCCGTTCCAGCATGGATAAGAGGCATACCGGCAAGGCTTGCGGCAACCGTGCTGCCTGCACCTGCCAAAAAACTGCGCCGACTGATATCAGCAAAGGCCATGTTACCATTTCCCTTGATTATCCGGGGTCCGATCACCCCTCAAGGGTGCCGCAAAATGCCCGTCCGCGCAAGGGAGGCCCATTTGCAACAGCATACGATCCGGCACAGTGGCGCGACAGAACGCATAATATGACAGTCATCCTCAGCCTGTCCAAAGCGGCGTGGTCTTTGTTGATGCAAAGAAAAAGGCGCCACCCGTTTCCCGGCAGCGCCCTTTTGCAAATCATCGAACCGAACAGATCAACCACGTTTCCAGGTTGTTCCGTCCTTGAAGTCTTCCAGAATAATACCGCGGGCCAGCAAATCATTGCGGATCTGGTCGGCAGCGGCAAAATCGCGGTTTTTCTTGGCTTCAGCACGCTCTTTAATCAGGGCATCGATTTCTGCGGCTTCATCCTCATCGCCACCACCGGTAAACCAGCTGTCAACATCGATTTCCAGAATACCCAGCAATTCGGCTGCCGCCAGAACACGGCCTTTGGCTTCGGCCTTTTTACGGTCGTTCTTGGCCTTGTTCAGCTGGGTAATCAGCTCGTGGAACTCGGCAATGGCCAATGGCGTATTCAAATCATCACACAGCGCGTTCAACACCCCGTCAGGCACATCGGCATCTTCATGAATGATGTATGATGTCTGGCGCAGGGCCGTATAAAAACGGTCCAGTGCTTCTTTGGCCTGGCGCAGGTTTTCTTCTGTCCAGTTGATCGGCTGGTGATAATGGGTGCCCATCATGGCAAGACGAATGGCTTCGCCCGGCCAGCTTTCCAGCAATTCATGCACGGTGACAAAATTGCCCAATGACTTGGACATTTTTTCGCCTTCAACCATCAGGTGGCCGTTATGCATCCAGTATTTGGCATAGCTGGACCCATGATTTGCGCAGCAGCTTTGGGCAATTTCATTTTCATGATGCGGAAACACCAGATCAATGCCGCCGCCATGAATGTCAAAATTTTCACCCAGATAGCGCGTCGACATGGCCGAGCATTCAATATGCCAGCCCGGGCGACCCCGGCCCCACGGGCTGTCCCAGCCCGGCGTGTCATCGTCAGACGGTTTCCACAACACAAAGTCCGCCGGGTCCTTTTTATAAGGCGCAACTTCAACCCGGGCACCGGCAATCATTTCATCGCGATTGCGCCGCGATAATTTGCCATATTGCTCGTATTTCGAAACCGCAAACAAAACATGCCCTTCGGCAGCATAGGCAAATCCCTGTTCGATCAGGTTTTCGCACATCGCGATCATATCGGGGATATGGTCGGTCGCACGCGGTTCAATATCGGGTTTGTCCGCATTCAGCGCATCCATATCGTCAAGATAGGCCTGGTGGGTACGTGCGGTAATAACCGAAATGCTTTCGCCGCTGTCACGGGCACGCTGATTGATTTTATCATCAATGTCGGTGACGTTGCGAACATAGGTGACGTTCGGATAGAGGTAACGCAACAAACGTACCAGCGTATCAAACACCACCACCGGGCGGGCATTGCCAACATGGGCATAGTCATAAACCGTTGGTCCGCAGACATACAAACGCACGTCTTCGTCGTCAATCGGGACAAAAACCTGCTTTTCGCGGGTCATGCTGTCGTAAATACGCAGTTCTGGATATGTATCGGTCATTTTTCTGGTCCGTTCAAATGGCGTGAAAGCAGCTGTCATTTTCGGGCGATCCGACCGAAATCAGACCGCCGTGCCACACAGCCGCGCACGGGCCTTTTCACTGCCAATCAACGGCAACATTGCCGACATTTCCGGGCCATGTTCGCGCCCGGTCAGGGCCTTGCGTAACGGCATGAACAATTGTTTTCCCTTGCGGCCGGTTGCTTCCTTAAGCGCACCGGTCCAGCTTTTCCAGCTTGTTGCGTCAAGCGCCCCCTGGGGCAGGATATCGGCCGCCTGGCGCAAAAATTCACCATCTTCTTCGTCAATTTCGGGCGCGGTAACAGCGTGGATTACATCCCACCATTCGCGCGCTTCGGCCACACGCCAGCAATTGCCGCGCACCGCCAGCCAGAAATCTTCGTCAATGCCTTCCATACCGGCCGCAACCAGCTTTTCCTGTGCCTGATCAAACGGCATTTCATGAACGATTTTTTCGTTCAGGGATGCCAGATCAGCCGGGTCAAATTTTGGCGTCGACCGGCCATAGGCCGAAATATCAAACGTTTCGATGGCACCACGCATCGTTACCGGTTCAATCCGGTCAGACGCACCAAGCCCGGTCAAAAGCCCGACCAAAGCCGGAACTTCAAAGCCGTCATTGCGCAATTCGCGCAACGAAAGGCTGCCCAGCCGTTTGGAAAGCTGCGATCCGCCCGGCCCGGCCAACAGCGGCGTATGGCCAAAATCAAGCCCGCCAGCCTTGCCGCCCAGCGCCATATAAACCAGAATTTGTGCCACGGTATTGGTCACATGGTCTTCACCGCGAATGATATGGGTAACGCCCATTTCAAGATCATCCACAACCGACCCCAGCATATACAGCAAGGATCCGTCTTCACGGATCAGAACCGGGTCCGACACATGTTCGGTGTCAAAATGGCACAGGCCACGGCACATATCATCCCATTCCACCACGCCATCGGGCAGCAGGAAACGCCAATAGGGCGTGCGCCCTTCGGCTTCCAGCGCACGAACTTCGGCAGGATCAAGGATCAGGGCCTTGCGATCATAGATGAAAGGCTGGTGACGCTGGCGGGCGGCCTTGCGTTTCCAGTTCAGCTCGCCTTCCGTTTCATAGCACGGATAAAGCAGCTTTTCGGCTTTCAGCTTTTCAATCGCAACGTCGTATTTGTCCTGACGCAGCGACTGGCGTTCCTCGCGGTCCCAGTCAATGCCCAGCCAGCGCAAGTCCTCGCGAATGGCATCAACATATTCATCCTTGGACCGTTCCGGGTCGGTGTCGTCAAAGCGCAGGATAAATTCACCACCATGCTTGCGGGCATATAACCAGTTCATCATGGCAACACGGGCATTGCCTACATGAAGCAAGCCGGTCGGGCTGGGTGCAAATCGTAAAACAGGTTTTTTCATATCAATATTTTTCAAACAAAATCCATGTCATACCAGACCATGCCGAGGGTTACCTCGTCAAAATCCGGTTAGGCGCGACTGCGCCGCGCGGCCAATACCGCGAGAGGCAAGGGCTTTATTAAAGCCCGCCCGCCAAGTGAGGGGCGCGTTGATCGATGTCGCTCAACGCGTTTTAACATCAGGTTACCAGATTGGTAAAACCATTGGTAATCGGGTATCGCCGGTCGCGGCCAAAGGCACGCGGCGTAATTTTCACCCCCGGCGGGGCTTGTCGGCGTTTATATTCGGCACGATCCAGCAAACGCCACACCCGGCGCACCGTTTCTTCATCATGGCCACAGGCAACAATTTCAGCAACGCTACGCTCCCCTTCAATCATCTGGTGCAGGATATCATCCAGAACATCATAGGGCGGCAGGCTGTCTTCGTCTTTCTGGTCCGGGCGCAATTCCGCCGAAGGCGGTTTGGTAATGATCCGTTCGGGAATTACCATGCCCTCTGGCCCAAAAACACCTTGCGGGCAATGGGCGTTGCGCCAGTGACACAGGGCAAACACCGTGGTTTTATAAAGGTCTTTTAAAACCGAATACCCACCGCACATATCACCATACAAGGTAGCATACCCAACCGACATTTCCGATTTATTGCCTGTGGTCAAAACCATATGGCCAAATTTGTTGGAAATCCCCATCAGGATAATGCCACGGGACCGCGCCTGAATGTTTTCTTCGGCAATGTCGGGGTCGCGCCCGGCAAAGGCCGGGGCCAGCATGGTACCAAAGGCCTCCATCGCCGGGCCGATATTAATGCTTTCGATACCGGTTTTTAGCATATCGGCGCAAATTTGTGCATCTTCCAGGCTATCAGCCGAGGTATAGGGCGATGGCATCATCACCAGACGCACCCGGTCTGCCCCCAGGGCATCCACCGCGATGGCGGCGGACAGGGCCGAATCAATCCCGCCAGACATGCCAATAACAACACCGGGAAACCGGTTTTTATTCACATAATCACGCAGACCCAACACCAGCGTCTGGTATATCGCATCCAGGCCGGATGGATAACGCGCATCGGGGGTGGCATCCTCGCAATACCATTTGCCATCGCCATCGCGTGACCAGTTGGAAATCTGGACCGATTCGGCAAAGGCAGGCAGGGCAACGGCAAGGTTTCCCTCGCCATTCAAGCCAAACGAACCGCCATCAAAAACCAGTTCGTCCTGCCCGCCGACTTCGTTGCAATAAATCATCGGCAAGCCGCATTCCAGCACCCGGTCACGAATCAGCTGGCGACGCAACCCATCCTTGTCGGCCTCAAACGGCGAGCCATTGGGCACCAGCATAAATTCGGCACCGCGCCCGGCCAGATGGGCCACCACATGGGGCGTCCACACATCTTCGCAAATCGGAACCCCCAGTTTGATCCCGCGAAAATCAACGACATCGGGCATCGGTCCAGCGGCGAAAACGCGTTTTTCATCAAACACGCCGTAATTGGGCAAATCATTTTTGGCACGCACAGTTTCAATGGTGCCGCCATCAATCAGCAACACGGCATTGTAACGGCTACCATCAAATTCCCACGGGGTGGTCAGCAACAGGGCCGGTCCGTTTTTGCGCGAAGCCGTGCGTTTGCAAATATCTTCAACCGCATTTTTCAAATGGCGCATGAAAGACGGTTTCATCACCAGATCCTCGGGCGGATAGCCCGACAACACCAGTTCAGAATAAAGGACAATATCCGCGCCCCTGGCGGCCGCAGATTCCCAGGCAGCCACAATTTTTTCCGCGTTCCCGGCAATATCGCCGACAACGGGGTTTAACTGGGCAATGGCAATGGCGAGTTTGTTTTTCATGTTGTTTGGAATAGGAGGGGTCCGCCCGCAAGTCAATTGCGGAAATTGCAATAGCCCCCGATGCTTTTACAACCCATCCCCGGATAGATCGTTGCTTGCGGCTTAAAGTGCCATAGCGGCGTCGATTTCATCCTGGCTCATGGTTTTGGCCGAACCATGAATGATCGAGCTGGCAACATCCATAAAACGCTGCAAAGCTGCCGTTGTGCTATTGGCTGTCATGCGGATGATATCGGGGTTGCCTTCGGCAATCACGACTTCAAGCTGTTCGTTGGCACGCAAGACCACCGCATTCATATGTTCGATGGTTTCCTCGAACGGGCATCGAAATTTATCGGGCACATGATCATAGGCTTCAATCGCCAGTTCACGATCGGAAAAAGCACTGTCCTGAAAATGCTGTTGATAGCTTTTAGGTGCCCATTCCTGACAATCTTCAAGCATGTCGGGCATATCGGGTACCATTTCCAACAACATGACAATTTCGTTGAAATGATTCAGATAATCCGTTGCAAGCAGCGTGGCCGAGGAAATGTTGGTTCCCTCAACTTTCTTTTGCCAAAGTGCAAAATCATTATCGGCTGACATGTTCGCGATTATCCTTCTCTCGCAGGCAAGTGCGCCCTGTTTCTTTTATATGCTAAAGGACAAGCATCGCATCAATATCAATCTGCAACAAATTCCCAAATAGGGATGTTTTGACAGTTTTTTGAGCCAAAAAAAGTTAAAAACATTGTCCAAATGGTCAGTATTGCGATGAAAAAAGGGCGCCCGGCAAATCGGGCACCCTTTTTCAATATCATTCGCCGTAACGAACGGATCATTCAAACTGTTCAGGCACTGGCCAGCAGTTCGTCACGCACATTGTCGCGTTCCTGCTTGATCATTTCCGCCATCAAAAACGCCAGTTCAAGGGCCTGTGCCCCGTTCAGGCGCGGGTCGCAATGGGTGTGGTAACGATCCGACAGGCTTTCTTCGGTAATGGCCTGTGCGCCACCAATGCATTCGGTCACATCGGTGCCGGTCATTTCAAAATGAACGCCACCGGCATGGGTGCCTTCGGCCTTGTGAATGTCAAAGAACGTTTTGACTTCGCCCAAAATCGCATCAAAGGCACGGGTCTTGTAACCATTGCTGGCCTTGACCGTATTGCCATGCATCGGATCGCACGACCACACAACCTTGCGGCCTTCGGCCTGGACACGACGGACCAGACGCGAAAGATGCTCGGCCACCTTGCCCGACCCCATACGGCAAATCAGGGTCAAACGACCTGCTTCGTCCGCCGGGTTCAAAATGTCGATCAGGCGGATCAGTTCGTCTTCATCCAGCGTCGGACCACATTTCAGGCCAATCGGGTTTTTAACCCCGCGCATGAATTCAACATGTGCGCCGTCCGGCTGACGGGTACGGTCACCAATCCACAACATATGTGCCGAACAGTCGTAATACTGGCCTGTCAGGCTGTCCTGACGGGTCAAAGCCTGCTCGTAGCCCAGCAACAATGCCTCGTGCGAGGTGTAAAAATCGGTTTCGCGCATTTGCGGCGCGGTTTCCGGGGTAATGCCGCAGGCGCGCATGAAGGCAACGGCTTCATCGATCTGGGTGCTCATCTGGCGATATCGTTCCCCCGCGGGGCTGTTATCAACAAATGACAGGTTCCAGCGATGGATCTGGGTCAAATCGGCAAAACCACCCTGGGCAAAGGCCCGCAAAAGGTTCAGCGTCGATGCCGACTGGTTATAAGCCTTGATCTGGCGCTGCGGGTCCGGGGTGCGTGTTTCTTCGGTAAATTCGATCCCGTTAACATTGTCACCGCGATAGCTGGGCAGTTCGACACCGTCGATCGTTTCCATATCGGCCGAACGCGGCTTGGCAAACTGGCCGGCCATACGGCCCACCTTGACCACCGGGCACGAAGCGCCATAGGTCAGAACCACAGCCATCTGCAACATGACCTTAAAGGTGTCGCGGATGTTGTTGGGATGAAATTCCTTAAAACTTTCGGCGCAATCCCCACCTTGCAACAGGAAGGCCTTGCCTTCTGCCACTGCACCAAGTTTTTCCTTAAGCGCACGCGCCTCGCCAGCAAATACCAAAGGAGGATAGCTGCCGAGCTCCTGTTCTACGGCCTTGAGGGCCTGTGCATCCGGATATGTCGGAATCTGCTTCACAGGCAGGTTCCGCCAACTATCAGTGCTCCAGCTCTTGCTCATTTGCTTCCTCTCCATCGGATGTCTCTTTCAACACCCCTAGCATATCATCAAATATATCATACGGCCCGATTTATCCGGGCCAAAACCCGCCATTTGCCGGGTCCAACTAGATAAGGGTTTTGTGCCGCCGTTTCCAGTCTTTCCCGCACCGCGACAACAGAAAAATGGCAAATTTTTGCCAATACTGCGCAATTGCACGCAAAATTCCACCCACTTTAGCCACTTGCAGATGAAACAGGCGAAAAACATTACGCGCAATACGCACATCATAAATGCGAATCCATCAGGGTTTCAGCCCGTTTCGCCACCCTGTTCGTCATCTGGCTCGCCAAAATATGTTCGCACACCGGCAGGAATCGCAATACCACCTGCCTTTCGCACAACCCAGATATGATCCACCCCCGAAAGATCGGGCATCACATCGAGCGATCCGCCCTTGATGCTGACCGGGTCCTGCCCGGCAAGGTCACCATGAAACAGGCGCGATCCGCATTCAGGGCAGAAATGGCAATCAAGGACATGGCCGCTATCGGTGGGTCGCTGCCATGTTTTTACCTGCCCCTGCGTCACAATGATATCCGCACCATGCACCAGAACCGAAATTCCAAACGCCGATGCCGACTGTTTCTGACATTCCCGGCAATGGCAGATATAGGTATTCAGGGGCGCGCCATTTACCTGATAGCGCACAGCCCCGCACTGGCACCCGCCGGTCAGACGGGCTGGCGACGGTGATCTTTCCGGTGATGTTGCCATTGTCATGATCTGCTTCCTTGCCATCCTTTTTTAGTCCTGCCTGCGCATCGTTATGCACAACGGCCATATAGGTGCAGTCTAGCCCGAGCGCGAAACAGTTGCACCCCGGGGCGTTTCCCCGCATGCTGCGCCTCCTGCCAGATATGGCAGCAGAGCCAGCCACATACCGCCACCGATTTTCGCTTTCAGGACGCCCCATGACCATCGAAACAGCAGTGATCATTGCCTGCGCCTATTTCATTGCTGCCTTTGTCAAAGGGGCAACCGGCCTTGGTTTTTCAACATCCGCCCTGCCCGTCATGACGCTGGGGCTGGGTCTTAAATCGGCGATGCCGCTGGTGATTATTCCCTCTGTGGTCAGCAATGTTATCGTCATGTTTCAGGCTGGGCATTTTCGCGAAACGGTGCGGCGTTTCTGGCCAATGTTTCTTTCAACCATTCCCGGACTGATTGTTGGCCTGCTGATTTTGGACCGGGTCAACGGGCTTGTCGCCGGTGCGGTTCTGGGGACGGTTCTGATTTTATATGGCGTTATCACCATCAGCCGCCCCGCCATTCACATTTCCGACCGGCTGGCAAAACGTATTGCGCCGATATCGGGTTTTCTCACAGGTCTGATCAATGGTGTAACCGGCTCGCAGGTGATGCCGATCCTGCCGTTTTTCCTATCCCTGCGCCTGGACCCCAAACGCTTTGTCCAGGGGGTGAATATATCCTTTACGCTTTCCAGCCTGATCATGGCAGCCGGGCTTAGCCGCATCGGGCTGATGACATGGCACAGCGTCTGGATTTCGCTGGCCGGTTTGATCCCGGTTTTCATTGGCGTAAAGGCGGGCAGTTACGTGCGCGCCCGGCTGGAAGCAGAAACCTTTCGCAAGCTGGTGCTGATCATGCTGATTTTGTTTGGCATTATCCTGATTGGCAAAGCCCTGCTGGCCTGATCATTAAAACTGTTGTCCCGCTTCGCGGTCTGATAAGACACAGCCATGCACACCATCGAAAAGCCCGCCTTTTGCGAAACCGAAGAAAAGAAATCGCGATTTCTGGCGACGCTGGTGCCCTATGACCAATTTGCCGATACGCTGGCGACCTTGCGCAAGGCACACCCCAAGGCCAATCATCACGTTACGGCATATCGTTATCTTAATGATGAAGACCAGCTTATTGAGCATGGCAAGGATGACGGTGAACCATCGGGCACGTCGGGTATGCCTTGCCTGAAGGTGTTACAGGGCCGCGACCTGATCAATGTGGCCGTAATTGTCACCCGCTATTTTGGCGGCACCAAGCTGGGTACGGGCGGGTTGGTGCGGGCCTATAGCGGCGCGGTACAGGCCGTTTGTGATGATGCGGCTATCATCCCCTATGTGCCACAGGGCACAGCCCGGCTATTTGCCAGCTTTGCCGACGCCGGGGCGATGGAACAGGCCTGCGCCCAACCGGACATTACCGTGCTGGATCGCCAGTTTGATACATTGGGCACCCTTATGCACATAAGTGGGCCGCGCGACAGCGTTCGTACCCTGGCAGAACGTTTCCCGGCACCCGAAGGGCATACACCCGAATAATTCGGACATCCCGTCAGGTGGCGCGATAAGTACGGTCGGTGCTTTGGCGCACCTGCAATTCAAACCCCAGATCGACCACTTTTTGCAACGGCGGCGTTCCATCAAGTGCGGCATGGATCATATTCACCGCATGGCGACCAATCCCGTATCGATCCGTGCGAATGCTGGTCAGGGTCGGGCAGGCAGCTTCCATCATTTCAAGGTCGTTAAACCCGGCAATGCCCAACTGCCCCGGCACCGAAATACCCGCCTTTTGCGCGCCAAACAATGCCCCAAGGGCAAGGTCATCATTGTTGCAAAAAACAGCATCCAGATCGGGGCGATGACGGGCCAGTTCCCGCACCAGAACCCCACCCAGGGTGACACTTGATGATGTGGTGGTGGTTTTCACCAGATCAGGATCAAACATACCGGCATCTTCCAGCGCACTGCGAAACCCGGCCAGGCGGCGGGTGGTGCGCGGGTCCATCCGGGCGCCTAAAAATCCGATATGGCGGTATCCCTGATCAATTAAATGCCGGGCAGCGGCCCGCCCGCCCTGATAATGCGAAAAGCCCACCATCATATCAATCGGGTCCGGCCCGGTTTCCATGATTTGCACAATCGGGCAATTTGCATCTTCCAGCATTTTGCGTGCTGTTGGCGTCTGATCAATCCCCGAAACAATCATGGCGGTGGGCCGCTGGCTTAAAAATATGCCCACCAGCCGTTCCTGTTCGGCCGCCGAATAACGCGAATTGCCCAACTGCACCTGAAGCGGGCTGCCATCAAGCGCATCGTAAATGGCACGAAGGGTATCTGCGAACACGTTATTGGTTAGCGATGGTACCAGCACGCCAACCACGTTGGAGCGCGACGATGCCAGTGCGCTGGCGTGGGTATCGGGAATGTAATTAAGGGCACGCACCGCTTTATCGATGCGCCCCCGCAACCGTTCCGATACCTTTTGCGGATCGCGCAGCGCACGCGAAACAGTAATCGAGCTGACCCCGGCCTGGGTGGCGACATCGGCGATTGTCGGTCGGCCGGCCCCTTTACGTTTTCTCATTCGTGCCTGACTGCAATTTGCATTAATAGTGTGGGCCACCGCGCAAAATTTCTTCGACCAGTGGTATCAAGGCCGTACCAATCGCCCTGGTATTGGCTGCATCAAGATGCACCCCGTCCACAGGTGATGCCACAGCAACCGTTGCCGCATCAAAGAAATAACATTTCTTTTCGGTGGCAACCGCCTGATAGGCAGCCGCAAATTTTTGCGATTCGGCAATACTGCGCACCGATGGCAATGTCCCCCCTGTTTTGGTGGTTTCACAACAATGCGGGGGCGACATGATCAGAACAGCAGGTGCCGGCCCCGATTTATAGGAATATCCGCGCACAATATCAACCAGTCGCCCAAGGCCGGCACTGGCCCCCATAACATCGCCACAAATAAACGACTTCAAATCATTGGTACCCAGCATGATAATCACCAGGTCCAGCGGGTCGTGACTGCCCAGCAAGGTTGGCAGGATTTTAGCGCCGTTGCGTTCTGTCGGGGCGGTATAATCGTCAAAGGCCGTCGTGCGCCCGCCAAGCCCTTCGCCAATGACGCGCCCCTGTCTGCCCAATCCGGCATCAAGCACAGTTGGCCACAAATCATCGTGGGCATGGCGGCGGCCATGTTCCGGGTGATGGCCCCAGGTCAGACTATCGCCAAAGGCGAGAATGGTTTTGGTATACATTGCATTCTTCCCGATGAAGTTATCTACACATGGTTGGCATCACGAAAACCGCCAGAACATACGATATCGGCACTATCTGCGTCACGGACCATTATTCTATCACAAAGCGTGGCTTGCGCATCATCATCGCCGACGGCCTTTTATTATAATAATTCTAACATGCTGTATTCGAAGGTGATTACAAGAAGGAAAATTTTCCCCAATTTCGCAGTTGACTTAATGTTAGCGCTATCATTAAGTTAGCGCTAACAAAACAGGGGGCACAAAATCCAGCCCTTCAGCGTCCGGGAAACAGTCTTTATCAATGCAGCACGTCGCAAATTTCGTCATCGTTATGGGTGTGAGCGGATCGGGCAAAACCGAAGTCGCCCGCCGTCTTGCCGCGGCCACCAACGGGGCCTGGCTTGACGCGGATGACCACCACCCCGTCGAAAATGTCGAACATATGCGCCGTGGTTTGCCGCTGAATGACGAAATGCGCTGGCCGTGGCTTGATGCCCTGTGCAAGGTCGCAATCCAGACCCGCAAGGACCTGGCAACAACGCACGGCATTGCGCCTGCCCCCGGGGGAAATGTTCCCCCCATTTTTATTGCCTGTTCCGCCCTTAAACGCCGATATCGCGATTTTCTGCGCGATCACCTGGGGCCAAAACCGGCTTTTGTTTTTCTGGAAGGCCCACGTGACCTGATTTTGGACCGGATGAACAACCGGTCAGGTCATTTCATGCCTTCTGCCCTGCTTGACAGCCAGCTTGGCGATCTTGAACCGCTGGGGCCGGATGAAGATCCGCTGACTGTTTCCATAATTGCCCCACTTAACGATATCGTCTGGCAAGTGCTGGATGGTCTCGAAAAACGAAACGGCGACCAGAACCAGGCGGAAAACTCCGCACCATATCCAAGCGAAAAATCCACATCCAAGGGAGGATGACTATGAAAACGTCCATCAAAACACTTTTTGGCGCGGCCTTTGCCGTGGCCCTGGCTGCCAGCACATCGCTGACGGCACATGCTGCCGATTATAACTGGAAATTCCAGTCCAGCGACACGTCGGGCACACCTACCTTTGAAATCGACAAGGAATGGACCGACCGTGTTGCCGAAATGACCAATGGCCGCATCAAAATCGAACTGCTGCCGGTTGGTTCCATTGTGGAACATGCCGAAACCCAGGACGCCATTGCCGCAGGCATCCTTGACGGGCACATTACCGACGTCAGCTATTTTTCCGGTAAAGACCCGGCATTCAGCCTGATCGCCAACCCGATTGGCGCCTGGGCCGACCCGCAACAAATGTTCCGCTTCATCAATTATGGTGGCGGCAAGGAACTGATGAACAAACTTGAAGAGCCCTATGGCCTGCACTTTATTGGCGCAGTAACCCCGGGTCTGGAAGCCTTTGTTTCAACGGTTCCGCTTAATGGTGTGGCTGACCTCAAGGGTCTTAAGGTGCGTGCGCCCGAAGGCATGGTGCAGGAAGTGTTTGCCGCTGCCGGTGCGGCCCCTGTGAACATTCCGCAGTCCGAAGTTTATACATCGCTTGACAAAAAAGTCATCGATGCGGCGGATGCCACGGTTTATGCCACCAACTCGGCAATGGGCCTGAACGACATTGCCAAACATCCGGTTTATCCGGGCTTCCACTCCATGCCGCTGGTCGAAGTCTCGATGAACAAGGAAAAATGGGATGCCCTGCCCAAAGACCTTCAGGAAATCCTGACGGTATCGGTGCGTGATCTGTCCCAGGACCTGGTCGCACGCCTGCAAATGAAAGACCGCGAAGCCGTTGCCAAGGATCAGGCCAAGGGTGACATCGAAATCACCAACTGGTCGGATGAAGAACGCGCCAAATTCCGCGCCATTGCCATGAAACAGTGGAAAAAAGTGGCCGAGCGTTCGGACAACGCCCAGGAAGTTTACGACACCCTGACGAAATACCTGAAATCACAGGGCCTGTTGAAATAATACGACTAAAATGTCCCCCGGCCTGACATATCGGGCCGGGGGTATCGCATTCTGGTGCTGTTGCAGGTGATTTTCCAACAGTCAACGGCCCAAACCAGATGCAGCCTGCCCCGCGAGATTCCCTCGTTTAAGGAATGGTTCCATGACCAATACGCCCCACAGCGACCCCCATACCCCACTTGGCACCTCCGAAGGGGACGTGGCCGAGCTGATCGACGATAACCGCGCTGTCATGCCTGCGGAATCAGGCCTTTTTGGCCGCTGCGTCAATTATCTCGGGTCCATATTTGCCATTGGCTTTCTGTGTTCGATGGCCGCGCTTATTTTTGAAATCTGCATGCGCCATATTTTCAATGCCCCCACGATCTGGGCGCACGAAACCACCACATTTTTATGTGCCATGGGTTTTGTGTTTGCCGGACTGTTTTGTGCATCACGCAATCAGCATATCCGGGTTGTCATCATTTACGACATGGTCAGCCCCAAAGCACGGCGTATCCTTAACATCGTCATTTCCCTGATCTGCGCGGTTTCGTCGGGATTTTTTGCGTTTGCGGCCTGGCTGATGGTGAAACGTGCAGCATTTTCGCCAAATGGCGGTATTCGCCTCGAAACCAGTGGCAGTGCATGGAACCCGCCTTTTCCGGCCATTTTAAAAATTTTCATGCTGGTCATCATGGTGGCGCTGACCATTCAGTTTCTGATTTTGGCATATAATTATGCCCGGCAAAAACTGGACGTCTCCGCAAACGATGCCACGGTGCCGCGTTAATCGCGCCCTTCATCGTCCCATGTCCCATTTCCTGCGCATCTGGCGCACCAGGATAATTCTCCATGTTACATTTGCAATCACTGGGCATTGAATACGGCACGCTGGCAATGTTTGTCATGCTGATCGGCTTTTTGCTGACCGGCATGCCGCTGGCGTTTGTTACCCTGCTGGTCGCCCTGTTATTTACCATTGGCTGGTTTGGCCCCATGGCGGTGCCGCTTATTACCAGCCGGGTATATTCCTTTGTTTCGTCTTTCGTTTTTGTATCAGTACCGATGTTTGTGCTGATGGCCGCCCTTCTTGACCGATCCGGCATTGCAAAGGATCTGTTCGAGGCCATGCGCCTGTTTGGCGGCCGGTTAAAAGGCGGGGTTGCCGTACAAACCATTTTCGTCGCCGTTATTCTGGCCGCCATGAGCGGCATTATCGGCGGTGAAATTGTGTTGCTGGGCATGATCGCCCTGCCCCAGATGCTGCGGCAGGGATATGACAAAAACCTGGCGATTGGCGTGGTTTGTGCCGGTGGTTCGCTCGGCACGATGGTCCCGCCCTCGATCGTGTTGATCATTTACGGCCTGACCGCCAATGTCTCGATTGGCGACCTGTTTACATCGGCGTTTATTCCCGGCTTTATGCTGGCGGGCTTTTATGTCGCCTATGTTCTGTTTCGCTGTTATTTCGGCAAGGATATTGCCCCCCCACCCCGGACAGAAACCATTCCCACCGAAGAAAAACTGCGCCTGCTTAAAGGGCTGTTTTTGCCCATGGTTGTTGTTTTTTGCGTGCTGGGGTCAATCTATGGCGGGATTGCGTCGGTTACCGAAGCCTCGGCCGTCGGCGTTGCCGGCGTGATTGCATCAACCATGCTGCGCGGTGAATTTTCCCTGTCCATGCTAAAGGGTGCAGCGATGCAAACCCTGACAACCTGCGGCATGATTGTCTGGATCGGCATTGGCGCATCGGCCCTGGTTGGCGTGTTCAACCTGATGGGCGGCATTGATTTCGTATCCGGTCTGATCACGGGCATTTCCGATGAACCGATGGTTGTCATCCTGTTTATGATGCTGATTCTGTTCATCCTTGGCATGTTCCTGGACTGGGTTGGCATTGCCTTGCTGACCATGCCGATTTTTGTGCCCATCGTGAAAGATCTGGGTTTTGATCCGATCTGGTTCGGGGTGGTTTTTGCCATGAACATGCAGGTCAGCTTTCTGTCGCCGCCTTTTGGCCCGGCTGCGTTTTATCTTAAATCGGTGGCACCGCCCGACATCTCGCTTGGCACAATTTTCAAGTCTCTTGTGCCTTTCATTTGCCTGCAGGTTTTAGCTGTCGCCATTCTGATCATCTTCCCCGGCATCACCGGGCGATAAGCACACACAGCCACGCGGTATTGTTTTAATACCAACCAAAACCAGACGGGCGGGATTGCACAGCATCCCGCCCGTTTGTCATGCAGAAGCATCTGTCAATATCGACCAGCATCACCCGCAAAAAGCCCGTCCACCAGGTAAGAACGACGGATCGCTTTTAATCAGTCAGGCGGGGTATTGCTTGAATGTCGAACGGCGCAAACCTTGCTGGCCAAGTCAATAAACTGCCCCAGTTGCGCTGAATAACCGCGTTTGCGCCACGCAATATAAAGCGGCAATTCCAAAACCGGGTCGCCATAAGGGCGAAACATCACCCCGGCAGGGGCAATGGTTTGCGCCCATTCAGGCACCAGTGCCACGCCCACCTCCTGGCGGACCAGTTGCAGCATGGTAGATTTATCAATTACTTCGCAGGTAACTTCGGGCGGGGTTTCGATGTCGGCCAGGCTGCTCATTACCAGATCATGCAGCAAGGGCCGGGCATGGCGGGGAAAGCCGATCAACGGGCAGCGCGCCAACTGTGCCGGTGTTATTTTATCATATTGGCCAATGTCATGTTGCCATCCACCGCGTTTATCAGGCCGGGGCACGGGCAAGGCCACCATAATACGCTGGCGATAAAGCAATCGGCTTTCAACAAAATCGTTGTTTACATTTTCGCGAATAAACACCACGTCGGCGCGGTGGGCCTCCAATGCCTGCACATTGCGGCCCGATGATGAAACTTCCTGAATTTGCAAATGGATATCAGGGTAAAGCGCACGAAACTGCGCCATCAAGGCAGGCACCAGGGTTACAATCGCTTCATCGACCCCGCCCACCCGAATGGACGGCACGGCAGCATGGGCAACTTCGCGGGCATGGCGTTTAGCGGCATCAATGTTGCGCAAAATCTGGCGCACATCTTTTAAAAACACCGCCCCGGCCTGTGTGAGGCTGACCTGCCGGGTGGTGCGAAAAAAAAGCGCAAAGCCCAAATCGGCTTCCAGTGTGGCCAGACTGGCCGACAAGGCAGGCTGGCTGAGACCAAGGCGGACAGCCGCACGGCGAAAATGCAGTTCTTCGGCCACGGCCACAAAACACTGTAGCTGTCTAAATTCCATTTTCATCCCGCGTAATAGCCAGCCCGCAGCATATTGCAGGGCAGTTAATGTTGATCAAAAAATTCGCGAAAATGCGCCGCCACCTGATCGGGGATTTCCTCGGCCAGGTAATGCCCGGCGGGCAAGGCAAAACCGGTAACGTTGTCGGCCCGTTCGCGCCACAAAGCCAGGGCATCAAAACACCGCTCGATCACCCCACGTCCGCCCCAGATTGCCAATAACGGCATCGCCAGCTTACGGTCGCCATCGGCGTCATCATGGGCAATATCAATGCTGGCTGCGGCCCGGTAATCCTCGCAACTGGCATGGATCACATCGGGATTGCGAAACAGGGTCAAATATTCATCCAGGGCTTCGGGGGCAAAGGGCGATGCCCCCGCACTTTGTGCCTTGCATTTAAATTTCCAATAGGCATCCGGGTCGCCGCCAATCATGGTTTCAGGAAACGGGGCGGGCTGAATTAAATAAAACCAGTGCCAATAGGCGCACGCAAAGGCGTCGTCGGTTTCGCGGTACATTTCACGGGTTGGCGCAATGTCCAGCATCGCAATCGCCTGAACCACCCCGGCATGGTCCATGCCCATGCGATGGGCAACCCGCGCGCCCCGGTCATGCGCACCAACATAAAACCGGCTGTGGCCCAGTTGCGCCATTACCTGCACCATATCGGCCGCCATCGACCGCTTGGAATAGGGGCTGTGTTGCGCATCGGTTTGCGGCTTTGATGACCGGCCATAACCACGCAAATCGGCACAAACCACATGGTATTTATCGGCCAGTTGCGGCGCGACCTTGTGCCACATTGCCGATGTTTGCGGGTAACCATGCAACAGCAACAATCCCGGCCCATCCGCCTTGCCCCCATGGCGCACAAAAATATCGGCACCCTCGCCAGAAATTATTTCTTCCCGAAAACCCTCAAACATGGCGTTCCTCCTGACATGCAGGCCACCTTGGTGGTGGCCGGTTCAGCCAAGCATAGCCGATTTCAACTATTCCATTATGCGGCAATATTAATCAATAATTTCTATCAATATTACTTATCAATCAGCTTGGCGCCAACCACTATCCAACGGTTCACGGCCTGTTTTTAACTGATGATATTGAAACCTGACTGATCGTGCTGCGCTGGGGTGCATTTGCCCGGATTGTAACCTGGCGATGGCTCGCATCGGCGTTTTTATCGAGCACGGTAATATCGTAAAAGCCGGGTTCCGAAGGTTTCCAGCGCGCCGACCTTTTCCATGGATCCGATGGCAGCGGAACACCATTTACCATCCAGATTAAAGGCCGCACCCCGTTTCGGGCGCGTAAAACCACACCCCGCCGGGCAATATCGCCCAGCAAGAACAGGGCATCGTCGGCTGGAAATTCAATATCAAGGACATTTACGGCAAGCTGGTTTTGCTGCGCGCGGTTAGGGGCAAAATATTTCAAGCCGTCCGGTGCCGGTTTTTTCCAGCTTTCGTCTGCGTCCACATTATGAATACGCGACAAACGCGGCAGTTTTTCAAACACGGAAAATAACAACGGTGCCGCACTGCTTAGCCCGGTTTGGCTGGGGCTTGGCTGCCCGGACGCCTTGCCGACCCACACCCCCACAGTGTAATCGGCGTTATAACCAAACGCCCACGCATCGCGAAACCCATAGGATGTTCCGGTTTTAAAGGCAATTGGTGCCGGGTTTAAGGTTGCTTGCGCCCGGTATCCATCGGGCCTGGGGGTATTTTGCAAAATACCGGTAATCCATTTTTGGGTTTGGGGCGAAAACATCTCGTGCGGGGACAGGCAGGGTGCCGGTTTTTCATCGCGTAAATATTGCAGCGGGCAGTTTTTGCGGTCTGTCGCAAGGCCACGGTAAAGCCCTGTTAAATCATCAAGTTTCACCCCGACACCGCCAAGGGCAATGGCAAGGTTTGGCACCGCCGCATCCCCCGGAAGGCTTAATTCCAGCCCGTTTTTACGCATTGTTTCGCTAAACCGGATCGGCCCGTACCGCCCCAGAACCTTAACTGCCGGAATATTCAGGCTAAAGCGCAACGCATCGGCAATGCTGATTTCACCCGCTTCGTTATGATCAAAATTGGAAGGCCGATAACCGCCATCGGCAATCGCCCGATCCCAGATCAGGGTTTGCGGATGGGTTTGATGATCGTCAAATGACAGCGCATAAATAAATGGTTTCAGGGTTGAACCGGGCGACCGGATGGCGCGGGTCATATCAACAAAGCCATGACTGGGCCGATCCAGATAATCGCGGGACCCCAAATGGGCGCGAACCTTGCCGGTTTTGTTTTCAACCACAACCACCGCAAGCGAGCGGTCACGCGCAACACTAACCCCGTAATATTCCACCAGCTTTTGCATGTCGGCCTGCAACCACGGTTCAATGGTGGTTACGATCCGGTTCTGATCCGGGTATTGCGCCGCCAGCCTTTCTGCCAGATGCGGTGCCAGCAGGGGCATGGCATATTGTTGCCGGGGTATCGGCTCGCCCAGCGCCTGTTGATATTCGGCTGCGGTAATTTCATTATCGTTTCGCAAACGCTGCAATACCTTGGCGCGCGCCTGCAGGGCCTGCCCGGCAAAACGGTCTGGCCGCAACAACGATGGCGATTGCGGCAAAACCGTTAACAACGCAGCTTCGGCAATGGTTAAATGGCCGGGATCTTTTTGAAAATAAACATTCGCCGCACTGCGCACCCCTTCAACGCGCCCGCCAAACGGGGCCAGCGTTGCATACATGTTTAAAATACCGGTTTTGGAAAAATGCCATTCCAGTTGCATCGCCCGCAAAATCTCGATGCTTTTGGCCCAAATTGTGCGGTCGCGCGGCTCCAGCAACCGGGCGACCTGCATTGTCAGGGTGGACCCACCCGAAACAATATGCCCCGCCCGCACCCATTGCCATGCCGCGCGCGCCAAAGCCAGCGGGTCCACGCCAATATGGCTGTCAAACCGGCGATCTTCGTAACTTTTTAAAAACCGCACATATTTCGGGTCAATATCGGCCAGGGTGGTTTTCAGCCGCAACAACCCGCCCGCGGTGGAAAACACCCGCAAAGGACGCCCGTTTTCACCTTCAACCACGGTTGAAACATGCGACAGGCGCGACAGATTGGGCGGAAAAACCCGGTCCAGCACCACCAATGTTACAGCCAGCACCGCAACCCCGCCCAGACCCGCCATAATGATGCGTCCGGGCGTGATTTTGCGAAACGGCCGCCAACCGGGCATGGAAAGCCTCCTAGTGCGCGGGTGAGACGACAAGTCGCGACACATCCCCACGGGCGAAATAACCCGGTTTATACATGTCCTCAATAAACGGCGCCGGATGCACATATGTGCCCGGCGTTACCGCCCGCACCACATAAAACAGTTTAAAACCGGCACCGTTTTCGTTGCCATACTCGTCCTGCCCCAGGTTAACGGCGGCAACAAACCGGTCATCCCGTTCGGCCCGAAAATCGGTGGGGGATAACGTATCAGGTTCAATTTTCAGTTTCTTTTCCAGCTCCGGAAAACGGGCATTGGCTTCAATCTCGAACCCGGCAGGCAAAAAGTCGGCAATCAGGGCACGATGGGATAAACGATTGGTCGATTGCCCGGTTAGCACAACGATTAACCGATTCCCCGTTTGCACATTATCAAGCAGGGCTGGCTTGCCGCCAACATCAAAATACTGCCGTTTGATCGACAGGCCATGTGCCTCGGCCGGTAAAGGTTTTGCCGGAATACCGGTTGCCGACCATTTGGCAAAAACAATGCTATTGCCTGCATTTTTAACTGTGTAATGGTCTTGCAACACAGCGGGCGTCACCCCGGTGTGATAACTTTGAACCTGCTCTGGCGGCTGATCGTTAACTTGCAACGATACCGACTTACCCGCCCCGGCGGTAATGCTGGTGGCCGCCTGCAACAACCAGGCCTTTTCCTGGGTGCTGGTATAGCTTTCAGTTTCGGCCATTTCCGTTACCGATGACAGCAATGTCAGACGTTCCTGATCGTTGACAAAAACCTGTTTGGGCAAGGTCAATATCGCGGCCAAATCGCGCAGGGGCGACCCGAAACTGCGATAGTAACGCCGGTCATTTCCCAAGTTATTTGTTATATTGTCGATGGTAGAACCATCCACCGTACCACCATTTAAAACCTGTGCCGCAGCAAGCTGTGCGCTGGCAAGCGAACCGGTTTTTCCCTTTAAAAGACGGGTGGTTTCATAATCCAGCGCCGATTTTGAATAGCGGTCATTGCGGGCCAGCACCAGCACCATATAGGACCGTGCCTCTGGCGAATATTGTTCGGCACGCACCGCATTTTGCATCCAGTCAAGGGCACTGACGAACCGGTTATCAAGCACATCATACCCTTTGGCCCGGGCAGCGGTTAAAAAATCGGTCGCATAGGCGGTCAACCACGGTTCCGGGTCGCTATGGCGATCCCACAGGCCAAAGCTGCCATCGGTGCGCTGCTTGGCCAAAACCCGTTCAATGCCATCGCGAATTTTCTCATCCAGATGGTCTTCATCAAACGTTACGCCTTGCCAGCGGTCCTGTGCATCGCGAAACGACAATAACGGAAAGGCCCGGCTGGTTGTCTGTTCCAGGCAACCATATGGATAACGATCCAGCCCCGAAATCAGTTTTTGCACATCAATTTCAGGAACACTCGACAGGCTTAAATTAAGCGATGCCGTTTCAGCCCGGAACATATCAAGATAGGACGCATCAAGATCAAGGCTTTCGCCCGCGGCCAGTTGCCGTTGCCCACTGTGGGTTTCCCATGGCTGGGCCGGGCGCACTTCCACATCCCACACCCGGTGCTGATGATACCCGTTTGGCCCGTCGATATTCAGGGTCAGGCGGGCCTGCCCCACATGGGCGGCGGTTACATCAAAGCGGGTTTCAACCTGTTGTCCCCGTGCGATATCACCTTGCCAGTCAGGTTTGGTAACGCTTAATTCCTTACTGGTGGCAAGCGTGGCCTTATAGGCCCCTTCGGCCCCGCTTAAATTGCGCAACCGCAGGGCAAACGCAGCCTTGTCGCCCGGTGCCATAAAGCGGGGTGGCAATAATTCGGCCACCACCGGCGCACGCACCAGCATGTTTTTAACCCCGCTGCCCGTCGCGCTATTGCTATAGGCAACGGCAAAAACGCGCAGCTTGCCGTTAAAATCGGGGATATCAAAATGCGCGGTTCCGGCACCGGTATTGTCAAGCTGCACTGTTGTGCTGGCAAGGGCCACGGTTTTAAACACGCGCGAATTTAACGATGCCTGGTTGCCCTCGGCCATTTCATCACCGCCCGATCGCAAAACACCGACATCGCCTTTTTGCGGCGCAATCAAATGCCCGTACAGGTCATGATAGGATAATTGCAAATATTGCTGTCCCAACAAATCCTGTTCCGGTTTCGGGGCCTTAAAACCGGTTAAACGTAAAATGCCTTCATCCACGGCAAAAACGTTAACCCGAACCTTTTCTGTACCAACCACCGGGCCTGTGGCCTGAACTGGCACCGACAGGCTGGTGCCGGGGCGCACTTCGTCGGGCAGGTCAAAATCAACCGTCATCGTTCGGCTTTCCTTGCCAAACGAAACCCACTGCGCCCCGACCGAGCGCACCGGTCCGCGCTGGTCCTGATCCAGGCCGGGGCGATAGGCCGTTGCCAAAACATAGGCCCCGTTGCCCCACTTTGCCTCGACCGGAATGTGAAATTCAACCCCATCGCCCGACAGGTCATATTCCTTGCGCCACATAACGTTTTTCTGCGCCACAGTCACCACCAGGCGCCCGTCAAACGGTGCTTTTACAAACCCGTCAATCTGATCGCCCGGTTTAACATCGGTGGATTTCACACTCATTGACAGTTGGTCCGGGCGATCGGGCGACTGGCCATTGGCCCACCAGCCAACACGAAAGGTCTGGTCGGCGGCACTGCCGGTCAACGGGTCGCGCACGACGGCGCGATAATATCCCCACCGGTCAAAGGCACGATCAAAGGTAATTTTTCCATCAGCATCGGTGGTAACAACATCATGCCCCACCGGCATGTCATATTTTTCATAGGTCGATTGCCACTGCCCGCCCTGATAAAACCAGTTATAGTCCCGGTCCTCGCGGATCCAGTCGACCATTAATTCGCGGCCCTTGATGGCTTTGCCATCGGCGTCAACTGCAATGGCGTCAAACTTTGCCGCCTGCCCATACGACAACGAATCCCCTGTAAAACCGGGCCGGAGACCAACAAAACTATCGCTATTGCGCAATGGCAAACTGACCTTCGCGCGCGACGGGCGGCCATCAATGTCGGCAACCTCGACATTCAGGGTCACTTTCAGCGGCGATGATAAATCCACCGCCTCAAAGGCCGGCACCCTGATATCGGCATAACCGCTGGTATTGCTTTTGATTTCGTCAAAGTTTTTGCGGATCTGGGCAACGTCATCCTGAAGGCCGAAATAATAATCGGGCCGGTTTTCAAACGGATGATGATCAACCTGTAAAAACGCACTGCCACTGGCACGCAGGCCACTTCCCGGTGCGCCAAACAGATAATCGGTTTGCACATCAAGCGGGATTGCCGCACCAAACACCATATAAGGGGCCGTTGTGGTGGCTTTTACCTCCAGCCGTTCGGGAACAAATTCCTCCACCTGGATCGACAAATCGCCAATCGGGTCGGCCTTTGGGTCGCTATAGGCGGCAATGCGCCATTTGCCGGTTGCCGCAGCGGACGATATGGCAATATCAACCCGGCCACCCCCGGTATCATCAGGGGTTTGCACCGTTTTAAAGGCTTCCTTGCCATCGGGGCGATACAACACAATGGTTAAAGGTACCCCGGTTTGCGCATCGGCTTTGTCATCGCGCAGCAAATAGCCCAGATGTACCTTTTCGCCAGGGCGGTAAATTCCCCGGTCCGAATACAAAAACGATTGCAACGGCTTAGGCGGCACATGGCCTGAAACACCCCGATCCGATAATTCCAGTGCCGATTCCTGCAATGAAATAAACGAAAAATCGCCGGTCTCTGTTTCCGCCGTCAGATACAGGGCTTCCTTACCGCCCTTGCCATTTAACAATGGCCCCGAAAAATCGGCCCAGCCATCCTTGTTCGCGGTGGTTTCGCCCAATATGGCGTTGTTGCGGGCAATCAGCCGCACTTTGGCACCCGCAACCGGCTGTGCCGTGCGCAATGACCGCACCTGAAGCGACAGGCCCTTTTCCCCGTCATAGGCCGACAGGCCCATATCCGTTACAATCACCCACTGGGTCGGTTTATTGCCCCAGGTGTCATCATCATCTGGTGCGGTTGCCACCAGCGCATACAGGCCCGGTTTAAAATCTGCCACCATTTCGGAAAGCGGAATTTGGGTAACAATATCGGTATCTGGAATATTACGAATATCCAGCTTTCCGGCCCAGACTTCCTCGCCAGCCTCGTCGCGGATGCGGCGCATATCCCAGTTATCCATTTCGCGGCCCAAAAGGTTCGCGGTCAGCGTCGATACCAGGTTGCGTTCCACAACCTGGTAGAATTTCAAATTCACGCTATCAAGGTTAACCGTCGTCACCGGAATGACCGGCGCATCGCTTTTGGGTAAAACATAACTGTTGGTCCCCAAAACGATATCGGGCTTGCGCGCCCCCATCATAACATCACGCGTCACGTCATCGGCCAGGGCAAACCCGTAAACACCCTTTAACCCCTTGCGCAGGGTAACCTTTGTGGTTTGCGAATGCGGCAGACCGAACAGGCATAATTTTCCGTCCGCTATCCGGGCCGAATAATCGCGCTTTGGCGACAGCTCGATATAGGATCTAAGGTCAAGCGGCTGATCGTCACTTAAATCATGGTCAAAGGCAAAGCAGGCCTCGCTTACAGCCTTTTCCGCCTGCATCGTTACCTTTTCAAGGTCCAGGTTCCCCGTTAAAGATGCCTGTAAATTCGAAATACGGGTGCGATAGTTTTCCACAATGCAGGTTCGTGTCGCGTCCGACAGGGCATCGGGCTTTTCACTCGGCGTCAAAACACAGCTTTTACGCAAATTACGCAGCCAGGCCCGCTGGTCCGTTTGTAAAACAACCTGTTCAACGTCGCCCTGTTCCCCTAACGCCTGCTTGTAAACAGTCGCCATTTCCCGATCCAGTTTCGCGATATCCTGATTATGGCAAATGGATTTTTCCAATCCGGTTGACGCCTTTTCGCAAGGGAAACTGGCGCGATAGGTTTCGCTGGCCTGGGACATAACGGGTGAAACGAGGAAAAACAAAAAAAGAAACAGGGCGGAAAGCCATTTTTCGCCGGGCATTGGAACCTCAATTTCACTTGGATCATTCAGGGGGAGGCAAAGCCTTAATCCAGACCAGAAAAAAGGTTTTTTTACGATAACGCAACACGCAAAAATTGCACATCAACACGGATCCCCCATGACGCTGATAATTCAGGGGGTTGCGCAAACAAAAAACAGCAAGGAAAGCGGACACTTTCCTTGCTGCCATACATTTACAATTTTAAAGGGTATCAGCCGTTGCGATACAAATAGCTATAGGCATTAATCGCCGGAACCCCACCCAAATGGGCATAAAGAACCTTCGAACCTTTGGCGAAATAGCCTTTTTTGACCAGATCAATCATGCCCTGCATCGATTTACCTTCGTAAACCGGGTCGGTCATCATGCCTTCGGTGCGGCCAGCCAGACGAATGGCCTCGTTGGTTTCATCAGACGGCACACCGTATGCCGGATAAGCGTAATCATTGATCAGGGTAATGTCTGCATCCGAAATGCCACCTTCCAGTTCCACCAGATCGGCGGTTTTTTCGGCAATCGCCAAAACCTGCGCCCGGGTTTGTTCGGGTGTGGCCGACGCATCAATACCAATCACCTTGTTGGCCCGGCCATCGGCGGCAAAACCAACCGCCATCCCGGCATGGGTGGACCCGGTAACAGTACACACCACAACATAATCAAATTTGAAACCCAGTTCAGCTTCCTGCGCACGGACTTCTTCGGCAAAGCCAACAAAACCCAGCCCGCCATATTTATGCACCGATGCCCCGGCCGGGATCGCATAGGGCGTGCCGCCTTTGGCTTTCACATCCCTAAGGGCGGCCTCCCAGCTTTCACGAATACCAATGTCAAAGCCTTCATCGACCAGTTCAATCTCGGCGCCCATGACACGGCTCATCAAAATATTGCCAACCCGGTCATAAACGGCATCGTTAAACGGCACCCAGCTTTCCTGCACCAACCGGCATTTCATGCCAATTTTGGCGGCAATTGCGGCCACCTGGCGGGTATGGTTGGACTGCACACCACCGATGGTCACCAATGTATCCGCACCCGATTTAATCGCATCGGGAATGATATATTCCATCTTGCGGACCTTGTTGCCCCCAAAGGCCAGGCCGGAATTGCAATCTTCACGCTTGGCATAAAGTTCAACATCTCCACCCAAATGTTCTGACAGGCGCGGCAGCGCCTCAATCGGGGTCGGGCCGAAGGTCAGGCTGTATTTCTCAAACTTGCCCAAATTCATTTTTTTCACTTTTCGCACTCCCTGTTTTGCGATTATTCATCGGGAAATGCTACTCCGCCTTAAATGAAAGGTGCTCTCGAATTTACGCTTATTTTTACTCGCGAGACTTCCTGAAATCGACAAACCATGCCTACACTTCCATAAATTCACCCACATATGGAAGATAATTTCATGACCCAGCCGCTGGACCGCACCGATCAAAAGATTTTGCGCCTGTTGCAAAGCGATGGCCGCATGGGCAACGCCGATATTGCCAAACGGGTGAATGTCAGCCCGGCCACCTGCCACCGCCGCATCCAGCGCCTGTTTGATGAAGGCTATGTCAGCACGGTGCGCGCCATGATCGACCCGCAAAAGGTGGAACGCGGTGCCCTTGTTATGGTTGGCGTGGTGCTGGACCGCTCCACCCGCGAAAGTTTCGCCGAATTTGAAACCGCGTGCCGCAAATTACCGTTTATTCTCGATTGCCACCTGGTCGCGGGCGATTTCGACTATTTTCTCAAAATCCGCGTGCGCGACATGGCCGATTTCAACCATTTACACGGCGACCAACTCATCGCCCTGCCCGGCGTGCGCCAAACCCGCACATTCTTTGTGATGAAAGAGGTTGTCGATAATGCGCCGCTGGCGTTTTGATAAGACAAATGCAACACAAAATTCTGCTACCTACTCACTAAGATTACCCACTTTGCAAAAAGTTAATACAAGCCTATTCAACCGACCGATTTTTAACCACTTTAGGATGCTCCCATAAGTGTCAGTTAGCTAATCTTCTCAAATACATTCTGCAACAAAATTTCAATATGTGCAGCACACCTATTCACCGATATTTTCAAACTATTTGGATGCCCACAACCATTACGCAAATCAAGACAGGCCTTTAACTGAGATTTAACATTTTTTCCTATAATTGACAGTGCCTCTATCCGGTCCAAAAAATCGCTTTCTCCCATCTTACCAATATCATCTTGTGAGACTGCAGCTTTCCACTTTGAGTTGACTCTCGAAGCTTCCGCATTAAATTCTAGCAGACAACGTTTGTGAACAAACTTCTGTAAAACGTCCATAGCCCCAAGCCATGACATAACCACAGCCGAGCGATATAATTCTGCTTCATAGCACCTAATTGCCTCCTCAACAAAATCGCGAGTTTGCTCATCCGTAATGCTGGCAAGATGAGTTCGCAGATCAAAAGCAACTTGCATAGCTCCGGGGCTAACCGAAGAGACGCCCAACCTGCGAAGGTGCGTCTTACCTGCATCCGTCAACTCCCAACCGTTTGTTCTGATTGCCTTTCCTTTTGAGCCGCCAAGTATCGCAGATACGTTCCATTTCTTTACATCACGAAAGCCAGCACTGCCAGCAACCTCAACAATTTTGGAAACGCCAACTCCACCATTTTGAGTTGCGATCACAAGTAACAGTTTGTCTAAGCGCGTGAGGTCTTTATGTAACCAGCTTTTTAATTCATCCGATTTCAGCAACCTTTGCCTCTATTTTCTTACGCTCACTTGAACTTAAAGAATAGGTGTCTTTCGTAATCTGATTGATACGTTTACCTTTAGTGAGACTTGAAAGAGTTTTACTCAGATTACCAACCATATTTCCATTAAAGTAGGTCGTTGCACTTCTCATCTCCGCAAGAATTTCAGCACGAGATGAGGCTGTCTTCCCTTGAACTATTTCAAGATGTGAAATCGCACAAATGACAAGTTCTAATGCTGTCTTAACTTCAAGATAAGCAGCCAACGTATTGGTAGAAAAAGTGGAATTCCCAGTCGATACAGCGAAATTCACGCCGTCAGATTCTTCAGCCAAAACAGGTAATTCCTTAGGAATTCTTCCGGCCAAATCCCCCATAGTAGTCAAAAGAGCTTCTATTCCCTCAGTCAAGAACGACGGCTCACCTTCATAATCAAGTTCCATAGAACCGACTTTAATTCGAATCTTCGCATTGCTCATCCGCATCGCCCCTAGAGAAAACTAGCAAAAGAAAACATTACTTTTAGACGACACACATGGCAAGTTTTTGATCGTATAATAATTATTGATCTTATTTCGCAATAATCTCCTTCTCACTTCTTGCTGAGAGAAATAGTTGAAAACGTATTGTTAAAATTTTAATATTATAAAGGCGACATGGACACATGCCGCCTTTATTGTTTCATTACAAAAATAGATGGATCACCCCCCAACCGGGAACCGCATCGTCACAAATTCCTCTGCCGCCGAGGGATGCACGGCCACTGTCTGGTCAAACTGGGCTTTGGTCGCGCCAAGGCGCACGGCAATGCCAATGCCCTGAATGATTTCGGCCGCGTCGGGGCCAACCATATGTGCGCCCAAAACCACATCGGTGGTTTTATCGACAATCAGCTTCATCAGCGTTTTTTCATCACGGCCCGAAAGCGTGTGTCGCATCGGTTTGAAGGTTGATTTGTAAATTTCAATTTCGCCGCCTTTGGCCCGGGCTTCTTCCTCGCTAAGGCCCACGGTGCCAACCGGTGGCTGCGAGAAGACTGCGGTTGGAATGGCCTGATAGGACATATGCCACGGCTTGCCACCATAAACGGTATCGGCAAAGGCCATGCCTTCCTTGATCGCGACCGGGGTAAGCTGGACATGGTCCGTCACGTCGCCCACGGCATACACATTTTCAACGCTGGTTTGCAGGCCCTTGTTGATTTTAACCGCGCCGTTATCGTCGGTTTCAATACCGACTTCTTCAAGACCCAAACCCTTGGTATTGGGCGCACGACCCGTAGCAAACATGATGGCGTCGACTTCCATGTCACCGCCACCGGTTAATGTCAGCTTCAGGCTGCCATCACCCTGTTTTTCAATCGCGGTCACATTGGTTTCAACCCTGAGGTCGATACCCTTTTTAATAATTTCGGCCGCCAGATGGTCGCGAATATCGCCATCAAAACCGCGCAAAATTTGCGTACCACGATAAAGCTGGGTTACCTCGGCACCAAGACCGGCAAAAATACCGGCAAATTCCACCGCAATATAGCCGCCACCAACGACGACAATACGCTTGGGCAGGTCTTCGAGATGGAAGGCTTCGTTTGACGAAATCGCATGTTCGATGCCGGGAATATCGGGCAGGGTCGGATGCCCCCCCACCGCGATTAAAATGCGTTCGGCCGTCACTTCCTCGTCGCCAACTATAACGGTATGGGCATCCTTAAAGGTCGCGCGGTGTTCGAACAGTTTCACGTTCGATCCGGCCAGCAGTTTGTGATAAATGCCGTTGAGCCGGTCAATCTCGGCATCCTTGTTGGCAATCAGCGTTTTCCAGCTAAAGGTCGGCTCACCCGGCAGGGTCCAGCCATAGGCGCTGGCGTCTTCGAAATCCTCGGCAAAATGCGCACCATAGACCAGCAGTTTTTTGGGCACACAGCCGCGAATAACACAGGTGCCGCCCACCCGGCTTTCTTCGGCAATGGCCACCTTTGCGCCATAGCCCGAAGCAACACGGGCCGCGCGCACACCGCCGGACCCGGCACCAATTACAAACAGATCAAAATCGTAACTTGTCGACATTTACATAAATCCTTGGGTTGGATAATCCCCGCTACATGGCGCCAAATGTAGGGATCAATTCGCCAGAGTCTAGGATAGAGTTTGCAATGCCAGCCACGTGTTCGTGAAGTGCAACCGGGAATGGCGTTTTGTGCTGTTTATCCTATATACTTAAAATCGAAACCGCCCGTCGTGGCAACGCCCCACAAAACAGGACGACACCAAAATGACTGACGCCCGCTTTTCCGAGGACCCGGCCTATCAAACAGCACAGCCGGTATATGCCGAAGAACGCAGCGGCAATACCGCCATTGTCTGTTACGGGTTGATGATTGCCACCCTGTTTACGGCTTATGCCACCGGGCTGATTGCCCTGATTGTCGCCTATGTTGCACGCGAGGATGACAATCACTGGAGCAACAGCCACTATACCTTCATCATCCGCACTTTCTGGATCAGCATTTTATATGCAGTGATGACCGGGATTGTGACGTTTTTCGTCTGGTGGATCCCGCTGATCGGCTGGGCCATTATTGGCCTGATGGGGCTTTATACCGCGGCGTGGTTTATTGGCCGCAACGTGATTGGCCTGTTACGGGCCATGGAAGGCAAGCCGATTAACAATCCGCAAAGCTGGTTTTTTGGCTGATCCCAGCCGCTAAATACCGAACAAAATGGCAGGATGATTGCACCAGCGGTGCGGCATCGCTAAAGTCGCGGCTGCGGGTTTTAATCAACAGGGAATGGCAGCTTTATGACGACGGCAGAAACGGCGAAAACGGCAAAAATGCGCTGGGAAGATTTGCTTTCGGCCCATCGTCTTGATGTGGTGGATGGCAAAATTACCCGGCCTGATGGCCCCGCCCGCCCTGCTGCCGATGGCCGAAGCCCGTTTCAGATAGACGTTGATCGGGTGATTTTTTCATCCTCCTTTCGTCGCCTGCAAAACAAAACCCAGGTTCATCCGCTATCCGATAATGACCATGTCCATACCCGCCTGACCCACACCATCGAGGTGGGGTCGGTCGGGCAATCATTGGGGTTGATGGCCGGGGCGCATATCGTCAAACAGCTTGGCAATGATTGCCCCATCACCATTGCCGATATCGGCTATATGGTGCAGGCCGCCTGCCTGGCGCACGATATTGGCAACCCGCCCTTTGGCCATTCGGGCGAAGATGCCATCAATGAATGGTTTACCACCTCCCAACTGGCAAAAGACGAACTGACATCGCGCCTGTCCGGCCCGGAACTGGAAGATTTGCGCAATTTTGAAGGCAACGCCCAGGGCCTGCGCATTATCAGCCAGTTGGAAATGAAGCGCTTTGAAGGTGGGCTAAACCTGACCTATGGCACGCTGGGCAGTTTCATCAAATATCCGCGTTCCACCTCTATGAGCGCGGCACGGCGCAAGGAATATACCGGCCTTAAAAAGCCGGGCTATTATCAATCCGAACGCGCCATTGCCACCGCGATTGCGCAAAATTGCGGTTTGATCGCCCATGACGGGCTGGACGGGGCCTGGCGGCGGCACCCGCTGGTGTATCTGGTCGAGGCGGCGGACGATATTTGTTATTCGGTGGTCGATCTGGAAGATGGCTGGGAACTGGGCTGTGTCAGCTTCGAGGAAGTTGAACGCGCCCTGGCCCCGATTGCCCGCCACCCCGACAAATATGAAGGCGATGCCGACCAGCGCTGGACCGATTTGAAGGCCGAAAAATGGTATGCCGAAAAATCGCAAAACGACCGCATTGGCTTTTTGCGGGGCAAGGCGATTGGCAATCTGGTCAAGGCATCGGTGGATGCCTTTATTGCCAACGAGGACGCGCTGCTGTGTGGCACATTAAATGGCGATTTGCTGGCAAACACGGCACTGGGGATGGATGCCAAATATTGCAAAACGCTGGCAGTTGATAAAATTTACAATGCCCCGCATGTCCTGCCAATTGAAATGGCCGGGTTCGAGGTGATCAACGGCTTGCTCAACAGTTTTGTCCGTGCTGCCATCGACATTGAAGAACATCAAAAACACGACAAACGCCTGCCGCCGCAGGCCGACCGGATCGACAAATTGCTTTCTGGCAAA
>NZ_JFJZ01000069.1 GCF_002115825.1 Thalassospira sp. MCCC 1A01428 | reverse complement strand
AACGTGCGGTTTTGTACGCGCAAATTTTTCTTTAGCCATTTTTAACTCCGTTTATTCCTAGCTTCGCCTTAACCGGCAGACTTGGCACGGACTTCGTCCGCGACAGCCTGCGGCACGTCGGCGTAATGATCAAACTGCATCACGAACTGGGCACGACCCTGGGACATGGAACGCAACGTATTGACATAACCGAACATGTTTGCCAGCGGGACAAAAGCCGTAACGACACGCGCGATACCGCGAGAGTCCATGTCACGAACCTGGCCACGACGGCTGTTCAGATCGCCAATGATGTCGCCCATATATTCTTCAGGCGTCACTGCCTCGACCTTCATGATCGGCTCGAGAAGCTTCGGACGAGCTTTTGCGAGACCTTCACGGAAGGCAGCACGAGCAGCAATTTCAAATGCCATCACACTGGAGTCGACGTCATGGTAGGCGCCGTCGGTCAGGGTGATGGAGAAATCGGTAACCGGGAACCCGGCGATCACGCCATTCGGCAATGAGCTTTCGAGACCCTTGGCAACACCCGGGATGTATTCCTTCGGAACGTTACCGCCAACGACGGTGTCTTTGAAGGAGTACCCGCTACCCGGTTCACCCGGCGTGAAGGTCAATTTGATGCGGGCGAACTGACCCGAACCACCAGACTGCTTCTTGTGGGTGTAGTCGATATCGACCTGCTGCGAAATGGTTTCGCGATAGGCAACCTGCGGCGCACCAACGTTTGCTTCGACCTTGAACTCACGTTTCATACGGTCGACGATGATGTCGAGATGCAGTTCGCCCATGCCCGAAATGATGGTCTGACCTGATTCATGGTCGGTCTTGACACGGAAAGACGGATCTTCCTGTGCGAGACGAGCAAGTGCCAGACCCATCTTTTCCTGGTCAGCCTTGGTTTTCGGCTCAACAGCAATTTCGATAACGGGATCGGGGAATTCCATCCGTTCAAGAATGATCGGCTTGGCCGTGTCACACAGCGTGTCACCAGTGGTGGTATCTTTCATACCAACCAGTGCCACGATATCGCCCGAGCAAGCGTATTTGATTTCTTCACGGTTGTTTGAATGCATAAGCAACATACGACCGATACGTTCTTTCTTCTCTTTGACAGAGTTCAGAACGTAGGAACCGGCTTCCAGAACACCCGAATAGATACGGATGAAGGTCAAAGACCCCACAAACGGATCGCTCATGATCTTGAAAGCAAGCGCCGAGAACGGTGCTTCGTCGGTCAGCGGACGTGAATCGGGCTCATCTTCGGTGTTCGGCTTAACGCCGCGCACGTCAGTGAGGTCATCCGGAGCCGGCATGTAATCAAGAACGGCGTCGAGCAGCGGCTGAACACCCTTGTTCTTGAAAGCCGTACCCAGAAGAACCGGAACCAGCTGGCTGGCAAGCGTACCCTTACGGATACATGCTTTCAGCGTTTCTTCAGAAGGCAAGTCACCTTCCAGATACGCTTCCATCGCAGCTTCGTCGAATTCAACAGCCGACTCGATCAGTGCTTCACGGTATTCAGCGGCCTGGTCAACCAGGGACTCGCGAATATCGCGATATTCAAACTCGGCACCAAGGGATTCGTCTTTCCAGACGATTTCCTTGTTCATGACCAGATCGACAACACCTTCGAATTCTGCTTCGGAACCAATCGGCAACTGCAACACAGCCGTGTTGGCACCAAGACGTTCCTTCATCATTTCGACGCAACGGAAGAAATCCGCGCCGGTACGGTCCATCTTGTTAACAAAGCACATCCGCGGGACGTGGTATTTGTCAGCCTGACGCCAAACGGTTTCGGTCTGGGGTTCAACGCCGGAAACGGCGTCAAAAACCGCACATGCACCATCGAGCACACGCAGCGAACGTTCAACTTCAATCGTGAAGTCAACGTGGCCGGGCGTGTCGATGATGTTGACACGGTGATCTTTCCAGAAGCAGGTCGTCGCAGCAGACGTAATCGTAATGCCGCGTTCCTGTTCCTGTTCCATCCAGTCCATCGTAGCGGCGCCGTCATGGACTTCGCCGATTTTGTAGGACTTGCCGGTGTAGAATAGAATTCGCTCGGTTGTCGTGGTTTTACCGGCATCAATGTGCGCCATGATGCCGATATTGCGATACCGAGAGATCGGAGTACGTTGTACCATAATCGACTCTTGATCTTTGGGTCTGGGTTACCAGCGATAATGAGCGAAAGCCTTATTGGCTTCGGCCATACGATGGGTGTCTTCGCGTTTTTTGACAGCTGTGCCACGGTTGTTGGCAGCATCCATCAATTCACCGGCGAGACGACCAATCATGGTGGTTTCGGAACGCTTGCGCGCCGCATCCACCAGCCAGCGAATGGCAAGTGCCTGGCGACGTTCAGTACGAACTTCAACAGGAACCTGATAGGTCGCACCACCAACACGACGCGAGCGAACTTCGACGTTCGGTTTCACGTTGTCCATGGCGTCATGGAACTGGGCAACGGGATCGCCGCCTTTGGATTCCATGATGTCAAATGCACCATAAACGATCTTTTCTGCAGCCGATTTTTTACCATCGAGCATCAGACCATTCATGAATTTGGTCAAAACCTTATCGCCATATTTGGCGTCAGGTAATACTTCGCGCTTCTCAGCAGCGTGACGACGAGACATTCAATGCGCTCCTTATTTCGGACGCTTCGCGCCGTATTTCGAACGACGCTGCTTACGGTCTTTAACACCCTGTGTATCGAGGGTACCGCGAATGATGTGGTAACGCACACCCGGCAAATCCTTTACGCGGCCGCCACGAATCATGACGACTGAGTGTTCTTGCAGGTTATGGCCTTCACCCGGAATGTAGCTGGTTACTTCGTAGCCGTTGGTCAAACGGACACGAGCAACCTTACGAAGAGCCGAGTTCGGCTTCTTCGGAGTCGTGGTGTAAACACGGGTGCACACGCCGCGCTTTTGCGGGCATGCTTCCAGTGCAGGCACCATATCGCGCTGAGAGCGCGGTGACCGCGACTTGCGGATCAACTGGTTAATTGTAGGCATTAACTTTCCCTTTTGCCTTAACGGACGCCACTTGGGCGTAGCTCTATCGACGCACGACGAGCGACCGCTTTGCTTTTGCCAAACCGGCAAAAACATCGCGGACGCCCAAAAAGCAGGAATAAACCTGCCTCGACGACCGTAAAGTCGCTTGATGCGACGGAGGGACGTTTCCGCCCGGAACCTTTATCGGCACCGACACAAGAAACTCCCCCCTAGATTCGGTGGGCGCATACTAGTGACGGGCCCATATCGCGTCAAGCAAAACCCTTGGAGCCATCGAGTTGGCGCTTCAAACGCCGAAACGAACCGGGGCGTCGATAAAAAATTCCCGGTTCGTCTCTGATTCTTTAACAACCTTGCGTGAAAACCTTACTCACCTGCAGGAAGACTTGGGGACTCGGAACCGCTCTGCGGTCCAAAGTTGTCGCCAATTTCTTCGCCTTCGGCTTCGAGCTGGATCACACGATCGCGTTCGGTAGCAAGTGCACGGAAACGGTTCATCACCGCCCCTGTCCCTGCCGGGATCAAACGACCCACAATCACGTTTTCTTTCAGGCCGATCAGCGTATCGGTTTTACCCGACACAGCAGCTTCGGTCAGAACGCGAGTGGTTTCCTGGAACGACGCAGCCGAGATGAAGGAATGGGTCTGCAACGAAGCCTTCGTGATCCCCTGGAGGACCGGCGATGCTTCTGCCATTTCGCCACCTTCACGTGCGGCTTTATCGTTTTCAGCATCAAAGTCAACACGGTCGACAATTTCGCCAACAAGAAGTGTCGTATCACCCGGTTTGGTGATTTCCACTTTTTGCAGCATCTGACGAACAATGACCTCGATGTGCTTGTCGTTGATCTTAACGCCCTGCAACCGGTAAACTTCCTGGATTTCATTTACCAGATAGTCGGCCAGTGCCGGAACGCCCATAACCCGAAGGATATCGTGCGGAACCGGTGAACCATCCATCAGAAGATCGCCACGTTCGACGAAATCCCCTTCCTGAACGGCAAGGTGTTTGCCCTTCGGGATCAGATATTCAACAGGTTCCAGACCGGCATCTTCATGCGGGTGCAGGATAACGCGACGTTTGTTCTTGTAATCCTTGCCAAATTCGACGCGACCCTGAATGTCAGCAATAATCGCGTGTTCTTTCGGCTTGCGGGCTTCGAACAACTCGGCAACACGCGGCAGACCACCGGTGATGTCACGGGTTTTCGAACCTTCACGCGGAATACGTGCCAGCACGTCACCAGCGTTAACCTTCTGACCGTTTTCAACCGACAAAATCGCATCAACCGACAGGAAGTAACGGGCTTCAAGACCGTTATCGAGGTTGATGACCTCGCCACTTTCGTTACGCAGGGTAACGCGCGGCTTAAGGTCCGATGCCTTGGGCTGGCTCTTCCAGTCGATGACTGTCTTGGCGCCAATACCGGTGGCTTCGTCGTAGATTTCGCGAATGGTCGTCCCTTCGATCAGGTCGACATAGTTCACGTAACCTTCTTTTTCGGTGATGATCGGCAGGGTGTACGGATCCCATTCAGCCAGTTTCTGGCCGCGCGTGATCTGCGCCCCGTCTTCGGTCAGCAACTTCGCACCATAAGGCACACGGAATTTCGCGCGTTCACGACCATTCTTGTCGATCAGCAGGATTTCCATGTTACGCGCCATCACAATGTTCACGCCCTTGGAGTTATTCACAACAGCGTAATTCTTGATCTTGACGGTAGAATCGAAGTTGGCTTCAACGCCGGACACTTCCGCACCACGCTGCGCGGCACCACCAATGTGGAACGTACGCATGGTCAGCTGGGTACCCGGTTCACCGATCGACTGTGCGGCAATAACACCGACAGCTTCACCGATATTCACCGTGGTTCCGCGTGCCAGGTCACGACCATAACAATGGCCACACACACCGGTTTCGGCATCACATGTCAGCACCGAACGAATACGGGCGGCTTCAACACCGGCCTTTTCGATCACATCGAGATGGTCTTCGACAACCATTTCGTTTTTGCCAACAATTTCCTCGCCCGTTGCCGGGTCGACAATGGCATCGGCGGTGTAACGGCCAAGGATACGATCCGACAGGGTTTCGATGACTTCGCCGGAATCAACCACTGCTGCAATATCAAGGCCCCGTTCGGTGCCGCAATCGTGCTGGGTAATGATCGAATCCTGGGCCACGTCAACGAGACGACGGGTCAGGTAACCGGAGTTAGCCGTTTTCAATGCCGTATCGGCAAGACCCTTACGCGCACCGTGAGTGGAGTTGAAGTACTCCTGCACGGTCAGGCCTTCTTTAAAGTTCGAAATGATCGGCGTTTCAATGATCGAGCCATCCGGCTTTGCCATCAGGCCGCGCATGGCAGCCAGCTGACGCATCTGGGCGGCAGAACCACGGGCACCGGAGTGCGCCATCATGTAAACCGAGTTGATCTGGTTGCCAGCTTTGGTTGCCGAAATGCCCTTCATCATGGCTTCGGAAACGTCATCTGTACATTGCGACCAGGCGTCAACGACCTTGTTGTATTTCTCACCACGGGTGATCAGGCCGTCCTGATACTGCTGTTCGTATTCCTTGACCTTTTCGTGGGTCGTATTGACCAGCGGTTCCTTGGCATCAGGAATGACCATGTCATCCTTACCAAAGGAAATGCCCGCACGGCACGCCCAGTTAAAGCCAAGGCCCATCAAACGGTCAGCAAAGATAACCGTCTCTTTCTGACCGCAGTGACGATAGACAATATCGATAACGTTCGAGATGTCTTTTTTGGTCAGAAGTTTGTTGATGGTCGAGAACGGAATGCGCGGATGACGCGGCAACAGTTCCGACAGCAGCATACGACCGGCAGTCGTCTGCACCCGAACCGTGATCGGTTCGTTATTGGCATCAACGGTATGATAACGGGCATTGACCTTGGAATGCAGGCCAACAGCGCCTGAATCCAGTGCCTGCTCGATCTCGGCGATATCAACAAATGACATCCCCTCGCCCGGCTCGCCTTCACCATCCATCGAGATATAGTACAGCCCCAGCACGATATCCTGCGACGGCACGATAATCGGACGACCCGATGCCGGTGACAGAATATTGTTGGTCGACATCATCAGGGTACGGGCTTCAAGCTGGGCTTCAAGCGACAGCGGCACGTGAACGGCCATCTGGTCGCCGTCGAAGTCAGCGTTAAAAGCAGTACATACCAGCGGATGAAGCTGAATGGCCTTACCTTCGATCAGTGTCGGTTCGAACGCCTGGATCCCCAAACGGTGCAATGTCGGCGCACGGTTGAGCATCACCGGATGTTCGCGGATAACCTGTTCCAGGATATCCCAGACTTCCGGGCGTTCTTTTTCGACCATACGCTTTGCAGCCTTGATCGTGGTCGCCATGCCGTACAGTTCAAGTTTCGCATAAACGAATGGCTTGAACAGTTCGAGCGCCATTTTCTTTGGCAGGCCGCACTGGTGCAGTTTCAGGCTCGGACCCACGGTAATAACGGAACGACCGGAATAGTCGACGCGTTTACCCAAAAGGTTCTGACGGAAACGACCCTGCTTGCCCTTAAGCATGTCAGACATCGATTTCAACGGCCGCTTGTTGGCACCCGTAATCGGGCGGCCACGACGACCGTTGTCAAACAGCGCATCAACCGATTCCTGAAGCATACGCTTTTCGTTACGCACGATGATATCGGGCGCACGCAGTTCGATCAGGCGTTTCAAACGGTTGTTACGGTTGATCACGCGACGATACAGATCGTTAAGATCCGACGTTGCGAAACGACCGCCATCAAGCGGAACCAGCGGGCGCAATTCTGGCGGAATGACCGGAATAACTTCCAGGATCATCCACTCGGGACGGGCACCCGAATCACGGAAAGCCTCGATCAGCTTCAAACGCTTGACCAGCTTTTTACGCTTGGCTTCCGAATTGGTTTCCTTGAGGTCGATCTTGGCGACTTCATATTCGTCTTCAAGATCAATCGCAGCAAGCATGTCACGAATCGCTTCTGCGCCAATACCGGCACGGAAACTGTCTTCGCCGTATTCTTCCTGTGCCGTGGTGAACTGGTCTTCGCTCAGAAGCTCACCCATCTTGAGCGGGGTCAGACCCGGCTCGATAACGACATAGTTTTCAAAATACAGAATGCGCTCAAGATCCTTGAGCATCATGTCAAGCAGCAGGCCAAGGCGGCTCGGCAGGGATTTCATGAACCAGATATGCGCAACAGGTGCTGCCAGTTCAATATGCCCCATGCGTTCACGACGCACTTTGGCCAGCGTTACTTCAACGCCGCATTTTTCGCAGATAATACCGCGATATTTCATCCGCTTGTACTTACCGCACAAGCATTCGTAATCCTTAACCGGACCAAAAATGCGCGCACAGAACAGACCGTCGCGCTCCGGCTTGAAAGTCCGGTAGTTGATGGTCTCCGGCTTCTTGATTTCACCAAAAGACCAGGAGCGAATACGCTCCGGGCTGGCGATCTGAATGCGGATCTGATCGAAGCTTTGGGTGCCCTGGGGCTGCCCGAAGATCTTCATCAACTCGTTCATAAAGGCTCTCCCGCTATGCCCGGCCGCGCCGGGTTTCGCCAATTTCAGGCCGAAAGATGCAATGGCGGACGAAGCACGCTTCGCCCGCCCTGATTTTAGTAGTCTTCCTGCTCAAGCTCGACATTGAGACCAAGTGACCGAAGTTCCTTAACAAGAACGTTAAAGGATTCCGGGATACCGGCTTCAAAAGTGTCTTCGCCGCGAACAATTGCTTCATAGACCTTGGTACGGCCTGAAACGTCATCCGACTTGACAGTCAGCATTTCCTGCAAGGTGTATGCAGCGCCGTATGCTTCAAGCGCCCACACTTCCATTTCCCCGAAACGCTGGCCACCGAACTGCGCCTTACCACCCAGCGGCTGCTGGGTAACAAGCGAGTACGGCCCAATGGAACGGGCATGGATCTTGTCGTCAACAAGGTGGTGCAGCTTCAGCATGTAGATGTAGCCAACAGTCACCTTGCGATGGAATTTCTCGCCGGTACGGCCATCGTAAAGATCGACCTGGCCAGAACCGTCAAGACCTGCCTTCTCAAGCATGCGAACCACATCAGGTTCACGCGCCCCGTCAAACACCGGCGTTGCCATCGGCACACCGCGACGCAGATTGTTACCAAGCTCGATCACTTCACCGTCGCTCAATTCCTTGATGCCGGTGACATATGATTCGTCTTCATAGACTTCGTTCAGCTTGCCACGCAGGTCTTCCATCGAGGTGCGCTCGTCGAGAACACCGTCAACCATGTTGCCGATCTGCTCGCCAAGGCCACGCGATGCCCAGCCAAGGTGCGTTTCAAGGATCTGGCCAACGTTCATACGCGACGGAACACCCAACGGGTTCAGCACGATGTCAACCGGAGTCCCGTCTTCAAGGTGCGGCATGTCTTCCATCGGCATGATGCGCGACACAACACCCTTGTTACCATGACGACCGGCCATTTTATCGCCCGGCTGCATTTTACGCTTAACCGCCACGAAAACCTTGACCATCTTCATAACGCCCGGCGGCAGCTCGTCGCCAGCCTGAAGTTTGTCAACCTTGTCGTCGAAACGGGCCTGAAGAACCTTGATCGATTCTTCGAACTGTTTCTTCAGGGCTTCGATGTCGGACATGACATTGTCGTCACCCACAGCGATCTGACGCCACAGGCCACGGGCCACACCGGCAAGGCTGTTTTCGGTAATCGTGCCGACCAGGCTTTTCGGACCATCAACGATGGTCTGACCCAGCAGCAGGTTTTTCAAACGGCCATAGAAGTTGCGTTCTAGGATCGAGCGTTCGTCGTCACGGTCAAGTGCCAGACGTTCAATTTCCGAACGTTCGATCGCCAAGGCACGTTCGTCCTTGTCAACGCCGCGGCGAGAGAAGACACGAACTTCCACGATGGTCCCGAACTGTCCCGGCGGTACACGCAGCGACGTATCACGAACATCCGAAGCTTTTTCACCGAAGATGGCACGCAGAAGTTTTTCTTCCGGCGTCATCGGGCTTTCACCCTTCGGCGTCACCTTACCAACCAGAATATCGCCCGGCTTGATTTCCGCACCGATGTAAACAATCCCTGCCTCGTCGAGGTTTTTCAGGGCTTCTTCACCGACGTTGGGAATATCACGGGTGATTTCTTCCTGGCCCAGCTTGGTATCACGGGCCATGACTTCAAATTCCTCGATATGGATCGAGGTATAGACGTCATCACGGGCAATACGTTCTGAAAGCAGGATCGAGTCTTCGAAGTTGTAACCATTCCACGGCATAAACGCGACCAGCACGTTCCGGCCAAGGGCCAGCTCACCCATGTCGGTGCAAGGACCGTCAGAGATGATATCGCCCTTTTCAACAGCATCACCAACCTTGACCAGCGGCTTCTGGTTGATGCAGCTGCCCTGGTTCGACCGCTGATATTTACGCAAGGTGTAAATATCGACGCCCGATTCAGAGGCGGCAATGTCGCCAGTAGCACGGATCACCATACGGGTGGCGTCAACCGATTCAACAACACCGTCACGGCGCGCAATCAGGGTAGCCCCCGAATCACGTGCCACCGGAACTTCCATACCGGTCCCGACATACGGTGCTTCAGAGCGGATCAACGGAACCGCCTGACGCTGCATGTTCGAGCCCATCAGAGCGCGGTTGGCGTCATCGTTTTCCAGGAACGGGATCAGGGCCGAAGCCACAGAAACCAGCTGTTTTGGCGAAACGTCCATCAGGTCGATTTCTTCTTCGCGCGCCATCAGATGGTCACCCGCTTTACGGGTATTGATCAGTTCGTTGGCAAAACGGAAATCATCGGTCAGCGGTTCGTTGGCCTGAGCGATAACATACCGCCCTTCCTCGATTGCTGAAAGATAGATCACTTCCGGGGTCACTGTGCCGTCAACAACCTTACGATACGGGCTCTCGATAAAGCCGTACTGGTTGACACGGGCAAAGGTCGCCAGCGAGTTGATCAGACCAATGTTCGGACCTTCCGGGGTTTCGACCGGGCAGATACGACCATAGTGGGTCGGATGCACGTCACGAACTTCAAAGCCGGCACGCTCACGGGTCAAACCACCCGGCCCAAGGGCCGAAAGACGACGCTTGTGGGTAATTTCCGACAGCGGGTTGGTCTGGTCCATGAACTGCGACAGCTGCGAGGAGCCGAAAAATTCACGAACAGCAGCCGCAACCGGCTTGGCATTGATCAGGTCATGCGGCATGACGTTATCGATCTCGACCGAGCTCATACGCTCGCGGATCGCACGTTCCATACGCAACAGACCAACGCGGAACTGGTTTTCCATCAGTTCGCCAACAGAACGAACACGACGGTTGCCAAGATGGTCGATGTCGTCGATTTCGCCACGACCGTCTTTAAGGTCGATCAGAACACGAACAACTTCAAGGATGTCTTCGCGGCGCAGGACACGAACCGTATCCGGGCATTCCAGATTAAGGCGCGCATTCATCTTAACACGGCCAACGGCCGAAAGATCATAGCGTTCCGCATCAAAGAACAGGCCCTTGAACATGGCCTCGGCACCTTCGATCGTCGGCGGCTCGCCCGGGCGCATAACACGGTAAATATCAACCAGTGCTTCTTCACGGTTGCTGTTTTTATCCAGCGCGACCGTGTTGCGCAGATAGGCACCGACATTGTTGTGATCGATCAGCAGCAGGCGAACGGTGTCTACACCCCATTCCTTAAGCTGTTCAAACACACCTTCTGTCAGTTCATGACCCGCTTCGGTCCGAATTTCACCGGTCTCGTCATCGATCAGATCTTCGGCCATATACCAGCCGTTAAGCTGTTCTTCAGGCACCAGGATCTGTTTGACACCCTGTTCAACGATTTTGGCGGCTGAACGCTTGGTGATCTTGGTACCGGCAGCAGCGACGACTTCACCACTTTCTGCATCAAGAAGATCAAACAGCAATTTCTGGCCGATATAGCGTTCGACGTCAAAATCGGTGACCCAGCCATTACCCGTACGGCGGTATTCAGCCGAATCGTAGTAATAGTTCAGAATTTCTTCCGGGGTCAGACCTTCGATTTCCGACGGATCGACAGAACGGCCTTCTTCGGCGCGCTGGGCGCGAAGCTGTTGCGATTCTTCGTTTTCCAGCGCCATCAAAAGCGTGGTTGCCGGCAGCTTACGGCGACGGTCAATACGCACATACAGTACGTCCTTGGCATCGAATTCAAAATCGAGCCACGAACCACGGTACGGGATGACACGCGCAGAAAACAGATACTTGCCAGAGCTGTGGGTCTTGCCCTTGTCATGGTCGAAGAATACGCCAGGCGACCGGTGCATCTGGGAGACGATAACACGCTCGGTGCCATTCACGATAAAGGTGCCGTGTTCGGTCATGAGCGGCATATCGCCCATGTACACGTCCTGCTCCTTGATATCGCGAATTGAACGCGCACCGGTGTCTTCGTCGATGTCCCAAACGACCAAACGCAGCGTAACGCGCAAAGGCGCGGCAAATGTCATGCCGCGCTGGCCGCATTCCTCGGTGTCGTATTTCGGCTGCTCCAGCTCGAATGATACGAATTCAAGGGTCGCTCGTTCCGAAAAGTCTTTAATCGGAAAGACGCTTTTGAAGACTTCCTGCAAGCCGGTATCGTCGCGCTGTTCGCGCGGGATGCCTGTTTGCAAAAACTTCACGTAAGAATTCTTCTGAACCTCTATAAGGTTCGGGAGCGGAGCGACTTCGCTGATCCGTCCAAAGCTCTTGCGAATGCGCTTTCGACCAGTAAAGGACTTATCCATCATCGTTCCTTTAATCGCGCCTCCCCACACCGTCCGAACCCGTCGTCGTTGCGTGGGCCTTAAATAAAAAGCATACAGCACAACGACGCCCGAGCCCCGTACGGGGCGGGCGTTACTTAAATATGACCGCGGATGTTATTTGACATCCAACATGAATAGAGATCACTGATCCCTCGGCTGTCGACGCCGCCAAAGATAACCCTTGGCAAAAACAGTCTTGCACTATGTATGATTACCTTTGGCAGCGTCAACCGTTAAATTTCCCTTTCGCGCCCTGCGGCCGTCAAAAATATTTTCCGCAGAGACGGATAGGTCGGCGTCCCGTAGGAACGCCGACCCAAACTTTGGCAAAAGCCGTCGATTACTTGAGTTCGACGGTTGCGCCAGCTTCTTCAAGCTTCTTCTTGATGGTCTCGGCTTCGTCTTTCGACGCGCCTTCTTTGACCGCTTTCGGTGCGCCTTCGACCAGGTCTTTGGCTTCTTTCAGACCAAGACCGGTGATTGCGCGAACTTCTTTAATGACGTTGATTTTCTTATCGCCAGCAGATGCCAGGATAACGTCAAATTCGGTTTTTTCTTCAGCGGCTTCAGCAACTGCGCCACCGGCAGCAGCAACAGCAACCGGAGCAGCAGCAGAAACGCCCCATTCTTCTTCGAGAAGCTTGGAAAGTTCAGCAGCTTCGATAACGGTGAGCTTTGAGAGCTCTTCGACGAGTGCCTTAAGATCGGCCATTTTGATAACTCCTAGGCTTGAACTTGGTAGTAATAAGGAAAAAGAGGGTTACGCGGCTTCGCCTTTTTCGGCGTATGCCTTCAGCACCTGTGCGATCTGGGCCGCCGGCTTGGAAGTCAGCGTAGCGATACGCTGTGCCGGGGTCTGGATCATGCCAACCAGTTTTGCACGCAGTTCGTCGATCGACGGCAGTTCTGCAAGGGCTTTGACACCCTGTTCATCGAGAACCACTTCACCGAGACCACCAGCAACGAGAACGAGTTTCTCATTTGCCTTGGCAAAGGTAGCAGCAACCTTAGCAGCTGCGGCCGGGTCCGCCGAATAGGCGATCGCGGTCGGGCCGGTAAAGTATTCTGCCAGGTTAGCAAATTTGGTGCCTTCCAGAGCAAGTCGCGTAAGCCGGTTTTTGGTGACCTTGAAGCCCGCACCAGCTTGACGCATCTGCGCACGAAGAGCGGTAATTTCAGCGACAGTCAAACCCTTGTACTGGGTAATGATGACGCCTTCCGCACCTTCGAACACTTCGCGCATTTCTGCTACGAACTGTTGTTTATCATCGCGGTTCACAATCAGTCTCCGACATTTGCTTTTTGCCCTGAACCCCGAAGGGTTCACAGACGTGACCGGTTCACAGGAACCGGTCGATGACGCCCGTCCGTTTGCCAGATGCTCAAGCCTTTAGAAAAGCCCCGAAGGGAAATTCAAGAACCGGAACCTCTGCCTATGCAGGACATTAAGAGCAACCAGATGTTGCCCACCTGCAGTCTGGGACAGACAGGTAGAGAGGGGTTTAACCCCCTCTCCGGCAACCGGCCCACCCGAAAGCAGACCGGAAACTAAATTCTTTTAGTTCGATGCGATATCCGCGATCGAAACCTTCACGCCAGCACCCATGGTGGAGCTGACAGCAGCGCGCTGCAAGTAGACGCCCTTGGCACCGGCCGGCTTCGCCTTGACAATCGCCGAAACGAATGCCTTGACGTTTTCAACCAGCTGCTCTTCGCTGAAAGATGCCTTGCCCACGCCAGCGTGGACCAGACCGTTCTTTTCAGCGCGGAACTGAACCTGACCGGCTTTTGCGTCGGCAACAGCCTTGGCAACATCCATGGTCACGGTACCCAGTTTCGGGTTCGGCATCAGGCCGCGCGGGCCGAGAACCTTACCAAGACGGCCAACAAATGCCATCATGTCCGGGGTTGCAATAACGCGATCGTAATTCAGATCACCGCCCTGCATTGCCGCCAGAAGGTCGTCAGAACCAACGGTATCAGCACCGGCTTTAAGCGCTTCTTCTGCTTTTGCGTCTTTGGCAAAAACAGCGACGCGCATGGTTTTACCGGTACCATGCGGCAAGGACACAACACCACGGACCATCTGGTCTGCGTGACGCGGGTCAACGCCCAAATTCATTGCAATTTCAACAGTTTCGTCGAATTTTGCTTTTGCACCATCTTTAACAAGCTTGATAGCAGCAGCAAGTTCGTACTGTTTGGTACGATCAACACCCTCATAGGCCAGGGCAAGGCGCTTACCAGTTTTGGCCATCGTCTTACTCCACAACCTCGAGACCCATCGCACGGGCCGAACCTTCGATCATTGCCATTGCGCCTTCGATGTTGACCGCATTGAGGTCAGCCATCTTGGCTTCGGCAATTTCCTGCACCTGGGCTTTGGTCACCTTGCCGACAAAACCTTTGCCAGTGGTGCCCGAACCCTTGGCAATACCAGCTGCTTTACGCAGGAAGTATGAGGCCGGCGGGGTTTTGGTGATGAAGCTGAAAGAACGGTCACCGTAAACGGTAATCACAACCGGAATCGGCATACCGGGTTCGAGCTGCTGGGTTGCAGCATTGAACGCCTTGCAGAATTCCATGATGTTCACACCGCGCTGACCCAGAGCCGGGCCAACAGGCGGTGACGGGTTGGCTTTACCAGCAGCAATCTGCAGCTTGATATAGCCTGTAATCTTTTTGGCCATTTTATGTACCTCTTACAGAAGCGCGCGGTCCGGCCATGGCTGGCCTCCCGCGCTCGAAAAACCGGCTGCATGACACAGCCGGAAACTTTTTAAAAGATCGATCAGACTTTTTCGACCTGGGTATATTCCAGCTCGACCGGGGTTGAACGACCAAAGATCGACACCGACACCTTAAGGCGCGACCGTTCTTCGTCGACTCCTTCAACCACACCGGCAAAAGTCGCAAACGGACCATCAGAAACCCGAACTTCTTCGCCAACTTCAAAGCTGACGGTGGATTTCGGACGATCAACGCCTTCTTGCACCTGATGCAGAATATGCTGGGCTTCTTTTTCCGAAATCGGCATTGGCTTGCCGCGACTACCCAGAAAGTCGGTAACCTTGGCGGTATTTTTAACCAGATGCCAGCTTTCGTCAGTCAGCTGCATTTTCAAAAGCACGTAACCCGGGAAGAACTTACGTTCGGCATTAATCTTGCTGCCGCGACGCATTTCAACGATTTCTTCGGTCGGAACCAGCACTTCTGCGATTTCGCCTTCGAGCCCTTTTTTAACGGACTGTTCGCGAATCGACTGGGCGACCTTTTTTTCAAAACCGGAATGGACGTGCAGCACGTACCAGCGATGTTCAGCCATATCAGCCCCCGACACCAAAAATCAACTTGACGCCAAAGGCAAGAAGCTGATCAACGACAAAAAAGAAAACAGACGCAAAGGCCACCATGATAAACACCATGAGGGTCGATACTGTCGTTTCCTTGCGGGTCGGCCAGCTGACCTTGCGGGCTTCCTGGCGGACCTGTTGTACGAATTGTGCCGGTGACGTTTTAGCCATTGTCGGGTATATACCGTTTCAAATGCTTATTAAATTCTGCCCGGAAAAAATGGCAGGAGCGGAGGGACTCGAACCCACGGCCCTCGGTTTTGGAGACCGATGCTCTACCAACTGAGCTACACTCCTATAATCTCATCAGAAACAGTTGGTAACCAATTTTGTTTCCGATGCTTCCCCATCCGGGTGATGGGGTGTGCGGGCGGCTTATATCCGCCCGCACATCAAAGATCAAGCATCTATTCGATGCAAAATCACAAATTATTCAATGATCTTGGC
>NZ_JFJZ01000068.1 GCF_002115825.1 Thalassospira sp. MCCC 1A01428 | reverse complement strand
TATTTTCCGGGCGGATTACCAGCTGGCCACCAATATTCATGAACTTGCCCATTATATCGGCCAAGGCAATGTTAAAAACATTGCCCTTCACTGCCAGTCCGCACGGTTATTTTTAACCGGCCTCGCCGCCATCTGGCAGGCGGGCTGCCACGCAATTTTACCTGCCAGCGACAAGCCAGGCTATCTGGATGAAATTGCCAGCCAGTTCGATCTGTTTCTTGACGATGCCAAAATCAGTCACATTCTGGCATCATTCACCTCCTCCCTGCCCAATGACCATGCTGCCTTACCCGCGCCGGGACAATGCCGCGCGACATTTTACACATCGGGTTCGACGGGCGCACCAAAGGCAGTTTGCAAGACCCTGGCACAACTTGAAGCCGAGATGGCCATGCAAACCCCGTTATGGCAAGCCAGGTTAAATCCTGATGCCCGCCTTTTAGGGCTGGTATCCCACCAGCATATATACGGGTTGCTGTTTCGCGTGATCTGGCCGGTCATGACCGGGCGGGTTTTTATCGCCACGCAGGCCCGTTTCTGGGAAGATATCATTGCCGATATCAAAACTGGCGATATCATCATTGCCAGCCCGGCCCATTTGCAACGCTTGCACCCGGACCTGAACAAGGCCCCACACCCGGCCTGTATTTTTTGTTCAGGCGGGCCGCTGGACCAGCCATCCGCCGCGCAAAGCCACATCACCTTTGGCGTTTGGCCAACCGAAATCCTGGGTAGCACTGAAACCGGCGGCATTGCCTGGCGCCAGCAAACCATACCCGACGCCCCATGGACACCGTTGCCCGATGTAAAAGCCGCCGTAAACGAGGCTGGCTGCCTGATGGTTGCCGCCCCCCATATTGACGGCGAAAACTGGCATCATACCGAAGACCGCGCCGTTTTTGACAAAACCGGAAAAACACACCGGTTCCGGCTGCGGGGCCGGGCCGACCGGGTGGTGAAAATCGAAGGAAAACGCATATCGCTAAGCCGGGTTGAAACGCATTTAAAAAACCACGACTGGGTTGAAGATGCCGTCGCCCTGCTGCCCGACGAAACCGACAATCGGCTTGCCGCCATTGTGGTTTTAACCCCGAAAGGACAAACCTGCCTGGATCAACTGGGCACCTTTCGCGTCGGCCAAACGTTCCGTTCCCATATTGCGCATCACGAAGACGACGCTGCCCTGCCGCGCCGCTGGCGGTTTGTGAGCACCATCCCCACAGACAGCCAGGGTAAAAAACCGCTTCATGTGCTGCGCACCCTGTTTGATAAACCCGCCCCCCCGGAAACCATAGCCGCCCCGATGCCAGTTCCGTCAAAAACACATGCCATATCAAACCAGCCCATCGTGCTTCCGGCCATCGCCGGGCAATCCGTTGAAAATGATCTGGCCCGGTTTGACATGCGTATAGAACCGGAACTGCTTTATTTTCAGGGGCATTTTAACGGTGCACCAGTATTGCCCGGCGTTGTGCAATTGCATTGGGCCGTTCATTATGCCCGCATCGCTTTCGATATTGTGATCACACCACACGAAATAACCCAGCTAAAATACCGCAAGGTCATTTCCCCGAATGACCAGATCCATCTTATTTTGGAATGCGACCGCATTCGAGGTCAGGTTAAATTCACCTATTCTGGCACTGACACCAGTTATTCCAGTGGTATCATCAAGTTTTCAAAGGCGGACTGATGCAGTCTTGTGCGGTTATTCCTACCCATAACCATCATCGCCCCCTTGCCGATGTGGTGGCAGCGGTTCGCGCCTGCGGCCTGCCGGTGATCATTGTCGATGACGGGTCCGATGCCCCGGCACGCGATGTCATTGCCGCCCTGCATGATCCGAACAATGCCGTCACTGTTCATAGGCTCGATGAAAACGGGGGCAAGGGCATTGCCGTCATGACCGGCTTTGCCATTGCGCAGCGCCAGGGATTTACCCACGCCCTGCAAGTCGATGCCGATGGCCAGCACGACCTGGACCGCATCCCCGATCTGCTGGAAGCATCCCGTCTGCATCCAAATGCCATCATCACCGGCAAACCTGTTTATGATGACAGTGTGCCGACCGCACGCAAGCTGGGCCGTTGGGCAACCCATGTGTGGGTATGGGTCGAAACCCTGTCCCTTGCCATTCGCGACAGCATGTGCGGTTTTCGTGTTTACCCTATCGATACATCGCTTGATGTATGGAAACGCGAAGGCGTCGGCGCAAAGATGGATTTCGACACCGAAATTATGGTGCGCCTGTTTTGGCGCGGGGCCGATGTTATCAGCATCCCGGTTCGGGTTATTTACCCGGAAGGCAATATTTCCAATTTCCGCCTGTGGGACGATAACGTGCTGATTACGCTGATGCATATCCGGCTGGTGCTGGGGATGCTTGCACGCCTGCCCGACTTTGTTTTACAGGGCGGAAAATGGCAACCCGACGCCACCAGGAATAATTCCAATTCCCGGGCTGCTACCGCGTCCAACAAACGCCATAACAATCGGAACCAGCACTGGGCTGATATCGACGAACGCGGCATGTATTGGGGAATGCGGTTTTTAGGGTGGGTCTATAAAACCGGCGGGCGTTATTTGTGCCTGGGTGCGATGTTTCCGGTGATTGTTTATTTCTTTCTGACCGGCGAAACCGCGCGCAAGGCATCGCGAAAATATTTGCGAAAAATGGCACGGGTAAATGGCACGGCCCCGCCACGCTGGCGCGATAGTTTTCGTCATTTCTGGTGTTTTGGCGAAGCTGCCCTCGACAAGGTTGCAGGCTGGTCCGGCGAAATGAAAATGGATGATGTTGTTTTGCCCGATGGGCATGACGGCGTTTTTTCCTATTTGCCAAAGGACCGGGCAATTATTTTGCTGGTATCGCATTTTGGCAATATCGAAATGATCCGCGCCCTTGCCAGCCGTGACCGCGATTTTCGCGTTAATGTGTTGCTCCATCAAAAAAATGCCGCCCGGTTTGGCAAGGTTTTGCAAAAACTGGCACCTGAATCCCAGGTCAATCTGATCGAGGTTAGCGAAATTGGCCCTGATACCGCCATCATGCTAAGCCAAAAGGTAGAACAGGGTGAATGGGTGGTTATCGCCGCCGACCGCGTGGCCATAGGTGCGCGTGATAAAACCGTGATGGTGCCGTTTTTGAACGACCCGGCCCCCCTGCCCCAAGGGCCCTTTATTTTGGCCCATTTGCTGGGATGCCCGGTTTATATGGCTGCCGCCTGGCGCGAAAATGGCCGGTTTACAGTGGCCTGGGAAAAACTGACTGACCGCATGGTGTTACCACGTGGAAAACGCGTTGAAGCCATCACAAAATATGCAACACAATATATGAACTGGCTGGAACCGCGGGTGCGCGCCCATCCGATGCAATGGTACAATTTTTTCGATTTCTGGGCCCGCCCAAAGGATAAAGATGACCAACAAGAACAATAATACCGTCCTCAATGTTGAATTTGGCCGCCAGAAACTGACCATCGAAGATATCGTCAATCTGGCCGAAGGACGGGCAAATGCCGTTCTTTCCACCGACCCGGATTTTCGCGCCCGCATTCAAAAAGGGGTTGATTTTTTGGATCGGGAATTGCGCGAACATGGCCATATTTACGGGGTGACCACCGGATATGGCGATTCTGTCTTGCGCCGTGTCCCCCCCGAACTGGTTGACGAACTGCCCTTGCATCTTAGCCGTTTTCACGGTTGCGGCCTTGGCAGTGAATTGTCCATCCCCGCCAGCCGGGCCGTTCTGGGCGTGCGCCTTGCATCGCTATGCAGCGGATATTCCGGCGTAAGTCCCCAATTGCTGGAACTGTTAACCGCCTTTTTTGATCATGGGATCACCCCGATCATTCCCGAAGAAGGGTCGGTCGGTGCCAGTGGCGACTTAACCCCGCTTTCCTATATTGCCGCCGCCCTTGTTGGTGAACGCGAGGTTATGATGCAGGGCGAACGGTTACCCGCTGCCATCGCGCTTGAAAAAGCCAATTTAACGCCGTTAACCCTGCGCCCGAAAGAAGCCCTGGCCATTATGAATGGCACATCAGTCATGACAGCGCTGATGTGCCAGGCCTTTGCCCGTGCCGATTATTTATGCCGCCTGACGGCACGCATCACATCGCTTGCCACCATTGCATTGCATGGCAACCCGGCCCATTTTGATGCCCGCCTGTTTGCCGCCAAACCCCACCCCGGCCAGGCGCAAGTCGCGGCGCATATCGCACGCGACCTTGCCGATCTGGGGGCAACCTATCAGCCCGCCCGTTTGCAGGACCGTTATTCCATTCGCTGTGCCCCCCACGTGATTGGCGTTTTGGCCGATATGATGCCAACCTTTCGCGCCACGCTGGAAACCGAACTTAACAGCGCCAATGACAACCCGTTGATTGATATTGATGACGAAACCATTTTGCATGGCGGGCATTTTTACGGCGGGCACGTCGCCTTTGTTGCCGATGGCATGAAAACCCTGATCGCCAATCTCGCAGATCTGATGGACCGGCAACTGGCATTGCTGGTCGACACCAAATTCAATCATGGCTTGCCGTCCAACCTGTCAGGTTCGGCGACGGAACGCGCGTCGATCAATCATGGTTTGAAGGCCGTGCAAATCGGGGCCTCGGCATGGACGGCGGAAGCCCTTAAAAACACCATGCCCGCCAGCGTTTTTTCGCGTTCGACCGAATGCCACAACCAGGACAAGGTCAGCATGGGTACCATTGCCGCGCGCGACTGTTTGCGGGTTTTGCAGTTAACCGAACAGGTGGCATCGGCCTTGCTGATTGCGGTGCGACAGGCAATGGTTTTACGTTTGCAACAAGGCAGCATTTCGCCTGATCAGCTTGGCGATGATGTCACGGACTTTCTGGCTGCCCTTGGCGATGATATCGCCTTTATCGACGAAGACCGGCCCCTTGAAGGCACCTTGCGCACATTAATTGACCGCATACAGGCCCGCCATTGGCCGCTTTACGCCGCCGATAAAGTTAACGAGGCAGCAGCATCATGATCAGCGCCAGCGTTACTGAAACCATCCAGTTTTATCACCTTGATCCAATGAATGTGGTTTGGCATGGCAATTATGTGCAGTTCTTTGAACAGGCCCGCTGTGCGCTTCTCGATCTGATCGATTATAACTATCCGCAAATGGATGCGTCGGGCTATGTCTGGCCGGTTGTCGACATGCGGGTAAAATATGTGCGCCCGTGTCGATTTGGGCAAAAAATACAAACCACCGCCACATTGATCGAATATGAAAACAGGATGAAAATCAGTTACCTGATCACGGATGCCCAAACTGGTGAAAAGCTGACCAAGGGTTTTACCATCCAGGTTGCTGTTGAAAAGGCCAGCGGCGAAATGCTGTTTCGCAGCCCCGATTTCCTGATCGACAAGCTGGAGGCGATGAATTGACCTTTGCCCGTATTATGCGTTCCCTGCTTTTGGCCGGGTCGGTTATCTGTGCGCTGGGTACCCCCCTGACCGTCCATGCTCGCCCTGGCGTCGTCGCCCTGGAAAAGAACCAGTATTTGCGCGGTGATTTCACCATGAACCGGCATCTAAGCGGATTTAACGACGGTTTAAAATCGCAAGGCGAATTCGTGCTGGTACCTGGTGCCGGCCTGATTTGGCAAACCAATGCCCCCTTTCCCGGTACCACTGTTTTGGGGCCGGGCGGCATTGTGAACATTGATGCCGATGGCGACCGTACCCGCCTGGGCACCGGCGCGGCGCAATTTGGCATTTTTGTTGATCTGATTTCATCGGTATTGGCGGGCAATTGGTCGGCGCTTGAAAACCGGTTTCATGTTGAATTTTCACCGCCTGGCGATACCACATGGCAGGTCAAACTTACCCCGTTTGGTGAAAGCGCGATTGGCGGGCAAATCACCGATATTATTGCCACCGGCGATACCTTTGTCCAACAGGTACGCCTGAACAAACCCGGTGGCGATTTTGACGATATCACCCTGACCCAACAGCACGCCGAAAACCTGCCCCTGCCCAAAGAAAAAGCCGATCTTTTGCCAAAGGCTGCCTCTAAATGACAGGTCGCCACGCCACAATCTGGATTATGTGCCTGGTAATGGCTGCCGCCTGGTGCGCCTGGCAAATTGGCGGCGGTCACACCCGCATTGATTCCGACTTTATTTCGCTAATCGGGCAGGAAAACCCTGACGATACTGGCAAATTTAACGACATCAACGCGGTACGCCATATTTTGGCACAAGATTCCCGCCAGGCCATTTTTATGGTCTCAGCCCCCAATCGCGACCGCGCCACCAATGCTGCGGCCGACCTTGCCGGTCGTTTATCATGGATTAACGGCACCGAGAAAGTCACCACGCCAGATGACCGTGCGGGTCGCCTGCCCGAATTAATGGCATTCTTGCAGCCCCATGCTGCGGCCCTGCTGTCTCCGCAGGACCGCAAAACATTGCTGGCCGACAAAGGCGGACAAATTTACCAGCGTACGGTGCAAAACCTGTATTCACCTGCCAGCACCGTTAACGCCAGATCCCTGCAACAGGACCCGTTTTCATTATTACCGCAATATCTGGGCGCACTGGCCGGTTATATGGGCGAAGGTGGCGGTGTTGTCTCGCAAAATGGTCGCTATTACGTGCCGGTGGTGGCATCGCTTGATCCGCGACTGGCAGGGTCGGACCGCGATGCTCAATGGGTTGGCGATGCCAACACTGCTGTAAACGCCCTGAACCGCAATTCAGACATTAACGTTACCCGCACCGGCCAGGTGTTTTTTGCCGCCGCCGAAGCCAGCCATGCCAAGGCCGATGTACAGCGCATTGCCCTTTTGGCAACCAGTGGCATTGTCTTTATGGTCGGGTTGGTGTTTTTTTCGTGGGGGCCGTTACTCGCCGCACTCATTACACTGGCAAGTGGTATTCTGGCGGGTATTACTGCCATTACCATTATTTTTGGCACGGTCCATGCGATCGCGATGGTTTTTGGTTCCAGCCTGATTGGGATCGCGGTTGATTACGCCCTGCATTATGTCAGCATCGACCCGGCACGGGGCAGCGCACACCAGCGATTACGCCTTATTTTACCGGGGCTGACATTGGGCTTGCTAACATCGGTTGTCGGGTTTGCCGCCCTGTCAATCAGCCCCACAATCCTGTTAACCCAGATTGCAATATATTCGGTTGCCGGGTTGATTGGTGCCTATCTGACGGTGATTTTTCTGTTGCCGTTTTTGCCGGTACAACCGGTGCGCAATTACCTGCCGATCCGCCGCAGTGTCGCGATCTTGCAATATGTGCAATATCGCATTACCCCGCCCACCTGGGGTCGGTTATCGCTGGTGGTGATTATTCTGGCGGGCTTTGGTGCCAGCACCTTTTTTATTAAAGGCGACGACAATATTCGCAATCTTGGCCGCGGCAATACTGACCTGATTGCGCAAACCAATACCATCCGCCACATTCTGGGCATGGGGGCCAGCCCGATGTTTTTACGCATTGATGGCCCCACCGCCGAAAACCGCCTGCAAACCGAAGAAGCCTTGCGCACCCGTTTAACACCCTTGCTAAAAAACGGCGCACTGGATGGCATGGTGACCCTTGCCGATATTATCCCGTCGCAAAAACGCCAGGCCGAAAATATTGATCTGGTCAAAACCGGTTTGTATCAGCCCTATGGGCCAAAGCTGGCTGCTATTGTACCGGTCGATCTAAAACTGCCGTCATCAGCGACATCATCCTTTTTGCGGCCCGATGACGCCAGCCTGCATGTTTTGCCCGAACTGGCAAATTTGCAATCCGGCGACAGCGACCTGGTCCGCCTGCGCGGTGTGCAGGATGTAAGCGCGCTAAAAAACGCCCTGCAGGACATCGACAACGCCCATTTGATCGACCCTGCCAGTGCCATTTCCAAACTGTTCGGACAATATCGGCACTGGGCCTATCTGGCCCTTGGCGTTGCCATGTTTGCCGCTTTGGTGCTGGCGATGTTCCGTTATGGGTTACGCGATGGCATTTGTGTTTTTGGTGCCCCTGCCGGGGCTGTTTTATGTGCGCTTGCCGGCAGTTTTGCGCTGGGCGTACCCCATAACTTTTTCACCACCATGGCGCTGTTTCTGGTTTTTGCCATCGGGGCCGATTACGTACTGTTTTTGGCCGAAAGCCGCCACAGCAGCCACGACCAGGATACCAGCCTGGCAGTATTGCTGTCACTGATCAGCAGCGTTCTCGCCTTTGGCCTGCTGGCAACCAGTTCAGTACCACTGGTCAGCGAAATTGGCATTGTCATTGCCATTGGCCTGATTGCGGCCTGGGTACTGGCCCCGGTAATGGCGGGGCGACGCAGTGCCAACCCGGCAGGCATACCTGATGCGCAGCAAACCAACCCCGACACCCTGATGACGAAAGATGGCACAGCCGATGACCAAATTTGATATTGCCATTATCGGTGCCGGACCAGCCGGAGCCGTAAGTGCAAAATTCCTGCATGACGCAGGGTTGTCGGTGATTGTGCTGGAAGCATCCCGTTTCCCGCGATTTGTTATTGGCGAAAGCCTGCTGCCCTTTTGCATGAATGTGCTGGAAAAATGCGGGCTGGCACAAACCGTGGTCGAGCATGCCAAACCCGCCGCCTTCCAGTTTAAAAATGGTGCCGCCTTTACCCGGGGTGACCAGCATTGCAGCATCGATTTTCGCGACCGGTTTGAAAATGACGGCTGGGGCACGACCTTTCAGGTTAAACGCGGCGAATTTGACAAAATCCTGATTGATACCGTGGCTGAAGCCGGCGTTGATGTACGCTTTGGACACCGGGTTATCAATGCCCGCCTTGCCGATGGTGACTGCCAGCTGGATTTTGAAAATGACACCGGTGAACACGGCACAATTCATGCCGGTTTTGTGATCGATGCCAGCGGATATGGCCGGGTCATTCCCAAAATGCTGGGACAGGCAAACACCGCCACCATGCTGTCGCGCCGCGCCCTTTATACCCATGTGCGCGACAATATTACCGACGCCACCTATGATCGGGAAAAAATCCTGATCACGGTGCATCCAACCCGGCACGACATATGGTACTGGCTGATCCCGTTTGCCGATGGCACGTCATCACTTGGCGTGGTTTACCCGCAAGATAATACCGACACGAACCAGAAAGCGGATGATGCCGCCCTGTTTGACCAACTGGTGGGTGAAACCGGCCTAGGGCCGCTTTTAGGCCGGGCCGAAAAAACCCGGCCCCTGGGGGCGATTGACGGATACAGCGTCACCACCGACCAGCTTTATGGCAATGGTTACGTTTTATTGGGAAATTCGGCAGGCTTTCTGGATCCTGTCTTTTCCTCGGGCGTTACCATTGCAATGTATTCTGCCGAACTTGCTGCCAAAACCCTGATCAACCGCCATCAGGGCCGCGATCCGGACTGGGAAAACAGCTTTGCCCGCCCCTTGGGGGCAGGCATTGCCACGTTCAAATCCTATGTCGAAGCGTGGTACGATGGCCGCCTGCAACAGATTATTTTTAACCAGCCCGAACGGGACCTGCAGTTAAAACGCATGGTCGTTTCGATTTTGGCCGGATACGCCTGGAATATCGAAAACCCGCTGGTCGCCAAGACAGACCGTTATTTGAACCTGTTACACGAGTTATGCCTGTGAAAATTGGTCACGCCCTGATAATCGCCACAGCGCTGCTAACAACAGCCTGTGCAAAACCGATGGAACTGCCGTTTGATCTTGGCTCGATTGATCTTGGTGCGTTTGATCTGTCAAATTCCGCGCAAAAAGAACATGTCAAACGGCACGAGGCGGCGTTAAACGCGGCTGAACCGGACCATATCGTCGCGCTGAATGGCGATAATAATGCCCTGTTTGTGCTGCCGCAAATACCGTGGCCGCTCGATGCCAACAAGGTTGATGTAACCCAAAAAGTCCATGCCACCTGGCAAAACGGCCAGTCTGCCGATTTTGAAGCCCGCCTGAGTCTGGCCCCTGGCCATGTCCGCATGGTGATGCTCGACCCGATGGGACGCCGCGCTATGCAAATCAACTGGAGCCGCACCGAGCTTGATTTTCAACGTGCTGACTGGATGCCAGCCGCCTTTGACCCGGCCCGAATGCTGGCCGATATCATGATGGTTTATTGGCCGACCGAAATTCTGCGCGATGCCTTGCCATCCAACATGGTGCTGGTATCCAATCCCGATAATCGCCAGATCGCGGTGATTAACGAAGATGATGACAATACCCCTTATACAACCATCAGCTATCCGGCAAATGATCGCTGGCAGGGCGATGCCAGCCTTTCCAACATTCGCGATGACTATGCCTTGCACATCCGTTCATCGCGGATCGGCACGCAATGACGACGCGGCGCTTTTCGGGGGATAGCGCCACGCCTGAAAATAACGGCACCAAACCGGGCAGCGCTGATGAACAAACCACCAGCCAGCGCCGCCCGGTCAGTTTTCTTCATGCCCTGGGCATTGTTTCAGCCCTTGGCATGAATTGCGAGGAAACCCGCGACACCCTGTTTGGTGATCAGCCCGCCAACATGGTAACAAGCAATAATTTTTTGCCCGACCGTGCCGTCACCGTTGGCATGGTGCCCGATGAACCCGCCGCACTGCCCAAACATTTGCACCACCACGATACCCGCAACAATCGCCTGCTTTGGGCCGCCACCGGCCAGATCAGTGAGTGCATTGAGGCAACCATTGCCCGCTATGGGCCCGGGCGGATCGGTATTATTCTGGGCACCAGCACATCGGGCATTGATGAAGGCACACAATCCTACCGGCACTATCTGCAACAAGGGGCCTTGCCCGGAAATTTCAGCTATGCGGGCCAGGAAATTGGTGCCCCGGCCGATTTTTTGCGCGAAGCCCTGGGGTTAAATGGCCCGTCCTATGTTATTTCCACTGCCTGTTCGTCCAGTGCCAAGGTATTTTCGGCGGGGCAACGGTTGATCCGCGCCGGAATATGCGATGCCGTGCTGATTGGCGGGGTGGACAGTTTATGCAGCCTGACCATTGCGGGCTTTGCCGCCCTGCAATCCGTCGCGGCCGGGCTTTGCACCCCCATGAGTACCAACCGCGATGGCATTAACATTGGCGAGGGTGCTGCTGTTTTCATGATGCGGCGTGACGAGGCCGATATTGCCCTGTTAGGGGTGGGCGAAACATCGGATGCCCATCACCCCAATGCGCCCCACCCCGACGGTATTGGGGCACGTGCCGCCATGCAACAGGCACTTGACCAGGCTGGTTTGCAGCCATCGGACATTGCATATTTAAACATGCATGGCACCGCAACCCCGCTTAACGACAGCATGGAAGCCAAGGCCATTCATGACCTGTTTGGCGATAACGTCCCGGTCAGTTCGACCAAACCCATGACCGGGCATACATTGGGCGCGGCCGGTGCCATTGAAGCCGCAATTTTATATCTGGCCCTAACAGATGTATCGACGGGTGGTCGGGATGGGCAAAGCCACGGCCCGCGCCTGCCCCGCCATATCTGGGATGGTGCCCGCGATGATAACCTGCCCGACCTTATGCTGGTCACCGATCAGAACAACCGTGTTGCGCCGGGTGAAAAATACGCGATGCTCAGCAATTCCTTTGCCTTTGGTGGCAGCAATGCGGCCGTTATTCTGGCAAAAGGCTGGCATCATGCCAGCGCACCTGAAAACATATCGTAGAACGACAATGACCGCCGACTTGCACAAGGCCAACACCATGTCCATTCCGCCCGCACCACCTTCACACCCGGCATTTCCGCCGGTGGCAACACTGGTACCGCACGCGACCCCGATGCTGCTGATCGACCGCATCCTTAATGCAAATGATGACAGCATGACAGCCGAAGTCACCATTCAGCCCGACAGCATGTTTTGCGACGCAAACGATGGCGTGCCGGGTTATGTTGGTATTGAATATATTGCGCAAACTGTTTCGGCCTATAGCGGCTGGCGTGCACAAAAAGCAAGTGCCAGTGCCAGTGCCAGCGATGCCAAACCCAAAATCGGGTATCTGTTAGGAACGCGCAAAATGACACTGGCAGTTGATGCATTCAAACCCGGTGACCGGCTGGAAATTACGGTGAAAAACGTCTTTGAAGACGGCGAAATGGGCGTGTTTGACGGCACGGTCCGTTGCCACCAACAGGTGATTGTCAGCGCGCGTGTAAACGTGTATCAGCCAGACACGTAAAAGTTAACAACCCGCCATTCCAAATATATTTCGACCACAAACCGTAAGAACCCATGACAGAAACCATACTGGTAACAGGCGCAAGCAAGGGAATAGGGGCAGCAACGGCCCGCCGTCTTGCCCGCGATGGCTTTGATATCATTGTTCATTATCATTCAGACCATGCCGGCGCACAGGCCGTATGCGATGATATTGCCGCCTGCGGCCAGCAGGCCCGGCTCATACAGTTTGATATCGCCAACCGTGACCAAACCCGCACTGCCATTGAACAGGATATCGCCCAATATGGTGCCCCTTACGGCGTGGTTCTTAATGCCGGGCTTACCCGCGACGGGGCATTTCCAGCACTGGAAGATGACGATTGGGACATCGTGATCAACACCAATCTGGGCGGTTTTTACAATGTCGTCAAACCACTGGTCATGCCGATGGTGCAGCGGCGCAAACCGGGGCGGATTGTGGCCCTCACATCCATTGCCGGGCTGGCAGGCAATCGCGGGCAGGTTAATTATGCGGCGTCAAAGGCAGGCATTATCGGCGCGGTCAAATCGCTGGCACTGGAACTGGCGAAACGCAATATTACGGTTAATGCCGTGGCACCGGGCATTATCGAAACCCAAATGACCGCAGATCTGCCCGAGGCCGACTTGCGCGCCATGATCCCGTTGCGTCGCTTTGGCAAAACCGATGAAATCGCAGGGACCATTTCATTTTTATGCGGTCCCGATGCCGCCTATATCACCCGTCAGGTCATCAGCGTGAATGGCGGCATGTTATGAGCCAGCCTTCAACTGCATTTCCGCGCCGCGTGGTTGTAACCGGCATGTCGGGCATCACCGCCCTTGGCAACAGCTGGCCCACCATCCGTGCCCGCATGGAGGCTGGCGAAACCGGCATTTGCCGCATGGATGACTGGGATGGCAAATATGATTTGCACACGAAACTGGCTGGCCCGGTTAATGATTTTTCCCTGAAAGGCCAGTTTAACCGTAAACAGTTGCGCAGTATGGGCCGGGTGGCACAAATGGCGCTGGCCGCCACCGACAGCGCCCTGGCCGATGCCGGTTTGCGAGACGAAACCGCCACTTTACGTGGCGGGCGAATGGGCATTGCCTATGGGTCATCCTTTGGCAGCACACCGCCGGTTTTGGGCTTTACCCGGTTATTTGAAACCGGATCAACAAACGGCATTACCGCAACCAGCTATATCCAGATGATGAGCCACACCGCCGCAGTTAATATTGGCGTTTTATATGGTATTTGTGGCCGTATCATTCCCACATCCACCGCCTGCACATCGGGCAGCATGGGTATTGGTTATGCCTATGAAGCCATCAAATATGGCATGCAGGATGTGATGATTGCAGGCGGGGCCGAAGAACTTTGCCCCACCATGGTCGCGGTGTTTGACACATTATTTGCCACCAGTACCGCCAACGATGATGCAGGCCACAGCCCCCGCCCCTATGACGCACGGCGTGACGGGCTGGTGATTGGTGAAGGGGCCGGCACCCTGATTTTGGAAGAATACAGCCACGCCAAGGCACGCAGCGCACCGATTTATGCCGAAATTGTCGGCTTTGCCACCAATTCCGACGGGGCGCATATTACCCAGCCTGCTGCTGATAAAATGCAAATCGCCCTACAAAATGCACTGACGGATGCGCAACTGTCAGCCAGCGATATTGGCCTTGTTAATGGCCACGGTACTGCAACAGACCACGGCGATCTGGCCGAAAGCATCGCCACCCGGACCGTCTTTAACCGTGCAGTGCCCATTCATACCCTGAAAGGTCATTTTGGCCATTCATTAGGGGCCTGTGGCGCCATCGAGGCGTGGCTGGGCATTGAAATGATGCGCGAGGGACGGTTTGTCGCCACCGCCAACCTTGAACAGGTCGACCCGAAATGCGCAGATCTGGACTATATAATGGAAACGCCAAGGTTGCTTGAAACGGACCATATCATGTCCAATAACTTTGCTTTTGGCGGCATTAACACATCGCTTGTGCTGCGCGCGACCGATGCAATGGTCAAATAAATTTGGGCAGCACAATTTCATGCGCTGCCCAAATACTGTCCATAACCTGACGTCGGGTTAAAACTGGTAAACCAGCCCCAAACCAACACCATAAATTACGTCTTCATCAATGATCGAGCTGTCCTTGTATTCGTCAGGCAAAAAGGTTGCACTAGCATTGGCGCGTACGATCATTTGTTGGGTCAACTGATAGCCAACCGATGCATCAAGATGCGGCAAAAAGGCGCTGTCGGCGGAATATGCCGCGCGATCGGCACGGGCTTCGCCCGGTTCAACCCCGACATAATAATTGTTCAAATCGGAATCGCGCCACATAACACCGCCGCCCACTTCATAGTGAAAACGCCCGGTCTGAAACGGCACGGTATAGGTGGCATCGGCCTGCTGGCCTTCATGTTCACCACTTACATCGTGCAAATATTCGATATGGGCATCACCTGGGCCAACCTTGCGGTCATAGGCAACACCGGTTTCAAACGCCCAGTCCCGATCATGCAAACCACGTAGATACGAGCTGTCATCATCATCGAACGGCTTTTGGCGCAAGTTACCCAAAATCGAAACACTGCCCCAGTTACCCTGAACAATTTTCGCCTTGATCCCGTCAATCCCGACATGCAGACGTTCGCTATCAAAGCTGATCCAGGGCAAGCCACTCAGGTCATAATCATCGGCACCCCGATAGGGCGATGTCTCGACATTGCCAACCGCACCCAACTGCCAACGACCTTTTAACCACTGATCGCTATAGGACGCGTTCCCGGCAGAAATACCGTCATGATTGGGCATGGTGGTTTCGGTATTATTCCCTGCCGACCCATTATTATGCAGCATGTCATTTGCCGGGTTTGGCCCCGGCTGGGACATAGGCGGCTTGTCCTCGGCCCGTGCCGCAACAGGCAGAGCAACCATTGCCATGCACGCGGGCACCAGGCAATACCGTATATGATGCAGTCTCATGTCCAAACGAGTTCTCCGTTATTGGTCATTGTGATCGGATATTGAACGATTTTGTTGTTTGCTCAGTACCGTGTTGATCAGACCAATTTGCCTGTTTTATGGCAACCTGGCGTCCTTGCGGGTAATCTCGGTCGCCAAATGACGTCCTATTGCGCATTAGGACGTTACGTTTTCCTTACGGCGCAGGCTGCTTGGGGTCTCGCCAGTGATTTTTTTGAATGCCAGATTGAATGTCGATTTTGAATTGAAACCAACCTCCAGCGCCACATCAAGAATGGGCCGATCAGGCTGATCAAGCAAAATACGGCGGGCTTCGGCAATACGGGCGCTGTTTACATAGTCAAAAAAGTTCTGACCGATATGGTGATTCAAAACATAGGATAGCTGGTTGGGGGAAATACCAACGGCACGCGCCAGTTTTGGCAACGATATCATCGGGTCATGCAGCAGGTCGCCCTGATTATGAATAACCTGTAAGCGTCGAAGCGCACGCCGGGCGTCGTCCTCGTCAAGAAGGGGGCGTGGCAGGGTGTCCGCCCCCCCGCGCGCGCGTTCTTCCGTACCGGGCTCGATACCATCAGCGCGATCGGCAACCTGTTGTGATGCCTTAAATACAGCTTCATCCCGGCGCAAAACCGCCTCTGGTTCAACCGCGGCCTGGTGCCTTGAAGCCGAGTCGCCGTGTCGGTTTAGCTCCGATTCGTTTT
>NZ_JFJZ01000067.1 GCF_002115825.1 Thalassospira sp. MCCC 1A01428 | reverse complement strand
TAATAGGTCCTGAGCCTAGTGGGTATGAAAAACCTCAAATATGCCGCATCTGGTTATTTTTTCGCCACAAAGCAGTGTTTTTTGTATAGTCCACGTTAAGTAGTTCAATTTTTGAAACGAGGATCCAGGTGAGTAAGATAGCGCTTGTGGATGACGACCGGAATATTCTGACATCGGTTTCGATGGCATTGGAAGAAGAAGGTTATGAAGTTAGCACCTATTCCGACGGGTCCGAAGCTCTGCACGCCCTGACCAAGGAAGAGCCGGATTTGGCGGTTCTCGATATTAAAATGCCGCGTATGGACGGGTTGGAGCTTTTGACGCATTTGCGCAAGAAAACTCAGATGCCGGTTATTTTCCTGACATCAAAGGATGACGAGGTCGACGAATTGACCGGCCTGCGTCTTGGTGCTGATGACTATATCAAAAAGCCGTTTTCCCAGCGTTTGCTGATTGAACGTATTCGTACCCTTTTGCGCCGGGCTGAAATTATTCGCGCGGGTGGTGTTCGCCCCAGCGGGTCGGACGATGTTATCCAGCGCGGCGATCTGGTTTTGGACCCGTCGCGCCACATGTGCAGCTGGAAAGGCCAGCATGTGAACCTGACTGTGACCGAATTTTTGTTGATTCAGGCCCTGGCAAAACATCCCGGCCACGTTAAAAACCGCGATCAGCTGATTGATGCGGCTTATGGTGAACATATTTACGTCGATGACCGTACAATCGACAGTCACATCAAACGGCTGCGCAAAAAATTCCGTGAAACCGACAAGGAATTCAAGGAAATCGAAACGCTGTATGGTGTGGGTTACCGGTATCGCGATACCGCCGCAGCCGTGGTTCCCGGTGCTGTGGGCGTTTCGACCGACTAAACGACAACGACGAATTAACAACCCGGCCAGCGCAAATATGCCGGGATAAAGTACGGATTGCATGAGCGATAAAACTGCTTCGGCACCCCAACAGGGCGGAAACCAGACCGACTCCCGATCCGGCGAGGCGCGTTCTGTGCGCCTCGAGGAACGGCATGGCCTGTTTTCGCCGCTGACATGGCGAATACTGGCCGTCAATGCGCTAGCGCTTTTTGTGCTGGTGGCGGGTATTTTATATCTGGGGCGCTATAAGCAGGAACTGATCCATTCCGAACTTGAAGCGATGGCAGTGCAGGCGGAAATGTATGCTGCTGCCTTGTCGACTGCGGCTGTTGGTCGCGGCGATGATGCCACCGAACGGGTGAAACTGGAAACAGCCCGCGAAATGGTGCGGCGTCTGGTGGGGATCACCGGCGCGCGCGCGCGCCTGTTTGGGGCTAATGGGCAGCTTATTGCCGATAGTCGTAATATCCAGTCCTTTGGTGCCGGTGCGGTGCAGGCCGAAGAATTACCAGCCCCTGGCGATGATGACGAACTTGCCGAAATCATGCGCAATCTGACCGAAGGGGTTTTATCGCTTTTCGAAGGTGACCAACCCTTGCCGCTTTATGTGGACCCGCCCATTGCCAGCGCATCGGATTACCCCGAAGTGCGTGCCGCCCTTGCCGGGTATTCGCGCGGGGTTGTGCGGGTGGATGGCCGCGGGCGCCGGGTTTTGTCGGTTTCGGTGCCGGTTCAGCGCTTTAAGCAGGTTTTGGCATCGATCATGCTGACCAAAAATGGCGACACGATCGAAAGTGCGCTTCATGCGGTACGGCTGGATATTTTAAAAATCTTTGTATTTGCCTTTGGCATCACGGTGTTGCTGTCCATTTATCTGGCGGGCGTTATTACCCGGCCCCTTAACCGCCTGGCGCGGGCAGCAGAACGGGTACGACGCAGTAAAAATCGCCAGTTCACCATCCCGGATCTGACCGACCGGAACGACGAAATTGGTGATTTGTCGGGCACCTTGCGCGATATGACGGAAACCCTGTGGGACCGGATGGACGCCATCGAGCGCTTTGCCGCCGACGTGGCCCATGAAATTAAAAACCCGCTGACATCCCTGCGCAGTGCGGTTGAAACCGCCACCCGGCTAAAGGACGCCGAACGCCAGCGTCGCCTGATGGAAATCATTGCCGAAGACGTGCAGCGCCTGGACCGGCTGATTAGCGATATTTCCGACTATTCGCGGATGGATGCCGAATTGTCGCGCGCCGAAAGCGAAGAAGTTGATTTGCGTGTTTTGCTGCAAACCCTGTCCGAGCTTTATAACGCGGGTGGCAACGGCCCGCAGGTAAAGGTAACCGCCCCTGAAAACCTGGTGGTGCCCGCTCTTGAAAGCCGACTGGTACAGGTGTTTCGCAATTTGATTTCCAACGCCCTGACCTTTAGCCCCGAACATGGTGAAGTACGGGTGCGGGCATGGCGCGATAAAAACCAGGCCGTGATTACCATTGAAGATGACGGCCCGGGCATACCGGCTGGCAAGGAAGAAGCAATTTTTAACCGGTTTTATACCGAACGTCCGTCAAGCGAGAAGTTTGGGCAGCATTCCGGGCTGGGGCTTTCTATTTCGCAGCGAATCGTCGCGGCGCACAATGGTCATTTAAGCGCATCGAACCGAACCCTGGATGGCGAAGTTAAAGGGGCAGTGTTTACGGTGCGTTTACCCCTGGAAACCAGCGGTCGTTAATCCGGTAAAGATGTTTTTTGTGCAGTGCGGGCAGTTTGGGGTAAATCCCCGTTTGACAAGCCGCCTTCGCCCGCGCATCGTTTTGCCCGATATGACACAGCTTCACGCAAACTGTGTCGCGTTTGACGGGCACGGCATTTTGGTTCGTGGTGCGTCAGGCAGCGGCAAATCAGATCTTTCCCTGCGCCTGATTTCGCGCGGGGGATATCTTGTATCTGATGATCGCACCAATATTTCCCTGCAAAACGGGGTGCTGGTGGCGTCTGCCCCCGATGAAATTGCCGGATTGATGGAAATACGCGGATTGGGAATTGTTAAGGGGATTGCGCATTGCCGCCATGCCGAAATTCGCGTGATTGCCGATCTGGTCGAACCCAATTCAAATGATATAATTGATCGTATGCCAGAGCTTGCAAATGATACCCTTTGCGGGGTTTCACTGCCGGTCTGGAAAATCAATGCGTTCGAGGCCAGCGCCCCTGACAAGGTCGAGACGGCCTTGGCTTTGGCTATCGGAAAAATGCGGATTGTATCATGATTGACCTGCCCCGAAATTCCAGCATGGCGCAAGGCGATGCGCGCCGGCCAGACGACACCGACGAGGGGGGCGCGACCCCTGGCGGCACAAGCACAAATGCGCGCCTGGTCCTGGTTACCGGGGTTTCAGGGGCCGGTCGCACCACCAGTCTTAAAATTCTCGAAGATTTCGGCTTTGATGCGGTGGATAATTTGCCCCTGCGTTTGTTGCCCAATCTGTTAAGTGGCGATGCCGAGTTAAAGGTGCCTGTTGCCATTGGTCTTGATATCCGGACGCGTGATTTTGGGGTGGACCAGTTTGGCGATATTATTGCATCCCTGCGTGCACAGCCGGGGCTGGATTTAACGGTGGTATTTGTCGATGCCGAAAGCACAGTGTTGCAGCGACGCTTTACCGAAAGCCGCCGCCCCCACCCGCTGACGCAGGATCGGCCGCTGGTGGATGCGATTGCCCATGAAAAACGCCTGATGGCCCCGATTGCCGCCATCGCGGATATGCAAATTGATACCTCGCGCTTAAAGGCAACGGAACTTCGCAAAATTTTACAAGACCAGTTCGCCAGCCCGACATCGGGGCAGATGGCGATTTTTGTAAAAAGTTTTTCGTTTCGCCAGGGGGTGCCGGGCGAAGCCGACCTGGTTTTTGACGTGCGTTTTTTGCGCAATCCGCATTATGATCCCGACCTTCGCAATTTGACCGGCATGGATGTGCGGGTTGGTGAATATGTTGCGCAGGATCGTGATTTTTCCGGTTTTATGGACCGGTTAAAGGCCCTGATCGGGCCGGTACTGCCCCGCTATGCCGAAGAAGGCAAAAGCTATTTGACCATTGCTGTCGGTTGCACTGGCGGGAAACACAGGTCCGTGTATATTGCGCGCCTGCTTAATGACTGGATATCAACACTGGGATATGACGTTCATCTCAGTCATCGTGACAAACCGGCAGAGCCGGATGAAACCAAGCCGGGGGAAATGATTTGATGGAGAAAACTGCATGATCGGGATGGTGCTTGTCACCCACGGCGATCTCGCACGGGAATTTGTTGCGGCGCTGGAACATGTTGTTGGCGCCCAGGACAAGATTGCCGCTGTGTGCATCGGGCCGGATGACGACATGGAACAGCGGCGTGCGGATATTCTGGCTGCGGTCGAAAATGTCGATAGCGGGCAGGGTGTTGTTTTGCTGACCGACATGTTTGGCGGTACGCCGTCCAACCTGGCCATTTCCATTATGGAACAGGCCCATGTCGAAGTGATCGCCGGGGTTAACCTGCCATTATTGATCAAACTGGCATCGGTCCGGGTTGAGGGGACGCTGGCCCAGTCGGTGAATGCCGCACAGGATGCCGGTCGTAAATATATCAATGTCGCTTCGCGTTTGTTAAGCGGCGAAGAATAAGACCATTAAAGGCGCGGCAGACAGGATCCGATTTCCTTCTGTCGACGGGGAACAGAATGTCGCAAACTGAAAAGCGTATCGTTACCATCGTTAATCAGCGCGGATTGCACGCGCGGGCGGCGGCAAAATTTGTTAAACTGGCGGGCGAGTTCGAGGCCCGTGTTATGGTTCGCAACCGGGGAACCGAGGTTTCCGGTGTTTCAATTATGGGGCTGATGATGCTTGCGGCATCGACTGGCACCGAAATTGAAATAGAAGCAACCGGACCTGATTGTAATCAGGCGATTGCGGCATTAAGTGAACTGGTCGAGGCCAAGTTCCACGAAGAATAAAACGGTAAAAACCGATCAGGAAACGTTTGCAAGTTACACCGCAGCACACGACCGACCAGAGCAAGGACGCCTCTGTTACGGGGCGACGTATGATTGTGGGCCTTGGGGCCTCTGGCGGTATCGTCATTGGCCGGGCCTTTGTGTTGGATCGGCAATATATTCATGTTGTCCGCCAGACCATTTCCAGTGACTGCATTGAAGATGAAGTCACCATCCTTCATCAGGGGGTGGATGACAGCATTGAACAATTGCGGCGGTTGAAATCGCAGTCCGGTGCGCTGGAAGCATCGGCATCCGATGAGCTGGGCTTTTTGCTGGATGCCTATATTCAGATGCTGACACAGTCGCGTCTGTTGCGCGGCGCCGAAGACCGTATTCGTCAGCAAAAAATGAATGCGGTTTGGGCTGTTAGCGATGTGATTGACAGCATCGCCCAGCAATTTACCGGCATCAAAGACAAATATATTGCTGCCCGTGCGGCCGATATTCGCGAAGTCGGCCTGCGCCTGATGCGGTGCCTGACCGGCGAAACCGACCGGGCGCTGGATAATGCACCCCCCGGTGCCATTCTGATTGCCGAAGAATTAAGCCCGGCAGATATGGCCCGCCTGCAACCGGATAATGTGGGGGCCTTTGTTACCGCAATTGGCGGGGCAGAGGGGCATACCGCAATTATGGCCCGCGCCCTTGGCATTCCCGCAGTTTTGGGGGCGGCCGATATCATTCGTGGTATTTCGGGCGGTGATACCATCATTGTCGACGGGCTGCGCGGCGAAGTTATTTTGCGGCCCAACGACGCAGATTTGCGCTTGTATGGCAAACGGCGCGAAGACTGGCTGGCCTCGCGCACCAAATTGTTGGGTTTGCGCAGCCTGCGGTCTGAAACCAAGGACAATGTCCAAGTCGATCTGCATGCCAATATCGAATTGCCGGTAGAGGTTTCAACGGTTTTACAAAACGGTGCATCGGGCATCGGGCTTTTGCGTAGCGAGTTCATGTTCATGAATAAAAGTTACCTGCCCGATGAAGAAGAGCAATATCAGGAGCTTGCCGGTATTGTCAGCCAGATGAAAGACCTGCCGGTTACCATTCGTACCCTGGATATTGGTGGTGAAAAACTGGCTGTTGCCTTGCAAAATGAAGTTGGCAGCGGGCCGAACCCGGCATTGGGGTTGCGTGGTGTGCGGTTGTCATTGCGCCGCGAGGATTTGCTGGAAACCCAGCTTGCCGCCATTTTGCGCGCGTCCTTGCATGGCAGGGTTCGGGTATTGGTGCCAATGGTGGTCACTGTGGGCGAAATGACACGGGTACGCCAGATTTACAACAGGGTGGCAGACCGGCTGCGCGGGGACGGACACCCGCTGCCTGCAACCCTGCCGCCGTTAGGTGCCATGATTGAAATACCGGCCGCCGCCCTTAGCATTGATGCACTGGCCCGTGAATGTGAATTTTTTGCTATCGGGACTAACGATTTAACCCAGTACACCCTGGCAATTGACCGCAGTGACGACCAGGTGGCGCATTTATACGACCCGCTGCATCCTGCCATTTTGCGTTTAATCAGTGATGCGGCAAAGGCCGCAGTTCGAACTGGCATCCCCATGAGCGTGTGCGGTGAAATGGCCGGTGACCCGCGCTATACACCGCTGTTTCTGGGCATGGGGTTGCGCAATTTGTCGATGTCGCCGGGAAGTTTGTTACAGGTAAAGCAACGGGTGCGTCGCCTTGATAGCCGCACATCGGAATATCAGACCCAGCAAATTCTGGAACAATGGGACCCGGACCGTATTGCTGTCATGTTAGATGATTTTAACGATCTTGCATGACGTCGGGCTGGTTTAATCAGGCGATCAGTACTTTCTTTGGGGGATGTGCCACTGGTTATCGGGGGTGCGCATCCCGATATGTGGCAGGACGACGGGCAGACCGGCGAACAGGCATGTTTGTCGTTACATTTGTTGATGCTGCAAGAAAACACTTGATGTCGATATAAACATATCTTTATATATGCACCAAGCGAGGTTGGCGTTGCCAGCCATATGCATGGATTTCACGGCGGTTTCATTTCCTTTTTCGGTGCAAATCGGCAAAGGATATGAAAGCGCCATATCTGATTGATGGAGACGACATGTCGAACTTTACCGATTGCAAGGTCGCAGACCTTTCGCTTGCTGGCTGGGGCCGCAAGGAAATTGCGATTGCCGAAACCGAAATGCCGGGCCTGATGGCGCTGCGCGAAGAATTTGGCACGACCAAGCCGCTGGCCGGTGCCCGCATTGCCGGTTGTCTGCACATGACCATTCAGACCGCCGTTCTGATGGAAACCCTGATTGCTTTGGGTGCCACGGTTCGCTGGTCGTCTTGCAACATTTTCTCGACCCAGGATCAGGCTGCTGCCGCGATGGCTGCTGCTGAAATCCCGACTTTCGCCTGGAAAGGTGAAACCGAGGAAGAATTCTGGTGGTGCATCGAGCAGACCATCGAAGGGCCGGACGGCTGGAAGCCGAACCTGATCCTGGATGATGGCGGCGATTTGACCCAGCTGATCCACGAAAAATACCCGGAACTGCTGGCCGACATTAAAGGTCTGTCGGAAGAAACCACCACGGGTGTGCATCGCCTGTATGAAATGGCGAAAAAAGGCACCCTTAAGGTTCCGGCCATTAATGTGAACGATTCGGTTACCAAATCGAAATTCGATAACCTGTATGGCTGCCGCGAAAGCCTGGTCGATGGCATCAAACGCGCCACCGACGTCATGGTTGCCGGCAAGATTGCCGTTGTTGCCGGTTATGGCGATGTGGGTAAAGGCTCCGCTGCCTCGTTGCGCAGCCAGGGTGCCCGCGTTCTGGTTACCGAAATTGACCCGATCTGCGCCCTTCAGGCCGCAATGGAAGGTTACGAAGTGACCACGATGGAAGATGCCGCCCCGTTTGGCGACATTTTCGTCACCACCACCGGTAACATCGACATCATCACGCTCGACCATATGCGGGCGATGAAGGACCGTGCGATCGTTTGTAATATCGGCCATTTTGATTCTGAAATTCAGATCAATTCGCTGCGCAATTACAAATGGGATAACGTCAAGCCGCAGGTTGACGAAGTTGAATTCCCCGATGGCAAGCGCCTGATCGTTCTGGCCGAAGGCCGCCTTGTTAACCTTGGCTGTGCAACCGGTCACCCCAGCTTTGTGATGTCGGCATCTTTCACCAACCAGGTGCTGGCCCAGATTGAACTGTGGAAAAACCACGCCAATTACGAAAACCAGGTTTATGTCCTGCCCAAACATCTTGACGAAAAGGTTGCTGCCCTGCACCTCGAACGTCTGGGTGTGAAACTGACCAAACTGTCCGCTGAACAGGCCGAATACATCGCCGTTCCGCAGGCAGGTCCGTTCAAGCCGGATCATTACCGTTACTAATTGCGCTGTCTTTTACGGCACAACAAGCAACCGGCCCGCATTCATGTGCGGGCCGGTTTTTGTTTGGAAAAACCGGCTGGATGCGTAAAAGAATGGGTTTCTTTGTATCCGTTGATCCTGCCGGAGGTTTCCTTGCCCCAGATCGAAATTGAATATTCTGCCCGTTTGCCGATCGAAGATGCCCTGCGGGATCTTGCCCTTGCCCTGCATCACGCGCTGGCCCCAATTGCGGACACAGAGGTTGCCAGTTTTAAAACCCGTTTATCGCGCCTTGATCATCTGGTGATTGGCGATGGTAACCCGCAAAATGCGATGGTCCATGTTGATGTGCGCTTGCTGTCGGGGCGGACGGATGCGGTGAAACAGGCTGTTGGGCAAAAGGTGCAGGAATTGCTGCTGACCCATTTAAAAGACCGTGTTGGCGATTTCAGTGTTCAGTTCACCACTGAAATTCACGACCTTGATCGCGGGAATTACCACAAAATCGTTCTTTGACTGGCAGTATAGCGGCCTGTCCTGGCCGGGCCGTTATCTGGACGGGACAGGCAGTTTGAACATTTTGCCCGCAGGGCCAAGATTATGGATCGGCGTTTGTCCAATCGTGCCGCTTTGCCCCCAGGCCGCGTGAATATGCCCGCATACATGCAAAAGCGGCTGTTTCTGCATGATGGCGGCATATATGGCGTGGCTGCCCGCGTGGAAGCCGTTCTTTTGCTGGTCGGCAATGCCATGTGGCGGGGCATGGGTGACCAGTACGGCCCGTTCCGGGCAGGCCGATAACAGGATGTCGGCTTCGTCTTCATCCAGGGCGCGGTTCCAGCTTTCATTGTTTGATATTGGGCATTCATAGCCCAGGCCGAAAAATTCCAGGCCCAATAGGCGCATGCCCGTGCCATGCAGCACATATATGTGGGGCTGGTTCGCACAATGATGGCGCAGTTCGCCAATATCATCATGGTTGCCAGCGACGATGATGATCGGGCAGGGGATGTCGTTAAATAGCGGCATAAAACCCGCAAGATCATCGCCCTTTTGGGCGAAATCACCCGCGCCAATGACAATATCGGCTGATTGGGCCTGATGGATGATGTTTTCAGCGGCCTTGTGGTTCAAATGTAAATCACTGAAGGCGAGAATCGTCACAAAATTCGCGACATTTGTGGTGTTTGGGGAAACCGGGATGGTTGGAGTGTTTTGCATGATAGTGTCCTTGCAAATTTAATGACCCAGTCGTGACAGGATGACGCCCGTTGCGATCAGCGATACGGCCAGCACGCGGAGGCGGGTGATTTCTTCTTTTAAGACAAAGCGTGCAATCACAATGGCAAACAGAATGCTGCTTTCGCGAAGGGCGGAAACCAGCGCAATCGGGGCTTGCGTACAGGCCCAGATGACAATGGCATAGGCACAAAAGGACCCGGTTCCACCAATAAGGGTATGGACCGGTGAAACCGTGCGCAACGCGCCAATCAGGCCGGGTTTGAACAGAGTGACATAGGCCAGCATCAGGATGGCGTTTAAAATGGACAGCCAACTGTAAAAACCCAGGGCAGAGCCGGCAATGCGCGCCCCGGTCCCATCAACCAGGCTGTACCCCATAATGAAACAGCCCGTGCCAAAGGCCAGCAGGAAGGACTGGATATTTTGACTTTTCCAGGCGGATTGCGCCTGCATGGCAATGCCGGTGGCAATTATCGCAATAGCAGCAAGTTCGATGCCATTGAGGGAGACATCGAGAAAAACCAGCGAGATCATCGTTATCAGCACCGGCGACAGGCCGCGTGCCAGCGGGTAAATTTGTGACAGATCGCCGTGCATATAGCTTCGGATCAAAAACAGTTGATACCCGACATGCAAAAATGCCCCGAAGACCAAATAACCCAGGCTCGCCATATCGGGCGCGGGCGCAAATATGACCCCGATGATGGCGACGGGTATATGGGCGAGAACAATTGAAAAAGTGGTAAGATCCTTTCGGGCGGAGCCTTTGACAAAACTGTTCCAGCCGGCATGAAGCAGCGCGGAACACAAAACGGCGAAAAATACGGCAGGCGACATTATTCTCCCCTTCATGAATGCGGCAGGAGAATTGCACCCTTTTAAAAGATGGAATAACTTGTATTTATAGTTTTATTCGTAAGGAAATATTGCGTTGGATACGCGGTTTTTGGAAAGCGTGATCATTGTCGCCGAACAGGGGTCGGTCGCGGCAGCGGCACGCCAGCAGGGTTTGACGGCGGCGGCCATATCGCAACGGTTAAAAACGCTGGAAACCGACCTGGGGGTGGCGCTGTTTCGTCGCAATGGTAAAACCGTGCAACCCACGGCGGAATGTTCACGTTTGTTGCCCTATGCACGCAAATTGGTGGATGAAGCGGCCTTGCTTACGGGGGCACTCGATGAGGAAAGCCTTTCAGGAACATTGAAGATTGGCGCCATTTCATCGGTGATGACCAGCCTTCTGCCGCTGACTCTAAAGCAATTGCGCAAAACCGCCCCCTTGCTGGTGCCCGAAATTTACCCAGGCACGTCAGTGTCCCTGCATGACCGCATCAGCCGCCAGGAACTGGATGTAATTGTTGCCATTGCCCCGCCTTTTGAGCGGTCCAAAGCACTGGAGGCCCGTAATTTGCGTGCTGAACCCCTGATGCTGATGACGCCATCGAACATCATGTTGCAAGATGTGACCGATCTGGCATCCGTTGCTCGCGTTTTAGCCCATATGCCCTATATCCGTTACGATCCGTCGTCGTGGGGCGGGCGGCTGGCAGAACAGTTTTTGGCGCGGCACGGCATTGCATCGCGGCTTTTCTGTACCATTGATTCGCAGGAAACAATGGCCCGGATGGTGCATGAAGGGTTGGGAGTATCGCTGGTACCCGGCTGGATGCAGGTTTATGACACCGGCCTGGATATTCACTGGCACCGCGTTGCCGGTGATGATTTCAACCGCAATATTGACCTGGTCTATCCGGGTGTTTCGCCCAAATCCCGGTTAATTGCCGCCTTTTGCCAGGCGATTATCGATATTCATGACCAGTTGTCATCTGGTATGTCTACATCAGCAGGGCTTCATGGATCGGATGATCCGGGTCATAGCGATGTTTTAAAAGATTGATCAGTTCGCGCGAGAATTGTTTGCCGTCATCAAGCAGCTTGCGCAATTCCGGGTGGTTGCGGTCATTCTGGTCAATTTTTTCCAGCCGTTGGCGAATTTCCGGGTCATTCAGGCGCGATAGGAAATGGTCATACAGTTCCAGAGCTGCCAGACTTTTATCGCCAAAGACTGTTTGCAGGCGGGCAATGGGCGGTAATTGCAACAGCTCGGATAGTTTGGCCCGTTTGCCTACATAGTCAAACCCGGCGGTTTCGGCAGCAGCAATAATACCGCCGAAATACAGCATCTTGCGCGAAAAAACCAGTTTCAGGCGGCGCGGAGCCCATGCCTTGGCCCGGCCTTCGCGGGTTTTAATTTCAAAATCCACGCTGATGGTTCGGTAATAACGGATCACATCGTTAACCAAAAACCGGGCAATGGAATCGCGTGTGACATTTTCGGTCACGTAATTGGCGATCAGTTCGTCAAAAAAGGCGCGTTTGGCCGGTTCGTTATACAGCCATTCGCATTCCAGCAAAAACAGCAACCGGCGTGTCGTGATCGAATTTGTATCGCCGTCCAGTCCAATGCGATTGACCAGTTCTTCCGCTGGGACATAGGCCGAAAAAGGCCCACCAACTGCCGGTTTTTTAGCAACCATTGCCCCTAGAATATCGCCAACCTCGCGATAGGGGGCCAAATTGCGGTCAGCCTCGCGACCAATCAGGAAATAATCCAGATCAGACTGGTTCGATGCTTCGTGGCGGCCAAACGACCCGGTGACAACCACACAAAAAGCACTGCCATGCAGGTGTTCAGCCAGTGCCTGACGCATATCGCACAGGTGCCGGGCAGAATATTCCTGATTTTGGGCGATACAATCGGGCAGCACAACCGGTTCCGTCTTATCCGTTTTGAAGGGTTTTACTTTTGATATTATTGGCATATCGCCGCGCAATTAAAAACCGGCATTGCAGGATTTGTTACGGTATTGCGTGCAAATAATGCGAATAATTACCAGTAGCCGACTGGCAATTTAACCAATAGGGGAATAAATACCCCTTATAACAATATCGAGACCACCAAACGTGGCCGCAATAATGATACCGGCAGGCACCCGGTACAGAAAAATTGGTTGTTGGACCCTGCAAACAAAGGAGTGCCTGTTAAAGTGCAGCTTCGCAAATTTTTGATGGTGTTGCCCGTGATCGCAGGTCTGGGGGCAACGCCCGGTTATGCTTATGGCGAAACGGAACCGACCTTTAATGATATGACAGCCGAAGAAATTCGCGATCATATCGAAAACAAACACCCTGCAGCCTATTATATTCTGGCGCAAAAACTGTTTAACGATGAACAGCGCCAGGAGGCGGTTTTCTGGTTCTATGCCGGGCAGTTACGTTATCGGGTATATCTGACCTGCCACCCGGATTTGGCACCCGACGGCGACCCGGCCCTGTTTGGGTCGTTAAGTGAACAAATTGGTCGGCCGTTAAACGTATATGCCTTTGGCGATGTGGAAGCCCTGGTAGCGACAATTGACCAGGTGCTGGATTGGGACCGGGAAACACCAAATGGTTTTACGCCAAAACCCCAGTGCGAGGATGCGGTTAAACTGCAACGCGCCCGACTGGATGATTTGCGCCGTATGGTTACCAGCCGGGCAGAAGATATTCGTCAGACACGACGTGAAAATGGCCTTCCAAACCATTAGGAATGCTTGGTTTTAAAAATGATATTCACAAATTTTCCCAATGTTTCTCCACAGGGAAAACGCTGTTTTTGTGCTGTTTTGCACAATCTGCCCACAGAATTTTCCACAGGGTTTGCGGGCGAAAAACAGCTGTGATGACGGCCTTAAAAACAGCCCACGCGAAAAGCAAAAGAACGCAATGTTCAAAAGACTTTCCGGGTGGGCTGTGATGGAGCGGAATTAAGGCTGACCCTAACGCGGCCCCCTTATTTGGCGATGCAGGCAGCGTTACGGCGGCGAATTTGTCCGATAAGCGCAATGCCAGCCAGGGCGATTAAGGCCATGCCATAGCCGTTGGCCGTTGTGATCAGGCCCACCTGACGGACCATTGTGCCTGCCATCAGGGCCGGGACGCTAAACGCCAGATACGACATGACATAAAATGCCGACATCAGGCCGGCGCGCTGATGCGGGGCGGCAAGTGGTACCAGGGTGCGGACCGCCCCCAGAAAGCTGCCGCCAAACCCGGTACCGGCAATTAAAAAGCCAAGGAAAAACAGCCATAGCTGCCCGCTATTGATCGCAACGAGAAAAACCGCAACCCCGCAAGCTTGTGTCGCCGTTCCCAGCCGCAGCACCCATGCGGCATTTTTGGTGCGCAAGGTTACCACCGATAATGCACCGGCAAGGGTTAGAACCGCAACTGCAATGCCGCCGTTTAACGAAGACGTTAACCCGGTTGCCGCTGCAATAAGAGAGGGTGCTAGCGACAGGGTAAACCCGCCCAGGGCCCAGGCGGCAATGTTGGCCGGGGCAATTTCCAGCATGGCCCGGCGGGCCGCAACTGGCACGGCAATGCGCGGATACAATGATTTAAGCGCACCGGCCTGGCGTTTGGCAGTTTCGGGCAGGCCCCACACCATTAGTGCCTGGATGACCATAATGCCCGCCATGCCCCAATAGGTCAGATGCAGGGGCATTGGGGCATATTCAACCAGAATGCTGGCAATAAGACCCCCGGCAGCAAGGCCTATGAGGGGGGAAATACTGTTAAAAAGCGGCCCTTTTTCATGGTCGCTGTCAAACAGGGCAGCGGCAAGGACACTGGTGGCGATACCTGTGGCTAGCCCCTGTAAAATACGGGCAAAAAGAAGCCCGACAATGCCATCGGCATTGATAAACAGGGCCATCGATAATATTTCCAGGATCAGGGCTGCAAAAATAACCGGTTTGCGGCCAATATGGTCGGAAAGTGACCCCAGAATTAGCAGGGAGACTAAAAGTGTGAACGGATAAACCGCAAAAATCAGGGTCAGCATTGGTGCCGAAAAATGCCATGCCTGCTGATAGAGGTGATACATTGGTGTCGGTGCTGCCGAGGCCGCAAGAAAGGTCATTAATACCAGTGACAGAAACCAGCGCACAGCCGGGTGGGGCGCATCGGTAACAGTGATATGAGATGGGGAACTCATCGGTACCTCCATAAAAGCGAATTATTTGCGTTAAGTGCAGTGTGATGTAAAATCTCGCTTAACGCAAATAATTTGTGTTAAGGTGTTTTTTATGACGATTCACAAAGGTATACGCACCGGTGGTCGCAGCGCCCGTGTGCAGCAATCCATCCACACAGCTGTTAAAAGCCTTCTGGATTCCCATGACCGCGCCGATTTGACGGTACCGATGGTTGCGCAAAGTGCAGGGGTTACACCATCCACGATTTACCGGCGCTGGGGCGACTTGCCAGCGTTGCTGGCCGATGTGGCGCTGGAACGGTTTGAACCCGACGAAAAACTGGCCGACACCGGCAGCTTTCGCGGTGATGTGCTGGCATATTCCGAACAGTATCTTGATGAAATGAGTTCGGAACTGGGCCGGGCCATGTTGCGTGATGTGGTGGCGACGGGCGATAATTGTTGTACGGCGCGCTGTGCCGAAATGATTACGACCCGTCTTGCTGTTTTATCCGAACGTGCACAGGCGCGCGGCGAAAACCACCCCCCGATCGATTTTCTGATCGACGGTATTTTTGCGCCGATGGTTTATCGCATCCTTTTTTCGGCCTCGAACCCGGATAACGCCTATATTCACCGGCTGATCGATCAGTGCCTGCCGGTTCCGGAATAACGGCATAAAGGCGTGTTAGGGAAACATGCATTAAATTGCGGGGCGCACGAAGGGATTTTGCAATGCAAGGTAAAGGCGAAAAGGGTGGTGGCACAAAACCGGCGCAAACACCTATGCAGGCGATAGCGCCGTTGATGTGGCAAACCCCGCGGTTGACCTTGCGCCCGCCGGCACAATCCGATCTTCCTTTTTTAACTGATATGTTTTCCCGCCCGGAGTTAACCCGGCATCGGCCTGACCCCACGCCGGATGATGCTCGGGCCAGTCGCGAAAGGTTGGCCCGCGATATGGGGCACTGGGCAGAACATGGCTTTGGCCGATGGGCGGTTTTACGTGATGGGCAACTGGTCGGTTTTGGGGGTGTGGCGCGGTCGCTTCATTATGACGCGCTTAATCTTTCCTATCATTTGCATCCCGATTACTGGGGGCAGGGGTTCGCCAGCGAAATCGCCCGTGCGGCGGTGGCGTTTGCCTTGCGTGATTTACAGGCACCCTTGATCATTGGCCTGGCTCGCGCGATTAATCCGGCCTCGCAACGGGTGCTGCTTGGGGCCGGGTTGGTATATCAGCGCGATGTTTTGCTGTATGGCGAAATGACCGGGCTGTTTGAATTGCGATCATCAATTCAGGAACAGGCCAAAAACCACCAACCTGTGTGAGGTTATACCAAAGCCCGTTGATTAAAACCGATCAACAAGCCCGCCTATTGGCGGGCGGGCTCGACAAAGCCCGTG
>NZ_JFJZ01000066.1 GCF_002115825.1 Thalassospira sp. MCCC 1A01428 | reverse complement strand
TTAATAGGTCCTGAGCCTAGGTTCTGCGCATATTGACCTGATCTGATCTGCACGAAAATAGCAGCGACAGAGATGACCGCGAGGTAATGCCTCGCGGTCTTTTCGCATCAAGTTGCCCATATCGAGATTGCCCAAGCTTTGAAAAACAGGCTTCGCCAGGATATCGCCAAGCGTAGAGGCGTTGAGCGAAAGGATAATTTAAACCCCGCAAAAGCACCTTTAAATCATCTGTTCTGCACACCGGGAATAGGTCCTAGGAGTCAGCGGTGTTGCCGTCTTCCAGCTTGCGCTGCAAAGTGGCAATGACTTTGCGGGTCACCTCAATGTCCTCGGGCTCAAGACCTTCAGCAAGATCATTCACCCACGGCGTTTGTAACTGCATGGCATCATCGTAAGCCTTCATCCCTTCGTCAGTAAGAACGACGAGTTGTGCACGCCGGTGATGGGGGTTTGGCTGAAAGGTGACGAGGCCATCCCGCGCCAGATCATTGACAATACGCTGCACATTCTGGCGGTTCACCCCCATATCGCGGGCGATCCATGCCACCGGTTGCGGGCGTTCCGCAACAATCATGGTGCCGAGGATTTGCCAGCGGGCGCTGGTCAGTCCAAGGGGCGCAACAAGCCTGTCCCCCGCCGTAAGGATGCGACTATTAAGCCTTAACAGGTCAAGGATCGTGTCGCTCAAGACGGCGCCAGCCGGGGTTCGTTTCTCTTTCTTCATTTCAAACCATACAACCCAATTGACAACATGATGTCAAAATAATAATACTCAATACCAGATTGACATTACAACACCATATTGAAATAGCAGACATGGTCAACATCATTCATCCTGTTGCGGGCGGGATCGCCCTTCTCACCATCGTCATCTTTTGGCTCTCAACCGTGTTTGGCGAGATGTTTGGCTCGGTCAACACGATTATCGCCATCAAGAACATCATCCCGTGGGGCTTTTTGCTGCTTATTCCCGCGCTCGCTGCGACCGGCGGGACGGGATTTAATTTGGCCCGCGGACGACGGCCAAAAGTGATTACAACAAAGATCAGGCGAACCATTGCCTGTGCCATCAACGGCCTTCTGGTTCTTGTGCCTTCGGCACTGTTTCTGGCCTTTAAGGCACGGGCGAACGAGCTTGATACCGTTTTCTATGCGGTGCAGGCCCTCGAGCTTTGTGCCGGTGCGCTCAATATCACGCTGCTTGGCCTCAATATGCGCGACGGTTTCAAACTGACACGCCGTTTCCTGTCCCCGGCCAATATGTCCCCGACTGATCCGCAATAAAGGACGTTAAAACAATGAAATTTGCCGAAATGGACCCGACCGTAACGCTTGCAGCACAATTAGCCGATGACGGTGGTGCCGTAATCCTGATCAACACGCTGACCGTTCCGCCAGAAGACGCCGACAAGCTGGTAACGGCGTGGACGCACGACGCCGCCCTCATGAAGGCGCAACCGGGCTTTATCTCTACCCAACTTCACCGGGGCATTGCCGGAAGTGGGACATTCCTGAATTATGCCGTTTGGCAATCCACCGCCCATTTCCGCGCGGCCTTCAACGATCCCGAATTTCAGGCGCAGTTGGGGAATTATCCAGCCTCCACCACAGCAAGCCCGCACCTTTTTCGCAAGGTTGACGTGCCCGGTATCTGTGTGGCTTAACGGCGGCACCTTGCCGTTTCAAACGACGTTCCCCTTTAGCACATTTCCAGGTCCGCCGGGTCAATCTGGTCCCCGAAATCAAAAAATCCGGCCCCAAAACGAGGCCGGATTGTCAGAAAGACGAGTGAGGCAGCCTTACGCTGCCATTAGCCAACGGGATAAAACCCGCCCCAAAAGCAAAACCTAGATCGTGCGCACCTTAACCGGGCGTTCCACCTGAACTTTAAGACGGTTGCGAATGGGGCGGCCAAATGTGTCGGACGAAATTTCAAATTCGTCACCATCCTGTGTGGTCACACCATCAGCGAAGCTAAGAGTTGCCGTACCAAAATAATGGGCGTGAATATCACCGGGGCGACAGAACAGGTCGTATTTGAAATGATGATATTCGAGGTTTGCCAATGAATGCGACATGTTGTCTTCACCGCTGACGAACTGTTTTTCCCAAATTACCTTACCATCCCGATACAGCCGTGATGTGCCTTCGACATGGGATGGTAAATCGCCCAACAGCAGTTCCGGCCCCAGTGCGCAGGCACGCAACTTTGAATGCGCCAGATAAAGATAATTCTGACGTTCCATCACATGGTCGGAAAATTCGTTGCCAATGGCAAAGCCCAGACGCACCGGCGTGCCATCCTCGTCGATCATGTAAATAGCAGCGATTTCAGGTTCTTCGCTGCCATCGAGCGCAAAAGACGGACTGGGAATATCAGCCCCCGGTGCAACAACCACCGACCCGTCTCCTTTGTAAAACCATTCAGGCTGCACACCATGCTGACCGGCCGCAGGTTTGCCGCCCTCAACGCCCATGCGAAACATCTTCATGGAATCGGTTTCATCGGCTTTTTTATGATCGCCCGTATGCATATTTGCCCGTGCCGATGCCGACCCCAGATGGGTAAGGCCCGTTCCAGTCACCAGAAAATGCGCCGGGTCGGAATGGCTGATGGGCGGCAACAAACGACCCGATTTGGCAACAACGTTATAATCAATACGTTCATCGCCCATTTGTGCGGTTGCGGCCCGAACCAGGGTTTCCCCGTCGGCCAGCGCAATTTTCGCCAGTTCCCGAACCGAGGCCACACCCCGCAAGGGAACAAGGGTGTCGCTATCTTCAACAACGGCAACAGAAGCGTTGCCTTCTTCATCACGAAATTGAACCAGTCTCATTTTTTTATCCTGAAAGAACTTAAGCGGGCTTAAACCCAGCCGCCATCAACAATGAAATTTTGCGACGAAATCATCCGGCTTTCGTCCGAGGCCAGGAACAACGCCATGCGCGCAATATCATCAGGCATAACCTTGTTTTTCAGGCATTGCCGTTCGGCAATTTCCTTTTCAGCGGCTTCATCGACCCAAAGATCAAGCTGGCGCTGTGTCATTACCCAGCCCGGGACCAGCGTGTTCACCCGTATGCCATCTTTGCCAAGGTCGCGCGCCATGCCGCGTGTCAGGCCCTGCACGGCGGATTTGGCCGTGGTATAGCCGGGCATACCGCCCTGCCCCATCATCCAGCTGACCGAGCCAAAATTTACAATAGAGCCGCCCCCGGCCTTGATCATCATCGGCGCAACGGCCTGAATGGCAAAAAATGCCGGCCGAATATTAATCGCCTGGCGCTGATCCCAATATTCCGGGGTCACGTCCTGCCACTTATGGCGGGTGTCGTTGGCAACATTATTTAGCAATACCGAAATTGGCCCGTTCTGGGCACTTGCATCCCCAACGGCACGACGCAAGGCATCAATATTGGTTAAATCGCATTCGATAAAAATCGGTGCATGGGATGACGACTTCGCAAGTTCCTGCACCAGCGCCTGCCCCTCATCGCGAAGGATATCAACAAAGGCGACCTTGGCACCCTGTTCGCAAAAAGCTTCGACCAGTGCCTTGCCAATGCCCGTCGCACCACCGGTAATAAAAACCGAGGCATCCTGAAGGCTGGTATAATGAGTTGGTTTGCGATCAGCCATGATGGCGCTTTCTCCCTTGATCGATTTAACCTTGGACCGCTTGGCAACAAAGTTGCAAACGTAAATCACATTAAAGAAACCCGGCATCGGCCCGTGACAAACCCTGTGACACATCCGGAATTGTCGTTTTAACACCTGCTGCCAGCACTATTTTCAGGCTCGGCGCTGCCTTGTTGCAAGGCACTTTTCGCCGGGAAAATAACTTTCAAACTGGCTTTCATGACATTGACAGGCATCATGCAAAAAATGGCACAGGGCACTATTCCCTGAAAGCCTTGCAAATGAGCATTCCACGGCGGCGCTCCGGTTTCCTCCTGATAGCGGGCTATCTTGTGACAACCTTATTCTTCATACTATAACAGTAATGATCAATCCCACCAAAGGTGTCAAGATAGCAGACAGGGGAAATATGAAAACATCCCTGCTTTTACCCCTGTCCGTGATGGGGTATAAGCCAGCGGGTAAGACTTCGGAAATTTGTGTATTGCGCAAAAAACCGGCATGCAAAGCCGGTTGACCCGGCCTGATATTGCTGGTCAAATATATTCATATGATATGAATAATGTGCCCTTTGGGCGAAACTGGACGGCTTTGCGCGCTGCACCAAGGGAAAATCAAATTATGTCATCCATGTCTCGAACCTATGCCAGGCGTAGTCTGCACAGTATCGTTGCCCATGATCTGGGACGACGCATTGTGTCGGGGCAACTGACACCGGGTGACAATTTGCCAACCGAAGCGCAGTTAAGCGAAACGCTGGATGTATCGCGCACCGCCCTGCGCGAAGCGATCAAAATTTTATCAGCCAAGGGCCTGATTGAAAGCCGCCCGAAAACCGGCACAAGGGTAAAGCCCCGCCATTTCTGGAACCTGCTGGACCCTGATGTTTTATCGTGGCATTTCCCCGATCCGGACCCGGCGTTTCTCTATGGCCTGTTTGAAACCCGCCTGATCATTGAACCCAACACCGCCGCCATGGCCGCAGAACGGCGCAGCGAAGCGCAGCTTGAAACCATTCGCAATACCTATCTGAGCATGGAACAGGCCGAACCGGGCACCGAAGCGGTTTATTTAACCGACCTTGAGTTTCATCAGGCCATTCTCGATGCCTCGCAAAATGATTTCATGAAATCACTGGGCATGCTGATTGAAAGCGCGCTGATCGGGTCGTTTCGCATGTCAAGCGGCGGGCCAAAGGCACATGTGCAATCGCTTCCCAGCCACAAGGCCGTTTATCAGGCCATTGCCGACCGCGACCCCGATGCCGCGCGCACTGTGATGCGGCAATTGCTGCGTCAGACCATGATGCAACTGCGCGACCAGTTGGGCATGAAAGGCAGCACCGATTGGGACCGGATTACGTTGTAATCGCCAGACAACGGCTGCCAATCGCTTTTTTCATATCGCCAGACAAACATAAGGGCCGCCTTTTATGGCGGCCCATATGCTTTTGCTATCACAAATAACCGGCAAGGTTATGTTGCCCCGGCCCGCATCCCGGAAAAGGACCGCGTGATCAGGCGTTGCAGCACAATAAATCCAAACAGCAAGCCGCCAATCACGATTTTGGTCCACCAGCTGTTTAACGAGCCATCAAAGGCGATCAGGGTTTGAATAACCCCCATGATGATCCCGCCAAAGAATGTGCCGGCAACAAAGCCCATACCGCCCGTAAGCAATGTTCCGCCAATCACAACGGCAGCAATGGCATCAAGCTCCACACCGACCGCGGCCAGCGGATAGGCCGATGCGGTATAAAAGGCAAACACCACACCGGCCAGCGCGCTGAAAATACCGCTTAGCATGTAAACCTGTATAATCGTCCGTTCGACCGGGATGCCCAGCAATTGTGCTGATTGCCGATCCCCGCCAATGGCATAAACATTTCGCCCAAAGCGGGTGTAATGCGCAAACACGATGCCAGACATAACGGCAACCAGCATTACAATCGCGGATGCACTTAGCCAGCCCCGCCCCGGCAGCGGAATACGAAATCCGCCAAAGGCACTGACAAAATCATGGGTAATTGGCACGGAATCGAGATTGATCAGAAAACACATTCCGCGCAGAAAAAACATGCCTGCCAGCGTGATGATAAAAGGCTGAATGTCGAATTTGGCAATGATCAGCCCCATAAAGGCCCCGAATGCCGCACCAAACACCAGTGAAATAACAACTGCGACCAGCGGATGAATACCAAAACCCGTAACCAGTTCGGCCATCAGCACACCGACAAAGGCAATCATGGAGCCAACCGAAAGATCAATGCCACCCGATAGGATGACAAACGTCATGCCAACGGCGGTAATGATCAAAAAGGCGTTATCGGTCAGAAGGTTGCCCAGAACATAGGTATCGCTAAAGGCGCGATATTCAAATATGCCATAGCCATAAAGCAGGGCACAGACCGCCAATGTCGCCAATAGCGGATAATAACGTTCGTTTATCATTGTGGGTCCCTCCGGCGCCAGAACCTGCCCATCATTTGTCGTGCCCGGGGTGCTTGCACCAGCAACACCACCATTACCACGGCAGCCTTGACGATCAGGGTGTATTGCGATGGCAAACCCGAAAGCAAAATACCGGTGCCAAGGGCCTGAATGATCAACACACCCACAACGGTCAATGCCAGATAAAACCGACCGCCCATTAACGATGCCCCCCCAACAACAACCGCCAGAATGGCATCAAGTTCCAGCCACAAACCGGCATTGTTGGCATCGGCCCCGCGAATGTCAGCCGCAATGATGATACCGGCCACAGCCGAACACAGGCCGGAAATAACATAGGCCAAAACCTTGATCCCGCGCGCATCGATCCCGGCCAGGCGACTGGCCCGGGCATTGCCGCCCACGGCCTCGACAAACAGGCCAAGGGCGGTTTTGCGCATGATGGCCCACAAACCGGCAATCACGATGGCAGCAATAATGACGCGCCATGGAATACCCAGCAAATAGCCGCTGCCAATGGCCTCAAAAAACGCGCCGTGAAAGGTAACGATCTGACCGTCCGTAATCATTTGCGCAATGCCGCGCCCCGCCACCATCAGAATCAGGGTGGCGATAATCGGCTGAATATCCAGATAGGCAACCAGAATGCCATTCCACAGCCCGCACAACAGCCCGGCCCCAAGGGCCGCCAGAATAACGATAAAGGGCGACAGGCTGGTATCGCGGATCAAAACCGCCATTACTGCCCCTGAAATAGCGATGACAGAGCCGACCGACAAATCAATGCCCCGCGTGCCAATGACAATTGCCATGCCCACAGCCACCAGGGCGGTCGATGCCCCCCGGTGGATAATATCCACCAACGAGCCATATAAATGCCCGTCAACGACCTTGATATTGAAAAAGGATGGCGAAATAAGCCCGTTGGCAACAATAACCAGCACCAGTGCAATCACCGGCCCTAGCCATTGCCGCGACAAAAGCCCACCTGCCGGGCCTTTCCTGCCACCATTTTGCGGCGATTTTTTCGTATCTTGCAATGTTGTCATCGTGCAATCGCCTCGATGATATTGTTTTGGGTAATGTCCGCACCGGAAAGTTCGGTTGCCAGTTCGCGATCACGCAAAACAGCCACCCGGTCGGCAAAGGCAACGATTTCTTCCAGCTCCGACGATGCCACCAGCAAAGCCAGCCCTTCGTCGCACAAATCGCGGATCAGCTTGATGATATCGGCGTGGGCCCCCACATCAATGCCCCGGGTGGGTTCATCCAAAATCAGGAAAACCGGTTTCGATACCAGCCAGCGCGCCAGAATAACCTTTTGCTGGTTCCCGCCCGAAAGCTGGCCCACCGGCTTTTCACGGTCTGGCGTGGCAATGCCCAAAGCCGCAATCATGTCGTCAGCAAATTTGTCCTGTTCGGCGCGGGGAATGGGCCGCAACCAACCGCGTCTGCCCTGCAACGCCAGGGCAATATTTTCGCGCACCCCCAGTTCGGGCACAATACCATCCTGTTTGCGGTCTTCGGGACACAGGCCAAACCCGGCACGGATCGCCTGCCGGGGCGATCGCAACATTACGGGTTTGTCGTCTAAAAACACCAGGCCGCTATCGGCACGCTGGGCGCCAAAAACCAGTTCGGCCAGTTCTGTCCGGCCCGACCCCAAAAGCCCGGCCAGGCCAACAATTTCCCCGCCCGATAAATTCAGCGTCACCGGGTTTAACACCCGTTTTTTACCCAGATTTTTAATACGAATATGATTACCACGATCGACCACGCCATCCCTGGCATGGTGACGATGTGCGCTGATTTCGGCCAATTCCCGACCCAGCATATGGTTGATCAAATCAATTTGCGGCAGGTTTGCTGTTTCAAAGGTGCCGACCAAACGCCCGTTGCGCAAAACCGTAATACGGTCGGTAATTTCGTAAACCTGATCAAGGAAATGGGTGACAAAAATAATGCCAAGCCCCTTGTCCTTTAACGCACGCATGGTACGAAACAGGGTTTTAATCTCGTCGGCATCCAGCGACGCTGTGGGTTCATCCAAAATCAAAACCCGTGCATCAAGGGCAACGGCCCGGGCAATGGCCACCAATTGCTGAATGGCGACAGAATAGGACCCAAGGGCACGATTGATATCAATATCAAGCCCCAGAATTTTCAACGCTTCACGGGCATCCGCCTCGGTTTTCTTCCACGAAATTAACCCAAATTTACGGGTCTGACGTTCCAGCATCAGGTTTTCAGCCACCGACAAGGTCGGCACCAGGTTCACTTCCTGAAACACCGTTGAAATACCAAGATGCTGCGCCTCGCCGGGGTGGCCGGGATGAATTTCAACACCGTCAAGCTGCACTGACCCGGCATCACGCGCATGCACGCCGGTTATCACCTTGATCAAGGTCGATTTTCCGGCCCCGTTTTCGCCCAAAAGCGCATGAATTTCGCCCGCCATCAACGCAAAATCAACATCCTGCAAGGCTTTGACACCGGGAAAAAATTTGCCCACACCACGCGCAGACAGCACCGGCTGTGCCATATCTGCCATATGATCCTCCCTGATTTTTCGTCGCTGTTGCGCAAAAGGGCGTGTCCCCGGTTTGCCAAAGGACACGCCAATTTGCCAGCAATTCTGCCAGGTGTTTTTCCTGGCGCAGTTCTCAGCTGTTATCAGCTGCCGCTGCGTTTTTTGTATTCTTCAGCTGCCGTATCAGGCAGGTAAAGCGGACCATTGGCCTTGATCCATTTTGGCACGTCCTTGCCATCCATCGATGCCTTGATTGCATCAAATGCCGGGGCACCCAGATGCGGGTTCAGCTCGATCGAGGCATTGGTTTCACCATCGGCCATGGCCTTGAAAATATCAGGAACCCCGTCAATCGACACAATCAAAAGGTCCTTGCCCGGTTCCAGCCCGGCTTCCTTGATCGCCTGAACAGCCCCCAATGCCATATCGTCGTTATGGGCATAAACCGCACAAATGCCTTTACCGCCATTTTCAGCCTTCAGGAAACTTTCCATCACTTCCTTGCCGCCCGAGCGGGTAAAGTCGCCGGACTGCGACCGCAGGATTTTCATATTCGGGAAATTATCGATAATGGCCTGGAAACCTGCCTTACGATCATTGGCCGCCGACGAGCCAACGGTCCCTTGCAGTTCAACCAGATCACAAACACCATTGGTTTTTGCCGCCAGCCATGATGCGGCAAGTGCGCCTTCCTGCACAAAGTCAGACGCGACCTTGGTTAAATACAACGACTTGTCAGCCGCAACCCCGCGATCGACCAGCACCACAGGAATACCGGCATCCTTGGCTTCTTTCAAAACCTGATCCCAGCCGGTTTCAACAACCGGAGCCAGCAAAATACCGTCAACACCCTGGGCAATAAAAGACCGCACCGCCTTGATCTGGTTTTCCTGTTTTTGCTGTGCATCGGAAAACTTCAAATCAATGCCGCGTTTTTCCGCCTCGGCCTTGATCGATGCGGTTTCGGATGTGCGCCAGCCGCTTTCCGACCCGATTTGGGAAAAGCCGATAATCATTTCAGCCTGCGCTGCAACCGAAAGCCCCATGCCAATACACATGGTCGCACCGGCAAAAGCCAGTTTTTTAAGCCGTTTCATTATTTCCTCCCTGAATTGGCCTTCTCATCAAAAGCCATATAGTAATACAATATGATTGTTACCAAGACAATCACATCAGCAACCATGAATTGATACCCGTGGATTTCTGCGGTTTTATCAGGGACGAAAACCGAAAAAAGGACACAGCAATAATGCCCGGAAACACGCTTCACAGGCTCACAACCCTAGAAAATCAAAAGATTCGCGTCGGGTTTTGCAATCAGGGGGCGCGAATTATGTCTTTTTGCCTGAAAAGTGAAAAAGATGATCCCGTAAATATTGCACTGGGCTTTCCCGACGTCACAGATTACGCCAAACAGGACAGCTACATTGGCGCAACCTGCGGGCGATACGCCAACCGCATTTCCGGCGCAAGCTACACCGATTTACATAACACCAGGGTTTCGCTTGTCGCCAATGAAGGCCAAAACCTGCTGCATGGCGGCCCGAACGGATTTGACCGGCGAACCTGGATGATCATGGAAGAAACGCCAACCAGCGTGATTTATGCCCTATCCTCGCCCGACGGCGATCAGGGCTTTCCCGGCGCATTCCACACAACGGTTCGTTACGAATTGGCGGGTACCAGCCTGCGATGTGAAATTTCGGCCACTTGCGATGCACCGACCATCGTTAACATGACCAATCATACCTACTGGAACCTGTCGGGCCGGTTTGACCAAAGTGCCGCCGACCACGAATTACAAATTCATGCCGACCAGTATTTACCGGTTGATGATGATTTAATTCCCTTGCCCGGCCGGGCTGATGTGGCAGGTACGGCATTTGATTTTCGAACACCCCGAACCATTCATGCCCCATCAAACACGCAAGGTGAAAAAACGGCCTATGATCATAATTTTTGCCTGACAGGGAAACGCGGCACATTACGGAAAATCGCGACACTTTATCATGGCGCAAGCAACCGAAAACTAAGCCTTTCCAGTACAGAAGCAGGTTTGCAGTTTTACCTGTCCAAACACTTTAACAGTACAATGACAGCGCAAAACGGCGACAAACTACACCCGCAAGCCGGCATCGCGCTGGAGCCACAAACTTTTCCGAACAGCCCAAACCGCGACGATTTCCCGGCCCCGTTCCTAAACCCGGGGGATACATACTCCCACATTATGGTTTGGCAAATTGAAAGCTAGTTGTTGCGCAACCGCGGCCATAACAAACGGTCGATGGCAAAACGCCCGCCACCGATGGCCGCCAGAACAATCAGGGGAAAAACCCACAATACCCGCTGGTCCAAAACGCTTGCCGGGTCGCCGTCAAACAGCGCCCCCGGCATTGCCCCATGGGCAAAAATATCGACCAGTGACTGAACAATAATAAACCCGATCATTCCCAGCGCCGCCAACCGGGTAGCAACCCCTAAAACAATCAATATCGGCAAAACAAATTCGGCCAGGGTTCCGGCAATGACAATAATGTGCCACGGAAAAAAGGCAATCGCCCCCGGATCATAGGAATGGGCTTCGGCAATGGTTGGAATAATTTGGGCAAACGCGCCCGGGCCAGGCATAAAAATGCCCAATGGCCCCATGCCCGGCTTGGTCATGGCGCTATTTAAATAATAAGGCCACAGCACAGCGGCAAAAACCAGCCGGGCGGTAAGACCTCCCAGCCAGTCATCCCAGTGTGCCTTGCCAAAGTCGCCCGCGCGATAAACCTGCGTGGTTATTTCCCTGATCGCCATTTTCGTCAAAACCCCTGGTCGCCTAGCGTAAAACCACAAAACATGCCCGATGCCAATAACCGGGCAAAAACCGGGGTTACGTCAAAATCGGCATCCTGCGCCAGGGCGTATTCAAACGCTTCGCCAACACTTGCCCCGGCCAACAATTGGCTGGCAAAATTACCCGCACCGCCATCAAGCAATGTCATCTGCACCTGAAAATGTGGTCGCGTAATCAATGCTGTTTCCGCACGGTCAGGAATTGGCACCTGTCGCGCCTGCTTGCGATCCGCCTGATTAGCCCGCCACAAGGACACAATTGGAAAATTCGATGAAACCATCCGGGTTGCCGGATGCACGCGAAAACAAAGCGAGATTAACCGGTCTTCCTGCCCTGCAAGATCCGTGACCATCATGGCGGGGGCGTCTGCCTCATGCAGGGCCTCCAGCCATGCACGTTCAGCCCGGGCGATATCAGGGATGTAAGGCACACGGGCCACGGCGTCGTTATCTGCCAAAAATGCAGCAAACCCCCGCCCATATAACGCAAGCGACGGGGAACGCTGGGGCTCGCTTCGCATATAATCGGCTGCCACGGCATAAAAAAACCGCTCGCCAACCAGGGTTTTCACCACCGGATAGGCCGCCGCCAATGCCTCTTGCAAACCGCGATGCACGTTATTGCGATAAATGGCAAACCGTCTTGCCGCCCTCTCATCCAATCCCGCAGGAAACGCCGCCGGGTCCTCATCCATCAACGCGGTTGCGAAGGCCTGATGAAAACCGGCATCGCTCGCTTCGCCGGTGTCATCCTCCTGCCGGTTTTGAATGCGGGCAATCATGACGCCACCCTTTGGCTTTGGTTTTCAGGCCAGTGCCGGCATTGGTCCAGTATATCGTTGGCATGGGCGGCCTCGGCGGCCAGCACTTGCCACGCGGGCACATCATTATCCCATTCGATCAGGGTGGGTTTTGCCCCCACACGCGTTATCAAACGCTGATAAAGCGCCCAAACCGGGTCTGCGACCGGGCGGGAATGGGTATCGATCAAAACATCATCGCGGGTATCGGCATCCTGTTCGTGCCCGGCCAAATGTATTTCGCCAATCAGGTCCGCGGGCAAAACATCGATATAATCATTTGCCGCAAATCCCAGGTTATGGGCACTGATGAAAATGTTATTCACATCAATCAGCAACCCACAGCCCGATTGCCTGGCCGCCTGAATAATAAAATCAGTTTCCGCCATCGAGTTTTGCGGCAACGCCAGATAGGAAGTTGGATTTTCGATCAATATCCGACGACCAACCGCGTTTTGCACTTCGTCAATTGCGTCGACCAAATGGGCCAGGGCCGCAGATGTTAACGGCGTTGGCAATAAATCAGCCAGATATTTGCCATCATGCCCCGACCACGCAATATGTTCCGACACCTGGGCGGGTTCAAACCTGTCAACCAAAGCCCGTAACGACCGCAAATGATTTTTGTCCAGCGGTTCCCCGCCGCCCAAAGACAAACCAACACCGTGCAATGATATGGGAAAGTTCTGGCGCAATTGCGTCAACATTTGCAAACGCGGCCCACCTGAAACCATATAATTTTCCGGATGAACTTCAAACCACGTTACAGGTTCGGCATTTTCAAAAACGTCTGCAATATGGTCGGCTTTAAACCCCACACCGGCCTGCGCCGGAAGGGAAGCCGCCGGTATAACATTTTTGGAAATGCGATCCTGGTCAGGGGCAATACCTGTCGTCACGATGCTGTCCTTTGCTTCAGTCATGTCGTTGCCCAAAAATTCCGGCGCGCCTGAAAAACCGGCGCGCCGGGAAATGACTTACATTTCAGGCAGATCACGATCGAGCTTTGTAAGGCTGCCATGGACCATACGGCCATCTGACGTGGTAAAGGACATTTCTTCACAGGTACCAGCCGGGACCAGCTTCCAGGAATTACCCTGATAATCAACCTTCGAGGTACCGGCACATGTGGTACCCGGGCCAGCGGCACATTCATTCTGACCTGCCAGGGAAACGCCAAAGCATTTTTCCTGGCCATCTGCGGCGGAAGCATGGGTTGCGGCCATGGTCAGACCGGCTGAAAGTGCTGCTGCCAAAACAAGTGCGTTTTTCATTTCTGTTTTCCCTTTGGTGAAAATTCCCGATTTTTCATGTTGCCGCGTTCTTTCCAATTCGCGGCGACCTTCATTTGATAGCAACCGCAACGCGCCTCGTCATTGCAACTCCTGCACACAAGCCATCAACAGGGTGTGATGATTAATCCTTTTCAAATCACGCCTATGTGAGAATTCGCGGCTATATTTTCAGTTGCTTTTCCACCTTTTGTCGTTCGTTGCGACATTTCAAATCGCCCAAAATATCAACCTATGGTTATGCATCGGGTTTGACAAAGATCGCACAACCAGGCTTTTGGAACTGGCCGCATGGCGTCCGTCAAAATCGGCCTGAGCACTGAAAATAATGGAATAATCGTTTTATAACTAATCGTAAAAATCAGGCATCCAACTACCAATACCCCATCGCCATATAGGCGAATGCTCTCTCTTCCTTGTCACCAAAACAAAGAAAGAAAAATTCGCTTGACCTTTAAATGTCAATCATCATTTATAATGGTTAAATTATCACCATCATTTAACGGCATGACGTTGCCGTCTGAAAGGCTCACAAATGCGTTATCATCTGCTTGGCTCTCATACCGGTTTACGGGTATCTGAACTGGTTTTAGGAACGGGAACGTTTGGCACACGGTGGGGGCATGGTGCCAGTTTTGACGAATCAGGTCGTATCCTGGCCCGTTATCTTGATGCGGGTGGTAATTTTATCGACACGGCGGATTCGTATCAATTTGGTGAATCCGAAGAATGGCTGGGACGCCTGATCGGCAAAAATCGCCCGGAACTGATTTTGGCAACCAAATATACAATGGGTGCCGCCCCGCAAAGCACCCTTGCAGGCAGTGGCAACAGCCGCAAAAATATGATTGCATCCGTTGATGCCAGCCTGAAACGTCTTAATACCGATTACATAGACCTTTATTGGGTACATTTCAGCGACGGCATGACACCCGGCGATGAAATTTTGCGAGGTCTGGATGACCTTTCCCGGGCGGGTAAAATTCTTTATGCAGGCCTGTCGGACTTTCCGGCATGGCGGGTGTCGCGTATGGCAACCCTTGCCGAATTACGCAACCAGTTACCGGTAGCCGCCCTTCAGGTTGAACACAGCCTGGTTCAACGCACAACCGAACATGACTTGCTGCCGATGGCCAATGCCTTGGGTCTGGGCGTTGTGGCATGGTCACCCTTAGGCGGCGGCATGTTGACCGGAAAATATCGCACTGGCGATACCGGGCGCGCACAGGGATTGGGTGGAAAAGTCTTTCAGGCCGAAAACAGCCCCCAACGCACCGCCATTCTCGATACAGTCATCGCCATTGCCACAGAACATGGCGTAACCCCCGGACAGGTAGCCATTGCCTGGGTTGCGGCCAGGGGGCCCTTGCCCATCATTGGCCCGCGCACGGTTTCCCAGCTTGTCGATAATCTTGCTGCCCTTGATCTGGTGCTCTCTACCGACGACCTTGGCCGCCTTGATGCCGTCAGCGCGCTTGACCCGATATTTCCCCACAGCCTGAACAATGCACCGGAAAACCGCAATCGCGTTTCAGGCGGCATGTTCGACCATATCAATCTCCCCATACGCCCGGTTGCCTAATACCAATGATCGATGTGAAGAACTACCGACAATTAGATAGGCACAACTGCACTGTGCGGCCAGTGCCGCGAAAGGCAAGGCCCTCGTCACGCCCGCCTGCCTGCCCGCCGGTCGATTAAGGGACTTGTCAATCAGGTTCGATCAACAGGCTTTGGTATCCCCCCAACATCACCTTTCAAAATCAGCCCGGCACATAAAATCCACCGTGCCGGGCCAGCAGGATTTTTCCTATGCTCGCGCATTTTCTTTCCATCCGTCTTGGCCAGCGCAACATTCATTATGGCTGGGTCATGGCTGCGGTCACCTTTTTAACCATGCTGGGCACGGCAGGTGCTGTTGGCGCACCGGGCGTTTTTATTGTGCCGCTTGAAAAACAGTTTGGCTGGGATGCGGCCGAAATATCCTCTGCCCTTGCCATCCGGTTTGCCCTGTTTGGCATGATGGGGCCATTTGCCGCCGCCTTCATGAACCGCTTTGGCGTGCGGCAGGTGGTAATGGCATCCCTGCTTATTGTTCTGACCGGCCTTCTTTTATCGCTGGCAATGACCCGGCTTTGGCAACTGGTTGTATTATGGGGCATTGTTATTGGCCTTGGTACCGGACTTACAGCCATTGTTTTAGGGGCAACCGTTGCCACCCGATGGTTCCATGCCCGGCGCGGGCTGGTCTTAGGTTTGCTAACAGCAAGCTCTGCCACCGGCCAACTGGTATTTTTGCCCATATTGGCCCGCGTGACCGACCAATATGGCTGGCAAACCGCCTTGGCACTTATATGCTGTTTTCTGGGGTTCGTTGCTTTTGTCGTATGGGTGCTGATGCATAACCACCCGGCAGATGTTCATTTGCCGCCCTATGGGGCCGATGGCATAATCCATGTTCCGGCACAAAAAAGCAGCTTTGGCCAACTTTTCCTCGCCCCGCTTGTCGTCCTGCGTGATGCCGCCAAACACAAGGCCTTTTGGGTTTTGTTTGTCAGTTTCTTTATTTGCGGTGCCAGCACAAACGGACTGATTCAAACCCACTTCATTGCCTTGTGTGGGGATTACAGCATTGCCGCGGTTGCCGCCGCCAGCATGCTGGCCATGATGGGTATTTTCGATTTTGTCGGCACCATCGGTTCGGGCTGGTTATCCGACCGTTTCGACAGCCGCAAATTGCTATTTGCCTACTATGGTTTACGCGGTCTGTCGCTGGTTTACCTGCCGTTTTCCGACTTCACCTTATATGGCTTATCTATTTTTGCGGTGTTCTATGGCCTGGACTGGATCGCCACCGTTCCGCCAACAGTTAAACTGGTCGCACAGAATTTTGACGGGGCCAAAACCAATATTGTCTTTGGCTGGATTTTCGCAGGGCACCAACTCGGCGCAGCCGCAGCAGCTTTTGGCGGCGGACTTAGCCGAACAACCTATAATAGCTACCTGCCTGCTTTCTTTACCGCAGGTATCCTGTGCATCGCCGCCGCATTTCTGGTTTTACTCCTCCGACCAACCGGCGAGAAGGCGAAACTCCAAAAACTGGCAACATCCGTTTCCCGTTAATCGCCGTTCACTCACAAAGCACTCACAATGCACAAAATGCCCTCACTGCATGCGGCACAGGACCAAGGGCGTTTTCATTCAGCCCCCCTTAATACCTGGTTCAAAATCGTAATGTATGTGTGGACAGTTCCGCAATCTGCGCGCGGCTT
>NZ_JFJZ01000065.1 GCF_002115825.1 Thalassospira sp. MCCC 1A01428 | reverse complement strand
TAATGAGTCCTGAGCCTAGGTTGCAAGCGCAAAGGAAATTAAACCATGTCTCTTATTGATCTTGCGCTGAACCGATCGCGCACCGTCATAATGACACTGATCCTGTTGCTGGTCGCGGGTTGGGTTGGCTATAACGCGATCCCCAAGGAAGCCGATCCGGACATTCAAATTCCGATCCTGTATGTTCTGATGAACCATGACGGCATTTCCCCCGAGGATGCCGAACGCCTTTTGTTACGCCCGATGGAGCAGGAACTGCGCACCATTGAAGGTGTAAAGGAAATGCGCTCACAGGCATATCAGGGCGGCGCATCGGTAACACTGGAATTTTACAGCGACGTCGATATCGACGATGCGCTGGCCGATGTACGCGAACGAGTTGATATTGCCAAATCCGACCTGCCCGACGATACCGACGACCCCGAAGTTCACGAAGTTAACCTGTCGTTATTTCCGGTCCTGGTGGTAACGTTATCGGGGGAGGTTCCCGAACGCACATTGCTGCGCCTTGCACGTAACCTGAAAGACGATATCGAAGGCGTGCCAGCCGTGCTGGAGGCCAACCTGGCTGGCGACCGAGAGGAACTGGTAGAATTTGTCATCGATCCGATGAAAATTGAAAGCTACCGGTTAAAAGGGATCGATATTGTTTCCCTGGTGCAAAATTCAAACTCGCTGGTGGCAGCAGGTGCGCTTGATACCGGAGCGGGGCGTTTTAACATCAAGGTGCCGGGCCTGTTTGAAGATGTCGATGACATTTTAAACATGCCGCTTATCGTTGATGGTGATTCCGTTATTCGCTTTCGCGATATTGGCGAGGTACGCCGGACCTTTAAGGACGCCACCAGCTTTGCCCGCCTTAATGGCCGCCCGGCCATTGCCATTGAAGTCTCCAAACGGGTTGGCGAGAACATCATTGATGTGATCGATGCGGTAAAAAACATTACCGCCGAGGCCGCCCAAAGCTATCCTGAAACGGTTAAGGTCACCTATTCACAGGATAAATCATCCGACATCCGCACCATGCTGACCGACCTTCAAAACAGCGTCATCCTGGCCATTTTGCTGGTGATGGTTGTGGTGATCTGGTCGCTTGGCTGGCGGTCCGGCCTGCTGGTGGGGCTTGCCATTCCCGGATCGTTCCTGACAGCCATTCTTATCCTGTGGGCGCTGGGCATGACGGTGAATATCGTTGTGCTGTTCTCGCTGATCCTTGCTGTTGGGATGCTGGTTGACGGGGCCATTGTGGTCACCGAATATGCCGATCGTAAAATGCTGGACGGGCTGCACCGCAAGCAGGCTTATCCCCTGGCTGCCAAGCGCATGGCAATGCCCATCATTGCCTCGACCGCAACAACACTGGCCGCCTTTTTGCCCTTGGCATTCTGGCCTGATGTGGTTGGCGATTTCATGAAATTTCTCCCCATTACGGTGCTGTTTACACTTAGTGCGTCACTGGCGATGGCCCTTATTTTTGTGCCCACCGTCGGGGCGTGGTTTGGCAAACCGGGCATGGCGGCGAATGACGCCCTTGATGCGGTTGCCGCAGGTGAAACCGACAAACTTGAAAAACTGACCGGGGGCACCGGCTTTTACATCCGTATTTTGCAGGCCTCGCTCAAGGTATACTGGCTGATCATTCCGTTGGCCTTTGTCATCCTGATTGCGGTTTGGATGGCGTTCGGCATGTTCGGCAAAGGGTTTGAATTTTTCCCATCAGTTGAACCTGAACAGGCTGCTGTACAAATTCGCGCCCGGGGCAATTTGTCCTATTATGAACAGGACGCGTTGGTACACCAGGTTGAAAACCGCATTCTTGCCCTTGATGACCAGTCCGAAACCGGCCATCACTGGTTTGATACAGTCTATAGCCGCGCCGGGGCATCGGCCCAGGGCGGGGATGATGCGCCCGAAGACGTGATCGGTGTGATCCAGCTGGAATATGCAGATTGGCAGGTGCGCCCCAAAGCCAAGGAAATTGAACATAAAATTCTTGAAGCCACCCGCGACCTTGCCGGTATTCAGGTTGAAATCCGTGCTGCCGAAGCGGGCCCGCCGCAGGGTAAGGACGTTCAAATCCAGTTGCGGTCGCACTATCCCGAAATTCTGGATGCAACATCGGCTGAAATCATGGCCGGTTTGCACAAGCTGGGCGGGCTTTATAACTTTGAAGATGGCAAATCGCCCCCTGGCATTGACTGGGAATACAAGGTTGACCGTGCACAGGCGTTAAAATTTGGTGCCGACATCGCCACCATTGGCAACACGGTAAAGCTGGTAACAAACGGCATTTTGTTTTCAACCTATCGCCCCGATGATTCGACCGAGGAAATCGATATTGTAGGCCGTTTCCCGCAAAATCGCCGCACCCTTGAAGAACTGCAACGTTTGCAAATTGTAACCAACAAGGGGCTGGTACCGGTTTCAAACTTTATTACCCGCACAGCAGAGCCCAAAACCGGCACCCTGCACCGGGTTGATAGCCGCCGCGCCCTGACTGTTAAAGCCGACGTTACCGAAGGTATTCTGGTGGATACCAAGGTACAGGAGGTAAAGCAGTGGCTAAAAACCCTCGATATCGACCCGCGTGTCAGTGTCGAGTTTAAAGGGCAGGATGAAGAACAGCAAAAATCGGCAGACTTTCTAAAGAATGCCTTCTCGGTGGCGCTGTTCATCATGTTCATCATTCTGGTGACCCAGTTTAACTCTATCACCAGTTCGCTTTTGATCATGGTCGCAATCATTATGTCGACAGCGGGGGTACTGGGCGGATTACTATTAACCGGGCAGGCATTTTCCATCGTCATGAACGGGATTGGCATTGTGGCGCTGGCAGGCATCGTGGTGAACAACAACATTGTTCTGATCGATACCTATGACAGATTAAAATTAACCGCTGACAGCATCGAAGACGCCATTTTACAGACCTGTGCGCAACGTTTGCGTCCGGTGATGTTGACCACCGTCACCACCATTCTGGGATTGGTGCCCATGGTGTTTCAAATCAATATCGACTTTGTTACCCGTGAATTCTCCATTGGGGCACCGTCAACGCAATGGTGGGTGCAACTGGCAACGTCAATCGCCTTTGGTCTGACGTTCGCCACGGTCCTGACACTTGTCTTTACGCCCTGCGCCCTGTTGCTGATTGCCAAATCTGGTAGGGCATGGCGGCGCTGGCGCGGTAAAAACACACCAGCCCCGACAAACTCCTGATCAATTCGGCCATTTAACCCTTTGATCTGGCAATAACATCAAAACAAAAAGCTGCCCCGAACAAGGGCAGCTTTTTTGCTATCACTTGGAACAGGTCCAATCTATACTATAGAATAGATTATGTGTTGGTTACGCTACCGGAGGATGGGCCGGAGCATACGACAGGGAAACAGATTGCGATGGGGATGAGGGTACAGTGCCTCACCATAACAGCTTGCATATGTGCCAATTTGTTATGGGGCATCAGCAAGGCTATTGCCCAACCCGAATTAAGCTGGGCCATTCCGACATTTCCGCCCGCCTATATCGAACAGGACGACAAACTTGTGGGCTATGCGGCCCAAACGCAAGACTGGCTGATGGAACGCCTGCCGCAATATCGTCATACCCTGAAAAAAGTACCCCTGGCGCGCCTTCTGGCTGAAATGCGCAGCCCGCAACTACACTGTTCGCTAACCCTTATTCCGACAGAAGAACGCCGCCAGTATATCTATTTCGCCAAGCCGATTTTAATCAGCCTGCCACCTTCGGTCGTTATTCTTGCCCGTCAAATGCAGGTTTTCCGCCCGTTCCTGAATAACAACAACGAAATCGACATTAACCGCCTGCTGGCAGATACCAACATCTCGACAGCCATTCGCCTTGGCCGTTCCTATGGCGATTATATTGATGCTGCCGTTCGGCAACATATCAACCAGACCAATATTATAACAATTGGCAGTGACGAGAAATTCATCCAGCTGCTGGAAATGGGCCGGTTGGACTGGGCAATGTATTTACCCGCCGAGGCGGAATTTCACCACCGGGAAGCCAACTATCAAAACGAAATCATCTCGCTGCCGATTGCGGGGGGCAGCCCGCTCATTAACGCAACGATGGGATGTTCAAAAAACGCTGCCGGCAAACAGGTCATCGATGCGGTAAACGACATTCTCGATACTTACCCGGAAATGCCCTGGACACAGTTCTATAAGGCGTGGCTCCCGCCAAAAGACCGTATGCGTTATCAGAACATGCTTAACAGTTTTATGTCCGCCAAACTTTTACCGGTTGAGAACCCGCCCTCCTAACCCGTTATGCTGCAAACAAACCAAAATCAACAGCGTATTTTGTCGCGCCCTGTCAAGGCCTGACAGCAGCCTGCACCTGGGCGAAATTGAAATTTAATTCCCCTTTGCCTGCCCGTTATTAATCAAAATAACTATCAAAGTTTCAGCCCAAAAACAGGCACATCCAAACGCACCATCAACCTTTGCGTTTATATTTCAATTTTAACTTGTTAAAATATTGAATTATCTGCAATTTATAAATGCTGCCTTGCACGGGTTGGGGGCTTGGAACCCGGCAGCCGGGGACATCATGAAATACACCACACCTGCGCGCTGTGCCGGCGGCACCTGTTACTATTCAAATAACAAGTTTAAAAAATGGAGAAACAGATGTTTGGGTTGCTTCGGAATTCTGGAAAATACGGCGCCATTCTTGCTGTGTCGGCAATTTTTTGCGTGACGGGTGTTAAAGCCTCCCATGCCGAAGACACAATAATTTCCAATATCGAAACTTTTGCATCAAGCTTTTGCCCGGCAGATTATCTCGCAACAAACGGCGCTGAATTGATCATCCAGCAATACCCTGCTCTCTTTAGCCTGATTGGCAATCGTTTTGGGGGTGATGGTATAAAAACATTCAAACTACCCAAAATCACAACCCTGACCGATGACAACAAAGTAAAACTGACGTCATGTATCGTCGTAAACGGCGTTTATCCGGCCCGCCCTTAAAACAAACGGACAGGTACGTTTTCAGGTTTTGATACATCCACCGCAACATCTCTGACCGGGGCTTGCCGGTTAAGCCAACACTGCCCAAGGCATATCCACCTGCAACACCGGTGCCGGGGTATCATTAACATCTGATCGGCGTTGATAACCTGCTTGCAGCAATTTGGCTTTGATCCATCAGGGCCATCGCCCTTTTGCGATGAAAATGAAGTTATCATCCACGGAGATACCCCAGCATAGCGAAGTGCTCCCTTTTGGCAATACAATAGAAAAAAGGCCAGTCACATCAATTGACTGGCCTTTTTTGATAAAACAGCGCAATTCCCGGCAGCATCACCTGCCAACAGAAACTGTTGCCCCTATTTTCAATTCTGATGTACGCGGTTCAGACCATCTTCGGGGTCGTCATCGGTTTGGCCAAGGTCTTCTTCTTCTTCAAGTTCGTCGGAACGGCGTTGTTGTTCAACACCCATGCGGCGATAGGACCGGAAACTAAAGAAGAAAGTCACAAAATAAACCCCGGCAATAACCGACAGGGTTAACCATGGTGACGATACCAAAAACGCCACCGAAGCCCCGAAAGCCAGCATCAATGGCAAAACCCACGCCCGTGGGACTTTAACCTTCTTGAAGCTGAAAGTCGGCATCCGCGACACCATCAATACTGCAATCAGCACAATGTACGGGGCTGTAATAAAGGGGCTGTCAAAAATGCCAACGCCAAACTGAAAACTTAACACCATCGGCCACATTGACAGGGCCGCAGCGGCCGGGGCCGGAACACCGGTAAAGAACCGATAGGCCCATGTCGGCATTTCCGGTTCACCCAGCATCTGGGTATTGAACCGCGCCAGTCGCAACGACATGCAAACGGCAAACAACAGGCACAAGGCCCAGCCAATGGGCCCTAACTGGTGCAGGGACCAGAAATACATCAACAGGGCCGGTGCAACACCAAAACACACAAAATCCGATAATGAATCAAGTTCTGCGCCAAACCGGCTGGATGCGTTTAACATTCGGGCCAAACGCCCATCCAGCCCGTCTATAATGCCCGCAATCAAAATAGCGGTCACCGCGGCTTCCCAATGGTCCTGCATGGCAAACCGGATCGAGGTCAACCCGGCGCACATCCCCATAAGGGTTGCGACATTGGGGGCCAACCGCGACAGGGATAATGCCTTGAAACGACGTGGCCGGTTGCGATCAGGACCCTGGGCCATTAACGCACCTCCCCGGTGGCCGGAACAGCAGCGATTGCGGCAACATCGGCCAGCACGGTTTCACCTGCGACAGTCAACTGACCAACACAAACTTTGGGTTCAACACCCACGGGTAAATACACATCGACGCGCGACCCAAACCGGATCAGACCAAAACGCTCGCCCGCTTTAAGGATCGACCCACGGCCCACATCACACAGAATGCGCCGGGCAACCAGACCGGCAATCTGGACCACGCCAAAATCGCGGCCATCCTTGTCGCGGACCAGCAAAATCTGGCGTTCGTTATTTTCCGATGCCTTGTCCAGCTCGGCATTAACAAACTTGCCCGGAACATAGGCCTCGCCTACAATTTCACCATTGATCGGCGAGCGGTTAACGTGAACGTTAAACACATTCATGAAAATCGAGATACGCGTGCGGGGTGACTGGTCTTCAAGTTCCAGTTCCTTGGGCAGCGGGGCTTGCGAAATCATGCAAATGCGGCCATCAGCAGGCGCAATCACCAGATCATCGCCAATCGGGGTAACCCGGTCAGGATCGCGAAAGAAATAGGCGCACCACAAAGTCAGGATAACGCCAATCCAGCCCAATGGCTGGGCGATCAGAAACAGGATCACAGTCACAGCGGCGAAAATCGCAATAAATTTCCAGCCTTCGGAATTGATCGGCACAAGAACGGATTTCAAAGTTGTCTTCCCTGGTTGCAATGCGACGGGCCAATCAGTGGCACGTCTGGCATGTTCTTATCATTGGCGATCCATCCCCTTCAACAAGGGGGATCATCCAACGGCGCTTTTTTCACCCTTAACCGGGTATTTGGCCCATCTGGCGGCCTTTTCACCCGGTTTTGGCGAACCATCGGCAGCAAGGTTGCCCCGTTGCGGGGCCAGTCAACACTCAGGCAGCGTTTCGCGCGAACCCTTATTTTGCAGGTGCCACTGTGGCACGCCACAGGGATAACAGCAATCCACCATCAAAACGCATACAACACACAGCCTGGCAAGTGCCATGTCAGCCGTCGGCATTTTGCATTTTCCTGCCCGCTTCACACAGCCCGGTAATAACGGACCAGCCACAACACAGCCCGCCCATAATGATACGTCCGCTGCATATAGGGACCAATCTGGCAAAGTCGATGGTACGACAAGGCCGCAATACGCAAAATCGCGGTATTGCGGCCTAAATCAGCAAATCAATTGGATGTTTTTTCTTCCGGTAGCGCAAAAATCTGGCCGGGATAGATCAGGTCCGGGTCACGGATCTGGTCTTCGTTACGGTGATAAATGACCCAATATTGAATACCATCACCATAAGCACGCCGGGCAATCCGCCACAGGCTGTTACCGGGCTGCACAACATACCGCTTACCGGGTTCCATCGCCTTTTTGGCATCAGCCCGTTCAAACGGCAATTCGACACGTGCAACCACCTTGCCCTGTTTATCAACCTCGTCAGCGCGCAGTTTGTACTGGCCCGGGTTGATATCGCTTTCCAGCGTCAAGGCCCAATCGCCCTTGTTGTCAGACGGGGCCGTGCCAACAAACCTGTTATCAAGATAAACACGAATATTGTGGTCAGGGTTTGCATCGCCCGACATCGCAACCTGGCCTTTGTCGTTATAATCAACAACACCAACACTTAGACGCGGCATCGAAGATGCAATTTCAGGCTGGCCTGCATCCTGTGCCGCCTGATTGGCAGCCTTGGCAATTTCCTTGTTTTCAGGAACCGCGCCAGGCCCCTGCATTACCGTTGCCGGACCTTCCCCTTGCGACGGTACACGCAAGGCAATAATCGGCTGTTTGTCGGTTTTTGCATCCGGTTCGGCCTTGTCGCTTTTTTCCGCGACCATCGGTGCAGTGGTTTCCTTGGCCGGGTTTTCCGGGATCAGAACAACCACATCCTCGTAGCCCGACTGAACCTTACCATCCTTGTCTTCGCTTTCGACAGACAATTCACGATCGCCCGGTTGCAGCGGTTTTTCCGGCAAAATAACCCATTCCCCGCGGTTATCGGCCGTCGCTTCCCCGATCACGTCCTTGCCTTCACGTACCCGAACCTTGGTATTGGGTTCTGCGCGCCCGGCAATAACCGAATTTCCATCCGGGCTGACGCGCACCACGTCAAAACTGGGATCGGTAACATCCGGTGCCTTGCTGTCATCGGCAGGTGTATCTGTTTTGCCCGTTTCAGGCGTTTTTTCGCCGGCCGGCTCCGTGCTGCTTTGTTGCTCAGGCGCGCTAGACACCGTATCGGTGTCATCGTCGCCAGCGCCCGTAAGCGTATAATTGAGCACAATGGCGGCAATGATCAGCAAAACGCCGATAATGACGAGGATATAAGGTCGTTTCACCGGAAAATATCCTTGAACGATGGTTATCTTTTATTCGCCGAAGGTCAGAATTGCATCAATGCGCGGCATTGCAGCATGAAAAACGAAATCCCGTCCCCACCCCCGACACGGTTATCGGAAACTTGTACTACTTTCATCGCACAGTTTCCATACCGTAACAAAGCCGGAAATGCATCAAGCTGTTGCAAATGCGTCAAATTGCACATCAAAAACAGTGATTTTGACCTGTCAGGCCGAATTTCACCGCATTAGTTGCCTGATGAACGGCAGTCATTCACCGCGAACAGGCCCAATCGGCAGAAAATTGATCAAGGGGCCGTCATCGCCGCCCCGATAAAGGCAACAAGGGCCGCCATGCCCACCGGCATCGCCAGCACCAGCACCCGGACAATAGCACCGCCCGCCCACAAAATACCGGCATCACGGCCCGATGCCCCGGCGGCGTCAACACGATCAAGGCGCAAGGCGCGTTGCAACAAAACCGTTCCCGTACCCGAAAACATCACCAGCACCAGCACACCATGCGCCACCAGACTGGCGGGGGCGCGCAAAATTGCTGTTGCACCGGCCACCATAATGGCCCCCACCATCGATAACCAGACCGCCGCCCGGTATTGCGGTGCCGCCTTTTCCGATATCAGGGCAATCAACAATGCAATCGCCATCGCCCCGTGCAGAATTTTCAAATCGCGCAAGCCAAATTGCACCGCAATAATACCCAACCCCAGCACCAGCGCCAAAAACACCGACAACGCCCCGGGCCCCCGGTCTCCGTCGGCAAGGTCGCTGGTAGTCGATTTGCTTTTGCGGGTTGATGTTACTTTGGTTGTTTTGGCTTTGGTCTTTTTCGCGGTTTTGCCCCCCGGCCCGCCATCTTCGGCGGTGTCGGTAAAATCGGGCAATGTAACAAACGCCAAAACCAGGGCGACCGCCAAATACGCGGCCCACGCCAGCACCGAAACAATATGCGCTGTTCCGGGTAAGGTAACCTGCCCCAGAAGTGCCGCTGTGCCGCTGGTATCATCGCCCAAAACCAGCCAGCCACCGCCAACAATGATAATACAGGCCAAAACCGATGCGATCCGCGCCGAAAACCGGGCAACATCAATCATAATGCCCGCTAGCCCGCCAATTAAAATAACGGCCAAAACCGCGCCCGCCCCGCCGCGCATACCTTCGGGCAGGCCAAGGGCAGCAGGCACCGCCACCAGAATGGCAGGAATAATGGCAGATAGCACCATGCGCCTTGCAACAGCGCGATCAAGCCCCAACCACAGGGCCAGCATCAAAACTGCGGCAATAACGCCGGAAACAAGGATGGCAAACCAGAACGGACTGTCGACAAACACGCTGTATGAACCTGCCTTTATTATTTTCGATCTTTGTGTATCGCACTGTTTCCAATCGCAGCATGCCGCTAACCGGAAAATGCGGGATCGCCACAATACGATATATTACGGCACAAATCGGGCTGTGCTTTTGCGGACAAAAATTGCGCGATGCAACATTTTACCTGTTTTCGCCCTGCCAAAACCGGTTTTGACATCAAGATATCATTGACGACGCAGGCATATCATACGCTAAGCTGGGGATGAAAGGGACATTGAAGCCGCATACGGCTTTATAACTTCCTTTCCTGCAACAAGATAACAACAAGGCAGGCCGCCATGACGAAAATAAACTCGATTTGTGTGTTTTGCGGTGCATCTAACGGTGTGAACCCCCAACACAAGGAAAACGCCATCGCCTTTGGCAAAATGATGGCCGAACGCGGCATTACCCTGGTTTACGGCGGCGGGCGCATTGGCCTTATGGGCGCTGTCGCCGATGCCGTGATGGAAAATGGTGGCAATGTTGTCGGTATTATTCCCGCCCATCTTGACGAAATCGAAGTCGGCCATGCCGGTCTTTCGGAACTGATCGTGTGCAAGTCCATGTATGAACGCAAAGTGGAAATGTTCCGCCGGTCGGATGCCTTTGTCACCCTCGCCGGGGGCCTTGGCAGCCTTGATGAAGCATTCGAGGCCCTAACCCTGCGCCAGTTGGGCATTCACGATAAACCGTTGGTGTTTTTAAATGCCCTGGGATACTGGGACAAATGCCTGGCAATGATTGAAGGCATCATAGACGAGGGCTTTGCGCGGCCCAGCAACCGACAGCTCTATTCGGTAACAGATACCCTTGAAGGCGTGTTTGAAAAGCTGTCTGCCGAACCGGGACCAAAATTCGACCCGAAGGAAAAACTGCTTTAAGCGGTATTTTTGAACAGTTTAATCCCGAACCAAGGCCCCGCCCGGAACCCGCAGCGGGGCTTTGGCTATTTGGGCCGGCTTGCACAAGCAAAACAGCTCAACGAATCGCGCGACAAGCGCATATTTTGCGCCCTCAATCGCCCATCTGGCAACGCAATTTATATTAAATTTAATTAAATTAGATATTTGACATAAATCATGGTTAACAGTGGGTTACAGTGATGTTGTGATGGCGCTCATACTTGAGAGAGGGGAACATCATGACAACCACCCGCACTTTTGTCCGGCTGCTTGGGGCCAGTGCCCTATGCATCGGATTTGTTACCAGCGCCCTTGCCGCCGACAAGGACGATAATGCCGCCCTGCGCAAAGCAGCAGGAGACTATTTTGAGGTCATTCCTTCGGCTGTTCCCGCAGTCAAAGGCAATGCCGTCACCCATGAAAAAGTCGAACTGGGTAAAATGCTGTTTTTTGAAACCCGCATTTCATCCAGCGCCCTGATTTCATGCAATACCTGCCATAACCTTGGCATGGGCGGTGACGACAACCTTGAAACGTCCATTGGCCATGGCTGGCAAAAAGGCCCACGCAACGCGCCAACCGTTTTTAATGCCGTTTTCAACATTGCCCAGTTCTGGGATGGCCGTGCCGCCGACCTTAAGGCACAGGCCAAAGGCCCGGTTCAGGCCGGTGTTGAAATGGCCAGCACCCCGGACCGCGTTGTAACCACGCTAAAAAGCATGCCCGAGTATATCGAGCATTTCAAAAAAGCCTTCCCGGGTGAAGCTGACCCGGTAACGTTTGATAACATGGCCAAAGCCATCGAAGCCTTTGAAGCCACCCTGATCACCCCGGCATCCCGGTTTGACCAGTTCCTTGAAGGCAACGACGTCATCCTGAGCGATCAGGAAAAAGAAGGCCTGGCCCTGTTTATAGATAGCGGCTGTGCATCTTGCCACAACGGCGTCAATGTTGGCGGTAATGGATATTATCCGTTTGGCGTGGTTGAAAAACCCGGTTCCGACATTTTGCCCCCCAATGACAAGGGCCGCTTTGCCGTAACCCACACCGCCGATGACGATTATGTTTTCCGCGCAGGCCCGCTTCGCAATATCGAGCTGACAGCCCCCTATTTCCATACCGGCAAGGTCTGGGATCTCGAACAGGCCGTTGGCATTATGGCAACCAGCCAGTTGGGTACCGAACTTGACGATAAATCAATTTCGGCAATTGCCGCCTTCTTGCGGACATTGACAGGTGAAGAACCCCGGATCGTATACCCGATCCTGCCGGTCAGTACGCATTCAACACCCAAACCCGTTGCCATGTCGGTTAACAACTAGGCGACGTCGATAACCATATCCTGCTGATCTGGCAAATTCGGCTTTGCCAGATCAGCTATACAGCCAGCTACCCCGCCTGTCGCCCGCCCCGCGTTGGGAACCGGGCGACTTTTTTTCGGGCAAATTGCCCTGCCTGCGCGCTTATATCAACTCATTGTAAACATGTGTTACGGAAGGCTGGCCAGGCGCAATGGTATCGACAGCTTGTAAAGCCATTGGCAAAGATATATCAGCCCGCCTGCCAACCCCGGGGCGCCATTGATCGATGCCATTCAAGGATCGTCTGGCATAAAAACCACAAAAATCAAACACCGGCAAACCAGTCATATCCCTGATTTTCCCAATACCCGCCGGCAAAACTGTTGGTTACCTCGATCGCCCGTAAATTTTTGGCGCTTTTAAAACCCAGTTTGGTGGGAATACGCAGACGCACCGGTGCGCCCCATTCCGGCGTTAGCGGTTTTCCAACAAATTCCAGCGCCAAAATCGTTTGCGGGTGCAGGGCGCTCGCCATATCAATGCTGGTGGTATAATCGTCAAAACAGGTAAATTTTACATATTTTGCCCGCGTATCCGCCCCGATTTTGCGTAAAAACACTGCCAGCGGCACCCCGCGCCATTGCCCCACCTGGCTCCAGCCTTCAATGCAAATATGGCGGGTAATCTGGCTTTCCTGCGGCAAGGATTGTAACGCATCAAGGGTCCAGGCTTTTTTGTCCGTAACCTGACCCGCAACTTCCAACCGCCAGTCATCGGGGACGCCGCGTACCTGCCAATCGGGATAATAGGCATTAAAACGGAACGGTTCGGTAATGGCACTGGCGGGATAGGTTTGCGCCAAACGGGCGGGATCGAATAATTTGGCCTGTATTTTGTCATCAAACCGCAAAATCGCCTTCAAGGCGGCATCAACCCCGCTGTCGGTCGACAAATTACACCCGGTTAACATCGCAAGCCCACCCAGCGACAGCGAACCGCGCAAAAACGCACGGCGGCTAAACCGGTCCAGATCGGCACGAATATCATCTGGTGTAATGACCGGTTTACGACGTTTTTCAAGCATCATTTGCCTCCTGCGGGTCGGATGGAACGGATTTGAACATGGAAACAAGCGTGCGCGGTACAATCGCCACCAAAGCAAGATGGACGACAATAAAACCAACGATTAAAATCATCATTGCCAAATGAATGTTACGGGCCAGTACAAAACCGCCAAATAAGGAAACCAGCCCGCCAAACTGCACCGGTTTCCAGATCGACAGGCCTGTCAAAACCTCGATCACGAGAATGCAAATCACACCGCCATACAACAGGCGTTGAACAGCATTGTAATGACCGGTCTTATGGGGCAACCGCAGGCAAACTGCGGCCCACATGTCACGCAGGAACGCTTTGGGTGACGGTGGCGGCAAATCGCGTTTGAAATGGCCCGAAAAAATGCCGTACAGCACATAGGCGGCCCCATTGATCACCAACAACCACATGGCACTAAGATGCCACGCCAGCGCACCGCCCAGCCACCCGCCCAATGTTGCCCATTGGGGAAACAGAAACGGCAAGTCGGGCGAGGCATTGTAAATTTCCCAACCGCCGAACAACATGCAGCAAAGGGCATAAACATTTACCCAGTGCATGATGCGCACAGGCAGGGAATGCGCGGGTCGCATTGATGCTTGCGCAGGATTTTTCATAAAAACCACCCTTTTGAAAACCGGTTTGCCGGCAAACGACCCGTTAGGTGGGGCAAGGCACTAATGCACAACGCACGCATATACCCCACCTGAACAAGCCGGATTTTGCCGTTTACATCGGCGGGACAACGCCATCTTTACCAACGGCAATCAACTTGGCCGTGGTGTTATCGCCATCCTGAATAGCCACGATGAAAATGCCTGCACCCGCTGCCAGATCGGCCTTTGTACCGGCCTGCAAGGCAACAATCGGGGCGGTTGGCGGCACAAGAACGGTTTGTTCACCGCCCTTATAGGTGACATTTAAAACGGTAAGTCCGCCTTTGGCCGCAGCAGTGGTTACATTGCCATTGGTCATGGCACTGTTAACATCGGTTTCACCCGAACTGGTAACGGTGGCAACATTGCCATTGGTCATGGCACTGGCTGTGGCCGCGCCAGCGGAAAGGGTGGTGTCGGAAATTTTGTCCCATGCATAATGGCCTTCGCCCGCGCCCCGCATTTCCGGCGGAAAGATTGAAACTTCAAGGGCAATCAGTTTGGAACCAATTTCTTTGGTGGCGGTGCCGATATAACTGCCTTCTTTCAAGTTATCGAGACTGGATTTAACCACCGCAGCATAATGGGTCTGATCATCCAGAGTGACAGTAATATCCTTGTCATCGCGGGTATGAACAACCAAAGATTGCGGGTTAAGTGTTGTAATTGTACCGCGCAAACGGGTTGGCGCGGGATCTGCGCTGGCAAGGGGTGCAAACGCAACAGACAGGCCCAATGCAGCCAGGGTAATAGCGATAAAAGGTTTCATTTTAACTTCCTATAGATTTGGGGGACGGGGGGAGACGCGGTGAACTACTTGCGGAAAACCGGCTGGTTTTAGCCAAGCAGGTTCGTTTTCCCGTCAATGGTGCAACCAGTTGACGGCAATGGAAGGCTGGATGGGGCGCATTGATCTGGCAGGCCAGAACACAAATGCGCATCGCAAACAAATAAGATTAAAAATGGTGAAGACGGCAGGCCTGGTTGCCAGTGCAGCATTATGGCCCGGCAATGCCCCGGGTTATTCTCTGGCCGCTGCCAATTCTGATTTAGGTCGGATCGTTACGGGGGGGCATCAACAAGCAACCTTTCAAGGGCGGGCCACGCACTTATCCCATAGACGTCAGGGTCCCGCGCGGCACGTGCGGAAATCATCGACCCGTGAACCAGCGTCATTAACATACGAGCTTCTGCCTGGGCCCCGGCCCGCAAATGCACGAGCCCCTTTGCCTCGGCCCGAAGCATCACCTCTGTCAACCAGCCAGCCAAATCATCGAAATGCCCCTGGACTTCATCGGCAACGCTTTCGGGGATTAACGGCAATTCAGATGCCAGCATCACACAAATGCAAAATGGCAACGGTCCTTCGTGCAGGCAGCGCTCCCAAAACTGGACAAAAAGCCGCAAAAGCTGAACCGGGTCGTCAATTTCGGCAGCCGCCAAACGAAGCTGATGGTCGGATTGTGCGCGATAACTGACAACAACAGCCTTCACCAGGTCGGCCTTAGCCGGAAAATGGTAGTGAATGCTGGCATTGGTCACGCCAAGGGTTTTGGCAATATCGGCATAGCTAAAACCGTTATAGCCGGCATTGGCAATCAGCGAACGCGCAAGATCAATAATTTCGAGGGCTTTGGGCGATGTTTTTTGGGTCATGAAGAAAACTTACTTACTAGTTAGTAAGATGACAATCATCAAATCATGATCCCGAATATCCCCGGTCGTGCAGCCTTGCCCGTCAGCCCAAGGCGGGATTTAAAATTTACGCATGGAATCAATATGATAAATGAAAAACACCATCCGTGATCAGGGACATTTCCCGCATCACACCTTTCCGTGAGCTTGTTGTGAGCAGTCTTTTTCATGCTGATTGGGCCCGAATTTACAAATCCGCAAGCACGAATCCTGACCATTTCAGCCCGCAACATGCCCCACCTGCCAGACATAACGACAAAACAGGAAAGATGCCGCCGCATCGCCAAACATGTTGAGGTCGCCCCCCAATAGGCAGTCCGGCGTCGTTTTACGAGGAAGCCCGCGCAATTTCAGCCAGATAGGACCGCACAACCGGTGTTGCATGATACCGCGAGGATAACAGCGCCCCGCGTGACATTTGCCGCGCCCCCAGCAGCGGGCGATAACAGATATCGGCAATTTTGATTTCGGCCAGTGTTTCTGGCACCACCGCAACACCCAGCCCCGCCGACGCCATGGTAAGCACCGTTAATGTATTGCTGACATGCACCACATGGGCCGGCGCATAACCAAGAACAGCCGATATATATGCCAGATGATCCCTGTCAGTGTCGCTGGCAGCATAAATAACAAAGGTTTCATCGCGCAAATCAGCTGGCGAAATGCGATCTTGCGCTGCCAGAGGATGATCGGGTGACAAAGCAACAACAAACGGCCAGGAACCGGTTTTCTGACGCAAAATTTCGGGATGTTGCGGGTCGTCAAAATCGGGCACATAGCCGATATCAAGCATCTGGTGAATAATCTGTTCAGCCTGCGCGCCCGGGGGCAATTCAACCAGATCAATTGTCACAGCGGGGTAAACCTTGCGAAACTGCCTTAAATCCCGTGACAAAGCCCCGCTAAAAAACGCGTTGCCGACAAAGCCAATTCTGATGACACCAAGCTGGCCACTGGCGGCGCGCCTGGCCGCCAGCCGCGCGTAATTTGCCTGAGCCATAATTTTACGGGCTTCTGGCAAAAAAATACGCCCAACGGCAGAAAGCGCAACATGGCGGCTGGTGCGGTCAAACAAAACAGCGCCCAGTTCATCTTCCAGTGCCTTGATCTGAATACTAAGGGCCGGCTGGGCAATGTTCAAAGAAGCAGCCGCGCGACCAAAATGCATTTCTTCGGCCACTGCCAAAAAATACCGTACATGCCGCAATTCCATGACACCCCACATTCATATAATTTATATATCAATATGTATATTTACGGCATTGGAATTTATTAGGTGTTTAGTCCCGGCA
>NZ_JFJZ01000064.1 GCF_002115825.1 Thalassospira sp. MCCC 1A01428 | reverse complement strand
GCCGCCATAAATGGCGGCTCTTTTACGCTATAGTTCGGTATCGCTCCGCGGTAGTGATCCGAACCGCGTCGCCGTGATTCCGGCGGCTATTTACGTCACCTACACGTTGTGTGGCGATGAAATTATAATATTCCCGGTTTATGAAAAAGTCAAGATTTCTGCGGGTTTCAATACCGTTTCGCAGCTGGGGGATTATGTTGCACTGCGTTGCGTTTATCGCATTGATTATGGCTTAAAAACATCCGGGCTTTGTGCAAGGCACATTGAGGGTGGCGAGAAAACAGGCACGCAGGACGAAATAATTTCCATCCTGCGTGCGTAATTATTTTGGTCATATTGCCGGTTTTCCCGCCAGAATCGGCAGGCGGGATCAGTGCTGGTAGGTGACAGGCACCGACGGGCTGCGCGCAATGAAATAGGGATTGGCGAAATCGCCCTTGCCATAAATAAACGGGCGGCCATCCATGTTTTCAACCATGCCACCGGCAGCAGCCAGAACGGCATGGCCCGCCCCGATATCCCATTCCATGGTGCGACCCAGGCGCGGGTAAAGGTCGGCTTCGCCCTGTGCGATCAGGCACAGTTTAAGCGAACTTCCTGCCGGGCGCATTTCACGAACTTTTAAATCGCCCAAAAATGCTTTCATTGCTTCAGGGTCGCCATGGGACCGCGACCCAACCACCACGATGCCATTATCTGGCATGGGACGTACGGTGATGGCGGTGGTTTTGGGGTCGGTATCGTTTTCAATCAGCTTGGCACCGTCAGGCCCGCCGAAATACAGCTTTTCCAGCGCCGGGGCATAAACAACCCCCATAACCGGCACACCTTTGGCAATCAGCGCGATGTTGACGGTAAATTCGCCATTGCGTTTGATAAATTCCTTGGTGCCATCCAGCGGGTCTACCAGCCAGAAAAAATCGGTTTCCGTTGATACATCGGGAATATCGCCTGCCGCGGCACTTTCTTCGGATACGATTTTAACATCGGGTGTCAGGGCATGCAGGCCAGGCAGAATAATGGCTTCGGCGGCTTCATCGGCCTCGGTGACCGGCGATGCGTCATCCTTGGATCGCACTTCAAAATCGGTTTTATAGATTTCCATGATCGCCGCACCGGCCTTGCGGGCAATCTCGATCAGGCCGTTTTCAAGGGCGTGGGCATTTGCGGGCAAGCCGTTGGTCATGGGAAATCCTTTGTCTGGGGGAATATGTTCATAGGGGATGACCTAGGCAATTTTACAAGAAAGGTCCAGTCCGTATCTTTACCGGCGATGGTTGTGTTCTGCCCAAAGGGTGCCCGGTGCAAACACGGTTTTGCTTTCAATCCCGCGTGTGACAAAGCGTTGCGCTGTCAGTGTGTTTGACCAGTAATCCATCGGCAATCCTGCCTTGCGTTTCAGGTGGCGGGTAAAATCTGTCGGGTCGGGCAGTTGATCCCAGACTTGTGGCAAAAAAAGGCCGCGTTTGTTGCCGTCAGATAAAATAATACCGTCCTCAAACGGGGTCAGCCTGTCGATAAAATCGGTTTCGCTTTCAAAGGGAAACGGCTGTGGTTTTGATAATACCGAAATCGACATTTCCAGATCATCCGTCAGGTCTGCCGCCGTAACTTTGGCAAAGCGCGGGTCGCCAAAGGCCGCCTTGAAAGCGTTTTCACACACATCTTGCGCCAGAGCGCGATGTGCGATGATGGACCCAATGCACCCGCGTAAATCGCCATTTAACTTCAAGGTCACAAAACAGGCACCGGGGTGTTTCAGCTCATCTGGCAACGTGTCGATGTTCGCTTGCAGGGGGGCATCCTGCGCCAGCCCATGGCGGATTGACTGGCTGGCAAGGCGCAGCAACCCCTTTCCATGCCGGTTTAGAATGTTTTGGGTGGCATCGGTGAAACCGCTTTCATTATTTTTGGAATCATGCGGTGCGCTATCGTAAAAGGCCCATGCGCCGTAACCCACTACACGGGATGTCTCGCCGCTGGTGGCACTGGAATTTTGCAGTGAAAGCGTTTTCACATCCATGGCGCGTTTGCGCGCTGCGCGTAGCAGGCCGACAATGGGCAGGCAGCCACAGGCATCGTCAAAACCCAGTTCCTCGGCACGGAAATTTTCAATCAGCTGGCGGGTGCGGTCATCCATTTGGCGCGCTGTGGCATCATCGTGGAAATGCGACAGGTCGGACGAAATCACAATCAGGGTTTCCGGCCCGCCCCACAGTTTTTCAACCACTTCTTCAACTTGATGCGCGGCACACCGGCTGACCAGTAGAGGCACGATGGTGATGTCGGGCTGATTATCAAAAATATGCTGAATAAATGGCAATTCAATTTCCAGCCCGTGTTCCTGCACATGTGCTGCATTAAGGCGCTGCACCTGCGGCAGGGTCAGAACGCTGTTAATCGCCGCTTCATCCACCGCCACATTCCCCATGGGGGTGGCAAAAGCGGTGGCATCGGCCACGGCAATGCCCTGAAACGCCATGCGATGGGCCGGGCCAATAATCACCAAACGCTTGATGGTGCGGGTCGCAGGCAAAAGGGTAGCAAAGCCATCGGCGGCAATGGCACCGGAAAACACCAGCCCGGCATGGGGCACGATAATGGCCTTGGGCGCACTTTCGCGCGGGGCGTGGGTGGCGGCAGATGCCATCAGGTTTGCAATGGTTGCGCGCAATTCGTTGGCATCGGCGGGATAAAACGTACCGGCAATGGCGGCAGGGCGAATAATGGTCATGGCGCATCCCTTTTGATCTGCGATCCTTTGCAAAAGATAGCGTGTGAGACTAGATTTTCAAAGGATGCTGCATTTTATTAAAAGGCGGACCTGACCATGATGACCGCACCCCCCACATTAACCGGTGCGCAAGCCCCCTTAACCGATACTGTGCCGGGCCGTTACTGGCACCATCTGGATGACGGTCGCATTCAATGCGATGTCTGCCCGCGATATTGCAAGCTGGGCGAGGGGCAGCGCGGGCTTTGTTTTGTGCGCGCACGGCAGAATGATCAGGTGGTGCTGACCACCTGGGGCCGGTCATCGGGGTTTTGTATTGATCCGGTCGAGAAAAAGCCGCTGAACCATTTTTTTCCCGGAAGCCCGGTTTTGTCCTTTGGCACGGCGGGCTGCAATCTGACCTGCAAATTTTGCCAGAACCACGAAATTTCCAAGGCACGACAAATGGATGCGGTGGGTAGCCTTGCCACCCCCGATATGATTGTGCAAACCGCAAAACAATGGGGCTGTTCGGCGGTGGCCTTTACCTATAACGACCCGGTGATTTTTCTGGAATATGCGGTGGATGTGGCCAAGGCGTGCCGGGCGGCAGGGATTAAAACCATTGCCGTGACAGCGGGCTATATTGGCAAGGATGCGCGCACCGAGTTTTTCCGCCATATGGATGCCGCCAATGTCGATTTAAAAGGTTTTACCGAGGCGTTTTATCACAAGCTTTGTTCGGCCCATCTTGATGATGTGCTGGAAACGCTGGTTTACTTAAAACAGGAAACCGGGGTGTGGTTTGAACTGACCAATCTGGTCATCCCGGGTGAAAATGACAGCGATGATGAATTTGATGCGATGACTCGCTGGATCATGGCCAATCTTGGCCCTGATGTGCCGGTGCATTTTAGCGCCTTTCACCCCGACTGGAAAATGATGGATACACCACGGACCCCGGCGCAAGCCCTGATTCGGGCGCGCAATATCGCCCTGCAAAACGGGCTGCGCTATGTTTATGTTGGTAATGTGCATGACCATGCGGCATCCAGCACCTATTGCCATAACTGCCATACCCGTTTGATTGGCCGGGACTGGTATGAATTATCGGACTGGAAACTGGACGCACAGGGCCATTGCACCGAATGCGGAACCGCCTGTGCCGGGGTGTTTCGCCCGCAACCGGGTAACTGGGGCCGCAAACGCCAGCCGGTACGGTTAAGCTCGCCGCAGGCAGGGTCATAAGGATGGTATCATCAATTTGTGTTTTGTTATTTGCGCCAGCGGACTGCTGCGATAAAAACGCGGTTAGGGTGGTTTGCACCGGGCGAACCCCTGCATGGGACCAAATAATTTGAACATACGACCCGCCATTGCCAGCGATGTGGAGGCTGTTTTCACCATTCGGTTAAAGGTTACCGAAAACCGCCTGACGATGGCGGAACTGACGGCGCGCGGTATTACCAAAACGGCATGGTTTGACTGGCTAAAAGACGGCACCGGCATTTGGGTGGCAGAAACCGCCGATGCGGGTGATGGCCCTGTTATCGCTGGTTTTGCCATTGCCCTGCCCAAAGAGGCAACGCTGTGGGCGCTGTTTGTTGATCCGGAATTTGACGGGCAGGGCATTGGCTCTGCCCTGTTAAAAACCGCTGAAGACTGGCTTTTCGCCCAGGGCTGCGATGAAATATCACTCACCACCGATGCCAACCCCAAAATCCGCGCCCACGGGTTTTATGAACGTCATGGCTGGGTGTTAACCGGGGACGCCGACGACGGGCAGGTGGAATATGTCAAAGGCAGTGCTGTAGGTATGGGCCTGTGGACGGATGATATGCTTGATCAGCCGGTGTAAAGGCTGTTGTTGGAGCTATCCTTTTTTCACCGGCGGTCCGATCAGGATCGGGGCATAACGCAGCACAAATAACAGCCAGCCGCCAACCCAGCACAAGGTTGCCGCAGCCAGAACGGTTAGATAGGCGTTGCCTGCCACAGGCGCGATCAGGCGCAGGGCGGTTGCCAGCCAGATCAGCGAGAACCCGATGGTAAAGACCTTGCCCGCCGCAAGCGCCCGGCCGGTATGGCCCAGTGCGGCCCGTCCGCCAACCGCCATGATCATGCAGGCCATGGCACCAGCCCCGCCTGCATGAAGGGCATCGTTAAGGCTGTATAAATCGGGGCGCAGCAGGGCAAAACCCATCAGCAGCAAACTGGTTGGCAGCCAGAAATAGGCCGCGTGCAGCATAATCACCAGCGGTTCGCGGGTTGTATGAATGCCGCGCCAGCGGCCCAGACGGGCATAGTGCAAAACCGCCGTTGCCATTAAAACAATGCCAGCACCTTGTTGCCACGGGGTAAAGGCCAGAATGGCCGATGCGATAAGGGTGCCCATGCACAGGGCATCAAACCGGTTAAACGAAACCGGTTCGGCCATGCCAGGTAATTTTCCGGCGCGGATCAGCCAGTTTCGGGTGAAACCGGGAATGATCCGCCCGCCGATAAGGGCGATAAGCACCAGAAAGATGAAGATGCCTGCGCGCGGGAAAATTTCGGCATCCAGTTGAATGCCGTCTTTTGCCGCCAGCACAAACAGGGCGTCGATAACCGCCAGAATTGCAATAACGGCCAATAATTTAAGATTGCGCCGGTTTTTACCCGCAATCAGTTCGCGCGCGGCAAGCGCGATCAGCACCACGAAATAGGCAAGTTCGGCCACCAGCAAAACTGCCAGATTGATGTTGGCGGCATATACCATTGCCACCCGGCCCGCCAGCCAGCACAGGGTCAGCAGCATAATGGTGCGGCCTTGCAAGGGGGGGCGCCCGGTCCAGTTGGCAATTGCAGTAAGCAAGAAGCCACCCAACGCCGCCCCGCCAAAGGCAAAGATCATTTCATGACCATGCCAAAGGGCGGTTGTGCCCAGTTGTGGTGCCCAAAGCCCGTGGATCATGGAGGATAACCACCACACAACCCCGATAATGGCCTGCAACCCGGCCAGTAAAAATAACGGGCGAAATGCCCCGCGCCAGATGGGCAACGGTTGGGCAGCGGCTGTATGAGCCGATGCCGGTTCGGTTGGCAGAATGGGAATGGGGCGCGAAACCATGATGAAACCTTGCAGCTTTGATACGTTGGTTTGTCATCATGCATGGCGGTAAAATCGCTGCCTTGATTTTTAGCAATTTTAAAGCCGCCGGAATGGGATGGCAGGGATGATTTTTTTGTTTCGATACGGGATAACCCTTTCTTTCGGCGGGCATCACGCTAAATTGGGAAGATTGGGTTTTTGACCCAGACGGGATACATTCGCGATATGTCCGCAACCGGGTGGCGGACTCGTGCATAACTTGTGCATAAACAGACCCAGAAAATTTCAGGAGTCCTTTTAGATATGAAGATCACTTTTTCCGATCTCGCAGTTCCGGCTTCCGGCGCGGTTGTGGCCTTTGCCACCGAGGGCGGCGATCTGATGCCCAGCGCCATTGCCTTGGATGAAGCCACCAAGGGGGCTGTTGCACGGGCCATCAAGGCATCGACCTTTAAGGGCAAGGCAGGGCAAAGCCTGCAAATCCTTTCACCCGCAAATGTCGAGCTGTCGCGCATTGTTATTTTTGGCATTGGCAGCGAAGCCGAATTTGATGTGATTGCCGCGCAAAAACTGGGCGGTCAGGTTGCTGTTGCCGCACAGGGCACAGGTGAAAAAGACATTACCGTTCTGTTCGATATGGATGAACTGGCCAGCGATTTTGCCACTGGCGCGGCCCTTCGCGATTACCGGTTTGATAAATATCGCACCACCGAAACCAAGGACGACAAACCGGCACTGAAAGCGATTTCGGTTGCGGTTAAAGAACCCAAAGAAGCCAAAAAACAGTTCGAGAACGCTAAAAAAGTGATCGACGGTGTGTTCTTCACCCGCGATCTGGTGTCCGAACCCGCCAACGTTTTGTACCCGGAAAGCTTTGTTGCCGAAGTTAAGGCGCTGGAAAAGCTGGGTGTCGAGATCGATGTTCTTGACGAAAAAGAAATGAAAAAGCTGGGCATGGGCGCGCTTTTGGGTGTTGCACAGGGGTCGGCACAAAAGCCTTATCTGGTGGTGATGCGCTGGAACGGCGGCAAGAAAAAAGAAGCCCCGATTGCCTTTGTTGGCAAGGGTGTGACCTTTGATACCGGCGGGATTTCGATTAAACCGGCCGCTGGCATGGAAGACATGAAGTTTGACATGGGCGGTGCCGGTGTTGTTTCGGGGCTGATGAAGGCACTGGCGGGCCGTAATGCCAAATCAAATGTGATTGGTGTGATTGGCCTGGTGGAAAACATGCCGTCTTCAACCGCACAGCGCCCGGGCGATGTGGTGACATCCATGTCGGGTCAGACGATTGAAGTGATCAATACCGATGCTGAAGGCCGTCTGGTGTTGTGTGACGCCCTGACCTATGTGCAGGAAAAATATGACCCGAGCCTGATTGTGGATCTGGCAACCCTGACCGGCGCGATCATTATTGCTCTCGGCTATGAAAATGGCGGGCTGTTTTCCAATAATGATACGCTTTCGGCGCAAATTACCAATGCGGGCCTTGCGGTGAATGAACCGGTTTGGCGCTTGCCGCTGGGCAAGGCGTATGATGATCAGCTGAAATCCGACATTGCGGATATGAAAAACGTTGGCGGTCGCCCGGCAGGCTCGATCACGGCGGCACAGTTCCTCAAACGCTTTATCACCAAGGACCGCCCGTGGGCACACCTTGATATTGCGGCAATGGCCTGGGCCACCAAAGACAGCGAAGTCACCCCCAAGGGGGCAACCGGCTATGGCGTACGCCTGCTGGACCGTTTTGTGGCTGACAATCACGAAGGCTGATTTTGCTTTTGCCGCATCAGGGTGGGGACAATCCTTGCCCTGATGCGGCATTGCATCGTATGAAGCAACCATGAGCGATATCTGGTTCTACCATTTAACCAACACCCCGCTGGAGCGGGCCTTGCCGACGCTTTTGTTAAAAACACTGGAGCGCGAAAAGCGTGCCGTTGTGATGACACAGGGCGACGCCCGGTTGGATGCGCTTAATACATTACTGTGGACTTATGATAATGCCAGTTGGTTGCCGCATGGCAGCGCACAGGATGGCGATGCGCAATTACAGCCGGTGTGGCTGACTGTTGCCGATGAATGCCCCAACAATGCCCAGTTCCTGTTTCTGACAGATCGTGCCAACAGCGAAAAAATTGCCGATTATGAACGCGTGATCATGCTGTTTGATGATCGCGATTTTGACGCGGTGGCCGAAGCCCGCATGCGTTGGAAAGCCTGGAAAGATGCCGGACATAAATTGTCCTATTGGCAGCAAACACCGGGCGGTTCGTGGGAAAAGAAAGCGGAAAGCTGATAGATTGTGCCATTTGGCACGACGGTGACGTTTCCTTTTCCAAATCGCGGCGTGACCGGGGTGTGGGCGAGACTATAAATTCCCCAACGCAAATAATCTGTTGTCTGCCACCACTGGAAGTAGAGGCTTCCTATCCCCAAGTGTAGATAACGGTGCGTTTTTTACGTGCGAAATAATGTCGTTGTCGACAATGCCAGACGCAGATTCTGTGCGGGTTCTGTGCGGGCGCGTCAAGACAGGACTATACGGGGAGAATTCGGGAATGTTCACGCTAAATTCAATGAAAATTGGCAAGCGGTTGCTACTGATTGTCGGGGGCGCGGTGCTGGCCGCAATTCTGGTCGGGGCGTTCGGTTTATCCGAATTGCGAACCCAGATGGTCGAGGATCGAAAGGACAAGACGCGCGCGCTGATTAATTCAACCGTATCGCTGATAGATCATTATTACCAGCAGGTCACGTCAGGTGCCCTGAGTGAAGAACAGGCCAAGGAAGCCGCGGCCAGTGCGGTTGGGGCCTTGCGCTATGATAAAACCAACTATTTTTTCGTGTTTGACCAGCAGCCGGTGGTGCTGATTCATGCCGTTAAACCCGAGCTTGTCGGTCGCAATATGTCGGCGGCTGTCGATGGGGTGGGGAAACGTCATTATCAGGCGTTTGTCGATATGGTCAAAGAACATGGCGAGGGGTTTGTTGATTATACCTATATAACGCCGGATAAATCCAAAACACGGCCCAAGATTTCGTTCGTGAAAATGTTCAAGCCATGGGGCTGGATTGTGGCGACAGGCATTTATGTTGATGATGTTGACGCCATTTTTCAGAAAAGCCTGCTAACGATGATAACCGTTGTGATCGTGATTGCCGGGTTTATTGTCATGATTTCCTTGTGGATCGGGCGCGGGATTACCAAGCCGCTGCAAAATATTTCGGACAATATGTTGCGTTTGGCGGATGGTGATCATGACATAGAAGTTGCCTATACTGATCATCGCAGCGAAATTGGCGATCTGGCGCGTTCGATGGATGTGTTTAAGTCCAAAACCATAGAAATGGAAAACCTGCGGCGCCAGCGAGAGGAACACGAAAAACAGGCAGAGCAGGAAAAACACGCAGCCCTGCTTGAAATGGCGAACAGTTTTGAAGCCAATGTTGGCCATGTTGTCGAGTATGTTACCAGTGCCGCAGCCAAGATGCAGCATTCGGCCCGGTCGATGAATGTAACGGCGCGTACAGCGGGCGAAAAATCGGTGATTGTGTCTTCTGCGTCGCAGGAAATGTCGACAAATATCGATACCGTTGCCGCCGCCGCCGAGGAACTTTCGGCCTCAATCCGGGAAATCAGCACCCAGGTAGCGGAGTCATCGCGGGTGGCAACCGGGGCGGTTAGTAAATCTGAGGACACTCATCAGAAAATCGAACTTCTTGCCGACGCCGCGACCCAGATCGGCGAGGTCATTTCCCTGATTTCCGATATTGCCGAACAAACTAACCTTCTTGCACTGAATGCGACAATTGAGGCAGCGCGCGCCGGTGATGCGGGCAAGGGCTTTGCCGTGGTGGCTAACGAGGTCAAGGTGCTTGCCAGTCAGACAGCCAAAGCAACCGAGGATATTCGTTCGCAAGTGGGCGGCATTCAAACGGCCACCGGGACGGCGGTGACAGCCATTAGCGAAATTGCCGAAACCATCCGCCAGCTTGATGGTTCGACCGGTGCGATTGCTGCTGCTGTGGAAGAACAAGGTGCCGCAACCCAGGAAATCGCCCGAAATGTGGAAGAAGCCGCCCATGGTGCCCGCGATGTGTCGCAAAATATTGGCGATGTATCGTCGTCGGTCAGTCAGACAGAGACGGTCGCGGGTGAGGTACAGGCATTGTCAGATGAACTGGAACATCAGGCGGGCGAGTTAAAAGCCGCTGTGTCGGCCTTTCTGGACGGGATTAGAAATAAATAACCACCCTTTATTCAGGCTGGTGGAAATACTGGCGACAAGGCGAGGGGCTGGATGTTGATTGGGCATCCGGCCCCTGCCTGCCTTGTCGTTTCCCACACGATGTGGTTTTCGGGCCATCGGGCATGAAGATTGAACAATATTTTGTTGTAATTATAAGTGGATACATACAAGCCATGCGTGAAATGCATGGTGTGTGACATTGAATTACATATTCAGGCATGTTTATATAATTGTCATCTAACGCGCCGATTTGCTTCTCAGCTTGCGGGCGCGTAATAAATACGGCTAAAGCGAGTTGGGCGTGCGCCTTTTGCAACGACCGTCTCGGTGATGCCGCAGACGGTTTTTTTATGTTGAAAAGGAGGGCGCCGTGATTCGGCTGACCGACCTGCACAAAACATATCCTGCCCGGCGGGGCAGCCCCGAACATGTCGCTTTGCGCGGTATCGACCTTGATATTGCAGCGGGCGAAATTGTCGGCGTGATTGGCCGTTCCGGGGCCGGGAAATCTACCCTGATTCGTTGTATCAATTTGCTGGAAATGCCGACATCGGGCAGTGTCATTGTCGATGGCACCGATGTGACCAAATTGTCGAAGCGCGATTTACCGTTGTTTCGTCGCCAGTTGGGCATGGTGTTTCAGCATTTTAATCTGCTGTCGTCGCGCACGGTTTACGACAATATTGCCTTGCCCCTTGAACTGGCAGGGGCCAGCAAGACGGAAATCGCTGCTGCGATTGATCCGTTATTGCCGCTGGTGGGCCTGGAAGACAAACGAGATCGGTATCCGGCTGAATTATCAGGCGGGCAAAAGCAGCGTGTGGGCATTGCGCGGGCATTGTCGAGCAACCCGAAAGTGGTTTTGTGTGACGAAGTAACATCGGCGCTGGACCCGGAAACCACCCGGCAAATATTGGCATTGTTGCGCGATATTAACAAACGCCTCGGCCTGACCATGGTGGTGATTACCCACGAAATGGCGGTGGTTAAACAGCTTTGCGATCGTGTTGCCGTGATGGATGGCGGCGTGATTGTGGAACAGGGTGCGGTCGAGGGTATTTTCGCCAATCCGCAGCATCCAACGACACAATCCTTGCTGGCTGACGAGTTTCTGGATTTCAAACCGGGTGTCGCGGCTAACGCAGATCAGTCTGCTAGTACATCTATCGGGCAGGAGGGTTAAGCCATGTGGTCCACACTTCTTCCCATTTTAGGACAGGCAACGCTGGAAACGCTTTATATGGTGTTTGCGTCACTGGCGATTGGTACGGCGATTGGTTTGCCTTTGGGGGTGTTGCTGGCAACATCGGGCCGGGGCGAACTGTTTGAAGCACCGGTTTTTCAAAAAACCATCGGGCCGATTGTCAATGCCACGCGGTCGGTGCCGTTTATCATTCTGGCTGTTGCCATTATTCCCTTCACCCGCCTTCTGGTCGGAACATCGATTGGTACGTCTGCTGCCATTGTGCCGCTGACGGTGGCGGCGATCCCGTTTATTGCCCGGATCATCGAAGGGGCCGTGCGCGAGGTTGACGGCGGCCTGATCGAGGCGGCCCACGCCATGGGGGCCCGTCCGATGCAGGTGGTGACCAAGGTTTTACTGCCCGAAGCCCTGCCGGGCATTATTCATGGCCTGACCTTAACGGCAGTGACCCTGATTGGTTATTCCGCGATGGTCGGGGCTGTTGGCGCCGGTGGCCTGGGGGATCTGGGCATTCGGTATGGCTATCAGCGGTTTCGCCCTGACGTGATGGCAGCGGTTGTCATTACCCTGATTGTGGTTGTGCAGGCGGTGCAAATGCTTGGCGATCATTTGGCGCGCAAGGCCGATAAACGCAATATCTGACAATTTTACACATTTCCGCATTTTAACATTCAAATGCAGCTTAAAAGGAGCCTTCCCATGCGGTTTTTTAAAACCCTGAGTGCGGCTGTCATTCTGACGGCCAGCCTTGCCATCCCGGCATTTGCCCAGGATGAAATCAAAATCGGTGTTACCGCCGGCGAACATGAAGAAATCATGGAGCAGGTTGCCAAGGTTGCTGCCGAAAAGGGCCTGAAGCTCGACATCGTTACCTTCACCGATTACGTGCTGCCCAACCAGGCACTTGATGATGGTGACCTTGACGCCAACAGCTTCCAGCATGTGCCGTATCTTGATAACCAGATCAAGGATCGTGGTTACCATCTGTCGGTTGTCGGTTATAACTTTGTCACCCCGATGGGCATTTATTCGGACAAATATAAAAGCCTGGATGATCTGCCGGACGGGGCAAAAATTTCGATCCCGAACGATCCGACCAATGGCGGCCGTGCGTTGTTGCTGTTGCAGTCAAAAGGCCTGATCAAGGTTGATCCGGCTGCCGGTTTGGTGGTTAGCCCGCTGGACGTGACCGACAACCCCAAAGGGTTTGATTTCATCGAGCTTGATGCGGCCCAGTTGCCGCGTTCCCTGGCTGATGTTGATGCAGCTGCGATCAACACCAACTATGCCATCGAAGCAAAGCTGAACCCGACCAAGGATTCAATCGCGATTGAAAGCAAGGATAGCCCCTATGCCAACGTGATTGTGACCCGCACCGATGACAAGGACAAACCCTGGGTCAAAACCCTGGTGGAATCCTATAATTCAGACACCATCCGCGACTTCATCAATAAAAAATATGATGGCGCTGTTGTTCCGGTATTTTAAAATACCGACCTGAAACAGCGACCAGAAATTCGGCCCCGGCAGCATATGCCGGGGCCGTTTTGTTTGGTGCGTGCTGTATGTTGAATTTTACGATGCGGTGTCGGGCTGCGGCGTTTGTTCCGGTGTTGCTGATGCCGGTTCCAACGAAGGCGGGCAGGCGGCCTTGCCGGTGCGAAACGGGGTTTCGTTAACGGTCAGCGAAAAAACATCGGGCCGGGCATAATGGCCTGCAACATCAAGGTCGTATTTGCCGCGAATGGCCTGATCGGTATCAATCTCCGCCCAAATCACCGCTTCACGGTCATAGACCGGTTCGGTCAGGCAGGTGCCCATCGGGTCGATAATCACGCTGCCGCCCCGGATCAGGGTGGTTTTGGGATCGTTTCCTTGCTGGCAGGCGTAATCTTCGGGGGCGTCGGCGCGGGTCAGATACTGACAGGCACTAAGCACAAAGGTGCGCCCTTCATAGGCGATGTGGCGCATCGATGTTTGCCATATTTCACGTTCATCAACGGTGGGCGCACACCAGATATTGATGCCTTTGTTATAATAGGTCTGGCGCAACGGGGGCAGATAGTTTTCCCAGCAAATGGCGGCACCGATTTTACCAATATCGGTGTTAAAAACCGGCAAGGTTGATCCATCACCCTGGCCCCAGATCAGCCTTTCGCTGGCGGTGGGCATTAATTTGCGTCGTTTGCCTAGCAGGCTTCCATCGGGGGCAAAAAACAGCACCGCGCAATAAAGCGATCCACCGTCGCGTTCAATGATACCCGTCACCAGATGCGCCTTCATTTTCGCCGCGAAAGACCCAATGGTGCGGCATTCGGGGCCGGGAACCTCGATGGCGGCCTTCCAGTAACGCAAATAATCATCGCGCCCTGCTTCGCTGCGCGTGCCAACACGGGCCCCGAAATCAAGGCCCTTGGGGTATCCGCCAATATAGGCCTCGGGGAAAACAGCCAGTTCAACAGTGTTGTGCCGGGCTTCCTCGCACAGGGCGGACATACGTTCAAGTGTGCGCGGTGTATCAAAAAGGGTTGTACCAGCCTGGATAACTGCGACGCGATGCTGGGGCATGTGGGGCTCCTGTTGCGCTATGAGGGGAAATAAATGTCCTTGCTGGCAATCTTGACGGTGGCTTTATCATCAGTCAAATTGCTGTTTATGGTTCAAAATATTAATCTGAATGATATTGCGCGATTTGATTTTAATCTTGCCATCGCCTTTATGGCGATATGGCAGGAAAGAAGTGTGTCAAAGGCGGCGGATCGTTTGTCGTTAAGCCAATCAGCGTTAAGTGCAGCACTGGCCCGTTTGCGTGAGGCCGCCGGGGACCCGTTATTTGTGCGTACGCGTGGCGGCATGCAGCCCACTCCGCGTGCCATTGAAATGGCGAAAAATATTGAACACGGTGCCCTGTTGATCCGCGATGCCTTTCGTGATGGTTTGGATTTTAACCCCGCACAGGATGCGCACCATTTTTCGCTGGGCATGTCGGACGATTTTCAATTGGCCGTTGGCCCGGCCGTTTCGCAACGCTTGTTAAGCGAAGCCCCGAATGTTTCGGTGTCCTTCCATCAAAGCAACCGGCATACGGTGGAAAAGATGCTGGAAACGGGCGAGCTTGACCTGGCGGTTATTGCCCGACCACCGGAACGGTCGTGGCTGGCGCAAGAGCAAATTGCCCAATCGGGTTATGCCTGTATTTTTGATGCCGTGGCGTGCGGATGTGCCGTGCCGCTATCGCTTGAGGATTATCTGGCCCTGCCGCATATCCTGGTTTCCTATTCCGGGCGCGAAGGCATTGTGGATGAAAAACTAAGACCATTGGCACGAAGCCGCAAAATTCAGACCGGTTTGACCCATTTTGCCGCTGTTCCGGCATTTTTGCGCGGGATTGCTGCTGTTTCGACGATCCCAACCCATGCGGCTTTGGCATTGGCTCGCATTAGTGGCTTGCAGGTGTGTGAGGCCCCGCTGGATTTGGGGCGATACCCGGTGTCATTGGTCTGGCGTCGTGAAATCCAAGATGATGTCGCCGCGTCGTGGATGCGCATGCTGGTGCGTGATGCGGTTTGTAATCATGTGGGCATTGATGGCGGGGCAGAGGTGGAGGTGACCTCTTAAAACACAAATACCCGCCATATGGCGGGTATTTGAAAGATTCTGGAGATAAACAGCCGCTTTATTTATGCGACCATTGCTTCATATTCTTCCTGTTTTTCCAGCCACAGGCTTTCAGTGCTGGCAAGGTCGGATTTGATCTTGGCCATATCCATTTGCAGCTTGTTCAAACGGTCGGCACTGCCGGCAGTGTAAAGTGATTGATCGGTCAGTTCCGATTCAATCGCGGCAATTTTGGTGGTGCATTGCGCCATCTGCTTTTCAAGTTTTTCAATTTCCTTGCGAAGCGGGGCTGCAATTTTGCGTTTTTCGGCAGCCGCCTGGCGTTCGGCCTTGCGGTCGCGTTTTTGTTCCGGTGTTGCCGCAACCGAATTTTTGCCCGCCCGGCGATCAGCACGGGCGCGGTCCAGCAAATACTGGCGATATTCGTTCACATCGCCGTCAAAATTGCTGACGGTGCCGTCGGCCACCAGTAACAGGCGGTCGGCACAGGCCTCGATCAGATAGGGATCATGGCTGATGATGATCACGGCACCTTCGTAATTGTTCAGCGCGTGGTTCAGGGCATCGCGGGCATCAATGTCCAAATGGTTGGTCGGTTCGTCAAGGATCAGCATGTGCGGGGCATCAAGCGTCATCAAGGCAAACAGCAACCGTGCCTTTTCACCACCCGACAGGTTTTTAACCTTGGTATTGCCTTTATCGCCTTCAAAGGCAAAGCGGCCCAACTGGGCGCGAACCTTGCTTTCGATGACATTGGGCATCAGGGCGGCCAAATGCTGGTAGGGGGTATTTTCCATCACCAGTTCGTCGGTCTGATGCTGGGCAAAATAACCAATGCGCAGTTTGTTTGATGAAACTTTTTCGCCGTTTATCAATTCAAGTTTATCAGACAGCAACTTTGCCAGTGTGGATTTACCATTACCATTAGCGCCGAGCAGGGCAATCCGGTCATCCATGTCGATGCGCAGGTTCAGGTTGCGCAAAACTGGTTTGCCGTTATAGCCGACATCGCCGTTATCAATCGTGATCAGGGGCGGTGGCAGTTCCTGCGGGCTTGGAAAATCAAAGGTGATGCTGCGGTCTTCGACCACGGCAATGGCCGGACCCATTTTTTCCAGCATCTTGACACGGCTTTGTGCCTGCTTGGCCTTGCTGGCCTTGGCGCGAAAGCGGTCGATAAAGGACTGCAGGTGTTTTTGCTGGGCAATCTGCTTTTCGTAATGCTTCGATGCCAGTTCCATCTGTTCGCGGCGGGTTTTGGCAAATTTATCGTAATTGCCGCCATACAGGGTTAGCTGCGAATTGTGCAAATGAACAATATGTTTGACCGCCCGGTTCAGCAAATCGCGATCATGGCTGACCAGAATGATGGTGCCGGGATAGTTGATCAGATATTGTTCCAGCCAAATGGTGGCTTCGAGGTCAAGGTGGTTGGTCGGTTCGTCAAGCAGCAACAGGTCGGGCTGCAAAAACAGGGTGGCTGCCAGGGCCACACGCATGCGCCAACCGCCCGAAAAATCATCACAGGCGCGCAATTGGGCTTCGCCATCAAAACCAAGACCGGACAAAATAGAGGCTGCCCGTGCTTCGGCGGTGTGGGCGTCAATATCAGCCAGGCGGGTATGAATTTCGGCGATGCGGTGGCCGTCGGTGGCGGTTTCGGCCTCGGCTAACAGGCTGGCGCGCTCGGTATCGGCGGCAAGCACGGTATCAAGCAGGGAACGTGAACCGGCAGGGGCTTCCTGCGAGACCATCCCCATGCGAACCCGTGCATTCAGGGTAATGTCGCCACCATCAAGCATAAGTTGCCCGGCGATCAGTTTTAGCAGCGTTGATTTCCCCGCGCCATTACTGCCAATCAGGCCAATTTTGTGTCCGGCCGGAATGGTAAGACTGGTTTGGTCAAAGATCACCCGGCCGCCGATGCGGTAAGTGATGTTGGAAATATTCAGCATGCTGGCGCCTGTGTTAGGGAATCTGTTGTTTCTCTAGCCCTTCAATAGGGCAGGGGGCCGCGATACGCAAGGATTCTTGAAAATGTCATCCAGGGTATTCGGGCAGATTTAATATTCGGGCAAGGTACTGGAACTGCCCGTTTTTTGCCCTGTTGGTATCACTATAAGGGTGATTTTAGCCCGATGCGCGAAACGCAGGGCTGAAATGCGAATGGTTAACTATGTGTTGCGTTGCGCGAAAAGGCCGTTTATATAGCGCCAACCTGTCTTGGGGGTAATGAATTTTTACAAGTAGCTAGGTGAAACCAATGGCTATCGAATATACTTTTTCCATCATTAAGCCTGACGCAACCCGTCGCAACCTGACCGGCAAGATCAATGCAGTGATCGAAGAAGCTGGTCTGCGTGTTGTTGCTCAGAAACGTGCTCGTCTCACCCGTGAACAGGCTGAAGGCTTTTATGCCGTTCACAAGGAACGTTCGTTCTTCGGCGAACTGGTGGACTTCATGGTTTCCGGCCCCGTCGTTCTCCAGGTTCTGGAAGGCGAAAATGCCGTTGCAAAATATCGCGAAGTAATGGGCGCAACCAATCCGGCAAATGCCGATGAGGGCACCATTCGCAAGCTGTTTGCTGAATCGATCGAAGCAAATTCGGTCCACGGTTCAGATTCGCTTGAAAACGCAGCTATCGAAATTGCTTATTTCTTCGCCCAGACCGACATCGTTGGTTAATCGCGGCGGACCGCGTTTTCGCGGTTAAGTGATTTAAAAAACGCCTCGTACCTTGTGTACG
>NZ_JFJZ01000063.1 GCF_002115825.1 Thalassospira sp. MCCC 1A01428 | reverse complement strand
CGTGAGGGGACGCTTACAATTGGCAAGCCTCAACCATACTTTGGCCATCGCATTTCCTTCGGACTTGACGACCTCGCCCAGAAGTCTATTGCCCTACGCTATGGCGATGATATTCCAGTGTTAATAAAATCCGTTCACAACAGATACGCAGACCTGTTCTATGGATGCGTGGCCCGTGGTGCACTGCATTATCATCATATTATGCCCGGCAAACCAGCGGAATTCATGGTCGAGCAAATTTTCAAAAGCACCACAGCTTTTGGCACCCTGTTCGATGGCATCCTTCGCGCCTCGTTACCCCTCGGTCAACTCCATCATCCTGGCATGCGACTGTTATCCGGGCAAAAGATCCTCGTCTACCCGACGCATTATGATTTGTGCTTAAATCGGAACCCTTTTGAGGAAAAGAACAAAAGAATCGAGGTCAGCGAGTTCAATTACCAAGCCCGTAGTGTACAATCTTACCAGCAGATCTACTTAGAGGTGGACGAACACAAACTTAAAGACGTGACTGATGGTCGTTTCTTCGAACCCAACGAACCTTGGACGTTACTCAGCTACGCCAGCGCCACTGGCGTGATATCTCTGGCCAAAGCTACTGTGCGGATGGAATGCCTGCCGCGTAACGACAACAAAACGATTGAAGCTAGAGAGGTAATCCAGACTAGCTCTCTACAGATTGGTCTGGATACGCCGTTTCGCTTCACTCTCATCTCCCACCGCTTGGCGCAAACCGAACAGATCGGCTGGGTCTGCGGCGTGGAGGAATTTCTACGCTTCTGTGTTCAGGCCGGGCTGGATATGAACGAATCGCCCGAGCGCTTGGCCCAGAGCCGCTTCTACCAACGCTGGGAACAGGTCATCGCCTACCAGCGCTACCGAGAGGAAAATACCTCGATAGAATACCCCTTGGAATTTGCCCAGAGGGAAGATAGCACCCTCAGTCTTCCGCGCAACAGATTACCGCAGGAAGAATGGGAACAGTTCGAACAAGTATCTAACATGCTTGACAAGGTACTGTCCGGCGACAACAACCTCAAGTCTGATTTTTGCGTACGAGCGCAACAATGGGACGCTGCACGCAGCGAGTACATTCCGGCACTACGCATCGACCGCCGCAACCGCCCGCTCTATACCCGATCGAAGGATTGCATCCACATTGAAGGTAATCTCTCACTGCTGGATAAAAATGCCAAAATGCTACGCCTACTCATCAACGTGCCGAGCGCGCCACTGAAGCGGCAAGAGCAGGCACTGGACGATTTTTTCCACGATCGGCTGGTCAATCCGGCACTGAAGAACATCCTGCTCACCCCAGAACACTACCTGCCGAACCAGGAAGAACGTAGCGTGCCCATCGAGTGGGCCGACACACTGGATGACAGCCAAAAGCTAGTTGTCGATCTGGCTTTGAGAGAGCGAAACATTGCCCTCATTCAGGGGCCGCCGGGGGCTGGCAAGACCACAGCCATCGTCGAGATGCTCTATCAGTTGTTCCGCCAGCGCCCCAACCGGTGTGTTCTGGTGGTTTCCCAGCAGAATTCCGCCGTGGACAATGCCCTAGAAAAGTTCCTTGAGAAGCATGGCAACAGCCTTAAGCAACCGGTTCAAGCAATCCGGATTGGAAACCCGGAAAAGATGAGTGCCGCCATCCAGCCGCTAAGTTTTGATTGCCAACACGCCACGCACCTCGCCGAGTTGGAATCTCGCGCTGTGCAGGCGGCGGTCAGCCTTCCTTCAGAACAAACTGCACTGTGCTACTTGTGGCGGACCACCCTACGGCAGGCTGCCCAGTCTCGCTCTGGCCAAGACGAGTTCTTCATTACCCTGCTTGCCGACCATAACTTGGTCGGTGCCACCTGCGTGGGCTTGGCCACCAACAAGGGCGGCATTGACCAATTGCAATTCGACGTCGCCATTATCGATGAGGCAGGTCGATCCACCGTGCCGGAAATCCTTATACCCATCCTGCGTTCCGACAAAGTGATCCTGATCGGCGACCATTATCAACTGCCGCCCAGCATCTCACCGCTGCTGCGCGAGGACGAGGCCAGCCGGGAGCTGACATTCCTGCGGGAGAACTTCCTCAACGGTAGTTTTTTTGAGTCGATGTTCGAACGCTTACCGTCCCATTGCAGGGGAATTCTCGACAGGCAGTACCGCATGGCCCCAGCCATCGGCGACTTGGTAGCCAACCTGTTCTACAGCCATGACGGCCAGCGCACCCTCTATAACGGCCACCCGGACAGTTACTTCGACGACCGCTATCTGCTTGACAAGAGCATCTACTGGGTAGACGTGAAAGGGCAGCAGCGCCAACCTCGCGATTCTAAGAGCCAAGAAAATGTCCGGGAAGCCGAGGAAATAACCAGTTTCCTCGCTCGTCTGGCCGATCACGTCAAGGTGCAAACCTACGTGGCAGTCATCACACCGTATGGCGCGCAGAAAGACTGTATCAACAAGCATCTGCGGCGCCTCAAGCGGGAGGAAAGGCTGACCATCAGAGTTGATACGGTCGATGCCTTCCAAGGCAGTGAAGCTGACGTCGTTTGCTACTCCACAGTGCGCACTGAAGGTAGCCTCAACTTCATCCTCGATCGCAAGCGCCTCAACGTCGCTTGCTCACGGGCCAAGCTTCACTTGCTGTTTTTTGGTGACCGGGAATACCTGCGCAAATGGTCTGCAAAAAGGCAGTCTGGAGTTAATCTATTTCCAAAAATCATTGAGGCTGCCAGCACTGAAACAATAGGATTTAGGGAGTAAAACCGTAAGCGTCGCGTTACGGCTACCTTGACAGATTTGAGATGCACACATCGCTTAAGGTTTATGTTTAATGAACGTCACCTCGAAAGCCTTACATGGCCGGTATTGCTGTAGTCGATTGGCGAAAGTGAAGGCATCATTCATTTCATAGTACTGAAAGATATCGAGACCACGATCCAGGGAGATTTTCCAGCCGTGGTCGGTCACGATGTGGCGGGCGTGGATCGTGCCGGTGCCGTCGAACTCCCAGGTGAAGTTCACGCCCACGCTGCTTGCGGACTCCTTCATCTTCTTGAAGTTGTCCTTCTGCTGTTCGCCTTTGAACTCATCTTCCATCGTCACCAGGTGCACGGACACCTCCTCATCCAGAGTCTTGTGCTTGACCACAGTCTCCAGAAATTCCATGAAGTTGCGTGTCTGGTAGAACAGGCGGATATACGGATCGGTAACCACAATCGAAGTCGCGCCCTTGAGATAAGGACCGAGCAACGTATCGAAGGAAAGGCCCTTCTGGTTCTCCTGAAATGTGAGATGGTTTTCCTTGAGGATGCGCTCGACTGGTGCTGACGGTTTGGATGGACCTGAAGTCGGGCCTTGTTGAGCAACTTCCAAGCTTTCCCCATCTTCGCCCTCCGCAATGGTCTTGTGGTAGGTGCCGGGGTATTCCTCCTCTTCGAGGGTGGTGACCGGCGTAGTCTGCCCACCAGCGCCCAGATAGGAAAAGCGGACATTGCCGTAGGTGGAATCGATACGCATCAGTTGGTCTTTGACCCGCTTACGGCCTTCGATCGCGAACCGCAGCAGTTCCTCGACTTCTTCCCTGGTTGCTCCATCATGCGGGAACAATATCTTCATCAGGCCGGAGAATGTCTTGTTGATCCCATCGCGGTCCCGCGTCGAGATGTCGGAAGAGAGGGAGAACAGTTCCTTGTAGCGGTCTGAGTAATCATGATTACGTAGTGAGCGAAGGATCTCAGCCAGGTAGTCGACCACGAAACCGTAACCGCTGGAGAACATTTCACCCCGGATGATGTCGACCTCCCATCCGGGGATATAGAAATGGATGCGGTCAAGGAATGCAGAATCGTAGAACTTGTCGGGCAATTCGCAAAACAGGTCAGAGTGCTTGAGCATGTAGGGCACGGTGTGCTGGGTGTTGCCCACGAAAACCATGGAGGCCTCCGCGCCCAGCGTCTCGACGCCCCGCGAGAAGGACTTGTTGGCCATGTAGTTCTTCATGATGTCGACCAAGGCCTTGTCCACGCGCTTTTGCTTTCCGGCAAACTCGTCGAAGGCAACACAGTCCCAGTATCCGACCAGGCCGATTTTTCCGGAAGAGTTATTCACAAAGAGCTTGGGAACCGTAACCTCGCCGCCGGATATCAGGATGCCGTGGGGCGAGAACTCAGAATAGATGTGAGATTTTCCGGTCCCCTTCGGGCCAAGTTCGATAAGGTTGTAGTTGCGTTCGCAAAATGGGATCAGGCGGATCAGTTGGGTCAGCTTGCTGCGCTTGCCGAACATCTCGGGGTTGAAGCCGATACTTTGTAAAAGCAAGTCAGTCCATTCGTCTGTAGTGAATTGCTTGCGTGCTTCAACGTATCCGTCAAAATCGAAGTGAGATAGCTGGATCGGCTTGAGGGTCGACAATATCCAGGGACTTGCGTTCTTATCCTCGGTGAATTCATATTCGATGTCGGCAATGCACCACACGCCACTGACCAGCAGTTTTGGGTGAGCCTTCACCGTACCGGAATCAACCAATACCTTCTTAATACCGAGGTTAGAAAACTCCGCTTCGTAGACGTCGGCCTTATCGTTCAGGGCCACACTGATCTTGTCGATGATCTTGTAGCGCCCCTTTTCCTTGATGTTCGAACGAATCAGCCCCGCTTCGTTACGATGAACGTAATGCTTGCGCAGGATTTCCTTGACTGTCTCGATGCCGGTCTGGATGGTCGGTTCATCGCTGGTGGCGCAATACTGTCCCAACAGGTATTCCAGCACATAGGAGGGAACGATGGCGTTACCCTTGACCGTCTTGACGAGATCCTTGCGAACAACGAGTCCCGGGAAATGTGTGTTGATTTTCTGGTCAAGTTCGTTCATCGGTCCCCCGTCCTTTAAAAGTCGAAATCGCTGGTAAATGAGCGTCGCATCAAGTAGCGGAGCGACTTGTATTCCTTGTAATGGGAAGTCCCCGCGTGTTTTTCTTCAAGCCGCAGAATGACTTCCTGGCCGTTGACCTCGTCGGCCTTGCGGGTGAGTACAAAGCGCACCTGCAGCTCCCGTTCCCGAGGATTGTCCGAACTCAGATCAAAGGTAAGGTCGTGACTGTCGGAGATCAGATCACCTGCTCCTGTGTAAATGCCAGCCCGTAGTAGACGCGGCTGGATCTTGTCGGTAACCGGGCCGGCCTGATACATCGTTACCGCCAGTTGCCCTGAAGTAATCACCGAACTAGCTCCGCGCAGGATGTCCACTTCGACTGCGGTGACATCGCTCTGGCGCTTCTTGTTGATCTTTAGCACCGGGATCACCACCTCTTGCAACGATGCGCCGCCATGCACGAAGCGACTTCCAGAACCCTTCAGGCGCAGGCGGTTGATCGATTTGGGTATCTGCACCTCCACTTCACCGGCAAGGCCAAGCTGGTCGGGAGTGAACTTGTGTAGACTGGATGCCTCGGCAAGCCCCTTGCCGAGCACGAAGCGGCGGTTGCGGAATAGAATCTGGTCGCCCTCGGCATCGACTCCAGAAAAATCGCTCTCGTCGATGGCGCGGTTCTGGTAGATGAAGCCATGATCCGAAGTCACCAGGATATTGCTCGCATTGGCCGCAGTGAGCTTCTTTACCAGACGAACGATGTCGGCCAAGGTTTCCTCAGCAGCTTCAAATGCTTGCCCCTCGGACTGGATTTTGTCGCCTGTGTGATCAATTCGATTATGGTAGATATACACTACATCATTGGCCTTCAGCAGATCCCGACTGCCGTCCCGGTCGAGTTGCATGAAATCTTCAGCCGTTACCGCCTCGCCTCGACCGCCCAGTGCAGCCTGCAAAATCTTCGTCCGGTTGACTGTCCCCTGGGAGCTTTGTCCATCCACGAGGACGGTACCGGTTTCGTTGTCGGCTATCGCCAGTGCCTTATTAGGTAGCAGCGACGCCATGCCAAGCTGGGTGTAGCTGGGCAACATCGAAAGTACCGGTTCAAGCTCCGCACTATAACGGTCTTCCTGGCGTATCAGGCTCAGCAACTCATCGCCAATCTCGTAGCGCATGGCGTCGGAAATGATCACACAGACCTTGTTGTCTTTGCGCAAAAACGGCCGAACCCAGTGTTCAAAAAACACCGATTGTTTGCGCACGGGGGAGGCATCCCACTTTGACGCCGCATCCACAAAGGTCTGGAAACGATCCCCCAGCTTCAGCAGGTAGTTGTTGGAATAGAGATTTTCGATCTGGTCGGTCAGCGAGCCCATCAAAGATGCTTGCCCCGACTTGCGGACGTGGTAGGTGAACTTGCGGTAAAGCTGATCTAGTTGATACCAGAAGCTACTGTAACGCTGCACACCCTCGGCCAAGCTGTCCATGGTGAGTTTGGCCTCGCCCAAGGCATGGGTGAACTGGGCGGCGTAATCGATCGCCTCATACAAGTGGCGATATTCACGATACCAGTGACCTTGTCGCCGCTGTCGCACCCAAATCGCAACGTCACCGCTGGAGGCCGTGCGGGCGACCACCGCCCGCACCAGATCGCTGATGATCTTCTGGTCAATCAGGCGGAAATAATCCAGCTCAATCAACTCCCGGAAATCCCGCTTGGCCAGATCCTGCTCAATCCCGAGGACCTCGGCGCATTCTCCTGAGAGAGTCTCGAAGCCGACTTCGAATTGGCGACTGTCCTTCCAACGCTTGAGAAACACCAGGGCGTCTCCGGTCAGTTTCACCTGGCCGTCAGTGCCCATGGCGTAGCAGGACTTGAACAGCTCGATGGCGAAATCGCGGATGCCCGGCTCGTCGGACTTGTAGCCATAGCAGCGGGTCATCTGTTCCCAGAGGAAACCGTACAGGCTGCATCGGCCAACCAGCTTGATCTTCTCATCCCGACCGTCTGCCAGCTCCTGCAGCAGGTTTTCCACCACCGCATCCATGCGGGGTTCGGTGACGGTGCATACCGCCAGCATCTTCAGGCGAATCTGTCCGGCCGTATCATCGGCTTTCAGCAACTTCTTGAGTGCGTCCTTGCGCTTGATCGCCTGGAAGAATTCCGCATGGGCCTGCACCACATCCGTAAACTCCAGGCCGAGTTCCAGTTCGGACAACCAGATGGCCACCTGATCGGTGCGGAACTCGCCATGGGCCAGTTGTACGTCCAGCAGCCAGTTATCCAGATCGGCAGGCTGGGGTCCCTCGCGGTAGACCAGGAACTTCCGCTCCGGCTGCTCGCGCAGCAGCTTGTACTTGACACCATACTCGTTGTTGGAAAGCTCCAGCTTCTCGATATCGGGTAATGACAGCGCCTCGAAGTCATCACGCAACTCCTCTTTGGCATCGTACCAGAACACAATCCGGTGCCGGTCGAAGAGCTTGGTGAGAGCCTGTGCTATACGGTCATTCATTGCTCAATCTCCTCCAGCAGAGCGGCAATGTCCTCAGGCGGCGGCAATTGGCCCTTCAGTTCTTTGGGCAAGGTCTTGGTGATTTCATAAGTCGCCACGCCAATAGGCTTACGGGCATCGTGCAGGGCGTATTCCACCACCGTGCGTTTCTTCTCTTTGCAAAGGATAATACCAATGGAGGGGTTCTCATCCTCTTGCCGAACTTGCCGGTCCAGCGCCGCGAGGTAAAACTGCATCTTCCCGACAAACTCCGGCTGAAACCTGCCAATTTTCAGTTCGATCGCCACGAGGCATCGCAGCCTCCGGTGAAACAAAAGCAGATCAATGAAGAACTCATCGCCGTCCACCTCCAGCCGATACTGGCTCCCCATGAAGGAGAACATGCCGCCCATGGCGCGCAGAAAATCTTCGATTTTGGCAATCAGCGCCCTTTCAAGTTCCAACTCGCTGTGCTCTTCACCAAGTTCCAGAAAGTCAAAGATATATTCATCTTTCACAGCCAGATTGGCCTGAGCGCGCAACTCCGGGGTCAGCGCCTTATCAAAATTTGTTTGACCAAGCAGCGACTTCTCATAAGTTTGGTTTTCAATCTGGTGAACCAGCACATTTCTCGACCAGCCGAATTTGCGAGTCATACGGATATAGAACTCGCGTTCCAACGGGTCAGAGCAGCGCTCCAGAATAACGATATTGTGGCTCCAACCAATTTCTCGCACCAGCGGTGCGAGTTTCTCGGCGTCCTGATAAGCCTCGAAAAACCCCTTCATTCTCCAGAGGTTGGAAGCCGAAAAGCCGCCAACGCCCGGAAACTCCCGCCGCAGGTCTTGCGCCAGTTGCTGGACGATCGCCTTGCCCCAGGTCTGGCCGGCCTGCCGCTCGACGATCATCCGGCCGATATCCCAGTACAAGCCGACCAATTCCGTGTTAACCGCCTTAAGGGCGGCATATTGCGCAGCAAATACACGCTCCTTTACCGCCGTCAAAAGCTTGGCATAGCCCTCCATGGGCAGATTTTTCGGGGCCGCCATCAACTGTCCCCTTTCGCATCGAGGCCGACGATCTTCTTCAAACCCGCGCCGAGTTTGGGGTAGTTGACCTTTACGCCGTCGTCGAGGTCTATCTCCACCTGCTCGGTGGCCAGCGGGTAGAGCACCTCGCGTTCATAGTCCTCCATCTCGGCGATCATCTTGGTAATCTTCTCTATCTCCTTCAGGGCCTTGGTCTTCTCGGCTTGTGAGGCGCTGGCGCTGATACTGACCGCCTCCAGATGGTTCTTGTGGGCGGCAAGCTTGGTGCGGAATTCGCGCAGGTAATCGTTCAAAACCACGCTGGCCGTATCCGAGCGGTAGCGGTGCATATAGATCAGCGCATTGAAGCTGCCCTTGGGGCTACTGAACAGCCAGTAGATGGGGCGCTTTTTATAGCGCTTCACATGGTCATTGTAGAAATCCTTGAGGAAGTAATCGCGGATGTCGCGAGCCTTGCCATTCTTACCCAGCGCCTGCTCGATAAAGCGGAGGTTTTCCTCGTAATGTTCGTCGCCAAAGGCCACACGCAGGAATTTGCGGAAACGCTCGGCGATGTCGTCGGTAAACCAGTCGCCGTCGAGCATTGGGATGACGTTGTCGTCATCAGCCGGAAAGCTTGGCTCGGGAATGTGCCTCAGATAATCCGCAATACCCTCGCCCTGGTTTGCCAGGATCAGCCCCGGCTTATCCAGCGCATAACGCCCAAACATGCAGCCCACAGCGTAGGAGACAAGCTCGCGCATGGTGTCGGCCAAAAGCAGCGCCTCTAGCTCGTCCTCGCTCTTGTCATTGCCGTAGCGGTAATGCGGGTTGCAGGTCAGGGTGATTTCGCTAAGCGGCACTTCGGGCGCCAGTTCATCCTGCAGGCCATAGGCATCAATGAAGATGCGGTTGTTCTCTTCTTCGAGGCGCTGCATCTCCAGCGTCATCCACCACCAGTGAGCGCGGAGCTTCTGGTAGGTAGCCCTCAGGGTTGGCTGGCGGTAGTCAGGATTCAGGAGCGGTAGGCAGGTGAAGTCCCATGAGGTTTCGTAGGAGTCCCAGTCGGATCTACTTATCTGGATGCTCGATAAGCTGATGCTTCCTACATCCGGAAACTCATTCGGAACGGGTATCTTAGCGATGTCCCCCTTATTGAACGAAAGTGTTTGGCTGATGAATGAAAGAAAATGTTGCGAAGTTGAGCTACATGCCAAGGCCACCAGATGAAGGCTACTGACATTTTGCGATAGCGGGAAGCCCGATTGACCAGTGTCATCGAAAATGCACCCGGTAGGGAGGTATCTCGGAGAAAATTTTCCAGAGCTGATTTTGCTCCAAGTAAAACCTTCTCGGAAATAGTATTCGCGACTTCGAGGACTCGCCTTGAGACGTCCGTCGGGAGCCGCAAAACTACAAATCTCTTTACCGTCAGCTTCCCAGTTTACAACAGTTTCCAAGTTTCCATACCATTTCCTGAAATTACCGCCGCTACTACATGGAAACCAACGGGTACCATTTTCTTCGGCCTCCATTCTGGATTCACTACGTGTGGATAGTCGCCTGCGCGATATTTCAGACCATTCCCTCTGAAAAATGGTATTGTCTCCGGTCGTCAATCCGGCACGACAGTTGGCAATTGCCTCGATTTTTTCGAGTTCTCCAAAGCAACCCAAGAGTTCGTCAGACGCAGAGTAAACAATCGGGCTTCCCGGAATTTTTTTGAAATCGGCAGCAGAGGCGCGATAGAACCAACCACAGTCCGGGTTTTTAATAGCTTCAAGTGTTCTCGGTGCTTGGTTTTCCGAGCCTCGAAAATCGGATAGTCTGACATATCCTCCTTTAAAATCGGGGCGATGTTCGTTCTCTACCGTGAACGTGCAAATTGGCACGGTAGCCCCATCAAAGCCTGAATACTCTAATTGAATGAGCGACGTGATAGTCTTCTGGTTGATCAAGAAACCACGCAGCTTTTCGTAGGATGAAATAAACATCCATACGAATGGTGACATAAAACCAAGCTGGCCTTTAGGCAGTGCAAGTTCAGTATTGCGGACAATGAAAGCTGAAAACAGGTCAGATTTCACATCGGAGTAGTTATCCTTAAGCCACGCTCCCAATCGCCCATTCATCCCCTTGCCGCCCATGTACGGCGGATTGGCAATCACCACATGGTATTTCGGACTCAGGTATTCGGCCTGCCGCAAGGCTTTCAGCACATTTTTGTGCGCATCGTTGTAAAATCCATCTTCCCGAAAATCCTTGGTCTCAAGAAATTCCAGGACATCCCACACATCCGTAACCTCTGGACGGATCAGCGAACCGAAATTGTCGGCCTCTTCGAACTGGCGCAGGGTGGATGCTAGTTGCGCGGTAAACAAGTCGCGCCCGACAAAATCCATGTAGCTCTTCAGTTCACCCTCGTCGAAGTGGACATTCTCCAGCACGCAGATGTTCGGCTTGACGCCCTTGCTGAAAAACCGGCGCTGCTTGCCGCGCGCTTTCATGCTCAGGGCAAAGGCTGCCAGTTCTCCGGCGCGTTCGTCGATCTCGATGCCATAGAGGTTGTGGGTGAGAATTTTCTCCGGGATCTCGGCGGGCTCGTAGCCTTCCTCCTCGTAGATGGCGTAGAGCAGATCAAAGGCATAGGTGAGCATGTGGCCGGAACCGCAAGCCGGGTCGCAGATCTTGATCTCTTCCAGCTTGCCGATGCGCAGAAAGTCCGTTTCGGCCTGTTCGGGCTTGATGTAGTAGTCCATCTGCTCGATCAGCTTCGAGCCGGGACGGTTGAGCAGCCACAGGCGACCAAGGGAGTTTTCCACCAGGTAGCGCACAATCCAGTGCGGGGTGAAGAGCTGGGTGGCAGCGGGGATGTTCTTGGGCGTGATTTTCTTGTTCTTCTTCAGGCCGTTGAACACCTCGTCCTTCTTCTCGGAGATGTAGAACTGGTAGAGCCAACCAATCACCTCGACATCGTCGCAAGCATTCGGCGTCATTGCCTCACGGGTATAAGCGAGGATAGCATTGCCCGAGAGCAGATCGTCGGGCATCAGCAGTTCAGTATAGTCATCGATGCGCTGGAACAGGAACGGCATCGCCTTGTTCCAGAAGTTGCAGGCGGCCACCACCAGCAAGCGGTAAGCCTCGCCCTGCGCATCGCGACTGGGGGCTTTGCCGTCAAGCAGGGCGAATATCTGCTGCCGTGTCTTTTCTGGCACCATCTCTTCGTCAACATGCCCCATCTTGGCTTCTGCCAGAATCTCGGGCTGAAACTGCCCTGGGTCCGCCGGGGAGACAATATTGACGCGGTTATAACGGTTCACGTCCATGAAGCGCAGGGCACAGAAGCGGTTGAACCAGATATAAGCTACCCGCTCGATGACCTGCTCCTTGCTGCTGCTCCTGATAGCCTCTTCAAGCTTCTTGACAGCCTCTGCACGTTCACGCCGGGCGGCGCTGCTTTCAGCCAGCACCAGTTTCAGCTTGCTCGATACCTGTTCGATCAGGTTGCGCCGCGCGAACTGAGCGAATTTTTTGAGTTTGGTGGTTTCCATCTGGTTTAGGCTCCTGCAGCGGCTGCGGGCAAGCGCGTGACCGGCCACTTTGGGAAGTTTTCGTTCCATTTATCCAAGTTGACGACCTGACAACTTGTGGCCAAGGTCTGCATCCATCGGCGCGATGCTTTACCCACCGGCAATTCCTGTTTCAGGGATTTCTGCATCCGGCTGTTTAAGGCGTTGTCAAAGGTGATCAGACAGACATAGTGAACAGGCTTTTCTACCTTTTGCTCTGCGTGCCGATAGAGGTAGGAATCTCGAAATTTGTATTTCAAATAATTCTTCAGCCATTTGAAACTGTCTTGCCGCGATTTTTTCTCATCATCATTTGCCGTGCCAAGGATGTCATAAATAGATGGGTCGTCATAATCCTTCAGTTCTATGTATACGTAGGCCCCCTCGAATTCGGCGACGATGTCGACACCTTTCATAGGTGCTCCATGGAATGTCGGTTTGGTGCTGTCCGTCTCATCGAAGACAAATGCATCCAGAGCGTCCTCAAAACGGAATTCAAACCCATCAGCCTCAACTATCTTCATTTGCCGAGGCTCCCCATGTCGTTTTCGATCTCTTGGTTGATGAGAAAGCCAAAGGCCTCGTCAATCGGGTTCGGCGTGATTTTTAAATAATCATCGGTGGACGAGACTTTAATCTCGGAAGTATCCGCGTCACGGTACAGGCTATGAAAACGCACATGGTCGCCTTCACCCTTGTCCATGAGCAGATCAAACCACTTGAGCAGCACATAATCGTGGGTCGCCAGAATGATCTGCTGACCATTCCGTGACAATTCCAGCAGGATCTCTACGAGCAGCTTCATGAGCTTCGGATTCATGTTTGACTCGGGCTCATCCCAAAATAGCGGGCCACTTGTTCCTGGATTGAGCATTCCATTGCTCAAAAGTCGATGCAGGATACCGACCTTCCTAAATCCTTCTGCTGTCATTCCACTAGAATACAGATGGCCATTTGTTGCCACAAACTCAGTAACTGTGGAGTCTTGGTACATCTGCGCAGCTTTAGCTTTTGTTCTATTGGGGGATGCCTTCTCCGCATAGTTGCCCGCCTGGAAACAAAAACCGCCATTTTCCCACTGATACCGCCCACCGATTAGGTTCACTAGCTGGGGCACAATCGTATTGAAACGCGGATCAAGGTTTATTTTGGCTTCTGTGTCTTCGTGCCCCGCCTTCATCAGGGCATTGGCTAGGTCCACATAACTGTCGTCAAAAATGAGTTCGACAGTGTTCTGATCATGACTTTCGTCGGTCATGCCTTTAACCAGAGAAAGAACTTCCTTGGTCGGGATGAAAACTGGCTTGGCAAAGTCGCCGTATTTCGATTCAGCCTCAACGCTAAGTTTTTTCGAATTATTAGAAAATGTCGCTCTAAGCTCATCATCATGCGGCTCACTGAAAATCGCACCTAGAGAAGCTTGCCCGGTTGCACCCTGACAATGCATTTTACCAATTTTATTATCCATCGGCATAAACAAGCGAAGCAACTTGGTCGTCAGCACGACATCCAAATCGTAATCACCTTTTGGGTGCTTTTGCTCAATAAAATATTGAGCATCGCAAAGCCCGTAGGCAGCCTTGAGCAAATGAGTTTTGCCGGTGCCATTCTCGCCAATGATCACGTTGACCTTGGGTGAAAAATCCAGAGCAAGGTCCGTGAAGGCCGTGAAATTCTTCAGTTCAAGGCGCTCGATCATATCTGTACCCTTTTGCCCTTGCGGATTTCATCCAGAAGCGCCTCGCGCATGGATTCCAGATAGCGTTCCACGTCTGTCTCGTCGGCCAGCCAAGCTTTATCGAAAGTGACTTTCACCGAGCGGCTGGGCACATACTCGATGCGCCGTTCCGGCTTCGTGAGTGGCGTGGTGCTCAATCCTTCATCCGACGTGGTGGTTTCGCCGGGTTCCGGCGCAGGCTCGGGTTTTGGTACCGGTTGCGCCCAGGATGTCATCTGCGAAAGCAGATGCTGGTAGTCGCTTTCCTCAAACCGGCGCAGGGTGTCGCGGATGACGGCAATCAGCTTCTGGCGTTCAATGGCGGCGTTGAATTCGTTGAACGGACGGTTGATCTGCTCTTGCTGCTCGCCATTCAGTGCGCCGAATTCGGCCATGCCACAGAGACGGGCTTTAAGAGCGGTAACCGTCTCCTTGGCCTTGGCAATCTCGACCTCGATCTGGGCCGTGACCTTCTCATGCAGGGTTTCGACTTGCGTCTTCATCTGCTGCATGCGGTTGCCTCTGAAACATTCCAGATCGGTCAGGCTGGCAACTACCTGCGCGGTTTCGTCGCCTTGGATGTAGGTGAAGTTGGGCTCCTGGGTTTGAACAAACTTGCGAGCGTCGTCGAAGATGCCTTTTTGCGGCCCGCTCATGAACTTGCGGACAGGATCGATGACGCTTTCCTTCATATCGAGCAGCGCGTCTTCCTGACGGGTGAGTTCGGTCAGATACCAGGTATAGGGCTTGCCGGTCAGCTCCTTGAGCTTCTCAAGCACCGGTGTCAGCGCATTCAGGAACGGGTATTGGGATGCCTGGGCAGCCAGCGGGGTGAGCTGATGCGTCAGACCCTGGAGCGCGGTACCTGTCTCCTTGCCGAGCGCCTTCGCTTCACTGGCGCGAGGCGGGGCATCGAAGAAGTCCTCAAAGAACTCCTTGAGGGCGCGAACCTGCGATGCAGTAAATTCGACCTGAGGTTCCAGCACTACATTGCCATGGCCATGGGTGTTGCGCAGCGCCCGTTCCAGTTCGTCTTCTTCAAGCAGATTACCGTCGACGCGGACCTCGACCTTGCCGCGCGCGCACAGGTTGGCCAAAGTGCAAAGAATGGCGGCGTAGTACCAGCCGTAGGGTTTACGTTCGAATTTTTCCAGTAGGCTTTTCAGTGTGGTGCGTACGCCACCCCGGTTATTGCTCTGAATAAAGGCCAAAAGCTCCTGCTCTGACTCGGCAAGTACGGTCGTATCCGTGCCGAACAAAGTACCGTTTTTGTCGTTGAGGATCGCTTTGATCACATCTTCTGTGTAATTAATTCCGCGCAGCATGCGAAGATTCGGATAGGTTTTGGCAACGAGTTCGTGGAAGCCGCGCAGCACCCGGTTCTGCGCATCCGCAGAACCGATTTCGATATCGGCACCTGCCACGATCAACTTAGCCTTACCCATCAGACCTTGAACGCGCTGCTGCAACTCAGCATACCGTTCCCTGTTCTGGGAACTCTTGTCATTCAGGATGCGTTTCACCGCTTCCTGCTGTGTGATCGAAATGTTCTGACGGATGTATTTCTCAGCCCGCTTATACATTAGAATGTCGCGAACGAGGCGTTCATCTGCAGGCATCAGGATCAGTAACTCGCCCCTGCCCATGCCCTGCATCCTTAGGATGGAATCATTTTCGGCGTTTTCATGGAACGGGCTGATGACATGGATGGCCGTCTCGTATTCTCGCCCGTACAATCGATCATCAAGCTTTCTGGAGAACGGGTAGTCCTGACCGTTCTCGTCGTAACGAATCTTCCGATGCTTGATCACGTGGTCGAAAACGATCTTCTCAAGCTCGGCGGCAACGTCTGATGTCTCCACCTCGGTGTTCTTGATTTCCTGTTCGACGTCTTTTTCCTCGTCGGTGAGGTATTCGTAGAGATCTCCATTGCGCTGCACATAGGTCTGCTGTTCCAGCAAGCTGAGAGCTTCTTCAACACGCTTCCTCAGTGCAGGCATATCCTGATTGAAACCGTCCAGCATTAGGACGCACAGGTTACGAACTGTCGGCTTGAACTCCTTGACGTATTTGACCAGAAAGAGCGTTTTCAACAGTTGGATCGCGAAGGGACCATCAAGATGCTTTTCTGCCTTGATAATGGCTTGTTGAATATTGGATTTCAGCGCGGTGCGAATGCCCTCGAACATTAAGTCAAAGGTCGCCAACTGACCGATTTCATGATCCCCAATCTGGATCGCCACCTGCTGGAACACACCCAGCATGGAGCGTTCACCCACCGAACTGTTCTTGCCCTCAAAAGCACTATGCTGCGACAGATTTTGGATGACAGATTGGAATAGCGCGAACTGGTACGGAATGAACGGGTAACTGTGGAGGAAATGCTCCCTATCCTGAAAATTCCGGTAGGTTTGAGAACCATCGGCAAAATCGAACAAGGTCTTAAAATTGTTAGCCTCCGCGCGATATATATCCGAGAGCAGGCCGACACCATCTTCGGTTTTCGTGAGCAGACGCTTCTGGATAACCTCCGCCACATCTGCGCTGGTCAGCTTCATGCGATTGGCAAACCGCGCCTGAATTTTTGAGAAGTCATTTCCTTGCTGCTTGCCCATCTCGCCGACAACCATTCCCATGTCCTCTTGAGCGGTCACGATGACCCATGCGCGACCTCGACACTTGGTGGCCAAGCTTTCTGCAATGGTCTGAAGATTGGTCATCAACTTGACGTTTTCGGCAATGTACTGCCCAACTTCATCGACAAAGAAATTCAGGCGGAAATCAGGAGATTGCCGCTCGATATAGGCGTGTACCTGCTCAGCAAAGTCTTCGATGGAGACACTGTATTGGCTGCGGTATTTGTCCAGTATCCCCGTGGCCTGCGCCTCGTCACCATCGGTCACCTGTGCATAGGCTTTGGCAATATTTTTCCCTTCGAGCAAAGCCTGCTCTCGTCCCTTTTGCCATGTTCTGCCCGCCGTGGATTCATAGGCCGATTTAAACTGTTCGTAGAGACCACGGCTGTCGAGGTCGCGCTCAAACTGGGCAATGTACCCCTGCTTTCCATAGTACCCGCACATCTCGTCAAAAACTTTGACGAAGACAGCGAGGAGTGCGTCGACTTGGGTTTTGCTAATGACGTCTGCTTTCTGGTCGATATTGAACAGAATGCTTTTCGACGGAATGGCGACGGCTCGTTTGAGATCGCCGCGCAGGATTTCATTGTCGCCACATTTGGGCATGAACAGATCAAGCGCAGAGGCTCCATCGATCTGCCGGTTTTCAAGCAGCAGTGCCAACATCTTCAACAAGTGAGATTTACCGGAGCCAAAGAAACCGGAAACCCAAACACCGTTAGCGCCTTCGTAACTGTTGTAGGCATCGAAGAAGGACTCTAGACGCTTCTCGACTTCGTTGGTCAACACATATTCTTCGATTTCAAGGCGAAGGCTTGCTTCATCGTCAGCCTTGATCACCCCTTCAATCGGTCGGTCAACCGGCTTGTGAAAAATGGTTTTAAGAGTCATCCCGCGCCCCCATTTAAGCTTCGCAGTGAAAGATGTTGAATGCCCGGTAGTACTTGTCGTCATGCAGCCTCCCAAAAAGTTCGAGAGATGCTCCAGCTTCCAAAGAGTGAGTATAGGCTCCCGGAAAAAACATGACGGTCGGCTTTTCTTTCGCCGTGCTCTGCAAATTATTCAAAACGTTATGTGAACGGATATAAGGGAACACTTCGCCGACACCGGACAGGAAAAGAACCTTGAAATCAGTGCTTACCAACCTGGATGCAATGGCCGGAACAAGATGTGCTTCGGGGTCCAGCACGCCTTGGAGCAGTTCTTTGAGTTGCTCTTTGGAGACAGACTCTTCCATCTCGATAATCTGTTTCCAAACATCACGCTCTTTGAGGATTTCTATCGAAAGGTCGTACAGATTTATCTCCAGAACCCGAACACCGACCTGCTCAAGGCGGTTGACCAACTGACGCTGGAGCCGCTCCACTTCAACAAGAATACCAGCATCAAAAGGACAGATGAAGAATGGGATTTCGTTACCCAATCCTTCCTTAGCCAGAAACCGCGAACCCGAGATGACCGATAGCAAATGATCGAGCCCCTTGGATAAATTATCCTTGTTCAAGCATGAGATCATCGAGTCAACCCTTTCAGATCGGATTCAAATACAGGGAAGCACAAAACATCCCTGCGGCTACCTTGATGGAATACATCCAACAATCGCGGGCTGAGCATGGCAGCGTTTATCATACTGTTGGATGCCAAGAGATCCGCCTCTCGAAGCATCTTGAATAGAACCTGTCGCAATTTACTTCGCGTAGCTGGAGTGATCTCATCAAGCTCCAAATGCCATTCAGACTTTCGGTTGAAGAAGGAATCAAAATCCTCGTGGGTCAGATCGGCTTTCAGCGTGATATAGCGCTCTCGAAGCACTTCGATGGCAAAATCAGCGACGAATCTGTATCGACGGCAAACAGCAAGCCACAGGAGATAAGCTTGCTCTTGGCGGCTTCCCTCAACAAGTAGTTCAAGCTCAGCTGGACTCAGCGTCCTAAGCCGGGAAACGACCTCACGGCAGACCCGCTTGAGTGTATTTAGCGTCCTGGTCTGAAGTAGATTTTCTGCAATGACCCTGTCTCGAACAGAGTTCCAATCGCCAAGATCAAGATACAGAACTGCCAGCTTCACCGATTCGTGGTGAAAGAGACTGCCTGTTGTAAATGACATGCTGTATCTGTCTTTGCTCATTCCTGATCCGAATTCCTATTTGTATGCTCAGCAGCACCACCGGCCTTTACCCATTCGTCCACTTCGTCCTTCTTGAACTTCCAGAGACGCCCCATGCGATGTGCGGGCATTTCATGTTTATCTATCCACTTGTACACAGTGTCATTGCTGACCCCGAGATACGTACAAATCTCACTTATTGATAACCAACGGTCTTCCATCTCAGCCATTTACCAAGTTCCTCGTCGGCGATTAGATTTAAGCCATGCGTTCGCTGAAGGCGAATCTGGAGGGATACTAGAGACTATCAGTCTTATCCAAGAATTTAGATCGCGGTCAAACGACATTTACCGATTTGAGCCGATTTCATATGAATAAAACCGATAATTACCATTCGCCTACGGATTATCCTTAGCGAGTGATATCTCCTATTACACATCAGTTATGCTTTATGTAAGCGTCTAGCCAAGGCTACCTTGACGGAAGAACGTTTTTAGTTGTTGGGAGGGAAAC
>NZ_JFJZ01000062.1 GCF_002115825.1 Thalassospira sp. MCCC 1A01428 | reverse complement strand
CCCCCCCCCCCGTTGCGTGGGCGGCTACCGCCTCTCCGGCTTTCCAACCAGACCCCATTAGCCTGAACCGCGTACGGAACGTGACCATGCCTCCAGCTTTTCCCTTACTTCCTGAGTTCAGACTGCGTACTGTCTCGCTGACGCTGAGCGCCGTCGTATTAGCCGGCTGCATGTCGCTCGCTCCTGCTCCTGATACCCCGCCGCTGCCGGTGCCCCAGGTTTGGCCTGGTCATCTTGGATCGAGCACCGAGGGTGCCTACGCGGGAGAACTTGCTTGGCAGGCCTACTTCACGGACCCTTTGCTGCAACGCCTCATCGAGACCGCGCTGGAGAACAACCGCGATCTGCGCCTAGCCGCGCTGCGGGTCGAGGAAGCCAGCGCGGCATTCCGCATTCAGCGCTCGGATCGATTTCCTGCCGTGGGCGTGGGTGCCCAGGGTGGACGCGCCCGCGTCCCTGGCGACCTGAACATGTCGGGCCGGCCGCAGGTCGGCGGCGAGTACCGGGCCGAGGTGGGTTTGAGCACCTGGGAGCTGGATCTGTGGGGCCGGATCCGAAACTTGGAAGACGCCGCCCTGCAACGCTGGCTGGCTTCCGACGCGGCCCGCCAGGCCGTCCACCTGGCGCTGATCGCCCAGGTGGCCGACGGTTATCTGGGCTTGCGCGAGATAGACGAACGCGTGGCCATCGCGCGGCAAACCGTCGCGACCCGCGAGGAGTCCTATCGCATTTTCCGGCGCCGCGTTGAAGTCGGCTCGACCTCGAAGCTGGATCTCATTCAAGTCCAGACTTTGCTGAACCAGGCTCAGACGCTGCTAACCCGGCTTGAGCAAGCGCGCGCCACGCAACTGCACGCGCTGGCACTGCTGGTAGGCGCCGATCCTGGTCCGCTGCCCGCCAAGGCACCCTTCGATGAAACAACGGTGCTGGCCGAACTCCGGGCCGGGCTGCCCTCGGAGATCTTGGTCAGTCGCCCGGACATCATTTCCGCCGAACACCAATTGCGTGCCGGCGATGCCAACATCGGCGCAGCCCGTGCGGCGTTTTTGCCGCGCATCGCGCTCACCGGCAGCCTCGGCACGGCCAGTTCCGATCTTGACGGCCTGTTCGATTCCGGCAGCCGCGCTTGGACCTTCATGCCTACCTTGTCGCTGCCCATCTTCGATGGCGGGCGGCGGCGCGCAAACCTGGAACTGAGCGAAGTACGTCGTGACATCGCCGTTGCCGGGTACGAAAAGACCATTCAAACGGCCTTTCGCGAGGTGGCCGATGCGCTGAGCGCCAAGTACTGGCTGGCTGAGCAGTTGACTATCAAGCGGGCCAATCTGGAAGCGCAGAACGAACGCGCACGGCTGGCCCAGTTGCGCTACGACAACGGCTCGGCCGCTTTCCTGGAAGTGCTGGACGCCCAACGCGATTTGCTGGATGCCGGTCAACAGCTGGTACAGGCGCGCCGTGCGCTGCTGTCCAGCCAGGTGGCGCTGTATGCCGCGCTCGGCGGCGGCACCCTCGCCGCAACCGGCCAGGCGCAGGATGCAACCTCGACGTCCGCTTCCACCCCATCAACCCGTTAAGGCACGCTAAACCTATGACTGTCTCACCTTCTCTCAAGAAAAAGCTCCTGGTTGTTGCCGCTGCAGCGGTTGTTATCGCGCTGGCTTGGTGGGGCTGGACGGAGCTTGCCGACAGCGGACCCGGTGAAGGGTTCGTCAGCGGCAATGGCCGCATAGAAGCCACCGAGGTCGATATCGCCACCAAGCTTCCCGGTCGTATCGAAGACATCCTCGTACGTGAAGGCGACTTCGTCGCGGCGGGCCAGCCATTGGCCAGAATGCAATTGGAAACGCTGGAAGCGCAGCGCGACGAGGCCCTCGCCATGCGTCAGCAGGCGGAGCACTCGGTGACCGCAGCGCGGGCACAGGTGGCGCTGCGCGAAGCCGACGTTGCTGCGGCGCAGGCCCTGGTCGGTCAGCGCGAGTCGGAGCTCGACGCTGCGCAACGGCGGCTGAAACGTTCGCAGACACTGTCCCAAGAGGGCGCCGCCTCGATCCAGGAACTGGACGATGACCGGGCGCGCGTACGGGGCGCACAGGCGACGCTCGCGGCCAGCAAAGCACAGACCGCCGCTGCCCGCGCCGCGGTCGAGGCCGCCAAGGCGCAGTTTGTCGGCGCGAGGTCCAGCGTGTCCGCTGCCACGGCCAGCATCAATCGCATCGAAGCGGACCTCCGCGACAGCGAACTGCGTGCCCCGCGCGACGGACGGGTTCAGGTTCGCGTGGCGCAACCCGGCGAGGTGCTTGGAGCCGGCGGCCGTGTCCTGAACCTGATCGACCTGTCGGACGTGTACATCACCTTCTTCTTGCCAGAGACCGTGGCCGGCCGCGTCGCGCTGGGCACCGAGGTACGCGTCATTCTGGATGCCGCGCCGGATTTTGTTATTCCAGCCACCGTTTCCTTCGTCGCCAGCGCGGCGCAATTTACCCCCAAGACGGTGGAAACCGCGAGCGAGCGGCAGAAGCTGATGTTCCGCGTGCGCGGGCAGATTTCCCAGGATCTGTTGCGTGAACACCTGGAGCAGGTCAAGACCGGGCTGCCCGGTGTGGCCTGGGTCAAGCTCGACGCCAATGCCGAGTGGCCCGAGAACCTGTCTCTGCGCGTGCCGGAGTAAGGTATGAGCCACAGTGCGCAACCCGTAACCGTTGCAAGCGTCAGTCAGGTGCGGCTGCGTTACGGCAACGTCATGGCCCTGGATGGCATCGACCTGGACATTCCCGCCGGGCGGATGGTCGGCCTGATCGGCCCCGACGGCGTCGGCAAATCCAGTCTGCTCTCATTGCTGGCTGGTGTACGCATCATCCAGGAGGGCACGGTCGAGGTGCTGGGTGGTGATATGGCCAGCAAAGCCCATCGCAAGCAGGTGTGCCCGCGCATCGCCTACATGCCGCAGGGACTGGGCAAGAACCTGTACCCGACGCTCTCGGTCGAGGAGAATCTGCAGTTCTTCGCGCGCCTGTTCGGTCATGGCTCTGCGGAACGCCGCCAGCGTATCGATGAACTCACTCAGGCCACTGGCCTGTTCAAATTCCTTGAGCGCCCGGCAGGCAAGCTCTCCGGGGGCATGAAGCAGAAACTCGGCCTGTGCTGCGCGCTGATTCACGACCCGGATTTCCTGATTCTCGATGAGCCAACGACCGGCGTGGATCCGCTGGCGCGCGCGCAGTTCTGGGATCTCATCGAGCGCATCCGCGCCGATCGCCCCGGCATGAGCGTGATCGTGGCTACCGCCTACATGGATGAGGCACAGCGCTTCGACTGGCTCGCCGCCATCGACGACGGCAAGGTCCTCGCCACCGGCACGCCGAAGGAATTGCTGGAAAAAACAAACAGTCCGAACCTGGAGGAGGCATTCATCCGCCTGCTTCCGGAAGAGAAAAAGCGCGGGCACGAAGCAGTGGTCATTCCCCCCTTGCCGGATGGCGGCGCGGATGATATCGCCATTGAGGCCGAGGGGCTGACCATGCGCTTTGGCGACTTCGTCGCCGTCGACAGCGTGTCCTTCCGCATCCGCCGCGGTGAAATCTTCGGCTTCCTCGGCTCCAATGGCTGCGGCAAGTCCACGACGATGAAGATGCTTACCGGCCTGTTGCCGGCGAGCGAGGGTCGGGCCTGGCTGTTCGGCCATGAAGTGAACCCGCATGATCTGGGCACCCGCCGCCGCGTCGGCTACATGTCCCAAGCGTTCTCGCTCTACAGCGAAATCACGGTACGCCAGAACCTGGAGTTGCACGCCAAGCTCTTCAGTGTGTCCCCGGAGGACATTCCTGCTCGCGTCGATGAGATGGTGGAGCGCTTCGGGCTGGTGGACGTCATCGACAGCCTGCCGGCCAGTCTGCCTCTGGGCATACGCCAACGCCTGTCGCTGGCGGTCGCCATGGTGCACAAGCCAGAACTGCTGATTCTGGACGAACCGACTTCGGGCGTCGACCCGGTGGCGCGCGATGCGTTCTGGCGACTGCTCATCGAGCTGTCGCGGCGTGACCGGGTGACGGTCTTCATTTCCACCCACTTCATGAACGAGGCAGAGCGCTGCGACCGCATGTCGATGATGCATGCGGGCAAGGTGCTCGACAGCGACGTGCCCGCCAGACTGGTCGAGAAGCGCGGCGCCAAAACCCTTGAAGAGGCCTTCATCGGCTACCTCCTCGAAGCCGAGGGAGGCACAGCCGCCCCGCCCCGCCAGCCTGAGGCCGACAATCACGAGGAGCAGCCATCCGCGGTACCCGCTGAACACCGCGGGCACCGCTCTGGCGGTTTCAGTCTGCAGCGAATGTTCAGCTATCTGTGGCGCGAGACGCTGGAATTGCAGCGGGACCCGGTACGCGCCACGCTGGCGCTGGGCGGTTCGCTGCTGCTGATGTTCGTGATCGGCTTCGGCATCACCATGGACGTCGAGGACCTGAGCTATGCGGTGCTCGATCGCGACCAGACCACGCTTAGCCAGAACTACACGCTGAACCTGGCCGGATCGCGCTACTTCACCGAGCACGCGCCGATCGTCGACTACGAGGACCTCGATCGACGCATGCGCAGCGGCGAACTGTCGCTGGCCATCGAAATCCCCCCTGGTTTCAGCCGCGATGTGTTGCGAGGCCAGAACGTGCAGATCGGCGCCTGGATCGACGGCGCCATGCCGCAACGCGCGGAAACCGTCCAGAGCTACGTTCAGGGCATGCACCAGCACTGGCTGCAGGTACAGGCCAGTGAACGCAGCGGCGCCAGCGCAGCAGGCGATGCCAGCGTCGAGACGCGCTTTCGCTACAACCCCGATGTCAAGAGCCTGCCGGCCATGGTGCCGGCGGTGATTCCGCTGTTGTTGCTCATGCTGCCGGCGATGCTGACCGCGCTGGCGGTGGTGCGCGAGAAGGAGACGGGCTCGATCACCAATCTCTACGTGACGCCGGTCACGCGCATCGAGTTCCTGCTTGGCAAGCAACTGCCCTATGTCGGTCTGGCCATGGTGAACTTCCTGCTGATGAGCCTGCTCGCGGTCACCGTCTTCGGTGTGCCGGTCACAGGCAGCTTCTTCACCCTGTCGCTGGCCGCGCTGATCTTCTCCTTCGCCGCGACAGGCATGGGGCTGCTGGCCTCGGCCGTCACGCGCAGCCAGATCGCCGCCATGTTCTTTGCCATGATCGGCACCATCATTCCGGCCACCCAGTTCGCCGGCCTGACGGATCCCGTGTCCTCGCTTGAAGGCTCCAGCAAGTTCATCGGCGAGATCTACCCCGCCACGCACATGATCTCCATCAGCCGTGGCGTGTTCAACAAATCACTCGGCCTGGCCGACCTGACGGGGCCGCTGTGGTCGATGCTCATTTCGGTTCCGGTCATTCTCGGCGTGGCTGTTTTGCTACTCAAGAAGCAGGAGCGTTGAGATGCGCAGAAGAAACCTGGCCAACATCTACGACCTTGGTGTCAAGGAGCTGTGGAGTCTTTGGCGCGATCCGATGATGCTTGTGCTCATCGTCTATGTGTTCACCGCGTCGGTCTACACCAAGGCCACGTCCATGCCGGAGACGCTGCACAACGCGCCCATCGCCATCGTCGACGAGGATAATTCGGCGCTGTCCCAGCGGGTTGCCTCGGCCTTCTACCCCCCGCAGTTCACGCCACCGGCCATGATCGACTATGGGGACGTGGACCCGGGCATGGACGCGGGGCTGTACACCTTCGCTCTGGTCATTCCGCCCAACTTCCAGCGCGACGTGCTGGCGGGGCGATCGCCTGCCGTGCAGCTCAATGTCGACGCCACCCGCATGAGCCAGGCCTTCACCGGCAGTGGCTATATCCAGCAGATCTTCACCGGCGAAGTCAATGAGTTCGTCAAGCGTTACCGCGGCACCGACGCGCCACCCGTGGATCTGGCATTGCGCGCCCGCTTCAACCCCGCGCTCGACAAGGCCTGGTTCGGCTCGGTGGTGCAGATCATCAACCACATCACGCTGTTGTCCATCATCCTGACCGGCGCAGCGCTGATCCGGGAGCGCGAGCACGGCACCATCGAGCACCTGCTGGTGATGCCGGTTACACCCGCGCAGATCATGCTCTCCAAGGTCTGGTCGATGGCCCTGGTCGTGCTGATCGCCTCCTTCCTGTCCCTCAATCTCATGGTGCGCGGCGTCCTGGGCGTGCCCATCGAGGGTTCCATTGCGCTGTTCTTCGCCGGCGCGGCGCTCAGCCTGTTCGCCACCACCTCGATGGGCATCTTCATCGCCACCCTGGCGCGCAACATGCCCCAATTCGGCATGTTGATGATGCTCACCATCATGCCGCTGCAGATGCTATCCGGCGGCGACACGCCCCGGGAAAGCATGCCCGAGATCGTGCAGAACATCATGCTGATCGCACCCACCACCCATTTCGTGGAACTGAGCCAGGCCATCCTTTACCGGGACGCGGGCCTGGAGACGGTATGGCAGCCGTTCCTGGCGCTGGCCCTGATCGGCACGGTGCTGTTTTTCCTGTCGTTGGCACGCTTTCGCAAAACGATCGGCCAGATGGCCTGATCGTTTGACCGCCCGAGTGGGCACTCAACCCAGTAAGGAGTTTGATCATGAGCAACGAAACTATCCCTCTCAACCTGTTCAAGGCGAACCTGGAACTGCAGCTGGGCATCCAGCGCCTGATGCAGGAAAACGGCCAGCAATGGCTGGAGAACGCCACCCGAGCGGGCAAAGACGGCATTGCCGAGTCCGGCGCGGAGATCGAAAGTCTGCTCAAGGCCCAGAACTGGCAGGAACTGGGCACGCTGCCGGCACAAGCCTTCTGGCGTCAGTTTCAGCATCACGTGGGCGGCGCACAGGCCTTGACACAAGTCGCGATCAAGAACCAGACAACCTTCACCCAAGGCCTGCAGCAAGCCATTCAAGACTGGCAGAAATCGGTTACGCAGGCCGTAGGCCAGGGCGATGCGGTATTGCCGTTCCAGGATATGTTCAAACAGTGGGGGGAGGTGTGGGTCGCTGCACAGCACAAGGACGCGCCAGCCAATACAGGAGGACACAATGCAGGCTGAACAAAGGACTGCGCTGGTCACCGGCGGCAGCGGTGGCCTGGGCGAGGCCATCGCCCGAGCCTTGCACGATGTTGGCCATACCGTGATCGTCGTCCACTCGCCAGGCAATGCCAGCATCGGCGCGTGGTTGGAAGCCCAGGCGGGTGAAGGTTACAACTTCATCGCCTACGGCGCGGATGTGGCCGACCATGCCTCCTGCCAGGAGCTGGCCGGCCTCATTCAAGCAGACGGTCACCACATCGACATTCTGGTCAACAACGCGGGCATCACGCGTGATGCCACGTTCCGCAAGCTGAGCTACGCCGATTGGGATGCGGTCCTGCGCGTCAATCTCGATTCTGTATTCAACGTCACCCGGCCATTCATTGACGGCATGCTCGAACGCGGCTGGGGCAGGATCGTCAACATCTCCTCCATCAACGGCTCCAAGGGGCAGTTCGGCCAGACCAACTACTCCGCCGCAAAAGCCGGCATGCATGGCTTTACTAAAGCCCTTGCGCTGGAGGTGGCGCGCAAGGGTGTGACGGTCAACACCGTGTCGCCGGGGTATCTGGATACGAAGATGGTGACGAGTATGGCCGAAGACGTGGTCAAGCAAGTGGTGGCCGGAATTCCGATAGGCCGCCTGGGCCAGCCTGGGGAAATCGCCGCGCTGGTGGCATTCATCGCCAGCGAGTCTGCCGGCTTCATGACCGGCAGCAACGTGTCGATGAATGGTGGCCAGCACATGTACTGACTGAGGAAGGGCCGCCCAGACGATGTGTCGGCGGCCCCTTTCCATTCATTTTTTCCGTTTCATCATAGAGGGAGTGCCCATCGCCATGAATCAAGACACCACGACATCACCAACGGCCGCTTGGGGGCAGTTGCTGTGGGACCCGTTGCGACTATCGGCGATGGCAAACGAGTATGCAGTGGATGCCTGGCAGCGGTCCATTCTGTATGCCGACGTTCGCCGCCAACGCGGCAACCAGTACCAGGAGCATTTGCAGGAGCGAACGCCGAACGTACTCGACTTCGCCTCAGAGGTCATCATGTCCGGGCTGGAGCTTCCGCGGCCAGTCAACTATGGCCTCGTGCGCATCCTGCCGCCAGCCGACGCGCCGGCCGATCCCAAGAAGCGGCCGTTCGTGGTGGTCGATCCGCGCGCGGGCCACGGCCCAGGCATCGGCGGCTTCAAACCCGACAGCGAGGTCGGTGCTGCTCTGAAGGCAGGCCATCCCTGCTACTTTGTTGGCTTTCTGCCCGATCCCGTTCCCGGCCAGACCGTTGAGGATGTCATGCGTGCCGAAGCGGCCTTCGTGCGCAAGGTCGGCGAGCTGCACCCCGACAGCCGCGGCAAGCCCGCGGTCATCGGCAATTGCCAGGCGGGCTGGCAGATCCTGATGGCAGCCGCCGTCTGGCCCGAACTGTTCGGACCGATCATCGTCGCCGGCGCGCCGCTGTCGTACTGGGCGGGCGACATGCCGATGCGCTACGCGGGCGGCCTGACCGGCGGTAGTTGGTTGACGGCATTGACCGGCGATCTGGGCGCCGGTCGGTTCGACGGCGCCTGGCTGGTACAGAACTTCGAGAACCTGGACCCGGCCAATACGCTGTGGAGCAAACAGTACAACCTGTACGCCAAGGTCGACACGGAAGGCCCGCGCCACTTGCAATTCGAGAAGTACTGGGGCGGCCACGTGTTCCTGAACGATGTGGAAATACAGTACATCGTCGATAACCTGTTCATCGGCAACAAACTGAGTACGGCGCAGCTGGTGACGTCTGATGGCGTGCGCATCGACCTGCGCAATATTCGCTCGCCGATCCTGGTGTTCTGCTCCTATGGGGACAACATCACGCCACCGCCCCAGGCCCTGGGCTGGATCACCGACCTGTACCGCAACGACCTGGACGTGCTGGGACATGACCAGACCATCGTCTACGCTACCCATGACAGCATCGGACATCTGGGAATCTTCGTCTCCGGCAGCGTCGGGCGTAAAGAGCACCAGGAGTTCGCTGAGAACATCGACATCATCGACGTGCTGCCGGCAGGCATTCACCACATGCAAATCGATGAGCATCCCGACCCAGTGCAGGAAGGAGACCCAACCAGTGACGTCTTCCTGACGCGGATTCGCCGCAGCAGCATCGATGAAGTCCGTGAGATCGTCCGTCCCGACCCTGAGAACGATCGCCGGTTCGCCGCCGTTGCGCGGATCTCCGAGGTCAACCTGGCTTGCTACCGCAGCTTCGTGCAGCCATGGATGCGTGCCCTGGTCACGGACCAGGGTGCGAAGTGGCTGGAGCAGCTGCATCCGCTGCGCATGGGCTATGAATTGTGGTCTGACAGGCATCCGCTCGCCGCCGCAGTACATGAGGCTGCGCAACACGTGCGCGACCATCGTCAGCCCGTCTCCGAGGCCAACCCTTTCCTGCAACTGCAGGCGCAGTTTTCCACCGCCGTCGAACAGATGCTGGATCAATTCCGTGATTGCCGCGACCAGATCTACGCACAGGCGTTTGACACGCTGTACAGCCTGCCGCTGGTGCAGGCCATGACTGGACAGAGCCTGCACGACGATGCACCGCCGCGACCCCGTCCCAGCGAGACGCCCGAGCATCGCCAGTATCTGGCGCAAGAGTTGACACGGCTCGAAGCGGATATTCACAGCGGCGGGCTCGCCGAAGCCGTCATACGGGCACTGTTCTTCGTGCTCGCGGCGCGTGGCGAGGCCGACGAGCGGCACTTCCGGCACGCAGAGCAACTGGTGCGTCCCCGCCTGGGCAGCGACTTCGACATGCAGGCCTTTCGCCACCTCGTGCGTCGTCAGGCTTTGCTCATGAGGCTCGACAAGGACGCCACGGTGTCCGCCATCCCCGGATTGCTCAACGACATAGCGCCTGATGAGATCCGCCAGGTGGCGGAGATGATCGTACAGGTGGTCGGCAGCAGCGATGTGCTGTCCGCACAAGAACAAACCAGGCTGGAACAGGTTTCTACCTTGTTCGAGCAGGCCGAGCGCCAAGCGCAGGCGGCTTCGGCGCCCGCCGTGATAAGTCCCGCCACTGATACCTCCGCTACGGTCGTGGACGCGAAGTCGACAACCGCCATGCCACGCTCTGCCAGTGGCACATCCGCTGCGGTCGAGGATGCGAATGCGGCGCCAGCCATGCCGAGCTCCGCCAGTGACACCTCCGCTGTGGCCGTGGACACGAAACCCAAGACATCCTCGCCAAAGCCGAAGGCGCCTCTGAAGAAAACTGCGTCGAAGACGCCAGCCGCGCTACGGGCAAGTCAACCACGGCGAGAGAAAGGCAAATGACGACGTCGTCCACACCCGGCGATGCCACCGCCGGCGCTTGGCATGTCCTGCGCAACCGCACCTTCGACGAGATCGCCATTGGCGACAGCGCCAGCCTCGAACGCGCGTTCTCGTCTCAAGACATCCAGATGTTCGCGCTGCAATCGGGCGATGCGGATCCGGAACGTGCTGTGTCCTCACGCTCTTGGGACACCACGGAGGCCATTTGTGCAAACGTCCTAATCTCGGCTGTCCTGGGTACACGCCTGCCGGGGCCAGGAACCCTGCATGTCAGCCAGAATCTGCGCTTCCTCGGGGCGGTTCGGCCCGGCGACAGGCTGACCGTGCAGATGCAGGTGACCAGCAAGGACACCGCCACCCACCATGTCACGCTGGCCTGCACCTGCATCAACCAGGAGGGGGTGGCGGTTTTCCAAGGCCAGGTAGAGGTCGCGGCGCCCACTGAGCACATTGAGCGAACGCGCACCGCGTTGCCGGAAATCCACCCGGATGCGCAGGGTCACACAGGCCTGCAACGCCTGATGGCGCATGTCGCGCACTTGCAACTTATTCGGGTAGCCGTCGTCCATCCGTGCGATGTCCCCAGCCTGTCCGCTGCGCTCGAAGCGCGCCACGCGGGGTTGATCGAGCCGGTGCTGGTCGGGCCACGAGGGCGGCTCGAAGCAGTCGCGACCGAGGCCGGGCTGGATCTGACCGACGTCGCCATTGTGGACGTCCCGAACAGCCACGCCGCTGCGCAGCAAGCCGTCGCCTTGGCAGCCGCAGGTGAAGTCGAAGCCCTGATGAAAGGGAGCCTGCACACCGACGAACTGATGTCCGCGCTGGTTGCGGCAGCAGCGGGGTTGCGCACCAAGCGCCGGGTCAGCCATTGCTTCCTGTTGCAGACACCGGCCTATCCGCGCCCGTTCATCGTCACCGATGCAGCGATCAATATCGCCCCGACTCTGGAACAGAAGGCAGACATCATCCGCAACGCCATCGAGCTGGCGCAGGTGATCGGCGTGCGCGAACCCAAGGTCGCAATCCTGGCCGCAGTCGAGACGGTCAGCCCGACAATGACAGCCACGCTCGACGCGGCGGCGCTGTGCAAGATGGCCGATCGCGGCCAGATCACTGGCGGCCTGCTCGACGGGCCGTTGGCCTTCGACAACGCGATCTCCATCGCCGCTGCGCGCACCAAGGGGATCGTCTCCGAGGTCGCCGGGCAGGCCGACATCCTTGTCGTGCCTGACCTGGAGAGCGGCAACATGCTTGCCAAGCAGTTGATATTCCTGGGCGGCGCAGCCAGCGCCGGAATCGTCCTCGGAGCGAAAGTGCCGGTCATTCTGACCAGCCGCGCCGACTCGCGCGATACACGCATGGCCTCATGCGCGATAGCACTGATGCTGGCGCACCACTATCGGCTGTCACCCCCGTGAATCGACTTATCAGCAACGTATCCACCCCATTGGAGGAAACACTATGAAGTACTCATTTTCTGGCCGCGTAGCCCTGGTCACCGGTGCAGGATCCGGCATTGGCGAGGCCATCGCGCGACTTCTTGCGAGTAACTGCTTGAGTGTCGTCGTCTCGGATGTCAGTGCCGACAATGCCGAGCGCGTCGCCAAGCTCATCAACACCGATGGCGGCCAAGCCGTGGCCAATGTGGCCGACGTGGCACGCATCGACCAGGTTCAGGCTGCTGTGGCCTGCGCGGTCGATACGTTTGGCGACCTTCATTTTGCGGTCAACAACGCCGGTATCAGTGGCGACCAGAGCCCAGTGGGGGAACTGGACCCTGCCGCCTGGAGCCGGGTGATTGATGTCAACCTGAACGGCGTGTTCTATGGCCTGCGCTATCAGATTCCCGCGATCCTTCGTTCAGGAGGTGGTGCCATCGTCAACGTCTCTTCGATCCTGGGGGTGGTCGGCGATGCAGCGAACCCCGCGTACGTCGCAGCCAAGCATGCTGTGACCGGGCTGACCCGGTCGGCAGCGCTCGCTTATGCGGCCAAGGGGATCCGAATCAACTCGATCCATCCTGGTTACGTGCGTACGCCCATCCTGGATTTCCTGGGTGAATCGGCCCTTGAGGAGGCCGTCGGCCTGCACCCGATCGGTCGCCTGGGCACCCCGGACGAAATCGCCCATGCCGTGGCGTTTTTGCTATCGGAAGGAAGCAGTTTCTTTGCGGGCACCCAGCTCATCGCCGATGGCGGTTACACAGCGCGCTGAGTCTGACGACGATGAGAGCGCAGGCATACCCGAACACCGTGGCGACGTCACCGGGGCTGGGCAAAAAGAGGACGACATGATGGATGCGACCAAGGCCCGCTTCTGGCGTCCCGAGCACGGACTGATCCTTGTGCTGAACTGCGGTTCATCCAGCATCAAGTTTGCCGTGTTCGACCCCTCGGCCACGCCACTGCCTCGCCAGGCGTTGTGGAATGGCAAGGTGCAGGGAATCGGCGGCGCCGATCCGGATTTCGGAGAGACCGGGGTTGCGCCGTTCCCGATCGAACTGGATACGGCACATCCCTATCGCGCCGCATTGCGCCTCATCCGCGATCGTGTCAGTCAGCGACTCGATGGCCGCCGGATCGGTGCGGTCGCTCATCGGATCGTCCACGGCGGCAGTAAATATTTCAAGCCAGTTCGCGTGGACCTCCAGGTACTCACCGATTTGCAGGAATACATCCCGCTCGCGCCACTGCACCAGCCATTCGCGCTGGAGGCCATCGATATCCTGCTGCGCGAACAGCCGGAGCTGCCGCAGGTGGCCTGCTTCGATACCGGCTTCCATCACAGCATCCCTAAGATCGAGCGGGTTCTGCCGTTGCCCTATGCCGCATGGGAGCGCGGTCTACGCCGGTATGGATTTCACGGCCTGTCGTATGCGTACATGGCGGTGGCCTTGCCCGAGCGCCATGGCGACGCGGCGCGCGGGCGCACCATCGTTGCCCACTTGGGCAGTGGCGCCAGCCTGTGCGCCATGCAGGGGCTCCAGAGCGTCGCCACCACCATGGGTTTCTCCGCACTTGACGGCCTGATGATGGGTACCCGCACCGGCGCGCTCGATCCAGGCACCGTGCTCTACCTGATGGAGATCGAAAAGCTTTCACTGGAACAAGTGGGGCGTGTCCTCTATCACGAGTCCGGTCTGCTCGGCGTTTCGGGCATCTCGGCCGAGCCGCGCATCATTGTCCGGCACGAGAACGATGAAGGCGAAACGGGTGAGCGAGCGCGTTTGGCGCTTGCCCTCTACGTGCGTCGCATCGTGCGCGAGATCGGTGCCTTGGTCGCTGTTCTGGGCGGCCTGGACATGCTCGTGTTCACGGCGGGCGTCGGTGAACACAACGCCTTCATTCGCGAGCGCGTCTGTGCGGCACTGAGTTTTCTTGGCGTTGCCCTGGATACTGACGCCAACGCCAGCGACGCGGCGACGATTTCCCCCGACCACAGCCAAGTCATCGTGGCAGTCGAACCCACCAACGAAGAGTGGATCGCCGCCAGCCATGCGCTGTCCTGCCTGGACAGGGGGAAGGTGCGATGAAGATCGATGCCTTCCATGGCTTCACGCTCGCCATTCTGCTGTTGTTTGTGGGCAACGGCTTGGTGGCGCGTTCGAGCATTCTGCGTCGTTACAGCATTCCGGAATCCTTGGTGGGCGGCTTGGCCTGCGCCTTGGTTGTCTTCGTCCTGTACTTACGGGATAGGGGTCACGGTCAGTTTCGATCTGGAAGCACGAGACGCGCTTCTGCTGTACTTTTTTGCCGCCATTGGCCTAAGTACCGACGCTCGCACGCTGCGCCATGATGGACGGCCTTTGATGATCCTGTCGTGATTGGCCATCGGCTTCATGGCGCTGCAGAACCTCGTTGGGATGGAGACGGCACGCGCATTCGGCCTGGATCCGCGCGCCGGACTCATGGTCGGGTCCATTTCCCTGACCGGCGGGGTGGGCACTACCTTGGCCTGGTCCGATTACTTCGTTGAAACCCTCGGCATTGCACAGGCGCAGGAACTGGGGTTGGCGGCGAACATGATTGGCCTGATCGCGGCCTGCACCATCGGTGGTCCGATCGCAAGCCTGCTCATGCGCAGACATCAACTTCGAGCCTCCGGGGACAGCACCCTGGAGATTGGCACGCTGCACAGCGATGAACCGCATGCCCGTCTGGACTACTACGGCGTGCTGCTGGCATTGCTCTGGCTCAACTTCGCCTTGATGGTAAGCGTCTTTTCACGGCTACCTTGACGAAGCAACGTTTTCAGTTTTCGTGAGGAGATCAGGCCAGGAGGTCGATATTCCAGGGGAGGAGTTCGTCGATCCGGTTGACCGGATAATCGGCAATGCGGTCGAGGACGACAGCCAGATATTTGGGGTCTGATGCCGGAGGGGGCAGAATAGTACGCTAAGGGGGTTTGATCACCTTTTGGGCCATCTGTATTCTCCGGTGAGAAGGATGTGGGCCCATCCGAGCGGCGAGATGTGCGCCAGCAGGTCAGGTGAGCAATCCAAACTATTGCGGCGGCGGCTGGCGACAGCCTGACCGAGGTGCTTGGTGTTCCAGTAAATGATGATGGTGGTGAGCAGGTTCAGCCCGGCCATCCTGAAATGCTGCCCTTCACTTGTCCGATCGCGGATTTCACCTTGGCGGCCAATGCGCAGGGCATTCTTGAGGGCGTGATGTGCTTCGCCCTTGTTCAAGCCGATCTGGGCGCGACGTTGCATGTCGGCGTCCAGCAGCCAGTCGATGATGAACAGCGTCCGTTCGACCCGTCCGATTTCACGTAGCGCGACGGCCAACTCATGCTGCCGGGGATATGCAGAGAATTTTCGCAAGAGTTGGCTTGGGGGCATTGCGCCCGCCACCATGGTGGCCGCGCTGCGCAGGATATCTGGCCAATTTGAGCTGATAACGTGTTCCCTGACCTTGCCGCCGATCAAACCCTTCAGTTCTTTCGGGCAAGCTGACGGATCGAAAAGGTAAAGGCGCTTGGATGGCAGATCCCGGATGCGGGGGATGAACTGAAAGCCCAGAAGGGCGGTGACGGCGAAGACGTGGTCGGTGAAGCCGCCGGTGTCGGCATACTGTTCGCGGATTTTCTGGCCCGCGTCGGTCATCAACAAACCGTCCAGAATGTAGGGCGCTTCGTTCACCGTGGCCGGGATGGTCTGGGTGGCGAAGGGACCGAACTGGTCGGAGACATGGGTGTAGGCTTTCAATCCGGGTTCATGGCCGTATTTGGCGTTGATCAGATTCATCGCTTCGCCCTGGCGCGTGGTGGGGAAGAATTGCCCATCACTGGACGCGCTGGTGCCACCGCCCCAGAACCGTGCCATTGGCAAGGCGGATTGGCCTTCGATCACCATGGCCAGGGCGCGCGCCATCGCCTCGCTTTCTACATGCCACCGCGACAAGCGCGACAGTTGGAAATAGTCGTGGGTGTTTGTGGCCCCGGCCATTTTGCTGAGGCCGAGGTTCAGTCCTTCAGCCAGCAATACATTCAGCATGCCGACCCTGTCCTTGCATGGGACGCCCGTGCGCAGATGGGTGAAGGCCTCGGTAAAGCCGATCTCGTCATCCACTTCGAGCAGCAGGTCGGTGATCCTGATCTCTGGCAGGCGTTTGTAAAGATCGAGCACCATGGCGTCGGCCTCTTCGGGAACATTGGCAGTCAAGCGGTCGATCTTGAGCACGCCGTCTTCGATTGAGCCTCCCGGAATGGCACCGGCCCTGGTGGCGCGGGCCAGTCGTTGCAAGCCTTCAGCCAAACGAGATTTGCGATCTGCCAGCCAGGTTTCCGGCTCATATGGCATGGCCAGTCTTGGCGTTGCCCTGGCAACTTCGGTCGGAACCAGCGCGTCCTTGAGGTCGCCATACCTGCGGGAATGGGCAAGCCAGATGTCGCCAGCTCTGAATGCATCGCGCAAGTGGCACAAGACAGCGACCTCCCAGAGGCGGTGCCCATCGTCTTTATTCAGGTGCCGATGCCATTTCGAGGCGCGGCGCAGAAAGGTCAGCGGGCGGTCGCCGGTGGTTTCCGTTCCCGCGACGATGCTGGCAGCGGCCAACAACGGTTCAGCAACCGGGGCGGCATGAATATCAAGCGCCTGCAGCATGCGCGGTGCATAACGTCGGAAGCGATGATACCCGTGAACAACATGTGCCAGCGGATCGGCAGCCAATGTGTCGGTGAGTTGGGCAGCGGTAGCGACTAGCCCCCTGAGCGACAACCAGCCGCCTGCGTTTTGAACGGCATCGATGAGGGACGCTTGATCTTCATGTGCCTCCAGCAGCGCTGATCCAAAATTAGAGAAGCCATGCAATGTATCTTTCAAAGCAGCCTTGGCATCGTCTGCCCGGACATCGCATGCACGCTTTGCTTCGCGCCACGTTTTTCCAACGATACGATCGTGGGTCTCGACCACTGCGTCGGCAATGGCACTACGCCACTCCAAAGCGCAGACCGCGAGAATGGCAAGGCGACGATCACCTGAAATATCCCGCAAATCACCCGCGAAATACCGTTCACCTTGCCGTCGAAGGCGCGCGATGCGGTGGGGTTGCACACCAGACAGGATGGATGCGTGCACAGCCATGCCCTGCAAGAACTCCAACCTATCGAGCAGGCGGTTCATGTCGGCCGAGTTCTGGCCCACCTCAAACTGGCGCAGCCAGACAAAGCGGGCGACAGAACCGTCCGCCGTTTCCGTCAACAGGGCATCAAGTCGGCTGCGTGTCTCATCATCAAGCCGGTCCGCAATCCGCGCATCGATCCGTCGCTCGGCAGCAACAAGTGCATCCGCGCAAAGGCGTTCGATAACCGTGATCCCCGGCAGAATGGTTTGGGTCGCCCGGCACTGCTCTACAAAGCGTCGCGCCAAATCCTCGTTCGACCGGGCGGTTTCGGCTTCGCTCTCAAGCCAGACCTTCAGGTCGCGCGACCCTCGGCCAGTGAACATCTTGTATCCGTAAAACTCGCGCAGAGCGGCCAAGTGTTCACGGCGCGTTTCTTCCCGTGTCGCATATTCCACCAGATCATCAGGCTTCAGTCCGAGTTGCGCAGCCAAAAAGCGGGATAATGCCGCAGGAATAACCTCGCCTGGCGCCAGCAACCGACCAGGGTATCGCAATGAGCAGAGCTGAAGAGCGAAGCCGAAACGATTATGGGGGCGGCGACGGGCGCGAATAATTTCCAGATCATCATCTGCCAGCGTGTAGTGACGCAGCATCGCCGTTTCTTCGGTCGGCAGATCAAGCAGCGCTGCCCGCTGGCGGTCAGTGAGCATTTTCCTGCGGGGCATGTGGTTCCTTCCAAGATCAAGGCGGCTGTCCGTAAGAGGTTCCTTCACCGGACATGTGTTGCAAAGGTTGGCAGGGTCAGAGAAACCACACCTCAGAATATCTCGTATAGGTGGTACGATTTGATTCGCATATGCCGCCCCTTAATCGTACGCTCAAGCCATGAATGTGACCAAAATTGGCTATGCCCGCTGCTCGACCGACAAACAGGACCTGACCGCACAACGGCAGGCCCTATGCGCCTTGGGCGTATCAGAGGATCTCATCTATACTGACCACGGGCTGACGGGCACCAACCGCGCCCGCCCCGGTCTCGACCAGGCACTGGCTGCCGTGCGGGAAGGTGACGTGCTGGTCGTGCCAAAATTGGATCGCCTTGCCCGGTCCGTCCCCGATGCACGCGCGATCGCAGATCAGTTGGAGAAAAAAGGCGTCAAGCTCGCGTTGGGGATTTCCATCTACGACCCGACGGACCCAATGGGTAAAATGTTCTTCAACATTCTGGCCACCTTTGCTGAGTTTGAGGCCGATCTCATCCGGTTACGGACCAAGGAGGGCATGGCTATCGCACGGGCAAAGGGCAAACTCCGGGGAAAACAGCCGAAACTTTCTGAAAAACAACAAAAAGAGCTCACGCGTATGCATGCCACCGGTGACTATTCCATCAGCGATCTGGCAGAACTGTTCGCTGTCTCAAGGCCAACGATCTACAGAACTCTGCAACGCACAGGAGCCAAGATCAGCCCTTAGCGTACTATTCTGCCCCCTCCGGCATCAGACCTCTCTCTTCACGAAGCGGCTGGAGCGGGGCCGCTTCCTGTGGCCCTCGCCGGCCGATGGCGCGGTGACGATCACGCCTGCGCAGCTCGGCTATCTGCTCGAAGGGATCGACTGGCGTCACCCGCAAGAGACCTGGCGTCCGACGTCGGTCGGGTGATGTTTTGCCTTGGCGCGCCCCGGCGATCGTGATTCGCTCAAGGTGTGAACAGCGCCGCCGATTCGCTCCCCGACGACCTTGCCAGCGCCCACGCGATGATCCGCGCGGAGCGGGCACGCCGCCTTGCCGCGGAAGCGGCGCAGTCGGACGTGACCGCCCTGGTCGCCCATCTCAAGCTCCAGATCGAGAAGCTGAGGCGCGAGCTCTACGGCAGCCGCTCCGAGCGCAAGGCTCGGCTTCTGGAGCAGATGGAGCTGCAGCTGGAGGATCTCGAGACGACGGCCAGCGAAGATGAGCTGGTGGCCGAGACCGCGGCAACGCAGACAGGATCGGCCCCGGCGTTCACGCGCAAGCGGCCCGCGCGCAAACCCTTCCCGGCCCATCTGCCGCGCGAGCGTGTCGTGATCGCCGCGCCGGAGAGCTGCCCGTGCTGCGGCTCGACCCGGCTGTCGAAGCTCGGCGAGGACATCACCGAGACGCTGGAGGTGATCCCCCGTCGCTGGAAGGTGATCCAGACGGTGCGCGAGCGGTTCGCTTGCCGTCAGTGCGAGCGGATCACGCAGCCGCCCGCACCGTTCCACGTGACGCCGCGCGGCTTTGCCGGACCGCACCTTCTGGGTAAACGTCCTCTCACGGCT
>NZ_JFJZ01000061.1 GCF_002115825.1 Thalassospira sp. MCCC 1A01428 | reverse complement strand
GTGGAGGCGGGTTATAGGCACCTATCGCCAACCTGTAAACACCTTTTTTGCGGAAACCGGTAAAAAATGTAAGGACGCAAAATATTAGCGCGGATATCCATATATATGTCACAAACAACCCCATTCAAGACGGACTGTGCGATTTTTCACCCGACCGGATTTTCATCTTCCTTTACGGATAATCCGGAACGCGACGTTATCGTTTCCTCCTTTGCGGCAAAGCGACCTGCTGGAGACTGTTTAATGCCTGATTTATCTGAAAAAGCGGGTTTTCCGAACCGGGAAAACCCGATTGAGGTTATCGATATGCATACCGGTGGTGAGCCTTTGCGCATTATAACCGGCGGCTTTCCGCACCTTATTGGCGACGATATTTTAGCCAAACGACGTTATATGCACGAAAACTTTGACCATTTACGCCAATTTCTGATGCTTGAACCACGCGGCCACGCAGATATGTATGGCGCCATCCTGGTAGAACCGTCACTGCCAGAGGCCGATATCGCAGTACTGTTTATACATAATGAGGGTTATTCGACCATGTGCGGTCACGCCATGATCGCCCTGGGTCGATATGCCGTGGATTATGGGGTGGTCCCGGTGATTGAACCTGTAACCGTTGTTAATATTGAATGCCCGTGCGGACTGGTGCGAACCGAAGTAAGCGTAAGAAACGGACACAGCCATAGCGTACAATTTTTGTCGGTACCATCATTTCTGTTTGGCCGTGACTATATGCTGAACCTTCCGGATGGAAAACAATTTAGCTGTGACATTGCCTATGGCGGTGCCTTTTATGCCCTGGTCGATGCCCGACAATTTGATCTGCCGATATTGCCATCAACCATCAATGAGATAATCAGTATTGCCAGACAAATCTGCATAGCGGTAAATCAAGTTGTTAAGCTGGTTCACCCTGACCATAACGATCTGGCATTTTTATACGGGGCCATTTTGACAGATGGAAACGACACCGATGCAAATAAGGCCACCACAAATATATGTGTGTTCGCCAAAGATCAGGTTGATCGTAGCCCAACCGGATCTGGTGTAAGTGCCAGACTGGCGGCTCAATATGCCAGGGGCCAAATCGGCCTGCAACAGCAACGCCAGTTTAACAGTGTCATTGGATCGCAGTTTACAGGGAAAGTAGCCGCCATAACACGATGCGGTGAATTTGACGCGATCATTGCCTGTGTTGGTGGAACAGCGCATTACAGTGGCCAAAGCCGATTTTGGCTGGATGATGGGGACCACATCGGCAAAGGGTTTAAGGTACGCTAAACCAGCACCTGGTAAGTGTACCTCGCCTTCCTTGACAAACCCGCTTTAGATGTTGATTGGAAACGAAAATCAGCTTTCATTCCCGGCGCGGGCAATGCGCAGGCATTCAATCAGGCTTTTACAAGAATCTGAAATATGTTGATCCAGCAAGGATACCGCAAGGGCAACATTCCCCGCACGACAGGCATCCAGAATATCATGATGTTCACGTTCCGCCTGTTCGGTCGCACCGGACAGGGCAAGCTGCGCACGGGTGAAACGTACCGTGTTATTTCCAATCGTACGAACAATTTCCAACGTCTTTGGCCGGTTAGACGCCTGATAAAGCCGTTCGTGGAACTGACGGTTTAATTCTCCCCAGCGGGCAATATCACCTGCACGCAAAGCCTCGTCATAGACATCAAGAATTTCCGTGGCAGCACGAATATCCTCCGCGCCCAGGCGTGGAACCGAATGACGCAACAATTCACATTCAAGCAACCGGCGAACTTCAAACAGCTCTTCGATTTCATCAAGTGATAATTGCGCAACAATGGCGCCCTTATGCGGTTGAAAGGTTACCAGTCCTTCGGCATCAAGACGTTGCAGAGCCTCGCGGACGGGAATGCGCGACACATTATATTCAGTCGCGATGGCATCCTGGCGCAATTGGGTTCCAGCCAGAAAATCACCGGACAAAATACGCTCGCGTAAATCTTCGGTAACCTGGTCAGTTATCGTCCGTCGGGTAAAGCGGGGGGATGCAACCATATTGTTTTGTGTCTATCTTATTGCCGTGGCCAGGATGGAAGGTTGCAAGGCACCCTTCCATTTGGATTAGTCATAGCGGCGCGACCGGTATGTGGCAATAAAATTACCAGCTTAACCTGGCCCGACGCACAAATTAATCACCCTGTCACGGCTCATTTAACAATAAAACCATGTGCATATGGGTCTCGGTCATCGATAAAAATGGTATTAAACCCATGAATACGTGCCCACCCCGCAACGGAAGGCACGATCGCCGGGTAATCACCTACCGTTGTATGCTCAACGACCGACGCTTCAAATTGCGATCCGATAATGCTTTCATGCGTAATTTTACCGTCAGCAGGCAAACGCCCCTGTGCAGAAAGCTGCGCCAGACGCGCAGATGTTCCCGTTCCACAAGGTGAGCGGTCAATCCCCTTATCGCCATAAAACACGGCATTGCGATGTGTGCTATTTAGTTGGGTGGGGACACCTGTCCACTGGATGTGAGACAACCCGTTAATTTCAGGGTGCAGCGGATGGATAAACGTCTCAATCTCGTTGAGACGGCGGCGGAGTTCGGGACTGATGCGCTGAAAATCTCCTACAGTGAAATCCGCCATATCACGGAAGTTTTCCTGAGGTTCGACTATGGCGTAAAAATTACCCCCATAGGCAATATCGACCTTTATCAAGCCAAGATCGGGACAGTCGACTTCAATCCCTTCTTTATAAAGAAATGACGGAACATTGGTCAGCCGAACATTTTCGACATATTCGCCAATCTGGCTATATTCGGCAATTACAAGCCCCGCAGGCGTATCAAGGCGCAGCACACCAGGTGTTTTCGGTTTAACAAGCCCCTGTTCGATCGCCATGGTAACCGTGCCAATGGTACCATGCCCGCACATGGGCAAACAGCCCGATGTCTCGATAAACAATATAGCAACATCGCAATCATCACGGGTCGGTTCATACAGGATAGATCCTGACATAATATCATGGCCGCGCGGCTCAAACATTAATCCGGTGCGGATCCAGTCATATTCGGCAAGAAAGTGAGCGCGCTTTTCGCGCATATTGACCCCCGTCAGACGAGGCCCGCCACCTGCAACGACCCGCACCGGATTACCGCAGGTGTGTCCATCAATACAAAAAAAACTATGTTTTGCCATGTCTGGCCTACTCCGCTTAAAAACGGTTAATGCGATAAGGGGTCATATCGAGGGTTGCGGGGTTGCCCGCCACCAGGTCAGCCAGCAACCGGCCGGTTGTGGCCGCCATGGTCAGGCCAAGATGGCCGTGGCCAAATGCGAAAAAGGTATTATCGTGCCGCGAGCTTGAGGAAATAACCGGCTTTGAATCCGGCATGGAAGGGCGAAAACCCATCCATTGCGTGCCGCCTTCATCGCGCAAGCCCGGCAAAACCTGCTGGCCTTTGGCAAACAGGGCCTTTGCCCGATCATAATTAGGGGCGGCCTTTAAACCGGCAAGTTCAACTGCTCCACCAACCCGAATACCCATCTCCATTGGCGTCAGGACAATGCTGTCATCTGCACTGATCACCATATGGTTAAGGGTAACGCCATGATACGGAACCGTTGTGTTATATCCCCGTTCGGTATCAAGCGGAACCTTGTTACCCAGACGAGAGGCCAATTGTTTTGACCACGCCCCACAACAAACCACCACCTTGTCAAAGGTAATATTATCGCCAATTTGATTGATGGCAGCGTGCGGGCGGCCATCACGATAAACAAAGTCCACAATTTCAGCCGTTTCAAATTTTCCGCCACGATCAAGAAACAGCTGATACAGGCCAGTCACAATCTTAAACGGGTCCAAAACACGGCCCCAGTTCTCCTCGATCACACCACACGTGAATATCGGCGCGAGATCTGGCTCCATTTCGTAAATTTGATCGCACGAAATATCTGTCAGGACGACACCATTTCGGCGGCGCAAATCGATAGAATAGTCCGCAGCACGACGCCCCTGCTGGGTGCGATAAACAGCCAGTGCTCCATCTTTAAAAACCGCGTCCTGTAATTTGGCATCGCGAATTAACGGTGCATAGTCATCCCAGGCGCAATGAAGCAAAGCAGCCAGTTCCGTGGCAATTTTTTCAACATTGCTCCGCCGGCCCGCGACAAGAAAACGCAACAACCAAGGTAACATTTGCGGCAAATAGGATAACCGCAACGATAGCGGGCCAGTCGGGTCCATCAACCAGCCAGGAACATGACGCAATGTGCCCGGCATCGATATGGGGGCACATTCTGTTGCCGCAATTCCGCCTGCATTGCCAAAGGATGTGCCACGTCCCGGTGCATCCCGGTCAGCCAATGTCACGACAAAACCTTGTTTTTGCAGGGAAAGGCCAACATTAACCCCGATAATACCGGCGCCAATAACAAGAACGTGCTGCGGCTCAGACATGATATTTCATCCGTTAAACATGCAAAGTGACCCGACAATCCGAAGCCCTGCCGAAATGCAATCACCGTCGCGAAATTACCGGCAGGGCTTCGTTATTTACAGGCAGGCAATCACACTGACGGGCGTGTGTCGATGGCCTTCCGGATGATTTTGGTAATGGTATCGCGTTCTTCCCCAACCAGCGTTAAACGGGGGGCACGAACATATTCCTTGCCAACGCCGGTCATGGCCTGTGCCAGCTTAATATACTGAACCAGCTTGGCATGAACATCCATGTGAAGAACCGGCGTAAACCAGCGATAAATTGCCAAGGCTTCGTTATATTTCCCTTCGGAAAGAAGTTTCCACAAACCGACCGATTCTTTGGGAAACGCATCGGTGAAACCGGAAATCCAGCCAACGGCACCGAGAACCTGGGTTTCCATAACCAGATCATCCATACCGCAGAACAGGACAAAACGGTCTCCGCAAGCATTATAGATATCCGTAATGCGACGCGGATCGCCCGAGCTTTCCTTAATCGCAACCAGATTCTTAACATCGGAAAGCTGATTGAATTCTTCAGGTTTAATGTCGACGCGATAGGCACCAGGATTGTTGTAAATCATGATCGGCAACGATGTTTTAGCAGCAACCGCCCGGAAATGCTCAAGATTTTCGCGAGTATCAGCGGTATAGATCATACCGGGCAGCAACATCAGCCCGTCCGCACCCAGTTCTTCGCATTTCTGCGCATAGGTAATAGCAGCCCGGGTTGTGGTTTCGGCCACACCGGACAAAACCGGAATTCGACCTTTGGTGAGATCAACAGCAAGTTTGAGAACGGCAATTTTTTCGTCCATCTCAAGTGCGGTATTTTCACCAACCGAGCCCAACATGACCAGCCCGTCAACACCGGCATCAATCAATGATTCGATTTGAGTGGCGGTCATATCATAGTCGATGCTGCCATCTTCAAACATCTGGGTTGCAACGGCGGGAAATACGCCAGTCCAGTTTACCTGCATGATCCAAATTCCTTTTTGTTGATGCGAGATCACACCAAACTGTGAGCCCGCCATTCATTGCCTGACATCACATATCTCATATTTGGATATTGTATACAATCGTAAAAATGCGGCCAATATTTATTGGCTGCCTTCCTTATTTGATAGCGCGGTTGTACGTCCACGTTCGATCAGGAAGTGCCAGCCTCAATTACAGCAAGGGTTTTCTGTACCACAACCGCATCACAAAGCTCTTCCTCAACCATTATACGGGCTTGTCGCCCAAGACGATAACGACGGGTATCGTCTTCCATAAGTGCTTCAATGGCATCGGCAAGCGCCTGCTGATCCAGCAAAGGAACAAGCAAGCCGGTTTCATTGTGTTTTACAATTTCCCGGCACCCGGGAACGTCCGTTGCAACCATGGCAAGGCCACACGCTGCGGCCTCAAGCAGAGATTTGGGTAAGCCTTCACGCCAGGAGGGTAATACCGCCAAATCAGATTGATTTAACAAAGCTGGAATGTCGCTTCTCCGCCCCAGCCATTCTACCAGTCCCTGTTGCTGCCATTTCTCAAGATCACTTACGGCCGCGCTATCCGGATTTGCAAGGTCGACATCACCGACCAACCAGACACGATAACGACGACCTTTCCTCTGAAGCAGGTCAATAGCGGCAATAAGTTCCCGCAACCCCTTGGACCACAACATGCGCGCCACAAAAATTGCGGTTTTCGGGCTTTGACTTTCATCCTCGCGAACAACAAGCTTGGGAATGTATTTTTGCAAATCAACCCCAGACCCTTTAATCAAAGACAATCGTGCTCCAGAGAAACCGAACTCACTAATTAATGCGTGATCGTCCCGGTTTTGCACAATGACCCCGACAGACGGGAAAAAGGCATAGATACGCAAAATAAATGAAATCACAGCCCGAACGAGGCGGGCTTTGCGACCATTGGAAACAAAAACAAAACCGAGACCGGTAACCATATTGACTGAATGAGAAACACCCGCCAGCAGCCCCGCCAGCACAGACAAAATAACACACTGAATGGCAATATTGACCACGACATCCGGTTTCTCACGTCGCATTATTTTCCATAGCGCACTAATTGTCGCCAAGGACGAAACAGGACTTAACCCGCCTCGTGCTATTTTCAGATCAATCACTCGGAAACCTTCTTCACGAAGGTCAATTGCAGCCTCGTTGGCGCGGCAAGCAATAACAATTTCCCACCCACGCATCTGAGCCGCACGCGCCAGCGCCAGGCGATGCGACACAAAATACCAATCCTCACTACAGACAAACAGCAGCTTTTTACGCTTTTTAGGAATGGCATTAGCGAATAAACGGGTCATTTTAGTTTCCGGACTGTGGCCTGTGCCAGATCATCAAACAAACAGCACATTAGGTTTTAATTTATATGCTGTTGCTACTGACGGTTTATACATCCGTCAATGACAGATCGACCCTCGTAAAACATTATGATTTAATTCAACAATCAAATCACATCCTTTACGGGTGAAACCGGGGGCAGAAATACAGCAATGACAACCATGCGCGCCTTATTACGATTTCCGGGTGAAAAGCGGATATCGGTTGCCGATTGCCCAATTCCGGCCCTGCGCCCGGGGTGCATACTGGTTCAAACCACCCGATCACTAATCAGTAATGGCACCGAGACAACCCAGAACCATGAAACCCGCCTGCCCCTGATTGCCAAGGCATGGCAACGCCCGGACCTGACGGCACAGGTTATTGATAAGGTCCGTCGCGACGGGATTACCGCAACCCGCCACGCCTTACAACATCAGCTGGACCGCCCCATTGCAGCAGGTTATGCAAGCTGCGGCATTGTTACCGCCATTGCCGCCGATGTTAAAGGGTTTGCGCTTGGGATGCGGGTAGCATGTGGTGGCATCAACCATGCATGTCATGCCGAATGGAATGTTGTTCCGCAAAACCTCGCCTGCCCGGTACCATCGGAAGTTACGGAGGACGATGCCGTTTTCACCACGTTGGCCAGCATTGCTTTACACGCGCTGCGACAAGGTGAAATCGGTATCGGCATGACAATTGCCATAATCGGCTGTGGGCTGATCGGGCAATTGGCAATTCAACTGGCAAGCTGCGCAGGCGCGCGCGCCATCGCGATTGACCCCGATATAACCCGGCGCAACCGAGCAACTGAAAATGGAGCTATCGCCACATTTAATAACGCCAATGCCCTTTCCGACCTCGCACTTGCCACACTAACCCACGATACCGGCTGCGACGCTGTCCTTATTTGCGCCCCGGACCCGAATGGCAAATTGATTGACGCTGCAACCCGCCTTTGCCGTGACCGTGCGATTATCGTTTGTGTTGGCGATGTCAAAGCCCAGGCAACCCGTAACCTTTTATTTCGCAAGGAAATAACCCTGCGACAGGTTAGGTCCTACGGCCCTGGCCGATATGATGACAACTATGAGCAGGACGGAGAGGACTACCCGGTTGGGTATGTACGCTGGACGATAAAACGCAACATGCGCGCGGTTCTTGATCTGATGGCGGATCGTCGCATTACACCACATACATTGATTGACGCCAGACAAACCCTTGAAGAAGCCGCAAAGCCACTATCAACAACCGCCACGCCACTGGCGACTGTAATTTCTTATGAAACAACATCTCCCCCACACAACCATATATCGCGGACGATCACAGCCAATACACCTGCGCAGCAAATACCTGAACAATATGCCACAAATCCCATATCCCTTGCTTTGATTGGTGCGGGTAATTTTGCCGGGGCAACCCTGTTGCCGGCATTAAAGTCCATTACTGATGCCAAAATTTCATATGTAATCAGCCCTGATGGTTTGGCCGCGATCGGGGCCTGTCACCGCATTCCAGACGCAAAACCGGCCAGCAATTACGACGAGGTGTTAAACGATCCCGCGCTTGATGCAGTTATTATTGCAACCCGCCATGACAGCCATTGTGCCCTTGCCACCCGGTCATTGGAACACGGCAAACATGTGTGGGTAGAAAAACCATTGGCAATAAATATCGCCCAACTGGAAACACTGGAACAAGCAGTATCCCGGCATCCTGACCGTATTTTAATGGTTGGCCATAACCGCCGTTATGCCCCGTTCACCACGATCATGGACAGTCACCTGCCCAACGGCCCGAAAAATTTTACCTATAATGTTCGTTTATCGCCGTTAACCGCCGGGCATTGGCTTCATCATCCTGCTCAAGGGGGACGCGCAATTGGCGAGGTTAGCCATTTTATCGACGCAATATCTAGACTCGCAAAATCACCCCTGACCGACCTGCAATGTCACTGGATTAACCGTGCCACGGGCGACAGTATTTGGAACATGTTATTTGCCGATAACAGCCACGCCACCCTGCATTATGCGCACGGCGGCACAAAACGGGACGCCAAGGAAACCCTGCACATCACAGCACAAGAAACGACCATCACCCTGACAGACTGGCATCGATTGATAATTGATAAAGCAGGCAAAAAAACAACACATAAAACCGGCAAATTATGGTTAAAGGCGCCGCAAAAAGGCCATGCACAGGCCCTGCAATATTTTATCAACCGCATTCAAAAGATCGAAAAGCCCTCCACGAGCGGCGGCCACCCAACTGCTGCAGATGACATCAGATTATGCCGCATGATCCTGACAGCGGCTTATGGCACGCCAGCATAAAGAACCAACAATGGCAGTGTGATGACGCTGATGAGCGTGGTAATCAGAATGGTAGTCGCAGAACGATCAATACAAACCTGATAATTCCCGGCCAAAATTGCCACATTGGCTCCGGCAGGTAAGGCCGCCATAAGGGTTACTACGGTTAACCACAACGGCGGTAAATCGAAAATGAAATAAGCGACAGAAAACACCAGAAGCGGCTGAACAAACATTTTGGCACAGGTGCAAATCAGGCTCGCCTTCAAATTCCCGCGCACACTTTGTCCATATAACCCGCACCCTACCAGCAACAAAGCCACCGTTGGTCCGGCGACACGGAAACGTTCAAACGTATTATTAACAATTTCAGGTAGCTTCAATCCGATCAGCGATGCCGCAACACCGGCAATAATGGCAATAATAATTGGATTTTTCAAAACCCGAATCATACTGCTGGCAACATTCGCCAATCGGGTTTCACCCGACGTCCGGCTACCTTCAACCAGAAAAATTGTAATGCCCAAAAGCGTCAACGGATGGATCGCCAAAACGATCAAAAGTGGCACCAGCCCTTCTTCGCCATAAACAGCCTGCACCAACGGTATGCCCAGCAACACCACATTGGAAAACACCCCGCCAACAGCGGTAATGGCTGCTTCGTCATTTCTGGCATTCAGGGTAAAGCGCGCTGTAAAATACACCAGCGCATAATTTAACAGCGCCCCGCCATAATAGGCCCCCCACAGGCGCAAATCGAAATGAGCGCGGATGTCAGACTGTGAGAGAGTTTGAAACAGCATCGCCGGAATGAAAACATTCATCGCAATCCGTGCAAGAACAGGGATACCCTCGCGCGATAAAATGCGGGTTCGCATCAGTAAATAACCGCACAGGATCGTCAAAAAGACGGGCCCAACCTTACTGAAGATCAAATCCAGCATATATCCCCCAAACGCAACACCAGGCTGCGCATCACCCCGTTTATCAACAGAACGTCGTTACTGCTGCACAAATTAAAGGCGACACAGCAACTGTGCCGCCTGATTTTGCAGATATTACAGGGGGTTTTATGTTCTGACCAGTCAGCTTGACGCAACCCTAATCGTCGTCACTGCGCACTCTCTCAACCGCGTCCTTCCAACCGGCAAGGGCATGATCCCGCTGGGGTTGCGCCATTTTTGGTGAAAAACGCGCATCAAGCTGCCAACGATTGCGGATTTCTTCAAGGTTCGCAAACATCCCAACCTGCAACCCGGCAAGTGATGCAGCCCCCAAAGCTGTTGTTTCGGTAATTTGGGGTCGTTCCACATCAATCGCCAAAATATCGGCCAGATATTGACAAATCCAGTCATTGGCCACCATGCCACCGTCAACCCGCACAGCCTTGGGGGCTACCCCATCGGCAGCCATGGCTTCGAACAGATCAAAGGTTTGATAACAAACACTTTCAAGGGCCGCGCGAACAAATTCACGTGGTCCGGTATCGCGGGTTAAACCAAAAATGGCGCCGCGCGCATCGGCATCCCAATAAGGCGCACCAAGCCCGGTAAAGGCTGGAACCATATATACGCCGCGGTTATCGGCAATATCCGCCGCCAACCCTTCGGTCTCTGCCGCCGATTTGATAATACCCAGTCCGTCACGCAACCATTGCACCGCCGCACCGGCAACGAAAATTGCCCCTTCCATCGCGTAACTTATCTCGCCATTCAGGCGGTATCCAATGGTGGTTAACAAACGATGTTGCGATGTTACGGCTTCTTTACCGGTATTTAAAATAACAAAACAGCCCGTACCGTAAGTGCTTTTAATCTCGCCAGGGTCAAAGCAGCATTGACCAAAAGCAGCCGCCTGCTGGTCCCCGGCAATGCCGGAAACCGGAATTGCCGCCCCGAACAGGTCGGCATCGGTAACACCAAAATCAGCCGCGCAATCCTTTACATCTGGCAGCATCTGACGGGGTACCCGGAAAATATCACACAGTTCCGTATCCCAACGATCCTCGCGAATATTGTAAAGGTTGGTGCGGGCAGCATTTGTCGCATCCGTTGCGTGCGCCTTTCCGCCCGTTAAGCGCCATAACAAAAAGCTGTCCACCGTGCCAAAGGCCAAATCCCCCTGCTCTGCCCGCGCACGTGCACCGGTTACATGGTCCAGTATCCAGGCAATTTTGGTGGCAGAAAAATACGGGTCAATCAACAGGCCGCTTTTGCCATTAATGTGCTCTTCCAGTTTCGGGTCCTTGTGGCGTAAATCACGACACAGGGCGGCTGTACGGCGATCCTGCCAGACAATAGCGTTATAAACGGGTTTCCCTGTTTTGCGATCCCAGACAATGGTGGTTTCGCGCTGATTGGTAATGCCAATCGCGGCGATGCTATGCACGTCAATATGAGAGATCGCCTCCCGGCAGGTTTCAACCACCGTATCCCACAAATCTTCCGGATCGTGTTCAACCCACCCTGAATTTGGAAAATGTTGGGGAAATTCGCGCTGCGCCACAGCAACCGATTTGCCATCACTGTTAAAAATAATGGCACGCGAACTGGTTGTTCCCTGATCAATGGCAAGGATGTATTTTTTATCTGACATTTCGTTCCTCCCGGTGCGTCAGCCATCAGACATCACGTTGCAGACCGCGCACATTCAGTTTTGGTAAAAGTCAGATAACATCAGCATTAAGTCAAGAAATTTTCATTATCCAACACAAAAACACATTTTGAGTTCGTTGGTGAAAATTTTTTAACATTGCCATCTATCAACGTCACCTGTCGCGGTGTTTGACAATTTTAGCAAACTGATCAATCAGTTACAGTTCATGAAGCAGGAAAAGCCAAATTTTATGATTGTGGATCTGGTTTACGGCACACGACCCAATATCATCAAGGCTGCTGCCCTATATGCCAAATGGCAGGAAACCCGCAATGAATGGCCGTTTGAATTACGCCTGATCGATACCGGCCAACACTGGGATAATACCCTGTCTGCGGCGCAAAGCAGCATTCTTGGCCTGCCTGCCCCGGCCTTCAATTTGCACATTGGCACCCTTCTGGAAGACGCCGATCATAGATCGACAATAGCCCGCCCCACCCGGCGCGAGGCAACCATTATTGCGGCAAGGCAGGCTTATGATTCATTACTGATCTCTGCGCCACCAGCTGCCACAATTACTATTGGCGATGTTAACGGATCGGTTGGCATCGCACAGGCAGCGCATCAGCATAACATCACATTATTTCATCTTGAGTCGGGCTTGCGAGGCGGAACCGATGCCAAAGCCGAGGAAGCCAATCGGCATGCGCTTGACCATTTATGTGATTATTTATGGGCACCGGACGAAATTGCAGCAGGCAATTTAACGGCAGAGGACATTCCACAGTCGCGTATCACCGTCACAGGTAACATCATGATTGATGCCCTGTTACGGTTTGCGCCACACAATGAAGAAACAGATACCAAACACCATTCACGGCCCGAATACTTACCCCAAAACGTTGAAATTCCAGCCGTCCTGGTTACCATTCATCGCGCTGAAAACGTTGACGACCGAGCCCGTTTTAAACGTATTGTTCAATCAATCCATGAAATTAGCCAAACCTGTAAAGTCATCTGGCCTTTACACCCACGCACGAAACAAATGCTGGACCAAGCCAACTTAACATCGCCGTTTGAAGCAATCCCGCCAAACCACATCCAGTTCTTGCCATCCCTGCCATATCCGGCCTTTATGGCGCACCTCAATGCTGCTTCTGCGGTCATCACGGATTCTGGCGGGATATTGGAAGAATGTGCGTATCTGGGCAAGCCGGCTGTTATCGTGCGCCCGCAAACCGAACGCGCACACGCCATGGCACATTGCGGATTTCACCATTGCGATCCGGCAAACATCGTCACCAACCTTAAGCAGGCATTATCCCGCACCCCTGCCCTTTTTCGCCCCAAAGGATGGGATGGCAAGGCTGCAAACCGCATGTTGCATGATTTATCAAAAAGACTGCAAAACCTGCCTGCCTAACCGGCACATAAATTGCTTATTTAATTACTAATTCAACCATGTATGGCAATTTTTACCGGGATAAAGCCATGTCTGCATTTCAATCTGTCTCAGGACTAATCGGAACACAGAACCAGAACACCAATAACTCTGCCAAAGGAATTGTCGCTTCGAGCAGCACCGGATACAGCACAAAATCCGATGACACGGGGCATTCCGCCGAGGTCGAGTATATCCGGGAACATGGCTTTACGGCCTATGTGAAGGAAATCGAAGAACAAAAAATAAAGGAAATGCGCGACAAGATTTTACAATCGATGGGCCTGGACGAGGAAAAACTTGCCGCCATGCCCGCCGATCAGCGTGCCGCCATCGAAACTGCTATTACCGAACGCATCCAGCAACAACTAAACGTTGGCACAATTGCCAACCAGTCCGACGAAGACGACGATAAATCGGGCATGAAAAAGCAGGACCAAAACTTGGCGCAAATGTCATTTGATCCGAAAATGTATGCAGTTCTAACCATGATGCAGGAACAGGACCAGCGCAGCGCGGCACAAATGGAGAACCAGCCTGTTGATGCGAACAAACCCGCACTTAAAACCGGCACCTGGTGACACGGCCCTGACCCCGAATATTAAAACAGATAAAAGGCCCAAACGACGTTACCGTCCGGGCCTTTTATTATGCGAAATCCGGCTAAATGGTCACCAATCAGGCGTCAAGACCACCCATGCAGACATATTTGGTTTCAAGATAATCTTCCATGCCGTATTTGGAGCCTTCACGCCCGTTCCCGGACTGCTTATAGCCGCCAAATGGTGCAACTTCGGTTGAAATCACACCCGCATTCACACCGACGAGACCACTTTCAAGCCCTTCGGCCATTTTCCAAATCCGGCCAATGTCGCGGGAATAGAAATACGAGGCGAGGCCAAACTCGGTATCGTTCGCCATTTCAAGCACTTCATCATCGGTTTTAAACCGGATCAACGGTGCCATTGGGCCAAAGGTTTCTTCACCAAAAACCTGCATGTCGCGGGTGGCATCCACAATTACGGTTGGCTCAAAAAAGGTCCCGCCCTTGTCATGGCGTTTACCGCCCGTCAGAACACGCCCACCTTTTTCAAGCGCATCCTTAACGTGGCTTTCCACCTTCTGAACAGCCTTTTCCGTAATCAGCGGCCCAATTTCAACACCATCTTCGGTGCCATTGCCAACTTTAAGCTGGCTAACTTTTGCCGCCAGTTTTTCAGCAAATGCATCATACACGGCATCATGTACAAAAATGCGGTTGGCACAAACGCAGGTCTGCCCGGTATTGCGATATTTCGATGCCATTGCCCCTTCGACAGCAGCATCCAGGTCGGCATCTTCACACACAATAAACGGTGCATTGCCACCCAGTTCAAGACTGACTTTTTTGATGGTGTCCGCACACTGGCGCATCAACAACCGACCAACTGGCGTCGAGCCGGTAAAGGTCAGTTTACGGACAATATTGCTTTCCGTCATTTCCAGGCCAATTTCCTTGGCATCGCCCGTAACAATCGAAAGCAATCCTTTGGGCACCCCGGCCCGTTCAGCCAACACAGCCATTGCCAGTGCCGAATATGGTGTTTCGGAAGCCGGCTTAACCACCATCGAACACCCGACGGCCAATGCCGGTGCAGCCTTACGTGTGATCATGGCAGTTGGGAAGTTCCATGGTGTGATGGCCGCGCACACACCAACAGGTTCCTTTAACACGACAATGCGTTTATCGGCAGCAAAAGTCGGGATTACATCGCCGTAAACTCTTTTGGCTTCTTCGGCAAACCATTGCAGAAACGACGAACCATAGGCAATTTCTCCGCGCGCCTCATTAATCGGCTTGCCCTGCTCGGCAGTCATTAATTGAGCCAGATCTTCCTGATTTTCCATCATCAGGTCGTACCATTTCATCAAAACGCCGGCACGGTCCTTGGCGGTACGTTTCTTCCACAATTTCTGGGCTTTTTCTGCCGCTTCAATCGCCTGTTTGACGATATCACGCCCCAAAACAGGAATGGTTCCCAACTTTTCCCCTGTGGCGGGGTTGGTAACATCTTCGGTTTTGCCATCAGCAGCATCTATCCACTCACCAGCGACATAAGCCTGTTGACGAAACAACGACGGATCCTTGAGCGAAACCATGTTTCCTCCTGATATTTTGAAAAATCAGAGCACGAAACGGCCCTATTTGATGATCGATATGTGACGCGGTTTTAACCGGCTTTGCAACCCAAATTGCACCGATCATGCTGAAAATACATATCGCTAAAACGCTACAGGCCAGGCCCGGTTCCAGAAACAGCCCAAAATAGCCGAACACATCACGGCAATACGTCACCCCGCACCAATAACCATATCGCGTATTACCGTCCCCCACATCCGCCTCTAGAGGTAGAAAAAGGAACTAAAACATGTTAACCATTGGGAAATATGGGGATTTTGGGGATACCGGAACATGAATTTCAGCCAGTCGCGTAGATGGGCAGCACCACTGCTTGCCTTTGCACTTTTATTTATTGCAATCAACAATGCCAACGCCGACGAAATGACAGGGCGGCAAATTCTGGACGAAGTTTCATCACGCCATGATCGGCCCTATGAAACAGAAAACCAGACCATGACCCTGATCGATAATCGCGGGAACACCGAAGAACGTACATTACGCCGCTACGCCCGCGAGTGGGACAATGGGCTTTATCGTTATTTACTGGTTTTTGATCAACCAGCCGGAGTTCGCGGGGTTGCTTTGTTAACCTGGCAAAACCGTGGCGCAAGTGATGATCAATGGATCCACCTTCCCGCCTATGGCCGCGAAATGAAACGATCTGCCGATGGTGGAAAACGCAACTATTTTATGGGCACTGATTTTGCGTTCGAGGATATGACATCGGAAGATCGTGACAAATTCAAATATGAACGCCAACCCGATGAGACCGCCGAACTGAAAAATCAGGACGGAACAGTTGTTGATACCATCGACAGTTACGTCGTAGATGCCTACCCTAAAGACAAGGAACTGGCCGCTGAAACGGGCTATAAGTACCGTCGTCTTTATATCAGCAAGGACCGTTTTTATATTCGCCGCATCGATTTTTACGACCGTCGCGGTCGTTTCCTGAAAAACCAGTACGCCTGGGACATGGAACAAATCGAGGGCGACACATGGCGGGCCAACACCGTACTAATGGATAACGCCAGGGAAAAACACCAAACGCTGGTTCATATTCAAAACCGCGATCTGTCAGAAAATGCTGTGCCGGAACGTATGTTTGAACAACGCTGGGTCACAAGCGGCCGCCATTTACGCCAATAAACACATACCCACGTCAATGAATACGTAATGGTTACAAACACCAGGGGCTTTGTGACCACTACTTGCCGGTCGGGTTCGTATCGATACCAATCCGGCCATTTTTCCTATCAAACAAAATGACATGTGCTGATCTGGTTTTATCAGTCACCGACACATGACAGGCTAGGGTCACAACCATCAAGATACATGGTGCGATGATCCTTTGCGCAACGGAAGGGGGGATCTTTCGTGCAAAATTTCCTGACACTGGGGGTTCGTCATCGTGCCCTGACTGCATTGTTTATTGCAGCAATCACACTTGCTTGTGGTATGGGACTGAACAAACTTCGCGTCGATACCAGCTTCGATAGCCTGATCAGCGACAGTGATCCGACCAAGGTGATCTATGAAAAGATCAAACAGGAATTCGGATCCGACAATACCACCATAATTTATGTCCGGGCGTCTGACCTTTGGACAGAAGACCGCATTTCAGCCCTTCAGGAAATGCATTATGCACTGGAAGACCTGCCTTTTGTCGAAAGGGTCGATAGTCTTTTCAATGTGCGCAGCATTCGTGACCAAAATGGCATGATACAGTCTTCGACCGTACTGGACGGGGTGCCATACGATGATGTCGAAATGAAAGCAGCCCACGACAACGCCCTGTATTCACCGTTGATTGTAGGCAACTTTATTTCCAAAGACGGCAACGTAACCGCCATAAATGTCAGTATTGTCAAAGACCCTGACGATCCCGATTTTGACCGTAATGCGTATCTGGCAATTGAAGACGCCATCAAACCCTATCGCAGCGCATTTGACGAAGTGTTTCAGGTCGGCCCCCCCCGGGTTAATCAGGATACCGAAACAAACCTGTTTGATGATCTAGCGCTGCTTATACCGCTGTCACTAGGCGTATTAACCGCCACCATCGTTTTGTTTGTGCGTAGCGCATTTGCACCGATCATTCCCATGATCACATCGGGAATCAGCCTGGTGTGGGCTTTTGGCCTAATGGGCCATATGGGCATTCCAATCAATATTCTATCCGCAATGGTTCCCTCCCTTGTCATAGTAATCGGGTCTACCGAAGACACCCACATGCTGGCCGGGTATCTAAGCGGGCTAAAACATGGCCAGGCCCATACCGTCGCCAGTGAAAAACGACGCCTGGCAACCCTGTTTCTAATTCGACATCTGGGTTTGCCCCTTATTTTAACGTCGGTCACCACCACATTGGGCTTTGCTGCAAATGGCCTGGCCGATATGTCGCTGGTACGCGACTTTGCCTTTGCCGCCTCGGTTTCAATTGCCGCTAACGGCATTATTACCCTGCTGCTGGTGCCACTGATTTTGTCTACAGTTGGCCCGTTACGCAGCCGCCTGCACCGCAATGAAGATGCCATTTCGTCCGATACCGGCAACCAGGAACACCACATTCGCGGGCCTGTCGCCACTATCCTTAAATTCTGCCGGGCGGCGGCCGGACACCCGCGCACGGTAATCGGTATCACCATACCTGTTGTCATTATCTTTGGCCTTTTTGCCCTGCAAACCAAAGTTTCCAACGACCCCATCGCCGCTTTCAAATCCTACCATCCGCTGGTCCAGGATGTGAACAAACTGGCCGATACGCTGTCGGGCATGGAAATATTTTATATCAATCTGGAATCCTCAAAACCCGACGCTTTCAAGCAACCTGAAAACCTGCAACGTCTGGCTGATATCAAAAAATATATCCTGGCCGATGGCCGGTTTGATAACGCGCTGTCCATTGCCGACCATCTGTCACTGGTAAACCGCGAATTTCATGGTGGGGACCCGGCCATGATGATCGTTCCGGACAGCGAAGCGCTGGTTGATCAGTATTTGTTGTTTTTTCAGCGATCTGATCTCGAAAACTATGTCAGCCACGACTTTCAACGCGTTAACATCGTTGTCCGCCACAACATCCATAATAGCCACGACCTGAAAATGGCCGTCGCCGACCTTGACGCCAGGGTCCGCGCCATCGCTGGCCCGGATTTACGGGTTGATCTGGTCGGGCAGAACCTTATGATCAATAACGCTGCCGAAGACCTGATAAAGGCACAGGTTCAATCGGTTGGTTTATTGCTGGTCGTAATCTTCATCATGATGTCACTGGTCTATACTTCCACCATTGGCGGATTGTTGTCGCTTATCCCCAACATCATTCCCATCGTGATCGTCTTTGGCATCATGGGAATGTTTGACATCCCGTTAAACCCCGGCACCGCAACTGTGGCTGTAATCGCGATTGGCATCGCCATTGATGATACCATTCATCTTTTATCGTCCTATGCCCATGAAAGCCGCTTAACGGTTGATCGCCTCGAAGCGGTGCGCCGCACCGTAAGCAGCCAGGCGATACCCGCCATTTCAACATCCGTTGCATTAACGGCCGGTTTCATTGTGCTGTTATGGTCCAATTTCACCATTCTGGCCCAGTTTGGCGGCCTTTCAGCCATCGCCATGATCGCGGCCCTTGCCGCCGATCTGATCATTACACCGGTTCTGCTATCCTATGTCCGGCTGGTTGGCCTTTATGAAATCCTGTCGCTTAAAGTTGGCAAGGATGTGCTGACCAAAAGCCCGCTTTTCACCGATATGAGTTCCTATCAAATCCGCAAGGCTATCCTTCTTGCGGAAATGGTTGAATTTAAAGCCGGTGACCGGCTGGTGGGTCAGGGGTCATTAGGCCGCGATATGTATCTGCTGTTACAGGGCAGTGCCGCCGTCACTCTCGAAAACGAAGGCCGTACAACAAGACTGGCCACACTTAACGAAGGTGCTGTTCTTGGTGAACTTGGTTTTGTTCAGGAACAGGAACGCACCGCAAATGTCGATGCGCTAAGCGATGGCGAAATGCTGTTGTTCAATGCCGATACCGTCCGGCGCAATATGCGGCTTTACCCGCATATTGCCAGCAAGCTGAACCTCAACATTGCCCGCATTCTCGGCGCGCGTTTGGCTGAAACTTCCCAACGACTTTCCCAATTCGATCAGGAGAAGGAAGTTTAGGCTCAGGACCTATTAAT
>NZ_JFJZ01000060.1 GCF_002115825.1 Thalassospira sp. MCCC 1A01428 | reverse complement strand
TTATTTTCCGGGCGGATTACCGCACCATAACGGGCGCAGCAGGTGTTGGCGCGATAATGGCATCGCCGGGGCAGGCCGGGCTGTTGCTGGCCGTTGGCGGTATGTCTGTTGTTTGGGTGTCGGATCGATCATTCATCAGATAGCTTCTTTGCCGGTTGCGCCGGGGTGGCGGGATACGATTGGCAAAATATAGATTGGTTTTTATCATAAGTATGTGTTTGATTATTTATACAAACCATAAGGAAAACCAATAGTGCGCGGATTTAACCTGGATCATTTGCAAACCTTTGCCGATGTTATTGATCTGGGCAGTTTTTCGGCCGCAGCTGAACGTCGGAATTTAAGCCAGCCCGCAATCAGCCAGCAGGTAAAGCTGTTGGAAACACGGCTTGGCGTTCGACTGATCGAACGCATTGGCAAACGTGCCATGCCAACGGCGGTGGGCCAGGCATTGCGTGCGCATATCGGGCCGATAGACCATGCTCTTCGTGATGCACTGGATGCTGTGGCATCGTTTGGCGATGGTGTGCGCGGGCGGGTAAGGATCGGTTGCGGGGCAACAGCCTGCATATATTTTTTGCCTGCTGTTCTGGCGGATATTCAGCATCGTTTTCCCGAGTTGGAAATTTCGGTAAAAACCGGCAATACCGCCGAAATGACCCGGCTGGTTGAGGATAACGACCTTGATATCGGGTTTGTGACCCTGCCGGTAAGCAGCCGTGCTCTGGATATAACCCCGATTATGAAAGACCCGTTTGTGGCAATTTTTGCCGCCGACGCCAATGTTGGCGATGTTGTTACCCCACAGGTGTTGGCGGGGTTTCCGCTGGTATTTTTTGAACAGGGGTCAAACACATGCAACATTGCCGATGGGTGGCTGCGGACAGACGGTAATGTGGCCGCGCGCCCGGTTATGGAACTTGGCAGTGTCGAGGCGATCAAGGAACTTGTTGGCGCGGGGCTTGGGGCTTCAATATTGCCATCAATGGCGGTGGTGCCAGGGCGTACGCGCCTGCCTGTCGTGTCGCGGCCCCTGTTGCCGGAACTGGGGCGGGAACTGGCGGTTATTTTGCGTCGTGATAAAACCCTGACAGCCGGGTTGCGGGCGGTTCATAACGGGATACAGGCCGCCGGGCTGGGCAATATGGTTTTGTAAGGTGCCATCAAAAAAATTAACCGACTGGGCAATTAGGTGCACCTAATGTCTGGTCATGCGCCTTGTTCATTATTGTCAATTAATGTCCACGTTGCTCCTTGCCGGTTTCCACCAGGTATCAATGATCGTCCGGAACATAAAAGGTTGGAAATTCGGCACCTGGTTCGGGTACATGCAGATCAACACCGGTTTTTTCGATCATGGCGATGATCGGGTCGGGCGGGGTCGTGTCGGTAAAAAATGCTGTTACCTGGGCAATATTGCCGCCGCGTACCACGGCGTTGCGTCCAAATTTGGTATGATCTGCCACCAGATAATTCTGCCGTGAATTGGCAAGAATGGCCGACCGGGCACGGACTTCCTGTTCATCAAAATCAAGCAGGCTGCCATCCGGGTCTATGCCGCCAACACCGAAAATGCCGTAATCAACCTTATAACTGTTAAAGAAAATTTCGACTTCGGGGCCTAGAACGTCGCGATCACGGTTACGCAGGCGACCGCCAATTAGCGTGACATCAAAGCTGTCATTGGTGGCCGCAACGTAGGCTACATTCAGGTTATTGGTAAATATGCGTAAGGATCGGTGCTGCAAAAGCGCACTGGCAACCAGTTCCGGTGTGGTGCCGATGGAAAAGAACAATGATGCTCCATCGGGAATGTGACGCGCTACCAGGGCCGCAATTTTGCGTTTTTCATTTACATGTAAAACCTTGCGGGCGCGATAGGCGATGTTTTCGTGTTCCAGGGCTGGTTCAACTCCGCCATGGCGACGGCGCAATAAACCTTCTTCACACAGCGCATTTACATCGCGGCGAATGGTTTGTGCTGTAACCTGAAAACGCTCGGCAAGGTCTTCAATGGTACGAAATCCGTCAGCGCGGACTGTTTCTACAATGCTGGCCTGACGTTCGGTTGGGCGTTTTTGCATAAAATTGTTTTTCTATCGGCCTGTTTGAAGGTGCGAATGAATGCTAATGCAGGCGCGTTTCAATAATATGACGGTTCGGCTGCATTCATATGAAACCAACAATCTGACCAAAAAGAAAGGCCGCCTTTCGGCGGCCTGACTGATTTGATGGGGTTAGCTGCGGAAAAGGTTCTCGGCAGCTTCCTTGTAATCGTGAGAAGACTTGCCACGTTCTTCTTTTTTCTCTTTTTCGGCACCGGGAAAATCGGGTTCCGGTTTGATCTGCAATTCTTCGGGCAGCGGATCGGGCTCGACATCGCGGACGATTTTTTCCGGGTTTTTGTTGCGTGCGATCACAACCTGTTTTTCCAGGTCAAGTTCGGTGCAAAGACCCATGGTAACCGGATTGCGCGGTACAAGATTGGACGAATTCCAATGGCTGCGATCGCGAATTTTGCCGATCGTATCCTTGGTGGTGCCAATCAGTTTGCAAACCTGCGAGTCTGCAAGTTCCGGATGGTGCTTTAGCAGCCACGCAATGGCATTCGGGCGATCCTGGCGTTTTGAAACCGGGGTATAACGCGCACCTTTGCTTTGCGAACGCGGGCGCGGAAGGTCCGATTTTGCCAACTTGAGAACTTCGCGCGGGTCGCCCTCGCAACGGGTGATTTCTGCCTGGGTCAACTGACCATTTGCCACCGGGTCACGCCCGACGATCCCCTGGCTGACATCGCCATCGGCGATTGCCTGGATTTCAAGCTCGTGCAAACCGGTGAAGGCGGCAATCTGCCGGAATGACAAGCCGGTATTGTCGATAAGCCATACAGCAGTTGCTTTCGGCATGAGGGGCTGAGCCATAATTCCTCCTGTTATCATTTAACTTCTGGAGACCGGCGATGGGTAAAGCCCCAAAACGCGGCAATATCTGCCCCAGAATATAATCTCTTTTGGTGGATCGGCAACGCAGCAGGCCAACCAACGGTTAGCCGCGCGCGAATGCCCAACGCACCACTGCGTTCTTTTCGGTCAATGCGCACCTAAAAGCAACATTCTGTTGCGATTAAGGGGCAATAATATTTTTGCAGGTCCGATTTGCCGGTTTTAAACGTTAAAATCGGCCTTTGGACCGGCGTCTTAACCCATTTTGATCACGACTTTGCCAATATGGGCCCCGTCTTTCAGGATATCGTGTCCCTGCTGGGCATCGTCAAATGCAACCTCGCGGTAAATTACCGGTTTTATCCTGCCTTCTTCAATCAGCGGCCAAATGGTTTTGCGCAGTTTGTCGGCAATCGCCCCTTTGGCGGCAACAGGCTGGGCGCGTAATGTGGAACCGGTCAGGGTCAGGCGTTTGCGCAATAACGGCAAAAAGTTGGTTTCGGCCTTGGGGCCGCGTAAAAAGGCAATCACGGCAATGCGGCCATCCTGGGCTGCACATTTGAAATCGCGGTCGATATAATCGCCAGCCACCATATCAAGGATGACATTGGCCCCTTTGCCCTCGGTTGCTTCCATTACGGCGGCAACAAAATCCTGATCGCGATAGTTTATGGCGTGATCCGCCCCCAGCTTGCGGCAGGCCTCGCATTTTTCATCACTACCTGCTGTGGCAATCACCGTCGCACCCATGGCCTTTGCCATTTGAATGGCGGTGGTGCCAATGCCCGATGTGCCGCCATGGACCAAAAATACCTCGCCCGCCTGCAACTGCGCCTTGTCGAATACATTGTGCCAGACGGTAAAAAACGTTTCAGGCAGGCAGGCTGCTTCGGTCAGGGATAACCCCTTTGGTACTGGCAGGCATTGTTGCGCCGGGACCACCGCATATTGCGCATAGGCACCGCCTGTAACCAGCGCGCACATATCCATACCCGGTTGCCATTCACCGCAATCATCCCCGCAGGCAACGATTTGCCCGGCCAGTTCCAGCCCCGGGATATCGGATGCGCCGGGCGGCGGCGGATACATGCCTGCGACTTGCATCAAATCGGGGCGGTTAATGCCGGCTGCGGCAATTTTGACCAGGACTTCGCCAGGACCGGGACGGGGACACGGCCCGTTTTGTGTAACCAGTCGCCCGTTTTCACCACTTTCTTCAATTGCGATGATTTTTATGGTGTCAGGAATTTTTTGCGTGCTCATGTCTTGTCCTTTGTGGCGAAATGGATGTTTGATCATTATCTAGTTTTCAGTTCGAGATATGAAAGGTTTTTGTTGCCATGATGTTGCGCTCTGTCGGATCGGACGGGCGACCCAAACCGGCGGCAAGGCTTTTTGATGTGTCCTGTTGGAACAGCAACGACGGAGGGCGATGATGGCGCAAGACGATATTCTGGCTCAGGCAGCCGCGGGGATGCCGGTGGGTATTCCGCGCGACCTTGAGGATATGTCTGTTGAAAACCTGGCTGACTACAAAGCCGTCCTGTTGTCGGAAATAGAACGGGTCGAACAGGCGCTGGTGCGCCGCGACGGTGTGCGCAAAGGGGCCGAAGCCCTTTTTAGAACCTGAATATTTCAATGAAAGTTCATTAGGGTGTCATTTAAATGATAAAATAAACCCTGGGTTCATTGAATGTTAATTCTGCCGATCTATATGTAAGATTAAGGGTTCAGTTTTACCCTTGTCGAACGTGATGTTTCGATGCCTCCCTGTTAAACTGGGCCGCCCTTTGGTAGGGCGGTTCTTTTTTTATGCTGAGGATACGTACTAATACGTATAGTCACATTTTTGACACTTATGCGCTTGACCGGGCCGGAGCCGGGAGTATAGATTCGCAAAAAATAAAACAGTCCGGCAAGTTTAGCAGGTTGAGGCGAGGTCGCTCTTATCGGGAGCGGCCTCTTCGTCTTTTGGTACCCTTGATGCTTGAACTACATTCCAGATAGTCCAATATACGGTGGATGACATATGATCCGCCGCCATTGCGTGGAAAAAGTAACTATGACAGCAATTTTGTCATCGTGCCGTTTTCCAAGACTTATGACGAGGCCCTGACCCTTCTGGTCGAGGCCCGGGACTACCTGTCTGCCAATCGCAAGCGTGACAGGTTAGACCTGTTAAGCGATGGCGCGATTGCCCAGTTCCGCGAAGAAATGCGTATGACCACGCGGCTGATCCGCTCCATGGCGTGGCTGTTGTCGGTTCGCGCGGTGGAGGCCGGTGAAATAGACTGGTCGGATGCGGTTGATGGCGACGATTTGATGGTTGATATTAAAATATGCATTCAGGATGACCGTGATCGTTGTTCAACAATAACCCCGGCTTTGCTTGATTTAATGGATCGTGCCCATTCGCTTTATATGCGCGCGGCCCGTATGGAATTGCAGGTCGCAGCCCGGCATCGCCCGGCGGATTGACGGCGCCACTGCCAGTAGTCCTGCAAGGGTTGCCACAGGCGGCTTTTGCTTTGAGTTGCTTTCGTTCAATTGCCATTTCGGGATGAATACAGGAACGGTTGGCGGGTGCTTTGGACATTTGGCCAGGCGTCGGGCAATTGGACTGCGATATAAGGGGGGCTGATGATACGGTGATACAATGGTGATACTGTATCCGTCCCCGTCGTCATCGCTGTTCCAATAGGTGTTGATCGTATCGTAGCGCCTATTTGGTGCGGCTGGTTACGGCAAAAACTTCGATCGGGGTGTCAAAACCCTTCATTGTTCGTGCTCCACGCGAGGTAAAGGTTGCTCGCTTGCCTGCATATGTTTCCCGCACGGCAGGTGATACCAGTGTTTCGTCGCCGGTGGCGGCTGCACATACCCGTGCCGCAAGTTGCACAACCGCCCCGAATAAATCGTTTTCCTCGGCAAGGGCCTCGCCGGCATTGATACCAATGCGAACATGGAATTCCAGTTTTCCCGTCGCATTATAGCGGGCCATTTGCCGCTGAATTTCAATAGCACCTTCAACGGCCGCATTGGACGACGGGAAAACGGCCATTATGCCGTCCCCCATATGTTTCACTTCTTTTCCGTAATTGTTCAAAAGCGCCGTACGAACAATTTTATTGTGTGCATGTATCATTTGTTGCGCGCCAGTATCGCCAAGTTCCTGGGTTAACCGGGTTGAATTGACAATATCGGTGAACATCAGGGCATGAATTTTTTTGCCCGGTTGCTGTGTTGTCGGGGCCGGTTTTTCCGACCAGATAGTCAGGGCGTGGGCGACAGACACCGAAATGCTGTTTTCATCTTTCATGAAATTCAGCATAGAATCGCGTCCCGCCCCATACATATCGTTATATTTGGGTTCCAGCAGGTATTGATCCACGCTGTTGCAAAAGGTTTCCGACATTTTGCCGTTGGCCCCAAGGGCTGAAATGCAATCGCGTAAAATGGTGCGGCCATTATCATGTGGCAGGGCGTTGCGCTCGCTGCATGCATCGCACGCCCCGGCAACATACAGATTGATGCCAAATTTATGATAGGCATCCATTTGTGGCATGGTTTCGCTAATTGCAATCACCGACCCCGCCATAAAATCACGCATGATTTGCCGGGTTGCCTGCAAGGCCGGGGTTTTTTCCGGTTCGGGGTGTTCGGGCTGGCCTGTTGTTTCACTGTCATCTTCGTCAGGGCGCGCGGGGGCGCTGGCCGTCTCGTCGCTGGCAGCGGCACGGTTTTCTTCCAGGCTGCGGCGCAGGGCCTCGGCCCGGGCCTGACGCATTTGTTCGTCGGTTGGGCCACTGGGAATTGTCGGGGCGACTGCGGCCTGGTCCGGGGTGTTATCTTTTTTGCGGCTGCGTGACGAGCTGCGAAACTGCCGGGTCAGAGCCATTGTCATGGGCGTAATTGAGACGACAAACCCAAGGACAAAGGCAAAAAAGTTGGCCTTTTCAAACACCCCCTGGCTGATGTGATAGCCCATGCCCGGCAGATATTCCAGCAAGCGTGCCGAGCCCAGCATAACCGCAAGCCCAATGGCTATAGCCCCGCAAAAAGCCAGTAGCAGCTTAAGAATCAGCCCGATCAGGCCGATATCCTTCTTTTTGCGCGGCTTTGATTTTGTTTTGGCAGCCGGGGCAGTGTCATTGTTTTCGTCGGGGGCGGGGTCGGCAACCTGCTCGATGGAATGGGCAGCACGCGAGGTCGCAATCTTTTCGCGGCTTTCAGCATCGCGAGTCTGATATACGATATATTCGTCAGCACTGTTGGTTTCGCTGCTGTAAACCTCGCGGATCAGCTTGACAGCCATCACATGCTGTTCACGCTCAAGCTGATGGGTTTCCTCTTCGGCAATCGCTTTTTGCGCACCGGTATAGTGGGCATGAATAACCCACTTGCCCATTCTGTCTTTTATATAGATTTCATAGCTGATCTGCTTGCGCGCGACCATCTGATTCATACCTCGCGCCCCCGCGAAAACGGCATGACATACATGTTACCCGCCTCGATCATTCTGTCCCGGTTCAAGTATGGCAAGAAACGTTGAACTATACCATAGTTTGGTAAGGCATATGAGGCGTGTCAGCGTGTATATAAAGATGGCGCAGAAAAGAAAAACGCCCACCGCATCTTTTGGATGCAGCGGGCGATAATCCCATAAATCGCAAAAAACGCGATTTGTGTTCTTAGTTATTACCGATATTGAAACCAGCGAAACGCTTTTTGAACTTGGCAAGCTGTCCACCGCTGTCAAGAAGACGATGAACACCCGTCCAAGCCGGATGGCTCTTCGGATCAATGTCCAGCTTCATGACGTCGCCCGGTTTACCCCAGGTCGACTTGGTGGTGTAGGTGCTGCCGTCCGTCATCTGAACGGTGATTTCATGGTAATCGGGATGGATGTCTTGTTTCATCGCCTATCACTCCGGAATTTGAAGCGCGGTGTATAAGCGAAAAAATCCAACTGCGCAACCCCTGTCACCGTAAATATCTCGGATCAGGCAAAACGCAGGATTTCCTTGCCGTCATTGATGATGTCTACTTGCACGCTTCACCTTATATAGTATGGTGCGCCAACGGACCAAAACGATCACGGGTACGGCAACACGCCCTCCCGCCTGACAGACGGAGTTTGATTGTGCCTCTTGAAGAAACCTTTTTTCATCGCCTTGCGGATCAGACCATCGAAACCATCTCTGATGTTGTTGATGATGCAATCGGTGACAAGATTGACGTTGATCTGGAAGCCGGTATTTTAACGATCGAACTCGATTCGGGTGAACAGTTTATCATTAACAAACACGCCCTTAACCGTCAGATCTGGATGTCCTCACCCGTAAGCGGTGCCAGCCATTATGATTATGACGAAGACACCGAAAGCTGGCGCTCCACCCGGGGGGCCACAACCTTGCACGAACAGCTTGCTGCCGATCTTGCCGTTAAGACCGGGCACAAGATCGCGCTGGACTAAATCCTTGGTCCGGCGTTTTCCTGTCGATATTACAGAACTGGAATATTGCCGTGGCGACCTCTCCGCGAAAGTCCCCCCGCCTCGAAGATCGTGATCGAAGCCGGGATCTCTCCTCTTTGCGGGCTATTGTGCCCTTTATTAAACCCTATAAATTACAAATAGCTGGTGCCTCCCTTGCCCTGATTGTGGCGTCGGGTACGGTTTTGGCTTTGGGTAACGGGTTGCGTTTTCTGGTCGACAAGGGCTTTGCCGATGGCAATGGCGGCCTTCTTGACCAGGCGTTATTTGTGCTTTTAGGCTTCACCATTCTGATGGCGCTTGCCAGTTATTCCCGATTCTATCTGGTTTCCTGGATCGGGGAACGCGTTGTCGCCGACATTCGCCGGGCGATTTATGCTCACATCATTCGTCTTGATCCCGGCTTTTTCGAAGTCACCCGCACCGGCGAGGTGTTGTCACGCCTGACAACCGACACTTCCCTGTTGCAGGTGGTTATCGGTTCCAGTGTTTCTATTGCGCTTCGCAATATTCTTATGTTCGTCGGCGGTCTGGCGATGTTGGCCATTACCAGCCCCAAATTGACGGCTCTTGTCTTGCTGGTCGTGCCGTTAGTGGTGGTGCCGATCATTTTTTATGGTCGCAAGGTGCGTCGTCTGTCGCGGGACTCGCAAGATCGCATCGCCGATGTCAGTGCTTTTTCCGAAGAATCGATCAATGCACTGCGCACGGTGCAGGCCTATACCCACGAAGAAATCGAAAGCAATCGCTTTAACGGGTATGTTGAAGGGGCGTTTAAAACCTCTATTTCGCGTATTTCCGCCCGTGCCCTGTTGACCGCCGTGGTCATTATTATGGTGTTTGGTGCAGTTGGCGTTATTTTGTGGATCGGCGGGCATGATGTGCTGAATGGCACGATTTCCGCCGGGGAACTTTCGGCCTTTGTGTTTTATGCGGTTGTGGTGGCTGGTTCTGTCGGTGCCATCAGCGAAGTCATTGGTGATTTGCAGCGTGCCGCCGGTGCCGCCGAACGGCTGGTGGCCCTGTTACATACCCGGCCTGGCATTGCGGCCCCGGCCAATGCGGTGGCCATGCCAGACCGCCCACAGGGTAATGTCCGGTTTGAAAATGTTACCTTCCATTACCCCGCCCGGCCTGATCGTTCAGCCCTGACCGGTTTTTCGCTTGATGTTCATGCAGGGGAAACGGTGGCGCTGGTTGGCCCGTCCGGCGCGGGTAAAACCACTGTTTTCCAATTGCTGCTACGGTTTTACGACCCGGCTTCGGGGCTGATTTCGCTTGATGGTGTTGATATTCGACAGGCTGATCCCATTGCTGTGCGTGAACGTTTGGGGCTGGTTGCGCAGGACCCGGTTATTTTTGCTGCCAACGCCTGGGAAAACATTCGTTACGGGCGCCCCGATGCTTCAGACGCCGATGTAAGGGCTGCGGCCGATGCAGCCCATGCCAGCGAGTTTTTGGATCGTTTACCCGACGGGTTTAAAACCTTTCTGGGGGAAAAGGGTGTTCGTCTTTCCGGTGGTCAACGCCAGCGTATTGCCATTGCCCGTGCCATTTTGCGTAACCCGTCTGTGTTGCTGCTTGACGAAGCCACCAGCGCGCTGGATGCCGAAAGCGAACAGGTGGTGCAAAAGGCGCTTGAAACCATCATGAAGTCGCGCACAACGCTGGTCATTGCACATCGTCTGTCGACAGTGCTGCACGCAGACCGTATCGCTGTGATTGACGATGGACAACTGGTCGCTATTGGCTCGCACCATGAATTGCTTGAAACCAGCCCGCTTTATGCCCGTCTGGCCAAACTGCAATTCGAACGCGATGCAGCTTGAGAATCTGGCCTGTTGCACTGTGTACCGATAGGCTTCTTTATTCGGGCATTATATAATTATCAAGACAACGCCGGAGATTTCATTGAAACCTCCGGCGTTTGTTTGTGTGACTACGAATCGCGATGGCATTTTGGGGCTGCAGCTTGATAACCGGTGCATTAAGCGAAGTTGGCGCCGGGCTATAGTCCCATGCGGTCGGCAAGTTCATGCCATTTCATGATCGCAGGTAAAAACCAAGGATTGCCATAATAAAACGGGCGTCCTTTAAACGGATAATCCTCGAATGTGGTGCGGCCTTCGGCAAGGCCCATAACTTTTTGGGCGATTTTGCGCCCGAAATAGTTTGACCGGCCAACCCCGGATCCACAATAGCCCATGGCATAATGCAGGCCATCAAGCTCGCCAATATGGGGCACATGATCGAAGGTGTAGGCAACCAGCCCAGACCATGCGTAATCGATTTTTGCAGTTTGAAGCTGGGGAAATAACCGAACCATAAAATTACGCAAATAGTGTGAATAAAGGTCGGGCCGGTCCCCGCGTCCAAAGGCACGCCCGCCAAACAGGATGCGCTTGCCATCGGGCGAGGGGCGATAATAGGCTGAAAGTCTTTCGGTGCTGCCGTGGCAACGCAATTTGGGCGAAACAGAACGGATAACAGCCTCTGGCAGTTCCTCTGTTGCGATGATGGCCGAACGAATAGGGATCAAACGCCGCTTGAATTGTGAAAATGCGCCGCCGGTATAGCCGTTGGTGGCGATAATGACATGCCCGGCTTTGATTTCGCCGTTGTCAAAGCGAACGGTAAATTCCCCGTTTTGCTTTTCAACATGACGCACGGGCGTTTGTTCAACCAGCATCGCACCGTCTTTTTGGGCAATCTGGCATAATCCACGAAACAGCTTTGCCGGTTGCACGGCACCGTCGGTTGGGTAAACCAGCCCGCCATAATAACGGTTGCTGCCAACTTCCTGCATCTGTTCGTTGCGGCTGACTTCAATTGCCGGGAAATCGACAATTTTTGCCAGTTCGTTTGCCTGTTCAACCAGCCCGGCATAATGTGATGGATGGCTGGCACCGCGAAACCGCCCGCATATTTGCAGGTCACAATCAATTTGTTCGTCCCGGATAAATTTTACCAGCCAGTCAAACGCGACCAGGCTTTCCTTGATCGAGGCATGAACCTGATCGCGCCCGTAATGGCGTTCCAACCCGTTAACACCCAGTTTGCTAAAACTTGGTCCCAGCATTCCGCCGGTGCGGGTGCTTGCTCCGCTGCCTAAATGTCCCGCTTCAAACAGGGCAACCTTTAAACCGGCACGGATCAGGGTTATGGCCGCGGACAAGCCGGTAAAACCGCCACCGACAATAACCACGTCGACAGAAGCGGGAAGATCCTGGTGTTGAAATGTCGCGGGTGCAGCCTTGATCGACGTATCTTCAAGCCAATAAGGCGCATGGGTGTAATTCGATGAATGTTTTGCCAACATTTCGATCATTTTCCGTTCTTTTGACGTGGTTGTTTTTGCAGGCTGCGATCAGCTAAAGGATATGGTCGAGAAATTCCTTCGTGCGGTCCCATTGCGGATTGAGCAAAACCTGTTCGGGCGGTCCGACCTCAACAATTTCGCCATCCTCCATAAAGACGACGCGGTCGGCGACCTGGCGGGCGAATTGCATTTCGTGGGTTACGCACACCATCGTCATGCCTGTTTTGGCAAGGTTAACCATCACATCAAGCACTTCCTTGACCATTTCCGGGTCAAGTGCGGATGTCGGTTCGTCAAACAGCATGATTTTCGGTTCCATCGCCAGGGACCGGGAAATGGCAACGCGCTGTTGCTGCCCACCCGAAATTTGCCCGGGAAAGCGATCTGCGAGATTGGCAATTCCAACCCGTTCGAGCAAACTCATGGCGATGTCGCGGGCTTCGCTGTCGCTTTTTTTACGAAGCCATGTCAGGCCCAAAGTGCAGTTTTGCAATACACTTAAATGGGGGAACAGGTTAAAGCTTTGAAAGACCATGCCGATGGTCTGATGAATATAACGGTCACTTTGGGTATTGCGCTGCAATGTGTGACCAAATACCGAAACCTCGCCTTCCTGATATTCTTCAAGATGGTTAAGACACCGGATCAGTGTTGATTTTCCTGATCCTGAGGGGCCACACACCACCATGATCTCGCTTTCCGCGATATCAAGCGATATGTCGCGCAAAACGTGATGGGCACCATACCATTTGTTAAGTCCGCTAATTTCGATTGCGCGGCCATGGGGCTCCGGGGTGGTCGCCGAACGGTTCTGCAAAGTCATGAGCGATCCACCTTCAGGCGTTTTTCAAGGTTAAGACTGTATTGCGACATGCTGTAGCAAAGGACAAAAAACAGGATCGAGATCATGGCAATGGGTTCGGTATGCAGCCCGATCCAGTCCTTGTCGTTTGATATGTTGCGCGCCATCAGCATGATGTCGAACAGCCCGATAATGGATACCAGCGTGGTATCTTTTAAAATGCTGATGAACGATGTCATGATATTGGGGATCATAAGTCGCAATGCCTGGGGCAATACAATAAGCAGCATGGTGAACCAGTATCCCAGGCCAAGCGCCTGCGCCGCTTCATATTGCCCGCGTGGAATGGCTTGCAAACCGCCACGTATATTTTCCGCCATATAAGCCCCGGCAAAAATGCACACAGCAAAAAGAACCTGCGACAGCTTGTTGAGTTCCATATCACTGGGCAGAAAAATCGGTAGCAGCGTTACAGCCATAAACAAGACCGTAATCAGGGGAACGGCACGCACAAGCTCGATCACCAAAAGCGATAACCAGTGAACAACCGGCAATGTCGATTGCCGCCCCAGTGCCAGGATTACCCCAATGGGGATGGACATGGTAATGGCGAAGGTGGCGATGATCAGGGTCAGGAACAGTCCTCCCCACCGTTCGATTGCCACGGGTTGCAATTGCACCTGCGAAAGAACAGCCGCCGCAGGCAGGCTAAGGACCAGCCACACAAAAAGCAGGCACAGGGGCTGTGACCAGCGGTTAAACAGACGCGATGCCAGCGGTTGAAAAATTTCGCAAAGATGCGGTTTGTTTAAAATCGCCAAAAGCCAGTTTGCATACAGCAATATGAAAAAGCCACTTGCAAGGCAGGTCAGAACGCCATGAAATACCCCGATATCGACCCCGAAGGTGCCACCCAGAAACAGATAGGCGCCGAAAAACGGATATAATCCGATCCATGACAGCAAGATGAAGTTGCGATAGGCAATTTTCTGACAGCTCAGCGGGAAAAGCCACATCACAGCAAGAATAAAGCCAAGATTGATCCGCCATTGCTGGTCTGTTGGGTAGCGGCCATAAATCAGCCCGTTAAACCAGCTTATCACGCCGGCCCAGCATGCCCCTTCCGGGCTGATATTCATGCATTCGCGCCGGGTGCTGGCATGCCACACGGCATTAAACACAGCCCAGTCAAGGGCCGCGCTGATAACATACCAGCCCAGAACCACAACCGAGATTGTCAGTATGCTGTTGCCGATGGTGTTGAAACAGCGGCTGTGAATACGCCTGATGATGGTTTGATCATTTTGGGTTGGCAGACGTGCAGGTTTCGCAACGAACTGTTTTAGCCCGGTTTTGTTGCTCATTTATCTGACCTTATACTGCACGTGGGCGTTATAGCGGTTCAGCAAATAGGAAATGCTCAGGCTGACCACGATGTAAAAGCCCATCACCATTGATATGATTTCAATGGCGCGCCCTGTCTGATTGATCGAGGTCTGCATAAAAACCGACACGATTTCGGGAAACCCAATCGCAACCGCAAGCGATGAATCCTTCACCGCAACCAGCCACGAATTTGCCAAAGGCGGAATAATGGCTCGTACCGCCTGGGGGATCAGCACAAGGCGCAGGGTTTGATACCGGGAAAAACCGATTGTTGCGGCAGCTTCGTGTTGCCCCTTGTCAATGGATTGCATCCCCGCGCGAACTGTTTCGGCAATTGCCGCCGACCGGTAAACCGTCATGGCAACAAAGGCGGCACCGAACGCAGCCGGAATATATTGCCCGCCTTCAAGGTTAAATCCGTCAAGGGCAGGGACCGACCAGGTTAAAAACCGGCCGAGGATAACGATGCAGGCGATCAGTAAAGCAGCCCAGCATCCCCAACCGGCCATAACGGCCCGGGATTTTTGCGGGCGGCTATCATTGCCCGATCGGGCAAGTTGCCGCAAAAACCAGCCGCCAAGCACAAAGGCACATACCGCAATAACAAACCATATGGCAGGAATATCTGACTGTGCGGTGGGGAAATAGAACCCGCGATTGTTGAGGAAAAAGACATCGCCAAAGGCAAATCCCTTGCGTGGGGGCGGCAGTGCCGAAAAAACCGCAGTGAACCAGAAAATAATCTGAATCAGCAATGGCACATTTCGAACAACCTCGACATAACAACGTGCCAGTTGTGCAACCAGCGGGTTATGCGACAGGCGAAGAATACCAACAATAGTGCCGATCAGGGTGCCAAACACGATAACCGCCGCCGATAATACCAGTGTATTGGTAATGCCCACTAAAAAGACCCGCCAGTAACTCATACCGGGGTCATAGGGAATAAGGCTCCAGCTAATATCGAACCCTGCGGTCGCGGTTAAAAAATCAAAACCGAAAACCATGCCCAGTCGGTCAAGGTTATGGGCTGCATTTGAAAACAGATAAAGAAAAAGCAAAAGCACAAGGAAAAGAACCGCGCCCTGAATAAGGCCCGCGCGTGTTGCATCTTTATTTAAAAAAGTAACCAGCGGGCGATGCCCTTCCAGCTTGGGGGCAGAACGCACCGGCGGGGATTTGTGCGGCTTTTGTATCGGGGTGGGGATCATGCCGGGAAACCGAACCTTGAAAGGTTTGAAACAGGCAGGCCCGAAGACCTGCCTGAAATGCAAGGACCAATGCGTATTAACGGAAAGACTTGGCGTACATCAGCCCGCCATCCTGCCACAAGGCATTGAGTGTGCCTTTACGTTCAAGGCCCAGAACACTGTTGGGGCCGACATTGCGGGCATAAATTTCACCATAATTGCCAACGGCCTTGATCACTTGATATGCCCAGTCCGGCGACAGTCCAAGTCCGGTATTCAGGTCGCCTTCTGTGCCAAGGATACGGCGAACAACCGGGCTGGCCGAATTGTTTTTCATCTCATCGACATTGGCCGATGTGATGCCATATTCTTCGGCCGCAACCATTGCTTCAAAGGTCCATTTTACAATGTTGGCCCATTCGCTGTCATTCTGGGTGACGGCAAAGGACAGGGCTTCCTTTGAAATGGTTTCGGGCAGGACAACATAATCGTCCGGGTTTGGTGCGGCGGAACGTTGTGCCGCCAGGCCCGATTTGTCATTGGTCAGGGCATCGCAGTTTTCATTGAAGAATGCGGTATTACGAACAGCCGAATCATCAAACACCACGGTTTTAAGGTCCAGTCCGTGGGTGCGGCTGTAATCGGCAAGGTTCAATTCGCTTGATGTCCCGGTAAGAACACAAACCGTTGCCCCTTTCAGGTCTTTAACCGAATTCACGCCCAGATCCTTGCGCACCATGAAACCCTGGCCGTCGTAAAAATAGGTTTCAAGAAAGTCCAGGCCCTGGCTGGTGTCGCGCGACAGTGTCCAGGTCATGCCTTTGGACAGCATGTCGCCTTCGCCACTTTTGATAGACGTAAAACTTTGTGCCCATTGAACCGGCATGAATTTTACTTTTGACGCGTCACCAAACACGGCGGCGGCAACGCCGCGGCACATGTCAATGTCCATGCCCTGCCATTCGCCGTCTTTATCAAGGCTGTAAAATCCGGGAAAGGAATTGCCAATCACACAGCTCAGATAACCGCGATCTTTTACCTGTTGCAGGGTGCTGGTGCGTTCCTGTGCCATGGCCGACGAACTCGTTGCGACTTGCATCACAAAAATTGCGGTCCCCGCAGCCACAATTGACTTCACTTTATTCATTTTGAATCCCTGTTTTAAAAATTCTTGTTCATTGGGCGTTCGCCGCAGAAGCATATTCCCAGACTGAAACAGTGCAATTTGGTATCGCACTTTTTTTTGTTTTTGCTGCGCTCTGATCCAACGCCTGATCTGATGCTAGTTTAAGTATTTGAATAATGATATTGAATGTTTTTAATGAGGTTATAACTTTGAGTTATGTTGATGAATGTTAAACGTTTGCGGATTTTTCACGAGGTTTTTGTCACCGGCAGTATCACCCGGGCCGCCGAAAGAAGTTTCGTTAGCCAGCCCGCTGCCAGCAAAATGCTGACCAATCTCGAAAACGATATTGGCTACAGGTTATTTGCGCGCAGTAATGGCAAACTGATCCCGACGGACGAGGCCCATTTCCTTCATGACGAAGTTTATACCTTGCTTCAGAGCCTTAATCATCTTGATGACAGCCTGAAAGCGGCAAAAAACAACAAGGCGGGCCGGTTGCGTATTTGCAGCATTTTTGGCCCGTCTTACCGGTTCCTGCCCGAATTGATTGCACGGTACTTAAAACAACATCCGGGTGTACAGGTCAGTTTGCATCAGGCGGGGTGTTCTGTGATTCGTCAGGGAATATCAACCGGCCAATATCAGATCGGGCTTGTCGATAAATCGCAAAGTTCTTTCAGCCATGAATCGGTAGCGATGGATTTGTTATGTCATTGTGCGATTCACAAGGATCATCCGGCAGCACATCACGACGCCCTGACACCCGAGATTATAGCCGATTCTCCCTGGGTCACCCTTGATTCTGAAAACGCGACAACAAAGGCCCTAAAAAGGATTTATGCTGATCGCGGGCTTGTTTTTAATCGGGCGGTCGAGGTTCATACAACGGTTCATGCGTTGTCGTTTGTTAATCTCGGGGTCGGGGTGGCATTGGTCGATGCGCTAAATTGCCGGTTGTTCGCAGACTCATTTAATCTGTCCAATGTCAGGCTTTTGCCTTTTCGTCCGCAAATTCTTGAACCGCTGGAGGTCATCACCTCGAATGTGCATCCGTTATCGGGTGTAGCACGCGAATTTTATGACGTGATGTTGGGCGAACTTCAGGCGTTTTCCCAGTGATCGGTTTCCTGTGCCCGGTACTGATATATTCCTCGAAATTTTGGAAAGACGTTCAAAAAGAAAACCCTGCCAGGGGGAACTGGCAGGGTTCGAAAGAATGACAAATCGTTAAATCGTTTTAGTCGGCACTGGCAACCTTCGCACCTTCGATCGACAATTGGGCATATTGCTTTTGCAACTGCTCCGAATTGTTGCGAAAACGGTCAAGTTCCTTCCCGGTCAGGGTCCGTCCGCTCGGCATTTTCACGCTGATCGGGTTAACCTGATGGGCTGCTTTCAGAATTTCAAAATGCAGGTGCGGCCCGGTGGCGCTACCTGTCATGCCAACATAACCAATGACATCGCCCTGTTTGACGCGTGATCCGGTATGAAGTCCCTTGGCAAACCGTGCCATGTGGCCATAGGCGGTTTCATAGGTGCTGTTATGGCGCAGGCGAATATAGTTGCCATAGCCACCAACCTTGCCAATGCGTTCAATGGTGCCGTTACCGGCGGCAAAAATCGGGGTGCCGGTCGGGGCGGCAAAGTCCACACCCTGATGCATGCGGCTATATCCCAAAATCGGGTGTTTGCGCATCCCGAACCCGGATGACAGGCGCGCCCCATTTACCGGGGTCCGCATCAGCGCACGCCGGAACGATTCGCCCTTTTCGTTGTAAAAGTCCTGATTGCCATCACTGTCGGTATAGGAATACAGGCGATAATCAGTGCCACGAATATTCATGCTGGCATAAACGATATCCCCGTGACGAACCAGGTCGCCTTTGGGGTTTTTCATGTCGTCATACATGACTTCAAAGCTGTCGCCAGGCTGAATATCGCGCTGAAAGTCGACGTCATAGCTATAAAGCTTGATCATTTCCATCAGAACCGACAACGGCATGCCGTTCTTTTCTGCGGCCATAAACAGGCTTTGGTCAATGGTGCCGCTGGTCGCATTGGGTGAACTAACCAGCTCTACCTTGTCGGTCGAGGCGCTAAAACCGTCATCGGTGCGTGATACCGAAACGATGGTTTCCGCGTCGGGCTGAAAGCGCAAGGTATCAAGAAGATCCCCGGTGTCGCCGCTGATTTCGCTGGCATAAACCAGGTCAAATTCCTGACCGGCGCGTAATTTGCGCGGGTTATAAACATCGCGCAAAGCCTCAATGGCCTCAAAGGCAACCGACCGCTCAAGTCCGGCCCCGGTCAGAACCGCCATCAGGTTCGAGCCCTTTTCAAGCACAACAGTGTCCTGCCGTGATGAATTATCCGAATTTTTTTTGGAACCTTCATCCACGGGAACCGTTTCCGCAACAGAAGCAATTTCCCGTGTGGTCTGGTGCTTCGGTGACATTGCAGGTTTTGGCATGGTCGTGGTTTCTGCTGCATAGGCAGAAAGCGGACTATGGTGTCCCTGTTGTGCGTCAGAAAGAATATAGCCGGTTGTCCCGCCAATGATGGCCGCAAGCGCAGCAAACGATACGATTTGTCTTCCGGCCATCGCCGTAGATCTCCCCTGTCATCAAAAATGCAGTGTACCCAACGAGTTGCTCTTTTTGGCAACATCGGCGGAAATGTTATACAAAACGGCAGGCAATTATGAAACCCCAATTACCGGGTTTTGTATTTGAAGGTGCCAAAAGCAGTGTGCCAGCAGGAAGGTTTAAGAAGTATTGAGGCTCGCTGAATATCCTGCTGAAAATTCTCTTGCTGGCGGGCGCCATCTGCCCGGCGACAATGGCAGGAAAATGGCAATGATTTAACGATCTGAAATGGTCGTCTTTTTATCGCAATAACCTTGCAGCCTTTCCATCATGCTGCACCGCATCGCACCTTGGGTCATTAAGCGAAGGGGGCTCTCTATATATATGTGTGAAATCATCAGGTCTCTCATCTGGATGATATGTTGCAGTTTCTCTCTTGTTAATATGCCTGTTGCTTTGACATCGCCCTGATCTCGATCAGATGCGTGATGTTTGTTGTCCAACTTGCTTTTGCTGCCTTCATTCCGGGGTAAATTGGCGTCTTTGATCCATTATTTCCGCATCTCCGCCTAAGGTTACCCCGCATAAATGACGTGTTTACCGCGTCGTAGTAGGTCGTTTTCGCGTTGTGCGGGAAGGGTGGATGTCGACATTCCCTTTTGGGTTATTCGCCTGCCTGCCAATCGCAGTTTTTTCCAAAAAACGTCATTTTTGTTTAAAAAAGGTGTTTACAGGTGAGGGAATGGTGCCTATAACCCGCCTCCA
>NZ_JFJZ01000006.1 GCF_002115825.1 Thalassospira sp. MCCC 1A01428 | reverse complement strand
AACGTGCGGTTTTGTACGCGCGAATTTTTCCTTGGCCATTGCCCTCAGATCCTAATCCGAACCAAAAAAACACGTAAGAACCCACCGCACTAGCCGACGGGTAACTAAAATACTGGAGCGGGTGAAGGGAATCGAACCCTCGTCGTAAGCTTGGAAGGCTTCTGCTCTACCATTGAGCTACACCCGCATATTTTTAATTGCGAGCTCTCGCGAGGGCGAGAGAATGGTGGAGGGGGCAGGATTCGAACCTGCGTAGACTAAGTCGGCGGATTTACAGTCCGCTGCATTTGACCGCTCTGCCACCCCTCCATCCGGGTCGAAACGTTGTCGGCTGTTACCCCGGCCTCGTTGCGGCGAGGGAGGGAATACGTTGCAGGTGCCCATCTTGTCAACAGCAAAAAAAGCACGAATTCGTATTTCCTTTCCTATATGTTGGTTTAGCCCCGTAAACCGGGCGAAACAAAGTGCATTCAAGTTGTTATGAGTTGGAGGTTTCCGCCACAATGCCGCGCCGCAGCAAAAACCGTTCGTTTTCCCGCCCAGCCAATGCTGATGCGGGGGATATCTCGTCGCCGGACGCGGAAAAGGATGAAAACAATTCCCGCCGCGGTCGTGGCCGTGGCCGGGATTCCGGCAGCGGGCGCGATGCGTCGCGCCTGATTCTTTTCGGCCGCCACCCCGTTATCATGGCGATCCATAACCCGCAGCGAACGATTCATCGCATCTGGGCCACCGAAAATGCCCGCGAGGAAATCAACTATGCCCTGCAGGAAGCCGGGCGCACCGATGTTCTGGTCGATAATGCCGGACGCATCGACATTGATCAGATGCTTCCGCCCGGGGCGGTTCATCAGGGCATTGCCATGCATTGTGCCCCCCTGCCCCAACCCGCTGTCGAGGATCTGGTTGCTGAATACCGCGATCAGGAATCGGCAACGGTGCTGATTTTGGACCAGGTAACCGACCCGCATAACGTTGGCGCCATTTTGCGCAGTGCCGCCGCCTTTGGTGCCTGTGCCGTGATTGTGCCCGACCGCCATGCCCCGCTGGAATCGGGTGTGCTGGCAAAATCAGCCAGTGGTGCGCTTGAAGTGGTGCCCTATATCCATGCCGGCAACCTGGCCCGCGCGCTGGAAGCCCTGAAAGGGGCCAATTTCTGGCTGGCAGGGATGGATGGCAGCGCAGACCAGACATTGGCCGAGGCCAAATTGAAGGGTAAAATCGGCATTGTCATGGGCTCAGAAGGGGATGGCCTGCGCCGGTTAACCCGCGATAATTGCGATTTTCTGGTCAAACTGCCGATGACAGACCGCATTGAAAGCCTGAATGTTTCAAACGCGGCTGCCGTTGCCTTGTACGAACTGTTTCGCTAGATCCGCCCGAACCAGACCGGAATGTTAGCGAATCGTTTGAAAACGCTGAATTTTTGAACCTGCGACCGGCGATGAAAAATGGGAACAATCAGGGGCTTGCAATCCTGATCATCCCGGACTATGTTCTCGCCGCTCGCGCCGGCATAGCTTTAATTGGTAGAGCAGCGGATTTGTAATCCGAAGGTTGGGAGTTCGAGTCTCTCTGCCGGCACCACAAAAGATAACCCCGCAAGCCTTCCGGCTGCGGGGTTTTCTTTTGCCTGAATTTGGCAGATCGCGGTTACTGGCGACCGGCGGCCTTGAGGATCAGATCGGCAATTTCCTGCGGGTGGGACACCATCGAAAGATGCCCGGCATCAAGCGTAATGGTTTGTGCGCCCATACGTTTTGCCAGGAATGCCTCGAATTCCGGCGAGATGGTTTTATCTTCAGTCGAGACGGCATAAAAAGTCGGCTTGGATTTCCAGGCGGTATTGGTCGTACGTGCGCCAAACAGGCTGGCAGCCGTGGGTTGCTGCACGGCGTAATAAACGCGGGCTTCGTCTTCATCGATGCCATTGGCGAAATATTTTAAAAAGGCATCCTCGGATACCTTGGTGAAACCATCGAATTTCTCGACTCCGGCACGCACCGGCGTATCAGGAAATGTCTTTTGCAGGGCGACAAAATCTTCGCCCGCCTCAGGGGCACGGGCCGCAACATAAACCAGGGCCGAAACATTTTTGGCATTGCCGACATCACTGATGGCTGTGCCGCTCCAGGAATGGCCGGCAAGAACGGTTGGGCCATCCTGCTGCGCCAGGGCACGGCGCACATCCTCGTCGGAATCTTTAAGCGAGGTCAGGCGGTTTTGCACTGCGGTTACATGCAGGCCAGCCTTTTGCAGAATCGGAATAACCTTTGCCCAGCTTGATCCATCGGCCCAGGCGCCATGTACAAGCACCACATTTTTCGCCTGCGTGCTGGCAGGTTTGATCATATCAGCTGCTGATTGCGCCAGGGCCGAACCCGAGGTAAGAGCAAGAACGGCAAGGGTTGCGGCGACTTTGACAAGGTTCGATTTCATTTTATATCCTTACGCTTATAAAATTGCCTCGCATGAGGCTTCCATAAGGTTGTTCGGAGCGGCCGGTGAAAATGAAACATGGCGCCTGATCACGTCGCTTCACGAAAAAGCGAGCCCCTTGCCCGGCGACAAGCAGGAATGATCTTTTGACAGAAAACCGGCAACAGCGTTGGGAAAGCGCAATGCGCGCGGAACGGCAGGGCGATGCCAAAGCCTATGGGCAGATGCTGGCGGAAATTGCACAAAGCCTGCGCACCGGCATTCCCGGCAGGTTGCGCCGGCTGGGCCTTGACCCGCAGGAAACCGAGGATGTGGTGCAGGAAATTCTGATCGGGCTGCATGACAAACGCCATACATGGGATGAAGAACGCCCCTTCAAGCCATGGCTGGCCGGTATTGTGCATTACAAACTGGTCGATGCCGTAAGGCGCTCATCGCGCGAACGCGCGCACAAGGCGAATGTCAGTCTGGGTGAACTGGCCGATATCATCGGTGATACATCATCTGACCCCGGCCGGGCGCTGGATGTCGAAAAGAAACTGGCCGCTCTACCATCGCAACAGCACGACGTGGTGAATGCCCTTGCCATTGAAGGCGACACCGTCCGACAGGCCGCACAAAAGCTTAACCGCAGTGAAGCATCCATCCGTGTGACCTTTAACCGCGCGCTGGCACGGCTTTTTGATACGGCACGGTCGGGCAAGGGATAGGGAAACAGGGAATGAACACACTTAAAACCGATGACCTTATCAGCAATCTTGCCAGCCAGGCCGGAACCGCAAATGGCCCCTCACCGCGCAAATTGCACAGCGCGCTTGTCGGCTGTGTGCTGGCGGGCGTGATCATGGCGGTGATGATCATTCTGGCCCTTGTTGGCCCACGGGCGGATTTGATTGCCATGGATACGGCACCGGCAACCTTTTTTAAAGTCATTGCCATGCTGGCGGCAGGTATTGCCGCGTTCAAAACCCTGCGGGAACTGGCGATTGCCGGTGGCAATGTGCCATCCCGCCTGATTTTTGTGCCGGTATTAATGATCATTGCGGTTCGGATCATCACCGATCAATCGGGCAGTTCGTGGCTGGGCGCGGCCCCCCTGGCGGCCCCTGTTTGTATTGCCACCATCATTGTCGCGTCCCTGCCCGGGCTGGGATTGCTGATGTATTTTTTACGTAAAGGCGCAACCGTTAGCCCCGGTAAAACCGGTGCCTATGCCGGTATGCTGGCGGGCGCACTGGCTGCGATGGCCTATGCCATTGCGTGTCGCAATGATGCCGGTCTGTTTTTGCTGGTCTGGTATCCGATTGCGGTTGGAATCGTTACCGCCCTTGGCGCTGCCATCGGACGGCGCATGCTGGCCTGGTAGGCAGCACAACATGTGTTCCTAGCGCAAAACAGCAGCCGATAACCGCACAAGATAATGAAATAACGGGATTCGCGGCTTAACCGGCCAGAAGTTTGCCACCGAAAATAATAAACATCGCGCCAAGCACCCCTTCGATGGTGCGTTGGGCACGGCGATAAACCCGCATCACGGCTGGCGTGGAAAAGAACCAGGCCAGGGCCAAATGCCAGCAAAATGAAATTGCCGTTGTGCCCACCACAATGGCAACTGCCACCCACCCCGGGGCATCAGGGCGCAAAACAAGCGACATGACAGACAGCCAGAACAGCGCTGCCTTGGGATTCCCGGCCTGCACCAGAAGACCACGGCGAATATAACGCCAGAAAGGCCGATCAGGGTTAGCGATCAGATTTGCCGGTGTTTCAGAGACCGGGCGATTGCGGCGCAATGCCACCCGCAGGGATTTATACCCCAGAAACATCAGATAAGCCCCACCCGCCCAGCGCAAAATCAGCGCGATATCCGCCGAAGCGGCAAGCACAGCCGTTAAACCCAGCATCGTCATGCTGGACCAGCAAAAGGTGCCACTTCCAACACCAAGGGCCAGACCCAGCCCTGCCCGGCGCGAAACCGTCATTGCCGTACCGGTCACCGCCAGAAAATTCGGCCCGGGTGATAATACAGCCAGCATGAAAATGGCATAGGCGGTCAACAGATAAGGAACATATTGCATGGTCATGGTCCGGCAAAATCAGGAAAACAAAGACTCAGGCCAAAGTCATCGCCCGACAGGCAAAGACAATGCAGCGTGACAGGCACGACCCGCAATAACCCGGTAAACCGTGCCATTGTACACAAGCGATACGATGGCCCAAAATGCCTGCCAGACTGAAATGACTTTGAACAAGTCAAATCACCGCAAGGAGTCGAACACAACAGAAATTATTTCTGAATGACAAACCCGTCGCGTGCCCACGCCTGCAAACCACCTTTAAGGGTCATAACCTTGCAATCAAGATGGGGAAGGGCCGCATTTGCCGCCCCAAACGAACGCTGCCCCACCGCACAGATAAAAACGATGTCACGATCCATATCGTCGGTCTGATCGATCAGGGAAGACATATCAAGGTCTCCCAGCGGAATATTGACGGCACCGGGCACGGTGCCACCGGCAAATTCATCGGGCTGGCGCACATCTACCAGCAGCGCACTTTTTTCCTGCGAAATCTGCTTCAGGGCCGCGGTGTCAATAAAATATACAGAATTATCTGACATTGTTTCCTTTCATGACCTGCACGCATCAGGCACACTCGTAATCGGACGCACATAACATGTGCAACCAAAGCATGGCGTATGTGTTACGTCACCAATTTGTGAACGGTAAACCCGTTTAAACCAATAAAAACACACTAAACTTTTTGAAGTTTGACATTGCAGTGTCGCAATGCAGTAACCACGTTAAACTGTAGAGAAGCAAGGTTTCATCCCGTCGCTCTGGACTTGCCTCGGGGGCTTATGCAAGCGGAATATTTCAATTCCGCCGCCCAGCAAGCATATCGCGGACATAATGGATGAACAATTTGGCAAACCGGCATCAATTGCGGTTTGCCCTCCGTGTCTAATCGGGTCTGATCGACGCCAATTTTCGCATTTAAAGCTGTTTTGACGCCATAGGTGTCAGTTTTTCATACATTTTCGGGGACATTTGCGCCCGCATTCCCCGCAAGGCCCACAACAACAAGCGGCACACGCGCCTGAAGTAGTGCCTGAAACACCGACCGGGAGAATTGCAACAAGAGAACCGGACCCTTTTTACAGACCAACGACGTGCGATAATTTTGGAAAGGAGACCGCGCCATGGCTGAAGACCAGGATATCTTCGAGCTATATGCGGAAGGCTATGACGGAAAACGCGAAACCGAACTGACCATTCGCGACTATCTTAATTTATGCCGCGATGATCCATCGGCCTATTCGTCGGCGGCCGAACGCATGATCAAGGCCATTGGCGAACCCGAACTGATCGATACATCGACAGATTCGCGCCTTGGCCGCATCTTTCTAAACCGCACGATCAAGCGATACCCGGCCTTTGCCGACTTTTTTGGTATGGAAGAAACCATTGAACGCATTGTCGGTTTTTTCAAATATGCCGCACAAGGGCTGGAAGAACGCAAGCAGGTTCTTTATCTGCTGGGCCCCGTAGGCGGCGGCAAAAGTTCGCTTGCGGAACGGCTTAAGGAATTGATGGAACAGGAACCGATTTATGTTCTGAAAGCCGGAAATGACATAAGCCCGGTATTTGAAAGCCCGCTCGGCCTGTTTAATCCTGCCAAGATGGGCGACGCCATTAACGATAAATATGGCATTCCCAAACGCCGCCTGACCGGTTTGATGTCGCCCTGGGCGGTTAAACGGCTGGACGAATTTGAAGGCGATTTGTCGAAATTTTCGGTGGTCAAATTGCTGCCGTCACGGCTGCGTCAAATCGGCATTGCCAAAACCGAACCGGGTGACGAAAACAACCAGGATATTTCATCGCTGGTCGGCAAGGTTGATATCCGCAAACTGGAATATTTCAGCCAGAACGACCCCGATGCCTATTCCTATTCCGGCGGGTTAAACCGCGCCAATCAGGGCATGCTTGAATTTGTTGAAATGTTCAAGGCCCCGATCAAAATGCTGCACCCCTTGCTGACGGCAACACAGGAAAGCAACTATATCGGCACGGAAAACCTGGGGTCGATCCCGTTTCAGGGCATGATTTTGGCCCATTCAAACGAAGCAGAATGGCAGACCTTCAAGGCCAATAAAAACAACGAAGCCTTTATTGACCGGATCAGCGTGATCAAGGTGCCCTATTGCCTGCGCGTTACCGAGGAAACCAGCATTTACGACAAATTGCTGCAAGGATCGGAACTTGAACAAGGGTCCTGCGCCCCCGGTACGCTTAAAATGCTGGCACAGTTTTCGATTCTGTCGCGCCTTCAGGAACATGAAAATTCCAACCTGTATTCCAAAATGCGGGTCTATGACGGCGAAACATTGAAAGATGTCGACCCCAAAGCCAAATCGATGCAGGAATATCGCGATTCGGCCAGTGTTGACGAAGGCATGGACGGCATTTCCACCCGGTTTGCCTTCAAGGTTCTCTCGGAAACCTTCAACCACGATACCCACGAGGTCGCCGCCGACCCGGTCCATTTGATGTATGTGCTCGAACAGGCGATCCGGCGCGAGCAATACCCCGAAGAACGCGAAAAGGAATATATGGAATTCATCAAGGCCGAGCTGGGCCCGCGCTATGCCGAGTTTATCGGGGCGGAAATCCAGAAAGCCTATCTTGAAAGTTATTCCGACTACGGCCAGAACCTATTTGACCGTTATGTGGCCTATGCCGATGCCTGGATTGAAGACCAGGATTTCAAAGACCCCGATACCGGACAGCTTCTGGATCGCAAGATTATTGACCAAGAACTGTCGAAGGTCGAAAAGCCGGCGGGCATCGCCAACCCCAAGGATTTCCGCAACGAAGTCGTCAAATTTGCCCTGCGCGCACGTGCCAATAACAAGGGCAAAAACCCGTCATGGACATCGTACGAAAAACTGCGCGACGTGATTGAAAAACGCATGTTCAGTCAGGTTGAAGACCTGTTGCCCGTTATTTCCTTTGGGTCAAAAAAAGATGGCGAAAGCGAAAAGAAACATAACGAGTTCGTCAAACGCATGATTGAGCGTGGCTATACCGAACGTCAGACCCGTCGTCTGGTCGAATGGTATATGCGCGTCAACAAGGCGGGCTGATTTGCCCCGCATTGCCCCCGCCGGGTGGTGTTTTCCCCTTTCATCACCCGGCGCCGGGTTCTGCCCTGCCCCTGCGTTTTTAGGATACACCGCCCATGTTTCATATCATTGACCGCCGCAAAAACCCCAAAGGTAAAAGCCTTGGCAATCGCCAGCGATTTATGCGCCGCGCCAAGGCCCAAATCAAAAAAGCGGTAGAAGAATCGATCAAAACCCGCGGCATCACCGATATCGATAATGGCGACCAGATCACCATACCCGGTAAAACCCTGCGCGAACCCGGTTTTCACCATGCCGGGCGCGGCGGAGACCGCAATTATGTGCTGCCGGGCAACAAAAAATTTGTCCCTGGCGACCGTATTGCCCGCCCGAATGGCGGTGATGGCGGTGCCGGTGGGTCACAAGCCAGCCCGGATGGCGATGGCGAGGACCAGTTTCAATTCGTGCTAACCCGTGACGAGTTTCTCGATATCTTTTTCGAGGATCTGGAACTGCCCGATCTTTTGAAAAAAAGCCTGAAACAAACCGCCGCCTTTCGCACTGCGCGCGCCGGTTATTCGGTGGAAGGTTCGCCCGCCAATCTCAACCTTGTGCGCACCATGCGTAATTCGCTTGCACGGCGCATTGGCCTGCGCCGGCCTAAAAACAGCGAAATTCGCGAACTGGAAGAAAAAATTGCCCGGTTGAAAGAAGCTGAAAACAGCCTGCCCGAAGCAAAAAGACAGGAAAACAACAAGGCGTTACAAGCTTTGCAGGCCGAACTTGATGAAGCCAAACGTCGCAGCCGTGCCATCGCCTTTATCGACCCGATCGACACCCGTTATAATCAGTTTCGCCAAATCCCCGACCCGAACACACAGGCAGTAATGTTTTGCCTGATGGATGTTTCCGGGTCGATGTCTGAACAGATGAAGGAACTGGCGAAACGGTTTTTCATGCTGCTGCATATGTTTTTACATCGCCGGTATGAACATGTGGAGGTGGTGTTTATCCGCCACACATCACGCGCATCCGAGGTGGATGAAGAAACATTTTTCTATTCGCGCGAAACCGGGGGCACCATTGTTTCCACTGCCCTTGAAGAAATGAAACGCGTCCTGAAAGACCGCTACCCGACTGATCAATGGAATATCTATGCCGCACAGGCATCGGACGGCGATAACTATTCCAATGACGGGGCCAAATGCACCGCCCTTCTGGCCGAAGATTTGCTGCCGAAATGCCAGTATTACGCCTATATCGAAATTACCGACGAACGCGAAGCCGAGATTTTTTCCACCGCCGAAGGCGAAACCGCCTTGTGGAAGGCCTATGCCCCGCTGGCACAAGCCCGAAATTCACGCTTTGCCCTGAAACGGGTGACCAAGGCTGCGGATATTTTTCCGGTTTTTCGCGAACTGTTTGCCAAAAACAAGTCGGAGGCCCGGATATGAGCAAAAGACCGGAACATAAATTGCTGTTTGACGGTGCCGATTGGGATTTTAACACCCTGAAAGCCACCTATGATGCGATTGAAGATATCGCGATCAATGAAATGCACCTTGATGTCTATACCAACCAGATCGAGGTAATCACGTCCGAGCAAATGCTTGATGCCTATTCGTCAATTGGCATGCCGCTGATGTATCATCACTGGTCGTTTGGCAAACGCTTCGTGCGCGATGATGTGATGTATCGCAAGGGATACCAGGGGCTGGCCTATGAAATTGTTATCAATTCCAACCCGTGTATTTCCTATGTGATGGAGGAAAATACCATTGGCATGCAGGCATTGGTGATGGCCCATGCCGCCTTTGGGCATAACCATTTTTTCAAAAACAATTACCTGTTCAAACAATGGACCGATGCCGACGGGATTCTCGATTATCTGCAATTTGCCAAACGCTATATCGCCAAATGTGAAGACCGGTTTGGCTTTGATGCGGTTGAACGCATTCTTGATGCCGCGCACGCCCTGATGGATCACGGGGTAAACCGGTATTCCCACCCGGAAAAGCCCAATCTGGCCGTTGAACTGGAGCGCGAACGCGAACGCGCCAAATACGAAGACGAAACCTATAACGATTTATGGCGCACCCTGCCCCAGGCCGAAGAAGACAGCGAAACCCAGGACGAACAAATCCGGCGCCAGCGCATGGAACAACGCCGGGCGCAATTTGGCCTGCCCGAAGAAAACCTGTTATATTTTTTAGAAAAGAACGCGCCTGGCCTGCAATCGTGGGAACGCGAAATTTTGCGGATCGTGCGTAATATCGGCCAGTATTTTTACCCGCAAAAACAAACCAAGGTCATGAATGAAGGTTGTGCCTGTTATGTGCATTACCACATCATGAACCGGCTTTATGACAAGGGACTAATCTCTGAGGGTGCGATCATGGAATTTATCGATTCGCATTCAAAGGTGGTCTTCCAGCCCGAGTTCGACGACCAGCGTTATTCCGGCTTTAACCCCTATGCGCTGGGTTTTGCCATGATGCAGGATATTCACCGCATATGTGTTGCCCCGACGGAGGAAGACCGTAAATGGTTTCCTGATATTGCCGGTAACAATGCCCCGATCCCGACATTGTGCGATGCATGGGCGCACTATCGTGATGAAAGTTTTATTCTGCAATTTTTATCGCCCAAACTGATGCGCGATATGAAAATGTTCATGATCAACGACCATGCATCGGCCCCGCATCTTGAAGTTGGTGCCATTCATGACGACAATGGCTATCGCAATGTGCGCCGGGCCCTGGCACGGATGCACGACCTGTCGGTGCGCGAACCCGATTTGCAAGTGGTTGATGTTGATTTGCGCGGCAACCGCCAGCTTTATATTGCCCATACCCAGCATGATGGCATCCGGCTTGATAAATCCGAAGCCGAACTGACGCTGGGCTATATCGGCCAGTTATGGGGTTATGGTGTTACTTTGCAGGCCATTGATAATGACAGTGGCGAAATCCTGCATGAAACACATTACACCCCAAGCGATCTGACATCCTCATAAGCCAAATGAATGTTCGGCTAACCTTTTCCCTAACAGCAAGGCCGCTTCCCCATCATGAAGCGGCCTTTATGACGTTTCCGTATGCCATACAGGTTTAACCGGTTCAGCGCCTGAAACATTGTGAATGTGAAACAAAACCTTCGCAGGCGGGCGCATAAAACCTGTAAATTACATATACATAGCTAATAAAACATCATTTGAAGTTTTCTCGTTTTGATTTCGAAACCATTGTTTTGGGTCATCCCTTTGCTTTTAATTGACTCAGTTACTAGCATCTAAAAAGATCATCCGACCTCAAATCCATGCCGGTATTTGTTCACCAAAAGCCGTTCATTTTTAGCCCCGGTTTGCAGGGCAATTTTTGCGCCGGTTATGAAATCCCGATGGCATGTGTCGTTTTCTCTTTGACAAAAGAGAAACGTTATAACATAACAAATTATCGTTTTTGCCCCCCTGCCATAACGGATATCCAATGTTTAAATCACGTTTGCTGTTTACCGGTGCCCTGCTTGCCGCCGCCCAGTTTGTGCTGCCTACATCTTCACAGGCTGCAGATGCCCCTCATGTTGTTGCTTCAATCAAGCCGATCCATTCGATTGCTGCGGCGATCATGCAAGGTGTTGGCGAACCGGAACTGCTGGTTAAGGGGGCGGCATCTCCACACACCTATTCCCTGCGCCCCAGCGAAGCCAGTGCGCTGCAAAATGCAGACCTGGTGATTTATGTTTCCCCCGATCTGGAGGCATTTTTAAACAAACCGCTGGCGTCGCTTTCGGGCAAAGCAAAAATTATGGAATTGGCCGAGGCCGATGGCATTTCAACCCTGGCCATGCGCGAAGGCGGAGCATGGGAAGCCCATCATCATGGAGATGAAGACCATCATGATGACGGTGATGAGGCCCACGATCACGACCATGACCATGATCAACACGCCCATGAACATGAAGCTCATGATCATGACCACGACCACGACCACGAGCATCATCATGACGAAGGCGACCCGCATATCTGGATGAGCCCCAAAAACGGTAAAGCCATTGCCCGAGACATTACTGAAGAGCTGGCAGAAATTGATCCGCCCCACGCCGATTTTTATCGCGCGAACCTGAAAAGCCTGCTTGGCAAAATCGATGCAACAACCGATGATCTGGTAAAACGGATTCAACCCGTAAAAGATAAACCTTTTATCGTTTTCCACGACGCCTATCAGTATCTTGAACATAGCTTTGGTTTACAGGCTGTCGGTTCCATCACCATTTCACCGGATCGCAAACCAGGTGCCAAACGTCTGCATGACATTGAAGACAAAATCACATCAAGCGGTGCTGCCTGTGTCTTTGCCGAGCCGCAATTCAAACCTGCCCTTGTCCAGTCCATCGTCGCCGATACCGGCGCACGCATCGGAACACTGGACCCGCTAGGAGCCAATATTGACGCCGGACCAAGTGCCTATATTGATATTTTGTCGCAGAATATTGACGCGTTGGCGAGTTGCCTCAAAGGTTAAACCCCTAACCTTTCTGGTAAAGGCGTCGCGCTCCGTTTTACGGGGCGCGCGCTTTTTCCGTTTCACGTACCGCATCACCATTGCCGCCATGTTTGGCCTTGTTGCCATAATCGCGTCCGCCCCGGCGGCACGGGCCCACCCCCATGTCTGGCTTGATACACAGGCAACCATGATTTTTACCGGCAAAAAAATATCGGCCATTCGCATGGTCTGGGTTTTTGATGACATGTTCAGCCTGACCGTGATGGACCAGTTTGATCACAATAATGATCGCCGGTTTTTCGACGCCGAAAACGATGAAGTGCGCGACAACGCCTTTATCGCCCTGGCCGATATCGGTTTTCTGACCTATCTGCGCCGGAATGAAAAAGTCATGAAAATTGCCGGATTTCAGGATTTTGTCGCCGATATCACGGATGACGGCCGGGTGAAATACAGCTTCACCCTTAATCTGGCCGAACCGGTAGACCCGATTGCCGATCAGATCGGATTATCGGTTTATGATTCGGAATATTACATTGATGTCGGTTTTGCCAAAGACAACCCGATTTCGTTTTCCGGCAATGATGGCATAACATGCAGCTACAAGATGGGCGAAGATGACAAACATCGCATCTATTACGACATGGTATCGCCGCAACGCGCCGATATTACCTGCCATTAAGGGCTTTTTTCGCGATCTTTTCAAAAGACCACGGCACCATAATGCCGTTGTAGCAGCCCTGTTGATACTTGCCTTTTTTGCCGTGATCAGCCCGCACGCCGCCCATGCCCAAACCGCCGAACTGTTGGGTCGGCGCAGCCCACCTTCCGACATCACGCAAACAGAACCGGTCTTGGCGATGCCAGACTGGCTGGCCGGGATTGTTGGCGGGGCCATGAAAATTCAGACACAGCTTAATCGCGACATGACACAAACACTACGCGACGCCAAACAGGGCAACAGCTGGTGGCCCGCCCTTGGCATTATTGCCCTGTCCTTTGCCTATGGCGTGTTTCATGCTGCGGGCCCCGGCCATGGTAAAATGGTGACCAGTACCTATTTCCTGTCGCGCGATGCTGGCTGGAAACAGGGTATTGCCATGGGCGGGCTAATTGCAGCAACCCAGGCTGTTAGTGCAATTGTACTGGTCGGAACACTGGGATTAATTTTCAACCTTGGCCCGGCGGCGATCACCCGCAACGGCTTGCTGCTGGAGCTGGCATCTTATGCGCTGATTGTGGTGATGGGGGGGTATATGTGCCTGCGCATTGCCCAGGGACGGGACGATTGCTGTGACCATGGACATGAACACCACCATCACCACGATCATGAACATGACCACACACCCACGGCCCACAACGACCATAATCACAGTCATCACGATCACCACCTCAACGCACACGCCGCACCGGCAACACAGGCATCACATGCCGGCCATCCCCCCGAAACATCGGCCCGTCAAAGCCGCACAAACGGCATTATCAGCGCGATTATTGTCGGTTTGCGCCCCTGCACCGGATCAATCCTGATGTTGTTATTTACGCTGGCGAATGGCCTGTTTTTACTAGGCATTGCTGCGGCTTTTGCCATGGCTTTTGGAGTGGCCCTTACAGTAAGCGCCATCGGCCTTGCCGCAATTGGCATTCGTTTTAGCAGCCGGAAACTGTTTTCCCTGCCACCAGCCGTTTCACAATGGGTCCGCCGCATTGTCGGTTTTGGCGGCGCCGCCCTGATTACGCTTTTTGGCGTTGTGCTGTTTTTATCTGCCAGTCATCAACTGGGCTGGATATAGCAACACAGCACGGCACACCTTATTCTACGGCCAGCAAATTACACCCGTTCGCACACGCACCAAAGGCTGACCCGCACGACCACCGCGATGCACGAGGCAACATCCGGCATCGGCATTTTCCCCCTATTATCCCTTTCGTGGACGTCGGAACGTGCTGATCGGTGTGCCATATTGGGTGCGAAAAGCCCGGCTGAGCGTGGCGGTCGAGGCAAAACCGGTTTGAAGCGCAATTTGCGCCACCGACAGGCCGGTATGCCCGGCCAAATCACGCGCGCGGGCCAGCCGGATCATTTGATAATATTTTCCCGGCGACATTGCCAGTTCACGATGAAACAACCGATCCAGCGATCGTAGTGACATGGATGCCCGCCGGGCAATTTCATCAAGCGATACCGGCTGTTCGATATGGTCCATCATCACATCAATGGCCGTTAAAAAACCCGGTGTATCGGCGCGATGCTTCAGAATGTTAGCACCCCGTCCGCTGCCATATTGTCGTTCGGCATCATACACAAACAGGTTTGCAACGTTAAAGGCCGTTGCCGCGCCAAATTTTTGCGACAGCAAATGCAACATCAGATCCAGTACCGTCGATGCACCACCACAGGTGATATATTTCCCGGCCTCAACAAAACGTTGCCGGCTGTGGGAAATATCATCGAAGGTTTCGGCAAAATCGCTGGCTTCCTGCCAATGAATGGTGGCACTGCCCCCATCTAGCAACCCTGCAGCCGCCAACAACCATGCCCCGGTATCAAGCCCGGCAACGCGCACCGCACGGCTGGATAACTGGCGTAATTGCGCCATCGCCCGCGATGACACATGGTCGCGCACATTATAACCGGCAACCACCATCAAATAATCAACGGTACTTGCCGTTGTATTATCATCATCGGGCATAATCCGGATACCGCTGGAACTTTGCACCACAGCGTTATCAAGCGTGCAAATTTGCCAGCGAATGTCAGGCGTTCCTGTCATATCGCGCGCAGCCCGCAACGGTTCCAGGGCGCTGGCAAGAACCATGTTTGAAAAACCGTCAAACAATATAAAGCGAAAAGTCGACATCTGATCTGGCATAATCAGCAAAATAACTGGCATTATTAGCAAATACCACTGTTTCAATTCAGGCTAGGCTGTTGCAACCACAAAAACAGGAATTGCATCATGCCATTAACAATGAACCGCGACGTTTTTATCACTGCCGCCGTTACCGGGTCGGGGGCAACGCAAGATAAATCGCCACATGTGCCGCGCTCCCCAAAGGAAATAGCAGATTCCGCCATTGACGCCGCACGTGCCGGTGCCGCGATTGTTCATTGTCATGTGCGCGATCCCAAAACCGGCGCACCGTCGCGCGACCCGGGCTATTACCGCGAGGTAACCGAACGCATCCGTGCTGCCGATATTGACGTCATTTTGAACCTGACAGCCGGCATGGGGGGCGACATTGTTTTTGGATCAGCCGAAGCCCCCCTGCCCTTAAACCCGGCGGGCACGGATATGATCGGCGCGACCGAGCGCATGGCCCATATTGCCGACTGCCTGCCCGAAATTTGCACGCTGGACTGCGGCACGATGAATTTTGCCGAAGCCGATTATGTCATGACCAACACCCCGGGCATGTTACGCACCATGGGGCAAATGATGACTGATCTTGGTGTAAAACCCGAAATTGAAGCCTTTGATACCGGGCATTTGTGGTTTGCCAAACAACTGGTAGCCGAAGGCATTTTAACCAGCCCGGCCCTGGTGCAGCTGTGCATGGGGGTTCCGTGGGGCGCCCCCAATGATTTGAATACATTTATGGCGATGGTCAATAACGTCCCCGAGGACTGGAACTGGTCGGCATTTTCGCTAGGCCGGGATCAAATGCCGTTTGTGGCCGCATCGGTTTTGGCTGGCGGCAATGTGCGCGTTGGGCTGGAAGATAACCTGTTTTTGAAAAAAGGCGTGCTGGCAACAAATGCCCAGCTGGTGGAACGCGCAGCCGGTATTATTGAACGCATGGGGGCCAATGTGATTGGTCCCGTCGCCGTGCGCAAAAAGCTTGGCCTGACCAAACGGGAGCCGAAATAATGGCGATGGAAAATCCCCCCCATAAAGCGGCAATTATCGGTGGCGGCGTTATCGGCGGCGGCTGGATTGCCCGGTTTTTGTTAAATGGCTGGGATGTTGCCGTTTACGACCCCGACCCGGAAGCCGAACGCAAAATTGCCGCCGTATTGGCAAATGCCCGGCGCAGCCTGCCTGCCCTGTATGACACCGCCCTACCCGATGAAGGAAAGCTGATCTTTTGTTCCTCGATTGCACACGCCGTAAAAGATGCCCGCTGGGTGCAGGAAAGTGCCCCCGAACAGCTAAGGATCAAACATCCTATTCTGGCTGAAATTCAGCAACATGCCGATGAGAACGCTGTTATTGGCTCGTCCACATCAGGGTTTAAACCATCTGAATTGCAAGAAGGGGCAAGCCGCCCGGGCCAGATCGTCGTCGCCCATCCGTTTAACCCGGTTTATTTGCTGCCATTAATCGAAATTGTAGCATCAGAGCAATCCGACAAGGCCTTTGTTGAAGGTGGTTGCGCCGTCTTGCGCGATGTTGGTCTTAAACCCCTGGTCATCGGCAAGGAAATCGATGCCCACATTGCCGACCGATTGCTAGAAGCCGTATGGCGGGAAGGCCTGTGGCTGGTGAATGACGGCATTGCCACCACCGAAGAAATTGACGATGCCATTCGCTTTGGTTTCGGTTTGCGCTGGGCACAGATGGGCCTGTTTGAAACCTATCGCATTGCGGGCGGCGAAGCGGGCATGGCGCATTTCATTGCCCAGTTTGGCCCGGCCCTGAAATGGCCCTGGACCAAATTAATGGATGTGCCGGATTTAACGCCCGAACTGATTGCCAAAATCGCCGCCCAGTCCGACGCGCAATCAGGCGCGTTATCGATCCGCGAGCTGGAACGCCTGCGCGATGATAATCTGGTCGGAATGATGCGCGCCCTTAAAAAATCGGGTAGCGGTGCGGGCGGCACCATTAATGACCATGAAAAAGCCTTTAGCGATAAAAAACCGACATCCGGCCCACACACATTACCGCAAACCGTTTGCCGCCAGGTGCCGCAAAGCTGGACCGATTATAACGGCCATATGAACGAAGCCCATTATCTGGAGGCATTTGCCCAGGCCAGCGATACGTTTATGGCACTAATTGGTGCCGATGATGCCTATATCGCCAAGGGCAAAAGTTTCTTTACCGCCGAAACCCATTTGCGCCATCTGGCCGAAGCCGGTGCTGGCGATACCATTACCATGACCAGCCAGGTCATGATGGCCGAAGGTAAAAAAATGCACCTGTTTCACACGCTATATGGCAAGGATGGCGACATTGTTGCCACCTGTGAAACGCTGCTGATCCATGTGGACCTTACAACACGACGGGCCTGCACCCCGGACGCGGACGTGGCCCGTCGCCTGAAAGAATTTGGCGATGCCCATGCAAAGCTGGGAAAACCCGACGGTGCCGGACGCCATGTTGGACAAACAAACGCCTGACCCTGTGATGGATACAAATAAACACGGCCCGAAACATGTGTTTCGGGCCGTGTCGGATTAAAAACCGTTACGAACGAAAACGGCCTAGCCAAAACGCCCGGTAATATAATCGCGGGTGCGGGCTTCACGCGGGTTGGTAAATAATTCGCGGGTCGGGCTGATTTCAACCAGATCGCCCAGATACATAAACGCCGTGTAATCCGACGTACGCGCCGCCTGCTGCATATTGTGGGTAACAATAATAATGGTGTAATCAGCCCGCAATTCCGAAATCAGTTCCTCGATTTTCATGGTTGAAATCGGATCAAGGGCCGATGCCGGTTCATCAAGCAACAGAACTTCGGGGTTTAGCACCACAGAACGCGCAATACACAAACGTTGCTGCTGTCCACCGGAAAGACCAGTGCCGCTGGCGTGAAGTTTTTCCTTAACTTCATCCCACAGGGCTACTTTGCGCAGGCCCCATTCCACGCGGTCGTCCATTTCCGACTTGGACAGTTTTTCATACATCCGCACCGCGAATGCGATGTTTTCGTAAATCGACATCGGAAACGGTGTTGGCTTTTGAAACACCATGCCAACACGGGCCCGCAGATTATTCAAATCCTTGCCCGGTGCCAGAATGTTTTCACCATCCAGCAAAATTTCGCCACTTGCCGTTTGATTGGGGTAAAGCGAATAAATGCGGTTAAGGGTGCGCAACAACGTGGATTTACCACAGCCCGACGGCCCGATCAGCGCTGTCACACTGCGATCATGAAAATCGAGCGAGATCGAATTCAGGGTTTTGTTTTTGCCATAGTAAAAATCAAGATCACGCACACTAAGTTTGATCGGGGTAGGTTCCGCGACCGGGGCATGGGCAACAATATCATCGGGAAGAGCCTGAAACATGCTCATGATTAACCTTTCATCCTGCTTTTCGCAGCCAGCAAAGTCCGTGCAGCAATGGTCAGCCCCAGCACGGCAAGAGTAATAAGCAACGCCCCGGCCCAGGCGAGCGAGCGCCAGTCGTCATAGGGGCTCATGGCGAAGTTGAAAATCACCACTGGCAGATTTGCCATTGGCTGATTCATGTTGGTGCTCCAGAACTGGTTATTCAGCGAGGTAAACAAAAGCGGCGCTGTTTCCCCACTGATCCGGGCCACCGCAAGCAAAGCCCCGGTCATAAGACCCGGCCCGGCCGAGCGATAGGATACCTGCAAAATCACCCGCCAACGCGGAATACCAAGGGCGGCAGCTGCCTCGCGCAGGGTGTCGGGCACCAGAAGCAACATGTCTTCCGATGTGCGCACCACAACCGGCAGGGCAATAACCGCCAGCGCAATTGCCCCCGCATACCCCGAAAAATGGCCCATTGGCACCACAACCAGTTCGTATACAAACAAACCGATCAAAATGGACGGGGCCGATAGCAAAATATCGTTGATAAACCGAACCACCGCCGAAATTTTGGCATAGCGGCCATATTCCGCCAGGTAAGTACCCACCAGCAAACCAATGGGAATACCCAGAACGGTGGCAATTCCCACCATCATCAAAGACCCGAAAATGGCGTTTAACAATCCGCCATCCGATCCCGGCGGCGGGGTCATTTCGGTAAACAGTTTAATCGACAATGCCGAAAAACCCTGCCCGAACAACGACCATAAAATCCATGCCAGCACCGCAACCCCAAGGAAGGTTACGACATGGGACATGGCCATGTGGAATGTCGAAATGATACGGCGGCGCAGATACATGCGGCGCTGATAGGGCGAAGAAACCTGACGTTCGGTCGTGGGTTTGACCGGTGTTTGAACTGACATATCGTGTCCTTCCCGGCCTAGTGGCCTGATTGCTTTTTCAGGCGCAACAAAAACAGCCGTGCCACCGCCAGCACAATGAATGTAATGACAAACAGGGTAAGCCCCAGCGTCACCAAAGCAGATGAATGCAGTTTGGAATCCGCTTCGACAAATTCATTGGCAATCGAGGATGAAATCGTTGCCCCCGGCCCCATGATAGAGGCCGACAGGCGATGCGAGTTACCGATAACAAAGGTAACAGCCATGGTTTCGCCAAGTGCACGCCCAAGCCCGAGCATGACAGCCCCGACCGTGCCCGCCCGGCAATAAGGCAGGACAATACGATGAACCACTTCCCAGCGCGTGCAGCCCAGGCCATAGGCCGATTCCTTAAGCACAGCGGGTACAGTGGTAAACACATCGCGCATCATCGCGGTGATAAACGGCACAATCATAATCGCCAGAATGATCCCGGCAGTCAAAATACCAATGCCCATGGGCGGGCTGGCAAAGACCGGGCCAATCACCGGAATAGGTGCCAGATTTGCCATCGTCCAGCGCTGGATCACGGTGCCAAATGTTGGCGCAAAAACAAACAGGCCCCACATGCCATAAATGATACTGGGGATAGCGGCGAGCATTTCAATCGCCACACCGACTGGCCGTGCAACCCAGACCGGGGCCAGTTCGGTTAAAAAAACTGCAATGCCAAAACTGACGGGCACGCCAATAACAAGGGCAATGATCGCTGTTATCAGGGTCTGTATAATGGCGGGAAGCGCACCATAAACATCCGTGACCGGGTTCCAGTCGGAACTGATGAAAAATGACAGTCCCTGACTTTTCAGAACCGGAAGACTGCCCATCACCAGAAATGCCAGAATGGCAACCAGCAAAAGCAGAACGAACATTGACAGCCCGAATGTCAGATTGTGAAAACCACGATCAAATCCGGGTCTGAACTGTTTTACCGACACCGCAATAAACCTGCTTGTTTAGGGAAAAATTATAACGACCTTAAAACACCAAATCCCGCCGCCGAGATCGTTCGGCGGCGGGTTGGTCAGGTAAGTTATGCAGCAAACTTACCAGATCTTTTTGCCATCGCTGCCTTTGACGTCGGCGGTCCAGGTCTTTTCAACCATGTCGACAACGCTTTCGGGCATCGAGACGTAATCAAGTTTATCGGCGATATCGCTGCCGTTTTTGAAAGACCAGTCAAAGAAGTCGAGAACGTCTTTGGCGGTTTTTGCATTGTCCTGGGATTTGTGAACCAGGATGAAAGAAGCGGCAGTAATCGGCCAGCTTTTGGCACCCGGCTGGTTGCCAAGGATCAGGTAATAACCCGGTGCATTTGCCCAGTCAGCATTTGCAGCAGCCGCAGCAAACGACGCGGCGGTCGGTGAAACGAACTCGCCGTCCTTGTTTTTCATCTGGGTGTAGGCAAGGTCATTTTGCAGGGCATAGGCATATTCAACATACCCGATCGAGCCATCGATCTGCTTGGTATAGGAAGCAACACCTTCGTTGCCCTTGCCACCAACACCGACCGGCCACTGAACCGATTTGTTAACGCCGATGCTGTCTTTCCATTCCGGGCTGACAGCGGCAAGATAGTTGGTGAAGTTAAAGGTGGTGCCTGAACCGTCCGAACGTTCAACAACAGAAATGGCTTCTGACGGCAATTTCAGATCCGGGTTCAGATCAGCAATTGCCTTGTCGTCCCATTTGGTAATTTTGCCAAGATAGATGTCGGCAAGAACTGCGCCGCTAAGTTTAACATCGCCGCCCTTGATGCCTTTGATGTTCACAACCGGAACAACGCCACCCATGATCATCGGCCACTGAACCAGCCCGGCTTCGTCGAGTTCTTCTTTGGTCAACGGGGCGTCTGATGCGCCAAAATCAACGGTGCTGGCTTTAATCTGCTTGATGCCGCCGCCCGATCCGATCGACTGGTAGTTCATCTTCACACCGGTTTTTGCTTCATAGGCTTCGGCCCATTTGGCATATACCGGGTAAGGGAAGGTAGCACCGGCGCCCGAAATTTCAGTCGCCTGAGCCGAGGCAAATACACCGGCAGCCATCAAAAGAGCAGCACCACCCAGGATGCTTTTCTTAAAAGTCGTCAGCATGAGGTTCTCCCAATCACCGTATCGGCAAAATCAAAAAATCAGGAAGATCTGATGGTCAGCCTAATGCCCCCCCATCCGAACTTCTGGAATGAATTGTCGCCCCGGCATCATGTTTGCCGTTGCGATGGGCAGAACCTACACCCGGATTTTTCGATTTTTTCCTACAGTTTTGTGAAATCGTTCACACTGTCACAGATCCTTCTGTGAAACATCAAAACCTGTGGTTAAAAATTAATTCAACAATGAAAACAAAGCCAAGGCTAACATTTTCGCGAAAAACACGTAAAAACAGCCACTTGGTTATTGGCATTTCAGCCAGTTTCCAAAACCAAAAGAAACGCCCATCACTGTGAAACAGATCACACTGACGGGCGCGGTTGTGGTTTTCAGGATCAGTTTTTGCGTAACCCAAACACCATCGTTGTCACATTACGATGGTGACGGTTGATTATTCAGGCTGCAAATCAGACGGAATCCGGTACAGGTCGGCACCGGGAATGGCGTGTAAAAAACCGTTCGCGACAGAAATGTCGCCGGCAACATCAAGAATATGCCCTCGGGCCTGTGCCGGCGCGATTTCACCGTTCAATACTTGCCGGTAAAGGGCCGAAATCGCCACCATGTCACACCGATGCGGCGACAACCGAAAAAGGCTAACCCCCATATCGTGTAGGTCAGCCATTTCGTCAGACAGTTCCAGATACGTTCCCGACAGCGTTTGCAAGCCATTCACGGCCAAAAAGGGCGCGCCGTCCAGCGTATCGACATTCATGCCATCGGATGCATCCCCGCACACAAACCGGCACCCGTCTTTATGCAGGCCATGCGCACGCGCAGAATAACAGCGCGCTGAAATGGCCAGGGGCACCCGGCCAAAAACCTGCATTTCGATTTCGGCCGGTCCACGCGCCTTGCACAGGCTGGCAATAGAGGTTTGCGGCAATTCCCAGGGCATTGCCACGCGCACGGCCCCGCGCTCTACCATATAACGCAACGTACCTTCGTTATAGATATTCACATATGGCCCCACCATATGCGGCCTGCCCCCTAAAATGCCAATGGCCGACAGATCATTGGCTTCAATCAGAACATCGGGCATGTCGGCCAGATCACGGATCAGGGCGACTTCACGGTCCCCCATCACCAGTGCCAGCGTGGACACCACCACCTGCTTGCCTGCGCGTTGCAGGCGTTCAATAATATCGGGCCAGTCATTATTAAAAAACGGCATCCGTTTTGCGCAAACAACCTCACCGACATGCACCACATCCACGTCGGCCTCGTCGGCAATGCGGGCGTAAAAATCGCGCAGGATTTCGGGGCTCCAGTGAAACAAAACCGGCCCCATCACCAACCGCGGCGCTGTTGAGGGTGAAACCGATATATCAGGTGCTGTCAGATTTGTTGAAATACTCATTGCCAGTTCTTTCGATATGCACCGGTCGTGTCACTTTGGCCTTCGGTCATGTTCGACAATTTGCTATCTGCCATACGCTGCCCGGCGGCAATACGGTCCAGCGCGCGGCGAAAACTGCCAACCACCTGGGTAATATACGCCTTGCCCCGTTGGCGCCCTTCAATTTTCAAGGCTGAGACGCCCGCAGCCGCCAGTTCGGGCAACATGCTGGTAACATCAAGGCTGGTGGGTTCCTCAAACAGGTAACCGGCCTTGCCCATGGCGCGAAACCGCCCCTTGCACAAGGTTGGATAACCCACCTTTTCCGAAGCCCCGTAAACATTGATGGTAAAATCGCCCAGGCGCGACACCGTGGCATCGTCGCGTTCTTCGTAATGCACATGATGGGCTGGCGAACACACACCATTCATATTGGGGCTTTCCCCTGTCGCATAAGACGACAGCGAACAACGCCCTTCTGCCATCACGCACATGCCCCCAAAGGCAAAAACTTCGGTTTCAACGCCGATCTGGCAGTTCAGGCTGGCGATTTCATCAAGCGATAACACACGTGGCAAGACCACACGCCGCACCCCGAATTCGCGATGATAAAACCGGATCGCTTCAACATTCGATGCCGATGCCTGCACCGATAAATGCAACCGCGCCTTTGGGTGGCGATCACGCGCATAGCGCAGCAAACCGATATCGGCCAGAATAATTGCATCAACCCCGATCATGACAGCATCATCAATCGCCCGGTGCCACAGGGCCTCGTTTCCGGCTTCGGGGTAAGTATTGCAAGCCAGATACACATGTGTGCCCCGGGAATGGGCAAAGGCAGTTTCGGCTTCCAGCTCGGCGCGGGAAAAATTTAACCCGGGAAAATTCCGGGCATTTGTTTCATCGCGAAAGCCGCAATAAACCACGTCGGCCCCGGCCTCCACCGCGGCACGCAAACTGGCGGGCGTTCCTGCCGGACATACAAGTTCCATCATATTGTCCCGTCCTGTTTCGGGTTGCTGGCATCCATCGCGGGGCTGGCAAAATCATCGATCATTGAATTGGCATATCCACCGCCGCCCGTGCCCCCGTTTATAATCGCGTCCGCCTTTGCCAGCGTTGCCGAAGGTGCCTTTGCCCGGCCGGGCTGACGACGGCGAATTTGCCCTTCGGCGCTGGCAAGGCGTTGCGAAAGATCATCTATCTGGCGCACCAGACCGGACTGCTGTTTATCCACCGGCCCGGCAAAGGCATGGGCAAAACGGTGCATATCGCCATCCAGCCGGTGATATCCACGTTCGGCAAGGGCAAGGGCGCGGCGGGCCAGCGGCCCCATCACGCCGAAACTTTCGGTTATGGCGGCACGAACATTTATATTTTCGCCGTCCAGTGCGTTACGCAGGGCCACCACCACATCGGTCCGGCCTTCAATTTTCAACGTGCGGGAAAAAAACAGGGCATCGCCATCCGACGTGCCTTCCAGCAATTGCAGCAAAACCGGAAGCGGCCCCAAAATGGTGGCCTGTGCAGATGCCCGGTCGCGGTCAGTAGCACGACGCAATACCGGTTTTACCGGGTCAAGCCGCATATAAAGATCGATGCCAAGATCAACCGGCGACACAATAATGCCCGCCGCTTCATCAGGCGATGCGCCAGTGCCACTATCTGGTCGCAAACGATCAAACACTGCACCATGCCGGGCCTGCATGGTGGTTATGGCGTGGGCCAAAACCCGGTCAATCAACCGTCCCGGCAAACTTGCCGCAACTGGCCCTAACAACAAAAACGGCGTAAAAGCCGGACGCGCAACAGGCAACGGAGTTTCTCCGGTTACAGTGAAATCCGCCTCATCCTAAAACCGGACATAAACCGCGCGTTGACTTCCATCAAATCATTGAAAAATATGATTTTTTATTATTTTAATTCCAGCAATATCCTGCGGAAAAATCGTTAAAGCTGAAATTCTTCGGCAATTTCGCGCGCAGCCTCAATAAGGGCATTCATCACCATCCGCACCCGGGGGGAACGACGCATATCGGGGTGAACCACAATCCAGATGGGTTCACGGCTTTCGCCTTTTTCATCTTCGCGAACCAGGGTCAATCGCGTATCGGTATCGCCCAGATAGCGCGGCAACACGGCCACCCCCAACCCGGCCGCAACAAAAGACTGCACAGAAGCCGTATCATTGGCCCGCAGGCGGCACACAATATTACGCCCTAACGAACGACGTGCCCATTCCGTCTTCGCCAGGTCATAGGAGGTATCGTCATATCCGCATAATTCCCAGTTTTCTTCGGGGACCGTGGCAACATAGTCATGCGCGCCATACAGCCCCACCCCCAATTCGGCCAGCTTTTGGGCGACCAGCCCCGGTTCGGTCGGGTTCACCATGCGTATCGCAACATCGGCCTCGCGCCGGGCCAGATTGACCAAATGCGCCGAGCCAATCAATTCAAACTCCAACCCCTTATGTTCTGCCAGCAAGGCCGCCAGTCGCGGGGCAAACAAAATACGCCCGGCCACCGGCGGCACCGAAATGCGCACAACACCCCGTGCAATCTCGCTACTATTGGCCATGCGTTCAAAGGCCAGGGCGTCAACCTCCACCCTTTCAGCCAGGGGGACCAGTTGCTGTCCGTCCTCGGTCAATCGCCATCCACCGGGCAGGCGATCAAACAATTTGGTGCCAACAGCCTGTTCCAGTGCCTCGACCCGGCGGGCAACCGTTGTGTGTTCCTTACGCAATCGCCGGGCCGCCCCCGACAGGGTTCCTTCCTGGGCCAAAACCAGAAAAAACCTCAAATCATCCCAGTTCACGACACGTCCTCCTACCCTTGGTATGTGCTTTTTTGCACATAAAATCTGCAAAACCTACAAGTTTCGGTTTTATTTTGCATATGCCAGTATGCCGCAGATTCGATTGGATATTCCACCCACGGTTTATGTCGCAAGAGGCTTTCTATGGCACATTTCAACATCTCGACACATGAGACCGGCTGTATCAAACCTGCGCCGCTGCGAATTTTCACACACCTGCGCGGCCTTGGCACACGGGCACAAAAACGGGCCACGACCTTGCTGCGCTGGTATCAGGGGCGGGTTTTAATGGCCGACCTGAACGAGCATTTACTGCACGACGGCGGACTGGAACGTGACCATGACGGAACGCGCCATGTGATTCATTGCCGCCTGCCCGAAACCGGACATTTCCTAAGCCGCACGCCACGGCCTTAAACCATCCCCGGATCATACCGATCCGGAAATGCCCCCGCTTGTTACCTTCCGGTGTCAGTCATTCATCACCGGAAGGCAAAGGCAATCCGGCCTTAAAATAACCAAACCTGGCCGCCTGTCATGGTTTTGCTAGGATCAGTAACGCAGAACATGAAAATTTTCATCTGGCTGTGGCGGCACAAAGTGAGCCGTAATTTGGTCAAACTGCACATCGGATGCTGAAAACTCATGCTCTTGCGCCTGATTGCGCAACCGCAGGCGGTGCTTGCAATCTTCATCGGCAACATCCAAAAAATGCAAAATATGCGCTGTTCCGGCGCGGGTAAAAATCTCGCGCATCCAGTGGCGCAATTCCGGCGTGTTGGCAGGAAAATCCAGCACAACCGATAATCCCTGTTCCAGCAAACCGGTTACATGGTGTGCCATTACCTGACGCAAACGCCCTGAATAACGCACATAATCGGCAACGGACGTCATTTCCGCCCCAAATAACCCGGCCAGCCAAAAATCCTCGCTGATCAGAAACGTCGATGGGCTTTGCGACAAGTTTGCGGCCAATGTCGATTTGCCCGACGCGATTTTACCACACAGCATATGCAGAACTGGCCCGCCTGATGCCGATGGTGCAAGGCGCTGTTGAAGATGATGTGAATTTTCCGATGACGTCATCACGAGTCTCCGTATCTGGTGAAGCAGACACCGGGAGACAGAATTGCAAAACCCGCCTCACCGGCGGGTTCGTAAAACAGGAAATATCGTCCCTACCCCACCATTCGTGAAATGGCGGTAATAATAAAACGGTTAAACAGCGGCGATTTATGTTCCATCTTCAAAAAATAGCAACGAAGTCCCCTCCTGTCCATCCCCATCAGGTCAAGGCAAAGAAGCATCATTTACGCAAAATTACCGCCGAAAATGCCTGTGCAAAAATAAACATCAAATTTGCAAAAACTGCCAATTTTCGAGCTATTTTGCATATGGCAAGTTCGGCCCATCGCAAAGACGAACTTATGGAGGGCGAAATGTCCACACTGCCAGTCACCCATCTTGACCGCATCGTTATGAACACCACGCCCGTGCTGCATGGGACAATGATTAAAAAGCTGCGTCAGCTTTTGACCAACCGCATGATCCACGCCCGTATGGCGCGCAGCCATCGTGAATTGGTTAATCAACTCAGCACTACTCAGTTGCACGATGTTGGCCTGGAACGCGTTTTTGATGGCCAGCAGTGGAAACTGCAAATGATCGATTCCGAAACGACACAGGATCGTCGTTAATGTTACCATCACGCAAGCGATGCTAAAACGGCCCCGAAACAAAGCAGTTCGGGGCCGTTTTTATATCTGCAACATCCGGGCAGGATGTGATGCGAAAACGCAGATCAGGCCTGCATCACACCAGAGCGCAAGGCCGCAACCTTGTCCGTGGCTTCCTGTGCCAATTTGGTGATTTTGGCCCAATCCCCCGCCTTGACGGCATCCTTGGGGGCAACCCACGAACCACCAACGGTAATAATATTGGGCAACGCAATATAATCAGCCAGATTGGACAGTGATACACCACCGGTCGGGCAGAACTTAACCTGCGGCAGCGGCCCGCCCAACGCCTTGAGCATCGAAACACCACCCTGCTGTTCAGCCGGGAAAAATTTCAATACATCATAGCCATGATCCAGCAGGTTCATGATTTCCGACGGTGTACCCGCACCAGGCAAAAGCGGCACGCCCGTATCCTTGGCCGCGGCCAGCAAACCGGCACTATGCCCGGGCGAGACGGCAAAGGCACAATTGATTTCAGCCATGCGTTCCATCTGCCTGGCATTAATCACGGTGCCAGCACCCGTAATGGCATCAGGGACTTCAGCAATAATACGCTGAATGCTTTCTTCCGCCGCGGCCGAGCGCAGGGTGATTTCCAGAACCTTAAGGCCACCAGCAACCAATGCCTTTGCCAACGGCACCGCATCATTGGCATCTTCGATAACCAGCACCGGTACAACCGGGGCCTGTGACAAAATTTCGCGTGAAGACAAAGCCATTTTATTCCTCCTGTTTGCGGATTATGCCGTTAAAATTTTGGCACAGCCCAGCAAGGCCGGATATTGCGCCGTCATCAGGCGTACCGGCACATCATTCATCAAATCACGAAAACGCCCTTTGGCGATCATGCGTTCTTTAAGGCCACTTTGTTTCATAAAATCGGCAATGCGCGGGCCAATACCGCCGCCAATAAACACGCCGTCAAATGCGCCTAGCGTTAACACCAGATCGCCCGCAACGCCGCCCATAAACAGGCAAAAGCGATCCAGCACTTTCAGGCAAAGCGGGTCTTTGGCAACCATGGCCCCTTCAACAACTTCCGCTGCTGTTTTGGGGGACACATCCACACCATCAATCGCAGCCAGGGCGCGATACAGGTTTTCAATGCCCATGCCCGACAAAATCCGTTCGGCGGAAACACGGCCCAGTTCGGCACTTAGAAATTTGACAATTTCATAATCAAGATCATCCACCGCAGGCAGGGACACATGCCCGCCTTCGCCCTGCACCGGTATCCAGTGACCATGATGGGGCAAAAGCCCCGAAACACCCAGCCCGGTGCCCGCCCCGATAATCGCCAGCGGCTGACCCGGACGACCGGGGCCGTCAAACAGGGTGATCAAATCGTCATCCCCCAGATAAGGTACTGACATGGCAAGGCCGGTAAAATCATTAACCACCACCAGCCGTTCCAGACCAAATTCCGCCGTTAGGGCCGCTTTGGAAAACACCCACGGATTATTGGTAAATTTGATCTGGTCCGCCATGGCCGGGCAGGCCACCGCAACAGCAAATTCACGCGGATCCGATCCCTTGGTCCGTGCAACAAAATCACGAATGGCGCTGCCAATATCAGGATAATCGCGCACGGCCAAAGTTAATGGCGCGTGCGGATTTCCCTTGTCATCAAGCCAGGCAAAACGGGCGTTTGTGCCGCCAATATCCCCGACCAGCTGCATTATTCAACCCCTCCGGGAAGAACAGCACTGGCCCCCATTTCAGCCAGCCCGACATTATCGCGAAAGACACCAAACAGCTCACGCCCGAAACCGGTTTGATGTTCGGCCTTATTCGTGAACATGGCAAAATCGCGCCTGGCCAGTTCTTCATCAGAAACAAGCAATTTCAAATCGCCGGTTTCGGCATCAAGACGCACAATGTCACCGTCCTGCACCTTGGCGATCATGCCGTTCATCATACCTTCGGGTGTGACGTGAATAGCAGCTGGCACCTTGCCCGACGCACCGGACATCCGGCCATCCGTCACCAATGCCACCTTGTAACCCAGATCCTGCAACACGCCCAAAGGCGGGGTCAGTTTGTGCAATTCGGGCATACCATTGGCACGCGGCCCCTGGAAGCGCACCACACACACAACATCGCGGTGCAGTTTGCCATCCTTAAAGGCCTGCATCATTTCATCTTGCGATGTAAAGACAGCTGCCGGGGCCTCGATCACGCGGTTGGCAGGTTTAACCGCCGAAACCTTGATCACCGCACGGCCGATATTACCACTCAGCATCCGCAAACCGCCATCGGCACTAAATGCTTTTTCGGCCGGACGCAGGATATCTTCATCGTGGCTATCCTTGGGCGCATCGCGCCATGCCAGTTTGCCATCATCCAAATGCGGTTCAGTGCCAAAGGCCGCCATACCGCCCGATACAATTGTATCAACTTCATGGTGCAAAAGACCGTGGCCCAAAAGGTTGCTAATGACAAAACCCATACCGCCAGCGGCGTGGAAATGGTTCACGTCGGCCTGGCCGTTGGGATAAACCCGGCACAAAAGCGGAATGATGCGCGACAGATCGTCAAAATCTTCCCAGCGCAGTTCGATCCCGGCGGCACGGGCCATGGCGGGCAAATGCAGGGTATGGTTGGTGGAGCCCCCGGTTGCCAACAGGCCGATAATGCCGTTTACAAAGGCCTTTTCATCCAGAATTTTGCCAATCGGGCGGTAATCATTGCCAAGGCGGGTAATTTGCAAGGCACGACGGGCGGCTTCTTCGGTCAGGGCATCACGCAATTCAGTACCCGGATTAACAAAGGCAGAGCCGGGCAAATGCAGCCCCATAATTTCCATCAGCATCTGATTGGAATTGGCCGTGCCATAAAACGTGCAGGTGCCCGGGCTGTGGTAAGATGCAATTTCAGCTTCCAGCAATTCCTTGCGGCCCACCTTGCCCTGCGCGTAAAGCTGACGAACACGGGCCTTTTCATCATTGGGCAAGCCCGACGGCATAGGACCGGCAGGCACAAAAACCGCCGGAATATGCCCATAAGCCAAAGCCCCCATCACCAGACCGGGAACGATTTTGTCGCACACACCAAGGTAAAGGGCAGCATCAAACGTATCATGTGACAGGGAAACTGCCGTCGACATGGCAATCACGTCACGCGAAAACAGGCTAAGCTCCATGCCGGGGCGACCTTGGGTCACACCATCGCACATGGCAGGCACACCACCCGCCACCTGCGCGGTTGCGCCGGCCTCAAACGCGGCCTTTTTAATGCGGTCAGGATACACGCCAAGCGGCTGATGAGCCGAGAGCATGTCGTTATAGGCCGTCACAATGCCCAGATTGGCGGCATCTTCGTGGTTGATGCGGTCTTTTTCGGTGCCAAGGCACCCGGCAGACGCATGGGCCAGATTGCCACAGGACAGTTTGGAACGGTGCGGACGGTCGCTGGCAGCGGCATCGATGCGCGCCAGATAGGCTTCGCGCGTCGGTTTCGAGCGTTCTACGATCCGCTGGGTAACAATTTCAATTTCACGTTTCATGGGGTTCAGCCTTTCGGGTTCTCGGCGCTCCACCACAGATCGACAGGAACGTCGTTCTGCTGCAATAACCCGCGCACCGGCATGTCTTCGATCACGCTGCCGTTTTTCGCGGTTTCATAGGTCGACCATTTGGAAGAACCGGTGATGTGAATGCCGATATAACGGGCGTTCAACAAAGCCGGTAACGTCATGCTGATGCGCGGAACCGGCGAAACGGTGGGCCGTGCGGCCGCAACCAGTTCACCATTTTCGGGATAAAGCCCGCGCTTCAGATCATCGGGTGTCGAGGATGGAAAAAGCGACGCCGTGTGCCCGTCATCGCCCATCCCCAGATAAACAATATCCATCGGCCACGACAAATCGTTTTTCAAACGGTTCGTAACGGTCGATATGGCATCTTCCGGGTTTTCATCGGCGGTTTTCAGCGACACAAAAGTCGCGGCAGCCGCTTCATTGATCAGCAAATTATCCTTAACCAGCTTTTCATTCGACTGGTCATCGTCCAGCCCGACCCAACGGTCATCGCCAAGGGTGATGGTCACTTTGGACCAGTCCAGTTTGGCCTTTGACAGGGCCTGAAAGAACGGTTTGGGGAAACGACCACCAGCCACCGATATGGTTGCCCGGCCCCGTTCGGCAATGGCAAATTCCAGCCGTTCAACGGTTTGCGCGACCATGCTGGCAAGCATGTCATCGCCACTTTTAAAGGTGCGTTCGTTTGTCATTTTATCGTCCATTGAAATGGGAAAACGTGCTGAAAACCGCAAGGGGCAAGGCCGCAAAGCAGCCCTGCCCTATGCTTTAATCAAAACACCGCTTCTTCATTCCAGGTGCGGCCGTCGCGTTCAATCAGGGCAATGGCAGCCGATGGCCCCCACGTCCCTGATGTATAGCCTTTGGGCGCAATATGGTTGTTTTCCCAGGCTTCCTGAATGGCATCAACCCACTGCCAGGCAATGTCCTGTTCGTCGCGGCGGACAAACAGGGTGTTGTTGCCATCAATCGCATCTAGCAACAAACGCTCATAGGCATCAGGGCTGCGTGCGCCAAAGGCCTCGGCAAAGGAAAGGTTAAGGGCAGTTGGCCGCAACCGGACCAGGCCCGGCCCCGGGTTTTTATTGTTCAAAACCAGATGAATGCCATCATCGGGCTGCAAGCGCAGCACCAGCCGGTTGGCCTGATAATTGGTCATGGATTTTGCCAGCGGAAACATCTGGTGCGGCACATCGCGGAACTGAATAACAATTTCCGAATGCCGCTTGGGCAGGCGTTTACCGGTTCGCAGGTAAAACGGCACCCCGGCCCAGCGCCAGTTATTAATTTCGCAGCGCAGGGCAACAAATGTTTCGGTGGTGCTGTCGGTATTGGCACCTTCTTCTTCAAGGTAACCCGGCACTTCCTTGCCGCCAACGGCCCCGGCGCGGTACTGGCCACGTACGGTATTCTGGTCGATATTGGTATCGTTGATCGGTTTAAGGGCCTTCAGGACCTTTACCTTTTCATCGCGCACGGCATCCTGGTCCAGCACATAGGGCGGTTCCATCGCGACCAGGCACAAAAGCTGCAACATATGGTTTTGCACCATGTCACGCATTGCACCGGCATCGTCGTAATAGGACCAGCGCCCTTCAACGCCAACTTCCTCGCCCACTGTAATCTGCACATGGTCAATATGGGCGCTGCTCCATAACGGTTCGAACATCGCATTGGCAAAGCGCAAAATCAAAAGGTTCTGCACCGTTTCCTTGCCCAGATAATGGTCGATACGGAAAATCTGGTGTTCTTCGAACACCTCGCCAATCTGGCCGTTAATTTCGCGGCAGCTTTCCAGATCATGACCCAGCGGTTTTTCCAGAACAACACGCGAATTGGGCGTCACCAGACCTGCCTTTTGCAGGTTAAAGGCCATATCGGCAAACAGGCTGGGGCTGGTTGAGAAATAATAAACCCGGTCGCGGTCGGGCGCGTCGCTCAGGCGTTCATGAAGGGTGGTAAACCCTTCAGCATCCCCTGCCGAAACCTGAATATAGGCAACACGGCTGGCAAACTTGTCCCAGATCACCTGGTCAAATTCGCCTTCGGGGATATATTTTTTCCCGGCATCAAGCAATTTCACCCGGAAATTCTCGTCGCTATGCGCGCTGCGCGATGCGCCGAAAATACGGGTTTCATCATCAAAACGCCCGGTCCGCTCCATTTCATATAAAGCGGGAAATAATTTGCGTAGCGCCAAATCTCCGGTCCCACCGAAAATCACAATGTCGGCTATGCGATGTTTAAGCCTTTGTTTCTTCATATTGACTTGCGCCTTCCAAGCGAACTGCTCTCACTCGTTGTCCTCCCCGCTGCCAAGGTGGGACCCTGAACCGTTTTGCGGCTCCGGCTGGCATGCGGTTGCACGAAAGTTTTCGTGCGCAGGGCATGTCAATCCCTGCTAGTTCAGTGCCATCTGGGCTTTCAATGGTGCATTATCCACTGCCAGCCGCCTTTTGGCCATATCCGCGGTATCGAACACATAACAATCCTGTTCTGCTGCCTGTATGCCAACGGTTTCCCCGGTTTTGATTGCGGTATCCCCGGCAACCCTGGCAACAAACAATTCGTCCGATCCGGTGCGAACATAGACCAAACCTGCTTCGCCCAAATGTTCGACCACTTCGACCGTCCCGGTAAACAGCGCCGTGTCCTGATCGGCAATGCTGCAATGTTCCGGTCGAATGCCAACTGTTACACGATCTGCGGTGGCAAGACCACTGCCATCAACGGGTAACGACACTTCTTTACCGGATTCCAGTTTAAGCGTAACAGATTGTTGCGAAACCTGCGTGATTTTAGCCGAAATAAAGTTCATTTTTGGCGAACCGATAAAACCGGCAACAAACAGGTTTGCCGGATAATGATATAATTCCAGCGGCGTGCCCACCTGCTCCACCGTGCCGGCGCGCAAAACCACAATTTTGTCAGCCATGGTCATGGCTTCAACCTGATCATGCGTCACATAGATCATTGTGGTGTTCAATTTTTCATGAAGTTTTGCCAGTTCGATCCGCATTTGCACCCGCAAGGCGGCATCCAGGTTCGATAAAGGCTCATCAAACAAAAACACCCGCGGTTTGCGCACAATCGCCCGGCCAATTGCCACGCGCTGGCGCTGCCCGCCCGACAGTTCCTTTGGTTTACGATCCAGCAATTCTTCCAGTTGCAGGGTTTTGGCCGCCGCCATCACCCGTGCATTTTGTTCGTCCTTGCTGTGTTTCGCCAAATCCAGCCCAAAGGCCATATTTTCAAACACCGACATATGCGGATACAGCGCATAGGACTGAAATACCATGGCAACACCGCGATCCTTGGGCACGGTATCGTTAACAACATCGCCACCGATACGCAGTTCACCATCGCTAATATCTTCCAGCCCGGCAATAAGGCGCAGCAATGTTGATTTGCCGCAGCCAGACGGCCCGACAAAAACACAAAACTCGCCATCACGAATATTCAGATCGACCCCGTGAATGGTTTCGATTGGCCCAAAGCGTTTACGTATCTGTTTTAAAACCACATCTGCCATCGGGTATCCTCCCAGTTTTTGATTATCAGGGTCGTCAGATTGTGCCGAAATAAAAACCCCAGCCCGGCAGCGACAAACGATCGCCCGATACCGAACCGGTATTAAGCGAACAATTACCCGCAGACGGACCGGGCAAGGTGGTGGTAACGGCATCGGGCGTGACATTGAAAACACAAATGGTGCGAACAATGCCGGTCATCCGAACAAACCCGATGATGGCATCCTCGCTATGTTCCAGCATTTCGATGTCGCCCTGAATGATTTCCGGGTGGTTTTTGCGCCATGTCAGCAGGTTTTTATAAAAACTGCGCAGGGAATCCGGGTCATCTATCTGGCTGGCGACCGACAACGCACTATGATCCTGCGGCACGGGCAACCATGGCTGATCCGATGTTGTAAACCCACCATGGGCCACATTGGCATTGTGCCACGGCATCGGGGTCCGACAGCCATCGCGCCCTTTAAATTCAGGCCACATTTCAATGCCGTATGGGTCCTGTAATTGCTCATAGGGGACAATGGCTTCTTCAAGGCCCAGTTCTTCACCCTGATAAATGCACGGCGTGCCGCGAAGCGATGTATAAAGGGCGGGGATCATACGCAGGCGGGCATCGTTATCCCCGCCTTTATCCTTGCCCCAGCGCGAAGCCACCCGCACGAAATCATGGTTACTCACCGCCCAGCACGGCCAGCCATCACCCAGTTCGCGAAATACATCGACCAGCATACCGCGCACCAGCCCGGCCTCAAGCGGGCTTTCCAGCAAATTGATGGTATAGGCCATGTGCAGTTTATCCCCCCCGGCAGTATATTCCGCCATCGTTGCCAGTGAATTATCCGACCCGATTTCGCCCACCGTGGTGCTACCAGGGTATTTGTCCAAAACAGCCCGCAGCTTTTTCAAAAATGCCAGGTTTTCGGGCTGGGTTTTGTCATGCACATGCATTTGCCGCGTATAGGGGTTTTCCTTTGGCGCGCCTTCGGGGCGATGTGTGCCTGGTATCCACGGCGGGTTATCGCGCAATTGTTTGTCATGAACATAGAAATTGGCGGTATCAAGCCGAAAACCATCCACCCCGCGCCGCAACCAGAATTCAACATCGTCAAGCAATTGTTGCTGCACATCGGGGTTGTGAAAGTTCAAATCCGGCTGGCTGGCAAGGAAATTGTGCATGTAATATTGCTGGCGGGTGGTATCAAATTTCCATGCCGACCCGCCAAAAATCGACAGCCAGTTATTAGGCGGCGTGCCATCGGGCTTGGGGTCCGCCCACACATACCAGTCCGATTTCGGATTATCGATTGAAGACCGGCTTTCGCGAAACCACGGATGGGCGTCCGAGCTGTGCGATAATACCTGATCAATGGTCACACGCAGGCCCAGCCCATGGGCTTTTTCCACCAGATGATCGAAATCCTCCAATGTGCCAAACATTGGGTCTACATCGCGGTAATTGGCAACGTCATAGCCAAAGTCTTTCATGGGCGATGTAAAAAACGGCGACAGCCAAATCCCGTCAACACCCAGATCGGCGATATATTCCAGCTTTTGCGAGATACCGGGCAAATCGCCAATACCGTCGCTGTTGGAATCAAAAAAACTGCGCGGATAAACCTGGTACAAAACACCGCCGCGCCACCAGTTAACATCACCGGTCAAAGCCATTTTTTAAACATCCTGGAATTTGTTTCTCGTTAGATCTTCCCGGTCAGGCAGCATGCTGTTCCCTGCCCGACCGGGCCTTATCATCGTTGGTAAAAAGGCAATTTTTTGCCTGTGATATATGTATGTCAGATCATCCCTTAACCGCCCCGGCCGTCAGGCCCGAAACGATCCGCCTCTGAAAAATCAGTACCAGCACAATAAGGGGCAATGTCACAATCACCGATGCCGCCATAATATTGCCCCATGGCATTTCATGCTGACTGGCCCCTGATATCAGGGCGATGGCGACGGGAACGGTGCGTTTATCGTCGGTCAGGGTAAAGGTCAGGGCGAATAAAAATTCGTTCCATGCCGCGATAAAGGCCAACAGCCCGGTGGTCACCATCGCGGGCCACATTACGGGTAAAAACACCCGGCGAATGACAGTCCACGGGGTTGCCCCGTCCATTACGGCAGCTTCTTCCAGTTCGCGGGGCAAATCGCGCATGAAGGCGGTTAACACCCACACCGTAAAGGGCAAGGTTAACATCATGTAGGAAATGGCCAGCCCGAACATGCTGTTATACAGGCCAAGACCGCGGATCAGTTCAAACATGCCCGACAGAACTGCCACCTGCGGAAACATCGACACCGATAAAATGGTAATTAACAGCAAGCCCCGCCCGGCAAACTTCACCCGTGCCAGCGCGTAGGATGCCGTAACACCAAGAAGTAACGACAGGGCCACCACCAGAAAACTGACAAAGATGGAATTAAAGATATTGTGCCCGAACGGCTGACCTTTAAACACGGATATATAATTGATCAGGCTGAAACTTTCGGGCAGGTAGTTCACTTCGAACAAAGCCGATCCGGTTTCAAACGATGTTAAAATCGCATAATAAAACGGAAATACGGCAAACAGCACAATCACTGCGACCAACAGCCAAAAGGCCGCTTTACGAAGATATTTCCAGGCTTTCGCGTTCATATCAATGCCCCCCTTCATCAAGGCGGACACGCCCGATCATAATATAGGCCATGATGCAAAAGGCGATCACGACAAACAGCAATGTTGACGCCGCCGATCCATAACCAACTTCCTGAAAATCCACCAGTTGCTGGCGCGCATACACCGACATGGTGGTGGTTTGGGGGTTGTTGGGCGTTAAAACATAAATCACGTCAAACACCCGCAAGGCATCCAGCGCGCGGAAAATAACCGCCACCATCACCGCCGGTTTAATCAATGGCAATGTCACCTTGAAAAACACCCGCACCGGATGAATGCCATCCACCCGGGCGGCTTCGTAACAATCGCCGGGCAGCATTTGCAAAGCCGCCAAAATCAGCAAGGCCATAAAAGGCGTGGTCTTCCAGACATCAACCAGAATAACCGCGCTCATGGCCCAGTCGGGGCTGGCCGTCCAGGCGATGGGGGCCGAAAGAATACCCAGTTTCATCAGCATGTCGTTGATGATGCCAAACTGGTCATGCAGCATCCAGTTCCACATCCGTGCTGAAACAATGGTGGGGATCGCCCACGGGATAAGCACCGCTGCGCGCACCAACCCACGTCCGCGAAAGTTCTGGTTTAAAACCAGGGCCACAACCATGCCCAGTGCCGTTTCCAGCGAAACGGAAATCACGCTAAAAAACAGGGTATTCCAAACTGCCTGCCACCATTCGGGGTCTATCAGCAGGCCATATGCCTCGCCGTCATAAACGGCATAAAAATTTTCAATGCCGATAAAGCTGTAACTCGAGAGGTCGGACAAATTGGCATCGGTAAACCCGAAATAGAACGTACGCAGAAGCGGCCACCCGGCCACCACCGCCAGAATAGCCAGCATCGGGATCAGGAAAATCCATGCTGACCGCCGCCTGGACCGCGTTAAAGACGAAGCATGCGCCATAACAGATGCTCTTGCATTTTAAGGAAGACGGCCCGGTTTTCGGGCGGCCTGTACCATGCCACTTAAAATGGCCCGATGATCATTGTCTGAGGGCAACCAGGAGGTATTTCAGGGGCCGGCCCCCACATGGAAATACCCCCGGTTCGTACCTTACCAGCCGGAACGCCGGGTCCGTTTCAACTTATGCTCAAGGGCGGGCAATGCCTGGTCTGCCGTTTGCGTTCCCGACAGGGTGGCATGTACCGCCTGCCAGAAATCGTTGGAGACCTTGTTGTAATTGGTGCCCGTTGCCGTTGATGGCCGTGGCACAGCATGGGTGAAGGTTTCATAAAGATCGCCAAAGAACGGATTGGCGGCCAGCACATCCTTATCCTTGTACAGATCAGCCACAGTCGGGTTATAGGACCCTTTGATCGCGCGGCGTTTCTGTTCGTCATAGGATGTCAGATATTTCACCAGATCTGCCGCCAGTTCGGGGTTTTTGGAATATTTGGAAACGGATAACTGCCAACCGCCCAGGGCCGCGGCAGATTGTCCGTCGTCCCCGCCTTTGGGCAAGGGGGCCACACCAACTTTGCCCTTGACCGGGCTGTCGGCGGAATTGGCAAGCGCCCACGCATAGGGCCAGTTGCGCATGAAAACCGAATTACCCGACTGAAACACACCCCGGGCACCTTCCTCGTCATATCCCAGAACACCATCTGGCGAAATCGTGCCGATCCATCCTGCTGCCGTGGCAATGGCCTGTTTGGCCTTGTCATTATTAATCGAAATATCGCCATTCGTCTCAACAATGGTACCCCCCCCATAGGACGCAACCCATTCAACCGCGTTACAGGTCAGCCCCTCATAGGCGCGCCCCTGAAAAACATAGCCCCACATTTTGTCATTGCCGTTCTTGCGTTCGGCTTCTTCAATTTTCTGTGCGGTTTTGGTCAGTTGGTCCCATGTTTCAGGAACGTTTTCACCATATTGATCCAAAAGATCCTTGCGGTAATAAAGCACACCGGCATCGGTAAACCATGGCATGGCCACCAGGCGACCATCGACTGTGTTATTTTCAATAATCGGCTTGAAATGGGCTTTGGCTTCATCGGCCATATAATCGTTCAGGTCGATGAAATGATTGCCCAAAATACCCGGCCAGATGACATCAATCTGGAAAATATCCACATCTGACGAACCCGATGCCAGCATCTGCTGATAAAGAGCAAGCCGGTCAGTCGATGAATTGGGCGTGGAAATAACATCAACATCGTTACCTGTCTTTTTCGACCAGGCTTCAACACCTTCCTTGCAAAGGCTTAGCTCCTGGCCGACAGCACCGCACGAAATTGCCAGCTTGGCGGCCTGTGCCGGGCCCGCCATGACAAAAATCGTACCTGCCACACCGGCACCTGCAAGCAGCTTCTGGATCAGGGTCATTCATTCCTCCCTATGATGGTTATCGGTTTTCCCGGGCAAACGGCCTGTTTTTCAGGTCTGGCCCTTTTATTGACCCGGATATTTTTACGTCATCCGGTTTGCATTTGTTCCCGCCGGGCGGGAAATATCATTCAGGCCAAGACAACGCCGAATGGAAAAAGGATACGCCCCTTCACGCCTTTTCAAAGTGTCATATCCTTTAAAGGATGATACTATTCTGCAAAAGACAGCATAAATGGCAGGAGGCTCCAGTGCGGATCGTGCAGGAACGCATTACCAACCCCGATGGATATTCATGGGGGTATTTCCATTATGTGTGGGACGATTTTCGCTGTAACTGGCACCAGCACCCGGAATATGAACTGACCCTGACCTTAAACGCACGGGGCAGTCGCCTGATTGGCGACCACCGCCAGGCGTTTGACGGCGTGGATTTTGCCATGGTTGGCCCCAACCTGCCGCATTTGTGGGAATGCCAGCGCCTGTCTGACAGCGAACAGATCGAAGTTTATGTTTTGTGGCTGTCACAGGAATGGGTTGAAAACCTGACCCGCGATTTCGTTGAATTTTCCGATCTTTACAGCCTGTTTGAGCAAGCCCGGCGCGGATTATCGTTTACCGGCGAAACCGTTGCCAAAATTCAGGCCATCGCCCCGAAACTTGATGACGCCAGCCCGCGCCAGCGTTTTATGTTGATCATTGAAATTCTTGAAACCCTGCTCGGCGGTATTGATGGCCCGCTGGCATCGGCATCCTTTGGCAATGATACAGATGGCGGCAGTGATTCACTGCGCATCGACCGCGCCATTGCCTTTATCCATGCCCACCATGCCGAACCGTTGCGCGTTGCCGCCCTGGCCAATGTCGCCGGCGTAAGCGAAAGCAGCTTTTATCGCCTGTTCAAACGTTATACCGGGCGCAGTGTGGTGGAATATATGAACGAATATCGCATCTCGCGCGCCTGTGTGCAGCTATCGCGTACCGATTGGCCGATTTATCGCATTGCCGAGCATAACGGGTTTAGCAACCTGTCGAATTTTAACCGGCGCTTTCGCCAGTATCGTGGCAAATCAGCCCGCGATTACCGCGATAATATCCGCATTCACGGCCAGTTTCCCGACCACCCGCCAATGCCCGATGCCAAAATTGGTGCCGTGCCTGCCCGCCCCTTGCCCAGCGAAACCGATGGTGTTGCATCGGACAAATGCATTCCGCTTAAAGGTGTGCCCGCAGAAATCGCCTGACACCGCCAGAAAATCACCTTAAGCCCACCCCGCTTGCCTGATCTGGCATAAAACGCGGACCTTAATAACGGTATCGCAAGCAAGTGATGCTTTATAAACGCGGGCCTATAGCGTTCAGCAACAGGGCAATACGGAAAGATCGTTATGCTGCAAAATCAATTTCGCATCGAAGCTGCACATGAAACAGACGCAGATCGATTGGCAGAACTTCGGGTCGTGGCGATGCGCCCCAGCCTGGAGGCTGCTGGACGGTTTGACCCACAGCGGGCACGGGACAGATTTCTGGCCTCGTTCGTGGCCGCCGATACACAGATCATTTATAAAAACGGCGAAATGGCCGGATTTTTCGTCGTTCGCCAGCGAACCGACCACCTATATCTTGATCACCTCTATGTTCTGCCAAACTTCCAGGGCGCAGGCATAGGGCGACGCATCATTGACGGGTTAAAGGACGAAGCCCTGTCACACATGTTACCCATCCGCCTGATGGCATTAAAGAATAGCCCGGCAAACACGTTCTATCAAAGCTGTGGCTTTGAACCAGTTTCATCGGACGAACTTGATACCCAATATGTCTGGTACCCTGGTCCACATTCAAACTGACGGCAAAATACGATCCGAAAGCAAGGTTCAGGAGGATGACGCATAAGGTGTATCTGCCAATGCGGCCTGTATTCCGACAGTGGCTTTATCGATAATCGCCAGGAACAGCGCGGTTGCCATTCCGGAATCCTGTGTCTTGCGAAAGGTGCGATGCCCTTCGACAAAGGCAACCGACCATCCTGCCAGTAAAAGGCTGGCGGCCAGAAATGCATCCGGGTCCGACGGGGGGCGCCCAACGCCTTTTGCCATCGCAGTTGCCACTTCATGTTCCAGTTCACTGCGAATGGCGCGGGCACGGGCCTTAAGGGTTTCGCTGCGTTCGATGGTTTCAACAAAAGGCTGGCTAAGGGCAGAAAACTGAACATAAGGCCTTTGTTCTTGCACCAGTTGATGCGCCAAAAGGCGCAGCGCCTCGACCGGGGCGATACCGGGGGCGCGGTTTAACAATGCCCCGCGCAAGGCTTCGCGCCCTTCTTCATCCCGGTCAAAGAACATGTCCTCTTTGCGCGGAAAATGGTTGAACACGGTCATGCGGCCCACGTCGGCGGCGGCGGCAATCTCGTCAACAGTTACATTTTCAAACCCGCGTTCGCGAAACAAGCGGTCTGCCACCTGGGAAATACTGCGTCGTGTCGCCAAACGTTTGCGCGACCGGCGATCCTGCGGGGCCGATGATGACGATAATGATACGGGGTCTGTTTTCTCTACCATGCCGACATTGATAAACCTGTTTTTGTACCGAGTACACATTCAATATTGACTTTGCATCCATTCGGGCGCAAATAAATTGTACTTAGTACATTTATTGATCAAGTACATAAAAATACCGCAACACCCGGCACGTACCATCGCCAAACATCACTGCGGATATTTCTTATGTTTTGCGCCCAAAGGCCCCGTTTATGAAACCATCCCCGAATGCCAACCGCCCCCTGATTGTCATATATTTTGCCCTTTGCCTTGATGCCGTGGGCATCAGCCTTGTTTTTCCGATTTTGCCCCGCCTGCTATCGGAGGTCACACAGGGCGGAAATGTGACGTTCTATATCGGCATCATGACGTCGCTTTATGCCGTCATGCAGTTCATTTTCGCCCCGGTTCTTGGCGCGCTTAGCGATAATCTGGGGCGACGGCCGGTTCTTCTGGTTTCGCTGGCGGGGGCGGCGATCAATTACACGATCATGGCCTTTGCCCCGCATCTATGGATGTTGTTGCTTGGCCGTCTGATTGCCGGGCTTACCGGTGCCAATGCTTCGGTCGCATCGGCCTACATCACCGATATTTCCGCCGAGAAAGACCGCGCACGCCGGTTTGGCCTGATGAACGCCATGTTTGGTGCCGGTTTTATTATTGGCCCGGTTTTAGGCGGTGTATTGGGGGATTCCTGGGTAAGACTGCCCTTCATCGCTGCGGCAATTCTTAATGGGTATAATTTTATCCTGGCCTTTTTCATCCTGCCTGAAACCCGCCCCAAAACCGGGCAAAAAATCCCGCTTTCCACGTTTAACCCGCTGGCACCGTTACGCTGGGTGTTTTCCATGGTCGGGCTTTTGCCCGTTGTACTGGTCTTTTTTCTGCTAAGCGGTACAGGCGAGGCCTATGGCACCTGCTGGGCGCTGTGGGGGGCCGATACATTTCAATGGAATGGCTTGTGGATCGGCTTGTCGCTAGGAATGTTTGGCATTTGTCAAACACTGGTTCAGGCCTTTTTGCCTGGCCCGGCCACACGGCTTTTTGGCGAACGCGGGGCCGTTATTGCCGGTATTTGCTGTGCCTGCCTTGCCCTGCTTGTTATGGCCTTTGCCCGGCAAGGATGGATCATTTTTGCCATCATGCCGATATTTGCCCTGGCCAGCATCGGCACCCCGGCCTTTCAGGCACTAGCCACCCGCAAGGTTACCCCCGACCGGCAGGGTCAATTACAGGGTGTGCTGACATCCGCGACCAGCCTGGCAACTGTCATTGGTCCACTGGCATTTTCGGCATTTTACATGCTGGTTCAAAAAACATGGCCTGGCGCTATCTGGTTAAGTGTTGTGGCAATCTATGCCCTGGCGGTGCCGATGGTCATTTTCAGCACCCGCAAGGGCCGCACCAGCCCGTCGACGAAACCCCGCACGGCGTAATCACGCCATGGTGCCATCCTGATCGGATCTGTGCCCTAACCCCTGTCGCCCTTTATATTTTAGGCCAGTTGAAACACCCTTGCCCGGCCTTACGCCGGGCAATATTCCCGATCATCAAACCGGCCTCATCCCCTGCACTTTATGGCCATTCGCCTTTCACATGTTTCACGTTCTGCATTATGGCCACCCGAAACGCACAGAACAAAAACATGTTTGCCCCGTTTTCATCGTCGAAATTGCCGAGTCTTTTGCAAAATCCGTTCTTTTTGAGGCAGAATCGATGAGAACAAAAAAAAACATTTTTCAAAAAATCGTTTAAAAACAATAATATAATTCGAAAATCATTTTTTGTTCTGATTTTGTTCTTGATGGAACAAAATCAGAACAATAGAGTGACTTCAGACAGATCAAGGAGGTCGCAGCCATGATGAAATTACTTCAGAATCCCCGTCGCCTTAACGATGTATGCAGCACTGTTGCCGTTGTCGGTAGCACCGGGTTTTTCCTGTTCGTTATTGCACTGGGCATGGCGCAAACCCTCCGGGGTCTGATCTAACCGCACGTTCTTCAAAGTTTTGAACGGGACGGCTTCCCATACCCAACGGTAGACAACCCCGCACCCCTTCCCCGTTTGCCGTTGTTCCGCCCGTCCCGTTCAAATCCTTTACAACCGCGCAACTGGCACCGCTGTCCGTTCCCCACGGCAGCGGTGTTTTTTTATCTGCGGCATAACACGGCACACATCACGGTATTTGCCCGGTACCTTGCATTTGCCGGTCATAACAGGCTTGGCAACAATAACATGCCATCACGCCCGCCATCCCCCGGAATAAACATGCAAATGTCGGCATCGATCACATCTGCATTGTTTGGTACCAGGCCAGTCGATTTGAAATAAAAACCGACGCCTTAACAGCCCGAGTCAGTTTTTTGACCGGCTGGTGCCGACACAGGTCCAAACGGGTAAAAAACCGGACGCGAACTTCTGTTGCATTGCAACAACTTGCGCTGCACCGCAAAATTTCACTCGACATCAAGGCTAATCTTCGTTTGAATCAGTGACAACAGTCATAAATTCATCATACGTTAACAACAATAAGGTTTTGAATTAAAGCAATTCAAACCACACCAATTGAATTGTGGCGCTATCAACCACAACTGACATGCAGGGATTAAAACGGCCAGAGCCTCCCGTAATTTTTAATAACAGCCTGGCCGGGGAGTGAGATTGAATGCTCTATCACATCTACGAATTGCAACATGCAACCATAAGCCCTTTGCGCGTTGCCGCCGACATGGGCAAAAAATGGATGCGCAATCCGGTCAATCCCTGGTCCTATACCCAGCCTGGCCGTGCGACTGCCGCCGCATTTGATGTGTTTACCCACATCACCAACCGCTATGGCAAACCGGAATTTGGCCTTGATACCACCGTTATCGACGGGGAAACCGTGCCGATCACCGAAGAAGTGGTGTATGCCGAGCCATTCTGCCGTCTGTTGCATTTCAAACGCGAAACCGCCCATTTGAAACAGCAACCCGATGATCCGCGCGTGTTGATTGTCGCCCCGTTATCGGGCCATTTTGCAACGCTTCTGCGCGGCACGGTCGAAACCATGCTGCCCGATCACGATGTTTACATTACCGACTGGGTCGATGCCCGCGAAGTTCCCGTGCATTTGGGTCATTTCGACCTTGATAGTTATGTCGATTATCTGATGCGGTTTTTACGGCATCTTGGCCCGAACACACATATGATTGCCGTGTGCCAGCCATCGGTTCCCGTGATGGCGGCGACGTCCCTTATGGCGGCTGGCAACGAACCGTGCCAACCCGCCTCCATGACATTGATGGGGGGGCCGGTCGATACCCGTGAAAACCCGACCGAGGTTAATAAATTCGCCCAGCAACACGAACTGGACTGGTTTGAACGCCACGTTATTTCGCACGTGCCCCTGCCCCATGCAGGTGTCATGCGTCGGGTATATCCCGGTTTCATGCAGCTTGCCGGTTTCATGAGCATGAACTGGGACCGCCATCTGGCCGCCCACCACGACATGTTCACGCATCTGGTTGAAGGCGACGGCGAAAGTGCGGATGCCAAACGTACCTTTTATCAGGAATATCTGGCGGTCATGGATATGAGTGCCGAATTCTACCTTCAAACCCTGAAGGTGGTTTTCCTTGAACATCAACTCCCCAAAGGCACCATGCGCTGGCAGGGGATTCCGGTGGATCCGTCAGCCATCACCAAAACCGCCCTGTTAACGGTTGAAGGTGAACGCGACGATATTACCGGCATGGGCCAAACCCGGGCGGCACATAAATTATGCAGCAACTTGCCCGATAATATGCGTATGCACCACGTCCAAAAAGGCGTGGGGCATTATGGCGTGTTTAACGGGCGGCGCTGGCGCGAACAAATCAGCCCGCGCGTCAAGGATTTCATCCGCCGCCATGACCATGAAGGCAAAGGTGCCAACAGCGCCCCTGCCAAACCAAAAGTCGAAGCTGCGGAATAACAGTTTCCAACACATAAAAAGCCGCCCCATCACCCGGGCGGCTTTTTTCGTTCTCAGGCAAGATCAACCTGAAGATTTAGTGCTGGCGTTTAATATAAAATCTCGACTTCGCCATTATCAACCTGACCGCCATAGACCCCTTGTGCCAGCGGGTATTCGTTGACCGGATTTAGCGTCGCAAGCAAGTGCTGATAGACATCCCGGGTCTGAGGGGTATCTTGCCAAACCTGAATCTGGCCAATGACAATCGGGTTGGCAGCCCCGTCAAGCAGGGCAACGGCCTGATCAATATTGGCATTGGTTACCCATTCGTCGTCTGTTCCCATCATGGTCAGGTGAACGCCAATCACTCTGTTGTCCTTCACCCCCATAATGCCGATGCACGAGGTAAATTTGGTAAACATGACCGGATCTGCCTTGCACCATTCACGTTCGGCAACTTCCAACGGGTTTTGGGCTTCGGTAAAAACATATGCCATCATCGTGGCCTTTCACTGTTCTGGTTAAACTGTTCGATGTTGACGCCGCTGTCGCAAAAATCGGGAACAGCAAACCGGCAAGGCATTTGTACCGTACCGTGAATGACACCCCATGCACATTTGCAAGGCAGGCCCCAATGACGAAACAAACACCACCCACTGCCCCCGCGCCTTCATCGGTTCAGATGAACAGTTTTGAACACGGTGGCATTGCCGTGATTATCGGGGCAAGCGGCGGTATCGGCGGGGCTTTTGCCCAACATCTGGCCGACACAAAACAGTTCTCGCAGATTATCGGCCTGTCGCGCAGCAGCACCCCGCCCCTTGACCTGTTAGACGAAACCAGTATTGAACAATGCGCAGACCACATTGCCCGACAACAGGGCGATGTGCGGCTGGTTATCGATGCCACCGGCTTTTTACATAACGATGATTTTCAACCCGAAAAAACCTGGCGCCAGATCGACCCGGCCAGTATGGCTCATAACTTTGCCATCAACGCCATTGGGCCTGCCCTGCTGATGAAGCATTTTTTACCGTTGCTTGCAAAACAGGGGAAATCCGCCTTTGTCACCCTGTCGGCCCGGGTGGGCAGCATTGGCGATAATCATATCGGCGGCTGGTACGGGTATCGTGCGGCAAAGGCCGCCTTGAACCAGTTGGTTAAAACCATGGCGGTGGAACTGGCCCGTAAAAGGCGCGATGCCATCTGCATTGCCCTGCATCCTGGCACAGTTGATACCGGTTTATCGGCACCATTTGCCAAAAGCGGCCTTGCGGTACAAACCCCACAGCAGGCCACCGCCAATATGTTAAATGTCATTTCCCTTTTGACACGCGATCAATCGGGCGGTTTTTTCGCCTATGACGGCAGCCCCATTCAATGGTGAGCCCGCAAAACAGCCTGCCCCTAGTCAAACAACCCGTTTAGCTGGGCATACTGGATCAGCATGATTGTTTTGGCGTCGCGAATGCGTCCATCGGCGATCATGGTTATGGCATCGTCAAACGGGGTTTCCAGCACGCTGATATCTTCGCCCTCGTCATATTTTCCACCACCGTCGCCCTGCAAATGATCGGCGGTAATTTCGGCAACAAACAGGTGTAATCTTTCCGTGACAGAGCCTGGGCTCATGAACACATCAAAAACCTGGCGCGGCTTGCCAATTTTATAACCGGTTTCTTCCTCGACCTCGGCAATAACCGCGGCATTGGGCGCGCGATCATCTAACACGCCGGCGGGCACCTCGATCAACATGCCGGTTTCATTGCCATTTACAAAGGTCGGCATCCGAAATTGCCGGGTCAGGATAATGGTGCGATTTTCGCGGTTAAACAGCAAAATCCCCGCCCCGTTGCCCCGGTCATAGGTTTCACGGTTTTGGTCCTGCCAGTCGCCATCGCGCCGCTTAAGGGCAAACCGGACACGATAAAGATGATACCAGTTGTCAGACAGGCAATCGACGCCATCCATGCGAATATGGTCGTTATCAAACCGGGTCCAGGCGGCAGGGAAATCCGTCATATGACAAACCTTTAGGGCGGTGAACGATCAGCGGTTTAAAAACGCCGATAAGGTTAGCAAGATGGCCTCGGGTTTTTCAGCATGCACCCAGTGCCCGGCGTTTTTAATGCTGGTAAAAGCCGCCCGTGGAAACAACGATTTTATGTGATCGCGTTTTTCCATATCAACATAATGCGAATTGGCCCCGGCAATAAACAGGGTGTCGCCATCGAACCGGGCATCATCGGCGTTTTTCCAGCCGGTAATATCGCCAAGATGGCTTGCCATGGCGTCGATATTAATCTGCCAGGCCATTTTGCCGGTTTCCTTATCTGTCGCAACGCTTTGCGCCAGAAACTGCCGCACGCCTTTTTCCGGTATATCGCTGGCAAGGGCGTCTTCCACCTCGGCGCGGCGCGAAACGGCATTAAAATCCACGCCCCGCATGGCACGAACATAACCGGTATAATCATGATCATAGGGAACCGGCGCAATATCCACCACCACCAGATCCGCAATCAGATCGGCCTGATCGGACAAAGCCAGCGTCATCGAAGCCTTGCCACCCATCGAATGACCAATTAAATGCACCGGGCCATTATCAATATCGCGGATTAATTCGGCAATATCGCCTGCCATTGCGTCATAGGTCATGGCGTCATCCCAATCGGACCGGCCATGATTACGCAAATCCGCCGTAACGACATGGTATTTTTCGGCCAAACGGCGGGCAATCGCCGTCCAGTTGCGCGCCTGCCCAAACAGGCCATGCAAAACAACCAGCGTACCATTATCGCGGTTTTCATCGCCAAAGGCGTAATGCGCCAGTTTCATCGGGCCTCCTTGCCAAAATGGAATAACAATAATTTGGCGCAGAATGGCCCGCCACCACGGCAAAGGCAAGCACCTGAGGGCCAAAATGCAAAACACCCCTGCATCGTGAAATGCAAGGGTGTTTAAAATTCGTCTTTAGGGTCGTTTGTTCGTCGGCTGTGCTGCGTCATATTATACGCCAGCGTGGTGACCACCATGGGGAACGCCCTTGCTGCCAAACAGGCCAGCAATCATACGTACCAGTGCCTGAAAACCCTTGCGCATGGTCTGTGCGCGGAGTTTTTCAGCTTCACGGTGCAACGCGACGAGATCAAATTGTTCGTTACGACGCATGACTTTATCCTTTCAAAGACAGGGGCGAAAAGCGCCCCGATTGCGATGTCGTTATGTTCTGATCTCCATGTAGTTGAGATATTGCAAAACGACGAGATCAGTTTTATCAGCCCACCCATGTATTCCATGCATAGGTTGACTTACATCAAACACAATCGGGTCATGCAGTTTGGTGGAATTTGTCTCATGACAAATAAGGTGTTCAACTTGCTCATTCTTTTTACAGCGGCAAAACCGAACCCGCCCAAGACCTGCCTTAACATTAAGGCAAACCTTCTGTATCCCTTGAAACAAAAGGGACACAGAAGGTTTTAAGTTTTGAAAATTTCAGGAAAATAACCACCACACCCCGGTCATTATCACCAATTCACCGATAAAATGACTACGAATCGCAGGATTAGAGTCGCGAATGCGACCCCAACCAATTTTGCATGGCTAAAACACCTCAGGTAAGGGCAATATTGAGGTATTTCACCTCAAGATACTCATCAAGCCCCCAATGACCGCCTTCACGACCATGGCCGCTTTCCTTTACACCGCCAAAAGGCGCACCTTCATGTGATGTGGTGCCATCATTAATGCCGACCACACCGGTTTGCAGGGCATCGGCAATGCGGTGAATGCGGCCAATATCGCGGCTATATAAATAGGATGACAAACCACCCTTCACCTGATTGGCAAGGGTTATAGCCTCGGCCTCGGTATCAAACCGGTAAATCGGGGCGATAGGGGCAAACAGTTCTTCTTCAAAACAGGCGGCATCAATTGGCAAATCGGTAATGACGGTGGGCCGAACGAAATAACCTGTGTCGGGTTTTTCCGCACCTTCATGAAAAACACCCCCCCGACGTTTGGCATCGGCCATCAACCGTTCGACCTTGGCGACGGCGCGGCTGTTAATCAAAGGGCCAATGTCACTTTGCGCATCAAAACCGTTCCCCATACGCAAGGTTCGGGTGGCCGCAATGAATTTTTCAACAAAGGCATCATAAACGCCGTTTTGCACCAGAATACGATTGGCACACACACAAGTCTGGCCGCTATTGCGGTATTTTGAAATCATCGCCCCGGCAACGGCATCGTCAAGGTTGGCATCGTCCATCACGATAAACGGGGCATTTCCCCCCAGTTCCATCGCCGTTTTTTTAACCGTATCGGCACATTGCACGATCAGGCGTTTGCCAACCGGGGTGGACCCAGTAAAGGACAACATCCGCACCCGAAAATCATCGGTCAGGGCCTGGGCAATTGGCACGGGGTTGCCGGTTACCACGTTAAACACCCCTTTGGGGAAACCCGCCATTTCGGCCAGTTTTGCCACCGCAAGGGCGCAAAGCGGGGTATCTTCGGCCGGTTTCACCACCACACTACACCCGGCAGCCAGGGCGGGCGCACATTTGCGCACCACCATCGTCAACGGGAAATTCCACGGCGTAATCGCGGCAACCACACCAACGGCCTGTTTTTGCACCCATACACGACGATCCGTCTGGGTGCCGGGCATGGTTTGTCCATAGGCGCGTCTTGCTTCTTCGCCATACCACTCGGCATAGGCAATGGCCCCCACCACTTCCCGCCGGGCCTGATCAATCGGCTTGCCCTGTTCGGCGGTAATCAGACAGGCCAGATCCTCCAGGTAATGTTCCATTAAATCGCGCCAGCGCCGCAAAATAATGGCGCGATCCTTTGCCAGTGCGCCCGACCACGCCGGAAAGGCATTGGCGGCAGCATCAATGGCACGGCGCGCTTCGCTGGTGCGCATAAAGGCGACATCAGCCAGCAGCTTGCCGGTGGCGGGGTTTAAAACCTCGATGGTTTCACCAGAATCGGCGCGTTGCCATTCCCCGTTAATAAAAGCCTTATGCAGACTCCAGTCTCGGATAAGTGCCTGAGCGCGATCAAGACCGGAAAGATGCGGGGCATTTCCCCCAACAGGCGCAGAATTGTGGTCGGCGGACGACATACAGGGCGTTTCCTTATCGCCAGATTTAGAACAATGCGGAGGACCTCACGGTGTTGTGATTCCATTATTTGTCCCGCTGCTGGGACACTAAGCCCACAGAGGACGTTCAGGCAACAACACATACACAACGATTATCATTTACCGGTTCTTCGAGAGAGATTGAGAATAATGAAACATTTTATCAAAACCGCCCTCCTGACAGCATCGCTGGGTCTGACCCTTGCCGCCATGCCGGCACAAGCCGACGAAACCAGCGACAATGCAACCGTTGAAACACGTGAACACATGATGGCTGGTATCGGCGGGGCGATGGGCACGCTGGGCTGCTATATGAAAGGCGAATGCGACCTGCCCAAGGGTGTTGTACACCTGCTGGCCGAAGGCATTGCCTTTTCGGCATCAACCGGCCCGGATGTTTTCAAAACCGCAACCCCGGATGCCACCAAAAAAACCACCGCAAGTGCTGACATCTGGACGGACTGGGATAATTTCGCCGATCATTTCCCGAAATTGCAGGAAAATGCCCTGAAACTGGCCGAAGTTGCCGGTGATAAATCAGCAATGGGGCCGATCATGGGCGAAATGGGCAAGCTGTGCAAAGACTGCCACGATAATTTCCGCACCAAATAACCCGGTATATGAACGCCCCCTTTAAGGGTCCGGCGTTATTTTGATATGACAAAGGCGGGGTGCGTTATGCGCCCCGCCTTTATTTTTTAATCAAATCGTTGCCAGGCAGCGTGGCCAAAGCCCGCTTACCCGGCCCGCGCCACCGTAATAACAGCGGCCACAACCCCGGCGCATACCACCAGTATCACCAGTCCCAGCCAGGCCGGTTTAAAGGATATGGCATTAAACCGGCCTGCAATGCTGGCAGGCACCTTGCGTGTCCCTGTTATCATCGCGCCAATCAGGTTTTCGTTTTTCAAAAACAGATACCCGATTGCGGCCACAACATGCAGGCCAACCGCGACATAAATCAGGTTGATATTAACGTGGTGAATGTAATTCATCGTGCTGGCAAAACCGGACGGAACATATTTTACCAGCGGCCCGTCAAAAAACAGGAAGGTATCCTCGCTGGTAAACAGGCCCGTAAAAGCCTGAACACCCACCAGTATTAACAAGACAACAACCATTAACCCGCCAGCCGGGTTATGCCCGGCATAGGCCAGTTCTTCTTCGCTACCCTTGGGCAGTTTGCGCAAATAGGACAAAACAGCAAACGGGCTTTTGACAAACGATTTGAAACGGGCATTCGAACTGCCGACAAATCCCCAGATAATGCGAAACAGCACCAGGGTTAAAACCGTATACCCGGCCAGTTCATGAATATTGATAATGGCTTCCTGATTGGTCCACCACGCCGTTACGATGGCAACCACCAGTGCCCAATGAAACAAACGAACAGGAAAATCCCATAAACGGATACGTGTTTTTTGTGCGTTATCGCTGTGCATCTATGCCTCGTGCCATGCGTTTTACCCGGGTTTGACGGTGCATAATCAAACCGTAATCGCGTTAATATGTTCAATGGTTATCATGCCTCAACCATCCATATTGCGCCGCACACAATTTGGTGACCGGTTTGGATTGCATCCGATTGTGATTTGCAAATGCAATTGATTTGTTGAAAATCATTCTCACAAGCAGTATCAATTACCGGGCGATACACTTGATCTACCAACAGGGACGGACAGATAATCCAATGAAATTTTCAAAAATTCTTGGCACAGCAGCCATGATGGGCGTGCTTGGTGCGCCGCTGGCACATGCGGCCCCCGATGCAGATGCCGTTATGAAAACCTACGCCGATATCGCGCATGCCGGATACAGCGACGCTGTATCGACCGCAAAGACGCTTGAAGCGGCTGTAGACAACCTGATCGACAATCCGTCGGAAGATGCTTTGAAAAAAGCACGCGCCGCATGGATTGCCGCCCGTCCGTCCTATCAGCAAACCGAAGTTTTCCGCTTTGGCAACCCGATCGTTGATGACTGGGAAGGCAAGGTTAACGCCTGGCCGCTCGATGAAGGCCTGATCGATTATGTCGATGGCGACCTTTACGGCAGCGAAAGCGAAGAAAACCCGGCCTATACCGCCAATGTCATTGCCAATCCCGAACTGAAAATTGGCAGTGAAACCATTGATGCATCGACCATCGATGCTGACCTGCTTGAAAAACTTCATGAACTTGACGGCGTTGAAGCCAACGTTGCCACCGGTTACCACGCCATCGAATTTCTGCTGTGGGGGCAGGACCTGAACGGTACAGGTCCCGGTGCCGGCAACCGCTCCTGGACCGATTACGCCAAAGGCGACAATTGCACCAATGACAATTGCGACCGTCGTGGCGATTATTTGAAAGCCGCAACCGATCTTCTGGTTTCCGACCTGACCTGGATGTCCGAACAGTGGGCTGATGATGGCGATGCCCGCAAAAACGTAATGCAGGAAAACGGCGCCACCGGCCTGACCGCCGAAATCACCGGCATGGGGTCGCTTTCCTATGGCGAACTGGGCGGCGAACGCACCAAACTTGGCCTGTTGCTGCATGATCCCGAAGAAAGCCACGATTGCTTCTCGGATAACACCCACAATTCGCATTTCTACGATGCGCTGGGCATTCAGAACGTTTATCTTGGCAAATACACCCGCACCGATGGCAGCGTTGTTGAAGGTCCGTCGCTTTCGGAACTGGTTGCCGCCAACAATGCCGATCTGGACAAGGAAATCAAAACCAAGCTGGCCGCCTCGGTTGCTGCCGGTCAGGCAATGGTTGATCGCGCCAATAATGGCGAACATTTCGACCAGATGATTGCTGCGGGCAATGATGAAGGCAATGCTGCGGTTCAGAAATTCGTTGATGCGCTGGTTGACCAGACCAAATCAATCGAACAAATCGTCGGTGCCATCGGCCTTGAAGGCATCAGCTTTGAAGGCTCGGACAGCCTTGACAACCCCGATGCAGTCAACTGATCCTGATCAATCAGCTTTACGCCTGATCTGATAAATATATGGCGCGGCAAGGGACATTCCCCCTTGCCGCGTTCGCCGTTCGCGCCCCGGTCAATCTTGCAGGGGCACCAAATTACCCGGTTTTTTCTCTCCTGCCGGATCGGGTTCTTCATCAAGATTGCCCTGCCATGCCCCTTTCTTTTTCCCTGCCCTGTCTTTCACATCATGTGCGCTGCGGCCAATGGGCGTTACTGAGATGTATCGCAACCTGTGCTGTTGTGTTTTCCCCGGCCCCCCTTCATGCCCGCCAAACAACCGACACCAGCCAACCCATTCCCCTTGCTGCGGCTAAAACCGATGCAAAAACAGGTTCCGATGCGTATCCGGGGGGCGACACCACATGGCTGAAAAAAACCGGCCGGTCCGCCTTTACCCATTATTCCGCCAATATGGCGTTTGAAAAACGCATGGATTTCAAACTGGGCGAAGCCCTGTTTCAGCGCATGTGGGTGGCGGCCCCCACACGCACCCAAACGACCGACGGTTTGGGGCCGCTTTATAATTCGCGGTCCTGCATTGGTTGCCATGTGCGCAATGGCCGCGGCCATGCACTGGACCTTAAAAACGACCCCGATCGCGCCGCCGTTGCCATGTTGTTACGGCTTTCCATTCCGCCACAAAACGACGCCGACCGCACCTTGCTGGCCAGCGGCAAAGCCAATTCCATCGCCGACCCGATATATGGACACCAGTTTCAGGAACTGTCTGTTCCGGGCATCCCGGCCGAAGGGCGGGTGATGGTAACTTATGATGACCATGTTGTTGCCCTTCCAGACGGGGACAAAGTTACCCTGCATAAACCGTACTACAAACTGACCGAACTGGCCTATGGCCCCTTGCATGACGGCCTGATGATTTCACCGCGCATTGCCCCGCAAATGATTGGCCTGGGCTTGCTTGAGGCCATTCCTGAACACATGATTACCGATCAGGCCGACCCGGATGATGCAAATGGCGACGGCATTTCGGGCCGGGCCAACCGCGTATGGAGCATCGCCGAACAAAAGGTAACGCTGGGCCGGTTTGGCTGGAAAGCAGGGATGCCGACACTGGACCAGCAAAACAAAAATGCCATGCAGTTCGATGTTGGCCTGTCAAACACCCTTTATCCCGATGGGGCAGGTGATTGCACCGATGCACAAACATTGTGCCGCAAAGCCCCCAATGGCAACACGCCGGAATTTGAAAACCTTGAGGCGCATAGCGTAATTACGGATTTGATCCTGTATTACACCCGCAATCTTGCGCCCCCCGCCCGGGCAAACGCCACCGACCCTGACGTGCTGGCGGGCAAACAAATTTTCAATGACATTGGCTGTTCGGCCTGCCATCGCCCGAACTATCAGTTACCGGTCAATGATCAGCACCTGGAACAATCCGGCCAACTGATTTGGCCCTATAGCGACCTTCTGTTGCACGACATGGGCAACGGCCTTGCCGACCACCGCCCCGAAGCCCTGGCAAGTGGCAGTGAATGGCGCACACCACCCCTTTGGGGACTGGGGCGCACAAAGGAAATTGATTCTCGCGCCGGTTTCCTGCATGACGGGCGGGCAAATACCATTCTTGAAGCCGTATTGTGGCATGGTGGCGAGGCGCAGAACGCACGCGATGCCGTCATAAACTTGCCACGATCGGATCGCAGCAAACTGATCGCGTTTTTGAAATCGCTTTAGGGGGAGACATGCCGTTGTTTGATACCGGCTGCCGCCGGGCCATGGCCGGGTTAATTGTTACCATCGCAGCGGGGCTTTCGGCACCGCCAGCGGCCCATGCCGACCTTCCCGACGGGCAATATCACGATGTGATCGTTCATTTGCTGTCAAAGGTAATGCCGCCGCAACTTGATGCCCTGCATTCCAGCACGGCGACCCTTGCCACCGGCATGAGTGATTTTTGCAAAAGCCCGGACAAAGCCGGACTGGCAAAAATGCGCGACGGCTTTAATGACGCCATGGATCGCTGGCAGGAAGTGCAGCCGTGGCGCATGGGCCCGATGATGGCCAATGGCCGCGACCAGCTGATTGAATATTGGCCCGACAAACACGGCACTGCCGCCCGGCAATTCCGTTTGCTGTTGCGCAACAAGCCCCCGCTTTATACCAACCCTGCCAAAATTGCCGATGCCAGTGCCGCCCTGCAGGGGTTCCCGGCACTGGAAGAAGTTCTGTTTGATCCGAAACTGGCCGGGCAAATTGTCGCCAAAGACAAGGACGGCGTTTATCTGTGCCAATATGGGACAACGATTGCCGGCAATCTTGAAAAACTGACCGGGGAGCTGGTCGCCCAATGGCCCGCCTTTGCCGATGCCATGATCAATGCTGGCCCTGATAGCCTGGATTACCCGACATCAAAATTCGCCGCGACCGACCTTTACCGTGCCCTTCATGAAGGCATGTTGATCATTATCAGCCAGAAACTGGCCCGTCCGCTGGGCGAAGGCCCGGATGATGCCAATGCCAAACGCGCGGAAAGCTGGCAGGCAGAACGCTCGCTTCGCAATATTTCACATAACCTGAAATCGCTGTTTGCCATTTACGACGGCGAACTTAACGGTGCCGGTGAAAGTGGCAAGGGCATGGTCGCCCTGATTGGTGCTGACAGCCTGCTGGACCGGTCTTTCCGCCTGAACTGGCAAAAGATTCGCGATGCCAGCGATGCCCTGCCCGATTCCATGGTTGCCGTTCTGGCACAGCCCGGCGGGTTCGATAAAGTTCAGGAACTGGAAAACCAGGTCGCCTATGGTGTGATGCTGGTGGAGAATGACGTCGGTGGTCACACCGAACTTGGAGGTGGTTTCAATGCCCTTGATGGAGACTGATTTCAACCCGAACCGCCGGAACGTTTTGCGCCTGTTTGGTCTGGGTGGAGCGATCACTTTTTTGCCTGCCGGTTTTGCCAAAGCTGCCACCACAGTAACCGCACCCGAAGACCGGGCGGTTTATATCAGTGCCAGTGCGGGAAATAACGACGACTTTTATGTCAGTGCCTTTAACGCGCAAGGCAAAATCCTGTATGAGCAGCCCCTGCCCGGTCGTGGTCATGATGTGGGGTTACGCCCCAACCATGTCGATGTTGCCGCGGTTGAGCGCCGCCCCGGCCTGTATGCCCTGATTATGAACCGCCACACCGGCGAAGTCCGCGCGACGTTAAAAAGCCCGGAAGACCGGCGTTTTTATGGTCATTCGGTTTATTCCAGCGACGGGCGTTATCTTTATATCACCGAAAACGACTTTGATAATGCACGCGGGGTTATTTCGGTTTGGGATGCGCAAAACGGTTATAAGCGCGTCGCCGAATTTGACAGCTATGGCATGGGCCCGCACGAACTGCATTTGCTGCCCGATGGCGAAGGCATGGCAATTGCCAATGGCGGCCTTAAAACCCACCCGGATTTTGATGGCAGAACACCCCTGAACATCGAAACCATGGAACCGAACCTGACCGTGATCAGCCGCAAAACCGGCGAAAAGCTGTATCAAACCCGGTTAAAGGATGATTGGCACAAGCTTTCGATCCGCCATATCGATGTAACCCTTGATGGCACCATTGCGACGGGTTTTCAATATCATGGCGGGTTAAATGACGAAGTACCCCTGGTAGGACTGTGGAAACCCGGCGGGCCGGAGCTTCAGGCACTTGAAGCCCCCGACAATGTGCAATACCGGATGCGCCAGTATTGCGGCAGTGTGCGGTTTGATGTTTCGGGTTCCGTCTTTGCCATATCCTGCCCGCGCGGCGGCGTTGTGACCTTCTGGGATGCCCATAACGGCAAATTCCTGACCAACATCGCGGCCCCGGATGGGTGTGGTCTTGCCGCAACCGACCGCAAAGGCGAATTTGTTGGCACCAGCGGCCTTGGATCAGGCTGGCGAATGGATGCCATCAACCGAAAGCGGATAGAACTTCCCGACGATTCGCTTAAATCGCTAAAATGGGACAACCATTTACAGCGTATTTCAGCCTAGAGCCGTCAGCATCACCAAAACAGCCAAAGGCCGCACATCTTGTTGCGGCCTTTTTTCATGCCATTAGATTCATATAAATCAAATACTTAGTCCGCAGACCGCTTTAGTGGCACCACGTGTAGTCCCCCGCGTTAAAGCCGGACTCAACTTTTTTGCAATTAATAACGATTTTCACTTGCGTCATATCCGGGGCTCGCTTATAAAAGCTCCAGACACAGCCCGCGAATGAAACCCATTCGCATTGTCCCCAAAAAGGCTTGTCCTGTCCTGCGGGTCCTCTCTCCCTGCAGGCCTCTCAAGGTGGAAAAGTGGCGGTAACCGATGCGGGAAACGGTTACCGTCACTTCCGTCTTTACTTTTTCCGACACTACCAGCTTTCACATAAAAACAGGCACCGGTTTAACCCGCTGCCTGAATTGTTTTTATTATATGCTCCCGTGCCGTAACGCAGGCATATGACGGTTAAAGCTGCACAAAGTGGCCTTTGCTAACTTCGCGATATTCCCGAACCGGTGGCACAAAATCCAGCCCACGCACCGGGCTTTTGATTTCATCAACCGATATATTGCGTTTGATATCGCGCCGGGCCGGGTCTGGCACCGGAACCGCAGCCATCAGTTTTTTGGTGTATTCATGCTGGGGATTATCAAAAACGGCTTCGCGCGGGCCAATTTCAACAATTTCGCCCAGATACATCACCGCCACCCGATGGCTTACCCGTTCCACCACCGCCATGTCGTGCGATATAAACAAATACGCCAAATTCAGGCTTTGCTGCAAATCCATCAGCAAATTGCACACCTGCGCCTTGATCGACACATCCAGGGCCGAAACGGATTCGTCCGCAACAATCACCTTGGGGTCAAGCATCAAGGCCCGGGCAATACAAATGCGCTGGCGTTGCCCGCCGGAAAATTCGTGCGGCAGACGCTTCATCATATCTGCCCCCAGGCCAACACGATCCAGCAGGTCGGCGGCCTTTTCCCGCGCCTGTTTGCGCGACCCCAAACCATTTTCAATAAACGGTTCCGCCACGGCCGAACCAATGGTCATACGGGGGTTAAGGCTGGCGAACGGATCCTGAAACACCATCTGGATGCTGCGGCGCATTTGGCGCAGCCCGGGTGACCGCAAATTCATCACATCATAACCATCAAGGATCACCTCCCCGCTGGTGGGTTCCACCAGACGCGATATCGAACGACCGGTGGTGGATTTTCCACAACCGGACTCGCCAACCAGCGATAATGTTTCGCCCTGAAACAGGTCAAACGACACATTTTCAACGGCATGCACCGCCCCGGTTTTACGGCCCAAAATGCCCGATGTAATATCGAACCGGGTCGTCAGGTTTTTAACCGACAAAACCGGCGTCATATGATGGTCGACGGTATCGGCAACTTCCGTATCACCCGATCCCATGCCGGTTTTAACATCGACAATGGCAAAACGACGCGGAAGCCGGCTGTCCTTCATCGATCCAAGTGCCGGAACAGCAGCCAAAAGGGCGCGGGTATAGGGATGTTTGCCATGATGGAAAATATCGGCCGTTTTGCCGGTTTCAACAACATCGCCTCGAAACATGACAATTGTTCGGTCGGCAATTTCAGCAACCACCCCCATATCATGGGTAATAAACAAAACCGCCATCCCTTCTTCTTCCTGAAGGGATTTGATCAAATCAAGAATTTGGCCCTGAATGGTCACATCAAGGGCGGTTGTCGGTTCATCGGCAATCAAAAGGCGCGGCTTGCCCGCCAATGCCATCGCTATCATCACACGCTGGCGCATCCCGCCTGAAAACTGGTGCGGATATTCGTCAAACCTTGCTGCCGCATTCGGGATACGTACTTTTTCAAGCAGGCGTATGGTTTCAGCACGGGCATCTTTTTTGGAAATATCGCGATGACACAGCATGGCCTCGGCAATTTGCTGGCCGATGGTAAAAATCGGGTTCAGGCTGGTCATCGGCTCCTGAAAAATCATCGATATTTCATTGCCGCGAATATTGCGCATGGGTTCGGATGGCAGCGTCAGCAAATCCTGCCCGCCAAACATAATCCGCCCTTCGGTTTTGGCATTGTGTTTGTGTAACAACCCCATAATCGAAAGCGACGTTACACTTTTACCCGATCCGGACTCGCCAACAATGGCAACGGTTTCCCCGGGTGCGATATCAAAACTGATATTGCGAATAACATTTTTCCATTCGTGCCCGACACGAAAAGACGTTGAAAGATTTTCAACACTAAGAACTGGCCCCAACAAACCGCTGGCAACATCTGGCGCGGCAGTAACTGTCGGCATGGCATACCCCCTGATGTGGTATATTAAATGTCATTGCCCGCATTTTTGCAGGTCATTTTAGATAAAATGCAAAATGGGCCCCGCAGGGCCCATCGCAATCTTAAGACGCCAGTTTGTTTTCAACCAGCGACACCCAGTAGCTAATGCCAAAGGGCAGCAAATCGTCGTTAAAATCATATTCCGGGTGGTGCAGGTTGGCGGTGTCGCCGTTCCCCACAAACACAAATGCCCCCGGGCGCGCTTCAAGCATATAGGAAAAATCCTCGGCCCCCATCACCGGCGGCGGGCTGGTATCAACCGCCGCATCGCCCGAAACCGACTGCGCAACCGTGGTAACAAAATCGGTTTGCTCATCATGATTCCGGGTAATCGGATAACCACGATGATAATCAACCTTGGCCGAACCACCCAAAAGTTTGGCGGTGCCTTCAACAATTTCAATAAAACGTTTTTCGGCCATATCGCGAATTTCAGGCAGCAAAGTACGCACGGTGCCCTTCATGGTGACATCAGCCGGGATCACGTTATGGGCTTCGCCGCCATGAATGGCGGTAATTGATACCACCAGAGATTCCAGCGGGTCGGTTTCACGCGCCACAATATTTTGTACCGATGTAATAATTTGCGCGGCAATAACCACCGGATCAACGCCAAGATGCGGGGTGGATGCATGGCCGCCCTTGCCGGTAATTGTGACTTCAAAATGATCGGCCGCTGCCATAACCGGCCCTTTGCGAATGGCAAAATGCCCCACCGGCAAGCCTGGCGAATTATGCATGCCATAGACTTCCTCGATGGCAAATTTATCCATCAATCCGTCTTCAATCATGGCAAGTCCGCCGCCGCCGCCTTCTTCGGCAGGCTGAAAAATCAGCGCGACAGATCCTTTGAAATTGCGCGTTTGCGACAGGTATTTGGCCGCACCTAACAACATTGCCGTATGGCCATCATGGCCACAGGCATGCATTTTACCAGGTGTTTTCGATGCCCATTCAACCGGGCCAGCTTCCATAATCGGCAAGGCGTCCATGTCTGCACGCAGGCCGATGACGGGGCCATCACCAGCCTTGCCCTTGATTACGCCGACAACACCTGTTTTTCCCAGTCCGTAATCCACACTGTCGCAGCCAAATTCTTTCAGCTTCGCTTCAACAAACTTTGACGTTTCAAAAACGTCGTAAAGCAATTCGGGATGTTCGTGCAAATACCGTCGCCAGGCGGCAACTTCGGCATACATCTCGTTGGATTGATTTAAAACAGGCATTGGTGGTGGCCTCGCTGATTTTAAATGTTATGGGATTTTTTTTATGACGCTTGATGTTACGCAGCACGAACTTGGATCAGCAAGAAGAAATGTTTCCTTCTTGAATAAAAAATGTGCATGTGATTTCATCAGCTTACCAACGTAGCATTTCAATCAGAAGGTCACCACCCACGGTTATACCCTGTATCACCACGGGTGGCTTTTCTTTTTTGTGCAGTGCAAACAAGAAGTTCCAGCAACGGAACCGGGTTTTGCAGCGATTGGAACGAGACAAGGCCGAGCCGGATTAACCGGCCATTTCAATCAGGGATTAAAACAATGACCAAACTTCGCCTCCTGCTGACCGCGTCAGCAGTCGCTTTGGCACTTGGTGCAGCCACCAGTGCCCAGGCCGCCCGAGGATCTGACGGGGAACTCAAGATCCTTTACTGGCAAGCCGTTTCCATTCTTAACCCGTATCTTTCCGGGGGAACCAAAGACCTTCATGGATCGTCGATGGTGATCGAGCCTTTGGCCCGTTACGACGAAAAAGGCAACATGGTCCCCAAACTGGTGGACGAAATCCCGACCATCGAAAATGGCGGCGTTTCCAAAGACCTTAAATCCATTACATGGAAACTCAGCAAAGGCATCAAATGGTCTGACGGCACCGACTTTACTGCCGACGACGTTGTTTTTACGGCCGACTATTGCCTGGCGCCTGATGGTGGCTGCCAGCAACGCGCCTATTTTTCCGATGTCACCAAAGTTGAAGCCATTGACCCGCTGACAGTTAAAATTACCTTTGGCGTGCCCAAACCATTCCCCTATGGCCCCTTTGTTGGCAGCCAGTCGCCCATTTTGCAAAAGGCACAATTCAAGGATTGCATGGGGGCCAAGGCACCGGAATGCACCGACGCCAACTTTCACCCGCATGGCACCGGCCCGTTCCGGGTAACCGAATTCAAACCAAACGACGTTATTTCGTTTGAAGCCAACCCGTATTACCGCGTTGCCGACGAACCCCATTTTGCCACCGCCGTTCTTAAAGGTGGCGGCGATGCCGCATCGGCGGCACGGGCCGTTCTGGAAACCGGCGAATATGACTACGCCTGGAACCTGCAGGTTGAACCGGAAATTCTGGCGCAAATGGCCCAGGCTGGCAAAGGTGTGATCGTTTCATCCTTTGGCACCCAGGTGGAACGCCTTGAAGTTAACCCTTATGACGCCAGTGCCGCAGCTGGCGATGCCCGGTCAACCAAACAGGCTGGCCCAAACCCGGCCCTGTCCGACCCGGCGGTACGCAAGGCCCTGTCCATCGCCATTGACCGCGATCTGCTTGTCGAAGCCGGATACGGTGAAGCTGGCAAGGCAACCTGTAACTTCGTCCCTGCCCCGGATATTTATGCATCCACAGCCAATGACTGGTGCCTGAAGCAGGACATTGCCAGTGCCAATAAGTTGCTCGACGATGCAGGCTGGGTGATGGGATCGGACGGGGTCCGAACCAAGGGCGATGCGCGCCTGTCACTCATTTTCCAAACATCGACCAACTCTGTCCGACAAGGCAGCCAGGCCCTGATCAAACAGATGTGGCAGCAAATTGGTGTTGAAACCGAACTGCGCAATACCGATCCGTCGGTCTTTTTCGGCGGGGACCCGGCAAGCCCGGATACCTTCCAGAAATTTTATTCCGACATTGAAATGTACACCAACAACTTTGACGGCACCGACCCGGAGAAATACCTGGCCGGTCGCATGTGCGACAAAATCCCCAGCCCGGAAAATGGCTGGCTGGGCGAAAACATTTCGCGTTATTGCGACCCGGCATATGACAAGCTGGCCGCAAAACTGGCCGGCACCGGCAAACTTGCCGACCGTGCCAAAATTGCCAAAGAAATGAACGACATGCTCATTGAAGCTGGCACCATGATTCCGCTGATCCACCGGGGCGATGTTTCCGCCCGTGCTGCAACCCTTGACGGCGTTCGCATGAACTCCTGGGATTCGCAGTTGTGGAACGTGGCTTCGTGGTCGCGCAAGAAATAACACCCAGACTGGCCGGGCCTGTCGCAAGACAGGCCCGCGCTGCTTTTCGTCCCCTCCAGTCTGGAGCGCCCCGATGTTGAATTACACCTTGCGCAGGCTGATGTTTGCTATCCCCACCCTGTTGGTGATCAGCTTCATCATTTTTGCCCTGCTTGACCTTGCCCCGAACGACCCGACGGGCAACCTGCCCCTGACCATTCCACCGGAAGTCCGCGAACAGATCCGCCAGTCTCTTGGCCTGGGCGACCCGTTTTTGATCCGCTACGCCAAATGGCTGCACCAGTTTTTCGTCAACGAACCGCTCAACATCCTGTCGCAAATCACCGGTGCCGATATTTTTGAATCGGCCGACCGGTTGCGCATCCGGTCCTGGGCCACACGCAGCCCGGTGGTGGACCTGATTGTGCAACGCATGCCCCAAACCCTGTGGGTTGTTGGCATGTCCTATGTGGTCGGTATTCTTATCGCCATTCCGATCGGAATTATCTCGGCGCACAAGCAATATTCGATCTTTGACCAGCTTGGCACTTTCATCTCAATGGTTGGGTTTTCAGTTCCGACCTTCTTTACCGGCGTGTTGCTGATTGTGATTTTCAGTGTCAAACTGCACTGGTTCCCCTCCATCTACGACACCAACCACGAAGTTACCGACTGGTCGAGTTTCGTTTTCCAAATCAGACAGATGTTCCTGCCTGTCATGGTATTGGCCCTGTATAACACCTCGCAAATCAGCCGGTTCGTACGGGCATCGATGCTGGAAAACCTGAACCAGGATTATGTCCGCACCGCACGCGCCAAAGGGGTAAAGGAAAAAACCATCCTGCTGGTGCATGTCCTGCGCAACAGCCTGATCCCGGTGGTCACGGTTATTGCCCTTGGCGTGCCCACGGTCTTTTCCGGTGCCATCATTACCGAGCAGATTTTTCGGGTAAACGGGCTGGGCCAATTGCTGATTACGTCCATTCAGGGCGGCGATATTCCGGTTGTACAAACCTTGACCTTTATTTTCGCGGTCCTGATTGTGCTGTTCAACCTGATCGCCGACGTGCTTTACGGCATTCTTGACCCGAGGATTCGCTATGACTGATGCCCCGCAACCCGATATCCAGTTGGAAGCCCTACCGCAGGAACGGTCGCGCGCCATGCAGTTGTGGGGCCGTTTTCGCGATCATAAAGGCGGTATCATTGGTGCTGTTGTTTTTCTGATCATTATTATCGCGGTTACTATTGGCCCTTACATTCACACCATTGATCCGCAATTTCTCGATATTCGGTCCAAAAACCAGGGCCCCAGCCTGATTCACCCCTTTGGAACCGATAACCTTGGTCGTGATATGCTGGCACAGGTGCTGGCAGGCGGGCGGTTATCCCTGTCAGTGGGGATGGTCGCCATGGCCTTGTCGCTGTTTTTGGGCACCGTGGTCGGGTTGTTGTCGGGCTATATCAAATGGCTTGATGGCCCGCTGATGCGGTTAACGGACCTGTTTCTGGCTCTGCCGCTTTTGCCGCTTCTGCTGGTGATTATCATGCTGTTTCGCGAAACCCTGCGGGCAGTATTTGGCCCCGAAACCGGAATATTTATCCTGATTGTGTTCGTGATTGGCATCACCAGCTGGATGCACACCGCGCGTATCGTGCGCGGCGATGTGTTATCGATCAAAAATCAGGAATTTGTGCTGGCGGCCAAAAGTGGCGGCACACGGGAATATAACATTATCCTGCGTCACCTTTTGCCCAATGTCATGAGTTCGATCATGGTTTCGGCCACCCTTGGCATTGCCACCGCCATTATCACGGAATCCGCACTTAGCTTTCTGGGGCTTGGGTTTCCGTCGGATTTTCCAACCTGGGGCCGTTTGCTGTATGACGGGGCGAATTTCCTGCAAATCACGCCATCGCGGGTTTTGTGGCCCGGTCTTGCCATTTCGCTTACGGTGTTAAGTGTCAATTACATGGGCGATGCCTTCCGCGATGCCCTGGACCCTCACAAGGTCAAACATTAAGGCTGCATCCCGTAAAATCTGAAACACCCTGTAACACAAAGGGCCGCCAGCATAAAAACAGGCGGCCCTTTGATATATTGATGGTCACAATGTTAGCTGTCCTTGCGGCCCCATAACAAACGCAAGGAATTTAACGTTACCAGTACGGTTGCCCCAGTATCGGCAAGCACCGCCACCCACAGGCCGGTAATACCGAAAATACTGGTGACCAGGAAAATCCCCTTTAACCCCAGCGCCAGGCCAATATTTTCGCGAATAACCCGGCGTGCCTGGCGCGACAGTTTCACCAGTACCGCCACATCGGTCAGCCGGGATTTGACCACCACGGCATCGGCCGCCTCTAGCGCAATGTCAGTACCCCCCCCAATGGCAATACCAACATCAGCAGCCTTAAGGGCCGGGGCATCGTTAATGCCATCGCCAACCATCGCCACAATATCGCGTTGTTTGGGGCTATCGCCCTTGTCCGTCCTGCCCTGCAACCTGGCAAGGGCGTTTAATTTATCCTCGGGCAACAGTTCTGCCCGATAGGACATGCCAAGTTCATTTGCCAGCCCCTGTGCCACCCGGTTGGCATCACCGGTTAGCATCACCGGCTCAATCCCCAGCGCATTCAACATTTTCAGGGCTTCGCGGGCATCGTTACGCAGGACATCGCGCAGGGCCAATGCACCAATAATTTTGCCGTCACGCAATACAACAATTGCCGTGCAACCATTGTCTTCCTGCTGTGCCATCCAGTCGGCAACGGTGCCTGAACAGTCAATATCAAGCCGTTTGGGTGCCCCGACACGATACAGAACGTTATCAATGCGCCCTTCGACACCGGCACCGGCAATGGTGCGACCATCGCTTAATTCCGGCAGGGAAAGCCCACGTTGTTCAGCCGCCTCGACAATGGCGCGTGCCAGCGGATGCGATGTGACATTTTCCAGGGCGGCGGCATGGGCGACAAGATCATTTTCAGTAACATCACCAATGGTCATCACCGCGACCAGCCCGGGTTTACCTTCGGTCAGGGTGCCGGTTTTATCAAAGGCGATTTTGCGCACCGCCCCGATTGTTTCCAGTGCCGCCCCCCCCTTGATCAACAGACCAATCCGGGCGGCACGGGCCAGCGCCGATGTCACCGCCGCCGGGGTTGAAATAACCAGCGCACAAGGGCACCCGATCAGCAACAATGCCAGGCCCCGATAAATCCATTCCTGCCATGCCTGACCAAAAACAAGCGGCGGCACCAGCACGGTTAACAGGGCCAGCCCCATAATGATCGGCGTATAGATGCGGGCAAATCTGGCCACAAAACGTTCAACCGGTGCCTTGTGCTTTTCGCTGTCTTCCACCAGTTGAATAACCCGGTCCAGCATGGTTTGCCCGGCGGCCCGGGTGACCTTCGCCTGAATGGGACGGTCGGTTACAATGGCACCGGCAAACACCTCGCTGCCTTCAACACTGGCAACCGGAATTGATTCGCCCGTCAGATGGCTGTTATCAATTTCGGCCTGCCCTTTGACCAGCACGCCATCTGCCGGAATGCGTTCACCCGGGCGAACTTCGACAATATCATCGGCTGACAATTGCGACGGATGCACATTCCGGTTGCCATCCGCGCCCACAAGACGGGCATTTTCAGGCGAGAGTTTCAGCAGCGATTTCACCCCGCTGCGTGCCTGCCCGGCAGCAACGCCTTCCAGGCTTTCGCCAATGGCAAATAACAGCACAACCATGCCGGCCTCTAGCGGGTCGCCAATGGCGACAGCCCCAATAACAGCAACCGACATAAGGCATTCAATTGAAAACACGGCCCCGTTCAGGGCCAACTGCCCCGCCCGTTTCATCACCGGCAAGGCCGCCAGTATCGCCCCAACCGAAAGCGCATAGGGCTCGGCCACAGGCACAAGCGCGCCAATACCCCAGCCCACCAGCAGGCAAATCGCCGCCCAGGCAATTTCATCGCCCGCCTTGGGCCACGGGGCAAACCGCCGCATCAGCAGCAGGCCACCGCCATGGGCATGCGGCAAGCCATGGCCGTGCGCATGACTGTGACCATGACCGTGTTTGTCATCGTGTTCGTCATCTTGATCATATGCGTGGTTATGCGTGCCTTCATCTGCAGGGGCTTGGCCGCCACAACAGGTGGCCTTTTCAACCTTTTCGCCTTTGGCTGCGCGTTCCTGTGCCGGGTAACCCAGCTTACCCAGCGTTTTTGAAATGTTATCGCGGGTTTCGCGGCCATCTTCATGCAGGCCCAGCGTCACTGTTTCGCGCATCATGGAAACGTCAACACAGTCCACTTCCTTGCGACGGCGCAGGGCGGTTTCAATTTTGGCAACACAAGACCCGCAATCCATGCCGCTTACGGCCCAATGGTGGTGATGCACGGCCCCATTGCGCTGTTGCAGGGTTTCTTCAACAGTTTTGCGCACCGGTTCGCTGGTTTGCCCGGCAACTGTGACACCCTCCGCACTGGCATCAATCTGATTTTCGCCCAGTTTGCGGCGCAGGCTTTCCAGCACATAGTCGCGGCATTGCGAGCAATTTTCCAGCTCTGCATAATCGCGCCAGTTAAGGGTTATGGACATATCGCCTCACAAACATTCAAATTATCATTCATGTATAATATACAAATAACAATTCATGTGTTTTTGTCAAGGGATATTCAAACCAGCATTTGAATATTGGCGCGCACGTTTTACGGCACCGCGTCAAAATGACAGCAGCGTCCTTGCACATTCCCAAAAATTAAGGCTGAAAGATCGGCAGACCGCCAAACGCAGATTACGTTAATCGTGCGTTACGTGGGCGAAAACATCCTGCACCACACACGAAATATGGGCATCGTCGATGGTATAATAAATGTGCCGTCCGCGACGCTCGGATGCCAGAATGCGCTGGTCGCGCAAATGGCGCAAATGATGGCTGGTCAATGATTGCGACATGCCAGCGGCCTCGGCAAGTTCGCTCACGGTTTGCGGGCGTTCCATGCACCGCAGCACCAGTTGCAACCGCCCGCCATCGCCCAGCAAGGCAAAAATGCGCGCTGCCGCCTCGATATCAGGCAATGAAAGATCCTGGCCAATCACACTGGAAGCATCGCGCAAAACAGCCTCGCCTTGCGACGGGCTAAGGCCCAGCCGGGCAGCAACATCGGGGGCCGCAGAATTATCGCCATGTTTATGACCGTGCCCTTTTGCGGTTTGGGCATCCTTTGTTCCGTCCGTGTCCTGCACGGCGATATCATCGTGTGACTGCGCGGTCATGTGCCTGTGTGCATTTTTGCTGTTTGCCATAGGCATTATTTTCCACGTATGACGCCGCAAAACAAGGCATGTTATAAAATTCGTTGCCGGTTACATCGCAATAATGTGATCAGCCCTGATACCCTGCAATCGCCGTTTTGCCGTACCACATTATGAACTGCGCCAAAAAAGCCCCCAAATTGCGACAAGGATATTTCCGTTGCCCTGCCCCATTGCCCGATTATCGCGCATCCTTATTGTTCTGGTCGTGGCTGCACCGATATTGGCAGGTTGCAGCGGCATAGACTGGCAGGCCAGCATTCGCCAAAGCCTGTCGAATGCCTGCGAGGCCTCGCGCCATTGTGGCAGCAACGGGATTCCGCAGGCTGACTAAAAGGCGTCGAAACCACCCATAAATACGAAACGCCAGCACAGATACCCTGCACTGGCGTTTTTCGCGAAAATCCGTTTTCAAGACGCCTTGGGTATCTCGAGCGGGCGCAGATATTCGGTCAGATAATATAGCAACCCCATGGCAGGAAACAGCATGCCAACCGCGGTTGCCCACATCCAGCCACCATGGGCAAAGGCCCAGCCGCCAACGGCCGAGCCAATGGCACCGGCAGCAAAAAACGTTGCCATATAAACCCCGTTTATGCGGTTGCGATAGGCCGCCCCCAACGAGAAAATCGCCCGCTGGCCCAGCACCATGTTACAGGTCAGGCCAAAATCAAGCATGATGGCGCCCAACACCAGAATAACCAGTGAAAACACACTGCCCATGGTCCCCAGATGGGTTAGCATCAAGGCGACAGGCACCGACGCCATGGCAATGGCGGTTGCCGGGCGCACCCAGCCCCGGTCCGCCATGCGCCCGCCAATCGGGGCGGCAACTGCCCCGGCCGCCCCGGCAAGCGCAAACAGGGCAATGCCCGCCTGCGACATATTAAAATCCGGCCCGGCCAGCAATAAAGGCACCGTCGTCCAGAACAGGCTGAAAGTTGCAAACAACGATGCCTGATACAGGGCGCGGCGGCGCAAAACCCGGCTGGTGATCATTAACCGTGCCATGCTGCCCAGCAGTTCAAAATAATGCGGGCGCACGGTGGGGCGGCTAACCGGAAGCATCAGCCGCACCGCAACCATCATCACAATCATCATTGCGGTTGAGACAAAAAAGATCACGCGCCAGTTGGTCAGTTCGGTCAGGAAACTTGAAACCGGGCGCGACAGCATAATACCAAACATCAGCCCGCTCATGACATTGCCAACAACCCGGCCCCGGGTTTCGTCGGTTGCAAGATGGGCGGCATATGGCACCAGAATTTGCACCGCGACCGACCCGATGCCAATAAACAGCGCTGCCGTTAAAAATATGCCCGGCGTTATCGCAAGCCCCGACGCCAGCAACGCGGCAGCCCCCAGCGCAATCACCGTCATCACCAGCTTGCGGTTTTCAAACAAATCGCCCAGCGGCACAATTAACAACAGTCCAATGCCATAGCCAACCTGGGTCATCGTCACAATCAACCCGGCGGCGCGGGGCGACAGCCCCAATTCGGCGCTGATCGGCCCGACCAACGGCTGCGCATAATAAAGATTAGCAGCAATTAACCCGCAGGCCGTTGCCAGAAACAGAATTAACCAACCTGAAACAGGGGTCGTTTTGGATAAAGACGCAGTTTGGGGCGATGCATCACGTACACCCCCCTTTGCGGGCATTTTCGACATATGGCAGGCTCCGATAGGCAGGGTCAGCCCCTGGGCAAAACACACCCAAAGGCAATGCTGTGCATATTTTGCCCCGCAGCATTACCGTTTTGAAAGCATATTTCACATAAAGAAATGGTGGGTTCACCCCCTGTGAACCCAACGAAAATAGTCCATGATCCTATATCATCAACCGGCCAACCGGATTTTTTTTAAATAATTACGTTTTTACGGGAACCGATTATCACCACTCGCGTTTCCCTATCAGAACACGAGCTCGATAAAGATAAAAAGGAGCCGCGCCATGATGGAACAAACCGCACTTGACCGCATGAAACTGCAAAAGACTCATGCGGACTGGGAAAAAAACATTCACGGTTATTGCCGGGAAAATCAGATGGAAATCGGCAATTTGCCATCTGAAGTGACCGATGCCTGGAATGATATGTCATCATCTTATGAAGGCACCCAGCACAAGGACGATAGTGTTGCCACGGACGCAGCCCAAAAACATAGCAGCGCTTCCGAGCGACTGCAGAAAGCCTGGGACAAAATGATGAACAAATAACCGGTCCCGGTTGTCCGCACCTGTTTCCTCCCTGCGTTCCCCCACGCAGTCTTTGGCACCCTTCCCCCGGGGTGCCTTTTCTTTTGCGGATACCGCACCCTTTATGCCCTGCAATCGCCCAAACACCGCACAGTGATGCCACCTTTGCAGGCTAGCGTAAGGATGAAAAACCACACCCGGCACCCGCCACAGCAAGGAGCCAGAAATGACCCGTCACATCCCGGACCATGCCAAACTTCAACGCGAGTTTCAGGATTGGGAATTTGGCCTGACCGGTTATTGCACCGATAACAAAACCGGTATCGAAGCCCTGCCCAGCGCCGTTGTGCAGGCATGGGACGATATGAATGCCGCCTGGAACGACATCAAGGACAGCCAGGGACCGGTAAGCGAGGAAAAACGCCAGCGTTTTCGCGAAGCCAATAACCGGCTGCAAAAGGCATGGGACGCCATGACCGAACAAAAAACCGGCTAGCCCCCGGCACACCCATAAAACACCCTTTCAACCGCCCGCCCCGCCACGTGGCGAAACATCCGGTATTCCCTTTGGGGTGCCGGATGTTTTTTCATCTTTGCGGCAAACTTCGGCCCCGATGAAACGTTATGTCATCGGGCGACAATTTTTGCCCGTATAGACCCTACAAGTTCACAGGTTGTTGTCGCCGCCATAACATGGCCGCGCGAACCGGCACGTCACCCGAAAGGATATCGTATGACTATAGAATTATGGATTTTGGTGATCTGCGCCATTCTAAGCCTGATATTTCCGTTTTTCTATAACTGGCATTATGGCCAGCAAGTTGGGGCCAAAGGCCTGATGGGCAACCGCGAAACCCTGCCCGAACGGCGCGGCGCGGCGTTACGCGGGCTGCGCGCCCATCATAACCTGCTTGAAAACCTGTTGCCCTTTGCCATCGTGGTTCTGGTTGCCAAATTCACCGGCATCTCAAACTTCGTCACAGTATTTGGCGCGGTTCTGTTTCTGGTTGCCCGTCTGGTTCATGCCATCACCTATTGCGCAGGCATTTCGACCGCCGGTATCCGCTCGATTGCCTATTTCGCAGGGGTCATCGCCACCCTGTGCGTGGCATCGCAATTGCTGCATTTTGTAAATTAATTTCAAATCCCGGCAGCGGGGTGTTGGTGGCGATGACGACGATGGCGGCGTTCGCAGCGATGAAATATCATCTGCCGGATGCAAAAACAGCGATCCCGACCTATATTGGGCAAAACCCGTTTTAAATACGACAGGAGCCTCAATGCCCCGCTATAGCAAAGACCCCGATGCCATTGCCAAACTGACGCCGGAACAATATCACGTCACCCAGCAAAACGGCACCGAACGCCCCGGCACCGGCGAATATCTCGATCACCGCGAGCCAGGCATTTATGTGGATATCGTTTCGGGCGAACCGCTTTTTGCATCCAGCGACAAGTTCGATAGCCATTGCGGCTGGCCCAGCTTTACCAAACCGATAGACCCCGTGCATGTCAGCGAGCTGCGCGATGTATCGCACGGCATGGTGCGCACCGAAATCCGCTCGGCAAATGGCGACAGCCATCTGGGCCACGTTTTCCCCGATGGCCCGCAAGATCGCGGCGGATTACGCTATTGCATCAATTCCGCGTCGCTTCGGTTTGTCCATCGCGATGATATGGAAGCCGAAGGGTATGGCGATTATCTGGGTCAGGTAGAAAACCCGCAATAACCCGCCCCGAACCACGGCACATCCCAAACACATGTTAGCACCCCTCGCAAAAGCCCCGCGTAAAACCGGGGCTTTTGCATTTAGGGCCCACATGCAAACCCCGCAAATTGGTCTGCCCTTATCTTGAAAAGTGGTCCTTATGCAAAAGGCTTCCGTCCTTTATCAGCAACAACATAACGCACCGCTTTGCCGCAAAGGGACACACCATGACAAACACCACAATCCGCGACATTCGCCCGCAAGACGAAGCCCAGTGGCAAATGCTGTGGCAGGCATATCTGGAATTTTATCAATCAACGGTCCCGGCGGAGGTTTACACCACCACATTTAACCGCCTGCGTGACCCCGCCCGCCCGCACCAGCGCGCACTGGTGGCCGAACAAACCGACGGCACCCTGATCGGCCTTGTTCATATCATCTTTCATCACCATAACTGGCGCATTGAAGATGTGTGCTACCTTCAGGATCTTTATGTTTCCCCCGCCGCACGCGGGCTTGGCATCGGCCGCGCCCTGATCGAAGCCACCTATGCGCTGGCCGACAAAAACGGCACCCCGTCCGTTTACTGGATGACGCAGGAATTTAACCATAATGCCCGCCTGCTTTATGATCGCATCGGCACGTTAACGCCGTTTATCAAATATCAGCGTTAACACCAAACCAGCCCCGTTGACGCAATCACACCAACAGGGGCAAAGGCGGCCAAATAGCCGCCTGAATGCCCCACCCCGACAAAACAGATCACCCTAAAATCAGGCCGTGCTGAATTTCAAAAAACGCTGTTGTCATAATGCTGTCAGCAGCGATCTGCGACAAAGGGGATGCAACACCGCATTCCCCGGCCAGACCTTACAGACCTTACAAACCTTACAGACCCTGCCCCGTCTGGCCCAGTACGAGAAACAAACATGAAATTCGCATCAACCCGCCTGATCGCACAGGATATCAAAGCCATGGTGGCCTTTTACGAAAGGGTGATGGGGCAGACGGCCGACTGGCTCGCCCCGCAATTCGCCGAAATCGTCACCCCGGCGGCAACTCTTGCCATTGGCAGCGCCGAAACCGTCGCCATCTTCCAGCCCGGCAGTTGCGAGCCCGCCGCCAACCGCACGGCCATCATCGAACTGATGGTGGATGATGTGGATGCCCTGTTTGATAAAATCAAAGACAGCGTCACCATCGTTCACGAACCCAAAATGATGCCTTGGGGCAACCGCGCCGCCATGATCCGCGACCCGGAGGGAACGATTGTTGCGCTGTTTAGGCCTGTTTCGGAAGCGGCGATTGCGCGTTTTGGCAACCGCTAAGCCAAGTTAAAGACAGCAAAGACTGATCTTTCCTGACCTCGATAACAGCGCATAGTCAATATGCGCTGTCTTTCTTACGGCTCTGATAGACCTTGAAGCAACGGCCATTGGCGCGACACATGAACCAGCGCCAATATCCACACGGCATCACCGCTGATTTCATAAATCAGACGATAGCTTTCATGCGGTATCATTTCACGAGTGCCCGGAATAATTCCTGCTTGCCCCAATTCAGGATAATCGGCAAGCCGCGCCACGGTATCACTAAAAAGCGCATCCATGCGAACCGCCGCTTGTGGATTATTATTGACGATATCATCTCAAATATCGAAGCAATCCTAAAATGCTTCCGGCGTCCAAATAGCCCTCACGCGCTATGCGCCACGCGCGCGCGCCGCGCCGCAAACGCGGCTTCAATCTCATCATTAGAACGACCAACACCCGCCCGCATCGATGCACGACCAGCTTGAACCTTGCCGCCCAGATACACCTCATATTCCCGCGCTTCTTGCTGACGCTGCACATAATCCCGCGTCAACTCGCATAGATAGTGAGACACAGGCCCGTTTGCAGCTTTAACTTCTGCCATAAATGCCTCGCGAACTTCCGACCCAAGCTAATAGTGAATACAACGACTTTGGACATGAAACGTCGTCGCCTAAACTAACTAAACACATCCAAAAACCTAAACTAACTCAAGTTGTTCTCTTAATATGAAATCATCATCCGCCCAAACGCAGCCAAAAATATTATAGAGACATTGAATTACAACTGATACAATAGCACTAGCAACCTGAAAAAATCAATTACAATCAGAGGCTGACATGAAAACTTACGCCTACACAAGAAAGTCTCTAGAATCTTTCTCAAAAGAGGAAGATTTAAAAAAATTTAATATACCAACAGAAGAAGAAAAAACAGAAAAATTAAAATTATTATGCCAAAGAATAGAATCCCAAGAAGAACTATTCAGAATTATGAAGTTTAAAAAAAGAAACCGCATCATGTGCACACCAATCGACTACGAAACCACCATTCTTATTAGAAAAATGAACCATGACCTTCGAAAAATAACGAGATTGAAAATCACAGGAAGATCTGAAACAATTTCAGCATTAAGAGAAATATGCTCAGAGTCCATGCCATTAAAAATAATAAAATTAGATATTGAAAAATTTTACGATAGCATCTGCACAAGAAAAATAGAAAAAATAGTAGAAAAAAATTTAAAAACCGTTCACCAACTAAGAGTAAACATCAAAAAATATTTGCAATGGTCACAAAAGAATGTAAACGGCCTCCCAACTGGAATATCAATATCCGCATCCCTTGCAGAGTATTATCTACAACAAACTTTAGATCAAGGCGCATCTAGCATTTCAGGCGTTTACTTTTACAAACGATATGTAGACGATATAATCATTATATGCTCCTCCGAACGTGAATTTGAAGAATATATATCGGACTTCAAACAACAACTTCCAGATGAACTCAAGCTAAACACAACAGAAAATAAAATTTCCAAAATTGAATTATTAACGGGAAAAGATAATGGTAACTTCAACTATCTTGGCTATCATTTTGACATAACAGGAAAAGAAAAAAGAACTGTCGCACTTGACATAGCACAAACAAAAATAAAAAAAAGGAAAACAAAATTCGTTAAAGCATTTTTACAATTTTTCAAAGACGGAAACGAAGAGGATTTACAAAAAAGATTCTTATTACTAAATAGTGGCTATAAATACTGGGACTCTTCTCGAGACCGAAAAATGAACGCGGGGATCTGCAACACATACTCAGAGATAAACCTGCCATCCCGCTCATTAAAAGAACTTCAAAATTTTTACCGAAGCTGCTTCTTTAATCCAAAATTTCAACTATATCACAGAATAAAAATGTGCCACCTAAGCAAAGAAACAAAAAAAATGATAATATCCTTTGATTTACAAAAACATATCAAAAAACGATATTTCTTTAATTTCTCAGGCCTCGAGCTGTATCGCTTATCAAAATGCTGGAGAGACATATAAGATGAAAAAAATCATTTCAGTTAAAAAAGATGACTGGTATCGCGTATTATTGAGTGAAACTTCGCCTGCCGATATTCCGATAATAATTTCAAATGACGGATTCTATCTCAATATGAAGTCGAAGAATCCACCCAAGCTTTTAAAAGAAATAATAGATAGAATAATAGTTCCGCCATTAAAAAAACAATACACCGTCCCCCTCACGTACAAAATTATAAAAAATCAACATTCTCTTCGAAAACTAAGCCTCCCTCACCCCAAATCTCAAATTGAGGCTGTCGAGTTTTATAAAAAATATCATTTCTTAATATTACATTACTGCAATCAAGGAAGCTTCTCAATACGCTATCCCGAGAAACTAGCCAGTCACTATTTTCTTCCGGGAAGAAACCAAGATATTTTTGCGTACAAATCACAGGAAGTCACAACTAGTGACGTAGACAATATAGCAAAGCATGCGGTAAGCATCTTCACCTACTCGAAGTATAGACGCCTCCATCATTTCTTCTCATCTTCAACATATACAAACCTTGAAAGAAAATATAAATACATGGCATCTCTTGATGTCAGCAAATGTTTCGACAGCATATACACTCATTCAATATCATGGGCTGTAAAGTCAAAGCGCGAAGCAAAAAACAACACTAAGGCAAATACTTTTGGGGGGCATTTTGACGAGTTGATGCAAAAAATGAACTACAATGAAACAAATGGAATAATAATTGGCCCAGAGATATCAAGAATATTCAGTGAAATAATACTGAGCAAAATAGACAAAAATATCGAAAATGAATTAATTGAAAAAGAAATAAAACCAGGAGAAGACTATAATATCTGCAGATACGTAGACAACTTTTATGTATTCTACAACGAAATTGAAAAAATCGGGATAATCGAAGATGAAATAAAGGAAGGACTTGATTTCTTCAAGATGCACCTGAATGATTCGAAAAAAGAATCTATCGCACGACCGTTTTTCACAAAAAAATCCATGGCCATTAGCGAGGCCACTAGCATATGTGAAAATTATTTTGAATCACACCTAAAAAAGATTACCCAAAAAAACAGTACCATTTATTACATATCGCCAGGTTACAATTTAAATTTTAAAAACTTTTCCCTTGCTCTAAGAAGAGCGTGCCACCTAGCTGATAGTGATTACGAAAGCATATCCTCCTTTCTTATTGCAGCTTTAAAAATCAGAATACAAAAATTAAGTTCAAGCCAAGACGAAATAATAAAAAAGATACACACAGAAGAATACAAAAACCTAGAACTAGAAAAAGAAAGCTACATCGAAAATTTATCAAACTATCTTGTGGCCGCCATTGAAATGTGTATGCACATTTATACTCTGTCTCCGTCAGTAGCGTCATCAATGGACGCAGCCATTATTTTAATAATAACATCCCAAATTCTAAAAAAACATAATCCAGATCACTTTAAACACGCGAGAGAAAAAGTTCAAATGTGGCTCTCAAGGTTAATAGAAAGCCCATCAATAAAAACCATAACATCAAATGAACACGCAACCCAAATTGAAATATTGAACATTTTCTGCGCACTTGACGCTTTCTTTGACGGGGAACATAATCTAAAAAAATTCTTAATAGGAAATTTACAAGATCGCAAAAAAACATCTTATTTTGAAATAATAGTTACATTATTCATCATTAAAGATGAAGAAAAACCCTTCACAACGATAAAAAAAACACTGAAGATTGCCCAAGAAAAAATCCTGAAAGACGTAGATTTGAGCATCTCATCAGAGGCAACTCATCTTTTTTTAGATATTCTCTCTTGCCCGCACATAGAAAAAGACGACCGGCGGATATTTTACAAAAAAATAATAGAAGACTTCAACGATAAGATGAATAAAGTAAACTCCAAAGGAGCAACGATCCCGGTTGCCAAAACCAACATTGAAATCGACGAAACACTTACTTACATGGAAGAAAACCCTTGGTTTGTTAACTGGAAAGAAATCAACCTAATAAGGTTAATTGAGAAAAAAAGATTGCTTAGTGGCTATCATTAATTTACATTTTATCCATTGCCTCTTTTTATGGCGCTCGCGGTAGGAAAAAATTCCTACACGAAACCACATTCCATGGTTGCCATAAATGTCTAACGACATCACCCTCCGGGGAGCCCGCTAGTGTCTAGTGAGAATTATTTCTAGAGGTATTTCTCATGTGAAATGAATGGGCACACACCTAAGTTGGCAACGCCAGCCGAATAGTTGACCTAACGTTAAATAGTTCAACTATTCGGCTAAGCTTTGCGGGAAATAACGACACAATCACTCGAATGAAAAAGCCCGCATTTCTGCGGGCTTAAATCGTATTCCTATACTCAAAATTCCGGACGGTGCCGAAAGTGGTTACTCCCACTCAATCGTTCCCGGTGGTTTCGAGGTGTAGTCGTAGGTGACGCGGTTGATGCCGTTGACCTCGTTAATGATCCGGTTAGCGATGCGGCCGAGAATTTCCGGCGGGAAGGCGAAGTAGTCTGCCGTCATGCCGTCGGTGGAGGTCACTGCACGCAGTGCGCAGGCATAGTCATAGGTGCGGCCATCGCCCATCACGCCGACGGTGCGGACCGGCAGCAGCACGGCGAAGGCCTGCCAGATGGCGTCATACAGGCCCGCATTGCGGATTTCTTCGAGATAGATCGCATCGGCCTTGCGCAGGATATCGAGTTTTTCATGCGTGATCGGCTGGCCGGGGATGCGGATGGCAAGGCCCGGTCCGGGGAACGGGTGGCGGCCCACAAAGCTGTCAGGCAGGCCCAGTTCACGACCGAGATCACGGACTTCGTCCTTGAACAGTTCGCGCAGCGGTTCAACCAGTTGCATGTTCATGCGTTCTGGCAAACCACCAACATTGTGGTGCGATTTAATGGTGACGGACGGGCCACCGGTGAACGAAACGCTTTCGATCACGTCAGGATACAGCGTGCCTTGGGCAAGGAAATCGGCCCCGCCAATTTTTTTGGCTTCCTGTTCGAACACTTCGATAAACAGGCGGCCAATGGTTTTGCGTTTTACTTCCGGGTCAACCTCGCCTTCGATGGCGTCGATAAAGGTATCGGCGGCATCCACATGCACCAGCGGGATGTTGTAATGATCGCGAAAGAGGGTCACAACCTGATCGGCCTCGCCCGAGCGCATAAAGCCATGATCGACAAACACGCAGGTCAGCTGGTCGCCAATGGCTTCATGGATCAGAACGGCAGTAACCGAGCTGTCAACACCGCCCGAAAGACCACAAATCACCTTGCCATCGCCCACCTGTTTGCGGATTTTGGCAATCGCGTCGTCTTTATAGGCATCCATCGTCCAGTCGCCAACACAACCGGCCACATCGTGGGTGAAGTTGCGCAAAAGCTGTGCACCATGCGGGGTATGCATGACTTCGGGGTGGAACTGAACGGCGTAGAATTTTTTATCGTCATTGGCAATCGCGGCACAGGGGGCGCCATCGGATTTGCCAACCACGCGGAAACCTTCGGGCAGGCTGTCTACCCGGTCGCCGTGGCTCATCCAGACCTGTTCGCGCGCACCAACGGCCCACACACCGGTAAACAGGGCGCAATCTTCGACCACATCAACAAAGGCGCGGCCAAATTCGCGATGTTCCGAGGTTTCAACCTTGCCGCCAAGCTGGTTGACCATGGTTTGCTGGCCATAACAAATGCCCAGCACCGGAATGCCCATGTCAAACACCCGAACCGGGGCAGCAGGAGATTTTTCCCAATGCACGGACGCCGGGCCACCCGAAAGAATGATTGCCTTGGGGGCAAATTCATCGAGGAAGCTGTCCGAGATATTGTTAAAAGGGTGAATTTCGCAGTAAACGCCGCTTTCGCGCACACGACGTGCGATCAGCTGGGTTACTTGCGATCCGAAATCAATAATCAGCACGCGATCTGTCATCGGGCCGTTTCTCCATCGCTCAAGGGGGTGCGCCGTACATACGCGAAACCAGCCGTTTGGGCAACCCGGCGCAATGGCTGCCTAACGCTCAAATTGCTGCGCTTTGAACATTGCGTGATCAAACTGCCTGTTATGGCAGGCCGGGCGGCTTGATCACGCAATGCCCGGCGGGGGGCAGCGGCCCCATCAACGACGCAAACCGGCCAATTTGGCCGTATTTTATCGCCAAATTCGCACATTTGGTCCGTTTTTTGTACGCAAAGCGCGCCTAACTTAACATTTGACGGAGCGCAGAACCAACCGCGCCCGGCGAGCAAACGAAAAAGGGACCAAAAGCTATGACAGACAATAAAGGCAGCAAAATCGCACTTGCCGTGGCGGGCCTTCTGTTGATTGCCGGCGCAGCAACTGCCATTGCCATGACCCAGGATAAAGCCGACGCGCCCAAGGATGGCATGGTGCCATTGACCAACAATTCGGCGCAGCAAGGTGAAACCGATAATCCGCCCGCCGCCGAAACCGGCGAAGCCCCGATGCCAAACGCGCCTGATGAAAATGGCAATGCATCGAGCGGCATTACCACCACCCCGATGGGAACCGACAGTGGCGATGAGCGCACCAATGATGGCAGTGCCCCGGTGCAACTGACCCCGCCAGCGGGGGGGTAAAACCGATGACGACAGCACATTGATGAAAAAAGAATAACAATAAAAACAAAACGCTGGTGAAAACACCGGCAGAGCAAACTGCGGGATAAAAAACACCCGCATGGCCCCGTCCAGGGCCGAAAAAACTGCGCCCTGCCCCTTTCCGGGACAGGGCGTTTTTATATGGTGGCAAAAATGCCGCGCAGGCAGACCGGCAGGCAACATCAGCCCCGGCAAATGCCAGAACCATGGGCCCGCCCGCCATTATTTATTGCCCTTGGCAGTGCGTTCAAACACCGCAACAAAGAAGCCGTCCGTGCCATGCACATTGGGCGACAACCGCAACCAGGGTTTGTCCTTGCCACCTGGTACCGGCACAGAGGCAGGCACATCGGCCCAGACGTCCTTAACCGGCACCGGTTTAAAATCCTTGCGATCACGCATAAAGGTTTCGATCAGGCGTTCGTTTTCTTCGCCCAGAATGGAACAGGTCGCATAAATCAACCGGCCACCCTTGGTAACACGGGCGGCACCGGCCTTAAGAATTTTGGCCTGTTCCATCGACAAGGCACGAATATCGCGCTGCCCAATGCGCCAGCGAAGGGCCGGGTTACGGCGCAGTGTGCCAAGGCCCGAACAGGGCACATCAAGCAACACACGGTCAAAAAAGCCCGACTTGCTGCGCAGCCAGCTATCGCGTTCGTCGGCAATTTTACGCAACTGAATGCAATCGCCCGCACCGGCCCGTTTGGCCCGCTTGCGCGCGCTATCAAGCCTTGCCCCATGCGTATCACAGGCAAGAATACGGCCACGCCCGCGCATGTCTGCGGCCATACCAAGGGTTTTGCCGCCACCGCCTGCGCACATATCAAGCACGGTCATGCCCGGCTGGGCATCGGCCAAACGCACGCAAATCTGCGAGGCTTCGTCCTGAATTTCGATCAGGCCATCCTTGTAGGCTGCCGTTACCAGCATGTTCACACCCAGCGGCAACCGCAGGCCATTGGGCGCATAGGGCGTTTTTTCGATGTTTTTAATACCATCCTGCTCTAGCGAGCGAATGGCACTATCGACACTGCCGCGCAGGGTATTAACGCGCAAATCCAGTTTGGCGGGCTGGTTATAGGCCGCCATTTCGGCTTGCAGGTTTTCGTGATGCAGCTTCAAAAGCTCGGCATACAACCATTTGGGCAATTCGGTTTTAACCGCCCCTGGCTGGGCAGCATGGTCAATCGTCTGGCCCGACAATTTGTTGATCAGGTGGCGTTCGGCCGGATGCAAAACATCGGGGCAAAATTCCTCGCCATTGAACATGTCGGAAATATCATCGCCGGAACGGCCATTTTGCAAAACCAGTTGTGCCAGCATCCGCGCCCGGCCATCCTGATATTCATAACCACATTCGGCCAGCCACCAGCCCAAACGGGCCTGATGACGGATCAGGTTATAAAACCGTTCCCCAATATCACGACGATCCCCGCCGCCAATATAGCGACGATTACCAAAATAACTGGAGATAACACGATCAGCATCATCGCGGGTGTGGGTCCACCCATCGTAAAGTTCAATAACGGCAGCTATGCGTGCACCGGGTTTCAAAACGTAATTCCAGACCTGGTTGAATGGCCTGCGCGTCACCTTGGTGCGTCACTGCCATTGGATATAAAAAGGCGATGACGGCGGGAAAGAACATCCGCCGTCATCTGTAATTTGCGCTGCTGATAACATGCCAGCACTGCCACGCCAACCGTTTCGGACGCAAGGCAGGCCAGCACTTCTATCAGGCGTCGTCAATCTGCGTTACGCACCGGGGCGATAGTTCGGTGCTTCGCGGGTAATTGTTACATCATGGGCGTGGCTTTCGCGCAGGCCCGCATTGGTGATGCGCACAAAGGTTGCCCGTTCGCGGAAGTCCGCCAAAGTGGCCGAACCGGTATAGCCCATGGCCGCCTTAAGCCCGCCCACCAGCTGATGCACGATCTGGCTGGCCGGGCCTTTATAGGGTACACGCCCTTCAATACCTTCGGGAACCAGTTTAAGGTTGTCTTTGACATCTTCCTGGAAATAACGGTCCGCCGAGCCGCGCGCCATCGCCCCGACAGAGCCCATGCCGCGATAGGATTTATAAGAACGGCCCTGATACAAAATAACTTCGCCCGGGGCTTCGTCCGTCCCGGCCAGAAGGGAACCAACCATGCAGGTGCTGGCACCCGCCGCCATGGCCTTGGCAATATCGCCCGAAAATTTAATGCCGCCATCGGCAATGATCGGCACGCCGTGTTTGGCACCTTCGGCCGCACATTCAAGAATGGCTGTTAACTGCGGCACGCCCACACCGGCAACAATACGGGTGGTACAAATCGAGCCCGGCCCGATACCGACCTTCACCGCATCGGCACCCGCTTCAATCAGAGCACGTACGGCTTCGGGGGTGGCAACGTTACCGGCAATAATCTGGGTGCGACCGGCAAGCGCCTTGATCTGTTCAACAGCGGCAATAACGCCTGCGCTGTGACCATGCGCCGTATCGATCACCAGAACATCGACTTCGGCTTCAATCAGCGCCATTGACCGACGATAACCATCTTCGCCAACCCCGGTTGCCGCGGCAACCCGCAAGCGGCCACTGGCATCCTTGCAGGCATTGGGGTGCAGTTTGGCTTTTTCAATATCCTTGACCGTGATCAGGCCGGTACAACGATAGGCATCATCGACCACCAGCAGCTTTTCAATGCGGTGTTGATGCAGCAATTTCTTGGCTTCGTCGGTATTGACGTTTTCGGTAACAGTGATGAGGTTTTCATACGTCATCAGTTCCGAAACCGGCTGCGCCCGGTTGGAGGCAAAACGCACATCGCGGTTGGTCAGGATACCAACCAGCTTTTTGGTTTCGCGTTCAACAACCGGAATACCGGAAATACGATTGGAGTCCATAAGGCCAAGGGCGTCAGCCAGAGTCTGGTCCGGGTGGATGGTGATCGGGTTGACGACCATACCGGATTCAAACTTTTTCACCCGGCGCACTTCTTCGGCCTGCTGGGCAATATCAAGGTTCTTGTGGATAACGCCCATACCGCCGTTTTGCGCCATAACAATGGCCATCGGGCTTTCGGTTACGGTATCCATTGCTGATGACAGCAAGGGCACACGCAATTCGATTTCACGGGTAAGACGGGTGTTGGTTTGTACCTGTGCCGGCAGGACCGAACTGGCCGCGGGCTTGATCAGGACGTCGTCGAAAGTCAGGGCTTCTTCGATACGGGTCATCTACACCACCTCGTTAATCTGAGTTGGCGCGGAACTTATACATGTTATGGCGCCCGTGCCAAGGTTTTGCGTCACAATACAGCCCTGAAATTTTATTGCTGCATTGTTCGGCGGTTTCCGTTAGATACTGGTCGATGGGGCTGCTGTTTGGCAAAGCCCCTTTTTTGTGTCGTTTTCACCAAACATTCCTGTATCGGGAAATGGGGACACACCCGCATCATCACAAGCCCGATGCCAGCATCGCACACCTGCCCGCGACCATTTTGCATCTCGTAGCCCAACTCGCCCTTCATTACCTCCACCTGGCAAAAAAACAGGCAGCATTTTAATAAATGCCACCTGATTTGCGATCTGGATGTGTTCGGAATAAAGACCGTTTGCAATAGCACCATCAGGCGGAGGTTAACACCTTGCCGATAAACTGGCGCACATCACCATCAAGCAGGCCTGACTGACGTTGCAAGTCTTCGGCGGCATCGTTGATTTGCAACACCTCGCCCCCGGCATGCCGGGTGCCATCGGCAACATCGGCCACGATATCGGCAATCTTACGCATCTGCGTCACCGCCCCCTCTACCCGACGGCCAATTTCAGCAATCATCTGATATTGCTGACTGACGGTATCAGACACATGACGGGCGTTTTTATCGATATCGGCGATATTGGCGTTAATGCCATGCATTGATTGCACCACCGTACGGGTCACATTTTGCATGTCCGAAATTTCATGCGCCACATCTTCGGCAGCACGGGCAGTTTGCCGGGCCAGGTTTTTCACCTCGGTTGCCACCACCGAAAACCCCTTGCCGGCCTCGCCTGCACGGGCAGCCTCAATCGTGGCATTCAAGGCCAAAAGATTGGTCTGTTCGGCAATGTCGGTAATCAGTTCAATTACGTTGGCAATGCGCCCGGCCATATTATCAAGGTCGCTGACATGCCGGTTGGCCTGATCGGCATTGCCCACCGCGTGTTCTGCCAGGCTAACAGCACCGGTCATTTGGGTACCGATATTACGGATAGACGAAATAAACTGGTCGGTTGCCTCGGCAATACCATCAAGGGCGGCAGTGCTTTGCGCGGCAGCGGCATCAACTTCGCGGGCCTGATGGGCGATGTTTTCCACCCGTTGCGATAACGCACTGGAATTTTGCGACAATTGCCCTGCCGCAACCGAAACCGATGTGACAACAGACTGGATATTATCGCCAATTGCCCCCGCGCTATAGGTAAAGGTTCGGGTTTTATCGTCCATCGCGTTTAGGGCAGCATTGACCTTGGCTGCATATTCGATCAAATCGCCTTGCAATCCCTTGGGCAGGATTTTGCGGTAATATGCCCCGCTCGCGGCATGGGACATGGCCCCGGCGGCTTCCTTGGTAAACGCCTCGGTCAGGTCCAGCAGGTTATTAATCGCGGTCATCAGTGGGCGCAGATGCCCCGTGGCGGCACGGTTATTAATGCGCACATCCATTTTGCCGGAGGCTGCGGCGTTAATGGTTTCAATTGCACGGCGCAGCAATTTTTCATGCCGAAATATCATCACATACGCGATGGCAAAAATCAGGGCCCCGGCCCCCGCCGCCGCCATTTCAATCCAGGTGAATGTTCCCTGGTTATCACCGGCAATCAAAACCGCCAGCAAACCCAGTTGCACGATCACCCCAACTGCCAGCCCATTGCAGATTTTACAAAGTGAAAACGAACTGGTCATAATCCACCCCCTGGCTTTTTAGCAGGTCAACCAGTGTCGCAGTTCCGCGCGCCATACCATCACGACGGTTTTGCACGGCGGCTTCTTCGGCACATAATTGTTTGTAAAGGTCTGCTGCCGATTTCACAGCATCCCGGCCGGGTTTACGACGATTGGAATGAAACCCCCGAATGGTGCCATCGGGGTTAAAGGTGGGTGTCACATTGGCCAACACCCAGTAATGGTCACCATTGGCCGCCCGATTGATAACATAGGCGAAAATCTCGCGACCTTTGATAATGGTTTCCCACATCAGGGCGAACACGCATCTTGGCATGTCGGGATGCCGAATGATGCTGTGTGGTTGCCCCAGCAACCCGCTTTCGTTGTAGCCCGACATGCGCAAAAACACATCATTGGCATAGGTAATCCGACCCTTGGGATCGGTTTTACTCACAATGATTTCGTCATCGTCAAAATGGCGTTCGACACCGGTCAGGTGTAAATTTTCCTGCTTCATCAGAAACCCCCAATTTCCGACATGCAGGGCACTTGCAACGCGCTCCCATGTCTTGCTGTCGGGCATTTCCCTGCGCAGTCAGGGGCGCCCGTCGCTTTTATCGGGCACGCACCTTGCGAACCCCATACTATCGTCTAGGAAATTGTATAGCTCCGCTTTTCTCAAACTGGTTTGACCTAGCGCAAAAAAAGCCGCGGGTTTGGAATTTTGCCAACAATAAAACTGCGCTCAAACAGAAAACGTGCCGGAACTTTCGCCCCGGCACGTTCGTCAAATCGTCAATTTCCTGCAACCTGATATCAGGCATCAAAGCAGGTTTTACATCAAAGCCGCCCGCACGGGTTTATTCAACCGGCGACCAGTCCTGATTTTGAACAAGTTCAGCCGTCGCAATTTCGTCTTCCGCATTGTTCTGGCCGCGAAACCCGGTAGCAATCAAATAGGTTTCCGGGCTTTCAGCGCGTGATGACGGCGGCTTGGCATGTTTGGAAATACGGAAATGCTGTTTTACCCGGTTCAACAAGTCGGTTTCCGTACCGCCCTTAAACACCTTGGCAATGAAAATACCATTTGGTGCCAACACTTCCTCGGCAAACAGCAAGGCATGTTCAACCAGGTCAATAATACGAATATGATCCGTCTGGCGATGGCCGGTGGTCTCGGGCGACATATCGGAAATCACGGCATCGACCGGGCCTTGCAGGGCATGTTTGATCATTGCCGGGGCTGCAGGGTCCAGAAAATCCGCCTGCAAGCAAGTGGCACCAGGCACGCCTTCCCATTCCAGAATATCAAGGCCGACAACCTGGCCGCGCCCCTGTTTGGACCCGACCATATCAACCGCAACCTGCGTCCAGCCGCCCGGGGCAGCACCAAGGTCAACCACCCGCATGCCGGAACGCAACAAATCAAACTGGTTGTTAATCTCAATCAGCTTAAACGCCGCGCGCGACCGATAGCCCAGGCGCTTGGCTTCCTGAACATAAGGGTCGTTCAATTGCCGGTCAAGCCAGCGCGTGGACGAAATTTTGCGCCCTTTGGCACTTTTCACCCGGGTTCGGAGTCCACGACGCGCACCTGTATCAATGGCGGCAATGGCCGAGCCCTTGCGGCGGCGTCCGCCACCTTTTCCGCTGCGTTGATCGGTCATAAGAAAATCCTGAAATTAAAATGCATAAATTTATGGGGTAACCAGCCATCAGATAACAGGGGTCGGTCAGACCGATGCCGGTATTTTCGCCCCTGTATGACGGCGCGCTTCGCACGGGTCAATAGCATGGCCATCCGCGCGCATCAAATCGACCAGAATGCCTTCACGTAAACCACGATCGGCAACCTTAAGGGTCGCCAGCGGCCAGATATCGCGAATGGCGGCAAAAATGGCAGCCCCGGCATCCATCAGTTCGGCCCGCTGGTTACCAATACAAGGGTGCCCCTTGCGTTTGTCAGCTTCCATGCGCAACAACAGTTCGGTAACCCGTTCGGCATCATCGAACCGCAAATCAGACCCGTCAACCTTATGACGTTCATAGCGTTCAAGCCCCAGGGCAATGCCACAAAACGTGGTAACAGTGCCCGATGTCCCAATCATCTGGACCTTGTTATCGTCCAGAATATCGGAACAGCAATTGCGTGCGGCGAAATCTTCAAGACGTTCGCGAATTTCGCTGCGCATGGCTTCAAACCGGTCACGGCGGTTTTCAACCCCGGCATAACGTTCGGTCAGGCATAACACACCACACGGCATGGATAATGTTTCAACGCATTTGGTTTCGCCCGTTTGCGCAACCTTGATCCAGCAAATTTCGGTGCTGCCGCCACCAATATCAAAAACAATGGCATAGGGCCGTTCATCAAGCAGGGCCGAACAGGCCTGCAAAGCCAGGCGGCTTTCTTCTTCGGGGTTGATGATATCAAGCGAAATACCGGTTTCATCGCGGACCTGACGGATAAATTCATCGCGATTATCTGCCGAACGGCACGCCTCGGTCGCAACGGCACGAACGGAAACACCCGGGTGCTTGCGCAGTTTTTTGGCACAAATCCGCAAGGCTTCAATCGCGCGGTCCATTGCCCCCTGGCACAGATATCCTTTTTCACGCACCCCTTCGCCAAGGCGCACAACGCGGGAAAACGCATCTACAACCTTAAAACCGTTATTGCAGGGACGTGCGACAAGCAACCGGCAGTTCGAACTGCCCAGGTCGATAGCCCCGTAAAGGGCAGGATGGCTACTCAGACAACGGGAATTGTTAAAAGATGTGCCGGCATTACCCTGCATCGGTGCATCAAGCACCGCATCCCCGGACACAACATGCCCGGAGTCAAGCCGCACTGGCCCGCCGGATGTGTTCTGAGGAAAGCTGTGGGTCACCGTTACATTGTCCTTTGCCAGTTACGATCTGCCTGCGAAAATCCAGCCATTTTCTGCGATAACATTCCTTTTACCACGAAACAACATGGTCAATTGGAAACAGTCTGAACACAAAAACGGCGAATCTGTCACATGAGTTTAACGAGAAAGCAAAATAACGCAAATCCCCCATTCATTTTGTGGTTAAATCATAGGGCAAGCTGCGTTGGTCTTTCTCGCGCTGTGTGATGCTTCATATATGGTGCCTTCATTCATTTCGCATCCAAAAACGACAAATTTTCAAAAAAAGGCTTGCCAAAACCGGGCCGGTTTTATAAACACCGCTCCACGCCAGACGGCGTGACATAAAGTTCTGCTGGGGGATAGTTTAACGGTAGAACTACGGACTCTGACTCCGTCAGTCCTGGTTCGAATCCAGGTCCCCCAGCCACCTTATTTTCCCTAAATTTAGTTCGAACGCTGGATTTGAGGCAATCAGTCCTCAAACGCATATTGCCAAAAAGCGCGCGAGCGTATCTTCAGGCAAGCCTCCCGGTTCGCTTTAATTAAAAGTGCCATCGCGGGTTAGCGCATAGCAACCACCAATGCCCCCCCCAAGCATAAATAAGCTGCCCGCATCGCCTATCGCCTTGCGTGCACGAAGGTTTTGAAATTTCTGCCGGGCAAAGGCAGCCAGCAACGCGGGCCTGTTACCATCGCAACACCCCCGCCCGCCACGTCATCAATTCCACAAAACATTGCAAAGCGAAGACCCCGCGACAAGGATTGGCCAATAACCAGAAAGACGCCGGGGCCAGGTATCAGTCAAATCACGATGTAAGCCGCGATATAAGCCAATCAGGTTTCCAAACTCATATGTGCCATTTTTATTTCCATCATTTCGCCAACGCAGCAACGTTTGCTTTCTGTCGCTTGATCGCCAGCAATCCCGCCCCGATGATCAAAACAAACCCCAAATAGGTAAACAGCCCTGGCCATTCACCAAACCAGGCCACGCCCCACACAGTGCTAAACAGCAAGTAACTGTAATCAAACGCGGCCACCGTTGCGGGTGCCCCGCGTTGATAGGCAATTGCAGCACCAACACTTCCAATCAGGATCAGTGCGGCCAACACAGCAACTGTTGTGATCAGGCTTAAATCAATTGTCTGCCACGGCCCAAACAGGAACGCACCTTCCTCGCCTGAAAACAGCCCAAGCCCGACCCCAAAAACAATGAAGGTAACGTTCAAAACAATCGCCAGCACAAATGGATCATCGTCCCTGCACTTTGCAGAGGTCAGCACCATCGCACAGGCATACAAAAAGGCAGAAAGAACCGGCAGTAATGCGGCAAAATCAAACCCCGTGGCATCAGGACGAATGACCAGTACCACGCCTAAAAAACCGCATGCGATAGCCAAACACGCCCGAACAGACGGCAGCCGGTGCGCCAAAATAGCGGTAATCATCAAAATGAATATCGGGCTGGTATAATAAACGGCAGCAGCCAATGATAACGGGACAAGCGGCAAGCTGACATAGTAGCTTAGCCACATAACCACCAGCAAAAAGCTGCGCAAAACCGACCAACCCGAAACACGTAACGAATGCGCGCCGCTTCCTCTTTTAATCGCAATCAGCAAAAGCGGCGGAAGGGTTAAGGCAGAACGCAAAATGTACATCTGCCATAATGGCAGCGACAGGCTGGTGGCCTTGATAACGGCATCCCCCAGCGATAAAGCGAAAACGGATACGATAATCGCACAGACGGCTTTTATTGTCTCACCTGATGAGGTTGCCACCATATGCTTCGCATCCTTTCGGCGTTGGCTGGAACGCCATCCAATAAAACATGTCGACAATTCCGATATAACTATCCTTCTGTCATGATTTTCCAACCAGAAGAGATTGTCGACGTCATCATGCTAAAACCGGCATGATAACGACCAGCTTACAGCGTATCGCACGGTAAATTTCGCTGCAAACATTCCCCAGTACGGATGCCTATCCCCGGCACGGAATTGCGCAATCGTGCTTTTTTTTGTAAATATTGCACCTACCTGACCTTACAGGAGACACAAAATGAGCCATTTTACCGGGGGCTGTTTATGCGGCAAGGTTCGGTTGGTGGTATCAGGTCGTCCATATCGGGTGGGCCTTTGCCATTGTCTTGACTGCCGCAAATATCACGGCGCGCTGTTTCACGCGTCCGCCATTTTCCCACAGGATGCCGTCAAGGTTGATGGCGAAACACGGGACTATGCCGGGCGTTTTTTCTGTCCGCACTGCGGATCATCTGTTTTCTCGCGTAGCGATGATGAAATCGAAGTGAATATCGGATCGCTTGATGCCCCGGACCAACTCACCCCCACTTACGAACTTTGGACCATCCGTCGTGAATCCTGGCTTCCGCCGCTCCCCTTTGCCAAACAATATGACCAAGACCGCGAAGCCGAAGGACGCCACGAAGAATAAATCTAAAGCTGACGTTATTTCAGGGGGCTTCAGGCCGCCAGATCCTGGGGCGAGACAATAAAAACTTCGGCGCCGTCCAGCCCCCTGACCGGGGTGCCAAACTTGCTGTATCCGCGATAGGAATGGTGCATATGACCATGCACAAACAGCTTTGCACCCATTTCCTGCCCCAGCCGATCAATTTCGGCAGTGCCGTATTCATGGCAGGATGGGGCTTCATGGCTGACAAGGATGTCACATTTCTGGGCAGCCAGAATTGTGTGATCTTCGGGAAAAATTGTGTCGCGCTGACGCAGCGGCAGCCCTTTGCGCCAGCGTACATGCGGCCTGGTCACCGCGAGAAAATCTTCTCGGCGCATAAACACAGGTTTTTTACCCGAAATCGGATACCACACCCGGCCTCGATAAATCCCGCCCAGTCCGGCAACCGATAATGTGCCATCCCGGCATGGCATCGAAACCGCACGGTTGCATAAATTGCCTTCAGGGTAATCTTCAAACAGGAAATCGTACTGGGCAGCATCGGTGCAATCATGATTGCCAGGGATCCACCAGCATTGAACACCCTGGGCGATGACCGGGGCCAGAACATCGCGAAACGGGCGCTGCAAATCCAGATCACCGGCAATCACCACATGTTCGGGCCGATGCCGGGCAACAGCGTCAAACAGGGGGTCAAATTTCCGGTGTGGATCACCATAAAACAGCACGGGCATCAGGTTCTCGTATTTTGCAGCACAGTCAAATGAGGTGTTTCGACTTATAAATTCATATCTGCACAGTCATACCACTGTGTGACAAAACCCCAAGGTGGAATTTCAACACTATCCATAAAGATGGCGGATTTCCGCCGCCAACAGGAACCATATTGACAAGCAAGGCTGGCTCGGTTAACTCACTGCACACAGCGTGCAATACGCTGCGATAAAAGTTCTGCTGGGGAATAGTTTAACGGTAGAACTACGGACTCTGACTCCGTCAGTCGTGGTTCGAATCCACGTTCCCCAGCCAACTTTTCCGCATCCGCCATTTACGGCAAGGATGCCCAAAACCACCCCAGCGACCACCATCGTTTCTTCGTTGCCAGATGCGGTTTTTCCTGCACCGTAAAATCGCTGATTGAAAATTTCTGGAACAACATCACGATCACATCGTTGGGTGAAGGCAATGTTTAATTGCAACGAATGCAGAGAGTGCGAAAGCAAAGGAGCATACGATGCTGAACGACATGTATCGATCCCGAAAAGACAACAAACCCCAAATCACAGATCGAAAAGACCCGGTTATCTGGTCAGACACCGCAAGCGGCAGCGTTTTGTCACCTGCGCAGGAAGATTTTTATGAGCAAAACGGATTTTTGTTCATCGAAAATGTTTTTAGCGCCGACGAAATTGCCACCTTGCGCCGAGAGGCCGAAACCCTTCGCCAGGAAGGTGCTGCACAGGAAGACACCATCAAGGAAGCGTCCAGCAATGCCGTGCGCAGCGTGTTTCGCATCCATGAAAAAAACCGGACCTATCTGGATCTGATGGCAGATGACCGGTTGGCGTCAATTGCCGAACATATCCTCAATGACGAGGTTTATATTCATCAATCACGCGTTAATTTCAAACCGGCCTTCAAGGGCAAGGAATTTTACTGGCACTCGGATTTTGAGACATGGCACACCGAAGATGGAATGCCGCGTATGCGTGCGCTTTCCATGTCGATCACCCTGTCGGAAAATACGCCCTATAACGGGCCGTTGATGCTGGTTCCCGGGTCTCATAAAAAATTTATATCCTGTGTCGGGGAAACCCCGGACGACAATTATAAAAACTCGCTTAAGGCGCAGAAATACGGCACACCGGACCAGGAAAGCCTGACGGCAATGATCCGAAAACATGGTCTAGCCGCCCCCACCGGGCCAGCCGGATCCGTCCTGATTTTTGATTGCAACACCCTGCACGGGTCGGGCAACAACATTACGCCGTTTCCGCGCTCTAACGCGTTTTTCGTTTATAACAGCATGCAAAACCGCGTTGTTGCACCCTTTGCCGCCAACTCCCCCCGGCCGGATTTTCTTGCCACGCGCGAAAACATCCGCTCGATCCGCGACCGCAAGGTGCAAATGCCAAGCCATTTCAAGGCCGCAGAATAACGACATACCAACATTTAAACCGACAAAAACAAGGGCGCGGCGGGCCCCGGCGCGCCTGTTTGGTTTGCAGACAACAACCACCCCAACCCTGTACACACCCACATTATCATCCACTGCCCGGCAAGGGATAATAACCGGCCACCGCAAGTTCGCGGTTCGCAGCCCCGCCTTCCTTTCAGGAAAAGCGGGACATGCCGGTTTCAGTAATCAGAATATCCACCGGCACATCATATTGATGGGGAAAGATGCTGTTTAACCGGGCAGAGGCAAACCCGACGCCAATAACCACCGGCCGATGGTTAAACGCGGCCAGGGTGCGATCAAAAAAACCGCCGCCATAGCCCAGACGATACCCATTACGATCAAACCCCACCAGCGGCGCCAGAATAACATCGGGCAAAACCGGATCCGCGTGCGCAGGAACATCAATGCCGGCAAAGCCGGCTTTCATTGTGGTTTGCGGCGTCCAGCGATGAAAAACCATGGGCTGGTGACGGGCAACAACAACCGGCAGGCAAGCCGACCCACCCTGGGCAATATGGCCGACAATAACATTGCGAACATCAATTTCCCCCTGTACCGGCCAGTAAAACCCGACACAGCTTTTTTCCGGCACCATTTCCGACGTGGCAAGAATATCTGCCAGCTTCTGGCTGATGCATTTCTGTGCTGCAATTCGGCTTGTTACAGGCATGTTTGCCCGTGACTTTAACAGGGCATCGCGCACCTGTTGGCGCCAGACGGAAAATGCGGCGGCGTCGCTATTTTGTGCCGGAGCCGGTGGAAAGCCCCGATCAGACGGCTCACTGTCAGGAAAACGATTATGTTGCGACATGGGATGGCTCGTGATGTTTTGGGGGCTGAACGCCATACATATACAACAAACCCCGCCAAAAACGATTAACGCGCCGGTGACCGGCGCGTTAACGGTTTGTCAGCAATGCTGCAATCCAAATCGATATTAGAGGAGAGCAAGATCTTCCGCCGACATGCGGCCGTTGCGACCTTCAATCAGCTCGAACTGAATCTTCTGGCCTTCATCAAGACCCTGGAGTCCAGCGCGCTGAACCGCGGTGATGTGCACGAATGCATCTTTTCCACCTTCGTCCGGGGTAATGAAGCCATATCCCTTGGTCGCGTTGAACCACTTAACCGTTCCGGTAGCCATATCAGTAGTCGTCCTTAAGTTTTGATATGCATGCCCTTCGCCCAAGAAGGGCATTATTGCGAAGTCCCTGCACCATCACGTCCGGATAAAAGCTGCTTTTCCTCAACCAGAAGGCAAGCAGCCCATCCTCTGAAACACTGCATTGTTTCAATAATTACGCGAAAAACGCCTCTCACGCAACGAAATCATATATTAAGGATTCTTTTCTTCTGATAGTTCTTTAGAATAGGTCTTAACTCTTTTCTCGCCTCTGCACCTAGTCTTTCTGATAGATCAGAACCCACTAAACGATGAATTTTATATACTTTAGTATATTGTGAAAACGCTTATGTGTCTAAAACCCCTGCCCATATCGATGATGAGGAATTGCAATAGCCTCAAGAAGAGTGCAATAAGTTCGGGTGGACAAAATTTTATAAGTCTGGCGGCTGGCTTGTTTGCAAGGTGCAAATGTTATCGGCCTGCGCCGTAACAGGACATTATTTTGCGTATACACGAGCGCTGCGGGATTTAGAGCCAAACTGAATTTATGGGATACCGGATCGGATAATTATCAAGTGACCGCAGCGACGAAGATTGCCAACCCCCGTGACATCGCACAAAACGTCATGTCCATGATTGCGGACCTGAACCTGCAACCGACCCCGCAGGTGTTTCACGTATTTTACGCTTATCTTGCTGACGAGATTTCCGAACTGAGCCAGATCATTCGGGTGCTTGTGCGTAATACGCAGGATTTGAACGAAGAAACTGTTTATCGGTTATATCATAAATATCTGGGTGTTGCCGCTGTCGACAAACAACTGACAGCAGGCGTTGCCGGGTTGCAGGCCGCTGTTGAGCGGGTTGAAGATGCTGTTGATGAAGTGTTACGCGAAACCGAGGATTTTTGCTCTCATCTTGATGATGCAGCAACCCGGTTTCAGGACGAAGACATCACAGTGGAAGAGGTGCGCGGCATCACCACCGGTCTGGTTGACACCACCCAGAACACCCGTCAGCGCTGCGTTAATTTTCAGGGATCACTGGAGCAGTATCACGGTGAAGTTCGCCGGGTTCGCAATGAACTTGAGCTGGTGCGCCGCGATGCCCTGACCGACACCCTGACCGGCATTGCCAATCGTAAAATGTTTGACGCGTCCTTGCGTGAAGCCGTTACCAACAGCATGGAAACCGGTCACCCGTTAACCTTGCTGATGATTGATATCGACCGGTTCAAACATTTTAACGACAATTACGGCCATCGCGCCGGCGACGGCGTGTTAAAGGAAGTCGCCCGGGTCCTGGTTAATTCAACCAAAGGGGCCGATACCGTTGCACGGTACGGCGGCGAGGAATTTGCCATCATCCTGCCCGAAACAACACCGGACAACGCCGAAAAACTGGCTGAAAAACTGCGTCAGAATGTATCTTCCCGGCGTATTCGCAATAAAAAGACCGGCAAGGATTTTGGCCAGCTAACGGTTTCAATCGGTTTAAGCGGCCTGAAACTGGGTGAAAATATTCTGGAATTTATCGATCGCGCCGACGAAGCCCTGTATCGGGCCAAACAGGCGGGCCGAAACACCTGCATTCGCCTGGATTAAACCCCGAAAACCCGGCCAAACGCCTTTCTGTTTGCCCTGAGCACCTTTGCATGTCTTCCACCTGAAAATGGCACGCAATGCCGCCCGGATATTGCGCGTGCAAAAAATTCAGCTTGCCCCGTCATCAAACGCCATGTTTGATCATGACAGGTCTTTATGGCTTTTGCCGTTAACATCCCCATATAGATCAAAGCACGGCGCATCATAAATGTTATCAGGCATGTTACGATGACGAAGGGGCAGATTTGAAAATATGGCGATTGCAAACTATCATACGAACAAGGTATTTTTGATCCGGTATGATGTTTATGTACCATTTGGCCCTACAGAACAAAAACATGCCCCAACAGGCAAAAACATTACGAGCGGCGTCTGCAATGACAGGCCTTGAACGGGCGGAACCAGCACAATGACCAAGCAGATACGCGAACGCAAACTGGACCTCCAGCACAAAATTTTCCGAACATTCGACGAATGCCATTTTCAGAAATCCGATATTTCGCGCGAATCGCTGTTTATTCTGAAAATGAGCGAAGGCTCCACCGTTTCCCTGCCACTGCGTGCCGTTTGCCGCGAATTTGGCATTGATGAAGAATCCAACGATGGCGAATTGATCGGCCTTGTCGACAAGGCACTGGATTTTATCAATGTGCTGCGCCCCGGCGACGATCTGCCGCTGGAAGTTCTGACGGGCGAAGCATCATGGCCGGTTGACAACAACCACCGCCAGATCGCCTATAACCGCGTCACCATGCAGCTGGTCACCTGGATGTCTGGCAGTGAAGAACTGATCACCGACCCGGAAAAGCTGCTGCAAATTGCAGAAGACCCAACCACCAAACGCAAAATCAACGAAGCCTTTGACGAGGTTTCGGAAAAGCTGGGCATGGGCAAGGAAAACCGCGAAGAAGTGATCAATCTGGTCCATCAGGTTGCCGACGAGTTGGCCTATATTGAAACCCTGCGCGAAAAATACCGCATGGTTCAAATGGTGAACACCAAATTACAGGAATTGCGCCGGATTTATGCCCATGAAAAGGGTGTTCTTGAAACAGTCACACAGGTGATCCGCCTGATTGACGATGCCATGAAACAGTTTGAGGCATCCTTTGATGAAATTGACGCCAATACCGGTGAAATCATGTCGGTTCTGCGCAATTTCACAACGCAACGCCAATATATTCGCACCAAACGCGACGACCTGTTCCGCCGCCTGCGCGCCTGGGAACCCCTGTTTGAACAATGGGCAGCCCTGACCCCGGAACGCGCACCCGATACGGTAAGGCTGGTCCGCGATACCTATCAGTTCCTGGCACCGCGCTTTATGAAGGTCAAGGAATGGCTGATGATGACCAAGGTGCAGGATGGCATTGCATCGGGCCAGCATTTCAAGGATGAAAAAGAACGCATGAACGCCCTTAAGGGCAAAATGATGCAGTGGTAATGGGCCGGAATACCCCGCAAGACCGCCGAAAAGCAGGGCGGCTTCAGCCACATAAATTACCTGCCAACAAAAACCCCGCCAACGATACAACCGGTTGGCGGGGTTTGCATTTTGGCGTTATCGCACGGCCAGGCGATGGCACAAATATCAGACCTTGGTAATTTTCAGGGCGATATGACCATCAAGCACCGTCAACGCCTTTTGGGCGGACGCAGGCATTGGCACGCGCAAATCAATGCAATAGGCAATCAGGGCCGCCGCAAGCTCTGCCCCTGACGAGGGAATGAACAGGGAATGCCCATCGTCGGGGAGAAGTTCAAGCGTTACGACAATTTCAGGACTGGTACTGATTTTAAGTTTGCCAAGCTGGCCCGGCGGTAAAGGCTTTCCCGTACGGCGACGGTGCCCGGTAATGGCCCTTATAATTTCGACATTTTCGAAAATAATGCAGCGCAGCTCACGCATGTTTTTGCTCTTTCCCGGCTTTTGGGCGATCAATACCATCGTGGCATCTTGCGCCAGTTCAAGGTCATGTCCCGGCCCGTCTTGCCATGATGTGCCCTGGCCCATTGCGCCCCAAAGCATGACATGGCCAAATTTATCACTCACAGACCCCGGACCAAAATATCAACTATATGGAAAGTCTATTCTATTTTGATACAACGCCGGCAACCAAAACGCCATACCATCAATGGCGACCTTTGCACGATAGCGAAAAAAGCATCCTGAACATCAACGATGCTGCTATCGCACATCACTTGCACACTGGTATCGGCAAGAATTTACTGCAAATCCCGCTAGCTGCTTGCCAGCCACACACCGACACCAATCATTAACGTGCCCGCAATGCGGTTCAAAATGCGGACGTTTCCGCTTTTTTCCAGAAAATTTCGCAACGATTTGCCACCAGACGCATACATCACCAGCGAAGCAAGTTCGAACACCAGCAAAATCGCCACCAAGATTGAAAGTTGCGGCAAAACAGGCTGTTCAACATGAATAAAAGGCGGCAACAGCGAAATCATAAATGCCCAGCCCTTGGGGTTGGCTATGGCCGTGACAAACCCCTGACTGGCAAGGGCCACCGGCGTTGCCATTTTGCCCGACGCGGCCATGTTGGCATTATCAAATGACAGTGCCATGCGCCCGCGCGATCGCCACATTTGCACGCCCAGAAACACCAGATAGGCCCCGCCGGCATATTTGAAAACGACAAATACTGCCGGATATTCCAGCATGATCGTGGCAACGCCGAGGGCCGCCGAAACCGCGACAATTGCGACACCAACCAGTTCCCCCGCCATCATCCACATTGTTCGGCGCACACCAATGGTCATGCCCATGGTCAGGGCCAGGGTCATGCACATGCCGGGGGTGATCGAAACGAAAAATGCCGTCGGCACAAACGCTGCTAGAAGCGACAGGTTCATTTTTTTATCCAAGATAACAAAACAGATTCCCCCGCATATACCAACTAAACCCGTTAGCCAATTGCCCGCATGGCACAATATGATGAACTTTTTCACATATCCATATGACTTCTTATTCTGAACGATCCGGCGTACCTATAAAATACTCCTGTCAAACTCTGCCCGATTTTCGCTCCCCCCCCCCGGCACACTGGCTGCAAACAGGGCCTTCTCCCCCATATGGTATCGTCCGGTATTGCCATTGGTCCCTGCGGCATTTTGGTGTTTTGGCAAAAACAGTTAAAAAATACGCACATCAGGTTCAAAAATTACTTGACCTGTACGCCCATGACGTCAAGATTGGGTCCTCAAACAAACTGTGCTTTCACCTGATCGAAGACCGATGTTCGCAAATCAGACCTCTCACATCAATCGCGCCAAAGGCGCCATGGCCGGTTCGGCACATGGCCGTGCGATTATGTCTGATGCGATTATCCTATCGGGTCTTCTAGGTTGTGCCGCTCGCGGGTCGCTACGACTTACCCGCCCCTGAGCGTTCCACCCGAGGCCCCCGCACCCGCAAATCGGGATGTGCGCCTCGCAGCTCAGGGGAACCAGTCGCGCCGCATTTCAGGCCCGCATTGAATTTCCAGAAATAAACAAAGCATTACGGGCGTTTCGGCCCAACCAAGACAGGAAACGAAGCTATGGTAAGTTCTCAAGACAACCGCGTCATCATTTTTGACACCACCCTGCGTGACGGCGAACAGTCCCCCGGCGCGTCCATGTCACTCGATGAAAAACTGCGTGTTGCCCATGCTCTGGCCGAATTGAAGGTCGACGTGATCGAGGCCGGTTTTGCCATCGCCTCAAACGGTGACTTCCGATCCGTCAATGAAATTGCCAAACAAGTTAAAGGCCCGACCATTTGTTCATTGGCGCGTGCCACCAAAGGCGACATTGAACGGGCTGGCGAAGCCCTGATCCCGGCAGAAAACAAACGTATCCACACCTTCATTTCCACAAGCCCGCTGCACATGAAATACAAATTGCAGATGGAACCGGAACGGGTATTGGAAAAAGTCAGCGAAAGCGTTGCCTTCGCACGACGCTTTACCGACGATGTTGAATGGTCTGCCGAAGACGGATCGCGTACCGAGCACGACTTTTTGTGTCGCTGTGTTGAAGCCGCCATTGATGCCGGCGCCACCACCATCAATATCCCCGACACCGTTGGCTATACCACCCCGCGCGAATATGCCGACCTGATGACAATGCTGTTTAACCGGGTCCCCAATATCGACAAGGCGATTCTGTCGGTTCATTGCCACAACGATTTGGGGCTGGCGGTTGCCAACTCGCTGGCCGCTGTTCAGGCAGGTGCTCGCCAGATCGAATGTACCATTAACGGTTTGGGCGAACGGGCCGGGAATGCTGCACTGGAAGAAATCCTGATGGCATTGCAAACCCGCAATGACGTTATGCCATTTTCGACCGGGCTGGATTCCACCAAAATCATGAATGCGTCGCGTTTGGTCTCGGCGGTATCGGGTTTTGTCGTACAGCCCAACAAAGCCATTGTTGGTGCCAACGCCTTCGCCCACGAAAGTGGCATTCATCAGGACGGCTATTTGAAGCACGCCGAAACCTATGAAATCATGAAACCCGAAAGCATCGGCCTGAACAAATCCAGTCTGGTAATGGGCAAACATTCCGGTCGCCATGCTTTCAAGGAAAAGCTGAAAGAACTGGGCTTTGCCGAAATGGGCGACAACGCCATTCAGGATGCCTTTGACCGTTTCAAGGAACTGGCCGACAAGAAAAAAGAAGTCTATGACGACGATATCGTCGCCCTGGTAGATGACGGCCTGCGCGACAATGAACACATCAAATTCGTTTCGCTGGGCGTTATTTGTGGCTCCAAAGGCCCGCAGGTTGCCGAACTGGAACTGAGCGTTAACGGCGAAACCAAAACCGCCAAAACCACCGGCGATGGCCCGATTGATGCCACCTTCAATGCCATTCAGGAAATTTACCCGCACAACGAATGGCAGTTGAAACTTTATCAGGTGCATGCCGTCACCGAAGGCACGGACGCCCAGGCACAGGTAACCGTCAAGCTGGAAGGCGATGGCCGCACCGTTATCGGCAATGCATCTAGCACCGACACTGTTGTGGCGTCCTGCATGGCCTATGTCACCGCAGTGAACAAGCTGATCCTGAAAAGCCAGAAAACCGCACCGGACGCCATGGCGTCCTGATCGGACGACGCTGGCTCTAATCCTGCTTAATCTATCAAGGGGTGACCTTACCGGGTCGCCCCTTTTGCGTGAATGCAATGACATGCCCCTGTGCAGACCAATATAACGCCCGGCGAATCGCATTTTAACCTGGTCAGGGGCGCAAATTATTTACCGGCCTTCGCAATCATAACGCACACAAAGCGCGCAACAACCCGCGCAAATAACCAGATTTCCCCAAACCCGGCCTGCCAGACGACGGTAAAATAGCACAGAGACCATTCGCCTTACATCCTATCTGCTGGTTTTGCAGGCTGCGAAAAATCCGGGCAATCACTCCCTGCTAAATTCAGCCTTCAACATCACGCTTTTTTCATGTGTCGGACAAGCCTGTGAGATTGCAGAAAAACTTTATCCAGTTTTCACACCAAAGACAGTCAAGTACGCACTTCTTGCCAGAAATCCTCCGTCGCGCCAGTCAACGACCAGAAGTTGAAAACATGTTGAAATGCAAAAGAGCAAAACACACCGTCATCCGCCCAAATGGCACAGCATTACAACCAGTTCACCCCTCATTTGATTGTTAATGCGCCTGAAAAATTCTTCAGCCCCCTTTTTCAACTGTCAGCATTCAGCGCCTGGCAGGAATGAAAAGAAGAAGCACTCTAAAATCGCAGTTTTTCAATGTTTTTCATATAACAGCTAAAACTGATGAAATTTGGAGAACACCTTCATCTTTCTCCGAAAGCCGACAACCAACCCTGTTTGAGGCGATTCGGATGCTTTTTACGAGTCTGTAACATTTTTGGAACCGCCAATAAAAAAACACACTCCGTAAACACAATCTTAAATTGAATATCGTTCCCGCGCCAATCCGTTATCCACCTTTGCGCTGGTCATTCGGGGCAAATTCACGTTAAGCACGTGAAAGGCAGAGCCGTCCTTAACTATTCCGCAATCCGTTGCAGTTTATTCGTGCATAGGCGCTCTCGCTGCGCTATCTAGAGCGATACATTCGCGTTTAAAAGTTTTCTATTACCGGGGCATAGGGCAGGAATGTTTTCCAAACTGCTTGGGCTATTATCCTCCGACATGGCGGTCGATCTTGGTACCGCCAACACGCTGGTTTACGTCAAAGGACGCGGCATCGTCCTGAACGAACCATCGGTTGTTGCAATCACCGACGAGAAAGGTAAAAAACAGGTTCTCGCGGTTGGCGAAGAAGCCAAGTTGATGTTGGGCCGTACCCCTGGATATATTCAGGCTATTCGCCCGTTACGGGACGGCGTTATCGCCGAGTTCCACATTGCCGAAGAAATGATCAAACATTTCATTCGCAAAGTGCATAACCGTCGGAGCTTTGCCAGCCCGGAAGTCATCATCTGTGTTCCTTCTGGTTCCACCGCTGTTGAGCGCCGCGCCATTCAGGAAAGTGCTGAAAGTGCGGGCGCACGTAAGGTATGGCTGATCGACGAACCAATGGCGGCAGCAATTGGCGCCGGTCTTCCGGTGACGGAACCAACAGGTTCGATGGTTGTTGATATTGGCGGCGGCACCACCGAGGTGGCTGTTCTGTCATTGGGCGGTATCGTTTATGCCCGTTCCGTAAGGGTTGGTGGCGACAAAATGGACGAAGCGATCATCGCTTATATCCGTCGCACCCATAACCTTCTGGTCGGCGAAAGCACGGCTGAACGGGTTAAAAAGGAAATTGGTTCTGCCTGTGCGCCTGACGATGGCGATGGCGCAACCATGGAAATCCGTGGTCGCGACCTGATGAATGGCGTACCTAAGGAACTTCTGATTTCCGAACGCCAGATTGCCGAAAGCCTTGCCGAACCTGTTTCAGCGATTATCGAGGCCGTCAAGGTCGCGCTGGAACAAACCCCGCCCGAACTGGCCGCCGACATTGTCGACAAAGGCATTGTTCTGACCGGTGGTGGCGCAATGCTGGGCAACCTTGATTACGTTCTGCGTCATGCAACCGGCCTGCCGGTATCCATTGCTGACGATCCGCTTTCATGTGTTGCGCTCGGTACGGGCCGCGCACTGGAAGAAAAGAAAATGCTGCGGAACGTGTTGCACACTGCCTATTAAGGTTTGTGTGAGAAAATCATCGCCGGGCCGCATCCTTACTGGACGCGACTCGGCGTTTTTATTATTATCGGTCGTGACCTGGACTTTTGACGACACGCGGGGAATACGGGGAAAAAAGTGGCTCAGCACGGTGGCCCACAACAGCGCATTTTTTCGCCGATCCGTACGGCGCTTCATCGCTTTGCGTTCATTTTACTGATTGTGTCCTGTTTTGCCCTGATGTTGCTGGGTAAAGCCGACACCGTTTTAATCGAACGCATTCGCGGGGCAGCCGTCGATCTGGTTTCACCTTTCATGAATCTGGCGTCGCGTCCGGCAGCCAGCATTGATGACGTAACCACCCGCATTGAAAGTTTCGCCAGCCTTTACGAAGAAAACCTGCGCCTGCGCGAACAGAACCGCGAATTGCTGGCATGGCAGCAGGTTGCCCGCAACCTGACCTATGAAAACAGTCGCCTGCGCGAACTAAGCCATTACGCCAACCCGCCCTCGCAACACGAAGTCAGCGCGCGCGTTATCGCCGATATGGGCGGTGCCTTTGCGCATAGCATGATGATCAGTGCAGGCACCCGTGACGGTGTTCTTAAGGGGCAAGCTGTTCTTTCGGACGAAGGGTTAATTGGCCGTATCGCCGATGCCGGGTATCAGGCATCGCGGGTTTTGCTTATTACCGATATCAATTCGCGCATCCCTGTCATGATTGAAAACAGCCGTGATCGCGCGTTTTTGTCAGGGGATAATACCGATCGCCCCCTGTTAACATTTTTAACCGCCGATGCCACCGTTGCCCCGGGCGACCGGGTGTTGACATCGGGCCATGGCGGGGCTTTTCCACCGGGTATTCCAGTGGGAATTGTATCGTCGGTTTCAGAAAATGCCGTACGGGTCGCCCCGTTATTTCGCCGCCATCAGGTTGAATATTTGCGTGTCGTCAATTACGGGCTGGCAGGTATCCTCAAAGACCCGGATGCCCTGCATTCCATGCCCCATCTTGATCAGGGCACATCGGGCCACGCGGCCTCCTTGCCTACGGGCGTTGGTGTGGGCCCCGCATCAGATGAACCCGCCATGCCTGAACCACCCACATTCTCACCGTCGCCGTCTGGCACACCAGGCGCCAGGCCGTGAAACCTGGCGTATGGCAACGCCTTGACGTCATTGCACGATCAACGGTTCCGGCATTTAGTGTTTTTGTTTTGCTGTTAATAGGGCTTTTGCCCTACAGCATCCCGAAACTGGCCGATGTTACCCCTGCCCTGACGCTGATGGCAGTGTTTTACTGGTCGGTAAACCGTCCGGACCTGCTAACCGGGCTGGCGGCATTTATGCTGGGCCTTATACAGGATTTGCTTACCGGGCTGCCTTTGGGCGTTAGTTCGCTGGTCTTTTTGTTGGTGCAATCGGTCAGTGCCAATCAGGGGCGCTTTTTTCATAACAAGGCCTTCACCGTTATGTGGTGGGGATTTACCATTGTGTCGCTACCGGCTTTTCTGCTGCAGTGGTTATTTAGCTCCGCTTTGACAGGTGCGCTGTTGCCATTCCAGCCTTTGGTGATTAGTTATCTTATAACAGCAGGCATGTTTCCACTGGTCGCATGGATTTTGGTCCGCATCCAGAACGGCCTGCTTCGGAATCTTTGATCGCGACCCGGTGATTAAATACAAACTGCACGATCTGAACCGCACCATCTGAACCATAAAACCAGACAATGTTGCCCGACATGGCCCAATTGTATCAGCCAGCTTGATGTCACACCGATGATGGCATATTCCGTGCGGTAAAAGCCGTACCGATGCTGGCAGAACAGTTTGCAAGCCGTGCCGGTCCCGATAAAATACCGACTTTTCTTTCCACGCGGCATGTCTTTTACATATCGCAGCCGAACACGGACATTGACCCATCGATGTGGCACCGAGATTCAGACAGATATCGCATGTTTACCCGCCGCGCCATTATGCTCGGCGCGGGTCAGGGTGTGTTGCTGACCGGTCTTGCAGCACGCATGTATTATCTTCAGGTCATGGAAAGTAACCGATATTCCACGCTGGCTGATGATAACCGGATATCACACCGGTTATTGCCACCACCGCGCGGCATCATTACCGACCGCTTCGGCGCACCGCTGGCCATTAACCGGCAAAATTACCATATCCTGATTGTGCGCGAACAAAGCCCTGATGTCCGCAAAACCCTGACGGTTCTGTCACAAATCATCGAAATTGACCCTGAAACAATCGATCGGGTTGAAGGCGATGTACAGCGCCGCAGATCTTTTGTGCCCGTTACCGTGCGCGATAACCTGACATGGGACGAAGTGGCACGGGTGGGTGTCAATGCCCCCGATTTGCCCGGCATCATCATTGATGCAGGCCGGTCGCGTGATTACCCTGAAGGGCCGCACCTGGCCCATACACTGGGCTATGTTGCCGCCGTTGCGGAAAAAGAGCTTACCGGCGACCCGCTTTTGGAACTGCCAGGATTTCGCATTGGCAAAAGCGGCATAGAAAAAACCTACGATATGTCTTTGCGCGGCCGTGCAGGCACCAGCCAGGTAGAAGTCAATGCCCTGGGCCGTGTCATCCGCGAGCTGGACCGCGAAGAAGGCCAAAGTGGTGAAACCGTTGTTTTAACCCTTGATATTGAACTACAACGCTTTGCCAACCAGCGCCTTGCCGAACATGAAAGTGCGGCAGCAGTGGTGATGGATGTTTACAATGGCGATGTTCTTGCCATGACATCCCACCCCACTTACGACCCCAACAGCTTCACCAATGGTATTTCGCATAAATTGTGGGATAGCCTGATTAACAACGAATATTCGCCCCTGTCGAACAAGGCGATCAACGGCACCTATTCGCCCGGTTCCACCTTCAAAACCTGTGTGGCACTGGCGGCCCTTGAAGCCGGGGTGATTACACCCGAACAGCGGTTTTTCTGCCCCGGCCATCTGGATTTGGGCAATGCCCGGTTTCACTGCTGGAAACGGGGCGGGCATGGCTGGGTCAACATGCATGACTCGATGAAACATTCCTGCGACGTTTATTATTACGAACTGTCGCAAAAACTGGGCATCGACAAAATTGCCGCCATGGCAAAGCGTCTTGGCCTGGGGGATCCAACCGGTGTCGACCTGCCATCTGAACGCAGCGGCCTGATTCCGACAAAGGAATGGAAAGAAACCCAGCTTGGCAAACGCTGGCAGGGCGGTGAAACCCTTATTTGTTCAATCGGCCAGGGCTATGTTCTGACAACCCCGTTGCAACTGGCAACCATGACGGCACGGCTTGCCTCGGGCAAGGCCGTTACCCCGCATTTAACGCGCGATCATGTTGCCCCCGACGAGATTGCCGCACGTAACGATGCCGAATTCCCGGATCTTGGGGTTTCACGCGCCCATCTGGCACATATTCACGATGGTATGAACGGCGTCACCAACGAGCTTCGGGGAACGGCGTACCGGTCGCGCATCAAAATAAAAGGGCTGGAAATGGCCGGCAAAACCGGCACCAGCCAGGTTCGCCGTATTTCCATGCACGAACGCCAGACAGGCATTATCGGCAATGATGATTTGCCATGGAAATACCGCGACCATGCCCTGTTTATTGCTTTTGCCCCGGTTGAAAACCCGCGCTATGCCTGTGCCGTCGTTGTTGAACATGGCGGGTCGGGCTCAGGCGTTGCCGCCCCGATTGCCCGCGACCTGCTTACCAAGGCCCAGGAACTTAAATCCAGTCGCCCGGGTGTTTCCGCCGTCAATATCCAGTCAGCATCGCAAATCCTGCGGACAACGACAAAAAAACAGGAAAGCTAAATGGCATCCCGCTATCGCATCGGCCAGGATCCCGACTATGTGCCATTGGGGCGCCGTCTGTTATTGATGAACTGGACGCTGGTGCTTTTGCTGTGCATTCTGTCGGGTATCGGCTTTGCCATGTTGTATTCGGCCGCGAACGGGTCGTTGCAACCCTGGGCCGAACGCCAAATGATGCGCTTTGCCGCCGGGCTGACATTAATGATCCTGATTGCCCTGACCGATATTCGCATCTGGTTACGCATGTCCTATGCTGCCTATGTAATCTCGCTCATCCTGCTGGTTGGTGTGGAGATCAAGGGCGATATCGGCATGGGCGCACAACGCTGGATCAATCTGGGCTTTTTCCAGCTCCAGCCCTCTGAATTGATGAAAATCTCGCTGGTGCTATCGCTGGCGCGGTATTTTCACGGCCTGACAATAGAGGAAACCGGGCGTATCCCCCTGCTGATTCCGCCCCTGTTAATGGTTTTAGCCCCGGCGGCCCTGGTTTTACGCCAGCCCGACCTTGGCACCGCATTGCTGCTGGTGGCAGGCGGCGGGGTTATATTCTGGCTGGCCGGTGTCCGCATGTGGAAATTTGCACTGGTGCTGGGCGGCGCTTTGGCGGCCATACCGATTGGCTGGCAATTCCTGCGTGATTACCAGAAGAACCGCGTTCTAACCTTCCTGAACCCCGAAAACGACCCGCTAGGGGCCGGTTATCATATTACCCAGTCTAAAATCGCCCTTGGCTCTGGCGGTCTTTTCGGCAAGGGCTTTATGTTGGGGTCGCAAAGCCACCTTAACTTTTTGCCCGAAAAACAAACCGACTTCATTTTCACCATGCTCGGCGAAGAATTTGGTCTGGTTGGTGGCATTGCCCTGTTGCTGCTTTATACGCTGGTCATTGTCTATGGATATGTCATTGCCCTGCGCTGTGCCAACCAATTCGGGCGTCTGGTTGCCATTGGGGTGACGACCACGTTCTTTCTGTATGTCTTCATTAATATTGCGATGGTGATGGGCCTTATCCCTGTGGTGGGGGTACCGTTACCACTGGTGTCCTATGGTGGCACCGTAATGATGACCATTCTTGTCAGCTTTGGCCTGCTCATGAGCATCAGCATCCACCGCGATGTTCGCATATCCCGGCAGGGCAATGACGACGGGCGACATTAACAAAAACGTAAAAAATCACCTTCGCGCCAAATTCATCTGGACAAGGCCGCGCCAGGAACGCTATAACCCGCTCCGCACTTGATAGATGCCCTGCACCGTCAAGTGACCCATCTTACGATGGGCGCATAGCTCAGTTGGTAGAGCAGCTGACTCTTAATCAGCGGGTCCTGGGTTCGAGTCCCCGTGCGCCCACCAATCAAACCCCCGAAAACCTTCATGGTTTTCAGGGGTTTTGTTTTTTTGCGGTATAAATTACGCCTTTTTATGCAGACGAGGCTGCCCGTTCGCGGATTTCGGCGAAAGTCCAGTCGCAGAGTAGCTTTCCATTGCGATAAACAGGTATCAGCACATCCCGATCCCCTGCGTCATCCGCAGCAACGGTTACATATTTCCCATTTTCACGCACCAGCGCCAAACGGCCACGTTTGCTGTGTTTTGCATGATCGGTGATCGGGTCTTTATAAACATCAACCCACTGCCCGCCGATTTGCGCGGCGGAACATTTCATGGCAAATTTCAGGGTATCGCGGTTAAGCTGCTGAAGCAGGCCACCGCCCATGCCAAAAGCGATGTTATCCGCCGCCCAGCCATTGTCGGCCAGATTGCGCAAAATAAGCCCGATGGTATCAATCGTAATGCCATCACCCTGAATAACCCGGACACACGGGGCAAGAACCTTGTAACCCTTGCCATTCAGGCTATAGCCAAATTTTTCACCCAAATGCTCCACGCATTGCACCGGCACCACAGCGGGGTCACCCGAATCTGGTCGCACGACAATGGTTGCTCCGCTATCGATAACTTCCTGGCGCAGTTCCTCGCCCCAGATTTTATCAACAGCATTAAAAAGATCGTAGCTGTCAGAAACAACCGCAACCAGCTTTCCCTCGCCGCCAAACTGATGGATCATGTTGCGATAGGCTGCTGCCTCGCCATCCCGGCCCCAGGCTGTCATGGTTGAATGTTCTGCGGCAGGGATAGAAAAACCGGCCATGTCTTCGTTGTAATATGTGCGTGCGGCTAAAACACCACTGACCGTATCTGTACCGCTGAAATTAACCAGATGGGCAACACCGCCAATCGCCGCACTTTCCAGGCTTGAAACACCGCGCGCGCCAAAATCGTGCAATTTAAACGCAACCTGTTCGCGATCATCCGATGTTAAATCCAGATATTGCAAAATGATTTGTTTGCAGTGCCAGGAATTGGTCGCCACTGTTGTGGGATACCAGACAGCACGCAACAGGGCCGTTTCCAGTGCCGATGTCAGCCAGTAACATTCGGGATCGGTATTAACGATGGTAAGCAGCACATTTCCGGTCGGTATAATTTCACCTTCGGGGGCGGCTTTGATCTCGACCGGCAGGTAACCGTCATATTCTTGCAAAATATGGTCCCATCCGGCGCGATAAAACGGTTCCCCATGCGCACGCCAGAAACTTTCGGCCTCGTCAATCATCTCACGGGTAATGGGTGTGCACAGATATTCCTTTAAAAACATCTGCAAACCGAAAAACACTGTCCGGTCCCACTTGCCACCCCGGCTTTCGATATAACTGTAAACATACCGGGTTTCGGGCGGGTACTGAAAGGCGTGGCTGGCCTTGTAGCTGTCAACGTTCAGCAAAATATTCCGCATCGGGTCCTGTGCGCCCATTACCACCTCATTGGTCCGGTTCATAGCAAAAGCATGTGTGCTTTTGGACCCTGCACGGTCAGAGTGCAAACAGGAATTGTTGGAAACGTACCGCAATGTCACCGGATCTTAAATCTCATTGATTCCTGAAACAATGTCCGGGCCGTTGACACCGTGACGGGCGATATTATTCGCCTGCCGCTAAAAAATTTTGCGGTAATTCGCCCATTTCAAACCGGTTACGTCCTGCCTTTTTTGCAGTGTAAAGGGCCTGATCCGCGACGGAATACAGCATATCAATGATGTTTTCCACTTCGCGGGCCTGGCGTAACAAACCTTCCATACTGTCGCTGTCGCTGGTTTCGTTTTTCGACGGCAGGCAGGCTATGCCAAGGCTGGCAGTGTAGTTTATGGTTTGGTCGTTAACAGTAATAACGTCTTCCGATATGGATTTACGCAGCCTTTCGGCAACTATCATTAAGCCGTCTTCATCCTCGTCGCTGATCAGTACCGCAAATTCCTCGCCGCCGACCCGGGCCGGAAGGTCGGTTTCGCGCAGAACACTGGCAAACACCGCCGACAGCGATTTAAGCACCATATCGCCCGTCTGGTGGCCATAGGTGTCGTTCAGTGTTTTAAAATGATCAAGATCAAGAATGATCAGCCCCACCCGGGTACCGCGCCGTTTCCATACCGCGATCGCATTTTTCAGGCGCCCCATTAATGCCCGGCGATTGGCAAGGCCGGTCAACGGGTCTGTTGCTGCCAAAAGCTCCAGCTTTTCAACAACGTCATTTAATTCCCGGGTCCGTTGCTCGACCCGTATTTCCAAGGTTTGATTGGACGCCTGCAAGGCCTCGGTCACCTTGGCCAGTTTTTCAACCTTGTTGCGGATCAGGGCAAACAACCCGATCATGGACGACCCCAGCAACTGGATTTCGTCGTCATGGCGATACGGCGGCGGCAACGGCAAATGTTTGTTGGTATCAACCGGATTGATATTAACCATATAGTCAATCAGTTGCAAAAGCGGCTTGGTCACAATGAAATAGGAGACACAAACCATACCCAACGTCATTGCCAGCGCAAAAACAAACACCGCGAAAAATGACAGTTGAATCCGTCCATATAGCGCTGCGATATACACATGTGGGGAAAATGTCAGTTGCAACTCCCCGATGACAACCTTCTGTGCGATATCCTGCGTTGGGGCATATAATGTGACATTCTGTGTCACCACACCGCCAAACAAATCATCCAGCCACATGCTTTGCGGCAAAAGATCAAGGTCACGCTGCTGTTCCGCAAGAACCTTGTGATCCGCGGTTAACAGCCGTATCGCAGCAACAGAACGTTGCACCATTGCCCCGCGCGTAACCGCAGTTGCAAGGGCGACATCGCCAGTTCGGGCCGCAGTTCCCGCAACGGCAAGGGTAGAATTGATCACGCGCTCATTGGCCTGATCATAAACTGTTTGCAAGGCCCGATAATCCGATATGCCCTGATACAGCATGATCAGGAGCCCTAACAGCAAAGCAATCAAAAGGCCCCACCGCAGCTGGCGCGCAAAAAGCGAACTTCCGAGCTTTAGTTTGGCAGATTCACCCTTTTTTACTGTGCCCGTTGGTGCCTGCACCAGTTTTGGTCCTTATATTTTGATCAGTCAGTTTTTAGTCGCGATAAAAAGATGTTCAAGGTCAAAATGATAGGTGCCTTTCTGACCGGATTTTCCCGCCAGCGAGAATTGTGAAAAATCCACCTTGTCCCAGTTTCTCTTACCAAACTTTTTCTCGAACCGGTCGACGTTATCGCGTGTTATCGCCTGCATCGGAAATGAATAATTTGGGCCTCGCCCCTGTAAATCAACGCCGTTGTGAAAGTCATTCACCATAACCATTATCCAGGCCCCGGCCAGAAAATGGCCACCGTGAGTCATGGTCATTTTTCCTTCTTTCACCAATTTCAGGCCTTCCGCCGACCAATTCAAGCCCCCGACGACAACATCTTTGCCCGCAACCTTGCCTGCATTTTCAATCGCGGCAATGGCGCCCCGGGCAATATCGTCATTTGCAGCCCACACCGCATCCAGGCATCCTTCAGGCAACCAGCCTGCCGTACGTTTATAGGCCTCGTCATACGACCAGTTGGCAACAAGGCGGCGTTTTTCGACCAGCTTGGGGTATTCTGCCAGTGCAACGTCAAGCCCGGCCAGACGGTCAAGCGACGCAGGTGTATTCCAGTCCCCCGCCAGCGATAGCAGGCAGATTTCACGATCCGGCTGATCAGGATGAAGTTTTTCGTCGGCCTGCACCAGCGAGCGGGCAATATCAAACCCGGCTTTTTTGTTATCCGGCGTCAGGGTTGCAATCCAGAATGGCAAATTTGTACCGGCCCGGCCCAGACGGTTTTTCTGCTCGTCGGTTAAATCATTTAACAACATGAATATTGGTATCTGGCGTGCATTCGCCTCGATCAGGATACGCCCGCCTTGCTGATGTTCGTTCGAGGCAATGATATAATCGGGTGGCGGGTTCATTGCAAAAACACGATTGGCATTTTCTGCCATCAACGGCCATTGCCGGTTGCTATCAAATTCGACAATTTCAAAACCAAACTGCGAGGCCGCGACATGCATGGTGTCGCTAACATCTTTCCAAAATCCGTGATCCCCATAGCCCGGATTGATAAAAGCAACCCGAGGCGCATGCTCCGGCCCGGCCAGCACGGCATGGCTGCCTGTAAACGACAAACAGGCACCAATCACTAATCGGCAAATCGTTCGTAATACCTTCACCCGGTTCGCCCTGCCCCTTTACAATCCCTGATTTCACAGGGAATTTCGCTGCCCCAACAAACAGCAATCAAGGCCATAATCAATTCTGCTGCTGCGGTCAAACATGGTTAGGCCCTTCTTTAGCATAGCCTGTCATAGACCTTGCTGGGCTGAAATCCCCTGATCGCTCCGGTTTATACCCCGGACAATACCTGAAATTTATTGTTACAAACCATATTGGTTCTATTTCTAGCGGAAACACTGGAATAATTATAATAAATAATTTTCCCCAAAAAACAGCCTGTCCATACCAGACAGGCGCATAGTCAGAATCACGGGTTGTGGCAAAAAATAACACTCAACCGTCAACCACGGCCCCAAAGCACGACCTTGCCGATTACAATACCTTGCGCTCAGCAATTTTGACGAACAGGCCCCGTCCACAAAAAGCAGGCGAGCAAACCCGTCCGATCCAGCCATCCCCTGCGGCAATCATTATTCTGGCAAAGACATGCCACAGGGCAATCCGCCACGGCACACTGCCGTAACGCGCCCGGCAATATGCCCCCGGCAGGCACCCGAATAAAACGGGTGAAACAGCCGGTGCGATACAGCACTTCGCATTGGAACCTGGTTAATTTTCCCGTGAAGGTGCGACGAACGAACCAAAGAGTGCCGTAAATATCGCAAAAGAAACTGTGAAAACCGGGCAGGCAATGAAAACCAAGTTTTTTCGAAATTGCCTGCCCCGATACGCGTGTAGCCCGCGACATTATATGTGGGCATTCATGCTTCCCACTTCCATCGACAGATATTTGTCGGCATTTAACCTTGCGTGCGCAGGGCCTGAATAAGTTCTTCGTTGCTCATGCGGGCCCGTTCTTCAATGCCGCGCATTTTTGCCAGATGGTAAAGGTCATCGCGGTTCCATTTTTCATACCGCGGACCTGCCATTTTTGTATCATTTGGGGACGCTGAAAAACGTTTAAGGTCATTGTAACTCGCCATTTTTTGCTCCTTTCAAAAGCGGTTCATCCAAACAAGGCAATGACTGACCGCCTCGTGATCCCCGTTTCACAAGGCCGAAATCAAGATGTGGTAACAAATCTGCAAAATTCCAACCCGTGATGTGAAAAACGCCACATCAAAAACGAACCGGCGCCGATAACGCAGGTTCGTTTGCGGGGGTAACGGGAATTCAGGCATCCCGCCAACAGGGCGTCCGGGGTGTTAAACAGGCCTGACCCTAATGATTGCGTAATGCGTCAATCAACTGATCTTTTGTCATGTCAGAACGGCCCTCTATGCCAACTTTCTGCGCTTGCCTGTATAGTTCATCACGCGTCCAGCTTTCATAGGGCGGGTGCTTGCCACCTTTTTTGCTCGACGATGGACCGGCATTCGCAATGCGTGCCGCTTTTTCCTTACTCGCCCCGTCATCGCGAAGCCGTTGATAGGTCTTGTCATCCTTTATCGAAGGTCCGTGGTCCTGAACCATGATCTCCTCCGTTATTTTATCAGGTATTTATATAACGAAACCCCGCCCGACCTGTTCCCCAAACATTTCCAGCCCTGCCCCGCCCATGGCCGTCAACCGCCTTGTCTGCCTGAAAATCCGTAAAATAACCTGTGCCGGTTTGCATAAACTTGATAGCGTATCGGCATCATTTTTCAAATGTTTACCAAAGACAGGACACCCTTTATGGCATTGCATTTTGAACGGGCAGAACTGGCACAACGCCGGGCAGCGACCATTGCCAAAATGGAAGAGGCAGGACTGGACGGATTGTTGATGTTTCGTCAGGAAAGCATGTTTTACCTGACAGGGTATGACACGTTTGGATATGTCTTTTTTCAGTGTCTTTATCTGGGGGTTGATGGCACCGTCGCCCTGATCACACGGGCACCGGACCTGCGTCAGGCACAACATACATCCGACATCGACGATATCAGGGTGTGGGTAGACGGCCCCGATATAAACCCTGCCCTGCAATTGCGCGACATCCTGGCAGAACTTGGCGCAGCAAATAAAAAACTGGGTGTTGAGTATGATGCCTATGGCCTGACCGCCGCCAATGGCAAAAAACTGGAATCCGCACTCGACGGTTTTTGCACCCTAAGCGATGCATCGCGTCTGGTGTCGGAATTGCGGGTGGTAAAAAGCCCTGCCGAACTGGCTTATATCCGCCGTGCTGGTGAACTGGCCGATGATGCCTGGGATGCAGCCCTTGAAACGGTCCATGCAGGGGCCTTTGAAGGCGATATTCTCGCAGCAATGCAAGGTGCCATTTTTGCCGGTGGTGGCGATTACCCCGGCAATGAATTTATCATTGGTTCGGGACATGACGCGCTTTTATGCCGTTATTTTTCAGGGCGTAAACATCTCGCCGAAAAAGACCAGATCACCCTGGAATGGGCCGGGGCCTATCGCCATTATCATGCTGCAATGATGCGAACCATACCGGTTGGCGCAGCAACAAAACGCCATATCGACATGCACAAGGTCGCAACCGACGCAATGGATGCCTGCCGCCTTGCCCTGAAACCCGGCGAACCGGTTGGCAATGTTTTTGATGCCTATGCCCGCGTTTGTGACAAAGCCGGTATGAACAGCCACCGCCTGAATGCCTGCGGCTATTCAATGGGCACCACCTTTGCCCCGAACTGGATGGACTGGCCGATGTTTTACCATGCCAACCCGGTTATTGCCCAACCCGGGATGGTCTTTTTCCTGCACATGATTTTGATGGACAGTGAAACCGGCTTTGCCATGTGTCCCGGCCATTCCGTGATTGTCACAGAAACAGGTAATGATGCAATTTCGCGTCACACGCTGGACCTGGTCGAACGTTAACCACCTTCCGCGTCCCTACGGCCTGGCTGTGCTACATACTTTGGGCAGCAATGCCGGGGAAAGACACCATAACTGGCAAGGGCCGATGCATGGCCCTGCCAGTTGTGCGTCACCGTGACCGGCTTTGACCCGGACAGCCTAGTATATGGTCGATACCCGGCATTTCAGCATCAGTCAAATTCAATAACACGACATTGGTTGCCCTGCGCGATATGGCGACCACTGGGCATTTGCGCGACCAGCACCTCGGCACATTTGGCTGATAGCGCCACGTTGGCAGGTTTATTTTTGTCAAAATATTCCAGTTCAGCTTCGGCAAGCGGGTGTTCCAACCGCATGGCAATCATTATCGGCTTGTTTTCAAGGTCCGTGGTTTCCATCACAACGGCGGTTTCCTTCATTCCGGTATCCGGGTTTGAAAGATGGGCAAGCTGTCCCTTTTTACCGCTAACTTCAAAATTCTCTTTGCTATCAAGGATTTTTACCTGTTTGCGCGCGGGTTCCGATGCCCCGGACGCGCCAGCCCCGCTTTTGGGGGATGCAGCCGGTGTTTCCGCCGTTGCAACACCTAACGTCAAAGCAATTGCTGGAAGTGCAAAAAGGATCGACTTGGAAAGAATGCGTAACATTTGTTATTTCTCCTGTATCGCCCCTCAATCACCTTTCACCTAACATGGCAAAACAGGCCCAATCAACCTTGCAATAATTGAACAAAAACACCGGGAAATTAACCTGAAAATATAACCCGCCAAAACAGGGATTTAGGATGAAAAAACTTGATCATTTCGACAATTCATCAAGTAATTCCTGAAATGTTTTTTGAACGATGCCATCTATTTGCGCGATATATTCTTCTGAATCCTTCAAATTACCCTCAAAGTATTCCAGTTCTCTTGCCCGCCTTGAAATTTCATCTGCCGCCAGATTTGCAGCCATACCCTTTAACGAATGGGCCGCACGGCGAAACCCGCTGGCATCATTTGCGGTAATGGCCTTGGTCATGCGCGCCCGTTCCTCGCCATAGGCTTCAGGAAGCATCTGGATCAGAATTGTCATTTGGTCGGTGCCCAGGGCATCCTGCATTTCACGCAATCGGGTCGTGTTAACAAGTGCCCCGCTTGCTTCTGGCGCCTTTAACGTGGCGACATCGGGGTCACCCGGTGTTTTAGCAGTTTTTTTGTTCACGGCATCGCTACCGGAACGGGGCTGGGCCGGTGGCATGTTGCCTGTCCGGGCCACCTGTGGATCGTTACCATTCCCATCTGATGGATGGCTGGAAAACCTGCGTGTTAAGCCACCACCCCCCATTAACCGGCGAACCAGCGGTCGGCGCGTTATCCCGGCTGGTAATTTGCCAGCAGTTTCGGGTTCGGCATCTACCCTCCCTGTATCAGACCGAATGTTTTTCTTACCGATTGCCGATTGTGTGGCAACGGGCCCCTGATCCTGATCGCCTGTTTCATGGCTGGGGGTGTCTATGGGCGACTTTAACGGCGACGGATTATACCGGCGTAAATTACTATCTTCAGGGCCATTGTCTAATTGCGGCGTATTACCACCGTGCCGATTATCAATTTTGGCGGCCTCAAGGTCACCGGCAGGCTTCAAGGAATATTTACCCGGCACGGGGTCCGCATTGGCAAAGGCCCGCCATGATAGATCGGCCGCTGCAACCTTTGACCGGGCCGGTTCCTTGGCCGTCCCTTGCGCCATGGCCCAATCAGACTGGCTGGTGTCGTCTTGTTCGGAAAACGCAGGCCTCATTGCCTGGGTTAATTCCCCATGCCCGCGCAAATGATGGATCAGGCTGGCATATAACCGCCGTTCCTCAACCGGTTTAGTGATCACTTCGTCCATGCCGGCTGCCAGAAAATCGCGCTGACGGTCGGCAAAGGCATCGGCCGTCACGCCAATAATGGGGATACGCCCCCCGCTGGCCCCGCGTTCAATTTCGCGAATATGGCGGGTCGCCCCTTCACCATCAAGAACCGGCATATGGGCATCCATCAGGATGACATCGTAATTACCGGTTTGAAAGGCCTGTACCGCCAGGCGACCATTGCCAACAATATCAACTTTCAGGCCCATCCGTTCCAGAAACGCCTGCATGACATTGGCGTTGATTTCATTATCCTCAACCACCAGCACGCGCTTGTCCATCAGCACACCCGAGGCATTTTCCTCGCGGTTTACCCCGTCACGGTCACGTGCGGTATGGCCGATGGCCCGCACATCAAACGGCAACCAGCAATCAAACCGCGTGCCCTGCCCGGCAATGCTATGCAGGCCAATATACCCCCCCATCATCGTGATCAGGCTTTGCGAAATCGACAATCCCAACCCGGTTCCGCCAAACTGGCGCATGGTCGAATTATCACCCTGGGTAAAAGCCTGAAAAATACGGGCCTGCCGTTCCGGGGCAATACCAATGCCCGTATCGCTTACCGAAAACCGGTAAACCTCGTTATTGCGGCTGCCCGGTATCCGACCACCGGCACGGCTGGAATCATGTTCAACAACCAGTTGCACCGACCCTTTGCGGGTAAATTTCACAGCATTCGATAACAAATTCCACAAAACCTGGCGAAAACGCACTTCATCGCCAATAAAGATTTTGTTTCGCAAAACCTTGTCGTCCCACACCAGTTTCAGGTTTTTTTCCTGTGTCAGGGCAACAATCGCATTGGAAAGGTCGCTGGTAATATCATAGGGACGAAAAGGGCGGGTTTCGATTTCGGCATGTCCAGCCTCGATTTTGCTCATATCGAGAATGTCGTTTAACAACGACATTAACGCCCGGCCAGATGACAAAATTGCATTTACCCGTTCACGCTGCACATCGTTCAGGCTGGTTTGGCGTAAAAGCTGCGCCATTCCCAAAACACCATTTAATGGCGTTCTAATTTCGTGGCTCATGGTGGCAAGAAACGCACTTTTGGCGGAACTTGATTGCGATGCACTACGATATAAATCCCGCAAAGCGGCCACCATCGCCACCAGCACAACCCCGTAACTAAACAGGCGCGACGGCATTAAAAATTCGACTGTCAGGGCGCGCCCCGCAGCATCAAACAAAAGGAAGGCCATGTGGTGATAAACTGCGTTCAGCATGAAAACCGAAAACAGGATTTCAAACGCGGTTGGCCGTCGCATCACCCGCACAAGATACCCTGACAGAACAATGATCGACAGCACCGTGCTCAGCAGCAAGGGCAACATCATCATACGGGCAAAAATGTGCGAAACATCAAGACCAAACGCCGGGGAGACCAGTGACAACGACAGCAAAACCAGCACAATTGCCCCAACAATTACCGGAATAGCCAGCCAGACCTGATCATTCCGGGACATGTTGTCGCTGGAATTTGCCTTGAACACGCTGGCGAGAAAAAAGCAATTGGCGACAACGCGGCTAAGCAGCCCGAACCATGAAACATCCGAAAACAAAACCCGCAGCCAGCCCGGGTTCAGATGTGGCAAAATTGCAGGCGCTGCAAGCCCCACCCCATCGCCGACAAAAAGCGAAAGAACGCCCAGTGCCACATATAAAATCTGACGTCTTTTGGTGGTGTCATATATGACCATGCCAATGGCGACAGAAAAAAGCGCCATAAATTCAACAACGAAGGCAATGGCAAAGGAAAGTTCAGCCCCTAGCGGCCCCAACAGAACCGGGACCACCGAATAGACACTGGCAATAAAACCAAACGCTACAAGACAAATGGCCGCCAATCGAAGCATCGTTTGCCAGTCTCCCCCATCAATTTTTCAGTTAGAAAGCCCAAAGATGGCGCCGATAACACCCGCCACCTGCGCCAGTAGCACACCCGTTTTACAGCACCTGTGTTATCACGTTTTCAAAATGGCCTGGCACCAGCGCAATACATCCTCATCCATGTCCTGCATATGCCGGTATTTTTCAAATTGCCCGGCAATCAACGCCAGCCTGGTATGAAAACCCGGTGGCGTTTCCATATTCAGCAACGGATCCCCCAATGGATCAAAAGCGGCATTTTGAAATTCAAGCGACAGGCTGATCCGCGGTGAAGATGCGTGGCGTGATGCCCGCCCTCCCCAATGATAAACATCCTGGCGCCAGCCCATAACAGTGCCCGGCCCCGCAGGTAATGCCCTGACATCCTGCAAGGCAACGTCCTGCGGTTTAGTTACCTGAAAATCATACCACCGTTCAAAACTGCGCGGCAACACATACATACAGCCATTTTCCGGTGTCGCATCACATAGCGGCACCCACAAGGACAAACTGATCAGCATATCGTCGCCCATCGCACTTTCACCCTGATAATCGCGATGGGGCGGCCACCCTCGCCCCTGGTCCTGCGGGTTGACATGCCAGGCCCAGAAATGGGGCAACAGGGCAATGCGATCCCCCAGAAAATGGCTTAAAAGCGGGCGTAAGCTGGCAAATATCTGCCAGGCTTCATCATACAGATAAATCATGGCTGCTGGCAAATTTGCCGCAACCAGCCGCTCGATGGCAGCACGCAACCTGTCAATGGAATCGACGGGCAAAATATCATGCAGCACAAAATACCCTTCATCCCAAAAACGGTCTGACAGGGCGGCAAAATCAATATCCCCTGATGCGATAACAGGATGTTTAACCGTTGAAACGGGTGAAATCGCCGGGCTGGTGGCGGTTTGAGACAACGGGATGGCGGCATATGTGCTTGCGGCCAAAACCGGCGTATCGGACACCGTTTCCCCGCCCGGCCCCGGCTTTGCTGCTGGCGTTCCTTCTATCGACAAATCGGGGTTCAGGTTGCGCCAGAAATTGGCGTCTTTTGCCTGTTTTATGGTCATCATGGCGCAATTTTCCTGCATAAAACCAGATTTTGGCGGACGATACGTCCGCCCAAGCAACCTTGCAAGGTTTGCGCGCACGTCATTTTTAATGGTGCAGCTTCATTTCGCCACCCGACATTGCCCCACTTGCCTATCCATTAAAGGCAGGATAGGCAGTAACAAACCCTGTTACATCCACCAAAACGGAGAATGACGCAAAATGAACAACGATATTTTCCGTCATGGTGGTGCGATAGACCTGGCAGCAGCACATTACAATATTGCCCTGTCACAATGGCTGGACTTATCCACCGGCATAAACCCGACCCCTTACCCGGTGAAGGGTACAAACATTGCCCCCGAAACCTGGCAGCGACTGCCGCTGAAGCGCGATACCGACGCCGCTATTTGTGCGGCCCGGCACTATTATGACGTCGGATCTGTTAATCACATCGCCTGCGGGCCGGGAACACAGGCCTTATTACAACTTGTGCCGTTTATTCTGGCGGAAACGGACCAAGTCAAACGTGTCGCCATTTTCGGCCCGACCTATGGCGAACATGCCCCGGCATGGGAACGCGCACATGTCACAACAACCGAAATATTTGCCACGCCCGACATCCGGCAAACCATTGTGCGCAACCAACCACTTGCGCCCACATCCCGTATTAAAAACGCCCCGGCAAACAATGCTGTATCCAATTTCGGCTGGCTGGGATTAACACCCGTAGAAACCCTGGCAAATATTGTTAACGACCACGATGCCTTTGTTATCGTGAACCCCAACAACCCCGATGGCGGCTATTTTGACCGGCAAAGCCTGTTTGATTTTGCCTGTTATCTTCAGGAACGCGGTAAATACCTGATCCTTGACGAAGCCTTTGCCGACACCACCCCGGACCTGTCGCTGTGCCCGCAGATCCATCACCTAACCCACACCGTAATTTTGCGGTCGTTCGGCAAGTTTTTCGGGCTGGCGGGCGCCCGGGTGGGGTTTGCCCTGTCTCATCCGGCACTGATCGCCAAAATCAGCGACCGGTTGGGGCCGTGGGCCGTTCCCGGTCCGGCCCTGCATATCGCCACCGCCGCCCTTGGCGATGATAAATGGCATCATGCAATGCGCACCAGCCTGCATCTACAGGCAAACTGGCTGGATCAGCAATTAAGCAAAATCAACGGCTGTAAACTTATTGGCGGAACCGATCTTTTGCGGCTGTATCAGGGGGAAATGTTACCCGCCTTGCAAAAGCATCTGGCACAGTGCGGTATCTGGGTGCGCGGCTTTACCCAGGCCCCGACATGGTTACGATTTGGCCTTCCCGGCACAAAAGAAAATCAAAACAGGCTGCAAACCGCGCTGGAAAGCTTTTGTCTGTAAAAATATTCCGACAAAGCAGTAAGCACAGTAAGAACCGGCATCCTTATCCGATTTCTTCCCAGGACTGTTTTTTACGATAAATGGTCGAGGGACTAACCCCCAATGCTTCTGCTGCACGGGGAATGGAACCGTCGCAGCGGTCAATCGCGTCTTCTATCGCGTCTTTTTCCACCTGCCATAGCGGGCGGATCGCCTCGACACCACGGCCAACCAGCGGCACGTTTTTATCACGGGCACTCACCGGGCGTGCCGCAAAAATACCCAGCCCGCTTGGCCCTGGTGGTTGGCGCCCCGACAAAAAAGCAAGGGCTTCGGGGTCATCCATCCACAACCGTTCAGCTTCGTTCATTCCCTGTAACACAACAGGATGTGGCGGCGGGGCCTCGATCGAGCCTGTCGCAAACCCACCATCGGCGGCAAAATTACTTACCGGGCGTGGTACCATCGACATCACCACTTCCGGCCCGTTATTCAAAACCACAATATTGCGGATGATATTTTGCAACTGGCGAATGTTTCCCGGCCACGAATACCGGGTAAACAGATCAGCCACATCGGATGAAAAGCGCTTAAAATCGCGCCCTTCCTCGGTTGTGAAACGCTGCAGATAAAAATTGGCAATCTGCAAAATATCCAGCCCGCGATCACGCAGGGGCGGCATATGCAGCGGAATCACATGCAGGCGATAATATAAATCCTCGCGAAAACGCCCGGCACGCACCTCTTCAAGCGGATCCCGATTTGTCGCACAGACAAACCGCACATCAACGGTTTCAAGCGAACTGCCACCTACTTTTTGAAAGGTGCCGGTCTGGATAAATCGCAACAGCTTGGTTTGCAATTCCAGATCCATTTCGCAAATTTCATCCAGAAACAACGTTCCATTGGCTGCCCGGTGGGCTGCCCCTTCGCGGTCAACCACCGCCCCGGTAAACGCGCCTTTTACGTGACCAAAAATCTCGCTTTCCATCAAATCCTTGGGAATGGCACCACAGTTTAACGGAATAAACGCCGCATTGGCGCGATCACTGCGCCGATGGATGGCCTCTGCCGCCAGCTCCTTGCCCGTGCCGCTTTCCCCGGTGATAAAAACCGTTGCCCGGCTGGGCGCAGCAGATTCAATAATGCGGTAAATTCCACGTATTGTTTCCGAACCACCGATAATATCAAAATATTTCCGGTCATCGTCGGCAGCGCTGCCATTAACAGGGGGAACATGCAGGCCGTCATTGACGGCAGGCATATCATCATGCCGGGGGGAAACCGCACGCCCCTTTAAGGCATCAATGACGGTAGATCGCAGTTTTTCAGCGGTAAACGGCTTTAACAAAAAGTCATAGGCACCATCGCGCATTGCCTCGACCGCAATATTGACCGAACCATGGGCCGTAATAACAATGATCCGGGTCGCGGGCGAAACGTCATGCACCCGGCGCAGCACGTCGCGCCCGTCCATATCGGGCAGCAACAGGTCAAGAACGGCCACATCAAAACGGTTGTGGCGCAAATGGTTGATCGCATCGCGCCCCGTACCAACATGTTCTACCTGATGACCATCCGCACGCAGGTAATCCTGGTATACCCGTGCAAGCGACAGGGTATCTTCAATTACCAGAATGCGGGACTTTTGGTCTGCCATTCTTTTTATGACTTCCTTATCTGGCGAGGTTAAACGCAACAATATCAAACAGGCGCAACAAACGGGAATATTTTACCAGAAATATCCCTAAATTTCATATACCTGCCCGGCCTGATTTCTGGCAAGCTGGGGCCAGGGCATCCTGATCCCGTGTGATCGAAATCTTCACATGAGCGAATGTAGGCGACGGCACAAAATTCGGCTAAAATATAAACAGGCAATTGAACAGTTTTCGAAATATTTTTCGTGACGTGACCCGATCAGGAGGAAGACAGCGTGAATTACAAAACGCAACAAAACGATACCACCATCACCACCGAAATGACCGGCCGCTTCACATTTAGCGATCATACCGTATTTCGCAAATTGATCGACGAAATCACGACCCAAACCGCAACCACCCAGATTTTTGATCTTTCCGGTATCGAGTTTATTGATTCTGCCGGGTTGGGGATGCTGTTACTGGCGCGCGATGAAGGCGAAAAAAAACGCGCAACCGTTATTCTTCGCGGGGCCAAAGGCCAGGTGAAACGAATGCTGGAGGTTGCCCGCTTCGATACGCTGTTTCAAATGGAAGATTGATCCATGCCCGCCAACCCCGACTTACCGACACAAAGGCCCATGCAGATGTCCCATCGCGTGGCAATTGCCGGTAATGCCAGTGTGGAAATCGCCAGAAAAGTCACGTTCGGTCCTGATGTGTTTGCCCCCGAAGACGTTACTGACACCGATTTCCTGCATGGGGCAGGTATAGAGGATTTTCCGCGTGAACTTCGGTATCAGGCATGTTTTTTGCCCAACCTGGTAACACCGGATTGGCTGGGTGCATTGCCGCGCCTGAACTGCAATTACTTTATCGAAGCCTTTGAAGGCCTTGACCTGCGGGATTTAAGCCCGCTACGCCGCCCTTATCCCGGCCCGCAATGGGATTTGCTGACCTGCCTGTCGACACAAAGCGCCTATCATTTGCCCATTGCGCGAAAATTTGTCACCGCGCTCAGGCGGCGCAACGTCCTGCACGACAAAATAGCCCCGACGCTTGAAATTGCGGTTCAGGAAGCCTTTTCCAATTCGCTGCTACACGGCAACATGGAAATAGACACCACCGGCCATTTGTCGATGGAAAAATTCAACGCGCTGGAACAAACAACCCGCGACCGTCTGGCCGACCCGCACTATGGCAACCGCGCGATTATTCTGGCTGCGCGCCAGCTTGAAACCGGCGGGGTCGAAATTTTTATCCATGATCAGGGGCGCGGTTTTACCCCGCCGCAAAATACAGACCTGACAGCAATGCCGGGCAGCGATTCGACCTTTGGCCGGGGTCTTTCGCTGATCAAAACATTATGTCACGACCTTAAATTTGAACGGGGTGGCCGCACCATTCGCATGCGTTTTTCCGGTGACGCCGTCTCAACGGCCCCTGACATGACTGCCCCGCCCCGCCCGCCATTGGTGAAGACGTCAACATCGTCAATATCGCCAGGGTCATTGACCGGTCGCCCGCCAGCGCCGGCCAAACCCGCCGCCAACCCGGCCCCCGAAACCGTCAAAATATATGATAGCAGTACCAATCATGCTGCCGTGGCACGCAACCTTGCCGACGAAAGTGACGAATTGCATCACGCCCGGATCCTGATCGCGGACGACACCATGATCTCGCGTGAAATTGTTGCGTCCTATTTACGGGCCGAAGGCTTTACCAACCTGGTATTTGCCCGTGACGGCAACGACACAATCGATCAGGTGCGACGTAATCAGCCAGACCTGATCATTCTCGACATTATCATGCCGGGGATGGATGGTTATGGGGTGTGCAAGGAATTACGCAGCGATCCCGTATATGCAGAAATTCCGATTATTGCGCAAACTGCACTGGAAGAAAACGAAGGCCGAACCCGGATTTTTCAGGATGGCGCAACCGACCTGATCCTGAAACCACTTAACAAATCAGAATTGCTGGCCCGGGTTCGCATCCATCTTGAACATCGTATTCTGGTCAAACAATTGCGCGCCTATCGCGACAGAACACAGTCCGAACTTGTGTTGGCGCATGATATGCAGTCCATGCTGGTGCCACGGCCCGATTATTACCGTACCGTTGGCCGTGATTATGGCCTGTCAATCAGCGCCACTTTTCAAATGTCATCGGAACTGGGCGGCGATATATGGGGCCTTGCCCCCCTTGATAAAGACCGGCTGGCGATTTATCTGGTCGATTTCGCCGGGCACGGCATCGGGGCTGCTTTAAACACCTTTCGCCTGCATTCGCTAATGTGGTCCGAAGACGAAGACCTGCACGACCCCGGCAGCTATCTTGAAGCCCTGAATGTTCAACTTAAACGCCTGCTGCCGGTGGGGCAGTATGCGACCATGCTCTATGGCATCATTGATCGCAAAAAAGCGGTATTTCGCTATGCCTGTGCCGCGTCAACATCGCCGATCATTGGCAAGAAAAATGGCTATGATTTTGAATTTCTAAATGGGTCGGGTGTGCCGTTAGGCGTCACCAATGATGCACGCTATGAAACCCGGGAAACCCCGTTTTCCGACGACTGTTTCCTGATGCTTTATAGCGACGCCCTGATTGAAACACCGTTCAATGACGGCAATATGCTTGATCCCGAACGCCTGCGCGATGTGCTGCAAAATATCCTTATGCGCCCGGGTGGAAATGCCGATCTGGCGTCACAGGTAACCGATTATTTTTACGACCATACACCGCGTGACCTGACCGATGATTTCACCCTGATTACCCTGCAACCACAAACACCCGATTAAAGCATATTACCAGGCAGGCGCATTGTGGAAACCTGAACAGCCCGAACACTCCCCGTTGCCCCCTGCTAAACCGGCAAAATCGCAAACGGGGAACGAAGCCCAATACCCAAATATTCAGGCTTTACGACTTTATGATATGGCGGGATGAAACGGTTCGCACCAATACCAGGCATGGGGCGCGGGCTGCCCGTTTTGGGGAACAAAAGCCGTTTCTATGTTCCAGACCATCACGCCAGAGACCGGGCCGGTATGGCCTTTTTCGCTGTCGGCACCCGAAACAACATACTCTGTATCATTTAACGGCACCGCTTTTGATACATCCGGGGTGGCGCTGTTTACATGCCCCGCTGCTACAAAATTTTGTAAAATATTGGCAAGCCCCCGGCGTGCGCCGGCATGGGTCGGCTCGTCGGCCAAAACCTGTGCCAATTGGTCCAGCGCGCTGCGCAGATGATGACGGTCACACAAAAGGTCGGCCAGAATAACCCGCAGATCGCGCATTTCAGGGCGCAGGCTGATGGCGATTTCAACATGGGCCATTGCCTGGTCGCGATTGCCTTTTTGCAAATATGTCCGTACCAGCCCCAAATGGGTCGCATCGTCAAGGTCATCGGCCAGCAATGCCCGGCCAAAGCAGTTCAGGGCCAAATCCACCTGGCCCACATCCAGCAACCCATGCCCCATAACCCGCAATCGCGCCGGAATATCGGGCAGACTGTCAATCAACTGGCGCAAACGCAAACGCGTTTCCGCCGCCAGGTCGGCAGACCGGGCGTCAGGTAACGCTAACAGGTGAACAGTCGGCTGCATGTGCGCCATCGCGGTCGGCATCCCGAATGCAAATAAAGATGCCGGATGGTAACGACTCGGCAGAAATCAAGCAACATTGAAAAAATATACGAGTCGTTTCAAATACTTACAGTGCGCGCCCTGGCGCCTGTGTATTCAAAATAAAAACGACGCGGCAATTTACCGGCATAAACATCAAAAAGAACAAATTAATTTTTAATTTCAATATATTACCTCACTCCCTGTCAATCAAAACCGATCAACAAATCCCTTAACCGATTGGCAAGGGCTTCACACCCCCGCGACGCCGCCATGCCAAAGGCAAATTTGGCACAACGTTATGCCCGTACCGCCACGACAAACAGGCAGGTAACCCAACTTCATACACCGGCGACATTTTGCTTTGATATGAGAACAATGAGGTACGGAAAGATCTGGCAAAATATGGTGCCGACCATAAGCAGGTCGGTTTGTTGCTAAACCTTAAAAAGAACAGGCTGAGCCGGTAAACTGGCAAGAGGCTCAAACGAAAATTCAGTCGCAGGCCGGGCAAACAGATAGCCCTGGGCATAACGCGCGCCGAAATGTCGCAACACATCGCATTGTTCGCTTGTTTCGACCCCTTCAACCACACAATCGATACCAAAATTTTCGCACATATCAAAAACGGTTTTGACAATACGCTGGCTACGAGGGTTGGTCACAATGGGCGTTATAAAACTGCGGTCTATTTTAAGGCAGTCAATATCGAGTTCGTGGAGATAACGCAGGCTTGAAAATCCAATCCCAAAATCATCCAGTGCAACCCGCGCCCCACACTGCCGCAACGTGTCGATATGTTGGCGGCCAGCATCGAAGTCTCGCAAGATGGCCGTTTCCGTGACTTCAAACGTAATACGCCGGGGTTCAATCCCGCTGTGTTTAATACGATGGATCAGCCAGTTCATCATTTCCGGCACGGCCAGATCATGCGCTGACAAATTAAATGAAAACCCGATATGGTCGGGCCAGCTGGCCACTTCGTGCAAAAGGCGATTAAACAAATTGCGTGTCAGGTCATTCACCCGGCCGGTTTTTTCCGCCATAGGAAAAAAAACATCCGGGGCAACAAAACCCAGTTCCGGGCTGTTCCAGCGCGCCAATGCCTCAACCGAATAAATCTCGCCGGTTTCAAGATTGTAAAGCGGCTGAAAAACCAGCGACATCTCGCTTTCCAGTTCGGCCTGGCGCAGGCCCTGTTCAATGCGCGATTCCTGGCGGATAATGGTTTCGTGCCGGGCCGCGAACAAAACCGCCGTGCCGCGATTATTACGCTTGGCATGATAAAGGGCAAAATCCGCGCGCTCAAACAGGCCCGTTGCTGTGCGGGCCGCCGCCGGGAAGGTCGCAATACCAACCGTACCTGAAAGCTGAACCGGGCCACCCACACTTTCAAACGGTGTATTAAGGCTGGCACAAATGCGCGAAAACAGACCTTCAAGCATGTCTTCGTTATCGTAATCGCGCAAGATAACACCAAATTCATCGCCGCCCAGCCGCGCGACATAGCCCCCTTCCCCCAGAACAGTACAAATCCGCTGGCCCGCACTGATTAAAATTTCGTCCCCAACCATGTGCCCATGCACATCGTTAACCGGTTTAAAACCATCAAGATCAATCAGAAAAACAGCAAATCGCCCGGATTTGAGCCCCCTGCCAGCATCACGCAGGCCGCGTTCTGCCTCCGTAATCATTGTGTTCAGGCAGTTAAAATAATCACGACGATTGGCAAGGCCGGTAAGGGCGTCACAATGGGCCAGTTTTTCGTTTTGCTGGCTTAATTCCAGGGTTTGGCGGTGTTTTTCTTCCAATACCAGTTGCGACTGCAACAGGGCCGAAAACGACAAATAATAATTCCGAATAAAATAGACGATAACGGCAAGCACCGTTCCCATATTTAACGAAATTGCCAGATAAACCGGCGTGCCGCTAAAAGCAAAAAACCCGGCATAACTGCCCAAAACCACAATAACAACCAACAGGGCAGCCGCCGGGAACTGAAACAGGCAAAGAGTACAGCCAATCGCCGTTATTGATGCAAAATAGGCAACATGCCCACGGTGCAGGCTATCGCCGTAATAATAAAGCGCCAGCCCCCATGCGGCGAACAAAACACTGACCACCACCGACATAATACGAATGCGTTTCAGGACACTGATAATTGCTTCGGGATCATCAAGGACGGCTTTCGCCCGCATCCAGCTGATGGACCGTACCAGACAAAGAACAGTTAAAATTGCCGGAAGAACAACTGTCAGAAAAAACGGTGCCTGATCATAATGGGTATAGGCCAGCGCGAGTGAATTTGTCACAAGCAGCAAATACATCATGGGTATTTGCCCTGTCAGCCCGCTGACCTGCGCACGCAACAGTTCCGGGCGGTCACGGCGCAACCGGAACAGTTCAACAAAGCTCTTTACCTGCTCTGTCAGGGGCACAAACTTGCTCTCACTCTGGAGACAGGGTTTATGGGATAAACGTCCTGTCACGATTAAAGGGGCCGATTACGGCGATCGCCCTAGCCCTTTGGCCGAGGGCCAATCCTATCACATCGTATAAGTTTTCCAGCATAAAGAAAGCATACTTTAGGCCCAACAAAATAATCAGCCCACGTTGCAAAAAACGACATTTTTGCAATCTTCCCGGCCCATATGCCATTTGTGACCCAATGACAACAGGCCATCCCCCCGCATCACCAGCATTAGACCTGCTCAGGCTTTCCGTTTTTGACGGGGTTTTCGCGTTTTGGCCGGTTTGGCATTTTTGGCTGCAGCAGCCCGTAACCCGGCATCAAAAGCAATACGGGCAAATGGCAAAACAAGATCTTCATCTTCCAGCCAGTCGCCCGGCACCTCAAAATAGGCAATACAGATGCCATCGGGGCCATGCGGACGAAATGGCGCCATATTTTCAGCTTCATACAGGTGCCGGCACTGATCGTCACCCTTCAGGAACAAAACATCCTGCGCAACAAGGGCAAAAACAATACCGTCACAATAAAGACCCCAGCCGCCAAACAGCCGCTTTGCCCTGATCACACCAAGGGGCGCTAGCAGCTCGGTCACCATGACCACAAATTCATTAACGGCCAAGGCCATTTAACACCTCGCCTTCCACCCCTTCGGAAATCAGATAATCGCGCAGGGTTCGGCCCGGCGTAGGCCGGTAACGTTCGTTTAAAACATCCATCGTCACGATACGGTCCGCGCGAAAAACCCGAAAGGCATTGCGTAACTCGCACCAGCCCGCCAACAGCCATACCGATCCGAAAAACAGCATTCCCAACGGCCAAACCCGGCGTTGCGTCAACGCACCTTTAACATCGGTATAATCAATATTGATCATGCTGCGTTCGCGAATAGCGCGGCGCAAAACCGGCATTGAAACAGAAATCGGCTCCTGGGGGATATCGGCAACGGCGATGGGAATACCGCCAATCAAACCACGCAACCGTTCGGGAACGACGGCTTCTATCTTGGACAGGGCGTCGCTGGCGGCCCGCGCCATTTGCGGGTCGGTCCAGCTTTGCACCATGCGCGCGCCCACCACCAGTGCCTCTATTTCTTCGGCATCAAACATTAACGGCGGCAAATCATAACCATCGCGCAGAATATAGCCAACGCCGGCCTCCCCCTCAACCGGGACGCCGGATGCCGCCAGATCGCGAATGTCGCGATAAATGGTGCGTTCCGAAACCTCAAGTTCCTCGGCCAGTTCACGGGCCCGGCTAAGTTTGCGTCGGCGCAAAATCTGAACAAGGCGAAACAGTCTGTCGGCGCGTCTCATATTGGTTTTCCGCTTTTTATCAATCTCGCTGGACCGTATCATACCCCTCCTGACAGGCTCCTGTCAGGAGGGGTATGATAAACCGGCTTTTCAAGGTTAAACATGGCAGGAAATTTCAAATGATCGACCATCTGGGAATTCGCGTTAACGACTATGCAAAAGCGCGCGGCTTTTACCTTTCGGTTCTGGCACCGCTGGATATTTCCATCGTCATGGAAGTCACAGCCGAGCAAACCGGCAACTATCCCCACACCGGGTTCGGGAATAACGGCAAACCTTTTTTCTGGATATCGGGCGGGGAAATGAAAACGCCAAACACGCATGGCGCGCACATTGCTTTTGCCGCCCCGTCACGTGCGGCCGTGGATGCCTTTTACCACGCAGCCATCGCCGCAGGTGCAACTGACAATGGCGCACCTGGCTTGCGCCCGCATTACCACGAAAATTATTATGGCGCCTTTGTCATTGATGCCGATGGCAACAATGTCGAAGCGGTATGCCACACCCCGGCCTGATAAATACGGCCGCACCCAACATACCCCCCATTGCCGGTAACAGTCGGGCCTCCGGCAATGGGAATCCTCGGTCAAACTGTGCCTTGCGGTCCCTTAAAATGGACGGGCCATTATTTGCGGCACCAACACCCAAACAGCGCAAAAACCCCCATCAGCATTGGTGGTCGCAATTTACATTTTTATAATTTTGCACCGCGAGATCAAAATCGGCAACGCCCCCCTCTTGCAATGGCATTGCTCGTGCGTGATTAGTTACGTTTATACTATAATGCGCAGCTATCGGGTTTTGGTATGAATAACACCCAAGCCCCATCGCAACATTTCGCCATAACAGCCCTACAAAAACACATCTGAAATTTTCTGTTCTGCCGCTGACATTACATTAAAGCCACCAGCCAAAACCGCTATCACCGCGTAAAAGCCCCCGTTTTGCGCCCTAATACGGAAAATGACTTTGCCCCACGACTTGCCCGACATCACACCAAAATCATCGCCGTCAGCCAATAGCCCCCAGGGCGATCCATCATCGTCATCGTATCAAAACGCCAACACTGAAAACGACGCTAACGATAATAAAACAGGCAACAACATCCCGTTGGACAAGTCCCCCATTCGGCGGCTTGGCAAACTGCCAGAAGCCCTTCAATGGGCAATTTTGCTGGGCAGTTCTGTTATTGTGGGCATCATCCTGCATCAGGGACATATCCCGGCAGCCTTGTTGTTAGGTCCGATGATTGTGGGCATTGTGATGGGCACAAACAGTGCCACCATTCGCATTCCCAGGATTGGCTTTTTATCGGCGCAATCGGTTTTGGGCGCGATGATTGGCGGATCAATGACCGCGGCCATCATTACATCTTTTCTCGATGACTGGCCGCTGGTAATCGGGATTACCTTTTTAACCCTGCTCGCCAGCAGTTTTCTGGGCTGGATTTTATGCATCCGCCGGGTATTGCCGGGCACTGTCGGTATTTGGGGCTCATCGCCCGGGGCTGCATCGGCAATGGTCATTATGGCCGAGGCCTTTGGCGCCGATGCCCGACTGGTTGCCTTCATGCAATATGTGCGCGTGGTGTGTGTGGTTACCGTGGCGTCGATGGTGGCAAATTTCTGGGTTACCAGCAGCCTGCCGCCCGGCGCAGCAGTACCGGTCCATGACTGGTTCCCGGCCTTTGACCTTGGCAATTTCGGCCTGACCTTGCTGGTCGCGGCCGCGACTGCAACCATTGGCGTTTTGTTGCGCATCCCGTCGGGCGCGTTGCTGGTACCGATGATTTTGGTGATGGTGCTGCATATCAATGGCTGGCTGGATGTGGAATTGCCCGAATGGTTTCTGGGGCTAACCTATGCCATGATCGGCTGGAGCATCGGGTTAAAATTTACCCCGTCCGTGCTGCACCATGCGGCCCATGCCCTGCCCAAAATCCTGCTTTCCATTGTGGTGCTGATTGGTTTTTGCGCGGGCATTTCGGTGTTTCTGGTGCATTTCCTGGGCGTGGACCCGTTAACCGCCTATCTTGCCACCAGCCCCGGCGGGCTGGATTCCGTCGCGATTATTGCCGCAAGCACCCATGTCGATTTACCCTTTATTCTGGTCATGCAATCGGCCCGGTTTTTTATGGTGTTGCTGATCGGCCCGCCGCTGGCAAAGGCCGTGGCGCGTTTTACGCCGACAAGCTGACAACCGTGTCATAACGTAAGGCCCAAAGCAAAACGGCTGGCATCGCGCCAGCCGTTTGTGTTTTTGCAGGGAATACCGGCCAGTTAACGCCGCAACAGTTTGCTGGCAACGCCTGAGGCAATCATCACCCCGGCAATAACCAGGGCAACCGCGAGTATCAGGCTGATACTACCCAGTTCACCTAGCAAAAACACGCCCCCAAGCGCAGCAAAAGCCGGTGTTAGTGCGCCAAAGGCCGCCGCCCCGGTTGAACCAATATTGCGCACCGCAATCCCATAGGTCACAACCGCCACCACGCCCGATAACACACCCTGAAACAACAATTGCACCAACAGGTCGTTTATCGGTGCATCGGCAATGGTGGTGCCGGTAAACAGCGCAATAACGGCAAAGCTGACAAAGGACCAAAAGCCGGTAAATGCCGCCGCATCAATCGCGGTCAGCCCGGAACGGCGCAGCGCATGCGTATAACACGCCCACATCAAAGCTGCGCCCACCAGCAAGACATAACCGATAATGACAGAAGCCTGATCAGCCTCGCCCGGTTGCAAGGCGGTTAAAATGGCAATGCCCACCGCAATGACGCCATATCCAACCCAGCGGATCAAACCGGGTTTTTCCCCAAACACGGCAACACCAATCAGCACCGCCCAGATCGACATGATACCGGGCAACAGCGTGCCCACATGTGATGCCGGGGCAAATTTAAGCGCCGTTGCCACCACCAGCGAATAGGTAACGCCGGACCCGCCCACAATCAGCAAACCGGGTATGACCGGCAAGCCGCGTGGCCAAATGCCACGTTTCAGCCATACCGGTGCCAGCACCAAAAACGGCACGACAAAACGGATCAAGCCGATATCAACCGCTGTAAACCGGGTTGTCACCGCATAACGTGTTGCCACCACCCATGACGCCCAGATGGTTACGGTTACAATGGCGCAAATGATTCCCAGCAACCGGTTTTCAACCGGTGCGGGCACCGCAGGCGCAGAAGGCCGGGGCGGATTTGAAAGGCGGGACATGGGGCGTATCCTGAAAATTAGGGCTGGCCGACGACCTGTGATGCAGGCAGAAAAACCAGCCGATCATTCTTGCAAAACAAAACGGGGCAGAAAATGGTTCTGCCCCGTTTGATAATATATGCCCGAAGGCACCGTCATCAGATGCCAAATTCGGCAAAGAAATCATTGCCCTTGTCATCAATCACGATGAAAGCCGGGAAATCCTCAACCTCGATCTGCCAAACCGCTTCCATGCCCAGTTCAGGATATTCCAGCACCTCGACCTTCTTGATGCAATCCTGCGCCAGACGTGCAGCCGGACCCCCGATAGAGCCAAGATAGAAACCGCCATATTTCTGGCAGGCATCCTTGACCTGTTTGGACCGGTTGCCTTTGGCCAGCATCACAAATGACCCGCCATGTTCCTGGAACATGTCAACATAGGCGTCCATACGTCCTGCCGTGGTCGGCCCGAACGAGCCGGACGGCATGCCTTCCGGCGTTTTGGCCGGGCCTGCATAATAAACCGGGTGATTTTTAAGGTATTCCGGCATGCCTTCGCCAGCATCAAGGCGTTCCTTGATTTTGGCATGGGCAATATCGCGCGCCACAATCACCTTGCCGGTCAATGCCAGACGGGTTTTAACCGGATATTGCGACAGCTGCTTGCGGACGTCGTCCATCGGGCGGTTCAAATCGACCTTAACGACGTTATCATCAAGATGTTCGTCCGAAACCTCGGGCAAGTATTTCGCCGGGTTATGTTCCAGATCCTCGATAAAGATACCATCAGCCGTGATTTTACCCAGAACCTGACGGTCGGCCGAGCACGACACCCCAATGCCCACCGGGCAGCTTGCCCCGTGGCGTGGCAAGCGAATAACCCGCACGTCATGGCAGAAATACTTGCCGCCAAACTGTGCGCCAATGCCCATTTCGCGGGTCATTTCCAGAACCTTCTGTTCCCATTCAAGGTCACGGTAGGCCTGGCCATCATTACCGCCTTCGGTCGGCAGGTTATCGTAATAACGGGCCGATGCCATTTTAACGGTTTTCAGGGTGGCTTCGGCCGATGTTCCGCCAATCACGATGGCAAGGTGATAGGGCGGGCAAGCCGAGGTGCCCAGCGTACGAATTTTTTCGTCCAGAAATTTACGCAGGCTTTCGGGGTTCAACAACGCCTTGGTTTGCTGAAACAGGAAGGTTTTGTTGGCTGATCCGCCGCCCTTTGCCATGAACATGAATTTATATTCATTGCCCGGCGTTGCGTATAAATCGATCTGGGCTGGCAGGTTGGAACCGGTGTTTTTTTCTTCAAACATATTTACCGGGGAAACCTGCGAATAACGCAGGTTATGTTCCTGATAAGCCCGCCAGATGCCTTTTGAAACCGCTTCTTCATCATTGCCATCGGTAATAACGCGGCCCCCGCGTTTGCCCATGACAATGGCGGTGCCGGTATCCTGGCACATTGGCAACACCCCGCCCGAGGCGATATTGGCGTTTTTCAGCAAATCCATGGCGACAAATTTGTCATTTTCCGTTGCTTCCGGGTCATCCAGAATTTTACGCAACTGTTCAAGATGGCCGGGGCGCAACAAATGCGAACAATCAAAAAACGCCTGCAGGGTAAGCTTTTCAATCGCTTCGGGTGCCACCTTCAAAAAGGTTTCACCGTTAACATCAAGGGTTTCGATACCTTCATCACCAATCTTGCGATATGGCGTGGCATCCTTGCCCTGCTCGAACATGGCTTTATAGACAAAATCACTCATGGAAGGCTTCCGTCTCTCTCAAAAACAAGGTGGATTATTTTTTGCTTTGCTGGTGCAGAACATAGCGCCTGCTGCATCAAAACGCCACGTATTTGAAGCCCAAAAAACCCGCAATTCTCCCGCTTACGAGCTGTCGAGTCGTCAATTGTCACCAATAACGCACAAGCACAGTCGGTTATAAAAAAAGTCGTTCAAGTATTAAAATACATTCCCTTAAGTATAGAACAAATGGCACGATAACCGATTGATTTCAAAACTTGATAATCAATCGTAATTTTAACTTGAATAGCCCCCCCGCACAGCACGACTATCCGCGTCTTTACCACAAAATGTTCTATTGAAGGACCGGGGTCTATGCTTAAATTCTTTCGCGCGAATGCGAATTCGAATGCCCATGATGCTGCAGAAATTCATACAAAATTGGCAGCAGATCGACAAAATTCTTTTTACAAAGACCTGATCAACTCAATTCCGTACAATATCGTGACATGCGATCTTGCCGGTAAAATTCTCTTCATTTCGCGCGAATTTGCCGAAACGCTTTTAAAAACCGAAGATGTGAATTTTTCAAAACTGATCGACACGCCAATTGCCCAGCTCAACAAGATATTTGACCGCAAACAATTCGCCAATTTAGGCAATCGCCTGAATGAAATGCCCATTTATCAACGTGTCCGTCTTGACGACCATACACTGATGATAACGGTAACGCCCCTTATGGACGAAGATGACACAGCAACCGGCTTTATCATGAGCGGCGAAGTCATTACCGATCAGGTCAAAATGGGCCGCACCTGCGTTAGCCTGTCAGAGAAAGTCCGCGAGGCCGCAGAAAACCTCAATACATTGTCAAACGACCTTGCCGAAAACTCCACAGACGGTTCGGAGCTGGCCGGTAAAATTCGCGAGGAAGGCGACAGCACCGCACAAAGGGCAAATCATGTTTCCACCGCATCCGAGGAAATGACCCAGTCGATCAGCGAAATTTCATCGCAGATTGACCGCCTGACCGAAGTTGCCAATCGCGCTGTGTCGGAAATGAACGATACCGGCGAGGTCATGAACACGCTTTCCGGTGCGGTCGAAGAAATCGGCTCCGTTGTCAAAATTATTCAGGATATTGCCAACCAGACCAATCTTTTGGCGCTAAATGCCACCATTGAAGCCGCGCGGGCTGGTGATGCCGGCAAGGGCTTTGCCGTTGTTGCGGGCGAAGTCAAATCGCTGGCCACCCAAACAGCCCGGTCAACCAAGGATATTACAGACCGCATTGCCGCAATTCGCGAGAACACCGCGCGTGTGGTTTCCGAATTGACCGACACCCGCAAGGTGATCGAAACCAATGAAGAAATCGCAGAAAACCTGAGTGCCGTTGTCGAGCAGCAGCACGCCGCCTCTCAGGAAATTGCCGCCAACATCCTTTCCGTCGCAAACGGCATAAGCACCATTACAGCCGATCTCGCACGGCTTGACAAACTCTCGGAAAAAACCGCCGAGCAAGGTACCCGCCTGTCAGACTTCTCGCAAAATCTGTCTGAACATTCAGATGGCCTTTACGATGAAGTCAAAGGTTTCATCGAAGAAGCCCTTTAAACAACAAAAACGGACGGTCAATGATTAACCGTCCGTTTCTTCTTATTCGTTAATCCGTCCCGCAGCAGGAGGTGATTACTTCTTTCGAAACGCATCAAGCGCGATGACTTCGCCACTTTCACCCGATTCGGGCGCAGGCTTGGACCGGGATGCCGGTTCAGCGCTCAATTTTGCCGGTTCTTCAAGCTCTTCGGCATCTTCGAAATCCTCGTCGTCCATTTCTTCTTCAACACTGAAAGTCAGCATGAAGTTGGCCGACGGATCGACAAATGCCAGCATTGCATCAAAGGGCACAACAACCACGGTTGGCATACCGTCAAAGCTCATTCCGACAGAAAAATAGTCGTCGGTTACCGTCATATCCCAGAATCGATGCTGCACAACCACCGTGATATTATCCGGGTGCGCCTTGCGCTGGTTTTCAGGCAGCTCGACACCGGGGTGATTGGTCTGGAACGTGACATAGTAATGATGCTCGCCGAAAAGGCCCTCTTTGGCCACGCGGGTAAGAATTTGTTTTACCACGCCGCGCAGCGCCTGATCGACCATCAAATCGTATCGGAATTCTTCCGGTTCGTGCATCGAAAATCCTGTTTCTGGCGGGCCCGGCCCGTCACTCCTATGCGCCACCATCCCCAATGGCGCATTTGTCAGCTTCTATTCATAAACAAGCGTGAGAGAATTACAAGAGCGTGGCAATCACTTCACGCATCAACATTTTCAAAACGGGGAGAAAATGGGGCGTTCTGTTGCTAGGTGCCCCGTCCCCCACCAGGTTACCGCTCCCGGCAACCGGAATTTCGCTTTGGTGCTAGTGCCGCTTACGCAGCAACAGCAACCGGAGCATTGTTATCGTTTGCGTTTACAAACATTGGCCCGATATCGGTGGTACCATGCCGAGCGCCAACATAGACTTTTACTACACACGTCGATCCTGTTTCGGCCCCACGAACATCGCCTGAGTCGGACGAAATCGAAAGGTTGGTGGAGCCGCCGGGTACCGCCCCCGGGTCCGTAATGTCTATTCTGTCAAGTCGTGTAACGCCATAGTCAGCTTGCGCTGACAGCCCTTATATAGGGGAAACTACCCCCGCTTCACAAGGGGTTTTGCCCGAAAACTTTTTATCACATTGCGGGAACATTTCAGACCATCCTGTGCAGGGCCTCTCAGGCGTTGCACATGGGCGCGTGCCTGTCTATCCTGCGCCAAAACAGATTCCCCAAAAACACGACCACCCAGGACAGACACGGCATGCAGCAATATCTTGATCTGATGCGTCTGGTGCGCGACACCGGCACCCGCAAGGAAGACCGTACCGGCACCGGCACAATTTCCATTTTTGGCCATCAGATGCGGTTTGACCTATCGGCAGGCTTTCCGATGGTCACGACCAAAAAACTGCACCTGAAATCGATCATTCATGAATTGCTGTGGTTTTTGGCCGGCGACACCAACGTCAAGTATTTGCAAGATAATGGTGTTCGAATCTGGAACGAATGGGCCGACGAAAATGGCGACCTTGGCCCGGTTTATGGGGGGCAATGGCGATCCTGGCGGGGGGCGAATGGTGAAACCGTCGATCAGATCAGCACCCTGATCAATCAGATCAAAACCACGCCCGATTCCCGCCGCCTAATCGTATCGGCATGGAATGTGGCCGATGTGCCCGACATGGCCCTGCCCCCCTGCCACTGCCTGTTTCAATTCTATGTCGCCGATGGCAAATTGTCGTGCCAGCTTTATCAACGCAGCGCCGACATTTTCCTGGGTGTGCCATTCAATATTGCATCCTATGCCCTGCTGACCTTGATGGTGGCACAGGTTTGCGACCTGAAACCGGGCGATTTTGTCCATACGCTGGGCGATGCCCACCTTTATACCAACCACCTTGAACAGGTGGAATTGCAATTGGCACGCACACCGCGCCCGTTGCCGCAGATGCAAATCAACCCTGCTGTAAAATCGATATTTGATTTCAAATACAGTGATTTCACCCTGAACAATTACGACCCGCACCCGCATATTGCGGGCAAGGTAGCTGTATAATGGACAATCGCAAAATCAACCGGGTTGCAGTGGTTGCCGTTTCACAAAACCGCGCCATTGGTACCAAAGGCTGGATGCCGTGGGATATTCCCGAAGATTTGAAACACTTTAAGGCCCTGACGCGCGGCAAACCTATGATCATGGGGCGGGTAACGTTTGAATCAATTGGCAAACCACTGCCCGGTCGCACATCTATTGTCGTCACCCGCGACAAAAGCTGGTCCTTTGCCGATGAGCGCGTCATTGTGTGCCATGATATCGAAACAGCCATTCAGACCGCAGATGACATCGCCATTCGCGATGGTGTGAACGAAGTTATCATTGCTGGCGGGGCACAAATTTACAAACTGGCCCTGCCCTTTACCACGCGTTACGAAATTACCGAAGTTCACGACGAATTTGATGGCGATACGTTTCTTCCACCGCTTGCAAATACAGAATGGCAGGAAATTAACCGTGACGATCACCCCACCCCCGAAAGTGGTCCGGGATTTAGCTTTGTCACTTGGGAAAAAATCGCCTGAATGTGAAACGGGCGAGGGTCAGAACGCTTGATCCATATATGTTACCCCTTTATGGTAATACCACTTTCCACATCGTAACATCCTTGTGAGCACCATAAAATGGCCCGTCCTCGCGCCTTTGACGAAGACAACGTTCTTGATAACGCCATGAACGTATTTTGGCACAAGGGGTTTGAAGGCACCTCGGTACAGGATCTGGTTAACGAAACCGGCCTGAACCGCGCCAGCATGTATGCCAGTTTCGGCGACAAAAAGGCCCTGTTTTTGCGGGTTCTGGACCATTACATTCGAACGATCTCGGCGGCGCGGTTTGCCAAACTTGTTGAAATGCAGGATGGCCGACAGGCAATTGTCGAGACATTTCGCAGCGTTATGCGAAATGGTCTGGCTGAAGGTCGCAACAAGGGCTGCCTGATGGTTAATTCCGGCATGGAACTGGCCCCCCACGATGCCGAAACCGCCGCCATTGCCCGCCAATCGTTTAAACGTACCGAACTTTTGTTTGTTGATGCACTGGTTCGCGCACAGGCGCAAAAAACCATCTCCGACACCAAAAACATCCGCGCCCTGGCCCGGTTTCTGGCAGGTTCCCTGCAGGGATTACAATTAATGGCCCGCCGCGCCGCCGACGAAGACACCATGCGCGATTTTGTCGATACCGCCCTTTCAACACTGGACTAAACATTAATCCGGTATCACTTCACGTTTTAACAACCGCAATCCCGGCACCGGCCTTTACCGGCACAGCCCGATACCTGATGAATTCCGGTATTCGCGCTTTAAAGAATGTCTTTTTATCATCATCCTTACACCTTCAAATTCCCAATAATACAGGCCATCCCGGCGTGTCGGGCATCACCTGGCACCTGTTGCAATGATGATGTATCGCCAGCCCTGACTTTTACGCCGTAAATTTTACGATCATTGGCCTGCTTTACCCTTGCCGACATCACACCCTCTCGATATTGTTATGTTATAACATAACAATATCGAGAGGGTTATCATTCCATGCAAAAACTTCCTGTAACGGTTTTGTCCGGATTTTTGGGGGCTGGTAAAACCAGCGTTTTAAATCATGTTCTGAACAACCGTAACGGTCTGCGTGTTGCCGTTATTGTCAACGATATGAGCGAGGTGAACATTGATGCCGATCTGGTTCGACATGGCGGAGCCGATTTATCGCGTCTGGATGAAAAACTGGTCGAGATGAGCAATGGTTGCATCTGCTGTACGCTTCGCGACGATCTGCTGGCCGAGGTTCGACGCCTCGCCAGTGAAAACCGGTTTGATTATCTGTTAATTGAATCAACCGGCATTGCCGAACCCTTACCCGTTGCTGCCACCTTTGATTTTCGCGACGAAAACGGCGAAAGCCTGAGCGACGTGGCCCGGCTTGATACCATGGCCACCGTGGTTGATGCCGCCCGCCTGATAAACGATTACAGCTCGCAGGATTTTCTGCACGACCGCGGGGAATCGCTTGGCGAAGGCGATGAACGAACAATCGTTAACTTGCTGGTCGACCAAATCGAATTTGCCGACATTATTATTTTAAACAAAACCGACCTTGTAAATACCCACGAACTGGCGACCATTCGCCACATCATTCGCGCGCTTAATCTGGATGCCGAAATCATTGAAACCACGCGCGGGCATGTTCCCGCAGAAAAGATACTGGCGACGGGCCTGTTTAATTTTGAACGCGCCCATGAACATCCGTTATGGGCAAAGGAGCTTTATGGCTTTGCCGACCATATCCCGGAAACAGACGAATACGGCATTACCAGTTTCACCTACCGCTGCGCGCTGCCTTTTCATCCACAACGTTTTTATGACTTCATTCATTCCGAATGGCACGGTGTCATTCGGGCAAAGGGGCATTTCTGGGTGGCGACCCGCCCGTCATGGGTAGGTGAAATCAGCCAGGCCGGGGCCGCCGTGCAATATGAAGCATTGGGCAACTGGTGGGTGGCGGTTCCGCGGCAACGCTGGCCAGAAGGCCCGGAATGGGATGCAATTCTGGATAAAATCTGGCACCCGGTTTTTGGTGACCGCCGCCAGGAAATTGTTTTTATCGGAACAGAAATGGATGAGGCAGCCTTGCGGGCAAGACTTGATCGCTGCCTGATCGACGACGATGAATTCTCGCAAGCCGTGCAACACCAAACCGCCCCGCACGCCCACACTTACGACGACAGGTTCAACCCTGCCCCCTTTGTCGCCCTGCCCGATCCATTTCCGGCCTGGGGCAACCAAATGTAACCCGACATGTGATTTTGGCATTCCGCCCGTCCCAACACCGGGCCTGGGCGGGATGCCAATACCTGCCCTGGAATATTAACCTGAAAACGGCTGTTTCCGCTTTGGTCTGCGGATATCGCGAGATCAGTTTTTGCATCCACCGTGTCGCACAGCGTTGCACCCTCCTGACAGCGTTCTGACAACAGAACGCACTGTCACGATATTGCCCGCTATCACCATTATTTTTCCATTATTATGATGCAATAAATCAGTGATACCAATTTACCCATGCGCAGAGGCCGCCATGCAGACGACGAAAGAAACCGCCGAATCCTTTTTTGACCGGCTCGCTGCACAGGATGCAACGGTTGCCGATATGTTTGCGACCGGCATGCAGTGGAACTTGCCGGGTGATAACAGCTATGACCACGCCGAACCTGTCGATAACATTTCGGCCCGGGCTGCGCTGTTTGGCCGCCTGTGGCCCAACCATGCCCCGGCCGAAAGCCGGTCGATGGGAACACGCCTTATGATCAGCGACCGCCATGTTGCCCTGTTTGGGCAAATCGGCGAAAAAGCCACGACATCGTCCAAACAGAAAATCCGCGATGTTGCCTTTCATCTGGTCATTGAAAACGGCAAAATCCGCCATTTGCACATGTATGAAGATGTCATGGCGGCCATTGTCGCATTTGATTTGATGGAAGATGTTTCAGGCGTTGCAGCGGCGTAACACCGCCGTTTTTTCCGGCAACACCGACGCATTACGCAAAACACACGAAATTGATAACGCACGAACCGATTGTGCAACGTTATAATCAACGGCAACCTGAAAACCTTCAGGTTGCCGTTTGTGTTTTGATAAATACAAGGTGCCCAAATGTCGCCCACACCCCAGGATTCCGGCCCAGCCCCTGTGGCAATGTCGCCCGAATTTAATCCAAACCACCGCACCCGGTTTTTCGCCCTGATTGCGTTTCTGGTTCTGTGCCTGATCATTTCGGTTGCCGGTGGCGCCGCCACGGCAACCAGCGTCGGGGACTGGTACCAAACCCTGAACAAACCGTTTTTCAACCCGCCAAACTGGTTATTTGGCCCGGTATGGAGCATCATTTACGCCCTGATTGCGGTCGCTGGCTGGCGGGTATGGTGCAAAACCGGCTTTTTGCCCCAAACAGGCGGGCGCACCGTTTTCATCCTGTATGGCGCGCAACTGGTATTAAATCTGTTGTGGTCCTTTTTGTTCTTTGGCGCGCAGTCCCCACTGGCAGGGTTAATTGACATCGTTCCATTACTGGTACTGATCCTTGCCAACATCGCCGTGTTTTGGCCCATCGACAGAATGGCTGGCTGGTTGATGGTGCCTTATGCCTTGTGGGTAGGGTTTGCAACCCTGTTAAATTCGGCGATTTGGTGGCTGAACAGTTAAAAAAACGCCCCGAATTACCAGGATAAACGGTTGCACATAACGGCTGGATTTCCTAGTTCCGAAGCAGGCCGGATGCCTATTGCCATTCCGCATCCCTTAAAATGCCGAAAACCTGCCGAGGACTCATGACCAATACCAGCCATTTTCCCGAAATTCCCGAAACAGCGCAGGAAGTACATTTGCTGCGCTATCCCAGCGGCGTCCCCGCCCCTGACGACTTTTCAATTGTTGATGTTCCGGTATTAAAACCACTGGATGGCGAGGTTTTGATCGAAAACATCTGGATGTCGGTTGACCCTTATATGCGCGGCCGCATGAGCCCGCGCAAAAGCTATATCCCGCCCTTTGCCCTTAATGCCCCAATGGAAGGCCACGCCGTGGGCCGCGTTATTGCATCGCGCGATAAAAGGTTTACCGAAGGCGACCTGGTAACATCCATGACAGGATGGCGCAGCCATGCCTTGCTGGAACGCGATTATTTGCATCCCCTGCCCGATACCCCGGACATTCCCGAGCAGGCTTTTTTAGGCCCCCTGGGCATGCCCGGCATGACAGCATGGGTTGGTCTTAACAAAATCGCCCAGTACCAGGCTGGTGAAACCGTGTTTGTTTCGGCCGCAGCCGGTGCCGTCGGCTCGGTCGCGTGTCAATTGGCAAAGGCCAAAGGGTGCCGTGTTATTGGCAGTACCGGTAACGCCGACAAAGCTGACTGGTTAAAAAACACCATTGGCATTGATAGCGTCATCAATTACCGCGAAACCGATGACCTTTCCGCCGCCCTTGATGACGCCGCACCGCATGGCATTGATGTTTATTACGAAAATGTTGGCGGCCCTCATCTGGAAGCGGCCCTTGACCATATCAACATCAATGGCCGTATTGCCGTTTGCGGTATGATTTCGGTTTATAATGACCGCGAAAAAGCCACCGGGCCACGCAACCTGTTTCGCCTGACGGCACAACGTGCCCGCATGGAAGGTTTTATCGTTTCAGATCATTGGTCATCCTACCCCGAATTTGTCCGCGAAGGGGTTGACCTGGTACGATCGGGCGCATTGACATGGCGTGAAACCGTTTACGAAGGCCTTAACAAAGCCCCCGATGCCTTTATTGGCCTGTTCGATGGCAAGAACACCGGGAAAATGCTGGTTAAGCTGGCTGCCTGAAACGGTTTGCAAACAAAATAACGACCAAAACATACATAATGTTCTGGTCGTTATCCTTTGCAAACCAGCGGGCCAGCGGCCATTGTTTGTCCATACGGCCCGGCCCGTCACCTGTGACTATTATCCTGTTAAAGCTCCCAGATTTTCCCGCACCACATCAATCGCGGCATCAATTGTGTTTGATCGGTTTCTCGCAGCATACAGCCCATATTTCACCGTAGGTGGCGTTCCGCCAAAAGACGATGAAACGACGCGCATGGTTCGGGTATTAACGCTTTCGCTGGTCATCAATGCCAGGCCAAGGCCGTTTTCAACTGCCGTAATCATCGCACCCATATTATGGCTGGTCAGGACCACGCGAAACTCAAGCTCTGCCTCCATTAATTTGTCAAACATAATGCGGCGCCAGGCACAGGGCTCGGCATTAACAATCACATCCAGCGGTGAAGCAAGGTCAAGCGTTGCATCAATTCCGCATACCCAGTTCAGGTTTACATCCCAAACTTCCAACGGATCGGCCGAAAAGGCCGAGCACGTCGCCACTGCCAGATCCAGCATCCCGTCGTTCCAGCGCTGCCCAAGCGCGCTGCCGTGATCAATGGTCACATTCAAGTGCAATCCCGGAAAAGTGCGCCTCAGCCTTGCAAGTGCCGAAGGCAGGGTGGAATCGGCGATGGTTTCTGTCAAACCAATACGAATTTCGCCAATCTCCACATTTTTGCGAAAATGCGCAGCGGCCTCCTCGCACAGCATCAAAATCCGCCGCGCATAGACCAGCATCACTTCACCGTCATCGGTAGGCACCACACCCCGCCCGGTTCGTCGCAACAAGGGTTGGCCGACCACATCTTCCAGCCGACGAATTTGCATACTAAGTGCGGATTGCGTTCGTCCAAGCTCGCTTGCGGCACGGTTTATACTGCCATGCGAGCATACCGCAACAAACACCCGTAAAAGACGTGGATCAAATGCGTCTGATATCATCTCATACTGAATTCTGGTTTCTACTTTATCAGCCTATCCTGATCGCTTTCTCTCTCATACCGTCCAGACAAAATCAATATCGCAAAGGACGCACACCATAGTCATAGAAATCAGACAGACACGGCAAGCAACACTCTCGATCCACAAAACAGATGCCGGGAAAATACTTTCCACGCATATGAAAATCTCGAACGGAGACTAATTTTGGTTAATATCTCACAGGAAACACCGGAACAAACCGATACCCGTTTACGGCAGGTCATGGTGCAAACACAGTTTAAGGCCTATGCCGAACCCTATATTTTCGATGAATTTCCGATTACGGAATTTTCAGCACGCATTCGCGAAGATGCACTGGCAATCGTGCGTGATGACGATGTCTGGAGCCAGCTTGTCCCTGCAAAGGACGATCGCGGCGAACAGTTTCAGATATTCAGGCTGCATTTCCCTGCCGGAGCGGACAATAGTGGCTTTGTCGGCTGGTTAGCCAACCACTTGAAACACAAGTATGGTACCGGTGTTTTTGTTGTTTGCGGGCAAAATAGCGCGCAAGGCGGAATTTTCGACTATTGGGGTTATCCTGCCGAACTTGCACATGATATTCTTGCGGAACTGGCCAGTCTTAGAAACCAGGTCAAAACTGACTGATCAGCATATGATTTAATCGAAGTGCCTATCCCTTTGGAAAGCACTTCGATGAGCTTGGCAAAAGCACAGCGCCGATACTTAAACCCGCTACGGGTTCTCTGCATCAGCAGCCAACGATCCATTATTCGATAACCCCAACCGGCCAATAGACGGCAGTCGAATGGCAGGGCGGTTAAAATCGATGCCGAAATTTAACCCCAGCAGGTTGATTTCAAGGCCTTCTTCCAGCCCGGCGGTAAAACCTAACATGCCAAACAGGTTCGCCTGCACCCCTGTTCCCGACGGCGACAGGCCCACCGGGTTGGTAATGGCGCGGTAATCCTTGCCAATTGCATTGGCTGGCATATCAAGATCAAGTGCCGGAACTTCACGGCCAATATGGGCAATAAAGGTATTGCTGTTGGGGCCGGGATAGCTGCGATATTGCTGCGGATAGGGATAGGATTGCACCGCTTTTTCAACGTTATCAATGATCGCATCGACGCCGTCGCCGCGCAGATCAACCAAAACTTCCGGCTCTGCACCGAACCACAATCCATCGGGAATGGCATAGTTGGTGCGAACAACATTGCCCCCACCCCAGCCAACAACATCATAACGGATAAACGCATTGGCACCGCTATGTTTAACAATGATCCATGTGTGAACGGCAAAATAACCCCGCCAGCTATAGGTCGATGCCGCATAGACCTGCACGATTGCGGTATCGACATTTGCCACCGGATCGGGGGCAATGCCCGCTGAATGGCGCGGCGCTGTGCGCCAGCTGTTCTTTGCACCATCATTGCCGGGGGGATTTTGGGCAAGGCTGATCCCGAATGGCAATATCAGCACCATAACCAGCCCCAATAACAACGTTGTTCGACGTTTCAAATGATTCATCCATTTTCTACAATTGCATAACAGAGTACCCCCGTAGCCCCGCGTTGCCATTTCACAAATATGTCAGATTTATTTACGTCGTCCAGTACCGGTGCGGATCAACTATACGTGTTTATTACGGCCCTGCGGCAAAACTGGTATCGTAAGCAAGATGGCTTGCACGTTTCATACGCCACCACGTAACCGGTACCATTGCCGTGTATCGTTTGAAAAACCGGTTGAAATAGGCCGGATTGCGAAAACCGGGACCACAGGTTATCTGCACCACGGCCCAAAAGATTGTTCCAGCCACAGGCAGGCCTAAATGAGACGGTCATGGATAAGTGGCAGGGGCGATTTACCGGTTACCCGTATGGTGGCCGATGCCAAAACCAGCGTAACATCAGATTACGCAGCACAAACAAACCGGCTGCCATGCCAGCCCCACCGAGGATCACGTTCCGATGTATGACATTAACCTGTTGATCAATAATACCGACACACCCGCCAGCCAGAACCGCACCTTTACCCGCAAAAACCCGATAACCGGCGACATTGCCACCACGGCCGCCGCGGCAACCAGTGCCGATGCCATTCGTGCCGCCGATGCCGCGGCAAGCGCGTTTCCTGCATGGTCAAAAACAGGGCCTGGTGCGCGGCGGGCCATTTTGCTCAAAGCCGCCGATATTATGGAAAGCAAAGGCGAGGAATTTGGCCGCCGGGTGCTGGTCGAAACCGGCAGCACCGCAATGTGGGGCGGGTTTAACGCCCATCTGGCCGCCAATATGTTGCGCGAAGCAGCATCAATGACCACGCAAATCACCGGTGATGTTATTCCATCCGATGTGCCGGGCAGTTTTGCCATGGGTATTCGCCAGCCTGCCGGTGTGGTTTTGGGTATCGCCCCCTGGAATGCCCCGGTGATTTTGGGCACTCGTGCCATTGCCATGCCGCTGGCCTGCGGCAATACGGTGATCCTGAAGGCATCCGAGCTTTGCCCCGCCATTCACCATTTAATCGGCGATTGCCTGCGTGAAGCCGGTGCGCCCGAAGGTGTGGTTAACGTGATTACCAATGCCCCCGAAGATGCGCCGGAAATTGTTGAAACCCTGATTGCCCACCCCGCCGTCCGCCGCATTAATTTCACCGGCTCTACCCGGGTGGGTCGCATTATTGCCGGGTTGGCGGCACAGCATTTAAAACCGGTTTTGCTGGAACTGGGCGGCAAGGCCCCGTTTTTAGTGCTGCATGACGCCGATATTGACGAAGCCGTTAACGCCGCGGCCTTTGGGGCCTATATGAACCAGGGCCAAATCTGCATGTCGACCGAACGGCTCATTGTCGATAATGCCATTGGCGATGATTTTGTTGCCAAACTGGCCGCCAGGGCAAAAACCCTGACCGCGGGCGACCCGGCCGGGGGCGAACATATTTTGGGCGGCGTGGTTACTGCCGAAGCCACCCGCCGGATCGAGGAACTGGTGGCCGATGCCATATCAAAGGGGGCCAGGTTAATGGCGGGGTCGGGCAAGGCCGATGGCGCCTTGATGGACGCCACATTGCTGGACCATGTCACGTCATCAATGCGGATTTACAGCGAGGAGAGTTTTGGCCCGGTGGTCTGTGTGATGCGCGTGGACGACGAAGACGAAGCCATTCGCATTGCCAACGACAGTGAATATGGCCTGTCATCGGCAGTATTTTCGCGCGATGTTTCGCGCGCCATGCAGGTCGCCCAACAAATTGAAAGCGGCATTTGCCACATTAACGGCCCCACCGTGCATGACGAGGCGCAAATGCCGTTTGGCGGCGTTAAATCCAGCGGCTATGGCCGATTTGGCGCCAAGGCATCGATTGATGAATTTACCGACATGCGCTGGATCACCATTCAGAACGGCAAGCGGCATTATCCATTCTGACGTGTCTTAAAATAACAAAGACAAGGCCCGGAAACGTTATGCTCCGGGCCTTGCACCTAAGCACGCAACCAATCTCAGGCGCGCAATGCTGCCTGAACCATAACTTCCAGCGCACTGGAAAACCGCGACCGGTCCTTTTGCGTGAAACCGGCATTACGGCCCTGCTCGCCAGTGACTTCACGCATATGGGCGGCAATTTCACGCCCGGCCAGCGCATTGGCAATATTGGCCTCGGTAAAGGCTTTGCCCGTCGGCCCCAACACATGCGCGCCCAGTTCCAGCCCGCGCGACGCCAGCGGAATATCGGCTGTGATAATCACATCGTTGGTGCTGGCATTTTCGGCAATCCAGTCATCGGCAGCATCGGGTTCGGGCGGGACAAAAATGCTGTGGATAAGCGGGTTGCGCGACGGGCGAATGCCCCCGTTCGACACCAGGAACATTTCGATACGGTGGCGTTCGGCAACACGTTCGCATTCAGCCTTTACCGGGCAGGCATCGGCGTCAACAAACAGCCGGGCGCGCTGGGGTGTTGGGTTTTGATTTTGATCTGACATGGGCTGATCATCGCGTCAGATGCGCCAAAGTCAAGTGGATCATGCCTGTTGCGGGGGTGCTTCTTCGGCGGGGGCGTCGCCAATCACCAGCAACACCAAACCGCCAATGGCAACGATAAAACCGGACACCGCAACCGTGGCATGAAACGAATACCAGTTGGCAATGGTCCCCATTAAAAGGTTGCCGGTAAGACCGCCGACAAACAATGTGCTGATATAATAACTGGTTGCCATGCCGGGCCGATGCCGGGCAAAATTTTGCACAAACGTCATGCCAATGGCGGCAAACAGCCCGTAATAAAGGCCATCCAATGCCCCCAAGGCCAGCACATGCAGCAAGGTTTGCGCATGATACACCAGCGCAAAAAACAACACCGCACAGCTTGCCGCAATCATCAGGCCCCTGCGTTCCCCAATGCGATGGATAACCCCGGCTGATGCGTAAATTGCGATCACCTCGACAAAGCATTTCACCGTTAGTTCAAACCCGGCGGCAGCGGGTGCCAGGCCAAGGCCGGTTGTGAAATAAAGCGGCATCGCGGTTAAAAACAATACATGCCCGGTCGAAATCAGATAGACCGGAATACAGGCCAGCACCAAACCGCGATTAAACGGCACCTTTTGCCCCGGCGTGATACTGCCGGGATGGTGGGTTTTAAAGGCTGATGGCACCACACAAAAACAAAATAACAGCCACGCCGCGCCTAAGCCCGCAATGGCAAAATAGATGGCCGTGAAACCAAATGCGCCATAAACCGATAATGATATGGCGGGGCCGACCATCCAGCCCAGCGATGTTTGCATCCGCAACCAGGAATTAAACTTTTTTACGTCACGACCGGTTTGTTCGGCAAACAAACGCCCGAACGAATACACCACCGATAACGCGCCGGACCCAACCCCGATCAGGACCGAGGCAATACCCGCATAAACCCAATACACCTGAAAGGTACCGATAATTCCCATACCGATGGTAAAGCAGGTAATACTGATTAGCAGCAAACGGCGAACAGGCACCCCGCGATCAATCGCATGGCCGTAATAACGGTTGGTTAATAGTGTTACCACCACCTTGATAATGGCCGCTACGCTGATTTTCCACGGTGCTTCGCCCAGCCCGTCGACAACAAACAAGCCCCCCAGCGGTGCCGATGTCGACGAGGCAAACGCCCCCACCAGCACAACCCCAAGAACAAGAAACGGGAAACGGTCGAGAAGGGCCATTGCACCGGTTAAAGGAGGCTGCAACTGCTTGCCGGATGTTTGCGCCGTATCTACCCGCTTGTTCATCACCGATCCATCCCCGACACACCTTCAAAACCGAAAGCCTGTTTTAGGGACTGTCGCGAAAGGGGAAAACCATAAACCGGCAACAACTGGAAACTGTCACATAAGTGACACCAGCCTAACCGGCCAGCCCGCCAACAAAATTTGCCAGTTCGGGTGTTTTAGGGTTGGCAAAAACCGCTTCGGGGGCCCCTTTTTCGTGGATGCGGCCATGATGCATAAAGACCAGTGTATCGCAAACTTCGCGGGCAAAACGCATTTCATGGGTCACCATCACCAGCGTCATGCCTTCTTCGGCCAGTTGGCGCACAACGGCCAGCACTTCGTTAACCAGTTCCGGGTCCAGCGCGGATGTGACTTCATCGCACAGCAACACGCGCGGCTTCATGGCAAGGGCGCGGGCAATGGCAACACGTTGTTGCTGCCCCCCCGAAAGCTGGTCGGGGTAATGGGTCATTTTATCGGCCAGGCCAACCTTGGTCAGCATTTCTTCGGCAATGGCGCGGGCTTCGGCTTTGGACTGTTTTTTCACCACCTGGGGCGACAGCATCACGTTTTCAAGGGCGGTATAATGCGGAAACAGATTGAACTGCTGAAACACCATGCCGACATTCAGGCGCAGATCAAGAAGGTCGGTGTCATGATCGCCAACCTTTTTACCTGCAACCATGATGGTGCCGTCATCGATGGTTTCCAGGCCATTGATGGTACGCAAAAGCGTGCTTTTGCCCGATCCGCTGCGCCCGATCAGCGCGATAACCTGCCCTTCATCGATTTTCAAATCAATGCCCTTAAGGACCTGCACCGCGCCAAAACTTTTGTGAATGGCATGAAGCTCAACGAGAGACATTATGAAGTTTTCCTTCCAGGCGGCGGGCATAAAGCGACAGCGGGTAACAGATGACAAAATAAAGCACGGCAACACAGCCATAGACGGTGAAGGGCGCGTAAGTGGCGTTCGTGATCATGGTTCCCGCCTTGGTTAGTTCGACAAAACCGATAATCGAGGTCACAGCTGTGCCCTTAACCACCTGAACTGAAAAACCAACCGTGGGTGCGACTGCAATGCGCAAGGCCTGCGGCAGGATGATATAGCGCATTTGCTGGGTAAAATTCATGCCCAGGGTTGCCGATGCTTCCCACTGGCCTTTATTGACCGATTCAACACAACCGCGCCAAATCTCGGTTAAAAACGCACTGGTAAACAGGGTTAAGCCCAGCATGGCGGCGATCCAGGGCGAAACATCAATGCCGATCAGGGGCAAGCCAAAAAACAGAATGAATAACTGCATCAAAAGCGGCGTGCCCTGAAACAGTTCGACATAGCCGCGCACCAGCCGCATGGCCCACGGGTTGCCTGCCGTGCGCACCAGCAATAACACCAGGGCGACAAACCCGCCCATGACAAAGGCTACAAGCGACAGCAATACCGTCCAGCGAGCGGCAAGCAGCAAATTATAAACAATGTCCCACAGGGTAAATTCAGGCATGGTGCCGCCGTTCAAACAAAAAGTTACCAAAGATTTTCAAAATCTGGCGCAGTACAATAGACATCACCAGATACATCCCGGTCGTAACGAAATAGACCTCGAAAGCGCGAAAATTCATGCCCTGAATATAATTGGCGGCAAAGGTCAGCTCTTCGGCGGCAATTTGCGAACAGACAGAAGACCCCAGCATGACGATCACCACCTGACTGGACAAAGCCGGCCAGATTTTTTTCAAGGCCGGGCGGATAACGATATAGCGAAAAATCTGCACCCGGTTCATCGCCAGGCTTTGGGCCGCTTCGATCTGCCCTTGCGGGATGGCCTGAATACCTGCACGGACAATTTCGGTCGAATAGGCACCAAGATTTATGACCATTGCCAGGGCAGCAGCCTGAAATTCAGACAGCTTTACCCCCAGCGCAGGCAAACCGAAAAAGATGAAAAACAATTGCACCAGAAACGGTGTATTGCGGATCAGTTCGACATAGACAGCCACAATCTGGCTGATAACCGGGATGCGTGAGCTTCGCGCCCACGCCCCTAAAATACCCAGCCCGACACCGGCGACAGCCCCAACAGCAGCCAGTTCGGTCGTCAGCACAACGCCATCCAGCAGCAGTTTCCAGTGTGGAAGAATTGAGCCAAAATCAAATTGATAAGCCATTAAAAAGCTATCACCTGTTTGTCGCGATGAGATGAGATCAGAACTTTTCAGGCAACGGGTTGCCCAGCCACTGAATGGAAATGTCGTTCAGACGGCCATCTTTCAGCGACGCGGCAATAATTTCGTTTACCTTGGCTTTAAGTTCCGGTTCGTCCTTGTTCAGGCCGACATAACAAGGCGAATTTTTAATCAGGAATTTCGGTTCCGGCTTGCGCGGCGGGTTGCGTTTGATAATGGCAGCGGCGGATACGTTACCGGTGGCAATCACTTCGACCTGACCGGAAAGAAACGCGGAAATGGTGGCGTTGTTATCTTCGTATCGTTTGATATCGACATCTTTGGGCGCGATTTTCTGCAATTCCATATCTTCGATGGTCGCGCGCGTGACACCCAGAGTGTGACCACTAAGGTCTGCCGGGCCTTTAATTTCGATATCGGCCGGGCCAAAAACGCCGTTAAAAAACGGGGCATACGGGTCGGTAAAATCGATAACCTTTTCACGGTCCGGGTTTTTGCCCAGCGTCGAAATCACCAGATCAACCTTGCCCGTGGTCAGGTAAGGGATACGGTTATTGGTGGTGACCGGCACCATTTCCAGCTTAACACCCAGATCACTGGCAATCAGCTTGGCCATATCAATGTCATAGCCCTGGGGCTGCATATCGGTTCCAACAGTGCCAAACGGCGGAAAATCCTGCGGGACGGCAATTTTTATCACACCGGCATCCTTGATCGCCGAAAGCGCGCCCGCCGCCGATGCCCCGGCCAGCGGGGCCGCCATCATTGCCACTGCGGCAAGTGTTACCTTCAGGAAATTCTTCATGTGCCTCTCCGAATTGCATATTTGAGATAAGTTTAATTTTTGATCATTATTAATTGGTGCATATTTTTTATACTATTGTCCATGCTGATTTTTGCATCGCAGCAAAATACAACTTCAAATTTTACGAAAAGTGTTGAAATATAACGGAATTAAAAATTTCCGCCTTATCCATCTGGTCTGACCAGTTAAGGGAGTTTCAATGAAACAAACCGAAAGCGCGCCCGAACGTGCCACACGAGAGATCAGAAAACTCATCAAAACCAGGGCATTACAAACAGGAGACTCGCTTCCCTCCCAGCGCATTCTTGCGCAGGAGCTTCACATCAGCCGCGCCAGCCTGCGCGAGGCTTTGGCAACACTGGAGGCACTTGGCCTCATTCGTGTTCAGGCCGGAAAAGGGGTGTTTGTGACGGACCCGCAAGATGGCACGCCGCGCGACGCCCGCTCCACCCGGCACGCAGCACAGGTCTATCAGTTCAGGTTGGCAATTGAACCTTATGTTGCGGGGCTGGCCGCACAGGCAAGAACCAACATACATTTGTCAGCTTTGCAAAACAGCATTGAAGAAATGCGCCAGGCATTTCTTGATGATAATCTGTTTCAGGCCGCAAAGGCCGATACCGAATTTCATAATATTTTGCTGCACGCAGCCGATAATCCGCTATTTGCCAAGGCAATGCACCCTACGGCGCAAAGCATTCACGAAAACCAGATGCTCCCCTTTGCCAACGCAGCAGCCATACAGGCCCCGCTCCAGGAACATGAACAGGTTTTACGGTTTGTACGCGAACGCAACCCGTCGCGCGCCCGCGATGCCATGCATTTCCATGTGTTAAGTGCCGCCACCCGGGCCAACATAGCGTTTTTACGCCCATAACAGCGCAAGCCGCACCACAACAGCCACCCAATTCGTCAAGCGGTTATGGGCATTACACCTCAGGCAGCATGACTGTTCGCAACCTCGCTGGCGGCCCCTGATCACTATTTTTCGGGCAGGGTTACTTTGTGCTCCGATGTTTTCGATATTTCCCGCAGGTGGCTGTATCGTCGCACCAAACAAAACAAACCCCGCCCGGTTACCCGGGCGGGGTTTGCAATTTCAGCGTTACCTCGAAAGGCAACAAACCGAATTAGGCAGCGGTCAGATCGTCAGCCGAAACGCGGCCCGAACGTGAGTCGGTGCGCAGTTCGTAGTTGATCTTGTCGCCTTCCTGCGGGTGACGCAGGCCAGCGCGTTCAACTGCACTGATGTGCAAGAAAACGTCATTTCCGCCTTCGTCCGGCTGAATGAAACCAAAGCCTTTGGTTGCGTTAAACCATTTTACGGTACCAGTTGCCATTTTAATCTCTCCTATGAGTATAGTTGGCCCAAACTGTCAGACAGAACCCCGCGTGGATCCTGTCCATCTTTTTCGGAAATCAGCTTACGCGACAGAATGACGCGGGCGATTTCCTGTTTTCGACCGGCCACGATCAGAAGCATTCGCAGCTCCCCTTGCCGGACCGGAATTTCGTGAATTTCGGCTGGTACGCCCCGCATCGGCATTTGCACTGCCATTGCCGGTCGCACCGGATTTGCCCGATGACGTTTTACCCAGAAACGCTACGCTGGAAGCGATACGGTTCTGGCTGGCATCACTGCCGCCGTCACGGTCATTACGATTATTGCGCGGCGCGTTTCCGCGCACGGCACCACCATTGCCACTGCGCCCGGAACGGGCCGGGGCACCATCGCGGCTATTACGTGCAACAAACCCGGTTTTTACCGGCTGCGCAGCAGCCCCGTCTGTGGTGCCGCTTGCGGCAATATTTGTATTTTCACCGCGCGGCGCATCAGAAGCCGGCTTCCGCCCGCCTTTATAACGCCCTTGCGCCGGCTTTGCTGCCGGGCCGTCACTACGGTTGGCAGCGCCATTGCGGCCACCTTCTGCACGACGACCATTGGCACTGCCACCATTATTTTGGCGGCCACCATTGCCATTACCAGCCGCACCACGGCTGGAACGGCGCGGGCCTTGCGCAGCACGGTTCGCAGCGGATTCAGCTTCTTCCTGGGCTGCGGCCTTCGCATCGCGACGATCAATCGACGGAATGGTCTGCCGGGTTGTGCGTTCAATATCGCGCAGCAAACTACGCTCATCATCCGCACAAAACGCAATCGCATGGCCCGCAGCACCCGCACGGGCGGTACGACCAATACGATGAACGTAGCTTTCAGGAACATTGGGAAGTTCGTAATTGACCACATGGGTCACGCCATCAACATCAATGCCGCGTGCGGCAATGTCGGTGGCAACCAAAACCTGAACCTGACCATCCTTAAAGGCTGCCAGGGCGCGTTCACGCTGGTTCTGGCTTTTATTACCATGAATGGCGGAAGCACTGATTTTGCAAGATTCCAGATGGCGCGCCACCCGGTCCGCCCCGCGTTTGGTGCGGGTAAAAACCAGGGTCCGGCCAAAAGCAGGGTTATCAAGCAACTCGGCCAGCAAAGCCCGCTTGCGTGATGCCTCGATCAGATAAACCGACTGATTGACACGTTCAGCAGTGGTGGAGACCGGCGTTACCGAAACCTTGACCGGATCGCGCAGCATATCGCCGGCAAGCTGTCCGATCTGGGTTGGCATGGTAGCCGAGAAAAACAGGTTCTGACGGGATTTTGGCAGCATCTTGACGACACGGCGGATCGGCGGCAGGAAGCCGAGATCCAGCATGTGGTCGGCCTCGTCGAGAACGACGACTTCGACCTGGTCAAGTTTCAGCTTGCCGCTGTCGACATGGTCAAGCAAACGGCCTGGCGTTGCGACAAGCACATCGACACCCGGCGTAATTGCCTTGATCTGCGGACCGGGGGAAACCCCGCCCACAACAACCGCAACAGTGGTTTTGGTAAAGCGGCCATAAGCACGGAAGCTGTCGCCAATCTGTGCGGCCAGCTCACGCGTCGGCGCCAGCACCAATACACGGCAATGCCGGGGTGCGGTCCGTTTTTCTGATTTGGAAAGACGGTCTAATATCGGCAGTGCAAAAGCAGCGGTTTTGCCGGTGCCGGTCTGGGCAATACCCAGAAGATCTTTGCCTTCCAGAAGGGAAGGAATGGCCTGTGCCTGAATGGGCGTCGGCGTAACGTAACCTTCGTGCGTTAAGGCTCGAAGTACGGGCTCGGCCAGGCCGAGATCCGAAAACTGGGTCAAATAAATAGTTCTCTTAGGTTTGCAGCAGCAGACAAAGGGAATCGGCCCTTGATATGTTTAACTTACAGGTCTGCGCCTTGCATCTCTTTCGAATTACCCGCGTAGCAGGGCAGTTCCATGCTGTTCTTCCGTAACCACTCAACAGGCAGGAACAAGTTAACGTTCCTTCTACGCTACTGGAGCAATCAAATGACTTGGGCAAGATACGCAGAGTTCCACGACGTTGTCAAACGGGATATTTCAACCTGCCCCCAAGGTTTTTAGCGAATCTACAGAGAACTTAGGGTTTCTCATCTAAAAAAACATTTTCGCGATGCCAATTCAGGCATTCTGCATTTGGGGTAAACCGAAAAGGCAAATTAAGACTGCATCCGTCAAATTTACCGAAATAACTCATAGAGATATCGGATTTATCATCTTGTAACTTTTTGCTCAACCTAATGTGAAATTGGCTGTCTAGCGTCCAAAACCCTAGGTCAAATGCTTTATCATGGATCGAACAAAGAGAGATGCCGTTATCGGGCCGCAACCTTAAATCGTGGCGCTGATTCCACGGCACGATATGCGATGCGACCAATAAGTTTGTTATCTTTAGCCCACAGACTCCACATTGATGATAATAACCCGATAACACTGCATCTCGGAAAAATGACTGCCCGACGCGATTTTTACGCAGGGAAACACGCTCTGTCACCGCTGGTGGCCGTCCCAAAAACGGCATATCTCCTTCGTCAAATTGACGGGGTGGCGGCACTGAACCATTAAGGCCATCGTCGTATTGATCGCGATCAAGGACGCGCATGACGGCATCTTCAACCTTACCAACGATACTTTCCGGATCGGCAACAAAGGCTGCCATCAAGTCGCGATCAGCCTGACTTGCCCCTTTTAGGCCCTTGCCGTTCATCGCCGGGTCAAGACTGGCGAAATTACATAACTTCATCGCCAGCGAACTTGGTGTCCGATCCAGCACTTTAGAAATCTCGATAATGCGAGGTTGATATTGGTGGAATTGCCCAAACTCAAGCTCGAAATAAATCTTAAGGGCCACCAATAATTCAGTTTCGCCCCACCTACGACCCGCCATGTATCCCCCAAAACGCTAAGAAAGGCGCATAAACCGCCCCCTAGCACAGATTGGAAGATATTGATTTACAATCAGTTACCGACACCCTTATTGGCCGGCTGCCCCACAAGGATTGTACGCCCCGCAAGGGTTTTCAGCAGCACAGGGATTGCTCATTGCTGGCGCACACGGGTTGCCCGCAGCACAGGGGTTAAACGCCCCGCACGGATTACTTGCCGCACAGGGGTTACTCGCGGCGCATGGATTATATGCGCCACACGGGTTAGCTGCACTGCACGGGTTTGCCGCACCGCAGGGATTTTCAGCAGCACAGGGATTAAACCCGGCGCACGGGTTGGCATTGGTGCCCGCCGCACCGCAAGGGTTGGCCATGCAGGGGCTGGCCGCTGCACACGGGTTGCCCGCGCCACAGGGATTACCCGCCGCACACGGATTTCCGTTATCCGATGCCGCCGGTGCCGGTTTGGCAATAGCAGGTGGATTAGGGGTGGCTGTGGCGTGGCTAAAATGGTCGGCGGCGATGGCACCTGTTGCCGCCAGAAAAACCGCGCCATAGAGCAAATAATTACGATCGGTCATTTCTTTTTAAATCCATCAAGGCCAAAAACGGGGCGAACGGCAATACCAAGCAAACTGCCGGTAAAGGCCGCCGCAAACCACAACCAGCCATGCAGGCTGCCCGATGCAATGCCACTAAACAGCGCACCAATGTTGCAACCAAAGGCAAGACGGGCACCATAACCCATCAAAACGCCGCCAATTGCCGCAGCCACAAGCGATGCCATTGGCACCCGCACCCGCGGGGCAAATTTACCTGCCAGGGCCGCTGCCAGCGCCGCCCCGATCAGAATGCCAAAATTCATCACCGATGTATCATCGGCCAGCACTGAATTATGCAGGGCGCGCGCCGGTCCGGGCCAGTTCCAGAACGCCCAGTTTTCAACACCAACGCCAAACACCTGGGCGATTTTAGCGCCCCAGACCCCGAACCCGAACGTGATTGACCACGGGTGACCAGTCACCAGCAAGGTGATGACGTTCATCCCCGCCAGCAAAAAACCGGTTCCTACCAGCGGCCATGGACCGTGAAAAAAACGCGGCCAGCCTGAACGTGACGGGGCAGAAACCGTTTCAAGCGCCCCATGGGCCCGACGTTCAATCACCACCGTAATCAACGCGACCAGTGCCAGAGCAACAAGCGTTACAGCCACCCCGCCTGCCGGGCCAAAAACCGCCCCCAGCCCCACAGCGGGAATGGCCGGCAAGGTCAGCCACATGGGCAAATGAGCCGTACCGATGAGCGCACCGAAAACAAAAAAGGCCAGGGTCACCAACATGCGGGCCGAACCACCGCCCGCCGTAAACAGCGTACCGGAACCACAGCCACCGCCAAGTTGCATGCCAAAACCAAACATCAGGGCCCCGACCAGCACCGACACCCCGACCGGGGCCAATGCCCCGACAATCGGGTTGCCCAAAGGTGCGCCAAAGGCAAGCAGGGGAATAAAGGCAATGGCGGCAACCGCAATCATCAGCAACTGCGCCCTCATAGCGCGCCCGCGACGTTCAACCGCCATGCGACGCCAACCGCCGGTAAAACCGAATGACGCATGATAAAGCGCAAGCCCCAACACCCCGCCAATCAGATAAACCACCATCTGATGCAGGCTAACGGCCTGGGCAATAATCAGCGCAACAGCAATAAAGATAACGGCACAAATCGCCGTCGGGCCACGATCAAAGGTAAATCGGGGCATGGGTGCGCTTTGGGTGCGGGCCGCAGCCCCGCTGGTATCAGCCATGATTGATCCTGAATATTTTGATTTTCAGACAAAGCCGTGCGCATCGAACGCATAAGGGGCCACTTGAAGATATGATCAAGCCGCCCCTGAAGTTCCGCCCCGGCATAGCCCGATATTGTTACGCGCAGCGCCGGTATGTTTGCCTCACAATATAAGAGTGATGTTTCAGCCCCCTGCCCCTGCAGGGATCACCCCATAATGCAAACACATACCGGCAACCATAAAAACCGCGGAATTATTGGGTTTTTACCACATCGCGCGACGGATCGGCGGCCCATTCGGTCATCGAGCCATCATACATTTTGGTGTTTTTGTTACCCGCCACTTCGGACAGGCCAAACCATGCCACCGACGCCCAATGGCCGGTGTTGCAATAGGTAATTTCCTGACTGTTCTGCGAAACACCGGCTTTGCCTGCCAATTGTTCAATCACATCGGCAGCAACAAATTTACCCTGTTTCTCGTCATAGAATTTCGACTGTGAAATATTGACCGCACCGGGGATCGCACCATAACGGGCAACAACCGGGCTTTTGCTTTTGCCTTCAAACTGGGCTTCGGGGCGGGCATCAATCAGGGCAACGCCATTGGCCTTTGCCGCAGCAACATCATCGGCACTGGCAACCAGTTCAGGGCGATAATGGGCGGTGAAAGCCACCTGTTGCGGGGCAACGGCATCGGTCGAAATGTCACCATCGGCAGCAACCCAAGCCCGCTGACCGCCATCCAGAATGGTTACGGCATCATGGCCCAGCACCTTGAAAGTCCAGTAAACACGGGTGGCAGCCCCAAAATCGCTGGAATTATCGCCCGCGGGGACAATCACGACCTGCTTGTCGTTATCAATGCCAAGGCTGCCAACGCGCTGCGCGATCACGTCAACGGGCGGCAACATGGCAACAACGTCGCCAACCTTTGAACGCCAGCCAAATTTGCCATAGGGCGCAGCAACCGCGCCGGGGATGTGCCCCGCAGAATAGGGATTGCCCGATTTACCCGGCGAACGAATATCAACCACAACCATTGACGCATTGCCAAGGTTATCGGCCAGCCAGGATGTATCAACCAGCGGCTTTTCGGTCAAACGTTCGGCCTGGGCAGCGGTTGCGCCAACCATCAGGGAAATGGCGGCGATGCCTGCCAGAATATAAGAACGCATGGTATGCAACCTCCAAAAAGAAATTCGATTTGTAGGTCTTATATATTTTCCACTACTAGTTAGTCAAATTTTTTTAAATAACATAATTTATTGTGTTAATTTTGATCCATCAAAGTTCACGGCAATGCACAACACGGCATCGCCAACACCAACATTTATTGGCCCTTGCCGGATAAAAATACAATTTGATTAGTTCCCGGCCCCGGGCACAACCACCCCAAGGGCGGCAAAGGCAGTGCCAATCCGGTCTATTTTCCGTATTTCGGCCTCGGTCGTGCCCGTATCATCCGGCCCTTTGTAGTACGAACAATATTCCGGAATGATCAATGTGTTTTCAATCACCCGCAAATCATAAAAATCGCCAATGGCGTTCCGTTCAATGATCAGGTGCATTTTGGCGTAGGGGTATAAATCCCCGTCAATCACAACGCCATGTTCGGTTAAAACACACGGATCATATCCGTCGGTCCAGGGGCGGGCATTGTTATTTAGAAATGTCAGCGCAACATCCGCTGGCATAAAATCAACTGCCGTGCGGTCAATCGTCGCGTCTTTAAATTCGCACCCGGCCAGCATAAAAGCAGCCAGGCACCCCAACCCCAAAAATCGCTTTTTCATACTTGTTCCCTAAAACTGTAACGGTAAGAGCCCGCCCTGTTCCTGCCGCTGTGACCTTTAATTTGGCATCACAGGCGATGATGGCCGCTATCTGTATCCTGATCCTGTGCCAGCCTGTGCCGGCCTGTGCGATCATGACCTGTTATTTTATTTGTGACCCGCTTAACCCGGCAAGTTCCTGTTGCGCCGCATTCATCGCGGCAAGTTCCGCCGGGCAGCGCGACGGGGGAACATCCCCCGACACCACAACCGCCATCCCGGATGTTAACTGATTAAAACTGTTATCTTCCGGCATGGCCGAGATGGCCCGGGGGTTGGGCTTTTTACCCGGCTTTAATTTTATCAGTGCGCCATCATCACGTTGCACCAGCATATCGCCACCAGGGCCGGACGGGCTGTCGAGATCAACAACAACAAATCCCCAATCGGCGCGCACTTCGCGAATAACCCCAACCCGGTTTAACGAAATCAGGCTGGCCTGACATTGGGCAAGACGGGCATTTGCCGCATTCAACCGGTCCCGAGCCTGCCCCAGCAGCAAGGCTTGCCGGGCTTCGGTATTTTGGCTAAAGGGCAAAAAGGCAACAACGGGCGCATCGGCTGTCGGGTCGGCCTCGATCGCATCAAAATCCTTATGCGACAAAAACACCGTTTCAAATTTGTTGCCCACCCGCACCCCGGCCATAATGCCCGATGGCATCAGGGAAACGGTTGCCAGATGCGACCGCAAATTGCTGCCGACTTCCTCGCTACGTTCCCAAACCTTTCCCCCGGTCAAGGCGGCATAGCGGGTGATCGTAAAAAAGCTTTTGCCTTCTTGCGGACCGGTTTCAGGCACGATAACGCCGGTCACCACCACACCTTTATTATCAGCAGCAAAGGAAAAACCCCCATCGCGATAATCAACCATGGCCCCCAAATCAATAACCCACGGCACGGCACCTGTTGTTGTATCCACAACATACAAACTGCCGCGTGACCGCCTTGATGCGCCAAAGCTACTTGCGCCATACAAATATATATGGCGCCCGTCCGGTGACAGGGCAGCTTTCGTGACACGGGTGTAATTTCTGTGTTTTTCCCAAAAATCCTTGCCAAAGCCGGTGGTTGGGGGCTGCGGCTTAACCACACGCAGCAACTGGCCTTGCGCGTTTAAAACACGCAGCACCGGGTTGATCCCCTCCATGTGCAAATAGATATTCCCGGCATCATCGCGAACCATCGCCGCCAGATCATCACTGACATTCTTTTCTTTGGGGGGCACATAACGCCACTGCGTTTTGCCATCCCCGTCCAGCCTTTCGATATAGTCCTGCGCGCCAATCAACGTGTAGGAAACAATCATTCCGCCTTTGCCATCGGCCAGCACCCCGGTTCCATATGCATTTTTACCCGTGCTGGAACCAATATTTCGCTGCCACACAACGCGCCCCAAGGCATCATAGCGCACAAAAGCAGCATTTGCTGGCACCGTCCGCTCAATCGGGGTCGGTCCATAGGTACTCCCGGCCATCACAAACTGGCCATCTTCCAACAAGGTTCCGGCTTTGAAAAATGCACCGCTGGTCCCGCCCAGAACACTGCGCCATTGCACCACGCCCCGCGCATCGACAAAACTGCTTACGGCGTTTGAATACCCCAAATCTTCGCTCGTGCTGCTTGCAGCAATATGACTGCCATCGGGATATGTCAGACGAATGGGGCCAAGGGGTTCGTCGCGGCGCCAGCTTTTATCGAGCAGGGTTTGGCGGGCCTTTAATTCATCGAGCATCGCCTGCGCACGTTTTTTCAGGCGTCCTTTGCCTGCCATATATCTGGTCAGGCTGGCTGTGGCGGCATCATTGCGGTGCATCCGCATCAAGGCCTGGCCTTCGGCAAAGTTAATTTCATTTCCCAGCGGTACGTTTAACGCCCGCAGACGTGCAATCATTTCCAGCGTATCGCTGTCATCCGCCCGGATAACCGCATCGCCCAGTGCCGTTGCCAGTTGTTTAAAATCATCGCTGGCTGATGCGGCCGGTGCGGCATGTGCCATTTGCACCTGGGGCATCGCCATGATTGCCAAAAACAATGCCATCGCGCAAAGCAAAAACCCGAACCTGGTGCCGCCGCGAAACATCCCTGTTTTCATGATATCACCCATGCCCGGGAACAACGCTGATTGCGTTTGATGCATCGCATTGGCGCGCCACGCTGTTACAGTGATAGGTGTTTCGCCGAACCAGAATATAGGATGGCAGCGACATTTTTTCGGCCATATCGCGGTCATAAGGCAAAAGGGCATCTTCACAAAACAGGATAAAGCCCTGCTGATACGGCACCCGGCGATGGTCTATATCCGCCGCCGCACAGCCCACATATTCCAGCGCCTGGGGCATGGTATTTTTAAGCTCGGTTTTCTGAATCGGGCCATCACAAAACCATTGCGTGTCGCCAAAATCGGCCGATGTGTTTTCCCGCGTGTAACAATAGGCAACGGCTTCCATCCGTTTTACCGGTTCACGCGCCGCAAGCAAAACGCCGCCCGGCCCGCCAGATGCCCCTGCCCCCGCATTCGACGCACCGGCACCGGTCCCCGCGCCCGCCTTTGGTGCCAAAGGCGACATCGCCGTTCCACCGCCAAAGGCAACATAGGTATCAGAACCCTTATTGCCCGTTATTGCGCCACCGGCCCCACCCTTGACCACACCGGCCATAATTGTTGCTGAGGCGGCCGCACTGCTTTGCGCGGCACTGGCCTGTCGGGCGGCGGCAAGGCGGGCGGCTTCTGCCTGTTTGCGGGCATTTTCAACCTGGGCCTGCGCCGCACGGGTCGCTGCGGCATTTTGCGCGGCAACAAGCTGCGCCTCGGCATCGGCCTGGGCGCGGCGGGCGGCATTAAGTGCATTTACCGTGGCATAGGCATTTTCCGAAGCGGCACGGCCCTGTATTTCGGCCTGGGCAATGTTGTTTGCAGCCCGGTTAATCGCATCCATGATCGTGGCGTTATTTTGCGCCTGCGCGTTTGAGGCACCTGAATTGCGAATGGCTTCAATGCGGGCAATGTCGGCGGCACGGCGGGCGGCCTTTATTTTCGCTTCGTTTTCTTCCACCAGTTTTGCCTGGCGTTTTTTCTCGGCCTTGGCTTTTTCATATTCGGCCCACTGAATCTCCATTTCAGCGTTGCGAATGGCATCAAGTTTATCGCCCTCTATCCGGCGTGTTTCGCGGGTTTCCTGTTCCAGCTTCACCCGGGCATCAAATTCGCCCAGCGAACGGCCCAACGCATCGCCAAGCACCTGGTCAAGATAACCGGCACTGTCAACCGCCCCTGCGCTGGCACCAGAAGCAACCAGCAAAACCACCGCACATAACGTGATCTTCCGCAACATGGTGCCCCTCTCCATGCCATACCCCATACAGGAAGATACCCCCGCCCCAACCTCAGGGCAAGACGGATAAGCACACTGTTCGCGTTAAAATCAGGGGCGCAGGCTGCTAAGATAGCGGGCATATTCACCGGCAAAGGCCGCGTGAACATCGCTACTGCGCAAAACCGGCGGGCGGCTAAGATAACCATGCAGGGTAGCCATGATAAACTCGGCCACAGACGATGCCTGAATGTCGGTGCGAACATATTTGCCAAATTGCGACCGGCTGATATGGCCGGCCAGCCCGCGCCGCCAATAGCGATAAACGCTATCAACCCGTTTGCGGGTGGCATCGTCCATGTTATCAGCCCCCGACGCCAGCCGGGCCAGCGGGCAACCGTGATTTAATATTTCCGGGGCATCACGGGTGCCAAGCCTGTCTACCTGCGCCATCAGAACCGGTAAAACATCCTGTTCAAAGGCCAGCGCGTCCAGCCATATATCATCGATATAGGCTGGCAGGCATTCGTCAATCACCGCATTTGCCAATTGCGCTTTACTGCGAAAATGGTGGTAAAGTGCGCCTTTGGTCACCCCGGCCAGGTCAATAATATTGGCAATCGATGCCCCGTCCACCCCGGCCCGGCGAATTTCGGCAAACCCGGCATCCAGCAGTTTTTGCCGGGTCCCGTTGGGGTCACGCGGGGTGCGCAATTGCAACCGGCGTTCGCCATCGCCTTTGCCATCACGGCGCCAGCCATCTTCATTTTCGTCATCATCGCCAAGAACCAGCGGTGTCAGGTGTCGGATGTCGCTCATATCGTTTTGATACGCCGTAATGTGACCATAACTATGCAAAGGGTTACCTCTTTTAGCCCCAAGGTCAATAACACCTGAGGATAACGACGTGAGATATATCACCTTTCTTTCATCCCCGATCGGGCTGTTTTTGTGCCAGCCCCTTGCAATTCCAAATCAATAAGGCTCTATTTGCAGGCTGATTGCGCCGGGTGCCTTTCCGGTCCATATCGTGTGTCGGACCTTATCGTGACGGCCCACGTGGCCATTCCCGCCTCGACGGATAAAAAATGTATATTCATTCAATCGCCTTTGTCGCCGCCGAAACCAAAATTGCCCAGGATGCCATGTATCGGCTCAAGCATCGCTACGGCCATGTTTCGCCCGACAAGGCCGAGGTGATTGTCGCGCTCGGCGGTGATGGTTTCATGCTTCAAACCCTGCATCGCTATATGGGGCGCAAGGTGCCGATTTATGGCATGAACCGGGGCACCGTCGGCTTTTTGATGAATGAATTTCGCGAAATCGATTTGCCCGACCGCATTGCAGAATCCCAAACGGTGGAACTGCACCCGTTGCAAATGGAAGCCCACACCAAGGATGGCGGCAGCCTGTGCGCCCTTGCCATTAACGAGGTATCGCTTCTGCGTGAAACACGGCAAGCCGCAAAATTACGCATTAAAATAGACGGGGTGGAACGCCTGCCCGAACTGGTTTGTGATGGCGCACTTGTGTGTACCCCGGCGGGCAGCACAGCCTATAACCTCTCCGCCCACGGGCCGATTTTGCCCATGGGCAGCGGTTTAATGGCCCTTACCCCAATCAGCCCGTTTCGTCCGCGTCGCTGGCGCGGGGCCTTGCTGCCCGAACGGGCCGAAGTGGTTTTTGAAATTCTTGATGCCGAAAAACGCCCGGTTTCCGCCGTGGCCGATTACACCGAAGTCCGTGATGTTTCCAAGGTCATTGTCCGCGAGGATCGCAGCATGAAAATCCGGCTGCTGTTTGACCCGGAACACAATCTTGAAGAACGTATTCTAAAGGAACAGTTTGTCGAATGAGCGCGCACCCGACCGAAAAAACCCTGGACTGGCTTGAAAAACTGATCAGCCACAAAACCACCAGCATGGATTCCAACCTGGATCTGATCAATCAGGCGCAGGATTTCCTGCAAGGGCTTGGTTATCGCTGCCATACGGTGTTTGACGACGATCACGGCAAAGCCAACCTTTATGCCTCTATCGGGCCGGATATTCCCGGCGGGGTGATCCTTTCGGGCCATAGCGATGTGGTGCCGGTCGAAGGTCAGGTTTGGCAAAGCGACCCGTTCACCACCGAAATTCGCGGCGACAAACTTTATGGCCGGGGCTCCTGCGATATGAAAGGCTTCCTCGCCTGCCTGATGGGCAAGGCAGAACTTTTCGCCAGTGCCAATCTGCGCGTACCGATCCACATCGCCTTTACCTATGACGAGGAAGTTGGCTGCATCGGCGCACCGCGCCTGGTTGAAATGATCAATGATCTCAATTGCAAACCGGCCATGTGTATTGTTGGCGAGCCGACCAGCATGCAGGTCATTACCCAGCATAAAGGCAAGTTTTCCGGCCGCGCCCATGTTACGGGCCGTTCAGGCCATTCGTCCCTTCCGGGCGAAGGGGTGAACGCGGTTGAATTTGCCGCCGAACTGATTGTGTTTCTTAAAAAACTCGGTGCAAAATTCCGCGACGAAGGCCCGCACGACAACGACTTTGTGCCCAACCACACCACGGTCCATACCGGGCTGATCCAGGGCGGCACCCAGCTGAATATCATTCCGCAAAATTGCTGGTTCGATTTTGAATATCGCAACCTGCCCCTGCATGATCGCGCTGAAATCCGCAAAACCATTCAGGACTATCTCGACAACACCCTGATACCGGAAATGCGCCAAACCTACCCCGAGGTCGGCATCGAAATTGAAACCGTCGCCGATGTCGCCGGCCTTGCCACCGGCGATGACGACGACGTCACCCGCCTTGTCATGGAACTGACCGGGGCGAACACCACCGGCAAAGTCAGCTTTGGCACCGAAGCCGGCATTTTCGCCGAACTGGGCGACATCCCCACCGTGGTTTGCGGCCCCGGCAATATCGAACAGGCCCACAAACCCGATGAATTCATCGCGCTCGATCAGTTGGTACGCTGTGAGGTGTTTTTGGATAAATTGGTGAGGGTTATTTCAAATTAATCAGTATTGCTCCATTAACGCCCGATCGTTTAACTCCTTAAACGGCACTACTGCTTATTGACAAGAACTTTATTTCTCAAAAAAAAAATCACCCATCTAAATTAAATATCCAAGCATACAACGCACAGACCAAAAGGATATTTTTACATGATTATTCCATTATTTTGCCCTCGCTGCCTAATGGAGGCAAAAAACAAGTTAGGCACCAAACCCTACATAAGAGTTCCCATCTCTCAATTATCTGACAACGGAATATACCAAGTTAATTGCAGCAATGGACACACAGAAAATGTAATTCTAGACAACGTAAAATTTGAACTTCTTTTTGAAATGGGCTTAAACGCATTAATTGATGGCTACCCAAGAGAGGCTGTATCATCTTTTGCATCCTCCTTAGAGAGGTTTCATGAGTTTTACTGGCGAGTTGCCATGACCCACTTTGGCCTTAGTCAATCGCAAATAAGCCTCGCTTGGAAGCCTATGGCAAAAATGTCTGAGCGACAAATTGGCGCGTATGTAACCGCAACCTTAGCCTTAGAAAAAAATACTCCCAATTTATTGAACGACAACACTCAAGTATCTTTCCGCAACAATGTCATTCACAATGGATACGTACCTAGAATAGAGGAAGCGATAAGATTTGGAGATTCTGTAATGGAGCGCATCAACGAAAGACTTATTTTTTTAAGAACATTAAAATGCAATTCTTTAGACGAAGTATATAAAACATTATCTCCAAGAGAATTTAATGACAAGAATGACGATCAAGATAAAGAAACATTAATAGGATGTATCAACATCCTCACTGCAATTGATGTCAGGCACCCACCTACAAAAAATGACCGTAGGGTTGGGGATGTAAGGTCTCAAATGAATAGAATATACGATGAACGACAACCCATGAAAATGACGCTTTTAACCGAGGAAGAAATGAAAAGAATCCAAACCACAAAAAAATGAATTAATTCATATGTAAAACGCCTCTAATAAACAACGACTATTACAATCTCGTCGGTTCCATCGACCGCGCCTTATGCTCTTCCCCAACTTGTTTGGCGACATTGAAGCTATCCACGGAGGCTGCTTTCCACCAAAGGGCATACGGGGTATCTTCCGGCGCATCAATCAGCTGGTTTTCCGCCACGAACGGGTAAATCTGGTCGGCCGTGCGGGCTTCGGTGGGGCTGATGCGGTGGAACAGGTGGTGGGGTTCGAGGTCGTGGATGCTGTCCAGCCCGGCAGAGCTTGAAATTTGCAGGGCCGCGTGGACGGTTTTGCGGTGGAAGCGTTCGACCTGCTCGGCCTTGTCTTCTACCACCAGCCCCCGCTGGCGGCGCGGGTCCTGGGTTGCGATGCCCGTGGGGCAGTTGCCTTTATGGCAGCTCATGGATTGAATACAGCCAATCGAGAACATGAAGGCCCGGGCGGCATTCACCCAGTCAGCGCCGAGTGCAATGGCATGGGCCACACCACTGCCGGAATGAACCTTGCCACTAGCCCCCAAACGCACATGTTTTTTAAGGCCAGTTCCCACCAGCGCATTACGCACAATCACCAGCCCGTCATAGAGCGGCAGGCCAACATGGTTTGACAGCTCTATCGGGGCGGCACCGGTGCCGCCTTCGGCCCCGTCAACCACGATGAAATCAAGATAGATGCCGGTTTCCAGCATGGCCTTGGCAATGGCAAACGGTTCGTGCGGATGGCCGACGCACAGCTTGATGCCAACCGGCTTGCCGCCCGATAAATCGCGCAGGCGGGCGGCGAAATGCAGCATTTCGCGCGGGGTGGAAAAGGCTTTGTGGGACGCGGGCGAAATGCAATCCTCGCCCTCTGGCACTTTGCGCGTTTCGGCGATTTCGGGGGTAACTTTGGCACCGGGCAGCACCCCGCCATGGCCGGGCTTGGCCCCCTGGCTAAGTTTTATTTCGATCATTTTAACCTGATCGGTACAGGCAGCTTTGATAAACAGGTCTTCATCAAAATTACCATCTTCGGTCCGGCAGCCAAAATAGCCCGAGCCAAGTTCCCAGATCAGATCACCGCCGCCCTTGCGGTGATAGGGACTGATCGAACCTTCGCCGGTATCATGGGCGAAGTTGCCCATTTTGGCCCCGGTATTAAGTGCCTCGATCGCGCGGGCCGACAGGGAGCCAAAGCTCATGGCCGAAATATTGAGGATCGACGCACTATAGGGCTGGGTGCATTGCGGGCCGCCAATGGTAATGCGCGGGTCAATATCGGGGACTTCTTTGGCGGCAATCGAATGGCTGATCCATTTATATTCGTGGGCGTAAACGTCAAGCTCGGTGCCAAAGGGGTGGTTATCTTCCTGCCCACGCGCACGTTCATAAACCAGACGACGCTGGTCCTGGTTAAACGGGCGGCCTTCAAGGTCGCCCTCGACGATATAGGACCGCAGATAGGGCCGTAAATCCTGAAACAGATAGCGCGCCCAGCCCAGAACCGGGTAATTGCGCAACACCGCGTAATCGCGTTGGGTAACGTCATGCAGGGCAATCACAAGCACCGGCAGGAACACAACCAGCCCCCATAACCAGTCATCCTCCCAGACGGCACCAAGCAGGCAAACCACAGTCCCCACAATGGCAATAAGGGGTAAAATGGCGCGGATCGGGCCGTTGCCGCCGTTAAACGCAGCAAGGATGCTTTCTTTCTGTTTCATGCGGGATGTTCCATGGTTAAGGCCCATAACGTTAAAAACCGGCAGGGGGCATAGGCCCCCTTGCTGTTACAGATCGCGCAGATATTTGAAATTGGTCGAAATCTGGTCGATCACTTCGGTACCGCGCCCCGAAAGGATCATTTTTGCTTCGCTAAGCGCATAGCTGCCAAGCTGATCAACAGAAGTATGGGGCGGCATTGCCACGGCATAGCGGTCGGTTTTTACATCCAGCAATACGGGCCCGTCATGTGCCATTGCGCTCCGAATGGCATCATCGACTTTTTCCGGGTCATCCACCGTTACACCCTTGATATTGCAGGCTCTGGCGATTTGGGCGAAATCGGGGTTGGTCATTTCGGTCTGGTAATTGGGCAAACCGGCCAACTGCATTTCAATTTCAACCATGCCAAGGCTGGAATTGTTATAGACCACCATTTTAACCGGCAACTGATACTGCCCGATGGTGGCAAGGTCCCCCATCAGCATCGACAGCCCGCCATCGCCACACAGGGCAATGCTTTGCCGCCCCTCGCCTGCCAGCGCGGCCCCCATGGCCTGGGGCATGGCATTGGCCATCGACCCGTGCGAGAACGACCCCATAAAGACCCGTTTACCGGTACTTTCAAGATAACGTGCCGCCCATACCGTGGTCATGCCGGTATCAGCGGTGAAAATGGCGTCGTCATCGGCATATTCGCTGATCATGGCGGTTAAATATTCCGGGCTGATTTCGCCGGTTTTGCCGCCGTCTTTGGCATGGCGTGCCAAACCTTCCTGATCGGATGTGTAAACGTCGCGCCGGTCTTTCAGAAAGCTGTCATCGTCGCGGTTTTTAAGGCGCGGCAACAAGGCATCCAGTGTGGCGCGCACATCGCCAATCAGGCCCATTTCAACATGGGTGCGCCGCCCCAGCCGTTCGCCATGCGTTAATATCTGGGCAATGCGGGCATCGGTTTTTAAAAAGTCCTTCCACGGAAAATCCGTTCCCAGCAACAATACCACATCGGCTTTGGCAATGGCATCGGCACAGGCCTTGCCGCCAATAAACCCGGTCATGCCAATGCCGTTGGGGTTGTCGTGCTCCAGCGCCATTTTACCTTTTAACGTCCAGCCCAGCGGCGCATTAAGGCGACGGGCCAGTTCACGCACCTGCGCACGGGCGTGGTCGCACCCCATTCCGCCGTAAATAAGCGGGCGTTTGGCATTGGCAAGCAAATTAGCCAGTTCATCAAGCGTCGCATCGTCGGGCCGAACGATGGTTTCGGGCCGGTAAACCGGTGATGCGATGGAGGTTTCGGGCAAATCAAGCGGCAGAATATCGCCGCTATAACCAAAAACGCCCACACCTTTGCGGGTGATGGCGTTTTGCAGCGCCTGTTGCAACATGCGCGGTGCCTGTTCGGGGATTTGCGCCAGCTCATTATACCAGCTACAGCCATCAAACATGCCAAGGTCGGTTTCCTGGAACGATTCCATGCCATAATCGGCACGGTCGATGGTAGATGGCAGCGCAATCACCGGCGCGCCCCAGCGGTGCGCATCATATAAACCGTTAATCAAATGCACATGGCCGGGGCCGGAACTGCCCGCACAACAGCCAATCCCCCCCAGCACCCCTTCGGCCATGGCGGCATAGGCACCGGCTTCTTCGTGGCGCACATGAACCCAGTCAATGCGTCCGTCGCGGCGGATGGCATCATTTAGCAAATTCAGGCTGTCGCCGGTAACCGCATACAGGCGTTTTACACCGGCATCGGCCAGCATATCGACAATGGTTTCGGCAATAGTTCGGGACATGAAGGTTCCTTTCGCAGACACGACGAACAGGCCAGGAATGCGTTTCGGGCGTAGAAAGAACACAAGGCAGGATCATAAGGGGGCTGCCAGCGCGCCAGAACGGCATCGGGCATTTATCAGAAAATGGTCGATTTTCCGATTCTCGCAAGGGACACGGCAAATTGGAAAAACAAACCATTGATAGCTAAACGCAGCACGTTGCAGCTGGTTCCGCCTATCCCAATGCGATAATACGGATCTATACAGTCGATTTAGCTTATCCGACCTTGACGATCCCCACGCATTTGGCCAAAACAAAAGAGCCGGTGCGTTTGCACCGGCTCTTCGTCACGCGCAACCGACGGCGGGGTCGGGGGACTTGCAGATTATTCTGCAGACCGTCGAAGGCGCGGGAACAAAGCCGGTCCGGCAACGGGCCGGCTTTTTCATGTGCGGGACCAACATAAATGTCAGTCCCGCTGATTAATGCCCCGGTGATCGAAACCAACCACCGGGACCAGGTTTCTAAAGTTCCGGGCTATCGTCGATAACCGGCTTTTCCTTGTGCTGAACCTGGCGGCGCGAGAACGTGCCGACAATCACCATAAAGAACAGCGGCACGAAGAAAATTGCCAGAACCGTTGCGGCAATCATCCCGCCCATCACGCCAGTACCCACGGCAATACGGGCTGCTGCCCCGGCACCGCTACTGATCGCAAGGGGCAAAACACCCAGCGTAAACGCCATCGATGTCATAATGATCGGGCGCAAACGTTGCCGCGCCGCTTCCACTGTTGCATCAAGCAAATCCATCCCGTCTTCGTAAAGATCGCGGGCGAATTCAACAATCAGAATGGCGTTCTTTGCCGACAAGCCAATTGTGGTCAACAGGGCCACCTGGAAATACACGTCATCGGGCAAACCGCGCAGCAAAGCTGCCGCAACGGCACCCAAAACGCCCAGCGGCACCACCAGCATCACGGAAACCGGGATCGACCAGCTTTCGTAAAGGGCGGCAAGGCACAGGAACACAACAATAACCGACAAGGCATACAGTGCCGGCGCCTGGTCACCAGCCGCGCGTTCTTCATAGGACAGCCCCGTCCATTCCAGACCAATACCGGCTGGCAGCTTGGAAACCATATCGGCCATGGCATTCATCGCATCGCCAGAACTGACCCCCGGTGCCGCCTGCCCCTGAATATTAAGGGATGACAAACCGCTAAAGCGTTCCAGACGCGGCGAACCATAACCCCACGACGTGGTCGCAAATGCCGAAATCGGCACCATTTCGCCCTTGTCGTTACGGACATACCAGTTGTCCATATCCTTTGGCATCATGCGATATTTTGCATCAGCCTGAATATAAACCTTTTTAACCCGGCCTTTTTCCATGAAGTCGTTAACGTAGCTCGACCCCCAGGCAGTGGACAGGGTATCGTTGATATCGCCGATGGAAAGACCAAGTGCCTTGGCCTTTTCCTGGTCAATATTCACCTCGAATTGCGGCATGTCATCCAGACCGTTCGGACGAACGCCCTGAACTGCCGGGTTTTGGGCCGCCATGCCAAGCAACTGGTTACGCGCAGCAACCAGCGCATCGTGGCCAACAGCCCCGCGATCCACCAGCTGCATGTCAAAGCCGTTTGCCGTACCCAGCTCGACAATCGCCGGCGGGGTAAAGGCAAACACCATGCCTTCCTTGATCTGGGCAAAGAAGCCATAGGCCCGGCCAATGATCGCCTTGACCGCCTGTTGCGGCTCGGTACGTTGCGACCAGTCTTTCAGGCTGACGAAGGCGATACCGGCATTTTGCCCGCTACCGGCAAAACTGAAGCCCGCAACGGTAAAGATGCCATTCACATTTTCTTTTTCGTCATTCAGAAAATGGTCTTCGACCTTTTTCAGAACACCAATTGTGCGTTCCTGCGTGGCACCTGCGGGCAATTGCACCATCGAGAACATGATGCCCTGGTCTTCATCGGGCAAAAACGATGATGGCAATTGGGTAAACAGATAACCAAGACCACCGACCAGACCAACATAAACCACCAGATAGCGCCATTTGCGATTAACAACATGGCCAACACTGCTCTGGTAGAACGTATTGGTTTTGTCAAAACCGCGGTTAAACAGGCCAAACAGGCCCTTACGGCTATAAGGGTCGTGATGCGAGTTTTTAAGCAAGGTGGCGCAAAGGGCCGGTGTCAGAACAATAGCAACAACCACCGACAGCACCATTGCCGAGACAATCGTGATCGAGAACTGACGGTAAATTGCCCCGGTCGAACCGGAGAAGAAAGCCATCGGAATAAACACGGCCGACAGCACAAGGGCGATACCGATCAGGGCACCGGTGATCTGTTCCATTGATTTGCGAGTTGCATCACGCGGGGACAGACCGTCTTCAAACATCACACGTTCGACGTTTTCCACAACCACGATGGCGTCATCAACCAGAAGGCCGATGGCGAGAACCATGCCAAACATGGTCAAAGTGTTAATGGAATAGCCAAACGCCGCCAGCACGCCAAACGTCCCCAGCAACACCACCGGAACGGCGATGGTCGGGATAAGGGTGGCGCGCCAGTTTTGCAAAAACAGGAACATCACAAGGAAAACCAGTACGACGGCTTCAACCAGCGTATGGACAACTTCCTCGATCGAAATTTTAACAAACGGTGTCGTATCGTAAGGATAAACAACCTTCACACCGGCAGGCATGTAATCCTGCAACTCGACAACGCGGCTTTTTACCGCTTCTGCCGTATCAAGGGCGTTGGCACCAGTGGCAAGGTTGATACCAATACCAACAGAATCCTTGCCATTGTAACGGGCAACAACGTTATAGCTTTCCGCGCCGATTTCAACGCGGGCAACATCGCCAAGGCGAACCTGCGAACCATCGGTGTTCACGCGCAGCAAAATGTTGGAAAATTCTTCCGGCGTCTGCAGGCGGCTTTGGGCCGTAATGGTTGCGTTGATCTGTTGACCTTCGACGGCAGGTGCCCCGCCAATCTGACCGGCGGAAACTTCGGTATTCTGATCTTCAATTGCTTTGCGAACGTCAGAAACCGTTAAACCATAGCTGATCAGGCTATTTGGGTTCAGCCACACCCGCATGGCGTGCTGCGCACCAAACACCTGTACATCGCCAACGCCGTTTACACGCGAAATCGGGTCTTTGATGGTGTTGGAAACGAAATCGGCCAGGTCATAGGCACCAATTTTACCATCGGAGGACACAAACCCCACCACCATCAGGAACGACCCGCTGGATTTGGTAACATTAATGCCCTGTTGCTGCACCTGGCTTGGCAAAACAGACATTGCCGCCTGCAATTTGTTTTGCACCTGAACCTGGGCAATATCCGGGTCAGCTTCGGAGTTAAAAGTCAGGGTAATCTGCGCACGACCGGTTGAATCACTGGTCGAGGACATATAACGCAGATTATCAAGGCCGTTCATCTGCTGTTCGATCACCTGGGTGACCGTATTTTCAACAGTTTGTGCCGATGCCCCAGGATAAGTTGCCGATATCTTCACCGAAGGCGGCGCAATGGACGGGTACTGTTCGATCGGCAATTGCAGAATCGACAGCCCCCCCGCCAACATGATTACAAGGGCAATCACCCAGGCAAATACCGGGCGATCAATGAAAAACTTTGCCATCAGATACTATCCTTACCGGGATGCCGGCTGTGCATCGTCGCCCTTTGCCGCAACCGGTGTTACCGGTGCGCCGGGGCCAACGCGCTGCAAGCCATCGACAATGATGTGGTCTCCGGGGTTCAGTCCCTTTGTCACAACCCAGTCATCGCCCTTGGACTGCTCAATCGTCAGTGCCCTGGCTTCGACGGTATTGTCGGACTTGATGGTGAAGACATAGGCCGATCCGTCCGGGCGACGCATGACTGCACGCTGCGGCACCAGATAGGCATCTTCGAGTTCACCCTGGCCAACAAAGGCCCGAACAAACATACCGGGCAGCAAAATCTGTTCCGGGTTATCGAAAACAGCCCGCAAACGCACGGTGCCAGTGGTTTCATTCACTGTCACATCCGAAAACTGCAATTTGCCGACATGGGCATATTTGTCACCGGTTGAATCCAGAACAAGGCGAACATCAACGCCATCGTCGCCCGCCGTGCTTTTGATCCGGCCCGATGCAATCCCCTGATTGATCCGCATCAGACGACCACCCGCCTGGGTGACATCGACATAAATCGGGTCAAGCTGGGTAATCGTTGCCAGCGCCATCTCCTGGTTTGCCGTTACCAGCGCCCCTTCGGTGACCGTCGATGCGCCGATCTTGCCGGGGATCGGGGCTGTTACGGTGGTGTATTCCAGGTTAATGCGCGCCTGATCAATCTGGGCACGGGCCGATGCAACACTGGCCTTGCCTTGTGCTTCTGCGGCAACCGCATCATCACGGGCCTGTTCACTAACCGCCTGGGTCTTGATCAGCTTGTCATAACGCGCGCGGGTTTTGGTTGCCTGGTCCAGCGTTGCCTGCGCACGCGCCAGTTCAGCCTTTGCCGCATCCAGATTGGCCAGATAAACACTTTGGTCAATCTGATAAAGTTGCTGCCCCGCCTTCACGGTCGCACCTTCTGTGAAATTACGTTCCTTGATGATACCGTCCACCTGCGGGCGCACATCTGCCTTGCGTGATGCCACGGTACGGCCCGGCAATTCCGCAACCAGGTCAATTGTCTGAGGTTGCACCTCGACAAAATTTACCTGGGTTGCAGGTGCCTGCTGGGCCGCAGCATCGCCACCGCCCTTTTGTTCGTCGCATGCAGCAACAGAAATCACCATTGCCGCCAGACAGGCAGCTTTTAGACAAGAACGAACCGACAAAATTTTCTTCCTTCCAGTCCCGAAATGCAAAGCCGTTGAATCAGCATTGCCATTGCTTTAAATAATACTGTACTGTACAGTACATATTGTGCAGTGCCGAAGCAAGCCCCAAAAAGATAAGGCCCGTTAAAATCATGAGCGACAGTCTACAACCAGTTTCAAAACAGAATTCCCGTGGAGAAGCCCGGCGTCGGGCCATGATGGATGCCACATGGGAAATCCTGTCGACCAAAGGTTTTGCTGCTGTCACGTTAAACGATGTTATCTCGCGTTCCGGTGGTTCCCGCACCACCCTGTACGAAGCGTTTGGTGGCAAAGATGGTCTTATCGCATCGGTGGTGACCGAAAAGTGTCAGGAATTTTCCGAAATCCTGCAAACATCCCTTGTTTTAGACGCCCCCCCGCGCGACGCGCTGCTGAATTTCACAATCATCATGACCACCAAATGTCTGGACGAGGAATCCATCCGCCTCATGAGCTTTCTTCAGCAAGAGATGGATCAGTTCCCCGGCATCCGCGAAGCCTTTATGGAAAGCGGCCCCAAACTGGTTACGGAAGGTATTGTTTCCTTTTTTCGCCACCACAATAACATAGGTACATTGCACGTTCCCGACCCTGAATTTACCGCCAAAATGTTCCTGTCCATGATTCAGGGACAATGGCGCGATACTGTCATTGAACGGGTTCCACCATACATCCCGTCACAAGACGAAATCGTCAAAGCCGCCAACCAGCTGGTTGACTTGCTGTTCAACGGCATTTCCCCCCATCCGAAGTAAAACAGGCAAAGGCATCCCTGCGCAATTCGACATCAAAAAAAGTCTAGCACACCCGCATATATTGCAACGCAAAATTAAATTACAATTATCTGTCATCCCCGGCCCCCTGCCCGCTTTTCAAACTCATGCTCATCCCGTAAAGCCCCGATATGCAACCTGATACGCAAGGGGCACCTGCGCACTGAAATGCCGCGCGCCTGTATTTCTTTCCCAAAACCCGCCGACACATCATTTAATAACAGCTTGCCATCTTTTATGCCCGCGCGCGCGGGCCAAAAAATAACGCGTCGCCGCCAAAATAGGCCATCGTCACCAGTCTTTCGCGCAAGGTGTCATACATGCGTCGTCCGCGCGTCCTGTCGGGCAAAATCGGTCGTGTATGCCCGTCCTGTTGCACATCAAAACGCGACATTCCGATTTATGGGCTATGCCAGCATGCCTTTATGTCGCCAAACGCCATCATTCTGTTTAAAAAACCGGCGCGCCAGAAATAATAACATACGAGTTTTCACAACATCGTGACACGCCCCAAAAGCGGGACTGCCCCATCTTTACCAAAATCCTGCAATATCTTCGCATTCGTTCCTTCACGACCAGCGAGACGATATACATGAACAAGGCCGTTTTTCGATTTCGACCCGGCAGCAAAACACCCCGGTTAACGGCCTTTTTGTGCCTGACTGCCGCGATGCTTGCCATGCCCGGTATCGCCTCGGCCATGGATGTTGCCAAGGCCCGCCAGATTTTGCAAAAAATCATGGCGCAACATGATGTTACGGCAACTGAAACATCTGCCACCAGCGACAACGGCATTGCCCGTTTTCGTTACGATAATGTTCATGTGCCCCTGGGCGGATACGAAGGTGACCGCGACCTTGTAATAAACAATGTCGCGATCAACGTTAATGACGACAAAAACACCCCCCGTTATGTCAACATCGATTTCAATCTGCCTGAACAGGCCCGCATCAGCGCACAGGAAACCATTAATCAGCGGAACCTGACCATGCATAATGCGCGTGGCACAGTGACCTGGAACACACAAACGCAAAGCCCGGAGGGTTTTACCGGCCTTGCCAATTTCCTTGGCGCCGACGAACCGGTTTCGCGCCAGCACTGGTTGCTCAGCGATCTGAAAATTTCGTGGCTGCCGCGCAAGGTTGACCTTGCCTGGCGCGACGCAGAATGGACAGGCCCCAACCGCGAAAAAATGGGGGCGATGAAATCAGCCGAACTATCGCTGTATCCCGATAATGACGGCACCACCCGCCTTGACTATACCCATGACGGCATGTGGGTGCCCGGCCTGTTTCAGCCGCGCACGGTGCGCCTGTCGGGCCACGCCACCGGCATTCAATGGACAAAGGCCCGCCCGATATTGCAACAGGGCTTAACCGACCTTCTGTCAGGAATGCGCCCGGCACTGGTGCGCAACAACATTGCCAATGCCCTGTGGCACGAAGCCCTGAAAACCGGCAAACCGATTGATGTTGAAAACCTGTATGTCGAAAGCCGCAACCTTGAAGCTGCCGGAACAGGCCAGTTCATACCACAGGAAAAGGCCGCCTATGGCTTTAAGGGGTTACTGGACCTTGACCTGATCGGACGCGACCAGCTGGAATATCTTTTGGGAACCCCGAAAAGTCCCACCATCCTTGGCGCACTTTTCCCGCCCGCCGTCGACGGCCTGGCAGCAGGCAAACCCGGCAACCAGGGCACAAGCAAATATAAGCTGCAATTGCTGACCGATGGCCGCATCACGGTAAACGGCGTTACCGTAATGTCGCGGCCGGGCAGCTAGCATTTCAGCTGCTTTTACCAGATTAGCCTGCAACCTTTCTCAAAGCCTGCTCCCATTCGCAACAGCCGGGGGCAGGCTTTTATATTGCGCACAACCCGCAAGAAAACCACGCCCCGTGGCGGGGGCATCGCCCATCGTCGCACCAAACGCTTGCCATGCGCGGGTGCGAATCCACCTCGATCCCGGCGCATGCGCCCCTCTCTGCCTGCCCGCACGCAGCAAGGCCAACCCCGGGTGCGAAACGCTTTTCAGGGGCTGTTGCCGTGATATTTCTCACCAAATCCACGGCAACCCCATACACACCTGTCACATGCCATCTTGTAATTTTCTTTCGCAAATCATTAAAAAACAGTCGTGAACTTTCATTAATCTTGACACGCTCTTTCCCATTGCTCAAATTGGTCTGACGTCTGATGTCCGACGGCATACCAGATATGCCCGACAAGGATGCATAACCGACAAATCAGGGATCAAAGTGTGGCAGACATAACGGCAACCGGCTTTACGCCCATTGCATCATCGGGACGCCGCGATGCAATTTTGGAAGCGCTGACCGGCTTTATCGTTCAAACCAACTTGAAACCCGGCGACCGTCTGCCGCCGGAACGCGAATTAATGGCGGGCCTTCAGGTTGGCCGATCCAGCATCCGCGAGGCTATTGGCCATATGCAGGCCCTGGGCATTGTTGAAATTCGCCGTGGGTCCGGCACCTATCTGAAACGATCGGTCACGGAACAAACCGTTTACATGCCGCTTTCCATTGCCACCCAGCGCGACGGCCTGCTGCAAACGCTCGAAGTTCGCCGTGGGCTGGAATGCGAGGCCAGCGTTTTGGCCGCCAAACGTGCATCCCCCGAAGATATCGAGGAAATGCGCACAGCCCTAGACGCAATGGAGGCCGAACATTTACGCGAAGGCACGGCCGGCCAGGCCGACCTTGTGTTTCACCTGTCAATCTATAAGGCCGCAGGAAACCCGCTGTTTGAACAATTGCTGGGTCAAATGCGCGAAGCTTTTGAATCGTTCTTTTCCATCCCGTTTAATCGCCCCGATTTTGCCCGGGATTCGTTTGAATTTCACCGCATGCTGTTTGACGCCATCGAACGGCGCGACCCCGAAAGCGCCCGGCAGCATACCCTCGCCATCCTGGAAGTCGTTGAAAACGACATCGTGAGAATGTCCAATGAACACCAATAAGCCCCCCGTCGTTACGTCTTCCCCGTCAACTGTCGTTGCCTATGATCAAACCCATTTTGGCAATGCGGTTGTGCCGCCGATTTTTCAAAACTCGCTGTTTGTTTTTGAATCCTTCACCGACATGGCCGATACCTATGCCGGTAAAAAAGTCCGCCCCGTTTACAGTCGCGGCCTGAACCCGACGGTCCGCGCCTTTGAAGAAAAAATCGCCAAACTGGAAAAAACCGAAGACGCCCTTGGTTTTGGCAGTGGCATGGCCGCCATTTCGGCATCGGTTCTCTCGGTGGTAAAACCCGGCGACCGTATTGTCGCGGTCGAGCATATCTACCCTGATGCCTATCGTTTCTTTGAAATGATGCTCAAGGACCTTAACGTTACGGTCGATTATGTTGATGGCCGCGATCCCGACGCCGTGGACAAGGCCCTGCCCGGCGCAAAGCTGCTTTACCTTGAAAGCCCGACATCCTGGACATTCCATGTTCACGATATCGCCAAACTATGCGAAATCGCCCGCAAACACAGTGCGATTTCCATGATTGATAACAGCTGGGCTTCGCCGGTATTTCAGCAACCGGCAAAGCTGGGCTGCGATGTTGTTATTCATTCGGCATCAAAATATCTTGGCGGACATAGTGATGTGGTCGCCGGGGTTGTGGCATCGAACAACGAATTTATCGGTCGTTTGCGCGGGCAGATTTTGCCTTATCTGGGCAGTAAACTTTCGGCTTTTGATGCCTGGCTTTTGTTGCGCGGGTTGCGCACGCTTCCTGCCCGCATGCGCGAACATCAGCGCTCGGGCCTTGCCATTGCCCAAAAACTTGCCGACCACCCCGAGGTCGTTGCCGTTCATCACCCGACATTGGGCCGCAATCTGCCCGACGGCTTAACCGGCGCATCGGGACTGTTTTCGTTTGAATTTTCACCCCGTGTCAACATCCCGAATTTTTGCGATGCCCTGGGCATTTTCAAAATCGGGGTCAGTTGGGGCGGGCATGAAAGCCTGGTTGTGCCTGCACTGGTTTCGCGGGCACAGGTCGGCGGGCCAAATTCGGCACTGCGCTTTGGCGTGCCTGAAAACCTGGTTCGCCTGCATATCGGCCTTGAGGATGCAGAAGACCTTTGGTCGGATCTGTCTGCTGCCATCGATGCCGCCCTTTAAATAACAAAACGTCCATTAACAGGGGACTTCACATGAACTGGAAGACAACAATTCTGGCAGGTGCAGCTTCGCTTGCGCTGGCCAGCAATGCCTACGCCGATACCACCTTGAAGCTGGTCGAAGTCATCACCAGCCCGGACCGCACCGAAACCCTTAAAACGCTGGTCAAGGAATATGAAGATGCCAATCCCGGCGTGAATGTGGAGATCACTTCACTGCCCTGGGGACAGGCATTTGAAAAATTCGCCACCATGGTTTCGGCCGGTCAAACGCCCGATGTCGTCGAAATGCCCGATACCTGGCTAACGCTTTATGCCAATAACGGCGCACTTGAAAGCCTGGAACCTTACCTTAAGGGCTGGGATGCCACCGAAAACCTGAATTCACGCGCGCTTGAATTTGCCCGCTCGGCTGGCAACGAAGCCTATATGCTGCCTTACGGCTTCTATCTGCGTGCCATGTTCTATAACAAAAAGCTGTTCAAGGAAGCTGGTGTTACCGAAGTTCCCAAAACACTGGAAGATTTCCGCGAAGCCGCCAAAAAGGTTTCAGCCTTGCCGGGCAAATCGGGCTATTGCCTGCGCGGTGGCCCCGGTGGCCTGAACGGCTGGGTGATGTTTGGTGCGGCAGCGGCCGGCTCGAACGAATTTTTCACCAAGGACGGCGAAAGCACCTTTGATTCCGATGGCTGGGTTAAGGGTCTTAAATACCTGACCGACCTTTACAAAGACGGTCTGGCACCGAAAGACAGCCTGAACTGGGGCTTTAACGAAATTGTCGCCGGGTTCTATTCGGGTACCTGCGCCATGCTTGACCAGGACCCCGACGCCCTGATCGCCATTTCCAGCCGCATGAAAGCCGAGGATTTCGGCATTACCACCATGCCCAAAGGCCCGTCTGGCAAGGCATTCCCGACCATTGGCTATGCCGGTTGGTCGATGTTCAAATCCAGCGAGCATAAAGACGAAGCCTGGAAACTGATTTCGCATCTGGAAAGCAAGGATTCCAACCTGACCTGGAACAAGCGCATTGGCGCGTTGCCGATTTACAAAGGGGCTGAATCCGATCCGTTCTTTGCATCCGACCAGTTCAAAGGCTGGTTTGCCGAACTTTCGGACCCCGATGTCCATCCGACCGTGATGCCCACCCATCTTGAAGAATTTGCGTTCTTTAAAGATTCCCTGGTGATCCGCACCAGCCAGGAAGCCCTTCTGGGCCGCATCACCCCCGAAGAACTGGGCAAACAGTGGGCCGATTACCTGACCCCGGCCCAGCAGAAATGGATGGCGACAAACCCGTGACCAACATGACTGATGTCGGAAAACGTCCCGCCGCAAGGCGGGGCGTATTTTCCCGCAGGCTTTCCGGCATACTTGAACCCTATTATTATGTTTCGCCCGCCGTGGTGCTTATCATCGCGGTTATGCTGATGCCCCTTATTCTGGGCTTAAGCTATGCCTTTCGCGATATTCGTATTCTGAACCCGTTTAGCGGCGGTTTTGTTGGTCTGGCTCATTTTCAGGCCCTTATGCATGACAGCGCGTTTCTCGGCGCGCTGATCAATACCGCCTGGTGGACCTTTGGCTCGCTGGCGTTTCAGTTTACACTGGGGCTGGTTCTGGCATTGCTGCTTAATCGCCAGTTTGCAGGCCGCAGGCTGGTTCAGGCGCTGGTGTTTTTGCCCTGGGCCGTGCCAACCTTTCTGTCCGGGCTTAATTGGGCATGGATGTTTAACCCCGTTGTGGGTCCGCTGCCCCACTGGCTTACCAGCCTTGGCATTATGGATACGCCTTTTAACATTTTGTCGGATCCCGATCTGGCAATGTGGGGGCCGATCATTGCCAATATCTGGTTCGGTATTCCGTTTTTTGCCATCACCCTGCTGGCGGCCCTGCAATCCATTCCCGGTGAATTATACGAAGCCGCATCCATTGACGGTGCCACAACGCGCCAGCAATTTGTCAGCATCACCATACCGTTTTTGGCACCGACCATTGCCATCACATTGATGTTGCGCACCATCTGGATCGCCAATTTCGCCGATTTAATTGTGGTGATGACCAAAGGTGGCCCGGCTGACTCAACCCAGATCGTCGCCAGCTACATCTTCACCCAGGCTTTCCGCCGCCTTGATTTTGGTTACGCCTCGGCCATTGCGGCTGTGTTGCTTGTTTTGTTGCTGGCATATGCGCTGGGCGTTATTGCGCTGCGTCGCGCCATGACCCACGCCGACAGTTAACCCCAAAGGAATTCGGACATGTCAACGCCCGGAAAATTTCCGCTTCGCAAAACGATCTATTGGGGCGCGCATTATCTTATGATCGCGGCTTTCGTTGCCTTTGCGCTGTTTCCGCTTTACTGGCTGCTTAAGGTTTCGGTGACCCCCAACGACATTCTCTATACCGAAGGTGTGCGGATGTGGCCGTCACGCACAACGTGGGACAATTACACCTTTGTCCTGACGCAAAGCCATTTCCCCCATTACTTCATGAATTCAGTGATTGTTTCGGGCTGCACCGCCCTGTTTACCTGCATCATTGCCGCTATCACGGGCTATGCGTTTTCGCGTTTTCGCTTTAACGGCAAAATCATCATCGTCGCCCTGATGCTGATCACGCAGATGTTTCCGCTGGTGATGCTGATTGCGCCAATTTTCCGCATTCTGGCCCCGCTGGGCCTGACCGACAGCCTGACCGGGCTGATCATTGTTTACACCGCCTTTAACGTGCCCTTCGCCACCTTCCTGATGCAATCCTTCTTTGATGGCATCCCCAAGGATCTGGAAGAAGCCGCCATGATTGACGGTAACACCCGGTTTGAGGCCTTCCGCCGCATCATCCTGCCCCTCACCCTGCCTGGCATTGCCGCCACCCTTGGCTTTGTCTTTACCGCGGCATGGTCGGAACTGTTATTCGCCCTGATGCTGGTCAGCAGTGAATCGGCCTCTACCTTCCCAGTTGGCTTGCTGAGTTTTGTTTCAAAATTCGGTGTCGATTTCGGACAAATGATGGCCGCCGGTGTGCTGGCCCTGATCCCTGCCTGTGCCTTCTTCCTGCTGATCCAGCGTTATCTGGTTCAGGGGCTGACGGCTGGTGCCGTTAAAGGATAAACGAGGACAAAATGGCTTCAATTGAAATTACCAATGCCCGCAAAAGCTATGGCGCCGTCGATGTTCTGCACGGCATCAATCTTGATATTCAGGACGGGGAATTTATCGTGCTGGTTGGCCCGTCGGGCTGTGGCAAATCGACGCTGTTGCGCATGATTGCCGGGCTTGAGGAAATCACATCAGGCGATATCGCCATCGGGGGCAATGTTGTAAACGATTTGCAACCCAAAGACCGCGATATCGCCATGGTGTTTCAGTCCTATGCCCTTTACCCGCATATGACCGTTGCCGAAAACATGAGCTACGCGCTGACGCTTCGCAAAACCGCCAAGGAAAAAGTCAGTGCCGCGATTGATAATGTTGCCGGTATTCTGGGCCTCAATGCCCTGTTGCAACGCCGCCCCAAGGCCCTTTCGGGCGGGCAGCGCCAGCGGGTTGCCATGGGCCGGGCCATTGTGCGCCAGCCCCAGGCATTCCTGTTTGACGAACCGCTGTCAAACCTCGATGCCCGGCTGCGCGAACAAATGCGTACGGAAATTCGCAAACTGCACCGTCGCCTTGGCGCAACATCGGTTTATGTCACCCATGACCAGATCGAAGCCATGACCATGGCAGACCGCATTGTTGCCATGTATGACGGTATTGTCCAGCAGGTGGGAACGCCGCTTGAAATTTATGACCGCCCGGCAAACATCTTTGTTGCCTCCTTTATTGGCTCACCGGCAATGAATTTCCTGACGGGTACGTATCAGGCAACCGGTAACACAGCCGCCATGACACTTGATGACGGTACCGTTATCCCGGTGCTGGCAACCCCCAATGCCAGCAACGGCCAAAAAGTTACCCTTGGTGCGCGGCCAGAACATATCGACATTGTTGAAAACGGCAGTGTGCCATCGGTTACCGCCAATGTGGACCTGATCGAACCCATGGGGCTGTCAACACTGGTTCATGTAACCCTGGCGGGCAAACCGGTTAAAATCTTCACCCTTGCCCGGCCCGACCTTGCCATCGACAGCACCGTTCAAATCGCCTTTAACATGGATAAAACCCACCTTTTTGACAGCGAAAGCGAACTGCGCCTGCCCCCGGCAAGCGAACCGCATTCAAGCCAACCGGCCTGATCTGCCCGGTCCCATGTCAATTTATCGACATGTTTTCGTTAAAGGCCGCCAGCATGAATGCTGCGGCCTTTAACTTTTTTGGAACATGCATAAGGGGCTAAAATCTGTCTGGATCATTCCCATATATAGCAAATACAAACAGATCACCTGTTTGCTGTCTTGCTTCTATTGGACGACACCGGGGAAATACCACCATGAATCTGCTGGGCAAAATCAAGCTTTTTTCAGCCTTGCTGATCCTCTCGACAACGTCCGTGCGGGCCATGCCATCGCTGGTCATCGCCACCAATGAATATCCGCCCTATATCCTGCCCGATGCAAAAAACAGTTTTATTCCCGAACTGTTTGCCGAAATTGGCAAAGAAATGGGTGTGCATTTTGATTTTCAATATTTCCCCTGGAAACGGGGCGAGCAGGAAGTCGCCAATGCCAATATATGGGCCACCCTTCCCTACCGCAAAACTGCGACACGCGAACAATCATTTCTGTTTTCCGATCCGGTCTATGTCGCAGATTCACATTTTTTTGCCTATCGCAAAGACGGCAGCAAACCCGACATTCCGTTTGAAAAACTGACCGATCTTCTTCCTTATAAAATTGGCGGAATTCAGGGCTATTATTATGAACCATGGTTCGAAAAAGCCGGGCTGGATGTTCAATATGCCCTGTCCGAGGAACAAAACTTCAAACGCTTGAAAATCGGCCGTATTGACCTGTTTTCAACGGCCACCACTGTTGGCTGGTATATTATTGAACAGCTGTTCCCCCCCGAAGAAGTCGCGAAATTCTATACCCTGAAAAAACCGCTGGTGGCCGGTGAAGGCCTGTTTCTTATGACGTCAAAAAACTATCCCGATACCGCAACCTTGCTGACCCGTTTTAACACAGCCCTGGCAACGGTTAAAATGAACGGCACATATGCCCGGCTGGTCAATAAATATGGTCTGGTCATGACCAATTAACGCAAAACCTTGCCCATTTTCGGCAACGATTCCATGGCCCTTGCCAATCTTGCAATTTTATACGAAAAATTGGGGAAACCTTGCTTCCTGGTGCGCAATTATACCTGCCTTTTAGCCCAACCAAACAACATTTCACCTTTTTGGCGCAATAAAAAAAGCGCACAGCGACAAGGACAGCAAAGCTGTGCTATCTGGTTAACAGCGTTGTAATGCCTGCATTTAACCAGAATTGGCAGGCACATTATGTTTGGAAGCGCCCATATTGCTTTACGGGATCGGCAGCCGATCTGAACCATCAGGAAAATCAAATGCGTACTGTTTATGTCAACGGCCAGTATGTGCCGGAAAATGAAGCAACCGTTTCAATCTTTGATCGCGCCTTTCTATTCGCCGATGCCGTTTACGAGGTAACATCGGTTCTCGACGGCAAGCTGATCGATTTTCACGGCCACATGACCCGCCTTGAACGCTCGTTAAAAGAACTCGGTATTAACTTTACCGTCGATAGCGATGCCCTGCTGGCCATCCACCGCGACCTGATCAGCAAAAACGACATCACCGAAGGCCTGATTTATTTGCAGGTTTCGCGCGGTGCTGCCGCAGATCGCGATTTCATGTTCCCGTCAGACGACGTCAAACCGGGCCTTGTTCTGTTTACCCAGGCCAAATCGCTCATCAAAAGTGCCGCTGCCGAACGCGGCCTGAAAATCGCCAGCTTCCCCGACCAGCGCTGGCGCCGGTGCGATATTAAAACCGTTCAGCTGCTTTATTCGTCGCTGGTTAAAAACGAAGCGGCCAAAAAAGGCGCCGATGATGCCTGGCTGGTGCTGGATGGCAAAGTAACCGAAGGCTCGTCGAACAATGCCTATATCGTGGATGAAAACAACACCATCATCACACGTGAATTGTCCAACGACATTCTGCATGGCATCACCCGCAAGGCCATTTTGCAATGTGCCGCCGAACTTGACCTGAAAGTCGAAGAACGCGCCTTTACCATCGCCGAAGCCCAAAAGGCAAAAGAAGCCTTCATCACCTCGGCATCATCCTTTGTGTATCCGGTGGTCGAGATCGACGGCGTCGCCATTACCGATGGCAAACCTGGCCCCATCGCCAAGCGCCTGCGCGAAATTTATATCGATGCAAACCGCGCGGCTGCCATCTGATCCTCATAAGCCTTTGGCAAAAACAACGAACGCCGCCCGAAAAACCGGGCGGCGTTCGTGTTTCACACCAGAACCAATATGTCCTACCAGCAAAAATCGCCCATGGCATAGGTTACATGGCGACCGGTCACTTCAAGTAACTGGTCCAGCCGTGCCTTTTCGGGCAAAGTACCCCGTGGGGCATCAAGTTCCTCGGCATGGATCCCACCGGTGACAAAAGCAATATCAAGCCCCGCTGCATTAGACCCGGCAACATCGGTTGACAGGGAATCCCCCACCACCAGCAACCGTGCATCCGGCCCCATATCAAACGCCTGCAGGCAAAAATCATAGGCACTGGCAAGGGGTTTGCCTTCCCAGCGCACATTGCCCCCCAGTTCTTCATAGCGCCCGGCAATGGCACCTGCGCAAATAATGCGTTCCCCGCCGCGTATCACTTCACGGTCCGGGTTCGGGCACAACATGGGCAATTCCCGTGACAGTGCCAAATGCAACATATCTTCATAATTCGAAACCGCATCATGGTCGTCATCGGGTCCGGTAACCAGTATCCAGTCAGCATCTTCAAGGGTTTCAACAACTTCAACGTCCTGTTCCTCGAACATTGAATGATCGCGCACCGGCCCCACCCGAAACACCTTGCGCCCCAGCTTGCCATACCATTCATCATGCCGGTCGCGCAGCTGATGATAGGCAATTTCCCCCGATGCCACCGCAGGGCCATAAAGCGCGCGGTCAATGCCCATATCTTCCATACGTGCAATCACCACACTGGAACGGCGCGGCGCATTGGACAACAACGCAACCGGAATACCGGCCTCTTTTAACGCCGTCATCGCCGCAATTGAGCTGGGATAAGGCGTAACACCATCATGCACCACCCCCCACAAATCCAGAATAACGGCATCATAATTGCCGATCACCTCGGACAAGCCATTGATCATGTGATACGGGGTTTGCGGCATCGGGTTCTCCTGCATGGAACAAACATCAGACGGGCCGAAAAATGCCCGCGTCAAAATCAGGGAAGCTAAAACAGATTAATCCTGTTTGGGCGTGTTTGGTGCTTTTTCCCCGACATCGGGTTTCACCACCGGGGACGCATCTGGGGTTATATCCGGGGTTACATCCGGGTTCTGCCCTGCCTCGATATCCGAGGAAATGCCTGTTGCCTTCACAACCTCGTCAATCGCGGCATGTTTGCCGCTGATTTCCGGGAAAGCGGCCCCAACAGCATCCCCAACCGATGCAAATCCATCCTGTCGCAATCGCTTTTCAAGGTCTTCCTTAATTTCCTGCGCCAGCCCCGGCCCGTGATAAACCAGTGCTGAATAAAGCTGCACCAATGATGCACCATTCAGGATTTTTTCATAGGCATCCTTGCCCGATGTCACCCCGCCAACGCCGATCAAGGGCACCTGGCCCTTGGTCAGCAGGTAAAAATCGGCAAGCACCTTGGTCGATGGCGCCATCAATGGCGGGCCGGACAACCCGCCCGCTTCGCCCTGCTCATAGCTGTTAAGGCCGACCGGGCGATCAATCGTGGTATTTGAAACAATCATGCCGTCAATTTTCAAATCCAGCACAACAGCAGCAATATCTGCCTTGTCATCCTCGGTCAGGTCCGGGGCCACTTTCAACAAAACCGGCACCCCCGGTGCCGCCTCGTCTCGCGCCACCAGCACGGCAGACAATAACGCCGCCAGCGGTTCACGCCCCTGCAACGCTCGCAGGCCCGGCGTATTGGGTGACGATACATTCACCACCAGGTAATCGGCATACCGGCCCAATGCCCGAACACCCTTGGCATAATCATCGACGGCATCGGCGGCATATTTGTTTTTGCCCAGATTGGCCCCCAAAATGCCCCGCCGCGCGCGTTTGCGCAGGCGCGTCGCCACCACTGCCGACCCGTCATTATTAAACCCCATCCGGTTAATAACGGCACGGTCGGAATACAAACGGATCAAACGGGGTTTGCGGTTACCCGACTGGGGTTCCGGCGTGACAGAACCGATTTCGACAAACCCGAAACCCTGATCAAGCATCGCGTTGGGAACTTCGGCATTTTTATCAAATCCTGCGGCAAGACCAATCGGATTGGCAAATTTGCGCCCGAAAACCTCGCATTCCAGGACAGGGGTAGCATCGCGCGCACCATCCGGTTTTGGCACCAGATTATGCTTTAACGCCCACAGGGCCATACCATGCGCGCATTCCGGATCAATCCAGCGCACCACCGGTAAAACAAAAGTTTTATACCACCCCACCCGTCAGGCTCCATCCATCTGTTTGTCCTTGTCCCTTTTCTTACGCGGGCGAACACGCCGGGGCAAGTCATGTCTCGCCATTATCCTTATCTTCCTGCCTGCAACACGGCTCAACCTTGCGAAACGCGCGCTTCCTTTTCAATTCGCGCGTCATAGGCGGCACGGGCCTGTTCCACTGTGTCCATGTTATCAATGGTCCATTTATACAGCGCCTTGAACGGCTCCTTTAACTGGCGACCAAGTGTTGTCACTTCATACTGGACGGCCACCGGCGAACTGGCGATCACTTGTCGTTCCACCAGCCCGTTGCGCTCCAGGCGGCGCAAAGTCTGGGTCAGGGCCTTTTGTGTAATTCCTTCAAGCTGGCGACGAATGGCATTAAAGCGCATCGGGCCACCATCCAGAACAGTCAGAACCATCATCGACCATTTGTCCGCGATCTGGTCAAACAGCTTCCGGCTGGGGCAGTCAACATGGAAGCGCTGCGGGTTACACATTCCATTATAATCGTCCATATGGTTTCCTCGAATATACCTGGTTGTGTTTAGGTGCCTGATTGACAGTAAGTATATTTTTTATATCTAAACAGCAATTCACTTTTTCAAAGGAAAACCGATGACTTCCAGCGACGTTCTCTTCAAACCCTTCAAAATCAAATCTCTGGAGCTTGCCAACCGCATTGTCATGGCCCCCATGACCCGTTCCAAGGCACCGGCAGGCATTCCTGGCGAGGCAAATGCCGCCTATTACAAACGCCGCGCGCAAGGTGACGTTGGCCTGATCCTGTCCGAAGGCACCGTGATTGACCGCCCGGCATCACGCAATGAAGGCAACATTCCCTTTTTTCACGGCGATGCTGCCCTTGCCGGCTGGAAAGGCGTCATCGATGCCGTCCACGAGGCCGGAGGCAAAATGGGTCCGCAAATCTGGCATACAGGGTCTGTCACCAGCTTCCTGAGCGACTGGCTGCCCGATGTCCCGGTTGAAAGCCCATCCGGCCTTGAAGCCCCGGATAAACCCCGTGGCAATGCCATGAGCGACGAAGACATTGCCGACACCATCGCCGCCTTTGCCAAAGCCGCCGCCGATGCCAAACACCTGGGTTTTGACGTTGCCGAAATTCATGGCGCACATGGCTATCTGATTGACCAGTTCTTCTGGGATGGCACCAACCACCGGGCTGACAAATACGGCGGCAAAACCATTGCCGAACGATCCCGCTTTGCCGTTGAAACCGTTGCCGCCGTGCGCAAGGCCGTTGGCCCCGACTTCCCGATCATCATCCGTCTGTCACAATGGAAGCAGCAGGATTACACCGCTCGTCTTGCCACCAGCCCGGCTGAAATGGAAAGCTGGCTGGCACCAATGGCCGATGCCGGTGTCGATATTTTCCATTGCTCTCAGCGCCGTTTCTGGGAACCGGAATTCCCCGAAATTGATGGCGAAAACGGCCTTAACTTTGCCGGTTGGGCCAAAAAAATTACCGGTGCCGCCACCATCAGCGTTGGGTCTGTTGGCCTTTCGGGCGATTTCATCGGTTCGTTTTCCGGTGAAGCGGTCAGCAATGCGGGCATTGAAAAACTGCTAACCCGCATGGAACGTGATGAATTTGACCTGATCGCAGTTGGCCGTGCCCTGCTAAGCGACCCGCATTGGGCCTCCAAAATCCGCACCGAGAAATGGGATGAAATTTCAACCTTCACCCCCAATTCCCTGGGCGAACTGGTTTAACCCCGGCCCAAATATCTGACTATCACGGCAACAGGGCCGGTTTTTCCGCCCTGTTGCCGATGCCATAAAACTGTTAGCGTTGTTCAGGTAAAATATTGATATTTTCCAACCTGAAACCGGGCCGGGACCACGATGACCGACGAAGAAATTATCCGTCTGCGTCACCAGATCAAGCAACTGCCGACGGGAAATTTTCACTTTCCCGAAATTTACGGCCCGGACTGGGACACCCTCTATATCGGTGACAAGGTAAAACGCGGCCACGCTTTTATGAATGCCGTTCGGGCCGGAAAATTTCCCGGCATTATCGATACCGGCACAAAAAAAGGCGGCGGTCGGGTCTATCAAAAAATAGAAAAACCCTAACTCCGCCACCTTCAAAAAGATGTGATAGTCGCCTAACGCAAATCTTCCGGCAAAATGTGAACGCCGTTCTCATCAAGGCGCACATCATCTACCCGAAAAACATCCTGCACCGACAAACGCGCATAAAGATGCGGAAACAGCGTGCCGCCGCGCGCCGGTTCCCATTTGATATTCTGCGCAATGGGTGCCACGGGCACATGCAACAGTTTCAAATGATCCCGCCCGGCATAATGCAGCGCCAGCGTCGCCGCCAGCGTGTCATGGGTTGAAAAATGAATAAAGCCATCGGCCACATCATGTGGCGCGCCCAGATACTCGCCATGCGACAGGGCTTCCGCCCATTCATCGCTGCCAAGAACCCGATAAATAATCTGTTCGTTCATGGTCCGGACTTTACGGCAACTACGTAGATCGGGCAACAGGAAGAAACTCGGACAATTTACAAAAACATCAGGCGAGCGGAACTTCGCCCGCGCCCGCAATGGAGAAAAATAATACATCCTTAAAATCAGCCTCTTAAAAAAAGAGCTAATTCATCAAATCCCATTTACGCTGCTCATACGAACAGACAAAACTAGGCTCAGGACTCATTA